>NNSG01000001.1 GCA_002256485.1 Fidelibacterota bacterium 408169
TACTCGAAATATGCCATCCATACAGAGGACACAGTGGAGTATTTAGGGGACTCCGCATTTTTGTCAAGGGGAAAGATGCTGTGTGCAACAGTTCTCCGGCAAGATATGGACACAAATACGTCTAACGAATAAACTCACCGGCGGACGGCGAATCCATTCTCAAATCTTTTGTTAAATCTCTCAACATAATTTTACCAAATTTCACTAATCACGCCACCAAGTTTAGCCGTCCGGTGGAGTGGGGGTTATGTAGCACATTCTTAAGTTGTAAAATAATCGTCATCTATTTTTTTGAGTTCATAATTTGACTGAAGACTCACCCCCACATTGAAGTCAATCATCAAATCTGTAAGCTTTTCACCATCAATTAAAACGACTTTATTTTCTATATTTTTAACATAACGACTTGCTTCTTTTGTGAATACTGATGTTGTGATAAAAATTCCCTTTTTAGCTCTCTGTCCTTGAAGAGCGCCAACAAACTTTTGAATTTCAGGTCGGGATATAGAATTTTCCCATTTTTTGGCTTGTATGTAAATATTGTCTAAACCAAGACGGTCTTCATCAATAATACCATCAATTCCTTCATCACCACTTTGACCTATTGCTCTTCCTGCTTCTTTTCGGGATCCACCATATCCCATATTTAAAAGTAATTCTACTACTAATTTTTCGAAAAAACTGGGTGATGATTGTTTTACGCGATTTAATAGTTCAGAGGAAAGGTCATCTCTAATTGTGGAATATGCTAAATCTAATTGTTCTTCAGGTGTTTCAGTTGACAATACTAATTTAGTTTTTTCAGTTACTTTTTTTCTGGTTCCCTTTCTTTCTTGGAATTCAACAAAAGTTGGAAACTGTAGAAGAAATTTTCGATTTATTTTCTCAATATTCTGGTTTAAAACCTTTTTACCTTCATTTGTGATTTTCACATAACCCCGCCTTGGTGATTCTAATAGTCCTGCTTGTTTCATATAAGTTCTCGCCCAACTTACTCGGCCGTCAAACATATAAGAACGTCCACTCGGAATTAGTACTTTTCTCTCTTCTTCATTCAATTTGAAATGAATTGCCATTTCATCAATATGTTCTCGCAAAGACATTTCTTTCCCACCACTCAATGTTTTAAGTAATGGAAGCATAATTGATTCATAATCTGGAATTGGCATTAAATATCTCTCATTAACATTTTTGGGCTACATAACGAATAAACTCACGGGCAGCGTTAGCTGTCCGTGTGGAGTGTGGGTTGTATTGCTTTTTCATTAATCTTAATCTTTTAATTTTTCTAAAACTGAATCCAACCATTCTACAATCCTATTCATTAAAGCAAGTTGAACATTTGACCATTCACCTTTATTTTTTGGATATCCGTTGGTTATCATTGTTTTAAAAATCAGTTTTATTCTTTTCTTTTCGGAATCTGGATCTTCAGAGAGTTCCACATCGTGAAAGAAATAATTTCTCAATTTATTTATGTCCCATCTTACTTTTGTTCTTCTGTCATCCCTATCTATTATGGGAAATTGAGCATTTTTCCCGCCAGATGACTCATAACAATACTTATACATCATATCAATCCACGTCTTGAATGAACCTTCATCATCCACTTTGAACACAGGGAGTTTATTAGTGATGTTTTCACATTCTGTAGATGGTTTAAACAATGTTTTTCCATTTAGTTTACTTGACAAACTATTTATTTCAAATCTTAAAGAAGCTATTTCTCTACCAACTTTTTGTATTTCCTTTTTTATTAGTTTTTCCGTTTTTGTGATTTGTTGATGTTCTTCTACTTTTTCTTTTTTCTTTTTTGGTTGGGCTGGAGTTTTAGTATCAACATCAATTACTATTTTTTGATTTTCAGGAACTTCATTTAAAATTTCTGTTAATAATTCTTCTTGTTGTTCTGGGGTCAATTTTTCATAATCAGTAACATTGGATTCAATTTGAATATTACCTAATGAGTGATCCTTCAGTTTAGTTAGTAGTTTAGTTATGAATTTCCCCCCATACTGGGATGAGAAATGGTCATAATTGGCAATAACAAATAAAAGTTGTTTTGGTCTCGATAGGGCCACATTTAACAACCGTTTTACTTTTTCACCTGTTTTCTTTTCATCAAATGGTCGAATGGTATAATTAACACCAGTCATAACAGTATCGAAAATAATAAAATCTTTTTCTCGTCCCTGGAAAGTATGTACTGACCCGACTTCAACAGAACCTAATCCGTTTTTCCGCAACTCTTTTCTCACATATTGAACACTAGCATTTAGAGGTAAAACTATTCCTATTTCTTCAGGTTTAAAATGGCCTTCCATTGCAAGATATTTTAAAACTTCAATTATTCGTACAGTGTGCGAAACATTATAGGGCGCAAACTTTTTCCTTCCGGGAAGCATATCCAACTGTGGGTGTAATGAAGCTGTGTCAATAAAACAAATTCCTTCCATTCCACCATTTGAAGCATTATTGCCATTTTTAAGATTGCCTTTATAAAACACATCACTTATAATTTGACTTAATTCACCAGTCATTCTGTATTGGGTGTCTAAAAAATGGGTGAATTCTTTGTTCGAATTGTTCCAATCAAATAAATCTTCTATTTCAACACTATTACTCGCATACATATAAATATCTTTTTCCAACCATCTTTTTGCCATCTCTGAATCAGATAAAGAAATAGGAGGCAATTGTTGAGGGTCACCAATAATAATTACTTTATTATTAACGATAGATGAGAGAATTGCTAAATACGGAAGACTCACCATACTGGCTTCATCAATGATTAACACATCACATTCTAATTCAAAGAAAATATCATTGGTCACCATTTTGGCTAAAGTAGCTGCGATAAACTTTTTCTTTTTTAAAATAGATGTTTCATCAATAGCCAATGCTTCATCAATAAATTTTTGCAATTTTTCTTCGCCACCAAAATCATCAACTTCTTTCTTTAATTCTTCAAATCTTTCTAAAACAATCTTGTCTATTGGGCATTCTTTTTTTAGTTCTTCATATTGAATTTTTATTTCATCTAAAGTTTTTTTCAGACTTGTTAAATCTTTTTTCTTTTGATCAAATAATTCATTTAATGTATCAAGTGAATCACCAAGAAAAACCCGAGAAAGACTTTCAAGAATACCAACATTATCATAATGATCAATTTTATCTTTTATTCCCTTTAATTCACCCAAAGCCGCATTTAGGACTTTTTGGTTTGATTCTATTTCTTTCTTTTTGTTATTGAAATCAGTCAAATATTCCTGATTTTGGGACATTTTAATTTTCAGCTCTCTAAATTCTCGATATAGCTTTAGTTCGTCCTTTATTTTTTCTCTTAATTGTTTTCTTATTTCTTCAATTTGGTTTTCAAAAAAAACAGAATCCAAATCTTCATTATCTAAAATGAATGGTCGCCCATATCGTGTAATGTCATTTGAAAATTCATTTGATTTGCCAAGTCTTTTATAAGCATCAATAACCTGAATTAGGGCAACATCAACAGCTCTATTAGTATTGGTAGCAAATAAGATTCGCTTACCTTGTTTAATTAAATTATATGTTATAAAACCAAGTGTAGATGTTTTTCCAGTACCTGGTGGTCCCCAAATAAAAGATATACGATTTGATAATGAACCTTTGATTGCCTTTCGTTGAGCTTCATTCCTTTGTTTATCAATTTTAATCTTTACCCCGTTTAGTTCATTTAATACTTTTGTTTTAATTGGATGGAAAAGTATATCTGTAAGTTCAAGGTTAAAATCTTCTGGTTTAGCATCAATAGTTGTTAGTCTTTCAAGAAGTTTTCTTAAAATTATATCAGAAGACCATTCGATGGTTAATTCTGGAATAAAACCGCCAAGATTTACGGGTGTTTTAAGAGTAATAAATTGACTATCAATACTTAATATTTGACCTTCAACAACTTCGCTACCAATAATTAATTCACAATCTTCAATTTGCCCTATTGATGTTCCTTCTGGCAATTCGAATTTGTATATAAAATCTTCACCTTTCTGGGCGATGAGTTTGCCTTCAAATAGAGTGATAGACTTTTTTGATTTATAAATTTTATCTAACTCATCACCTACCGCTTGGATCATTGATGGTATGTGATTCTGAATAATATAATCAGCCATTTTTTAAATACTTCTCAAAAGCAATACAACGAATAAACTCACCGGAGGTGGACGGCGATTCTATACCACTATTTTTTGTTTTTACACAAATCTTCATTTTGTCTCAAATCTCAAATTCACCGCACGAGTTTAGCCGCCCGGTGGAGTGGGGGTTAGAAGGTGTGCGGTTATTTGGTTTTACACTATTTTTTACCTACCCCAGAAAGCATGTCTTTTATTCCACCAATTGAACTCAAAACGCCTGTTGCTTCGTATGGTAAATACACAACTTTATTATTTTGTCCAGAAACCATTTCTTTTAATGTCTCGATATATCGAACTGCAATCAGATAATTTGCTGGGTCACCTTTGGACGCTGAAATTGCTTCGGTAATTCTATCTATTGCTTCTTTTTCTGCCGTTGCAACTTTTATCCGGGCTTCTGCTTCACCTTCAGCCTGCAAAATCGCCGACTTTTTTTCACCTTCAGCCATATTTATTGCAGATTCCTTAACACCTTCAGATTCAAGGATTGCTGCTTTTTTCTTTCCTTCTGCTTCAAGAATGGAAGCACGACGGTCTCTTTCAGCACGCATTTGTTGTTCCATTGCCTTTTGAATTTCTGGTGGTGGTGTAATATCTTGGAGTTCAACTCTATTAACTTTGACACCCCATTTATCCGTAGCTTCGTCAAGAATTGCTCGAAGTTTAGTATTTATAACATCTCTTGAAACAAGGCATTCGTCCAAATCCAATTCACCAAGCACATTACGAAGTGTGGTTTGGGTAAGTTTCTCAATTGCATTTGGAAGATTGGCAATTTCGTAAGTTGATTTTACAGGGTCAGTAATTTGAAAGTAAAGCATAGCGTCAATTTCAATTGTTACATTGTCTTTCGTTATTACATTTTGTCTTGGGAAATCAAAGACTTGTTCTCGTAAATCAATTTTACTTGTCATCTTTTGTGTTACAATGTCTTCCCCAGAAACATCCGTTTTTCTATATCGCCAAAAAATACTTCTGGATTTATCGAAAACAGGAATGATAATATTTATCCCGCTTTCCAACGTCCTGTTGTATTTACCCAATCTTTCAATGACCATTGTTTCAGCCTGTTGAATAATTTTAAACCCACTCGCTACAAAAATAATTACAAAAATAGTAGCGACGATTGTTATGATTAACATTGCATCCATTTTATGACCCCTTATTTTCTGTTGAAGAAACAAACAGGGTAGAACCTTCTACCTTGCTTACTTTGATTAAATCACCAATTTCAAATAATTCATCATTTGCCGACCGTGCCCGCCAACTTTCACTGCCAATCTGCACTCTGCCCAAATTTTCAGAATTATTTATGTTTTCAGTTACCTTGTAATTATTACCGATAAACGCATTTACACCTGTTTCTCTTTGGTCGTCCAATTTGTGAAAGTATTTATTATACAAAGGTCGAATACCAAAAAAGACAATCATAGTTACGACTGAAAAAACAAATAATTGAACTTTAAACTCATAGTCCCAATAGGCGAATAGACTTCCACCAAAAGCACCAATCCCAAAACTCGCTAAAAGAAAGCCTGGTGTAAATATTTCAGCTATCATTAAAATGATGCCGAAGATTATCCAATAATGATGTATTTCCATAATTGTAGGTTCCTTTTTTTAAATTAGCACACCTTCTAACTACTTATTATACTACAAATATGCAACATAGCGCCCCGATCTTGTGTGTTATACTGTATTTGTAATATTTCATTCATAAGCTAAATTCCAAACAAATATTAATCATAAATACACTAATAAACCATGTCAATACTATTAAGTCAAGTCAGTGAAAAAATTCGATTAAGGCATTACAGCTATCGGACAGAGAAAACATATAAACATTGGATAAAACACTATATCCTTTATCATAATAAAACCCATCCAAACCAGTTAGACGGGGAGGCATTCAATGCATACTTAACATATTTAGCCAAAGAAAAGAAAGTTTCTGCGGCAACGCAAAACCTGGCAAGGAATGCAATCTTGTTTTTATATAAGCATGTTCTGAACAAAGGACCATTGGCTATTAAAAGTCCTTTAGATTCATGAAACTAAAGCTGTACGACAAACATTCCTGTTTGTCGTAGTGCAAACAGGAATGTTTGTACTACATTTATTCCAAATTCAGCTTTTTCAATTTAGGAGTAATAACAAAAGAGCAGTAGGGTGCATTCTTATTTTTGTTGTAATAATCTTGGTGATAATTTTCAGCGACAGTATATTTTTTTAGTGGTTCAATTTCTGTAACAATCTTTTTATCAAAAGCCTTTTGGGCGTTGGCAATAGATGTGATTGCAATTTTCTTTTGTTCATCAGAATTATAATAGATTCCAGAACGGTATTGTGTTCCTACATCTCCACCTTGGCGATTAAGCGTGGTTGGATCATGTGCCTTCCAGAAAATGTCAAAAATTTCATTTAATGTTACCTGTTGGGGATCAAATGTGACTTTAGCCACTTCAGCAAAACCAGTACCTCCGTCACACACATCATTATACGTTGGATTATTCGTATGTCCATTTGCATAGGCTGCTTCCACATCGATAACACCATCAATTCGTTCGTAGACGGCTTCTACGCACCAGAAACAACCAGCGCCCAGTACAATAGTTTCATTTTCTGCTGACATGAGATGTACTCCTAAAAATATGAAAAAAATAGTATGTTTAATCAAAATTACTCTTGGAAATTATTACGAATTATACACAGTGGCGTTCAAAATTGTTTCATGACAAATAATAAAAGTACACGAAAAAAACGTATTGCAAACACGGTGTCCGACTGTTGGCGGATTCTTGATTGTCGGCCATTGGCGGGTTTGCAAAATGACAGACAAGAATGTCTGTCATAGAACTAATACTGAAAAAGAAGAATTAACTGAAGTCTGTGAAAAATTACAATTCTTTAAGATCTTTATGGAGATCCGTCAGCATCGCTTTTGCGTCACCAAAAACCATGAGTGTATTGTCAAAACCGAATAACTCATTTTGAATTCCGGCAAATCCGGGATTCATCGTCCGTTTATTTACCAGAACAGTTTTTGATTTATCAACATCCAGAATCGGCATTCCATAAATAGGGCTGGACGTATCATGTCTTGCAGCAGGATTCACAACATCGTTTGCACCTAAAACAATTGCCACATCACAATCTTCAAATTCCGGATTTATCTGGTCCAAATCGAGTAATTGTTCATAAGGAACATTCGCTTCCGCTAAAAGCACGTTCATATGTCCGGGCATTCTTCCCGCTACAGGATGAATTGCATAGAGAACTTTTTTCCCCATATTTTCCAAGAAATCAGCAATTTCGCGAATAGCATGCTGTGCCTGTGCAACAGCGAGACCATAACCAGGAACAACAATGATTTTCTCTGCCGCTTCAAGAATCATAGCAGCCTCTTCAGTAGAAGCACTCTTTACCTGGATTTGCTTTCCATCTCCGCCAGGTGTTTCTTGTACCAACCCAACCGCACCAAAAATAACATTTGCTAAAGATCTGTTCATTCCTTTACACATTATATTGGTCAGAATCAATCCGGACGCACCAACCAATGCACCTGAAATAATCAACCCATTGTTCAACAGTACAAATCCTGTTGCTGCCGCTGCAACTCCTGAATATGAATTCAATAAGGATATAACAACTGGCATATCTGCGCCACCGATGGGAATTGTCAGGGTAATGCCAATGAGAGCTGCAAGAGCAACCAATCCATAAAAATATGAATCTGTTTCACCGCCGATCACAGTATAAATGCCCAATAAAACGAGACAAATTGCAATGAGTGCATTCATAATTTTCTGTCCGGGAAAAACGATTGGCTTTCCACTGACAAATCCCTGCAGTTTGCCAAAGGCGATAAAGCTCCCGGTAAATGTCAATGTACCCACAAAAACACTGATGGCAATCGTGGCTGAATTGAATGTGGAAGGATTAGCGGGATTAAAATATTCTGCTGCTGCAACCAATGCGGAAGCACCTCCGCCAAATCCGTTAAAAATTGCAACCATTTGAGGCATCTGTGTCATTTCTACTTTTATAGCAAAAAAGGCTCCGATAATTGTACCGATAATCATACCGATGGCAATGGTTTGAAAATTCAGAAGATCGTAAGAAACAAGAGTTGCAACGATGGCGATGAGCATCCCCACAGATGCAATTGTATTACCACTCCGGGCTGTTTTTGGCGAACTTAACCGTTTGATACCCAAGATAAATAAAATGGCAGCGAGAACGTATGCGATATTTGTGTATTCCATTATTCGCCTCTATTTCCGCTTAAACATTTTGAGCATTCGATCGGTGACCATAAATCCACCTACAACATTGACCGTTGCAAAAATGACAGCAATGAAACCCAGCCAGGTTCCCAATTCTCCGCCCACTTTTGTGGCGATAATCGCACCGACAATAGCGATGCCGGAAATAGCATTTGACCCGGACATTAGCGGTGTGTGAAGGGTGGGAGGAACTTTTGTGATAATTTCAAACCCGACAAAAATTGCCAGGATGAAAACAGTGAAAATATTAATCATATCCATTGGATTTTATCCTTATGATTTGTTTAATGCTTCTTTAGTGGGTTCGTGAGTTATATCTCCATTATGAGCAAAAAGTGCTCCTGAAATAATTTCATCATCCAAGTCTATTTTAATTTCACCTTCAGGACATAGATGTTTCACAAACGTAATAATATTTTTTGCATAGAGTTGAGATGCATGGGTTGGCATCGTAGCGGGTAGGTTTAATGATCCGTCAATTATTACACCATGGGAAATTGTGACTTCACCAGGAATTGTCATTTCACAATTACCACCATTTTCTGCTGCAAGATCCATAATAACAGAACCATGTTTCATTCCCAGTACCATCTCCTCATGGATCAAAACAGGAGCCGGTCTTCCGGGAATTAATGCTGTTGTTATGACCATATTGGATTTAGCAATATGGTCCTTGATGAGTTGTTGCTGACGTTGTTTATAATCTTCTGACGTTTCCTTGGCATAGCCGCCTTCACCAACGCCGTCTTCTTCATCAGCTTCAACTTCTACAAATTTTGCACCTAAACTTTCCACTTGTTCCTTCACTACAGGTCGAACATCAAATGCTTCAACTTGGGCTCCAAGACGTTTTGCAGTGGCGATGGCTTGCAGTCCGGCGACACCGGCACCCAACACAAGTACTTTTGCCGGAGGAATAGTTCCTGCAGCTGTCATGAGCAGCGGCATATATACACTCAAGTGTGCTGCACCGAGTAAAACGGCTTTATAACCGGCAATATTGCTTTGGGAACTCAATGCATCCATACTTTGAGCTAATGTTGTTCGTGGAATAAGATGCATGGAAAATGCGGATATATTTTTGTTCACTAATTTTTTAACATGTTCAGTCTGAATTGTTGTTTGGAAAAATGACACATAAGCTGTTCCATCTTTCATCATGTTTATTTCATCCAATTCAGCCGGAGCTACTTTTAAAATAAGATCTGTCTGGGCCAATAAAGTTGCCCGATCGGACACAATATCTGCTCCGGCATTTTTATAATCATCATCTGAAAAATGAGAATTTTCTCCAGCTCCGGATTCAACGCGAACTTTCATCCCGCTTTTCACCATTTCTTTTACTGTGGCAGGAATGGCAGCAACGCGGTTTTCACCGGAGAGAGTTTCTTTTAGAATGGCGACATTCATTGATAAATCCTTGATTTATTATTCATAAATAGACATCAAAGTTAAACACAATTTTCTATTTACATTAAGATAAGAAATGAACATTTTTTCCCGAAATGAGCACAAATTAAACCATCTGTTTTGTGTAAGTAAATCCCAACATGCAGACGTTATTTAATTGACTATGGGAAAGCTACATCATTAATTAATTGGTTTTCCTATTTTAACCAAGGATAAAAATAGAAAAATTGTAAACAATAATGAAGAGTGGAGAAAACTCAATGAAGTTAATCAAAAACCGTAAACAAAAGGGTTTTACCATGATTGAAATCATGGTTGTAATTGTGATAGTAGCCATTTTAGCAGCCATTGCATTGCCCACGTATTTTGAATATGTTAAAAGTGCCTATGCTGCTGAAGCTAAATCAGTCATCGGTAATATAGATAACGCAGCTAAAATGTACTATCAGACATATGGTGAATGGCCCAGTGATATTGAAGAAATGGAACGTCGAGGTCAATTGGAAGTGGAGCGTTCAACTAAACTGAAATGGACATTTACACTTTCTTTTAGCGATGAAGGTGGACAAATCTCTGCTGAAAGTTCTGAAGAAATGAAAGGTGGCGCTGGACGAATGGTTGTATATGATCGTGACCGGGGAAAATTTTTGGGATACGGAACACCTGATGATTCAGAATAATTTATGAAAATTGATGAAATGCTAATCTATGCTCTGAATAGCGGGGCATCTGATTTACACATAAGTACAGGTTCAATTCCCATGGTTCGCATAAATGGCACCATGAAGCCCCTTAATATGGATGCAACTACCGACGAACAGATTAGTGGTGTTATGCCTCAAGTCATGAACGAAGATCAAATCGGTACTTTTCGAAAAGATAAAGAAATCGATTTTTCATACAGGATAGATGGTAAAGGTCGTTTTCGTGTGAATTTTTTCGAGCAAATTCGTGGTATCTCATGTGTATTCAGAGCCATCCCTGAAGTACCCAAGAACTTCGAGGAATTGGGTATACCGCCCATTATGGCAACATTGGCTATGAAAGATCGTGGATTAATTTTATTGACCGGCCCAACTGGATCGGGTAAAAGTACCACCCTTGCTGCCATGGTTGATCACATTAATCAAAATCGTCAATGCCATATTATTACAGTTGAAGATCCTGTAGAGTATTTTCATCATTCCAATCAAAGTCTTATCAACCAACGGGAATTGGGAGCAACAACGCATAGTTTTGGTAATGCGCTTCGTGCAGCTCTCCGAGAAGACCCAGATGTCATTCTGGTGGGTGAAATGAGGGATTTGGAAACAATTTCCCTGGCTCTAACAGCTGCAGAAACAGGTCATTTGGTTTTATCGACTCTTCATACATCCAGCGCAGTGAAAGCTGTGGATCGTATTATTGATATTTTTCCATCCAGTCAAAAAGGCCAAATACGCTCCATGATGTCCGAGAGTCTTGAAGCTGTCATAGCTCAAAAACTCATTCCAACTAAAGATGGAAAAGGCAGAGCACCTGCCTGTGAAGTCATGATGGCAACGACCGCAATTCGCAATTTAATTCGTGAAGATCGCATATATCAGATTGAATCCGTTATGCAGTCAGGCGGAGTGGAAGGAATGCAAACATTAGATCAGGATTTACAGCGCTTGGTCGCTCAGGGAAATATCGATCGCTCAATGGCGGCACAAATCGCTAATAATCCAAAACTTTTTGGAGCAGATGTCCTCTGATGAAACGTCGTTTCCAATCCGGATTTTCATTTATTGAAGTAATGATAGGTGTAGTGATAATCAGCGTAGCCGCTTATGGAATGGTATTAAGTGCTACCCATGCTCGCGGTGTCTTACGTACAATAACCATTAAAGAAAGAGCCGTGGATGAACTCATCGGTTATGTTGAACATATGAAAGGCCGCATTGCTGACGGAAATATGACTCTTTCTGAAAAATCTGGAGATTTCATGGGAGAAACTGTGTATCTCTTTGGGGATGAGCAAAATGATATCAAAATTCCTGCTAAAATATATTATGAAAATATTACACCTGTTTTCACTGATTCTATTAGTTATATAGATCGGTATCTACTCCACGCCTGGATTGAGTGGGAGGATTTTTCTACACCCAGAACAAAAGTTATTAAGCGAGCTGATATTGAAATGGTCATGCTGGAGTTTCCACAATGAGACCCTTAAACATACCGAAATGGCAACCGGGATTGATGATCATTGAAATGGTTACAACAATCGTTGTTTCAGGAATATTGATACTTGGATTAGGATTGAGCATGCGGACAATTTTATATCATTACCAGGATGACACTGTTCTGAATGAAGTCCGTCAATACGGAAATAATGTTATGCGTGAAATAATGAAAGAAATCAGCTTATCTAGATTTATCAACTTTGATCACACATATAATTTTTTAAAAATAGATCTTACCAAATATGATGATTTTGGTAACTCAACCAATACATCAATTACTGCAAATGCTATTGACGGTATTCTTTTTAACTATAAAATTCCATTGAATGGAACTCTTGTGCTTCCGAAAAATGGAATATTTCGTAATAATAATCAACGCAATATTTCATTGAAAAATTTTTATAAAGAAGAAACAACCGTTGTGAGTTCAAGATTGCAGCGATTTGCTGAATCTACTATCACATTGACAATGGACTTGGAAATGGAAACTGTCAATGCGCCCGGAGGAAAGAAGGTTGAAACACTGCGGTTTCGACGTAAAATATTTATGCCCAATAAATATATCAGTTTAGCATCATCAACCGGATCCATGAGACCCTCATTATGAAGCATTCCTCACAAGGAACGGTTACGCTTACAGCAGTCATTTTTATATTCGTGAGTTTATTGTTAACAGTCAGTTATTTGAAATACGCCATGTCTGCAGCTGTTATGCAGAAATACCGTTTTGAAGAATCAAAAGCACTTTTTCTTGCAGAAACGGGAATCAATATAGAAGCATTGCCGGTTTTGCCAAAAATCACTAATCCCGTGCAGGTAATTACTGAGGGTGTAATGTTTAGTAAAATGGGCACTTACAGTGATGTGTATTGCTCAACATTTACAGATAATATGGGTCAGAATATTTTTATGGCTCGCGGAAAAGGTACAAGCACTTTCAATAATACATTGGGTAAACCGGTTAGTATCACACGGGAAGCAAATCTGCAAATGATTCCGGAAAGTTTTGCTCATTTTATGTACTTTACAGAATCAGAAGAACCGGGCGGTGGACCTGGTTTAGGAAGTTATGTCTCATTTGGCGGGAGTGATATACTGGAAGGAAAAGTACATACAAACGGACAAATGCAGATGAGCAACTGGGGCTGCCCTGATTTTACAAATGCCCAAGTATCTGCAGCCCAGGGTATAGCCTATGGAAATTGTGATCCCGATAGCTGGATATCAGCGAATGATGAAGCGGATCGCATTGGTTTTCCTCCCGATAATGCCCGCCAGCGAGCAATTGAAAATGCCACATATGTTTTTACAGCTGATGATTTACTATTTAGAAGTTCCGGGAATGATACGCTTATTATGACTGAAATTGAATTTGTAGATAATGGATTTATGTTATCCCAATGGTCCTATCTAATTCCACCAATTGGCGTCGAGGGTCCGCCGCCGACAACATTCCGCTGGGATTTAGATATATCTCCTGATTTATTAACGAATCGGCGGATTGCTTTTGATGCTCCCTGGGATACGACTTCAGGATTTTACTGGACCGACTCCATTTTTATTGATAATGAAGATATGGATGGTAACGATATATCAAATGTGTTAGATGAATATGAAGTCGGTGATACAATTTCAGTTTTTACTTCTGATCCTGATTCAAATAAAAATTGGTTAGGAGAGATTATTTCAATTAGTACGAGTGTAAGCGGTGCCATTTTTCATGTGGCCGGTATTTTTCAATCATTCGATAATGGATTTGTGGATGCTGAAGAAGTCACTCTATCGTTTTTTGCTTCGCCAGACAATACAATTCCTTTCAATAACTTCGCATATTACCACAGTCATCCGGATGATGGTTGGAGCCTCTGTGATACAAGTGGTTTTCATCATTTTGATTTTGAACCACCTCCGGGAGGTGCGGACATAATGTCACCAACTATGTTCTATTCCGGCGATCAAACAGTGATTTATATCCGTAATGGTCAGGTCCGCGTTAAAGGATCAGTGGATGGCCAATATACAATTGTGACTGATAAAGATACATATTACCGCCGCAGTGATGATTTTACTGTTTGGGATAGAGTCTGGAATAATATATGGATTGTAGATGATCTAATCTATACAGATTCAAATACGTTAACAGGTGAAGTGATTTATGGTACACCCAATAGACTTGGATTGTTTTCCGGGTCAAACATTATTCTTGCAAATACAGAGGAAAATGGAGCTCGAAATAGTAGTAATGGCATTGATTTAATTGTCAATGCTGCCATGTTAGCTTCAGAAGGATCTGTAGTTGTTCAATACTGGCAGAATACTATTTCGAATTCAGCATACAATGGTCCAAATTTTGCTAATAACGGAGCATCTTTAGCTGACGGACGCGGTCCCCGTAGAAACCCAACATCTTCTTTTCCCTCATATACAGGAAATAGTGATATTAGGGGCTATTTTCGGTTTTGGGGTTCAATGTCTCAACAGAAAAGAGGTTACATGAAACGTAATGCACCAGGACCATATAATATTTCACCCGGTATCGGTTATGACAAAGATTACCATTATGATTATAATTTTACAGATTTTTCTATACCACCTTACTTTCCCCCAGCTTCAAGGGAAGATGGTTCAATGGCTTTGGTCATAAAAGCGTATGGTGAAATCCCTGTAAATAAAAATAAAGGAACAAACTAATGATTCTTGGCCTCGATATAGGCAGACAATACATAAAAGCAGTTGTGCTTGATAAATCCAAGGGAGGGCATAAGCTTGTGAACCATGGATTACGGCTGGTACCGGAACCAAACCAGACATTTGATCCTGAAAAACTTTCCCAACCCCATTGGGTTATGGCTGTTCGCGAATTGATGAAAGAAATGAAAATAAATCCGAAACGGGTGAAACATTTAGTCACAAGCTTGAATGGTACTCACGTAAGTGTGAAACAGATTACAACTATGGATATGCCCGAGGAAGAATTGCTTTCATCCATGACATTTGAAGCGCGAAAGCATATTCCCATGGATGGGTCTGATGCAGTAATCGATTACCAAATATTTGGTTCAAACCCCAAGGAAGTGGATAAGATTGATGTTGCTCTGGTTGCTTGCACTAAAAAAACATCAAATGCCCATGTTGACTTACTCAAGGAAATTGGTTTTAAGCCAGGTATTATTGACGTAGACCCCATTGCGGTTATGAATTCGTATTCATATGTCAACGATCTACCGGAGGACGGAGCAGTCATATTGTTGGATATTGGTGCCATATCAAGTGCGTTGACAGTTTGGGGTAGAAAAGATATGTTTTTTACTCGTGATCTCCCTATTGGAATTCATGATTTTGTGAAGGCTCTCGCCACGAAAATGGATAAGGATTATATAAGCTCTCAGGATAACCTGTTAAAAGATGGAGTAAACAGTTTTACTAAAAATGAACCGGTAGAATCTGAAAGTGGAATTGGTATTGCAGAACGGACTGTATTTGATAATTTTGTAGAAGATATTCGACGATCTCTTCGTTATTATGCTAAAACGACAAACCAGAGCTTTTTTACACATTTATATTTAACCGGAGGTGGTTCAGCAACAAAAGGATTAGCAGAATTAGTTCAAAGTAAGTTGAACTTGGAAGTGAGTGTTTTTAATCCCATGAAGTCCTTTGAGGGTTACAATGAAGATTCTGTTGTAAACCCAGCACAATATTCGATCGCAGTTGGTTTAGCACTTCGTGGCGGAGGATTTGACGCATGAATAAATTTATTTCCATAAATTTAAATCAATCCGAAAGCAGGGAAACAATCCGTGAACAATGGAAGGAACGCACTCGCTGGTTTGTATTCGGTTTAATCACTTTTTTACTGATATTTGTTAATGGTGAAACGTGGTGGATTGGTCATGGCTATTCTAAGTTGATTGAACGCAAAGAAGCTGAAATCAAAGATGTTAAAATCCAAATAAGTGCATTGCGTAAAGAAGGTAAAAACCTATCCAAAGAAGATATCATGTCATTAGCTGAATTAGAAAATAACCGAATACTATGGGCCAGAAATATGCAGCTCATCGGTGAAATGACACCGGAAGACATGGCTATTACATCAATGAAATATAAAAAAAATAAAATTATTATTGGTGGTGTTGCCGTTGTCTATGAAGATAGAAAAGATTTTGACATTGTTCATGATTACATAAACAGGTTAAAGGGTAATAGACAATTGAGTGAAAATTTTTCAAAAATAAAATTCAACCAAGGATCATTGAAAAAAATCCGTGAACAGTCAGTCGTGGAATTTGAAATAGAAGCAGCTTTAAGAGTATCGGCTAAAAAGAAAAGGAATGTATCGTGAAAAATCGTAATAGTATGACATCCTTGATTTTGTTTGGCTTAACCATTCTTTTTTGGTTGAATCAAGGCTGGCTTATCGGTGAAAAACCCCTTGAATTAAAAGCGCTGGAAATGGAGCAGCAGGAATTGAATGAACAATTGATCAGTGCCCAAATCCTTGCAAATAAACTTGATCAGGTATATACGTTATTTGGCGAAAACTTGGCTTTATCAAAACAGGATTTATTAGCAGAAGATGCTTCCATTCCTTTTCTGAAAAATCTTACGGAAACAATGAATAACCTGGATATCACATTGCTAAATGTGAAGCCCAGACCCAGAGAAGAAGAAGGTAATTATTTAACAACACCATATGAATTAATTATTAAATGTACATTTGATAAATTGGGGAAATTTATGGCTGAAATTGAACGATCACCCAGGTTGATTTCGATCAAGGAATTTCATGTTAAAAATGGGATAGAGCGAGTAAAAAGAACTGCTACTGAAGAAGATTTGTTAGAACAAATTATTGAAATCCGTTTAGCAACTTTGACACTCGTCAAATCCAAAACCAAGGCTATATAATGAATAATAGAAATAAAACTATTTGGACTATTTTAGTACTGATGAGCGTCATGTCTATCGGCGCAGCCGGTATTAAATTATATCCTATTAATGAAAAATGGAATGCTGCCAATAAGAGGGCAGACAATTTGCAGTTTGGCGCAGATGAAGAATTAGAGGAAGTAATCGAATTTTTAGAACAACGCCTAAGAGAGCGGAATGCCTTTGATTTTACTTTAGACAAAGAACCGCTTCGATTAACAAATGTACTGTATCTTACAGACGCGCGTGGAAGAATGCTGCGTTATAGAAATACAAATAAACTTCGTGTAACCCATATTATAGATGGAACGTCTACACAATATGCCGGTATTCAATATCGTGGACAAAACTATACTGTTGTCGTTGGTGATTCAATTGCTGACGGTGAAGTTGTTTGGATAGATGTAGATGAAGTTGTCATTGTCAAAGGAGCATCTGAATATCACTATCCCGTTGCGGGATTAGCTGAAGAAGAAAATGTAACATTGGAAAATAATTCCAGAAATGAGTTTTAAAATGAAAAATATTCTAATTTTACCAACCCTATTTATGCTTGCTGCAGGTTTATTTGCTCAAGATAGTCCGAGTACAATTTCTGCAAGTGAAGCTATTAAACCAACCTTGGTACGAGTCCATGCTGAAGATGCACATTTGCCGAGCATACTTTCTATTCTAGCTAAGGAAAGCGGTTACAATATTGTAACTGACCCGAGCGTAAATCGACAGGATAAAATTTCTATTCATATGGATGATGTGCCTATCGAGCAAGCAATTAATCTTGTTGTGAGAGCTGTTGGTTTGAGCTATGAGATTGTAGGTAATTCATTTTTGATTGCTGAACCCAAAAAGCTGCTGGAAGAAGTAGGGATAACTTCCCATGTAGTGGATTTAAAATACGCTGATGCAGCTGAAGTAAAAATGTTTCTGCAAGATCTGACAGATCAAATTCAAGTGGATACCTCAGGGAATAAAATTCTTGTTAATGCTTCTCCAAAGAAAATTGCTGAAATAGAGGAAGTAATTCGCAAGATTGATCAGCCTGCAACACAAGTAATGCTGGAAGTTCGATTGATTGAAGTGGGCGTTGATGTGGAAGAAGACTTGGGAATTGATTGGTCAAGATTAGCCCATTATACTAATATTTTTGCAGAAAATGGTGTACCACCAGCAGGGATTACCGGTGCAGGAAGTACAGTGCCCGGTTTAGCCCAGCAACAAAATGAAGCTGGAACAGGTGTTATTGAAGATTATGGTTCTCTACCATTCGAAGCGCTTCCTGAAAATATGCTTTATAATCGACTGAATTGGAATAATAAAGATGATCAGAACCTTTTTCCTACACAATTCAGCCGGCAGATGACAGCGTTTGATGTAACGCTTGATTTTCTTATTAAAAATAATAAAGCAGAAATTCTTGCTGATTCAAAATTAGTCACATTAAACGGTCGTAAAGCGTATATAGAGATGGTGGATGTTGTACCGTATATTTTGAGTTCCGGCGGTGTTGGTGGACAGGTTCAAGTCCAAAAGGAAGAAGTTGGAATAAAATTACATGTGTTACCCAAAGTAAATATTGATGGGGACATTACAGTACACGTTATGCCTGAAGTATCCTCGATATTTGAGTTTATCGGCCCTGATAAAAATATTCCCCGTACTAAAAAACGAACATCATCCACAACCATTAGAGTTAAAGATGGTGATACAATAATAATTGGCGGCTTAATCAGTAGGGATCTCAAAGATACAGAATATAAAGTTCCCTTTTTAAATAAAATTCCGGTACTAGGTAAAAAACTTTTTACCAGTAGTGACATTATCGAAAAGAAAACAGATCTTATCATTCAGATTACGCCTTCTGTTATTACAGCGGGAATGGTTGGAATTACGAAAACAGATGCAATGATCGAACTTGAAAATTCTTTAATCATTCCAGTTGAAGAGAATGAAAAAGATGAAGATGCTCTAGAAGAAGAAACTCCTAAAACATCAGAAAAAGGAGAAAGTGATGCGAAATAACATGAAAAAAATATTTAGCATAGTTTTAATTGCAACAGGATTATTTATTATAAGCTGCGATGAAAGGGACCCTGCAAATGCTGATTCATCTTCCAGTACTACCTCAGGTGCTTATAAAATAACTGCAGTTGCACAAGCCTATGGTTTTGACAATAATGGTAATGCTGTTGCGGTGGGTGAGGATCTGAAAGGTCCATTTGTGACAACATACATTGTTGCTCAATTATTGGATTCGCTCAACCAACCTCAAAAAGATGAAATGATTACATTCTCGGCAAAAGCAGCCGGTTCCGATATTGGCTCTTTCGATACCCGTACACCTAAAACAAATAATGATGGTTTAGCTGCTGTTCAATTTTCCGATGGAAATATGGCTGCCTATGATAATGGCACAACACCAACTTACGAAGGTGTGGAAGTAACAGCGGTCTATACAAAAGGCGGAACCGATTTTGAGACATCCGTACGCTTTGATGTGTATGATACAAGTGCTGTAGAATTGTGGCCCTATCAAATAAATCTTACTACAAATACGAATGCGATCAAACTCGATGATGGAAATACAAAAGCTGAGCTTTCTGCTCGTATTAATTCCCGCCAGTATGGAAATCCAATTTCAAATGTTGAACTCTATTTCGAAAGTAATAATGGACGATTGAGTGTATTGAGCGAATTGACAGATTCGATTGGTGTAGCAAAAGTTGATTTTTCCGATACGGGTGATCCGGGTGAAATTGGTGTTTCTACTGTGTCTGCACGCTATCAGCACCCGGTTTTTGGTTTGGTTATGGATTCTGTGCAGATAACAATCAGGGATACTTCTTCCGGCATTCCTGCTTATATTGAAATTCCATCTTCGTATCCTGCTGAAATTATGGTCGTCGGTGGCGGCGGTTCAGAATCTACCGATATTTGTGCCCGCGTGTATGATGAAAATGGTGTATTGGTACAAACGCCTTATAATGTCACATTTACACTTGGGCCTAATTTCCCATCAGGTGCTAACCTGAATAACGCCGGTATAATTGATTCAGCTTATTCTGCTAATGGTGAAGCCTGTGTATCATTAAATAGTGGTGTCGCGCCAGGACCTGTCCGTGTGACGGCTGTTTTGAGATATGAGGGAGAGAATATTACGGCTGTTGCCATTCCGGTTACGATTGCAACTGGACCTCCTGCAAACATAGAAGCTGAATATGATCCCTTGAACACAATTGCAACAGGTGGTGGATATTATCAAACTGAAGCATCAGCAATGGTATATGATCTCTGGTATAATCCTGTGGCAGACAGTACGTATGTTTATTGGACATTGGAACCTGAACCTGGTGAATCGCTTATTGAAGCATTAGTGGAAGGTGTCAGTTTTACTGGTAACCAAAATCTAAATGGTGATTCATATCCAGGATTAGCCTTCACCACAATTATTTATTCGACAGATGCTATTGGTGATATTGGTTATGTAACTGCCCTTACCTTTGGTGCTAATGGTGATACAATATCAGCTCGAATCAATGAAGATGAAGGAGAAACAACCATGACTTTCGTTCCGGGTACATTGATATTAAGTGCCGCAACTACCTATGTTGACTTCACCACTTTAGGAGCGACTACTGTGCAACTTGATATAACTGGTACACTCCAGGATCTTTATGGTAATAATGTAGCAGAAGCACCCATTTCTTTAAATGCTCCAGGGTCGCAGAATATTTATTGGCCCGCATCACCCATTGCGAATAATGTAGGTACAACAGATATAAATGGACAGGTTACATGGGTTGTAGAATATGATATTGGTGTATGTGCATGGATTGTTGGAACAACCGACCCTCCTCAATATGAAGATTTTACATCCAGTATTACTGCGACACTGTTAATTGCCCAATCTATCACCAGTGACCCAATTGATATCCTTTTAGTCAGAACACCCGAAGGTCCCTGATAATGTCTGAATTCAATCCACAGTTTTCAAAAATCGGAGAAATCCTGGTTCATCTAGGGAAGATTGATGAATCACAACTCAATAAAGCTCTAGCTGAACAGCAAAAGTCTGGTGAAAAATTAGGCACAACTCTCATGAATAGTAGTCTTATTACTGAAAATGACTTGGTCGCAGTATATGCCATGCAGTTAGGATATCAATCTGTTGATGAAGATAACTTGTTCAATGCAGACAAGGATGTGGTCAAACTAGTACCCGAAGATTTTGCTCGTGAGCATAAACTTCTGGCACTTGCAAAGTCTAATTCCACTATCCAAGTGGCTATGGAAGACCCAGAAGATTTGGTCGCCATAGATAACCTTAAACGACTCACAAATCTTACTCCAGACGTACTGGTCGCTGGTTCTTCTGGGCTCAAACGTGCCATGGATGAACTTTATGACAAGATCCGTCAATCCGGTGAAGTGGAAGAAGTGTTCGAAGGTATTAAAGTTATTACCGGAGATGATGAAAATGCTGAAGAAGTGGATTTGTCACCTGATAAAGTTTCAGCAGAAGATGCACCTATAGTAAAACTGGTAAACCTGATACTCCAGGAAGCTATCAAAGAACGAGCTACAGATGTCCATATTGAACCACAAAAGAAAATTGTAAATGTCCGTATTAGGATTGATGGCGTTTTACAAACGATTATGACACCACCGACCACATCTTTAAGTGGATTAGTTACTCGAATTAAAATTCTATCCAAATTGAATATTGCTGAACGCCGCTTACCTCAAGATGGTCGTTTTACCATTAAAGGAGCAAACCGTGAAATTGATGTTCGTGTATCCATATTACCAACCGTCTACGGTGAAAAAGTTGTCATGCGACTTCTTGATAAAACAGGGTTCGCATTCAACTTAAAGAGTCTCGGTTTCGAACAGGATATGTACACAATCTTCAAACGTGTGATTTCACAACCATATGGTATGGTTGTGGTTTCCGGACCTACTGGAAGTGGTAAATCCACAAGTTTATATGCATCTCTAAAAGAGATTAAAAGCGAAGGTACTAATATTACGACTGTAGAAGATCCTGTTGAATATCAATTGGATGGTGTCAATCAGGTTCAAACGCATGATGACATAGGGCTATCTTTTTCAGCATCATTGCGTTCTATCCTGCGCCAAGACCCGGATATTTTGTTAATTGGTGAAATTCGCGATGAGGAAACGGCGGATATTGCAGTAAAATTTTCCTTGACGGGGCATCTTGTTTTTTCAACTGTTCACGCCAATGATGCTGCATCAACTATTACCCGGTTACTGGATATTGGTGTTAAACCATTTTTAGTCGGTTCCTGTTTGAATCTTGTAATGGCCCAGCGGTTAGTGCGTACAATCTGTGAAAATTGTAAAGAATCGTATACTCCAACAAAAGAAGAACTAGAAATGGTTGGCTTAGAAAAATCCAAATTGAATGGCAATGAACTATTTAAAGGAAAAGGATGTAGTCATTGCAGGAATACAGGTTACCACGGTAGAACGGGTATTTTTGAATTAATTACCATGACCAAGGAAATTCGTGGTCTGGTATTTGACAATGCCAATGAAGGGGTGATTCGTCAAAAAGCGATGGATGACGGAATGGCGACACTACGGGATAGCGGCATCCGAAAAGTAATTGCCGGTGTAACAACGATTGCAGAAGTACTTCGATCAACTGTTGAGGATCTTTAATGCCTGTTTTTTCTTATTTGATTAAAGATGAAGCTGGTTCTCGCCGCGAAGGTGAATTACGTGCTGACAGCCTGGATTTAGCTATGCAGAAATTAGCTGCAAACAATCAGATCATTGTTAATCTGCAAGAAGTAGATACGAGTTGGGATTTTATAGGTCCTTTCATTGATGAAATCAACCTCTCATTTGAGCGGTTGAAAAGCCGTATCCCGTTGAGTAATTTGGTATTTTTTACCCGACAATTAGCTACAATGTATTCAGCTGGATTAACATTAGAAAGATCCATCCATGGACTCGCAACTGAAGAAAAACATACTCGGTTTAAAAAAATATTAATAAACGTGAGTGAAAATATTCGAAAGGGATTATCTCTTTCTGAGTCTATGCAGAAACATCCCGGTGTATTCAGCAATCTGTATATTGCATTGACAAAGGCAGGTGAAGTCAGCGGAAACTTGAATGTTATAATGGACCAATTAGCGACTTATTTAGAAAATCTGGATGATGTACGCCGAAAAGTTCGATCAGCAATGACCTATCCCATATTCATGGTTGGATTCCTTTTTGCCATGATGGCGAGTATGTTCATTTGGATTATTCCAAAATTTTCAGAAGTATACGCCCAATTAGGTGCCAGCCTGCCTGCTGCGACTCAAATGATGGTTGTGATTAGTGAATGGATGAGTTATAATTTTGGCAAAATAATGTTTTCAATTTTTAGCATTATTTTTGGTATGTGGATTATTTCGAAAACAAGGCGTGGCGGATATATTATTGATACTATCAAATTAAACAGTCCTGTATTTGGAGCATTAGTTGAACAATCTATATTAAATAAATTTTCAAAAACTGCCGGTATTTTGATCGGTGCAGGTGTGCCGGTTATTGAATCTATGCACCTTATGAAAAAAATTGTTGAAAACCGTGTTTTTGAAAACGCTATTGAAAACGCAACAGAATATATTCGTGACGGATTTAATATCAGTACAGCTTTGCGGAGAACAGAACGGTTTCCTGCAATATTATTGCAATTGACAGCCACGGGTGAAGAAACAGGTGAATTGGATTCGTTATTGGATAATGCATCTGATTATTATTATAAACAAGTCAATGCGTTGGTTGATCGTATGACAACGTTGATTGAACCAATACTTATTTTATTGGTTGGTTTGGTTATTGCTGTTATGGTTATTGTTACATATTTACCTGTATTCTATTTAGGGTCCGCATTGCAGCAGGGATTATAATGGCCTGGTTACCCATCATTTCTGCATTTATTATAGGTTCTATTGTGGGTAGTTTTCTCAATGTACTTATCTATCGCTTGCCCAGAGAAGAATCGATTTGGAGTCCTAGATCTCATTGCCCTCATTGTAAAAAAATGATTCCCTGGTATCAAAATATTCCATTGGTTTCCTTTTTTATTCAAAATGGAAAATGCGCAATGTGCAATGCGACTATTTCTTGGCAATATCCAATCGTGGAAGCAATCACCGGATGTGTTTGGGGATTTTCCTTTTTTATTTTTAACCCAATGCACGCAACCATGAATGCAGTATTTTCTTCAATATTAATTGCATTAGCTTGGATTGATCTAAAAACAATGATGATTCCCTTATCCTTAATCATTTCCGGCGTAATCATGATTGGTTTAAACATTTTTACTGGTATTCTTGAATGGAAATTAGTTTTGTGGGGAGCGTTGGCAGGAATGGCTATTCCTCTATTAATGATGGGGTTGACATTTCTAATGACACGCCGCCAAGGAATGGGTTGGGGCGATATTCAATTGGGTTTGATCCTGGGAGCATGGCTCGGACCCTTAGAAATGATATTGACACTATTTTTTGCGGCACTTTTGGGTATCATAGCCTGGCTGGCCATTTCTCTGAAAAAAGGGTTCGATCGTAACCGGCCCCTCCCGTTTGCACCCTATCTTGTTATGAGTGCTGTTATGATCCTTTTTCTGGAATCCTATGTAGGAATCTGGTTTGATAAATTACTTTTTCTTTAAATAAACAGGAAATGAAAATGAAACAATCGTATACACCTTTACCACTGATAATCACTATTGGACTTTTAAGTGTACTGAATGCAGCCGAAGAAAATGAACTGATTCAGAGTTTCGAATTAAAATCTCAAGTTAAGGGTGACCATATCTTACAATTCAATATACCTGATTATGAATTAGAAGATGTAATTATAAACGGCCAAACCTTTAAACGTCCCACTATGGATGGTGCAGGTCAAACATCATTGGAAGGTCAACCTGAATTACCTGTTATTACAACTTTTTATGCAGTTGAACCGGGAAAAATTTATGATGCCCATGTAAGAATAATTTCATCAGATGAAATTGAAAATGTTGATTTACTACCTTTGCAAACCTGGGAAAATGTAAATGAAGGTGACATTGTCAGTTTTAAACGAAACATCAATATATATTCTGATGAAACGCCATTCCCCGAAAAATTAGCCACTGTTTCTGAATCTCAAACATTCCGCAATTTAGAATTAGTATCTGTTTCATTTACTCCTTTTCAATATGAACCACTCCAGAAAAAATTGAAAGTTATTACGTCTGCAGAAATTGAATTAGTTGAAACAAGCACATTTACAGAAAATTCATTTCGGCCATTAAAACGATCCAGAGTTTTTGAAAAACTATATGAATCCGTTGTTGTGAATTATAACCGTTTTATAAGCATTGAAGAATACCAAAAACCTTCAATATTGTATATATTACCCAGCAATTCATCTAACATAATATCAACTCTCAATCCATTATTTGAGTGGCGACATAAAGCGGGATATGTCGTTAATATTGTTTCTACTAGTACAACGGGAACATCATCTACAGCTATTAAGAATTATATCCAAAATGCTTATGAATCATGGAATGACCCTCCTGAATATGTAGCATTAGTCGGTGATGCTTCAGGTACGTATTCGATACCTACTTATTTTGATAATTGGAGCAGTTATAATGGTGAAGGGGATTTTCCGTACAGCCAATTGGATGGAACTGACTTTTTTCCGGAAGTGTTGATTGGCCGTCTATCATTTAGCAGTACGACAGAATTGGCGACAATTGTTAACAAGACTATCCAATATGAAACGAATCCATATATGGGTGAAAACTGGTTTACCCGTGCATGCATGGTGGGAGATCCGTCCACATCAGGAATTTCTTGTATAATTACAAAAGAGGTCGCACGATATTATTTAGAAGAATTGGGTGGTTATAATGATGTTCGAACAGTATATAACTCACCATTCTCTAGCCAAATGGTAAATAATCTTAATGATGGTCTAACGTTTTTCAACTACCGTGGATACTACGGAGTTAGTGGATTTAATTCAGGACATATAAGTGGTTTGAGCAATGGATTTAAATTAAGCATAGCTACTGTAATTACTTGCGGTACGGGTTCATTTGCTTCCGGTACATCTTTGAGTGAAGCATTTATTCGAGCTGGAACACCTTCACAGCCAAAAGGTGCAGTTGCTTCAATCGGTACTGCAACATTAGGGACTCATACTATGTTTAATAATGCGGTGGATATGGGGTTTTATTATGGCGTCTTTTCAGATGGGCTGGAAACACCATCTGCAGCTTTAGTCAGAGGTACATTGCATTTGTATCAAACGTATCCATCCAATCCAAATAGTTTTGTTAGTATTTTTACTCATTGGAACAATCTTATGGGGGATCCTGCATTACGAATGTGGACGGCAATACCTCAAACTTTTATCTTGACGTATGAAAACAGTATAGATCGAGGTACTAATTTTATTGATATACACGTGGCTGATAGTGACGGTAATGATATGCAAGGCGCTGCTGTAACAATTCTAAAAGGTAGCGATGAAGTATTTGAATCAGGCTATACTGATGCGTCTGGAAATGTTACTTTGCCGATCAATTCATTTTCTGCAGGAAATATGTATGTAACAGTAACAGCTAAAAATTATATACCTCATCAAGGAACCGTTAATATTATTGATGCAGCAACTAATGTAAATATTCTTGCCGGCCAAGTTATAGTTGATGATGACGGAAATGCGCCTTCAAATGGTAATGGTGATGGAATTATGAATGGTAGTGAAATTATCGAACTCACAATTCCGATACATAATTATGGAACATCTTCTGTTGAAGAATTAACTGGAACATTAACAGCTCACAGCAGCAATATTACAGTAAACGTGGGAACAATTACATACGGAAATCTTGATTCGAATGAGACGCTTATTCCTTCAGATCAATTTGTTATTGAGATAAATAATAGTGTTATTGAAGGTCAAGTTGTTGAATTAAGATTGACATTAAATGATGATAGCAGTAATACTTGGGAAGGTATGCTCTTGTATAATACAGCTGGATCATTTCTTGATGTTGTCAGTGTGAATGTAATTGGTGCAGACGATGGTGTTTTAGATCCAGGTGAAACAGCAGAACTTCAATTTACCTTATTTAACTCCGGATCTGTTAATGCGATGAATGTGTCAGCTGATTTAAATACAAATATGTCCGCATTAGAAATAACGGATAATAATGGAATATGGGGAGCAATCCTATCCGGACAAATGGCCAGCAGTATAGATCATTTTACTGTAACAGCAGATGAAGGAATAATCCCTGGTACAATTGCTCATTTATTTTTAACCATTACCGGACAAGACGGTTTTGAAATTATGCGTCCTTTTACTTTACAAATTGGAACAATAACAGTGAATGATCCCTTAGGACCGGATGAATATGGTTACTATATTTATGATAGTGGCGACCAAATTTATTCCAATGCTCCCTTTTATAATTGGATTGAAATTGATGATCGTTTCGGAGGCAGTGGTACTCATATTCCCATTTTAGATTATGGAGATAATGGTGATGATAGTCAACTTGTGACATTACCATTTCAATTTAAAATGTACGGTCAGACTTATGGAGAAATTACAGTATGCTCTAATGGTTGGATTGCCATGGGTCATACAAATATGCAATCATTTAGAAATTATCCCATTCCTGGAGCGGGGGGACCCTCACCGATGATTGCAGCATTTTGGGATGATATGACCACAACATCAAATGGCCGTGTATATAAATATCATGATATGGATAATCATCAATTTATAATTGAATGGTCACGCATGAGAACATATGATAAAAATAGTCTGGAAACATTTCAGGTAATTTTGAAAGATCCGGCATATTATTTTACTCCAACAGGCGATGGTGAAATCCTGATTCAATATCAAACGTTTAATAATACGTCTTCAGGTAATTATGGTTGGGGACAGGTACATGGGGCTTATTGTACAATTGGTATTGAAGATGCTACGGCAACCAAAGGTTTGGAATACACATTCAATAATCAATATCCGACGGCAGCAATGACATTGGATGATGAAACAGCTATTTTGATTACAACCCGAGGATCAGATATTCTCATGCGAGGTGATATAAATCAAGATGGTGAATTGGATGTAAGTGACGTATTAATATTAGTAGACTACATATTAGATCAAGGCACCTCAAATCTAAATCCCTACCTAGCTGATGTGAATCAAGATGAAATCATTAATATCTTGGATATGATTGGGATTGTGCAGATAATTATGGATTACTGATTCTCCAGGAAGATGATTGATGCTGCTAACACCTATCTATATATTGAGTGTGCTAACGCTCATTCTCCTTATAATTGGAGCGATTGAATTTTGGCAGCACCAGCATAGACTGGCGGAAATCCCACTCCGCATACACGTAAATGGTACCCGAGGAAAATCCAGCGTAACACGATTAATCGCAGCTGGACTTCGAGCTGGAGGAGTCCGGACATTTGCCAAAACAACCGGGACTGCACCTCGAGTTATTGATTCGGAAGGCAAAGATCGAATTATTCATCGCTTAAGATCAGCATCTATCGGTGAACAAGTAAGATTAATGCGATTTTTTGCTCAAGAAAAACCGGATGCTGTCGTCATGGAATGCATGGCAGTTCAGCCACAGTATCAATGGATTTCCGAACAACAAATGGTGAAATCACATATTGGCGTCATTACCAATGCTCGCCCGGATCATTTGGAAGAAATGGGCCCAACGTTGGATGACGTCCGCCTTTCTCTTTCAAATACTATTCCATTTAACGGTAAAATGATTATGGGTGAAAATGATATGTTTAAAGCTATTTCTCCCGTTGCACAATCTCGAAATACAGTTTTAACTGTAGCCGATGAATCAACTGTACTTGAAGATGATTTGAAAGATTTTACATACCTCGAACATCCTCAAAATGTTGCAGTAGCTTTGGAAGTCTGTGTTGAAGCAGGTGTTGATAAAAAGACTGCGTTGGATGGTATGAAAAAAGTTAAACCGGACTTGGGTGCATTGGTTGTCCATAAACTGGAATTTGGAAATGGCCCAATTTTATTTGTGAATTCCATGGCTGCAAATGACCCTGTATCTACTCTTCAAATTTGGAATTTTGTAGAAAGGAGATATCCCGTAGAAGGAGAAACGTGTATATATTTGAATTCACGTGAGGATCGGAGGAGCCGAACCAGACAGCTGCTGCAATTGATCTACGAAGATATAAAACCGGATAGAAGTATTGTTCGGGGACAAAAAGTTGAATCCATGGTCAGGCATGTGGAATATCATTCTCCAAAAACGAGTTCAAAAGTAATTGAAGAAACAAAATCAATTAATAAGACGATAATACAATTTGAATCCCTACCAAAAGATTCTCTTTTATTCGCCATGGGGAACCAAGTGGGCTTTGGACAGGAATTGGTAGACAAGCTGATGGAGTATCGGATCCATGATTGAGATTACTATAGGACTGGGAATTGCATTCAGCTTGATCTTATCAGAGACATTAGGCGTAACAGCCGGAGGTGTCATTGTGCCTGGTTATATTGCATTGTATTTGCATCAACCAGATCAAATTCTTATGACATTTTTAGCAGCAATTGTTGTCATCGGCATCGTGAAGTTTTTGAGCAATTATATGTTTATCTACGGAAAACGCCGTTTAGTCCTGACCTTGCTGTTGGGATTTATAGCTGGTTATATATCGCGGAATCTGATATTTTCGCCGGTAGATACATTTTCCTATGCGGTGATTGGAAATATAATTCCAGGGCTCATTGCAAGTTGGATGGATAGACAAGGCGTTTCTCGAACAATATCTGTCATTTTAATTACAGCTGTATTAGTTAAACTATTGGTAATGCTGTTGTCGGGAGGGCAGTTGGATGTCTGATCAACAGCATTCTAAACCATTTATTCCTGTTATACAAAAAACGTCGTCATTAGTTATGATGGCAGCGGTGGCTGTTGTTATGTTTGCAATAGCGTTCTTTTCTCGTGTAGAAATCATTTCTGAAACGTACGAAACAAAAGTACAAGCGGCTGAACGCATGGAAAAAGCCATGGAAATGCTGAAAGATGTCCGTTTGGAAAAAGGTGTATTTGTGGATGTAGAAAACGATCCAAACGAAACGGGGTTGGTTGGTTCACAATTCAGTTTGACGACAACAGATGAAGGTGATTTAGATGCCAAATTGACAACATTAGATCCCAATTTTGCTGCTGCCATGGTGGAATTGCTCCATCAGGCAAATGTGTCTGGTAGGGACACCATCGCTGTTATGCTTACCGGTTCCATGCCCGGAGCCAATATGGCCATATTTATTGCCTCTAAGACCATGAATATTCATCCGGTGGTCATTACATCTATCGGTGCATCCCAATGGGGAGCCAATGATCCGGACATGACCTGGCTGGATATGGAAAAATTATTATTTGAAAATGGATTTATCCCCACAAGGTCCATTGCAGCATCCATTGGGGGAAGAAATGACCAGGGGCGTTTATTGAGCCCAAAGGGAAGAGAGTTGATCCGTAAAAATATTGCAAAACATGATATTCCCATTATTACAGGAAAAAGTTTAAAAGAAAATATTCAACAGCGGTTGGATCATTTTGGTAATACACAGTACAAAGCAGTAGTAAATGTGGGTGGTGGTGTGGCCAGTTTGGGGACTAGTTTTAATTTGCGGCTTCTTCCTCCCGGCGTGGTACATCGGAATGATATTGAATCCATTTCACGAAAAGGTGGAATCGAAGGAACGGTGGTCAAATTTGTAGAACAAAACATACCTCTGATCCATGTATTGAATATTCAAAATTTGACCGAATCTCTGGGCATACCTTTTGCGCCAATTCCAATACCGGACATTGGACAAGGCTCTTTATACGCCATTCATAAATACAATTTGAACATCACATTTATTTGTTTGTTGATTGTGGCTGGAATGGTGTTTGGAGTGGGATGGAAAAGTCACCAACAAATAAAACAACGTATGATGGAGCATGAGCCGGATAGTGTTTTATAGAATTACAACAATCACACTAATATTCACTTCTTTTCTTTCCGCAGAACTTTTAAAACCCACAGCCGGTGGCGACGAAAAGGAAATATTAAAAATTGCCGGAAAACGACGATTATATACAGTTGTGAAAGAAGATGCGGTTGTTTACCAGGTTCTTGGCCCGGCGCGGATCGAACTCATCGCCCGATATCCATCACCAAAAAAATCAAGGGTGAGCCAGGCATTTTCTTATCAAATTACCGTGGATGATGAAGATCCAATAAATATTCATCATAAGTATAGAATTCAAAAAAGCATTCGATCCGTTCAGCATCCAAGTCATTATTATACTTTTTCAGGGAATTATTTCATCAACTTAGATGCTGGCGACCATACTCTCACTTTTACTGCTGATGAAACGCAAAAATATCCTGTTCTATTGCGGGTGATTAAAAAAGATTTTGAAACGTCCATTCTTGGAAAACGGGAACTCCAGCCAATGGTATTTCAGTCGAATTGGAAAGTGATCGTTGAAGGGAAAGAGGTTTCTTATTATGAATTAACCAATGGTCGACCATTGCAAGTGGAAATGAATGGGTCCAAAAGGCTTCGAATCCTTTCACGTTTGGTATTTGATCCTCAAATGGGTGAAGAAGAAACATACCGTTTGCGTGTGAAAAGTGGAAGCAAAGTATTGGGGACGTATTTTATGTCCACCGAACAATCGTCTGCTGCCACCATTCAAGAATTAACAGATAAAGTTCCTGGTAAATGGCGCACATGTGAGATTGAGGTTCCAAAAGGTAAGCAGGTTATTTCCATAGAATTGGTAGAAAAAGATAGAACTGTTCTGACCCGTTTTCAGGAATATAAATGAATAATTATTCAAATGGATCTTTTACACCTGTTTCCCCTCCTTACAGTAAGGAGTTGACTATGGGGTGGTTGAGAATAATAGTTTACTAAATGATGAAATTATTACCCTTATTACTAACATCATTTCTGTTGGGACAGTCATGGTCGAATTATTTGAATTCTCCCATCAAATGGACAATTGGGTTGACCAACGGCTATGATAATAATGTATTACGCTTGAGTGAAATAGAGCAAAAAGATGCTGCTTTAGATGAATCCATTTTAGGCGGTGCTGAAACATTCGATTCCCATTATGCAAGGTTCTCATTGAGCGGACTGAAAAATGTTCAACTTTCGGACAGAAAAAAACAGATCCAATTTTATGGAAAAGTGAATATTTCCAATTATTCACAAAATAAGAACCGCCGCCATTGGAGTGGGAATTTAAAGGCGACCTATCGTTGGGGTTCCTATCGAAAACTGGAATATTCCCTTCGTCATCTTGACAGCTATTATATTCGACATTACGTGGATCGTGATATTTCAACAGATGAATTGGCTTCCTGTAATTTTACGGATCGGGAACAACGAATCCTTGCTTCGTATCCACTGCAAAGACGTTTGTGGGCCACAGGATTTGTAAGTTATACACAGCGCTATTTTGATAAACCATTTACTGAATTTGATCTGGATATCGTTTCTACCACAATAAGAATAAGCAAGAAATTCCGTGGTTTTGGAACCATATCTCTTGAGGGGACGTATGGTGTGGCTGAAAATATCACCTTTGGAAAAACAGCCAACGCCAGTGATTTGGACCGTTCATATAAACATGCTGAATGGTATATACCCATCAGTTACAATCAAGGTTTTTTTGGACTGGATGACATTGGACTTTCCTTGCGCAGAGATGTTCGACTTTATAAAGCTGAAAGCATGGGAGATCCTCTCCACAGCGGCCGGAGTCATACGGAAGTAAAAGTTGATGTTTGGGGTGAAAAAGATTTGCGTAAGCATTTTACCATTAAAGGCAAAATACGTTATAGGAAAAGAACAACCGATTCCAGGTTTGATTGGGTATCAAATCTGAAAACATTTGACCAGGTCCAAGCCTGGGTCACTCTTGAGTGGGATATGATCTATGACCGTTATTAATAATAGTATGAAAAACCTGATTTTACTCTCAATAATTGTATCCTTCTTTGGGTGCATGGAACCCAATTCAGAAGACATTTGGACGCTGAACAAGATCGCCCAAGTGGATACGGAAGGCTACTGCAGGGATGTGTACATTTCCGGTGATTCCGTCTTTGTGGCTGCAGGACAGGCTGGGGTCCAATTATACGATATTTCTATCATCACATCGCCAATGCTTGTGTGGTCCATGTCGCTGTCTGACCTGGGTGTGAATAAAGAAATATCACAAGTAGAATATGAACCATCAATCAAGCAGCTTTTTGCACTGGAAAGCAATGAACGTCCTATTCATTTGGATTTATCCAAAGGAGACACTGTTTCTGTCCTAGGTCAATTTTCCAGCGAAAAAACAAAGGAATTTCGTGTAGTGACAAACAACGCAAATTCATTTACAGTTTATGCTGCTGACAATGATGATGGCTTGAAAACGAGCATGTTTGAATTTGATGCTAGTTTTGGACTGTGGTTCAATACTTTTGGTGAGGAGATTGCCAGTGTGGGCAATCCCAATGGAATAGATATTTATGAAAATGAAATTGTTTTGACACTAGATCAGCTTGGAGTTGAAGCTTTTCATAATGAAGATGGACTAATTACCAGTGCATATCACATTGACTTGGACGGTAATTCTCGTGCAGTCACCATGCTCAATGGTGGGGAATTTTTTGTAGCCAGCGAAGATGCCGGCGCATTCAGGTTAGCAACAGGTTTATCATCTCAATGGGAATACAAGGTACAATTTGCCAAAGATCTATTTGTGACACATGTTACGTCATATAATAATCAAATAGCAGTGTCTTGTGCAAGTAATGGACTTGCCCTCTATGAATCGAATCAGCCCAGTGCTGTAGAAGAAAGAGGAATCCATGATATTGGCTATGTATACCACAGTGAATTTGCCAATGGTTATCTTTTTGCTGCCTCTCGTGAAGGTTTACAGATTTTAGAAATTGAAGAATAAAGGAAAATGATGAAAAGATATTTATTTATTATTGCAGCATTTTCGCTGTCTTTTGCCCAGGAAACACTTTGGGAAGCCAACGGCATTCCTATTCGCCAAGGAGTTCATATCGAATGGCAAAGAACTGTGTGTCCCGGAGATAATGGGTCTGCCATATTTGTCTGGTCAGATACCAGAAATGGGTCTCGAAATGTTTTTGCCCAAAAAGTGAATGCAAGCGGAAATTTTCTGTGGGGTGAAAATGGCGCCGCCGTTACTAACCTTCCCGGGCGACAGGAAGATCCTGTTGCTATTGCTGATGGCAACGGCGGAGCTTTTATTGCGTGGGCTGATTATCGTTTTGACGATGAAAGCGATATATTTATTCAACATATTGACGGTAATGGAAACCAACTTATGAATTCTGACGGCATTCCATTGGCTCAAGTGAATGGGCGTCAATTAACCATCAACATGTGTACGGACAGCTCCGGCGGTGTATTTGTTACATGGCAGGATAAACGTAATCTGTTGGATGATGATATTTATGGAACCCACGTTTCTGCAAGTCATAACATTGTTGCTCCTGGAACTGGAGTGTCTATTATTGAAATGAACGGAAACCAAGGTGCCAAAAGTCTTGAATATGCCGGAAGCGGTCAGGCTACATTGCTCTGGACAGATACTCGAAGCGGTGCCGGGAATGATATTTATGGCCAAAAGATCAATATGGATATGACGAAAGTATTTGCTGATGAAGGATTACCCATTGCCGTGACGGATGAATTAGAGACAAAACCGCGAACAACATATATGAGCAATGATACATCCTTTGTGGTGTGGCAATCCGGAACAGAATCTTCAAATATTTATTTCAATTTTCTTACCAGTAATGGGCTGGTTTTTTCAGACCCAATTGTTATTTCTACTTTCAGTTCCAACAAAAAAGGTCCTCGAGTGAAACGGAACGGTGTGGGAGATGTATTTGTCCAATGGACCGATTACAGGGCAGATACCACCAATGGAAATCATTATTACCAAAAGATCACCAATGGAGGTGCGCGAGCTTGGGATGACGGTGGAGTCCAATTGGACAATGATGGAGATGATCACAATGCTCGATTTGTTGGTGAAGCAAATGGTGGTTTACATATTTATTGGGAAAATGGCACTTATCCCGATGTAGATATTTATTATACACTTATTCCTCCTAATGGTCAAGTTTCTTATCCTCCAGATATCATAGAAGTTTCTCTTTCTAATGGTTATCAATCTATGCCTATTGCTGTTTCTGACGGCGCTTATGGATCGTATGTGATCTTTGCTGACCAAGAGAATGGCAGTATTGATCTTCGCACTCAATTTATCGATGGTTTTGTAGAACAGTTTGAAGAAAATGGTTCTTTAGCCATGCAGGGCTTGGATGGGGATGTGAATTTCGTATCTTCAATTTATAATTCGAATTTATTAACCGGTAATATCCTTACCTGGATTGATACAAGATCAAGAAATAAACTATATGGAAATATTGTTAATATAAATGAACCCCACTTTAATTTTGTAAATGGGGAGCAATTAACAGATTATGAAGCATATATCTGGCCTATATTTCAAGAACCCGTGAGTTTGTTTCACAGTAGTGGTAAGGTATTTTCAGTAGTTTTTGACGTTTCTAGTGGTGAAAAATTAATAAGGTTCAGTGGGTTTGATGAAAATTTAACTCCACTTTGGGGGGATTCTGGAATCGTTGTTTATGATTTTCTTGCTGAACAAAATAGCCCCTATTTAATAGAATTGTCTGAAAGTATTGGAATTATGTGGTCTGATTTTAGAGAAGGAGATGGTTTTGATATTTTCTTTCAAAAATATGATTTTAATGGAAATAATTTATTACAGGAAGGTGGTGTTAAAATAGTAGATGGTTCTTGGCTAGATAATTATTTAGAATCAGCTTTTGTAACAGCAGATGGGGAAATTCTATTTATTTGGGTTGAAGATGTGTGGGGATCAGGATCTTTAAAATATAATATAATAAATGAAGATGGTTCTTTGGCAACAAATGGCATACCAGGGGGTTATGTTTTGGATAATTCGGGTGATCCTGAAAATTCAAGATCAGAAATTCTACCTTCAAATACTGGAATAATAACTGCCTGGGAAGAAATTCACAATTTTTCAAAAGATATTTATGGCAATATAATCAATTGGGATGGATCGCTAATGCATTCGTCCAATGTGGCAATTACCTCATTGCCAAATGATCAATCCAAAATTACATTAACTGTTGGAGAAGAGAGCGCATGTGTAGTTTGGGAAGATTTTGAAAATGGAGTTGAACCTGATATAAGTGGCAGATTTGTTGCTCTTGACAATTTTGATTTAATAACAGATAATATTGCAATTTGTCAAGCAGATTCGTTTCAAGGGAATCCCAAATTAAAGTATAATGAAAATGGCAAATATATTGTTGTTTGGGAAGACGGAAGAGGCTCTGCTGTAGATGATCCGACATTAACTGGAGGATTAGATATTTATCTACAAATACTTTCAGAAAATGGAATAGTACTACAAGAGAATGGTGTTGCTGTTGCCAGTGAATATCACAATCAATCATTACCGCAATTAGAGATGTTATCCATAACAGAAGGGACGGTCAATGATAAAATCTGGTTGTTAAGTTGGGTAGATATGCGTAGTTCCGGAAAAGCTGACTTGAAAAATCTCTATGCACAAGGAATTCAAGTGATTACTGCAGGAGTTGATGATGAAGTTATCCCAAGGGAATTTTCTGTTTCATCAGCATATCCAAATCCATTCAACGGCAGGGTAGCACTCGATATTGCTATTTCACAAGTGGAACCGGTTGTGTTTACAATTCATAACGTATTAGGTCAAGCAGTATACCAGCAAACATTCCTGCCGACACGAGCTGGAAAATTCCAAATTTCTTGGAATGGAAAAGATCTGATGCAAAAAGAACTTCCCAGTGGAATTTATTTATATTCAGTCAAGTCAAATTATAATATAGTAAGCGGTAAGTTCACATACTTAAAGTAATATATTAAGTATGTATTTTCACAAGAAAGGGGTTGAAACCTATAAATTATGCTTTTATTCTTTAATCCTCGCCCTAAAGGACGAGGTAACTAAAAAGCTGATTCCTTTTCTTTTTTTAAGCAATCTAATTTTTAGTCAAGCATTGGATTCTCGTTACCACACGTTACCTGAAATAGAAGCATTGTTGGATTCCCTGGATCAAATTGAGGCATATGATAATATGTATCATCTAGAGACTATCGGATATTCCACACAGGAAAATCTCCCAATAAAAGCAGTCAAAATATCGGACAATGCGGATGTGAAAGAGGATGAAGCCCGTTTACTTTTTCTTGGGCAATGCCACGCAGAGGAGGTTTTGGGAGTAGAAGCGGTCATTGAATTGATATATTTTTTACTTGATCCACCAGCAGCTAATGCTCAACATGTAAATATTCTGCGTCAAAACCTTGAAATCTGGATTGTACCCACCTATAATCCTGAAGGGTTGAACGTGGTACATTCAGGGCTCGATGTCAGTTATAGGAAAAATAAACACGATTTCAGTCCTATGGGACCTTTTCCAAATGGTGTATTTGACTATAACCCCGCAATTGGTTATGATATTGATGGTGTTGACTTCAATCGAAACTATGATTTCAACTGGATGTTTGGAGATGGGTTTATGGAACTTGATCCATCCGGTTATGCTGCACATTACGATTATTATAAAGGACCTGAACCTTGGTCAGAGACTGAAGTCCAGGCGATTCGGGATTTGGCGTTGGAAAATGAATTCCTTTTTTCAATTGCCTGGCATAGTTCACGTTCAGGTAGTTTATCAGAAAAAGTATTTACATCATGGAGTTGGGAAGATACAAAATTTACTCCAGATATTGATATTATGAAAAATATCGGAGATAACCTTGCTGCAAAAATTGTTAAAGAAAATGGTGTGGGAAATTATTTATCGAAGTATGGAACCAGCCGACGGGGAAAAGCTCATGCATGGTTTTATAAAGCGACTGGTTGTTTTCAGTATTTGATCGAATGCGGTACGGCAAACCTCCAACCGGACAGTGCATTAATTGAGGATACAATTGACAGACTTATGCCGGCGCAAATGTATCTCTTGGATCGAGCGATAGGATATAATGAAGATGCGGCTCAAATTACAGGAATCGTCCGAGATGAGTCCGGTAATATAATGGAAGATGTTGAGGTGATTATTGACGAAAACGATGGTGGTGTTTTAACACCGCGAAAAACAGACGAATTTGGTCGTTTTCGACGCGTGTTAGCTCCAGGTACATATACATTACGCTTTCGAAAATTTGGCTATGAAGAAACAGTTATTCAAGCTACAGCAAATAACAGTGTTATTTACGAGACAGATGTTTTTGTGACATCAAAGGAAATGTATGATATTTCTTTCAACTTAAATGGATCTTGGATTGTTCGGTATTCGAATGATGTTTTTTCAGGTGAACAATCTACAAGTCAAATACTGCAGCTTCCTGAAGGAATGTGGACTCTATCGGTATTTCAATCAGTAGATGGAGCATTTGATTTTATGCCATGGATTAGGACGATCGATATACAAAATAATTTTGAAATTAATCCGTCATTTCCCGATGCATCTTCGACAATATTAACAATTGCCGACAGCAGTTGGTGGGCAAATGTTTCAGGTGATTGGGTTTTTAATGAGGATACATTAAAAACAAATTCCGGTTTTCTTTATGCTAATAACGATTCTTTGTTAGAAATATGGACATTAGAATCTTCTTGGTTTGATGTGAGCGGATCCAACAGAATTGTTCTTGAAATCAATCATCAATATGAATTGGAGTGGGATCACGATTCTGTCGAAGTAAGTATAGTTGATGTAAATGGTAAAATAGCGAGTAAAATTTGGAAAGATCAAGACTGGGAAGAACTACACACAGAGTTTGTTTGGGTGAATGATACATCCGAATTTGATTCAGTGAAAGTTCAATTAACGTTTGGTAGGGATCAAACCGTTGCGTATAGAGGATGGCTTGTGGAAAGTTTGAAACTATTTTCCGGGTATGAAGACTATGTCGGAATTCACTCAAGTGGTAATTTTAATCCCATCCAAGTGGGTTCAGCCAGTACGGCCTATCCGAATCCATCCACAGGGATGGTCGCAATTGACCTAGAAAATTGGAGGAATCCGGTAAACATAACCGTTTATAATTTACTGGGGCAGGAAATATACCGGGAAAGGATTACGGTTCTGTCATCTCAACGACAAACGTGGCGATTTGACTTGCAAAACCAACTGGGTACACCGGTAAGTTCAGGCGTTTATTTCATTCGCATATCAGGAAACAAAAAGGAATTCATCCGCAAATGCGTATTATTAAAACCATAATTTTACTTTCATTGTCGATTCTTTTTGCGGCCCAACCCACATTTAGGGGTAAAGACCGCGCGTCCATTTTAAATGGGCCGATACCCATGGCTTTCCGCAATTTTATTTCCTCCACATATGATATACCCTTGAGTCAACTCAATCCTCAACGAGGCTCCTATTTGATTATTACTCCGGACAATATGGAGCAATATTTAGATGAGTTAATTTTGTTTAAAAAATCCCAGGGATTTGATGTATATGTAAAAACATTGAGCGAAACAGGCCCGACGGCAGATGACGTGAAGAATACAATCTCTGAAACATTAGCCACTGATCCAATGCTTGAATATGTATTACTCATCGGTGATGTGGATGGTGTAGCCACTATGCCGTCATTTTATTATGGTCCTAATAATGATGTGACTGACCAGAAATATACCCATTTACTAGGGAACGACTTTTTCCCGGATGTATTTATCGGTCGTTTATCCGTTGATTCCATTTCGGAATTGGTTGTTTTAATTCGTAAAACGATTAATTATGCTCGAGATCCAATATCATTCAATCCGGATTGGCTGGATAAGGCATTGGTGGTGGCGGGGAATTACAGCAATACAGTGCCTATTCCCATTACCCCAAAATGGACATCTTACTGGGTTCGTGATCTATTACTGGATGAAGGATATTCATCTGTAGACACAGTTTTTTATCCGCCCACACAGCAGGGTGCTTCACTGATCCAGAATTATATCAACAATGGTGTGGGACTTGTGAATTATCGCGGCTGGGGTGATGCAAATGGCTGGCATTATCCTGAATTTCATGTGAGTGATGTGGCCGGACTCAACAACGGCTGGATGACACCGGTATTCACCAGTTTTGTATGTAATGCAAATGACTTTGCGAATAATGTGGATCCTTGTCTTGGAGAAGCATTGGTTCGAGCCGGAACACCATCCAATCCTAAAGGCGGAGTTGCAGTTGTGGGTCCATCGGATTTACATACGAACACCAAATTTAATAATATTATCAACGCCTATATGTATGATGCCATGTTTGATGATGATGTGCTTGAAATGGCACCGGCGGTTATTGCCGGGCAAAAAGGATTATTGAAGGAATTTCCCAATCTCGACGGACCGGGCGAAGCACAGGAATTCTATTTTCATGTCTACAACATTGTGGGAGATCCGTCTTTGGCAATGCACGTGAAATCTCCAAACGAATTTTCTGTTACAACTCATACACTTTACAGGCACAATAGTGGTTTCACAATTGGCGTGATGGATCAAAATGATAATCCCTTAGCAGGTGCTGTAGTTTCAATTATGACTGGTGATAGTTTGTTAGCAAAAGGTGTGACAGATCATTTAGGCTATTTTCATTCAAATGTTCCACTCGTAAATGTTTTTGCTGTTGATATTTATGTAAACAAAAATGGTTATTTACAATACTATGAAGAACTTGTTACAGAATCGCTAGATGTAGAATTGATGTTAATTGGTTATGAATTGCAAAATGACAGCAATGGCAATGGAATTCTGGAAACAGGAGAAATGGTAGATGTGTATCCAATTTTCAAGAATTCAGGACATAATTCTATGAATTCGATTAATGCAGATATCGAAGATGGTTTGAATAGTCATTGTCAGGTTATTAATGGAAATGTAGTCATACCTGAATCAGATAATTATGAAGTTGTAATGACAACAACACCCTTCACAATTAGATCAAATTCAAAAGATTTCAATCATGTTTTATTAAATATAGATACAGAATTAGCAGGTTTCAGTTTATTTATACCCGTTGTAAAACCTCAATTAGATATACGTATTGGCCCGGAAGATTTAGCTTCAGATTTTAATTTTACACCTGAATTAACTTATCATAATTATTCTTCAGGTCTTTATGAAAATGTTGTGTGGTCGTTTACAAATCCAAATGATTTGATCGGCTGTGTCATTATTGATAGTACTGTGTATTTTGATATAGAACCATTCACATCAGAAACTATCACATTAGATGATCATTCTTGTTCCATTAATGACACAATTTCTACAGGAAGTAATTTGACACTTGAAGTTACAATTATTCAGGATACAGTCACCATTTACCAGAACAATCATACACTTATTATTAATCCATCAGCGACAACAGATCCCATTTCGCATACATGGTACGGCTATTGGGCATATGATGATTCGGACGCTAATTACACACAAGTACCCACGTTTGATTGGGTAGAGCTGGATCCTAATTACGGAGGCAGCGGAGGTACGGAATATAAGTTGGATGACGATGACCATATAAACGTGGAACTGCCTTTTGATTTCCAGTATTTCGGACTGACCTACGATGAAATGACCATCAGTTCCAACGGCTGGGTTTCGTTTGAATTATGTGAAATTGATTATTTTTACAATTATACCATTCCAATGGCTATGGGACCCAAAGCGCTATTGGCTCCGTTCTGGGACGACCTGGAAGTGATCAATGATGATTCTATCCGCATCTACACAAATCATGATGAGGAAAATGGTCGATTTATCATTGAATGGTCCCGAGCTCTGAACGGTTTTGACGAAGTGACGGAAGAGACCTTTGCCATCCATTTGTATGATCAAACAGCTATGCCTACGGAATCAGGTGATGGAGTCATTGAATTTCATTATTATGAAATTGCTGATGTAGATGCGGATAAAAATTATGCTACTGTAGGGATCGAAGCCCATAATAAGAATGAAGGCATTCAATATGTTTTCAACAACAGTTATGCTCCGGGAGCTGCTCCATTAGCGAATGAACGAGCCATTCGTTTTACCACTGAATCCCCGGAAAATTATGTTGCTCCTTTGGGAACAGAAAATGAATATCTACCCACAGGATTTCAATTGCTGCCTGCATATCCGAACCCATTTAATCCAATTACGACTATACGTTACCAATTACCCATTTCTTCAAATGTAAAAATGACTGTGTATGATATTTTGGGTAGGGAAGTTGTTGTTCTACTACAACAACATAAAAATAGTGGAATGTTTGCTATTCAGTGGAATGGAACGAATAGGTTTGGACAAAATGTCGCATCCGGGACTTATTTTTTGGTAATGGAAGCATTAAATTTCAATCAAATTCAAAAGGTATTATTAATCAAATGAGTGTAAAAATATATACAACAACTTTGTGCCCTTACTGCAAGAATGCGAAAGCACTTCTGAACAATAAGAATATCTCTTATGAAGAAATCAACATAGAAGAAAAAAATATGTCTCGGGAAGAACTGTCAAAAATAACAGGAGGTATGACTGTACCACAAATCGTTATTAATGATGAAGCAATTGGCGGTTACGATAACCTCTGGGCATTAGATCAAAGCGGTGAATTGGAGAAAAAATTAAATTAATGTCATGTTGAATCCGTTTTTATGCTGATGAAGAATCTTAAACATTTTTGATTAAATAAATACTTGAAATTCTTCAGTCATCCCGACAAATATCGGAATTCCATCAGAATGACAATTTTCTTATTTTAATAGGGTAACCTTCTGCCAACTTTCTTGTTTTTCTCCTTTTAAACGTACAAAATACGTTCCGGATGAAGCATAATTTCCATTTTCATCAAAACCATTCCAGGTTAATACATGCTGTCCTGCATTGATATCCCCATTAAACAACTTTTTCACTAACCGTCCGTTGATATCATAGATAAATAAACTGACTTTTTCAGAAATTAAAAGATCAATCTGAATATGTGTTTGGGGATTGAATGGATTCGGATACGCATTGGAAACAGAAAAATTGTTTGGAATTTCGGGTTCAACGGATGCTACACCATCGGTAAAAGTTAATGTATAGTCGAAATTACTGGCATCAGGGTTTTGGCTGACCACCACAAAATAAATTCTGTATGCATCTGTGGGATCTACATTGATGGGACTTCCGCTCAATACCGTCCAAGCTGAATCTCCGTAGCTTATTATGGTGTGGAGCTCTAAATAAGAATCAGGTCCATCGTCGTTTGTCAATGTGGCCAACACAGGATCAAATGAATTAAAGCGGATATATTGAGCCGCATTTGCATTGAGATTTGTGCTGGTTACACTTTCATTACCACCCGCACTAAAAGATACAGTAGAGAAAGTTGAAGGCGTAACTGTGTAAGAATCCGCTTCTTCATAATAATAGGGTGAAATTGATACTAAAGAAGACATGACTCTATTTGCAATAGACATTCCATTCAACATTGATGAGAAGTTTGACCCGAAATCTTGAAATGCCTCATCTAAAGTTTGAATGCTGTATTCACCATAATAGCTATCATGGGTAATACTTTTTTCCCAGAAAGTTTTAATGGCATCTACACTTAAATGCGTATTTACATATTCGAAAAAGATAAATGAGCCGTACCAACGATTACTTGAATCTAAATTAAGTGATTGTTGTGGAGAATTAAACCATGACGACATATATTGATAACAATCATTAACATCATCATATATCATTTCTTCCATTTGAACAGATGTAGCTTCAAATACCCAAGATTCTTCAAATCCATCGTAACCAAATTGGACAGCATGAAAAAATTCATGTGCAGCAGTAACTTGAATATTTTCTATCAGTGTATTTGGAAAACCACTATAATTATGACGCATAACCATGTAACTGGTAAACGCATTTACTTCATCAGCACTGGAATTTTCATTATTACCCGAATTATTAGCCCAATCCTCCGGTTGCACATAACCATAAACACCCGTACCGGCATTTCGAATATAAACGTCATAGGATCCGTTACCTCCATTATCATTATTTGTCGGATACCATCCGTCACCGGGAGGTTCAGAAAATCCTAATGTCGTAAGCTGGTATTCAGCTACAGTATTAAATGTTTCGGACATTACATCAATGTAATCTGGAATTGAATTACTATTTGTATCGGTTGAACTGATAGCATTGCTTCCAGTAGTTGTATAATGAAATCTAAAATTACCACTATCATATGTTTCGTCAAGCCCAGATGCTTCAGTTCGAACATCCAAGGAACGATTAACAATTGAATTATTAAAATTGAAACCGAACTGTCTTAATTCATTTTTTATATCTTCCGGGAGACTATGACCATATCTGGCAATATTTAACAAATCATCTGTAATATGGTGTTTCGAAGTTTGGTTTGAAAAAACCTGGATAATTTCCTGTGCAGACTGAACTGTTTGGGGATGAGGTTTAGCAGATAAAATTCCCAATAAAAAGATAACTCCAAAAAGATTTTTCATTGTTTAACTCCTTGCTTGGTTGGTTTAGGCGGTAATGGACTTATCCATTGTCGTAAATGTTTCTGTGTTTTTGGGCTTAATGTTGGGAATGCTCGTTTAATTTTCATAATTGTTGGTGATGCGTCATGTTTCCCAAGTTTACCATTATATTTCTTTGGAAGTAGCTCTTGGGCAAAAACACTATAGGTCAGATATGTATAATAATCATCTTTAGAAATATTTCCGTTTTCATGATCAATTTGTAATTGTTTTATAATAGTATAATCAGGGTTGGAGGATTGTTTTGGTGCTGTGCAACTCATCACCTGAAAGCAGATAATTATGCAAAGAGTAATATTATTTTTTATCGTCAAATTTTTTATATTTATTCATCCGTCGCTTATATAAAAATAAGCGAACAAATAGACCCATCAGTAATAAACCGGCTATATAAAATAAAGCATAATAGGGCAAAAGTTCAATCATCTTTATTGTGTGAGTAAATCATATACATATGTACCACTTAAAATAATCAAACCTAATGTGAGTTCTGTGTTTTTACCATCATATCCATCTCCGGAAATGACACCACTAATGGTTAATGCTCCTCCAGTTAGATAAAAAACAGACAGTAAACGAGAATTTAACTTATATCTGGAAATTCTTTTTGATTCACTTTGTTCCAACAAAGCGACAACTGTTTCTGCAGGATAATATATGGCAATGATAATGGTATGTTTATCCTCGGAAAGATAAAACTCATAGTTTTCAATTTCACATTTTATTCGTAGAGCGAGTTGAGTGGATTCTTCTGCATTCGTGTTATCTAAAGCAAGAATTGGATGGATAAGTTGCGTTGATCGTAATTCAATCGTATCGCCAACAGCTTCGTGAACTGTCATATAGAACCAGTCCTTATTAACCCAACCGGTTATATTTTCAATTCTCAATGGTAATGACGATTGCAATGTTAAAAAAATACCATTTTGTTTTGTATCTATGTTCAAGTCATTGAGCAATGTTTTATCTTGTCCATTGCTTATACCAGTGAGTATTAAAAGTACAATAACCGTTTTTGTAGTGAACATCTTTCTGATCATATAAAAGAAACTTAACATAAAAATAGGGACAAAGAACAAGGTTATCTTTTAAAGAGATTGTAAGTTTCGCACCTAAAAAAATTGACAACTTATAAAAGGAGAAAAGTTGAAAAAAATACTAATGAACTTATCCCTATTTTCGGGAATCATGTTCAGTCAGAATTACGAAATTGACAATATACGTGCTGTAGGGCAAATTCCTTCTACATCTTTTAGCGATGTTTGGGGCTATACCGCTCCCGATGGCCATGAGTTTGCTTTAGCTGGAAAAATTGGGGGGACATCTATAATTGATATTTCTACTGATCCTCATAATCCCACAGAGGTTGGTTTTATTCCTGGTGCTAATTCAACTTGGCGTGATTTAAAAGTCCACGGTCATTATTGTTATGTTACCAATGAGAATAGTGGTGGTGTGGATATAATATCTTTGGAAGATCCTTTTAACCCATACTTAGTAAGTTCCTATACTTCATCAACTTTATCAGCTCATAATCTTTTTATCGCTGATGGATATGCATACCTAGTAGGAAGTGCCGGAGGTGCTGGTGGAACAAGCCCATGGCAAGGGATCATAATTTTAGATTTATCAGATCCAGAGAATCCTTATGAAGTGAGTAGATGGGAAGACGCATATATTCATGATCTTTATGTAAAAAATGATACAGCCTATGCTTGTGGTATATCTTTAGGATCTCTTTTTATGATAGATGTTTCTGATAAATCAAATCCAACGACTATGGTTGAGCATAATTACAGTGATTATGGTTGCCATGCTGTATGGGTGTCCGATGACTCAAAATATGCTATTACAGCTGACGAAGAATATGGCGGGTATATCCGTATTTTTGATATTCAGGATTTTAATAATATAAACCTTTTAGCCACATGGTATCCCGATGAGCCTCAGGCTTCAAATAAATCATCGCACAATGTATTTTTCAAAGATGATTTACTTTATATTTCTTATTATGTTTACGGAACACGAATTGTAGATATGACCGATCCATCGAATCCAGTTGAAGTGGGCTATTATGATTTTTATCCAGGTCAGGGAGGTTTGTACAATGGTAATTGGGGAACGTATCCTTACACAGAAAATGGATTAATTTATTCAACGGATTTTAGTAATAACGGATTTTTTGTTATGAGTTATCCCTTTTTAGGCGAAATTGAATTTGAAAAATTAAGTTATACAGAAGATAATGTGACAGAAATTCCACTTGATGTAACCATCGTCGAAAGCATAAATAACCCTATAGATTATACAACTTTACAACTCTTCTGGGGAATGGATGATACAATTACAGATTCTGTACTGATGAATTCAGATGAATTTCATTATACGGCTAATATTGTTCCCAATGGTGAAGATGGTGTTATACATTATTATGTTGCTTATGAAACAATGAATGGAGAGCGTGTTACTAAACCTTACGGTGCACCTTTTTCTACATTTTCATTTATTATGTCTCCGGATTTAACAGCACCTGAAATTTTGAATGTAAACAATCCGATTGGTTCGATTCAAAAATCAGGCCACCAAAGAATTCGTACCTCTGTAAGAGATGACTTTGGTATCTCTCAAGTGAATCTACACTATACTTTAGATGGCACTAATTGGCAGCAGGATGAAATGAGTTTTCTTGATTCAAATAATGAATATGAAATTTATATAGGTAATATTGAATGGGATAATATACCAATTCCATCGGAAATCAGTTATTATATCGAATGCATCGATATTTCTGAAGTCGGCAACACATCTACGTCTATAACCTTCAATTTTGATGTTGGGTTTGCAGAAATTGTAGACAATTTTGAAAGAGATTTAAACAAATGGGATACAGGTCTGGGTTGGGGGTTATCTGAATTTGGATTAAATGGCTCCCATTCAGTTCATGATAGTCCTGGAGGAAATTATGGTAATAATGAATCAAATTCTCTAACATTAAATTATGCATATAATCTTTCTCCATATTCTGCAGCAACACTTTCATTTTCTCATCTATATTATGTGCATCCTAATCAAGATTACTGTTTGGTTGAGGCTTCTCTTGATTCGATAAATTGGGACATTATTGCTACCTATTCAGGTTGGCAAGAAAATTTAATTTCAGAAGATTTAAATTTTGATAATTGGACGGGTACTGGATTTGAAACTGTATATCTACGTTTCACTTTAGAATCTAATTCTGCACAAACTGCGGATGGATGGCACTTAGATAATATTATTTGGGATACAACACCATCATTAGAAATAGAAAATCTAATTGAACTCCCATCAGAAATCGTGCTTCATTCTGCATATCCAAATCCATTCAATCCTGTTACATCCATTCGCTATAACTTGCCCCAAGCAGGATTGGTCAATTTGAAAATATTTGATTTAATGGGCAAGGAAATCCGCACACTGACAGCCGGTTTTGAATATGCAGGCGAGAAATCTACAATTTGGGATGCCAAAGATAATCAAGGTAATTTGGTTAGTTCCGGTGTGTATATTTACCGCTTGGTGACGGCGGGGCAGATACGATCAAGCAAATTAGTCTTATTAAAATAGAATATATTTTAAACAATATTATTATAAGGGCAGAATTTCCTGTCCTTTTTTATTTGTTTAAATTATACCGTTTGATACCTTTTTCAAGAGCATCCAAAATCGTATCGATGATTGTATCCGATTGGAAATTATTAATCATGGTTATGACCAATATTGGAAACTCAAACGGTTCTAAAAATGGTTCAAATATTGAGAAAGGATTTTCTTCATCTAGAATAGTATCAATATCTTCTCCTTTTTCAAGACGTTGAGTAAACTCTAATGACATTTCTTGAATCAAGATACCCAATTCGTTGCGGTTCAAGGTTGTAAGATCAGTATGTTTTAATTGTTTAGACAATTTATGATTTTTATCAATATCATCAAGTTAAGGATTTTGCGGTTGAATAGGGAAGGGACTAAACGGTAATTTCCTTGCTAATTATTTCTTTAATAATGAAACATAAGATAATCATAAGTATACTAGTAGTTTCATCATTGCTTTTTAGCCAGGGCAATATGACAGGCGCCTTTGGCACTGTTACGATTGATGGCAAGGTTTGGAATCAAGTTGCCCTACGTCCTGTAACTCCTTTACGTAAATTCAATATTGCTTGGGACTTGGTATTTTATTTTGATCAGGACGGTAATGTATACGATGAAAACTGGGATTTTTCTTCAGGAGAAAAAACAAAGAATACACTTATTGATAAAATTTACTATATCAGCTATGGTAGAAGATCAGATCCTCTTTATTTCAAAATTGGTGCTTTAGATAGAGTGGATTTGGGATATGGTATTTTAGTGAACGGGTATTCCAACGCAGTTCAATATCCCACCGTTCGTAATGTGGGGCTTGATATTAGTGTAAAAAATAAATTGGGTTCCGCTCAAGGATTTATAAATGATTTTAAACAAAATATTGGTCTTGTGGGTGGCCGTTTTCGATTACCGAAGCTAATTCCATTTCCTGTTGCAGTATCGATCGTTGTAGATCGAAATCAATTTCTCGGATTAAAAGATTTGGATGATGATGGTGTTCCGGATTTGGTAGATCATTTCCCCGGTAATGAAAATTACTGGCTTGATTCTGACGGAGATGGTCTGGCAGATAATCATGATTCAGAATTTGATCGCGACGGTGACGGTTTTCCTGATGTGTATGATATTGATGTGATCCATGCTTGGTGGGATGAACTGGGCGAGTCTGTTGGTCAGGATTTCAGTAATGAAGCATATTATGATTCATTGCCTGACCAGGAAGCGTCACTTCTACCTGAACCACTTAATGTTAAAACGACACCGGATCGAATCGGTGCTTTAGCCATTGATTTTGGATATCCAATTGTTGCCCAGGAAAATATGTTAATTACAGTTTACGCTCAAGCTGCTCAAATGTTGGGGACAACAGTTCATCCGGGGACAGGAAAATCATTAGATTTAGGAATGGGCTTAGTCCCATTGGGAATATCTAGCAATTTTGGTCCGGCCACATTTAATCTGGAATACAGAATGATTCCCAAGGGTCAGTTCGAATTTAGTTATTGGAATAGGTCTTATGACCTTGAGAGAGCCACGTTTATTACAAAGAATGACAGTACACGTGTAATGACAAAAGAATCCAAATTAGGACGCTATGGAGAGCAAAAAGGATTTTATGCTTACATGGGTATGAAAATAGGATCATTGCTTAAAGCAGGTGCATCTTATCAGAATTTAATTGGAAAAAATTGGGATGATATTGAATCAGACTATGTAGAATCTGAAAACAAAAGTTTTTTAGCATCGCTCAACTTAACTAAAAGCATCAGCCGGTTAAAATTTGCACGGTTATATTATCAGCAGCGTAATGTTCCTAATCCATTCGATTTTAAGTATACTGAGGGTACGATTATGGGATATCATGCAGGATTTGAAATCTCTTCAGGCCTGATGCTTAATTATACATTTCAGAGATCTTTCCGGGATTTGGACGGTGATGGTGATGTAGACAGCCCGGATGAAACAATTAATTTAACAACCATAGAGACTTCTTTTGCTTTATGATGAACGCAACTGACATTCGAAAATCATTTTTAAACTTTTTTAAAGAAAAGCAGCATGAATTTCTACGCAGTTCATCTGTGGTGCCTCATGACGATCCAACATTATTATTTACAAATGCAGGTATGAATCAATTCAAACCCATTTTTCTTGGTGAACAACAACCAACACATATTCGCGTGGTTAATACCCAGAAATGCATTCGTGTAAGCGGTAAGCATAATGATCTGGAAGAAGTTGGTTTTGATACATTCCATCATACGTTTTTTGAAATGCTGGGCAATTGGTCTTTTGGTGATTATTATAAAGCTGAAGCCATTGAATGGGCATGGGAATTATTTACAGACGTGTGGGGATTGGATAAAAATCGCCTGTGGGCTACAGTCTATGAAGACGATGATGAAGCGTTTGAATTATGGCCGAAAGTGACTGATATCGATCCTGCTAGAGTATTAAGATGTGGGAAAAAAGATAATTTCTGGGAAATGGGCGAAACGGGCCCCTGCGGTCCTTGTTCTGAAATTCACTATTACATTGGTGAGGATCCTTCAAACCAATCTGCCGAGGGAGTAAATAATTCTGATGAATATTGGGAATTGTGGAACTTGGTTTTCATTCAAAACAACCGACTGAATGACGGTACATTGGAAGACTTACCAGAAAAGCATGTAGATACGGGTGCAGGTTTGGAACGAATTGTAGCGGTTCTCCAGGGGAAAACAAGTAATTATGATACAGATTTATTTACGTCTATTATTCTAAAAACTGAAGAATTAACAGGTAAATTAAGCAAGGATAACCCCGCTCCATTTCAAGTGATTGCTGATCATATTCGCATGCTTTCATTTTCTATTGCAGATGGAGCATTGCCTTCAAATGAAGGCCGGGGATATGTTTTACGCAGAATTCTTCGCAGGGCAGCCCGTTTTGGCCGTAAACTGGATCAGCATGAACCTTTCCTTTACGAATTAGTCGATACTGTGTGCAAAATCATGGGAAAAGCATTTCCTGAATTGATTGACAAACAGAAGCACATTTCAAAAGTAATTAAAGCTGAAGAAGCCTCATTTAATGAAACACTAGATAGAGGTATAATTCACTATGAAAAATTATTAAAGAATCTTAAAGGAAAAATTATTTCCGGTGATGAAGCATTCAAACTTTATGATACCTATGGTTTTCCTTTGGATCTGACACAACTTATGGCCCAGGAACATGGCTTAAAGGTCGATGAAAAAGGATTTAAAAAATCGATGGAAGTCCAACGCAAAAGAGCAAAAGAATCTGGTAAATTCAAGGCAGATATGAAGAATATAAAATGGACAACAGTTAGCGAAGGAGATGATTCAGTATTCCTTGGTTATGAACAGGTAAATGCAGAAGCGAGCATTAAACGCTTTAGTGTCATGGATGACACTATATTACTTGTATTGGATGAAACACCTTTTTATGCTGAATCAGGTGGGCAGATCTGCGATAAAGGCACGATTACAGGTGATGGTGTAGATTTAACAGTTAATGATGTACAAAATGAAAATAATGTATTTATTCACTATTGCTCTGGAGATTTCGAAGAAGGTAAAGCTAGTAATAGTATTTCCTGTAAAGTGGATATGCAGCGCCGTCAAAATATACGCAAGAATCATTCTGCAACTCATTTAATGCACGCAGCATTGAAAGAAGTCCTGGGTGAACATGTGAACCAAGCCGGATCTTTAGTGCATCCTGATTATCTACGATTTGATTTAACTCACCATGATAAAATAACTTCAGAAGAAATAATCCAAATTGAAAATTTAGTAAATCGTCAAATATTGGAAAACAAAGAGGTAACAACATCTATTAAAGAGTATGAAGACGCACGTAAAGAAGGTGCTATGGCAATTTTTGGCGAGAAATATGGTGATACAGTCCGAGTCGTAACCATGGGTAATTATTCAAAAGAATTGTGTGGTGGTACCCATATTGAGCGAACTGGAGATATAGGTTTATTTAAAATAACAGAAGAATCATCCCTGGCAGCCGGTGTAAGAAGAATTGTAGCTGTCACCGGACCGAAAGCAGTTGAATATGTTCAGATGCAATCAGCAGTTATTGAGGATCTGCAGATAAAATTAACAAGTTCTGCACAAGATTTAAATAAACGAGTCGATCAACTTCTTCAGCAGAAAAAGGATCTAGAAAAATCGCTGAAACAGAAACAAAAATCTTCTTCCACATTTGATGTTAAAAAAATAGTAACCGAAGCGAAAGTAATCGATAGTAAAAAAATTATAGTTTATGAGACAGATGCTGCTGATATGGATACACTCAAGGAATTCGGTGATCAATTGTTGAATGCTTTGGATTCCGGTGTCGGAGTTTTAGGTTCTACTTCAGGAGATAAACCAAGTATTGTTGTCGTGGTCACTAAAGATTTGAATGAATCTGGAATCAGCGCACCGGATTTAGCAAAATCGATTGGTGCTATTATGGGCGGAGGTGGAGGAGGAAGACCTCATTTAGCGACAGCCGGAGGAAAAGACAAATCTAAATTAAAAGATGCTTTAAAAAAGGCAGAATTAATTATAAAAGATGCACTGATAGATTAATATGCAATACATACAAGATGGCAATACATATATAATACATGTTCAACAGAATGAGCAGATTATGTCAACGCTAACACAATTTTGCAAAGATCATGATATAATAAATGGTCAAATTTCAGGAATTGGCGCCATAAAAAATATTGAATTAGGTGCATATGATTTAGCGAATAAAAAATATATTATTAAGGAATTTAATGAAATTTGGGAACTCACATCATTTCAGGCGAATATACTGCTGAAAGATGGTGAACCATTTATTCATGCCCATATCAATATTAGTAACCATGATTTGGATGTGAAAGGTGGACATTTGTTTGAGGCGGAAGTTGCTGCAGTGGGCGAATTTGTTTTGCATAAGATAAACACAAATGGAAAACGTAAAATGGATGATCATATTGGTTTAGCAACAATGTGTTTTATCGATTGAGGATGAAAAATGGTTAAAAAAATAATTAAAACAGATAAAGCACCTTTGCCAATAGGTTCTTACAACCAGGGAGTTGTTGCCAATGGTTTTGTGTTTACTGCCGGTCAAGTAGCCATTGATTCAAATACGTCAAAACTTATTGAAGGTAGTTTTCAAGATAGAGTGAATCAAGTATTTGATAATCTTGAAAATATTTTGATTGCTGCTGGTAGTGATTTATCCAACGTAGTGAAATTCACAGTTTTTCTAACTGATATGAGCAATTATGCAGAGATAAACGAAGTATTTAACAGCAGGCTTGACGAAGAAACTGCTCCGGCCAGGTCTTTGGTGGAAGTGTCTGGCCTCCCTGCGGGGACAGATGTAGAAATTGAATGTGTTGCTGTAATTAATGAATGAAACGATTCATTCTTTTAATCGTATGTTGTACGTGGTTATTTCCCCAGGAAGTAGATTCTATAAAGACAAAATCTCCTGTGAAAGCTGCATTATATGGTGCCATGTTTCCCGGAGCCGGGCAAGTCTATAATGGTAGATGGTTTAAAGCAGCAATGATTTTATCTCTGGAAGTGATATCTATTTACCAGTGGACTTTGAATGGAGATATTTATAAAAATTATGAATCTGGAAATTATGATTTACGAAAACAACGCTATCTTGAAAAACGAAATAAATTTGCATGGTGGGCGGTGTTCATGTATGCTTACGGAATGCTGGATGCAGTGGTGGATGCACATTTGAATCCATTCAAAAGCGTCATGTCTGAAAATATCGAATCACCAGAAATAGAACGAGAGGAAGAATGAGTAATCAACGAGAACAGTGGGGATCAAAACTAGGGTTTATTTTAGCTGCGTCGGGTTCAGCTGTAGGGATCGGAAATATTTGGAAATATCCTCACATGGCAGGACAAAATGGCGGTGCAGCGTTTACCATGGTTTATTTGGTGTGTATACTTGTGGTGGGCTTATCCATTGTTATAGCCGAATTTGTCATTGGCCGCAAAACACAATTGAGTCCGGTAGGTGCTTTTGAAACATTGGCCCCAAAATCCAGTTGGAAATGGTTGGGGTTTTTAGGTGTAGGATCAGCATTTGTGATTCTTTCCTTTTACGGAGTTGTGGGCGGTTGGATTTTAAAATACATTTTCATTTCTTTATCAGGAGGATTTAATAGTCTTAAAAATAATCCTCATGCAGCTGAACAATTATTTGGCGGATTTGTTTCTACAACATGGAGTCCAGTATTTTTCCAGATTATTTTTATGGTCATTTGTATTTATGTAATTGTAAATGGAGTAAAAGAAGGAATTGAAAGATGGTCAAAAATCATGATGCCTTTGATCATTGTTTTATTGATTGTTCTTGCAATTCGTGGATTGACCCTGCCGAACGGTGTGGAGGGACTTAAATTTTTATTCCAACCGAAGTTTGAAGATTTAACTGCTTCAAGTGTTGTTTTAGCATTAGGGCATTCATTCTTTACGTTGAGTCTGGGTATGGGTACAATGATTACATACGGCAGTTATCTCGACCGAAAACAAAATCTTTTAAGTTCTGCATTGTGGGTGATTGCTTTGGATACAGCTATAGCCATGCTAGCCGGGATTGCAATATTTACAACAGTGTTTGCATTGAATGCTGATCCTGCAGGAGGAAAGGGACTCATTTTCTTTATTCTTCCATCCGTTTTTCCCCAATTGCCTGGTGGAGCAATTTGGGGAACATTATTCTTTATTCTTCTGTTTATGGCAGCATTAACGTCTGCAATTTCTATTTTGGAAGTTGTTACTGCCTATTTCATTGATCAAAAGGGATGGTCTAGGAAAAAAGCAACTATTCAATTCGGTGCAGTTATCACGATTGTAGGAGTATTCTGTTCTTTGTCCATGGGGGGGGGAATTAATCTCACTGAATTTTTAGGAATATCATTTTTTGATTTTATGGATGATTTATCTTCGAAATATATGCTGCCGATCGGTGGTTTATTGACTGCATTATTCATTTTGAAAAAATGGGGTGTAAATAATTTTATGGACGAATTAAAAAAAGGTATGGACAAATCGTTTATATCAAAAGAACTTTTAACAGTCCTTTTTGGAATTGCTGCCACTGTGGTTGGCTTTATTATAATTAGTGAAATATTAGAAGTCGTGTTTGGTATAACACTGATCCAATGATTATTGCCCGCATAGTTCCGCCAAAATCCGCTGCCTATAAAGCTTTATCTAGTTATTCTAAAAAATTAGACGGTTTTATGAAATTGAAACCATTTTCTTGGTTTGCTGTTTGGATTCTGATGACGTCCGGAACCAGTGCACAGCAATCAAACTTGGATCGTTTTACCTATTGGGATATGTCATTGTCTGGGGTTGGTTTAATTACATTATTGATAATCACAATTGTAATGATCATCATTATGGGAAAAGAAAAATTTTCATTTGTTGGTAATGTTTTACATCCCACTTTTATAATAAATCACACAATAGCTTGTTTAATATTATTTATGACAGGTTGGGGTTGGTTGAGCTGGCTAAATGGAGATTTACTCGTTTCACTTAAATCCTTTTTGCCTTATTTACTAACGTACCTTTCTGTGCTATTTATTTATCAAATCGATCTGGATTCAATCCCGGAATTAGGTTTTAAGCCCGGAAAAGGGTTAATTGCTTTTAGTCTCATTTTGATTATATCCAGTGTATTCATCGGAATTGCGTTTGATGACCCGGTCGTCAGTACTGCCGCAGCAGTTATAGCACCATTTTACCTTATTGCAATTGTGTTCCCCGAACATAAGCGCCATATTGAGCGAGCACGAATTTATCCAGTATTTATTGCAGCCATGTTTGTATCTGTGCGATTACCTTGGTTATTAATTCCTTTGGGCATTCTCTTTTTTGGATTACGAACGTATCATTATTTTCGGTACAATATCGTTTTTCCAACCTTTGCTGTTGATCATGATTGAAATAGCCGAAAATAAATGTGATTTTTGCGGTTGTTGTGTAGGCGTTTGCCCGGTTAATTGTATTGAGGTTAAAGAAGCTGATATACTTATTGAGCATGAAATTTGTATTGATTGTGATATCTGTGTTTATGTTTGCCCTATTGAAGTATTATACCAAATAGAACCCAATAAATCCACATCAGTCGCTGCTGCATAAAATGTGGAATGAACAAAAGGAATTCGACTGCATTGTCGTTGGAGGAGGACCCGCCGGATCAACCTTTGCTAGAGTGGCTGCTGAAAGCGGCTTATCAGTTTTATTGTTGGAGAAAGACCGTGATATCGGCGTACCTGTACGGTGTGGGGAAGCAGTCAGCGATGCGGGTTTACGCATTTTTCATGAACCGGATCCCCGTTGGATAGCATCTACCATCAACCGTATTAAATTAGTTGCACCCAATGAAACAGTGGTTGAATTCGATTTACATCAAAAAGGGTATATACTCGACCGTCGTATTTTTGATTATGATCTTGCAGAATTCGCTTCAATTGCAGGAGCACAAATTGTAACCAAAGCATATATAGATGGGTTGATTATTGAAGATGATAAGGTTGTAGGAGTGAAAGGGACTCACGTTGGAGAACGGTTTGAAAAACGTGCTAAAATTGTTGTGGGTGCAGATGGTGTTGAAAGTAGAGTTGGTCGATGGGCTGGACTTAAAACAACAGTTAAGCTAAAGGATATGGAGTGCGGTATTCAAAAGACGGTGACGGGTATTGATGTAGATGAACATATGTTTGATTTTTATTTATCAAGAAAATGGGCTCCAGGAGGATATTTATGGGTCTTTCCAAAAGGAAAACACAAAGCCAATATTGGACTCGCCATTTCGGGACTTTATGCAAAAGATGGCAAAGCTGCCCACAAATTCCTTGATGAATTCTTGGCTTGGAAATATCCCAATGCATCCGTGCTAACGACTGTTGTGGGTGGAGTACCTGTTGCTAAAACAGTGAAACATATGGTGATGGACGGGCTAATGCTTGTTGGTGACGCCGCACGTACTGTTAATCCTGTAACGGGAGGTGGAATTATTCCCGGTATGCGCAGCGGTTTGCTGGCAGCAGAAACAGCAGTAAAAGCACTTAAGAATAGTGGCCCGACACGTAAAAATTTAATTCAATATGAAAAGGAATGGCACAAAATCGGCGGAAAGAATCATGAACGATTTTATCGTATCAAGGAAACTATTTTCCGTTTTACAGATGATGAGCTGAATCGAATTGCCAACGGTATTGCAAACGTTCCTGAAGATAGTCGCAGTTTGCTTAAGCTATTCACTATTGCTGCCAGCAAAAAACCTTCCTTGTTGATTGACGTCGCTCGAGTGTTTACCGGAATATAATGGAACGAAAAGAACTCCTACGAAAACTCGATCTTTCCACTTACATCGCTTTCGATTTTGAAACGACAGGATTAAGCCCGGAAAATGACCGCATAATAGAAATTGCAGCTATCAAGTTTGAAGGGGGCGAGGCTGTTGACCGTTTTGTCACGTTGGTAAATCCTGAAAGGCAAATTGATTCATTCATTACGGATATTACCGGTATTTCCAATGCCATGGTTTCCGATGCTCCGATTGAACGAAATATCGTGGATGATATTCTCGACTTTATGGAAGATTATCCCTTAGTCGCTCACAATATCTCATTTGATATTAATTTTTTAAATAATCTTTGTGAGCGCTATGATAAAAAAATAATAGAACATCAGTTATATGATACACTTCAATTGGCACGAACATTCTTATTTTTTCATCCAACCCACAGTTTAGGTTCGATTGCAGAATATTTCAATATGTCAGCTGTGGGTTCACACCGAGCTGAGGCGGATACTGAAAATACAGGTATCATTTTTCACCATTTAGTTCAAGAAGCTGCCAGTTATCCATTGGAAGTATTTTCTAAAATATTGGCTGTGTCAAAAAATCATGACATACACAATGGACCCTTATACATCAATATCAGTAATGAACTGAAAAATGAGGGCAATCTTAAAACAGGATTGGTGGAATCTGATATTGATAAACAATTATACAGTAATGTTTTTGCTGCAACAGGTCAGAGTGATTTATCTGAATTAACTGTGGAAGATGTTTTTGCTGAAGGCGGTCGATTAAATCAAGTAATGGAAACTTATGAAGCCCGTAGATCACAGCAGGAATACGGGGAATATGTCACTAAAATCCTGAATGATGAACAAAGTTACAGCGCAATTGAAGCCGGTACAGGTTTGGGAAAATCCATGGCCTACCTTTTTCCTGCATTGCAAAAAGCATTTAGTAATGAAAATGAAAGTCCCGTAGTGATTTCATGCCATACAAAACATTTGCAGGATCAATTATTCAATAAGGATTTACCATTATTGGCGGAGGCGCTTGATGTGCCTCTCCATGCCATGATTTTAAAAGGTCGAAATAATTATATTTGTTTAACTCGCCTTAACTGGCTCATAACAGATGCCCATCAGTTGCTGCGCAAAGATGAAATAGAATCTTTATTTCCTATCATCGCATGGCTCAATGTTACTCAATCGGGAGATTTATCTGAATGCGCTGGTTTTTGGGGTTTTCGCCCCTTCAAGATTGTGGAAATGATCCAAAGTGAACCGGGGTTTTGTACAACATCTGTTTGCTCTGGAAATGACGGTTGCTATTTTGGGCCTTTACGACAGTCTGTTCATGAATCGCAAGTGATTGTTGTAAATCATGCTCTGCTGCTTTCCAACATGAATAATCCGGGAATATTGCCGGATTATGAAGCTGTCATTATTGATGAAGCCCACAATCTTGTGGATGTCGCGTATGATCAACTTTCGCTGCAAGTGAACATGTTCAAAGTAAATGCCATTCTGGATATTATTGATCCTAATATAACCAGCGCCAAGCGTTGGACTCAAAAACTTGAATTATTACTGGATGATCATCCGGATTTGAAAATGCATTATAAAGCATTGCAGTTAAACTGCGTAACATCACGAGAATATGGCCAAGTATTTTTTGACGATCTTTCAGGAGTCATCTCCGGTAGAATTAAAAAAGATATTCCTTATCCCCAGCATATCATGCTCCGAGACTTATCGGAAGGATATAGCTCTGTATTATCGCAATTACAGGAATTTGAATTAGCATTATCTGAAGTCAATGAGTCGATAAAAGGAGTATTGGGCCAATTGCAGAGATTGGATCCCGGAAATGAGGAATTAGGTGATGTGGCGCAATTATTTGAACATAGTATTGAGGTAATAGAAAAATTACAGACAGAAGTTGCGTTATTGACCCATGATCAGCAGAATGGCTGGGTCTATTGGCAGCAGGGCCAATATCGCCAAGGGCGAGGGGGAGAAAAAGTGTTGCATATATCTGTAAATGGTGCGCCTATAGATATTGCCGAGGACTTGGCGCGTACATTTTTTGATACTATTAGGCAATGCATCTTAACGTCAGCTACGCTCCGTGTTGAAGAAAGTTTTGATTATTTTCTGCAGCGATCCGGTCTTGCATTTTTGGACGATGATCATGTTCACACTGCGGAGTTTCACAGTCCTTTTTATTATGAAGATCAAGTACGATATTTTCAATATAAAGGGAAAAATGGCCAGAACCCAAAACTTGTTGCAGATGTGATTTATGAATGTCATAAACACACTGGAAAGCGTATTATGGCATTATTTACCTCTCGTGCAGCATTAAACCATGTTTATCATGAATTGCAAACGAAACCGGGAGGTCGTGAACTTCCTATGTTTGCCCAAGTTGCCGGTTCCTCCCGATACGCCATGCTCCGTGGAATGCACCGCACAAAAAACGGAATTCTATTGGGGACGAATGCATTTTGGGAAGGGGTGGATCTCCCACGTGATTTGTTGGAAATATTGATCATATCAAAATTACCATTCAGCGTTCCAACGGAACCCCGCGTTCAGGCATACAGCAATATGCTTCAGCAGCAAGGTAGAAATTCATTTATGGACTTTAGTGTTCCGGAAGCGGTGGTGCGCTTTCGACAGGGATTTGGACGGTTGATTCGCACCATTGAAGATGAAGGATTATTTATTGTAATGGATGAGCGGATTGTTGAAAAGCGCTATGGTTCTGTTTTTAGTGATACCATTCCGGTTCGAATGGAACTCTTTTCAATTGTTGAAGAATTGATTAAGTAATCGTTTTTAGATCTGCTAAAAGAATTTCTTTTTCTTCTTTATTGTTAATTTTATCACACAGATTTTTTGCAAATTGAAGATGCTCGTTTCTCAAATCTGCATTCCCATCTATACTATGAACTCGAGCCAATGCTTCATGAGCATACCCTAAATAAAATGGTCCCTCATTTTCGCTGAACTCCAAACACAATTTTCCATAACGTTCTGCCTGTTCCAAGTTTCGGGCCAATGCATAACAACGGGCTATTTGCCAGCATCCAATGCTTTTATGGCGATCCGTGCAATCTTTACGTTTTGACCAGTGAAACAGTGACGCCATGGCATAATGGACCATTTCGTCGTTTTCTTCAGAGGTACGATTTTGTTTATCGATTAATTTCCATGCTTCGTTGAAGCAGTGAACAGAGAAATATTTATGGAGTTCAGCTTTCTTTTCGAAGTCGAGATCAGGCATTTATACAATCGTGATCAATGATCACATATTTTTGAAGGATCTGTATTAAAACCCTCTTCCGATAAAATAAATTTTCCTTTCCCTGAAAGAAATCGAATAATTTCAACAGCATTCATATTTTCTGCTGAACACGTATAAAACCGAGCTTCATCGCCAAATGTTTCAATAATTTCATTTTTTAATCCGTCTGCCGTGTACGCTTTTCCAGATTTAATCATCATTTCCATGACTTCGTGCCCATGTATTCTATTCATTTATTTGCTCCATGTTATATTAATCTACAACGTCTCAAAAATGCTTTCAAATTTACCTTCAGAACCGCAGTAGATACATTTATTATGTCTTTTATTCACAACCCGTTTACAACTTTTACATTTTAAGACATTTCGATTTGTTAATTTTCCATCTGCAGTTCCGTCCATGAGATCCACTTCTTTAATTTTTTCCATCAAGTCTTCTTCAGACAATGAGTGGTTTTCCTGGACATACGTCCACAATGCTCTGCATACTAATGACAACTTATCAATCTTCTCCTCCAATTCCCGAATATCCCGTTTTGTATCTAGTGTTTTTGATTCAACTTCCCGAGCCCTCGTACGCATATCTGTCTTTGTATCATAAATATACTTGGTCTGAAATATTTCCCAAAAAAATTCTAACATTACCATACTAATACCTAAAGCTAATTATTCATTTTGGCCAAAAGTTCTTTCAATAGCTTTACGCAGACCATTGCGGCCATATCATTGATATCACGATCGGGATTGTATTCAACAATGTCCGCTCCCACAATTTCATAATCCAGATTTTGAATCATTTGCAATGCTTGCCGTGTGGACAACCCACCTGGTTCATGGTGGGAAACTCCCGGTGCAAAAGCAGGGTCAAGGCCATCCAAGTCAATGGATATATACACGGGCCCGTCAAAATCAAACTTCATGGACGAGTCAAAATCTATCATATCGTGTACTTCCACATTAAATCGGTCAATTTGATTTTGTTGAAGTGGACTTATCGTACGAATGCCTACTTGAACTAGTTTATTCACCAAACCAATTTCCATGATACGGGCAAACGGCGAAGCATGAGAAAATGGATTTTCCTCAAAATTGTCATAAAGATCCGGATGGGCATCGATGTGAAAGATATTCAATTTTTCGTATTTTTCAGCAAATGCCTTCAAAATGGGAAATGTAATAGAATGATCACCTCCAATGGAAAGTGGTTTAATTCCTTTATCCAATAAACCACGAATACTGTTTTCGATTTGATCCATGGCTTCAGCACCACTGCTCAATTCAACATTGCCAACATCATCCCAGCAGGGGTTATCTCTAAAATCGACTCCATTTTCAGCGCAGAGGTTAATGGAATAAGAATCAAGGTTTTTGCGGATAACGTCAGGCGCTTTCGCCGGTCCTTTCATAAATGACGAATTTTCATCTAGAGGAAAGCCAATTACAGAGATTTGAGAATTAGGCATATGTGAATTTAATAAACTATAATTGATATTTTATTATATTGATTACTCCTCATAAATTCTCCAATGGGAACCCTGTCTATTTCGAAGACATTTTTGCATATTTCAGATTTTAAGTCTTTCCTCGAGGCGCCCGGTAAAGTCCGCCTGACACCTGACGCTCGTCAAGCTATCAAAAAATCACATCAAGATCTCAAGGTACTTCTTTCAAGTGGAGTCAATATTTATGGTGTAAATACCGGATTTGGCAAATTAAGCAATGTGTCCATTCCGAAAGCTGATCAAAAACAATTACAACTGAATATGGTCAGAAGTCATTCAGCCGGAGTGGGTAAACCGTTCGGTTCCGGTATTACACGTCTGATTATGATTTTAAAGTTGATGACATTTGCCCAAGGGTATAGCGGAGTTCGTCCCGCATTAGCAAAACAATTAGTCGATTTTATTAATCATGATATTTTACCTATTATTCCCCGGAAGGGATCTGTAGGTGCCAGCGGAGATTTAGCTCCGTTATCTCATTTGGCCTTGGGATTAATTGGTGAGGGTAATGTCCATTTTCAGGATCGTATAATGCCGGCATTGATGGCCATCAAGGAAGCAGGGTTGGATCCAATTGTGTTGGAAGCGAAAGAAGGTATATCTATGATTAATGGAACTCAGGTATCTTCTGCATTGGGAATCAAAGCGCTTCTGGCTGTTGAAAATTTGTTGAAGACATCAGATATTTCAGGTGCAATGTCTGTGGAAGCCAGTTTATCCAGCCGTAATGTATTTGAAGCAAAAATTCATAAACTTAAGAAACACAGGGGGCAAGTGCAGTCTGCGGGCAATGTATGGCGTTTATTAGATAATAGTGCCATTGTGGATGATCATGCAGATTGTGACCGAGTTCAGGATCCTTATAGTTTCCGCTGTATTCCACACGTTCATGGTACAAGCAGGGAATTATATCGTTCTGCCAAAGACATAGTAGAAAATGAGGCTAATAGTATTAGTGATAATCCACTCATTTTTTCTGAAAAGGAAATTCGCAGTAGTGGCCATTTTCATGCTGAAGCTGTTGCCCAAGCGCTGGATACGTTATCCATTTCCATTTCTGAAATCGGTGCCATTGCAGAACGTAGAATTAATTATTTCATGAAAGGTATCGACAACAAAATCCCTATGTTTGTTGCTCATAACCCAGGTTTGGAGTCTGGATTTATGATGGCCCAAGTCACAGCGGCATCTTTGGTTTCAGAAAATAAAACTCTGGCTCATCCTGCTTCGATAGATTCAATATCAACATCGGCCGGACAGGAAGATTTTGTAAGCATGGCTCCTTGGGCCGGCCGAAAATGTTTACGTATAATTGAAAACGTAAACCAGATTTTAGCCATCGAACTTTATGTTGCAGCGACTGCGACTTCAGAATTTCATAAGGGACTCAAACCGGGAAAAGGGACCTTAAAGGTATTAAATTTATTGAAACGCCACATACGCCTTTCAAAAGGTGACCATCCATTGTACGAGGATATGACAACAATAGCCGGATTGATTCGAAGTGGTAAAATTGTTGATAGTGTCATAAAAGCAGTAAAATTGGAATAAAGATGAAGAATCGTCCACCTTTTGAAGCTGCATATACATTTGACGATGTATTGCTTGTTCCCCAAAAATCATCTATTCTTCCACGAGAAGTTGATATTCGTACACGACTCACAAAAAATATTTCATTGAATATTCCCTTAATGAGCGCAGCCATGGATACGGTGACTGAAAGCAGGATGGCCATAGCACTGGCTCGGGAAGGTGGAATCAGCGTTATTCATAAAAATTTATCAATTGATGAACAAGTCAAAATGGTGGATCGCGTAAAACGCTCAGAAAGCGGAATGATCATGGATCCTGTAACGATGGAAAAGGACAAGACCATTCGTGAAGCAAAAGAAGCTATGTCTCATTACCATGTAAGCGGTTTGCCTGTTTTGGAAGGTGATAAACTTATTGGCATCCTGACAAACCGTGATATTCGCTTTGAAACAAATCTTAATCTGAAAGTATCGGATTGCATGACATCTGAAAAATTGATCACTGTTCCTGTTGGAACAACATTGGATAAAGCGAAAGATATTTTGCAAGAGCACCGTATCGAAAAACTTCTGGTTGTGGATGAAAAGGGTAAATTGGCCGGGTTAATTACCGTAAAAGATATTCAGAAAAAAGAAGATTTTCCAAATGCGTGTATAGATGAAACTGGGCGATTACGTGTTGGTGCCGCAGTTGGTGTGGGAGATGATTCTTTGGAAAGGGCAGAAGCATTAGCAAATGCACATGTAGATGTTGTGGTCATCGACACAGCTCATGGTCACTCATTGGGTGTATTGGCAAAAGTAAAAACCATCAAGAAAAAATTAGGAGATCGCATTGATTTGATTGCCGGTAATGTGGCAACAGCAGATGCAGCAGATGCATTGATAGATGCAGGTGTGGATTGTGTTAAAGTGGGAATTGGAGCTGGGGCCAGTTGTACAACACGTGTGATTGCTGGTGTAGGTGTCCCTCAATTAACAGCAGTAATGAATTGTGTTGATGCTGCATCAAAGAAAGATATACCTATAATTGCTGATGGGGGAATTCGTTATAGTGGTGATATTGCAAAAGCATTAGCGTCGGGAGCTGAATCCGTTATGTTGGGAAGCTTGTTAGCCGGAATGGAAGAAAGTCCCGGTGAAACTATTTTGTATGAAGGTCGTCAGTATAAAGCCTATCGTGGAATGGGTTCCATGGGTGCAATGAAAGAGGGTAGCGGTGACCGTTATTTCCAAGAAGGTGCAGAAGCGACTAAATTGGTTCCAGAAGGAATAGAAGGAATCGTTCCTTATAGAGGTTCTGTACGAAACACGATTCATCAACTCGTTGGTGGATTACGAGCTTCAATGGGATATTGTGGTGCGAAAGATCTGAATTCTTATCATAAAAATGCTGAATTTGTTCAGATTACTGTAGCAGGAGTTAAGGAAAATCACCCCCATGAAGTACGCATTGTAAAAGAAGCACCTAATTATCAGGTCTCAGATGGATAAGAATTTTGTTTTAATAATTTAACCACATCAATCAACCAATCAGTCAAGTTGGTCTATCAATCAAAAAAGCCCCGTAATTGGGGCTTTTTCTATTTAGTATTTTGGGGGGAGAGAATTTACGTGAGTGAATTCAAATGACGTGTAATTCGGGATTTTCGTCGTGCGGCTGTATTCTTTTTAATCAAACCATTACCGGCAGCTTTATCAATAATGCTAACAGCTTGTTTATACAGCTTATCTGCTTCATCTTGTTTTGTCGACGTCAAAACATTTTTTATAGCACTGCGTAATTTGGACATATCAGCAATGTTTTTTGCTCGACGATGTTTGTCCTGTCTTTCCCTCTTAATTTGTTGGGGATGTCTATCCATAAATAAAATATCCTTTTTAATGAAAAATTCGGCTGGAAAATTATCCCTTAAATATTAGAAACCCAAAGAAAGATTAACTTATTTTCGAATGAAGTAAAATGCATAAACTTGCTTGTCCGCCGTAATGAAATGTAGACTGAACTAAACTTCTGTTGACTATTGAACATTTTGGTTACCAAATCTTTTTAACGCAAAACTCTTTTTCCATGCCGTCAGCGTTTCACATCCCTAGTAGCGGGGGTTTAAAAATGTACATTCTGCTTTATTGTAATTTATTTCGTACAATGCTAGGTACGAATCTCTATAGTTGTCGGAAGATTGCATCAAGTATGTTTGGAACTTCTCGTTCAGATGAAGCGAAATCGTGAAATTCACCTTCTGAACTTCTATATATACCCTCAGCTATTATTTCACCCGAATCAGGATCAATAAGATAAATTTTGAGTACAAATAAGTAGTTTTTAATATCCCATTTCCAAAGATCTTGATATACCAAAAATAAATCTGAATTACTTGGATCTTTTTCTTTTGAACCATAGGTCGTTTGGATCCCTTTTCTATTCAAATAATCTTCTATATGTTTCTTTGTATTACCGATCTCAGGTGATAGTTCAGTTTCTTTATCCCATGTTGACATTGCAACAAAGGGGCCTAAAGGGAGTATAATAAAGCCCTTTGGGATTTTGTACGAAATTGAACTATCAAGAATATGGATTTATGAAATTTGTCTTTGATATTCTGATGAGACATCAACTTGTAGAGTTCCAGCACATCCTATAAATAACAGCAATAAGAGACAGAATTTCTTCATTTAATGTATACCTTAATTTTTTAGATCTAACAGTAAATATCCGGCGTAAAAGCCGTCATATCCCACTTACTGATTTCGTGAATCAATGTTGTTATACAGTATGAATAATTGTGCTTATCTTTTAACAATCCCTTACCCAAACATTTTTTATTCAAATCAAACACGATTGAAATTAAAATTGATCGTAAGAAAAAACAATCCCCATATCAGTAATGAATTCAAATAATGAAACTGATTTTCATGATTTGAAATGCACCTAAAATCGTGTATTTTTGTCTATGGATAAAATTGCTCTCCTGCATACTGTCCCCATTTTTAGGGACTTAAGCGAAAAAGATATTGTTGCCATGTCAGATAAAATGGTGTCTCGTTCGTACACTCAAGGACAAATGATTCTCCTCGAAGAAGCCCTGGGAGAAACATTTTTTGTTATTGCCGGCGGCAGTGTTAAAATTACTCGCTTGAGCGATGATGGCCGAGAAGTGATTCTAGCCATGTTGGGTGAAGGAGACTTCTTCGGAGAAATGTCTTTACTCGACGGAGAAGGCCGATCAGCCAATGTTGTTGCTTTGGATGAAGCGCAAGTACTCACACTTTCCAGAAATGATTTTTTGGATATTTTACAGACATTTCCAAAAATTGCCATTAGTCTATTGGAAGAATTGGCTCTCCGATTGAGAAAAAGCGATCAGCAGATTGAAAGCCTTTCTTTAAGTGATGTTGAACATCGAATTGGCATGACCTTGGTTCGTCTTTCTGAAGAACTGGGAAAAATAAAAAATGGTAATGTAAGTATTAATAATCTTCCTTATCAGCAGGATATTGCGAATATGGCAGGTACGTCCAGAGAAACGGTGTCGAGGACACTTTCACTTTTAGAAGAAAAAGGATTGGTTAAACGTGAAGGCCGAGACCTGAAAATATTTGATTATTCTGCCTTTTGCAGGGCATTCTCATAAAACCTTAAATTTCTCACCATGGAAAAACGTATAATCGAAGGTGTAAGAGCCAACGATCACCGTACGCTGTCTCGTGTTATCAGCCAAATTGAATTTGATGAATCGTTGAATGATGATTTTTTTATTGATCTTCACGAAAACAGCTCACACTCAATCCGACTAGGTATTACCGGTCCTCCGGGATCAGGAAAAAGCACATTAACAGATCAGCTGATTGGTCAATTTATCGAGCATGGCAAATCTGTAGGTGTTGTGGCTATAGATCCAACCAGTCCGTTTACAGGTGGAGCTTTGCTGGGTGATCGGGTGCGCATGAACCGATATATTTGGGAGGAAAAAGTATTTATCCGCAGCATGGGAACTCATGGAAATTTAGGAGGTCTTGCGCGAAAAGCGCAGGATGTGGGTGATGTCCTATCAGCCAGCGGAAAAGATGTAATCATTTTTGAAACCGTTGGTGTAGGTCAAGGCGAGCATGATGTTGCGAAAGCTGTTGATTTGACTATCGTTGTTCTTGTACCTGAATCCGGAGATGAAATTCAAATGATGAAGGCAGGTTTAATTGAAATAGCTGATCTCTTTATTATCAATAAGGCTGATAGAGACGGAGCGAATAGACTCGCTCAATTATTGCAAAATATACTTCATACTGCCAATAGAGGCGATAAACTTGAACCACCCGTTTTTACAACAGTAGCAAGTGATGGAACTGGAATAACAGAATTATTTACAGGAATACATGATCAATTAGAGAAGATGAAATTGAATGGTTTTTTGGATAATAAACGGTTGGAACGACATCGCAGCAGAGTATTAGGATTAGTTCAGGAAAAATTATTGGATGATTTTTGGACGTCAGAAAAACAGGAATCATTGGAAAAACAAACAAATTCAATTGACTCTATCAAATCATCTCCCCATGAAATATCTGAATTATTATTAAATCATGAGTAAATCAAGCGAAATGCCCTTTCTTGATCATTTGGAAGAATTACGTTGGCGATTAATTAAATCGTTGGCGGCTATTATCGTCGGTGGTATGGTGACGTTTTTATTTATCGATGATATTATAGCTCTTTTAATAATGCCTACTGAACATATTGATTCACCCATGGAATTACAAGTCCTTACTGTTCAGGGTATGTTTATGATAAAATGGGGTTTAGCAATTGTAGGTGGTTTTATTCTTGCATTACCTGTAATTACTTACCATTTGGCAAAATTCATTGCTCCCGGATTACATAGAAGTGAAAAAAAATTCATGATACCATTGGTTTTATTCAGTTATCTTTCTTTTCTCATCGGTGTTGTTTTTTCCTATAAAATTATGGTTCCATTTTCCTTACAATTTTTTTCATCCTTGGGAACTGGAGATATTCAAAATAATTATTCAATCAATTATTATTTTAGTTTTATTACATGGCTCATGTTAGGTAGTGGTATCATTTTTGAGCTACCCGTACTTGTATTTATTTTCTCAAAGATCGGTTTATTAACACCGCCTTTTATGCGTCATTATCGCCGTCATTCATTTATAATTATTTTAATTTTATCAGCGTTAATTACTCCTCCGGATCCTATAAGTTTGATGTTAATGTGTATTCCGCTAGTTCTTTTATATGAATTAAGTATTGGAGTAAGTTGGATGGTCAATAAAAGTAAAACCTAGCAAATTTTCATGCGTGAAGAAATAAAAAATCTAAAACAAATCACTGCTCCTATCTTTGAAGATTTAAAAATCTTCGAAAATGAGTTTCGTGAAGCAATGCAATCTGAAGTTCGTTTAGTAAACACAATCGGCAAATATTTGTTGCGTCATAAAGGAAAACATATTCGTCCCATTTTGACCATACTTTCCGCACGCTTAACAGGTAAACCTACTTTACAGAGTTATCAGGCTGCAGCGATGATAGAACTTTTGCACGTGGCAACACTCATTCATGATGATGTGGTTGACGGTGCAGATAAACGGCGAGGTTTTCTGGCCATCAATCGGATTTGGAAAAATAAAATATCTATTCTTATGGGCGATTTTTTGTTTAGTAAGGTTCTGATTAATCTAATAAAATTAAGAGATTTAGATGCATTAACACTTTTATCCAATACCGCTGAAAAATTGAGTGCAGGAGAAATTCTACAAATCGAAAAAAGTATGTCTAAAAAGATGACTGAAGACGTTTATTATGATATGATTTATCAAAAAACAGCCTCATTGATTTCTACCAGTTGTGAAATTGGTGCTATCACTGCTTCGGAGAAAAAAGTGGATAGACAGAATATGGCACTATTCGGGAAGCATCTTGGGATGGCTTTCCAGATAAAGGACGACTTGTTTGATTTGGAAGGTACGGAATCTGAAACAGGGAAGAATGTTGGGTTAGATGTTAAGAAAAATATGATCACACTCCCATTGATCCATAGCTACAGTAATATTTCTAAAACGGGCGAAAGAAAAATTAAACGAATCATGCGAAATAAACATAAAACGGATGATGATGTTAACGAATTGAAAAATATTATTCATGAAACTGATGGTTTTAATTATGCACGAAAAAAGATTGATGATTTCAGTTCCATCGCCATTGAAGCCATCAGTCAATATCCTGATTCTGTTTATAAAGATTCTTTAATCGACCTGGTGGCCTATAACATTCAACGCACCGGTTAATCGTGGATAGCCCCCGGACCATTTTGGTCCTGCGTTTCAGTTCCATCGGTGATATAGTACAAGCAACGTCACCACTAGCGTCTCTTCGAAATCGATTCCCTAATGCACGGATTGATTTTATGACCTTAAGTCATTTTGCACCGATATTAGAGAATCATCCCTCCATTAACCGTCTTATTCAAATTAATTCATCTGAACCTGTCATGACCTTGGGTAGTATGGGCAATAGTATAGATGAAGAATATGATCTGGTTGTGGATTTACATAATTCACTGCGCACAAAAATCATGTGTCGTCGGATTGTGGATACTGAAACCTTGGTGTATAAAAAACCACGCTGGAAACGGTTGAAATTATTTCAATTACACATAAATGATTTTGCAAATGGATTCAATCAACGATCATTATATCATGATTGTCTTGAACCCGTTTTAAATGGACAAACTGACATTCCCAGTACGACACTTTCAATTTCAGAAAATGAAAAGAATCAAACAACTGATCTATTAAAACAATATGGTATTGAACATGATTATTTAGTCGTAATTCCCAGTGCTGCGTGGAAAACGAAACTGTGGTCGATTGAGAAGTATAAATCAGTATTCTCAACTTTATTAAACGAAACAGATTTATCTATAATTATATTGGGATCTGTTAAGGATGAAATTTGTGATGAAATTGATATAGATGATTCGAGAGTTTTGAACGTAAAAGGTAAAACTGATTTAAGAACTTCATTAGGTATCATTAATAATGCACAAGCTGCAGTGGGCAGCGATACAGGATTAGTCCATGCTGCAGAAGCACTGGGTGTTCCTGCTGTTATGATTATGGGACCAACATCTGTTGAAACAGGTGGTGGAACGTTTTTGGAAAATTCTGTAACACTTGCGAATGAAAGTCTATGGTGCCGTCCCTGTTCTCAAAATGGCAAAACACCTTGTTATCGAAAAGAACAATATTGCATGACGTCTATTACACCTGAAAATGTTATTAATTCCCTAAATAGTATTTTGTCAGTATGATCCTTATTACAAAACTGATTTATAATTTTATTTTATTCCCGCTTATAATGATCCTAATGATAATTGGAGCATTATTCCACAAAAAGATTAGAGAAGGATTCAGTGGTCGATTAAAATCAATAAATGAATTAATAAAATTCAGTAAACAGCGTAAAGTATGGGAGAAATGTTATTGGTTTCATGCCGCTTCGTTTGGTGAATATGAACAAATTCGTCCAGTATTGGCGGGTTTAAAAGAAGTGGAACCCACAGCAAAAATTATTGCCAGTTTCTTTTCACCTTCCGGTTACAATAACGTACATGATGATCATATCAACTGTAAGATTTATCTGCCCTTTGATTTCCCATGGACCATCCGGAAAGCCATGAAACTTGCTCGCCCACGGAAACTTATTTTTGCAGCTTATGATATTTGGCCGAATCTTATTTGGTCAGCACATAGACGGAAAATACATTCAACGCTTTTTGCAGCGCGATTTGTTTCAGGCACCAAAAAGCTTAAACCCATCATCCGGAATTTTTATCGAAGTGTTTATCGTTGCTTCATGACCATTTATACTGTGGATGAATCAGATTACATACGCGTACAAGAATTAGTGAAAGGGAAGAACCGGCCTGTTTTGAGGGTTTTGGGAAATCCCCGTTATGATCAGGTAAAATCCAAAGCGGACGAATTTACAGTTGCTCATACTGAATCAGTTTTAGACCGTGAAAAAAACATTATCGCTGGCAGTATTCACAGTGAAGATGAAGCAGTGGTTATGGAAGCATTCGTTGATATATTGAAAAAACACGAGAACGTTTCGTTGGTTTGGGTGCCCCATGATCCGGATGAACGATACATTGCTCGGGCTGAATCATATTTTATTGATAATGGATTTGATTGCAAACGATTGAAAAAGAAAACGGTAAAATTACCAAAAGCGAAAGTAGTTTTGGTAGATGTGGTTGGCATTTTATCCAGACTTTACTGGCATGGTCAAATCGCCTATATCGGCGGCGGATTTTCTACCGGTGTTCATAATACTATGGAACCAGCTATAGCCCGGTTGCCTGTGTTGTTTGGTCCGAAACATGAACAATTTCACGCTACAGGCGAACTCATCAAAGCTGGTGGCGGTTTTATGGTCAATAATCATGATGAAGTCTTTGGTGTGTTGGATAATCTATTGACCAATCAGGATCTTTTTCTTCAAGCCAGTTATGCATCAACGGATGTGATTCACCAAAATCTGGGTTCAGCCACACGAGTCGTTCGGGGAATTATTCGTGACTGATCTGTTGCAATTCAACCTTTCTTTTTCAAAATTCAAGTTTGATAATTCCTTCACATTCGAAAGCGGCTTGCACGTCATTTACGGTGAAAGCGGGAGGGGGAAATCAGCTTTAATTAATCAAATTCTTGGTTTTGAAAAAAGCCATGAAAATTTTGAACTAACGAATATCAATCGACATGATGAAGTTCAGAAAGTATTTCAAAATCCAGATACGCAGATTGTAAGTTCAACTTTAGATGGTGAATTGGCATTTTCTCTGGAATGCAGATCGAATGATCAGACATTCATATCAAAAAAGCTTGAAAATATTCGAGATAACCTATTTTTAGAAATGGACGGATACCGTCATCCCGCATCATTGAGTGGTGGAGAAAAAGAAATACTAAACATTATAACAGCATTTAGCGTTGACCCTAAACTTATCTTAATTGATGATGGATTATCATTTCTTAATACGAATAAAAAACAAGAAATGATCCATTATATCCAAGATCGAATTGAGATTACAAATAGTATTGTCCTCTGGTTTACTAGTGATTGCAATGATCTTCAATTTGGAAAAACGCAATGGGAATTGACATTGTCATCAATGCATGAATGGAAAAATCAAATAAATTCATTAGAGAAAATTGTTCATCCTCCAAAAACGAATGATGTAAACCTGAAATGTAAGGACATGACCTTTACCTATAACGGAAATAGTAATTTGTTTAAAAGCATTAACCTACAAATTAACAATTTTCGATCATTGGGAATTACAGGATCAAATGGATCGGGAAAAACAACGTTGGCAAAATTACTCCTCGATATTGAAAAGCCCGAATCCGGTTCTATATCTTTAACCAAATCCGATAAAAAAGCTGCCGTCGCATACCTTGAACAATTTCCGGAGAAAATGATCGGCGCTGATACGTTGTCTGATTTTGTAGAAAGGCTGGTTAGTGCCGGAAAACTGGACAAACACAAAATAAGCCATAGTATAAATAATCTTAAAAGTTGTCAATTGGAATGGACACAGATAAAAGAAAAAACAGCATTGGATTTACCTTGGTCAACTCTGCGGTTAGTTTTGACCATTTGGCTCTTAAATTGTAAATATGATTTGCTTATTTTAGATGAACCAACATTTGGTCTGGGACGGGAACAAGTTTTAACTTTGGTCCGTCAATTACACTTATATTTGAAGAATAAATATCTGATCATTATTTCTCATGATACAGAATTTATATATACATTTTGTGATCGTGTATTTGATTTGGATCAAAACACGATAAATGCTGAAAAGAAAAACTTAATTTCAAATGGATAATCCTAAAGCAAAATTTATGGACCCCACACGGATCTTGACCGTGGCCAACATGATTAGTCTTCTCCGGGCGTTTATGGCAATTCCCATTATTTATTTTTTACAAAATGAAAATTGGAATTTAGCGTTTGTGCTCATCATGCTGGCAATTTTATCTGACACACTGGATGGATATTTTGCCCGTCGTGCCCACGAAGTTACCCATTTTGGTAAATGGTTGGATCCCATTGCTGACTTTGTCGTGATACTTGCCGTTGCTTCTTACTTGGTGGTGGAAGGGTTATTCCCAGCGTGGTTTTATTGGTTCTTCCTCGGGCGTTATGTGGCTATTGCTCTTCCGGCAATTTATTATTTAAACAGTCGTGATTACATTCTTCAATCTAATTGGTATGGAAAATGGGCAGCAGGCATATCGACACTTTCTATTGTTTTGCACATTTTCCCTATCGCCCAATTATCTTGGTTACCCGCATTCACTTTATATATTGCAACAGGATTATTGACTATTAGTTATCTGAAATATTTACGGTCTTTTTCTAAAGTATCAAAACAGGCTTAGACCATGGCGTTTATAGGAAAACTATTTAACGCGCTTCGCCGCTCGCGGGAACGTGTGTCCGGCGCATTCCAGCAATTAGTAAAAGAAAAAGTCAGTCCCCAGTCATTGGAACAATTGGAGGAAACGCTCCTTGCATCAGACTTGGGATTAAATACAGTCGAAGATATTCTTGATATTGTTAAAAAACATTCACATGATAATTTTCTTAATGAAGTTGCAGATTATATGCAGCAGTCATTGGATCATGAAAAGCAGATGGAAGTTAGAACTCCATCTGTAATGCTCGTTGTAGGTGTGAATGGAACCGGTAAAACGACCACTGCAGCCAAGTTGGCCAATTACTATGTAGATCAGGGCAAAAAAGTGCTTTTAGTGGCGGCAGATACTTATCGCGCCGCTGCAATTGCCCAACTGCAGCAATGGAGTAAAAGGTTGAATGTACGCATGGTGTGCAATGAAAATTCAAAGGATCCGTCTTCTGTTTTGTTTGACGGCCTGCAATCTGCTAAATCGGAGAATATTGACCTTGTGATTGTTGATACAGCAGGCCGATTACATACGTATACGAATCTTATGAATGAATTGGAAAAAATGGCTCGTGTGGTAAGCAATCGATTTCCTGAATTCAATTTGATTTCCATGATGACCATTGATGCCAACTTGGGGCAAAATTCACTTCATCAAGCCCGGGAGTTTGCTAAAAGTGTAAAATTAGATGGAGCTGTATTAACCAAAATGGATGGCACTGCACGAGGCGGAATTGTATTTGCCCTTAAAAATGAATTAAATATTCCTGTTTTGTTCGTTGGAGTTGGTGAAGAATTAAATGATCTGGAGGAATTTGATCACCAGGAATATATACGATCGCTATTGGGATTGGAAGATGCTGAAACGTGAACAATCACGGATTAATGGCTTATTTGAACCCCTTTTCTTTATTATAATTCCATTAATCCAAAAATCCAGATGTTTTTTATGTACACTAATTCAATGCTGACAAACCTATGAAGATACATATGATCAGTCTTGGCTGTGCAAAAGCACTGGTGGATTCCGAAATACTATTAGGTGGTTTGAAACAGAATAATGTAGAAATTACCCAAAATCCAGAAGTGGCAGAAACAATAGTGGTAAACACGTGTGGATTTTTGGACATTGCCCGTGAAGAATCCGTGGAAACGATTTTACAGGCCGCCGATTTGAAGAAGTCGGGAGATATTAAGCAATTGGTCGTAATGGGTTGTTTGTCCGAGAGATATCCCGATGAGTTGGCAAAAGAGATCCCGGAGATCGACCGCATTTTTGGTTCCAATAATCATCGCGATATAGTTTCTTTTCTAACAGGTAAGGACTTTTCACAAGATGATCCCCTGTTTTTCCGATCGCTCATGACGCCAAATCATTATGCTTACCTTAAAATTGCTGAAGGGTGTGATAATGGTTGTTCATTCTGCAGTATTCCAATTATGCGCGGACTCCAGAAAAGCCGTCCGATCCAAGGAATTGTAGAAGAAGGAATTCGATTTGCGGAAAACGGTGTAAAGGAACTCTTAATTATTGCACAAGACAGTACATCTTACGGCTGGGACCTTTCGGAAAAGAAATATTTGAGTGATCTCATATATGCCTTGGATGAATCATTGCCTTTATCTATTGAGTGGTTGCGGATCCATTATGCCCATCCGGCTCATTTGTCCCAACGGATCATCGATGCAATAGCTGCCACTGAACGAGTGTGCAATTATTTGGATATACCCATTCAGCATGCATCTGATAAAATATTAACATCTATGCGCCGAGGGTTGGGTAAAGTTAAAATGCGTGAACGTATCCAACGATTGAGAAATGTCAACCCCGGAATAGCTTTGAGAACCACACTGATTGTGGGATATCCGGGCGAAACAGAAGAAGATTTCAATGAATTGTACGATTTTGTAAAAGAAATGCAATTTGATCGTCTAGGAGTTTTTACATATTCTGAAGAAGATGATACCCTTGCTGCCGATCTGAAGGATGATGTACCATCGGAAGTGAAAGATGAGCGCAAAGCAATGATCCTTGATCTACAGGCGGAAATATCTGCAGTAATTAATCAGACGTTTATTGGTCAAACATTAAAGGTGTTAGTGGATGAAATTGGAGAAACCGTTTCAGTGGGTCGAACAGAATTTGATTCTCCTGAAGTGGACCAAGTTGTCCATATTAAGGGTGTGGTGAAAAAGGGTGAATTCTGCCAAGTGAAAATCAAAGACTCCAATGAGTTTGAACTTTTTGGCTCACCTATTACCTAAAATGTCATTTTGAATTATGGCATTTATGTCAGGGTGAAAGATCTCAAGTGTACAATAATCGAATAAACCTTCGGAAGTCTCTTGACTTACAATGGTACATAGGATTTAGTTTATATTTGAAAGTTTAACTGAGACTTCCGAAGGTTTATTAACTTTACTTCTTCGTGACACGTATTATTTATTTCACATAAACATCTTTACCATCCACCACGGTTCGCACTACTTTTGTATTCAAAATATCATCCGGATTGATCTCCCGCAGATCGTTGGATAAGACCACAAAATCCGCCAGTTTTCCTGTTTCCAGTGTTCCCAATTTATCTTCCTGAAAACCGGCATAAGCGGCATTGATCGTGTAGCAGCGCAAGGCATCTTCAACAGAGATTATTTCATCAGCATACCAGCCATTTGGATTATTCTCATCTCGAGAGTGACGAGTGACTGCTGTATAAATTCCCATAAGCGGATCGAGTGATGCAACATTCCAATCAGAACCAAAGGTTAAAACTGCTTTACTTTTTATGAGAGAATTAAATGCATAGGTTCCTTTTAAAATATCATCTTCCACACGTTTATGAGCCCAAGCAGCATCATCATATAAATGAGCCGGTTGCATGGAAGCAATTACACCATCATGATAAAATCGTAAAATATCTTTTGGAAGAAGATGCTGGGCATGTTCAACCCGGGAACGGCGATCCCTTTTACCATTTTCTTCTTCAATCGCTTTAAATTCGTCCAAAATCCATTCATTGGCTCGCGTACCGATGGCGTGTATGGCGAACTGGATACCGGACTCATCTGCTTCCCGTAATACATTTCGTAATTCAAGTGTATCCGCCGAAACGACAAGTCCTTTTGTATTTGGATCATCTTTATAGTCAGTATGCATCCAAGCTGTTCGGGATCCTAGAGAACCATCCATCATCGCTTTGATCCCACGCCAACGTAAGTTATTATCTCCATAGCCGTGTTCTTCAACAAAAGCCTTATGTTTATTCCAATGGGTATAATAGGGCAGGGCATAGATGCGCAGGCTTAATTTCTCTTTGTTACGAACGTATGTTTCTAGGTCATCCCAATTGCACATGTCGTGTACTTGAGTTATACCAAGTGATGCGGCATATTTCATTGATTTTTCAAGAGCTGTATCCATTTCATCGGGTGAGCTTTCTGGAATCATAGGCCAGATCAATCCCATTGCTTCATCGCGTAAAATACCTGTTGGTTCCCCTTGAGTATCTCGTTCAATACTTCCTCCTGGAGGATCAAGTGTTTCTTTAGATACTCCAGCTAATTCTAATGCTTTTGAGTTTGCAAGAGCCATATGTCCATCTAATCGACTCAATAAGGCAGGATTATCTTGAGTAAATGCATCAATCCATTCTTTGGATGGCAATTTACCACCCCACATTTCATGGTCCCAGTCACCACCTCGAACCCATTGTCCTGATGGAATATTTTTCACATAATCCTCTACTTGACTGATAAATTCATCTTTTCCGGCTACATTTCGTAGATTGATGCTCATAAGTTGAAAACCGCCACTGATAAAATGGGTATGGCTGTCCATGAACCCGGGAACAACGAATTGACCGTCCAGATCAATCAATTCTGTATCCGGACCTTTAAATGATTTGTGATTTGAACCAACGCCAATAATTGATTCGCCTACAACTGCAATAAATTCAGCATTGGGGCGGTTAGGGTTTCCAGTCCAGATATTGCCGTTATAATATATTTTATCAGCAAATTGATTCCATTCGCAGGAAGTGGAGAAAAGTAATATCATGATAATTATACGTACATTCATTTATTCTATAATTCACGAGCAAATGTATTAACTGATACAAGAGCCGTAACTAAATTGGGTAAAGAAATTAGAAACATAAGTAATTATGTAAAACGTAAATATATAATTGGCGGACATCATATTTTTCTATTTTTACATATTCCGTGTGCCATCTCACATTTTCCATATTTCTCCACTTACCGGTTACTACTCACAAGTTACTGCTCTACCATTCACCAAACTCTCTGCCATTGCTCTGTATTTATTAATAGAGGTAAATTTGCCGTTATGGCAGAGTTTAAAGTTCATTCGGAGTTTACACCTCAAGGGGATCAGCCCCAGGCAATTGCCAGTTTGGTTGAAGGATTGAACCGAAATGATCCGTATCAGACGCTTTTGGGTGTTACAGGGAGCGGTAAAACATATACCATGGCAAAAGTGATTGAAGAGGTCCAAAAACCAACATTGATCATATCACATAATAAAACATTAGCGGCCCAGCTTTATGGTGAATTCAAATCATTGTTCCCTGAAAATGCCGTTGAATATTTTATCAGTTATTATGATTATTACCAACCGGAAGCCTATATGCCAGTAACGGATACATTCATTGAAAAAGATATGTCTGTGAATGAAGAGATAGATAAACTGCGCCTTAAGACAACTGGTGCGCTCATGGAACGTAAGGATGTGATAGTGGTGAGTTCAGTTTCTTGTATTTATGGTCTTGGTTCTCCGGATGATTATAAAGATCAAGTTATTCATTTAAATCGAGGGGATCAGCTCAACCGAAAAGCATTTTTAAAAAACTTGGTAAATATTCACTACGCACGTAATGATACAACCTTTGAGCGCAGCTCATTTCGCGTACATGGTGATGTGATTGAAGTGCACTTGGCGTATGAGGATGTAGGAATCCGAATTGAAATGTTTGGCACGGAACTAGAAAGGATAACTCGATTCGTGCCCATGACAGGTGAAATCATACGGGAAATGGATTCGGATTATATTTATCCAGGAAAGCATTTTGTAACAGATCAGCAAACTATTAATCGCATCGTAGGCGAAATTCGTCAGGAACTCCACGAACGGCTGGAGTTTTTACGTTCCCACGATAAATTGCTAGAGGCGCAACGATTAGAACAGCGCACGAATTTCGATTTAGAAATGATGGTTGAGATTGGTTATTGTTCCGGTATTGAAAATTATTCCCGTTACTTTGCCGGACGTAAACCTGGCGAGCGTCCGTTTACGTTGATAGATTTTTTCCCAGACAATTTTTTAACCATTTTAGATGAATCTCATGTAAGTCTGCCCCAAATAAAAGGTATGTATAATGGTGATCGTGGGCGGAAAACGGTGTTGGTGGAACATGGATTTCGCCTCCCCAGCGCCTTGGATAATCGTCCGTTGAAAATAGAAGAATTTATGGATTTGCAAAATCAAATTGTTTTTGCATCTGCAACACCTGCAGATCGCGAAATGGAATTGTGCAATGGTGTGGTTGTGGAACAGGTCATTCGTCCCACAGGACTCTTGGATCCTATAGTGGATGTGAGAGGAACATTAGGGCAAATAGACGATCTTATTGGTGAAATACGTTACCGAGCCAAAAAGAATGAACGTGTATTGGTGACAACCATTACCAAACGCATGGCGGAAGATCTTACGGAATACCTGCGGGGATTGAATTTGCGAGTTCGATATCTACACAGTGATGTTGCTACATTGGAGCGTGTCCAAATTTTACGTGATTTACGCTTGGGAGAATTTGATGTATTGGTAGGAATAAATCTATTACGGGAAGGGTTGGATTTACCTGAAGTATCGTTAGTAGCAGTGCTGGATGCAGACAAGCAAGGATTTTTACGCTCTCGTAGTTCTCTCATGCAAGTGGCAGGTCGTGCGGCTCGCCATGAAGGGGGAGAAGTGATTTTATATGGTGATAAAGTGACAGACGCTATGAATTATTTGATTACAGAAACAACACGTCGCCGAAACGTACAGGAAACATTTAATAAGAAGCACGGTATTACACCCAAAACCATTTATAAATCTGTGGACAATATTATGAAGACCACGGCTGTAGCGGATAATTATTCTGAACAAAGATATGATACAAAATTTAAGCGTAAAGGGTCAGATTTTGATGAATTGGACAAGCAAATGGCTGTAGAAATTATGCGCCAGGAAATGATGGAAGCGGCGGAAAAATTGGAATTTGAAAAAGCAGCTCATCTACGGGATGAAATTGATAAAATGGAAAAAGAATTGGAGAAAAGTTTCTAATGAAAGTTTTAGTAACAGGCGGAGCGGGATATATTGGTTCACATGTGGTTTTGGATTTAATTAATGCAGGGCACGACGTTGTCATTATGGATGATATGTCTTTAGGCTGTGAGGAAAATATTCATCCGGATGCAGAATTTGTAAAAGGGTGTACACTGGATGAAGGAATTTTAGATGATGTAATGGCGCAAAATATAGATGCTGTTGTACACTTGGCTGCATTCAAAGCAGCTGGGGAATCCATGACAAATCCGGAGATATATTCCAGAAATAATCTTAATGGTACCACGAATGTATTGAATGCCATGATGAAACATAATGTAATGACTTTTGTTTTTTCATCTACAGCAGCAGTATATGGCTACCCCGAATATTTACCTGTGGACGAAGATCACCCGGTAAAACCAATCAATTATTATGGACATACAAAATTAGCCATTGAATATATGCTAAAATGGTATGGGAAGCTGAAAGGACTAAAATTTGCCGCACTTCGATACTTTAATGCTGCGGGCTATGATATAAATGGACGAATTCATGGTTTGGAAAAAAGTCCGCAAAATTTACTCCCTATTGTTATGGAGGTTGCATCCGGTCAGCGAAATTCCATGGATGTGTATGGCGATGATTATGATACCAAAGACGGAACCGGTGTTCGGGATTATATCCATGTGAATGATCTCGCATCTGCTCATGTGAGTGCATTGGAATATTTACAGAGTAATGAATCACTAACAGTGAACCTTGCAACGGGTGTTGGATATTCCGTAAAAGACGTGATCAAGGAAGCGGAAGCAATTTCCGGTAATTCGATTAAATATAATATAGTAGATCGCCGTCCTGGAGATCCGGCAGAACTTATTGCCACATCCAAAGCGGCAGGAGATCTTTTGGGCTGGGAGGCAAAATATTCTGATCTGAACACTATTTTAAAAAGCATGTGGAACGTATACAATCCGGAGGTAAGTCATGATTGATCTGGATCGATTGCAAAAAACATCTGGCATAATCGGTAATTCCGATACCATAAAACAAGCGCTGGAAATGATGGGCCAAGTGGCTCCGGTGGATATTTCCGTATTGGTTACAGGCGAGTCAGGAACAGGAAAGGAAATGGTTGCCAAAGGGCTTCATAAATTCAGCAAACGGTCAAACCAAGAAATGGTTACCGTTAATTGTGGTGCCATTCCCGCCGGAATTATAGAAAGTGAATTATTCGGACATAAAAAAGGTGCATATACTGGTGCCGGTGATGACAGAAAAGGCTACTTTGAAACAGCCAATAAAGGAACGATCTTCCTCGATGAGATCGGTGAAACGCCATTGGAAACACAGGTGAAATTGCTCCGTGTGTTAGAATCTGGTGAATTCATGCGTGTTGGTGATTCACAGACTCGACGGACTGATGTTCGTATATTGGCAGCGACAAATAAAGATTTAGGTGAGTTGGTCCAACATGGTAAGTTTCGTCAGGATCTGTATTTTCGATTAAAAACAGTCACAGTGAATTTGCCGCCATTACGACAGCGGATTGAAGATTTATCTCTTTTAGTAGAGCGTTTTGCGCTGGAATTCACTCGAAGTAATGATATTCCATATCGAGGATTTATGCCGGAAGCCATCCGTCGAATGAAGCATTACGATTGGCCGGGAAATGTTCGAGAATTAAAGAATTTTGTGGAAAGTATTCTGGTTATGGAAAAAGGGGAACGCATTACAGTGGAAATGGTCGAATTAAAATTGGGTATTTCCCAGCCAATTATTCAAAACCAGAATTTACCAGTTCTCGTTCAGCAGTCTCCCGAGCAGGCGGAACGCGAATTGATCTTACGTCAACTGTTATTGCTACGGCAGGATGTTGAAACGATCAAAGCAATGATGGGGCAGGGCGGAACAACTACCCAACCAGTACCATATTTTCATGAAGGAGATGTGAGCGATCTACCGAAAGAAATGCAGATCGATGAAAATAGTCACCATTCTATTCGTAATGCTGCCATTGGAGATATGAATTTGGAAGAACTGGAAAAAGAGGCTATTTCCCGAACATTACAGCATTTTAACAATAACCGGCGTGCTGCAGCGAAATCACTTGGCATGAGTGAACGGACACTCTATCGGAAAATTGATCAATATGATCTGGGTAGAAAGATCAAACGGTCGAATGGGAAAAATGGTTAATATGAAAAATTATCCACAATCCCGATACTTCTTCCTTCTTACTTTTTCCTTCTTACTTCTTTCTGGATGTATGTTCTATTCCATGGCTGGTTCTATTCCGCCTCACATTAAAAGTGTCGCCATACCTTTGGTAGAAAATAATACTGCAGAATTTGCCATGGCAGAAACAGTAACGGATAATTTGGTATCGAAGTTCACGGAAGAAAATATTTTGCGTGTGACCAATGAGAAAAGTGCTGATTCTATTATGAAAGGTGTAATTTTAAGGGTTGATGATGGGCCCTATACTTTCAGTAAAGAAGAAGCAGTGACGGAATACAGATTTACAGTAAGCATGAAAATGGAATGGTTGGATGTGGCAAATGATAAAGTGTTATTGACCAAACAATATTCCGGTTGGGGAGCCTATGGATTGGCTGGCGATATAAGCGTGGATGGAATTGACAATGATGGTGATGGTGCTATTGATGGTGACGATATTGACGAAGTCGGCGACCCGAGAGAGTTTGCATCGAAGATCGCAGTAGAAAAAATTGCAGAAGATGTATTAAATGATATATTAACATCATGGTAATAATTAAACCTTTGAAAGGTTTACTGACAAAAATTAAGAAAGGACATAATGAGTAAAATAATGATAAATGACATGAAGGATCATGTAGGAGAAGAAGTGACGCTGAATGGATGGGTATATAACAAACGTTCTATTGGGAAAGTGTGGTTTTTGATCCTTCGTGACGGCAGCGGAATGACGCAATGTGTAGTAGTAAAAGGAGAAGTGTCCGATGAAATATTTGAATTGGAACAATCGTTGACACAGGAATCATCTGTATCAGTCACTGGATTGGTCAAAGCAGAGCCTCGTTCAGTAGGAGGCTACGAGATCGGTGTCACAAATGTGGATGTGCATCAAATTGCGGAAGAGTATCCAATTTCGCCTAAAGAACACGGAACATCGTTTTTGATGGACCATCGCCACCTTTGGCTCCGTTCCAAGCGACAATCAGCCATTTTGAAAGTGAGACACCAAATTATTAAAGCAACGAGGGATTTCTTTGATAATAATGGTTTTACGCTGGTGGATACTCCCATTTTTACAGCAAATGCGTGTGAAGGAACATCCAACCTGTTTTCCGTGGATTATTTTGAGCGGTCTGCTTATTTGACTCAAAGCGGTCAATTATATTCGGAAGCTACAGCAGCTGCATTAGGAAAGGTCTATTGTTTTGGTCCCACATTTCGAGCTGAGAAGTCCAAGACCCGCCGCCACTTGACAGAATTTTGGATGGTGGAACCGGAAATGGCGTATTGCAATCTGGATGAGAATATGGATCTTGCAGAACAGTTTGTGGAATACGTAGTGCAGTGGTGTTTGGAGCATTGTAAAGAAGAACTGGAAATACTCGAGCGTGATACAAGTAAACTGGAAAATGTGAAAGCGCCATTTCCTCGTGTAACCTATGATGAAGCAGCAAAAATTCTAACGGATAATGGTGCAGATTTTACCTATGGAACGGACTTCGGTGGTACGGATGAAACGATCATTTCCGAACAGTTTGATCGACCTGTCATGGTCCACCGCTGGCCGGCGGAAATCAAAGCATTTTATATGAAGCGCGACGTCGATAACGATAATCTGGCTCTGGGCGTGGATATGCTGGCTCCTGAAGGATATGGTGAGATCATCGGTGGTGGCCAGCGTGAAGATGACCTGGCTGTGTTAGAATGCCGCATCAAAGAGCATGAATTGGATATGAAAGATTTTAGTTGGTATTTGGACTTGCGGAAATACGGTTCAGTACCCCATTCAGGTTTTGGCTTGGGTATCGAACGGACCGTGGCGTGGATCACCGGCAGCAAGCATATCCGGGAGACCATTCCATTTCCAAGGACCTTGGCAAGGTTGGAGCCTTGAGGACTGCACGATGACCAATGAAAACAAAATTCAATTATTTCAAGAGCAGAAAGTCAGAACTCATTGGGATGATGAGAAGGAGAAGTGGTATTTTTCAATCGTAGATGTGGTGGCGATTCTTTCACAGAGTATCAATCCTCAAGCATACTGGAGAAAATTAAAGGAGCGCCTTAAAAAAGAAGGCAATCAAACCGTGACAAAATGTCACGGTTTAAAAATGCTTGCAGCAGACAACAAAATGAGAATGACCGATGTTGCTGACACTGAACAATTATTACGTTTGATTCAATCCATTCCTTCGCCGAAAGCAGAGCCCTTTAAAGTGTGGTTGGCGGAAGTGGGATCAGAACGGATTGATGAAATAGAAGACCCGGAACTGGCTTTTGACAGAGCAATGGAAACGTATCTGAAAAAGGGATATTCAAAAGAGTGGATTAATCAACGCTTAAAAAGTATTGAAGTCCGAAAAGAACTCACTGATGAATGGGATGAAAGAGGAGTGAAAAAAGGACTGGAGTATGCAATCCTCACAAATGAAATCACTGAAGCATGGAGCGGGTTTGAAGTAAAAGATTATAAGAAATTCAAAGAATTGAAAAAAGAAAACCTCCGGGACAATATGAGTAATTTAGAATTGGTACTCAATATGTTGGCAGAAGCAACAACAATAGAAATAAGCAAAGAGAAAAAACCGAAAACATTTGACGAGAACAAAACGATTGCTAAACAGGGTGAAACCATTGCCGGAAATACACGAAAAGAGATAGAAGAAAAGACAGGGAAAAAAGTAGTGACAAAACTTTCTTCTCGAAAATATTTGGAAAATCAAAAAGATGAAAAGAATGTTCACTAAAACACGCATTTCCGTATTCGGCGGCAGGGACATTACCGACGGTATTTATAACGATGCCTACGAATTGGGTAAACTTCTTGCGAAGGAAGGATTCCTCGTTTATTGCGGTGGGGGAAATGGTGTCATGGAAGCGGTATCGAAAGGGGTCCATGAAGGTGGCGGTACAATTGTAGGCGTATTAAAAGGCGACTCCCTGGAAGAAATGAATGATTATATTTCCGTTCCAATGGCAACTAATATGGGTATCACACGAAATGCGCTATTAGCGTATAACTGCGATGCAGCCGTGGCCATCAGCGGGAAATATGGTACATTATCTGAAATCGCCTTTGCCATGCAATTGGAAAAACCGGTGGTGGGTCTCCATAGCTGGGATTTGGATAATTTAAAAAATGTAAATACACCAGATGAAGTTATTCAATTTCTTAAAGAGAATACTTAAAGTAAATCATTAAATATGGAGTATTGGATAAATGTGCGATTACGATTTACCAATTATCCGGTTTTCCAATATTCCAATCATATCGAATTTTAATAATGAAAGCTTTTAAAGCAATAGTATCCGGTAAAGTCCAGGGAGTATGGTTTCGAGATTCGACTCGTTCAGAGGCCAATAAACTCAATCTTGTTGGCTGGGTGCGAAATCTCTCTGATGGAACTGTGGAAGTGTGTGCAGAAGGCAATGAAAGTGAACTGCAAAAGCTGGTTGAATGGCTGTATGTAGGTTCTCCCAGGTCCAAAGTGAAAAATGTGGACGTAGAATGGAGAGCATCCACCGGTGAATTTTCACAATTCGAAATGAGGTTTTGATGAAAGTTGCTCTCTGTCAAGTCAATCCAACAGTAGGTGCTTTTAGCTCAAATAAAGAGCTTATCCTTGAAAATTATAATAAAGCCATTGATGGCGGTGCTGATCTGGTGGTTTTTCCGGAAATGGTCATTACCGGATATCCTGTTGCAGATCTGTTATATGAGAAAGGATTTATTGATGAAAATATGTCAGTATTGGGGGATATTACTGATAAAACGACTGTTCCATTGATATTGGGGTATATACACAAGGAAAATGGGAATTTATTCAATTCTGCCGCTGTATGTGTTAATGGAAAACAAATATATCATTACGACAAATTATTATTGCCTACATATGATGTTTTTGATGAGGATCGATATTTTACTGCAGGAACTGAATTAGGATTGTGTGATCTTGAAATTGGTGGAAAATCAGTCAAACTGGGACTTGAGATATGTGAAGATCTTTGGGATGCTGAATATGAATGTAAAGTGTCTTCAGAATTACAAAAAGCGGGCGCTGATTGTATCATTAATATTTCTGCATCACCTTACCACGAATTGCGATTGAACGAACGATTGATCCTTGTTAAAAATAAAGTCCAGGAGACGAATCTGCCTTTTTATTATTGTAATCTGGTGGGAGCTCAAGATGAACTCGTTTTCGATGGACAATCTTTAGCCATGAATGGGCAAGGAGAATTAATTGGTTTAGGCAAAATATTTTCGGAAGAGATCATTGAAATCGACACTGAATCATCAACCTGCATTGATCTCCCAAACAATGATCGTGAAGGGGAAATGTATCACGCTCTTCTGTTGGGAGTAAAAGACTATTTCAGAAAAACCGGACATAAAGAAGCTGTTATCGGATTGAGTGGTGGTATTGATTCTGCATTGGTGGCGTGCATTGCTGCGGATGCTCTGGGAAAAGAAAACGTCCATGGCGTGTCTATGCCGTCGGTATTTTCCAGTGAGCACAGTAAAGATGATGCCCGAAAATTGGCTGATAATCTCGGAATCGATTATCAAACCATTCCCATTCCGGTCATTGTGGACGAGTATGAAAAAACACTTCAGCCTTATTTTGAAAAAACAGAACGGAATGTGGCTGAAGAAAATATACAAGCAAGAGTTCGTGGAAATCTCCTTATGGCATTGTCTAATAAACATCACTGGTTGGTGTTGTCCACGGGAAATAAAACTGAACTGGCGTTGGGTTACTGCACATTATACGGCGATATGAGCGGAGGTCTGGCAGTTATATCAGACCTGTCAAAAGTAGATGTGTATGGTGTATCCAAGTGGGTGAATAAATTTGCCGGATTTGAACGAATTCCTGAAAATTGCATTACCAAACCTCCATCTGCAGAATTGGCTCCGGATCAAGTGGATCCATTTGATTATGATATTGTCAGCCCCTTGGTAGAGTCCATCATTGAAGAACGAAGGTCACCATCACAATTGGCAGCAGAAGGTCATGAAAAAGCACTTGTTGAGGATTTATACCAAAAGATCAGGATCAATGAATACAAACGCCGTCAGGCAGCTCCGGGAATTCGCGTAACGAATAAAGCATTTGGTACTGGCCGGCGCATGCCCATTGTAAATCATTATAAAGGAAAAAATTCGTGAAGTTAATTATCACTTTTTGTTTGATCGTTTCCATCAATGCTCAAGACAGAACTCCAGCCGAATTTTGGTACGGAATGAATGAGAATGAAAAAGTCTCATTTGTCAATGGAGCTTATTCTGCAGTTTCTGTCATGAAAAGCCATCATCAGCGTCAAGTAAAAGAACAATACCTCGGAAATGATAATTGGGTACGACCTTATTATATTGATAGATATTATGAAATCGCTGATGAACATATATCTAAAGAAGTAGAAGGGAATATAAATATTATTTCACAGGCCATGGATGCATTTTATTCCAATTCAGATAATGGAAATATTCCTGTGATGGAGGCCATACGCATTGTATCCATGGTTCAGGATGGTGATCTCCAAAAGGCAAACCTCTATCTCATCAAAGCACAAAGGAAGTATTAATTGGAATAGGATATAGATTGTATAGTATCATTATGATATCATAATTTATGCCAAGAAAATTACGCCAATTAATAAAAGAACTTGAAAAAGCAGGCTTCAAAAATCGTGGTGGGAAAGGTAGCCACCGAAATTACATTCATCCTAAAGGGTCAGTTTTAACATTATCTGGAAAAATAAATTCTGATGCTAAATATTATCAGGAAAAATTAGTTAAGGAAAAAATAAAAGAATCAAAAAAATGAAATTGCGAGATAAGTACTTAAAAATTGTAGAATGGTCAGAAAAAGACAATTGTTATATTGGATCAGTACCGGGGTGGATTGGTAATTGCTGCCATGGAGACAATGAAGAAAAAGTATATAAAGAATTATGTCAAATTCTTGATGAGTGGATTAAAATTTATAGAGAAGATGGAAAAGAACTTCCGAATCCAACTAACAAAGAATATTCCGGAAAATTTATATTAAGAACAGGCCCGGAGTTGCATAAGGCCTTAGCTGTACGGGCTGTTTCTGAAGGCGATAGCTTAAATAAATATATAGTTAAAAAATTGAAAAAAACGTTAAACTGATCAAAAAAATAATCTCATTTTCCAAATCCATTTCCAAACTTTTAATCCTAATCTTAATCTAAACATCTAATTCAATACTCCGTAATTTCCGACCCATGTCCACAGCCCATATACGCAATTTTTGTATCATCGCCCACATAGATCACGGCAAGTCTACACTGGCTGATCGTCTATTAGAAGAAACCCACACCCTTTCAAAAAAACAAATGAAATCCCAAGTCCTTGACAGCATGGATTTGGAACGTGAGCGGGGGATAACCATCAAAAGCCATCCCATCCAAATGCACTATCAGCACAGCGATGGGATTGAATATATCTTCAATTTGATCGATACTCCCGGACACGTGGATTTTTCATATGAAGTGAGTCGGTCATTGGCGGCCTGTGAAGGTGCTCTACTTTTAGTAGATGCTGCTCAAGGAGTCGAAGCGCAAACGGTGAGTAATACCTATTTGGCCATTGAGAATGACCTCGCTTTAATTCCTGTGATTAATAAGATCGATTTGCCCGGTGCCCGCATAGATGAAGTGACCGATCAATTGGTGGAACTCATCGGCTGTAATCCGAGTGAAGTGATTAAGGTCAGCGCCAAGGACGGAAGCGGTATTGAAGATATTTTTCAAGCAATTGTCGAACGAATTTCTGCTCCAATGTACAACGATGATGCACCACTTAGAGCATTGATCTTTGATTCTGTGTATGACAATTATAAAGGCGCAATTCCATATATCCGCGTGATGGATGGTGTGTTAAAGCCGGGTACCAGCGCAAAGTTTTTTGCCCACAATCATGTTTATGATGTGTCTGAAGTGGGTCATTTTATATTGAATCAGGTAAAAGCCAAAGAACTGCGCTCTGGTGATGTGGGATATGTTCTGGCCAGTGTTCGTGATGTGGAGCATGTTCGTCCTGGGGATACACTGACTACTAAGGAAAACCCTGCATCTAAAGCGTTGCACGGCTATAAGCAAATGCAGCCCATGGTTTTTTCAGGTCTATATCCATCAGACAGCGACGATTATGAACAACTGCGAACTGCACTTGATAAACTCAAATTGAATGATGCATCGCTCATATATGAACCGGAAACGAGCGAAGCGTTAGGCTTTGGGTTTCGTTGTGGATTTTTAGGACTGCTCCATATGGAAATTATCCAAGAGCGATTGGAAAGGGAATTTGATTTAGCGTTGGTTACAACTTCACCCAATGTGGGTTATAAAGTTACGGTGAAAGATGGAACGGAAATTGAAGTCCATACTCCTGCAGATATGCCTTTGACAGGAAGAATAATGGAAATCAAAGAACCATTTGTTTCTGCAGAGATTATTACACCCAAAGAATATATTGGTAGTCTGATGAAGTTGTGTCAGAAAAAACGGGGTATTTATATCAATACAGATTATTTAACCAAAGATAAGGCACAACTTCATTATGAGCTTCCATTAGCAGAGATCATTTTCGATTTCTACGATAAATTGAAATCTGTGTCTCGGGGCTACGCATCACTAGATTATTCATTTATTGATTATCGTTCGGGAAATTTGAAAAAACTGGATATACTTCTTTCGGGGGAACAAGTGGATGCTTTGTCGATAATAACCCATGCGGATGATGCATTTCATCGGGGGCAGGCATTATGTTCAAAACTGAAAGAACTGATTCCACAACAATTATTTGAAGTGGCAATTCAAGCTTCATTGGGAACGAAAATTATTTCAAGATCTACTGTTAAAGCTCTACGTAAAAATGTGACTGCCAAATGTTATGGTGGCGACATTACTCGAAAACGAAAACTGTGGGAAAAGCAGAAAGAAGGTAAAAAACGTATGAAAAAAGTGGGCAAAGTTGAAATCCCGCAAGAAGCATTATTGGCGGTATTGCAAATTGATAATGATTAATAAAGTGTTAATGAAAAATACTTTCAATCTCGTATACCGATTGTAAGAATGAATTTAATTAACCGGCGATAATGACTGATCAAGACAAAACTTACTGGACAGAAACTCATTCTCCGTTATACAGTTTTGTATTTACGCTGCCCTTATTTATTTTGTATGAGTTGGGAATGTTATTGTTATCATCAGAGGATATTTTCGTATTGAGAAATGGAGCAGATGTTCTCATGCGCCAGATTTTAGGATTATTCGGTGTCTATGGAGCTTATGGATTCAGCGCTACGTTTATGATTGGATTTTCCATTGCTTTTTTGCGACAAAAGAAACACTTAAAATCCATGGTGATTCGAGGTGAATATTTATTAACCATGTTTTTCGAAAGTATTTTGTATAGCGCATTACTTTTTGTTTTACTCGGATTTTTTCAAACACTGATGATGTCACCAGCGTCTACACAGTTATTCCAACAGATTGTTTTATCTTTAGGAGCTGGGATTTATGAAGAATTTGTGTTCAGGGTTGTGATGATCACAGGTGTGGCTGCTTTACTGGGATTTATTTTTCAGTGGGAAAAAACAGCGAGATATTCTGGGGGAGTCCTTATCGCGGCGGGGATTTTTTCCATGTTTCATTTTGTGGGAGAATTTGGCGATATTTTTTCACTGAATTTATTTATGATTCGCTTTTTTGCCGGTGTATTATTGGGTATAGTATACGCCTTACGAGGATTTGGTATAGCTGCATATACCCATGCAATTTATAATTTGAGTGTATTAACAATATTAACAACTAACGAAACTATAGGATAAAATAATGAAAATAAAATTATCATATCTCATTATATTCATTTTCACCTTTATTCATGCTGAACAATATTTAGATGCTATAAACATTAGAGTCTATCCAGAATATTATTACAAAGGTGTCATGGCTGAAATTGAAGCTATTGTTGTTGCTGATTCAGAATCAGAGACAATTTCAATAACGCTACCATCTATTACTGATTCCGTCTTTTTTATCGGTGGTATTCCCAGTCCTGATAGTGAAGTCATTCCATTAACGATTTTGGAAGATGGGTCGAAAAGTAAAGTTGAATTCAGTGCCAAAATTGCTCAATTCAGGCTGTTCGTTTTTTACAATCCATTTGATAGCGGCCATGAAAAAAATCTGGTTTGGCCTACTGGTTCAAACTTTGCCATGAAGAATGTTCATTTATCTGTACAGGTTCCTGTGATGGCAGAACAGTTTGAGTTATCAAGAAAAGTTTCTTCAGAAGATACTGATCAGCATGGGATTTTGTTTAAGAGTATTCATTTTGGCGATATTCCTGCAAATAAAGTGGAAGAGATTGAAGCATCCTATTTTAATGCAAGCGGTCAAACGACGATTGAAGCTCTACGCGCACAGCTGAGTCAACCAAAAGCACAAAGTCCCAATCCCGAGGTAAATCATGACAAACCAAAAAGACACACGTTGCTCTTATGGGAACCCATTGCAATTCTCGGTGTTTTATCCATCATCATTGGTATTATGTATTTTTCATCAAACAAAAAAGTGACCCACACAAAGAAAGAGAATAAGAACTTTTGCACAAGCTGTGGGAATAAACTGAAAGACAACGATAAATTCTGTTCGAACTGTGGAGAAAAAGTGTCATGATTCCTGTTTTATTTGAAATTGGACCTATTAAGATTTATTCTTTTGGTTTTATGCTGGTTGTGGCTTTTTATAGCTGTTTCTATCTGTTGCAAAAAGATATGAAACGCCTGGAGTACAATAATAAGCTTGCATCTGATATGGTTTTTGCAGCAGCAGTAGGTGGAATTCTCGGATCCAAGATTTATTATTTAATTGAGAATTTTGGCCGTGTAATTGATGATCCAATTGGTATGATTTTCAGTGGATCCGGATTGGTTTTTCTTGGTGGACTTATGGGTGGAACGCTGGGCGTGACACTTGTACTGCGGAAAAATAATTTACCATGGCTAACATTTGCCGATATAGTTGCTCCCTTATTGATTTTGGGTTATGCCATTGGCAGGGTAGGATGTTTTCTTGTGGGAGATGATTATGGAATTCCAACACATTTACCTTGGGGAGTCCCATTTGAAAATGGTCTACCGCCGTCAACATATCATGTGTTTGATTTGTATTACCCCTGGGTAGACTTATCCGGATTTGAACCTGGGTTACTTACAGTTCATCCAACTCAATTGTATGAAGTTGCCTTTGGTTTTGCTATTTTCGCATATTTATGGAACAAGCGAACGCATGTTAAGGTTGTAGGCAGTTTATTCTTTACATACCTTATTTTGGCCGGGATTGAACGTTTTGTCATCGAATTCATCCGCACCAACGATCGCTATCTCTTTGGTTTGACCGGTTCACAACTGATTTCATTCGCGATGATTATTATTGGCACAACTGCATTAATTCGGCCTTTTTCACTACCGAAATCAAATACGTAAACTCTTGATGAAACGCTTGCTTGCCTGTCTTGGGCTGTTGGCGGCGTGTTTGGCCCAAGAGCCTTTATTCACTCTAAAGGAATTCAAACTCTCTAAAATTTTTGAAGCCGATTTTTCGCCGCAGCGCGTAGCTGCGCTGGGAGATGATCAATTTGTTCTCCTTGATCAAAAATCGAATGAATTAATTCTCGTTTCGAATGATCGAATCATTCAGCGAACGGGTGGGTTTGGGCAGAATGTCGATTCATTTACAGAACCGGTAGATCTCATGGTTCATAATTTGCAAATATGGGTGTGTGATCGATATGAAAATACAGTGAAACGGTTAGATTATAAGCTCAATTTATTGGGTATTGATAATGTGATTTCAAATGATTACGATCCATTTTATCCGGATCTGATAACTGGTAATCCATTTGGAAAAGCCCATGTCTTTTCGCGTCAATACGGGCAGTTATTGTCCATGGATAATTCAATCAGAGTGCTTATAGATTTAAATCAATATGGTATTGACGGACGATGCATAATGGATTTAAAAACCGACAATGCAGGAAATATTGCTCTTTTATCCTGTGAAAGTAAAATTATTTTATTCAATCGATTTGGCAGAAAATCCAGAATGTCTCTCGTCCATATTGACGATCCAATTCATATTATCCATTGGTCAAATGACTGGGTTGTTTTGAACAGTCAGGGTGAAATAGAATCGTACTCTGGAGATGTGAATGCTTTACCCATCCGTGAAAATGAAACAATACTCGATGCAGATGTATATTTTCAATATCTTATCATTTTGACTGACCAACGCATTTTGGTGTTAAAAAAGTAATGAATTGCTTTTTAATATTCTTTCTGTTGATTACTGGTTTTATTCACGGACAAAGCGATGCAAGCATTGACTATTTGGCGGGTGAAAAAGATACGTCTCAATGGAAACTCCCAAATGTATACGGTCCGCTGTATTTGCATTTTCCGAGGATGGATTCACTTATTATTGCAGAAAAAGAAGATAACTTAACTCTATTGAAAAAACGGTCTTCTCAAAACTATACGAATGATCAAGTGCTGTCCACGGGGTCTGTATATCGATCATTTTCTGTTTCACCATTGGGTGGTTCTGATTTTACAGGAGGATTGCGCATGCAAATTCAGGGACAGTTAAGCGAATCGATGCAAGTGAGTGGAATCCTTTCGGACGAATCGTCGCCTATACAGCCTGAAGGGAATACCCAATCCTTGGATGAAATTGACCAAGTGTATCTACAAATTTCCCATCCCAAATTTCAAATGAATGCAGGGGATATAGATCTGAATTACCAACATGGTAAATATATGAATATCAACAAAAGACTGATTGGATTAAAGAATAACTTTAATATTGAAAAGTGGACAGGATCTGCTGTTTATGCACAATCAAAAGGACATTATAGACAAATTGAAGTGAAAGGAAGTGAGGGTAAACAAGGTCCGTATTTTCTCGATTCAAAATCTGGGAACAGGAATATTATTGTTCAATCCGGGACGGAAAGGGTATGGCTCAACGGAAATAAATTAACTCGAGGAGAAAATCATGATTATATTATTGATTATTCCACAGCAGAAGTTCATTTTACTCCGGCTCATTTAATTCATTCAGATTCAGATATATTGATCGAATATCAGTATTCTGATTTTCAATATTCACAAAGTGTCGCAGGCGGGACTATGGAACGAAATTTTGGACAGAAAGGCAATTTTTCATTTTCTTGGCTGAATGAATCCGATCAAACCCAAAATTCTGTTTTGAATTTATCTGACGATGAAATTGAGCTATTGAATTCATTAGGGGATAAGGCAGCATTTATTTCTGGCGCCATTTCTGATGCTGATGGCGATTATATTTATATTGGCAGGGAATTTTATGAATACACACCTGATAAAACGATCCCGGGTGATCGCTATTCAATCACATTCACCAATAATAATGAAACGGGAAAATATAGACGATTAATTACAACTACAGGTGAGATATATTATGAATTTGTTCAATTAATAGATAGAGAACAGTACGATGACCTCTATAGTCCCATGAAACAAATCATCAGTCCAAAAGGTCATCAGCTTTTCGAAATATCCGGAGATTATCAATTATCTGAAAATACAATGCTGGATTTTTCTACAGCAGCTTCCGGAGTTGATCAGAATCGATTGTCTTCAAAAAATGATAATGACAATACAGGATTGGCGTATTCTTTTGCTTTATCGAATAATAAAATCAATTTTTCTGAAAAAGTGAGAATGCGCTATACATTATCCGGCTATCAGCAGGACGATCGCTTCGAAGCTTTACAGCGTGATCGATCGGCTATGTTTTATCAGGATTGGAATGTTAAACCATTGCTCACTGTAGCCGAAAGTAATCATGCTATTTCAACAGGAATCGATGTAGAAAATGTAGGGAATGGTACAGTGGCAGTTTCTCGTTTTATATATGGAAATGATGCATTTTATCGAATCAACAGTTCTTTTAGAGGTGGTAGCGGTTATATACCATTAGTGAATGCGATGCAAAACGATATTTCAGCAGAAAGAGGCTTTTTCAAACAGCGCAGTCTGATGTTTGATTTACTTCCCGGAAATGTGCATCCATTTTATAAATATGATTATGAAGAGCAGGAAAATCAATATCGATTTGATCATCAAACTGTGGGGGTAAAATATGCCAAAGATCACTGGGAATCGTCATTTGGTGTGGGAGAGCGGTTTGACTATACAGAATCTGATACGATTTCAGATGGATTAGAATTATCGTCCGAAGGTATTTTTGGTTCTTTGGACATAAAAGGCAATACAAAAAGCGGTTGGACTCAAGAGATGACTATCCGTCGGCGAATAAAAAATGATGTTCTCAACCAAAACGATTATAATTTTACGTTGGCAAGACTTCATACATCATTTCGCCAGCCGACGCATCCATTCAGATTGGATATGAAAACAACTATTGAAGAAACATTTACAGAAACGCGTGCATTAGTCTACGATTCAGTTGGCATCGGTTTGGGTGATTTTCGTTATGACGAGCAATTCAATGAATATGTCAGTGATCCAAATGGTGAATATATTGCTTATACGATTTTTACTGGAGAACGGTATCCCACAACAAAGCTGGATGGGCTTCAATTATTTGAAATTGATTTTAGTAAAGCACACTATAATTCACTCAAAAGTTTTTCATTAAGATCAGAATTGAGATCCACAATTGAAGGGCACATTTGGTCTGGGAATGCATTCATTTACCCGGATCTGGGTGATACGGCTATTTCAAGATCCAAGTGGTCATTGCTAAATGAATTAGTATATAAACCGCAGAAAATGAAAAAAATGATAAAAGTATGGCACAAAAAATTCAGAAATCTTGACGGGCTGGACAACAGAGGGCAAGACTTAAAACAAAATGATGAAGCAGGTTTGGAATACAGAAAAACGATATTCGATAATTTTACGGTAGAATACCGCTGGATGTATCATGTTGATAAAATAGAATCGACTGTTTCTGAATTGCGTGAACGCAGTGTGAGTGGCCATTGGATTGAGGGTACGGCAAAAGTCAAAGTCGACCAATGGCAATTTGATATGGGGTTGAAATACGGAATTGATCATGGTTTTATGCGCGAGAAGGAATTTGACGCTGATGCAGTAAGTTTAAGTGCTGATGTTTTAAAATTCGTCGGAACTCGCGGCCGTATTCAATCTCGCTTTGAATGGTATAAAACAAACATTTCTGATAAACTGGATTATATACCTCCTGAAGCGTTGAACGGATTAGCCCAAGGAATCACGTTACGCTCAAATATCCAAGGACAATGGATGATGGGCAGGGGTTTTTCTCTCAACCTATCTATGAATTATATTTCAGATCAGCGTTATGACAATTTTCTCACTTTTAATGGAGAAATGCGTGCGTATTTTTAATCTCATTTTGTTCTTTACTTTAAGTTGGTCATACACCCAAGAAACGGTCATTACGGTTGATGGCGAAAAATTGACTTTAAACGACGGTTCTTCATTTATATCACAGTTTGATTCGATTCTTGTGGGAAATGGCGAATTTGGCGGTATTGTGGCGATAATCGATATGGACTCATCGTCGGAAGTATTAATTAATTATGAAATTCATAATGATTACAAAATAATAGATGAAATATTATTTCAAAAAGAATCGGGTGTAAATATAGCTGTTTTACAGCAATTGTTCTCCAATTTAACAAAAGCACATTCCTATAATTCTGCTCAAACGATTGTCAAAGAATTGCGAACCGGTTATCCATTTATTCCCAGTAATATTCATCTAAATTATGGATTAATGAATAATGACAGGTTGGGTGTTTTAGTCAATTTTAAACCGGAATTTAACAGTCATTTTTCAGGAATTGCCGGTGCCGGTCGTCAAGATGATCGCGGGTGGGATATTGCCGGTGAAGTTGACATACATTTAGAAAATACATGGCGAACTGCAAATATTACGGATTTGGTTTGGAAACGAAATGGGGATGAGTCACAATATATCCTTTTTAAACATGAAGAACCGTATTTAGCAGGTTTACCGTTTGGAGCAAAACTCGAATTGATACAAGATTTGAGAAACAGGGAATATGTGTATACAAATTCCAGCGGAGCTTTTTCAGTGCAATTGGGTCAAAGGGGGAAATGGTATTTTGGCGGCGGAAAGGAATCAATCAAGCCGACTGCTTATGGTATTTCGATGGGTATTCAACCTTCCAAGGCCCAAACATTCACTATTGAATATTTCAGTGATGGAAGGAATGACAGGTGGCTGCCGACAAAAGGCTTTTTCTTGAATATGAAAACACACATTGGCAGGGTAATCGAAACGAAACAAAAAAATAATTTGGTTGCTCAACTTCAGTTCCACATTGAAGAATTTTTATCTATATCTGAAAGAACCGCTTTACGCTTCAAGTTTTGGAATGGACTTGTGTTAGATAATGAAAATCACGTAGGCCAAAAAATACGATATGGAGGTATGAATACATTTCGTGGTTATCAGGAAGATATTTTTACCAGTGATATGATAAATATAATAAGCCTTGATATGTTATTCACCCCCACAGAACAATTACAAATATTTTCCTTTGGTGATATGTCCATGCCTACTATTCCCATGTCTGTTGGCTTCGGGCTCCGCCAACTCACGGCAAATTCTGTCATGGAAGTCAGTTTTGGCTGGCCCGTGGATGAAGCTTTCTCCGCGGGAAAAGTTCATGTTAAATTTACAAGCTTGTTAGATTGATAATATGAAACGAATACTCTACATAATTGGCACAGCAGTCATATTTATAATGGTCGGCTGTGGAAAGCCATTGTCAAAAGGAGCTGATGATGAATTAATTGTATTAGTTGCCAAAGAAGATAGAGTGGCCGCCCGCAAAATATTAACAAAAATTTTTAGCGATACACTTTATACCCCGGCTCCTGAACCCTATTACAAAGCCAAATTCGTTAAACCAAGTGATCTTCAAATCGTACGCCACCATCCCAATCTTATTGCACTATCCATCAATGATGATTTGACAAATCCCGGTACACGTCTGGTGAAATCAATTTTGCCCGAAGAATCATATTTACGTTCAAAAAAGAATAATCCATTTATCCAGACACATGAACCCTATGCAAAATTACAGACCATGCTGTTAATTAATGGAAATTCCATGGAATCGATAGTATCAGCAGTAGAAATACAGGGTTTGGAAATTTATGAAAATTTTGAAAATCAATTTATTGAACGCCAAAGCAGATTTTTATTTAAGCGAGCACGAAAAGAAGAACTGGAACAAAAGGTATTAAAAAAACATGGGTTCAGTTTACTAATTCCATGGGGTTTTACGGTTGTTCAGGACAGCGTAGAAACGAGCATATTATGGATCGGTAAAGAAGAACCATTTCGCTGGCTCGTGTTTCATTGGGAAGAAGGAATGGTCATTCAAAACATAAGCGATGCAGAACAATTTTCACTTGAAATTCCTCAACGGATCTTTGGACACATTCAGTATTCAGATTACAAATTCAACATCAGCCCCACTATGTTTAATGACTGGTCAGGTTGGAGGATAACAGGATTGTGGGAATCATTGGAAGAATCACAGGGAGGTCCGTTTATTGCTTACACATTTTATGACGGAATTACGAATAGAACATATTATATCCATGCCTTGATATTTAATCCAGGTGATGATAAATATTTACTCTTGAGGCAATTGGACATTATTGCCCATACGTTTTTTGTGGATGAAACATCATGAAAAAAGTCTTAATTACAGGCGCTTCTGGCCAATTAGGGGTATCCCTTCAACTAGATGATTATGATGTAATTAGAACAGACATTTTTCCTCAAGTTGATCAAGAGAATTTCACTATTCTTGATATAACGAATAAAGATAAGGTAAAGAATCTTTTGGAAGCAGAAGAACCAGATGTGATTGTCCATCTTGCAGCAATGACAAATGTGGATAGTTGTGAGGGTAATTATGAACAAGCGAAACTGATTAATGTTGAAGGAACCAAAAACCTTTTAAATAATTTTACCGGTAAATTTATATTCGTTTCTTCTGATTATGTTTTTGATGGAGAGGATGGGCCTTACAGTGAAGATGATAATGTCAATCCACTCAATGTTTATGGCAAAACAAAACTGGAAGGTGAAGAGAGTGTACGCAAATTATCAAATGATTGGGTTATTCTTCGAACCAATGTTGTATGGAACATAGGTGGGAATTTTAAGGCAAGTTTTGCCGATTGGGTCGTAGAAGAATTGCAAAATAATAGGCAGATTCGTATTGTGGCTGATCAATGGAATAATCCGGCGTGGACTGTTGATATAGGTCAGGTGATTGAAACATTGATTAAATATGATGCAAATGGTCTTTATCATCACGGAAGTTCACATGTGATAAATCGCTATGATTTTGCATGTATGATTGCTAATGTATATGAATTGAACCCATCATTGATTGAACCCATAACAACAAAAGAATTGAACCAAACTGCACAACGACCGTTAAAATGCGGATTAATTACGAAAAAGTTAGAAAATGATTTTAATTTTACACCTTCAGATACTGTTTTAGACATAAAAGCTGCTAAGAGTCATACTGAAATATGAAAAAACTGATCATTTCTCCCACATATAACGAAAGTAAAAATATTGCTGAACTCATTGAGCATGTATTTACCCTTGAGGAAAACTTTCATTTGCTCATTGTGGATGATAATTCTCCAGACGGTACCGCAGATATAGTAGAAAAATTCCAAGAGCGATATAATAATTTACACTTGGCGAAACGCCCGGGTAAAGCCGGGCTTGGTACTGCGTATAAATTTGGTTTTAAATGGGCATTAGAGCGTGATTATGATATTATTCTCCAGATGGATGCAGATGGATCACATGATGTTAATGCAATTCCTGATATGATTAAGGGATTAGAAAATAATGATGTTATCATCGGTAGTCGCTATATTCATGGAGTGAGTGTTGTGAATTGGCCGATTCGCCGATTGATTTTGAGCTATGGGGCTAATGTTTATTCTAGGCTTATTACCGGCTTACCTATTAAAGATGCCACAGGTGGTTTCAAAGCCTGGAAGCGTGAAGTATTAACAAATATAAATATTGATTCTGTTCGGTCACAAGGATATTCATTTCAGATTGAAATGAATTTTCGGGCGTGGCAAAAAGAATATACTATTGGTGAAATTCCTATCATTTTTATTGATAGAACTGTGGGTGAGTCTAAAATGTCTAAAGCCATTATGATCGAAGCAGTCTTTATGGTATGGCGTCTCCGAATTTGGAAAATATTTGGTTGGCATAAGTGAAGTTGGTGAACGGTGGAGCGATAGCTGGTAGAATGGTAACTGGTAAAGTGTAAGATGGGATATGTGCAATGATTAAAAAAGTTTCTGTTCTCATAGTTAGCTATAACGTTAAAGAATACGTTGATCATGCTATTGATTCGTTGATGCGGTCAAGTGTTGATCATCTTGATATAATTGTTGTTGATAATCATTCTTTTGATGGTACTGTTGATCATATTAAAAATTCATATCCCGATGTAAAAGTTATAGCCAACAAGGAAAATGTTGGATTCGGCAAAGCGATTAATCAAGCTGCTGGTATGGCTCATGGAGACTATTTTCTGATTTTAAATCCGGACACAGTCGTTCAGGAAAATACGATTGACACATTACTTAATTATTTGGAACAGAATGATAAAGTGGGAATGGTTGGCCCAAAAATTCTCAATTCTGATGGAACATTGCAAGCAGCGTGCAAACGATCTTTTCCCACATTAAAAGTGGCTATCCCCAAATTACTCGGATTGGATAAATTATTTCCAAATTCTAAATGGGCGGGCAAATATAATTTATCATATCTTGATCCGGATCAAACCAGTTCAGTAGATGCAATCAGCGGTTCATGTATGTTTATACGTAAAGAATTATTTCAGGATATACATGGATTTGATGAACATTTTTTCATGTTTGGGGAAGATCTGGATTTGTGTTATAGGACGTGGGAAAAGGGATTTGAAGTTCATTATGTACCGGAGACTCAAATTGTACATTATCAAGGTGAGTCAGTTAAGTCCGCACCTTTTGACAGTATAAATGCGTTTTATAATGCCATGATTCTTTTTGCTGATAAACATTTTTCAACTAGTCAAAGTTTTTTAACAAAATGGGCGATCCGCTTTGGAATATCAATTCGAAAATTCATGACGGTTATTGGTGAACTTCGCTCCCAGATATTATCCGTGTTTTTTGATGTTGTTGTGGTATTGGGCGCATTTTTAATTGCAATTCCATTTAAGTTTGATCATTTTGAACCAATTGTTATGAGTAATGGACTTATCCCCGTTGTTTATATACTTTTTTGGGTTGTGGTGGGAGCATTATTCCAGCTTTATTCCCGTTACATTTTATCTTATACACGTGCAATTCTTTCATCTTTAACCGGATTTTTCCTTGCAGTTACTTTTACATATTTTTTCAAGCAATATGCATTTTCCCGTTTAGTTATTATTTTAGCTACTGCTATAATAACACTTTTCATTCCCGGCTGGAGAGTCCTTGTTCATTACCTCATGTCCCGTGGGTTTTTACAGCCAATCAAGGAAAAGCATAATATTCTATTTACCCGAAAAACGTTAATCATTGGTTCTGATGGGGAAGGCACTCGTATTGCAAATCATATTCTTAAGAGATTTGATACAGGTCTGGATATAGTGGGTTTTGTAGACTCACATCCAAGGCAGATCGATTTACCTGTTCCATTTTTAGGTAGTTTGACGGATCTTCAGGAAATTGTAAATACGTATTCAATTCGTGAATTGATTTTTTCAAACACAGCATTTTCAAATAAAGAAATTCTTAACTTAATGGATAAAACAAAAGCCATGAGATTGACGTACAGGATGGTTCCTCGCCATCAGGATATTTTATTGGGAAAAGCGTCCATTGAAGAAATTGGCGAATATTCATTTGTAAACATTGAATACACACTTTTTAACCGGTTACATGCAATCACTAAACGTATATTTGATACATTCATTGCATCCGCTTTATTGATTCTTTTTTCTCCGATAATTCTATTAAGGAGTATAGGTAGTTTGCCAATTAAAGTAGAATTTTGGGGTCAGGACAATAGTCGTTTTTATGGACGAATATTTAATAGTAAAATCGCATTTCTTCATAACCTCCCATTATTATGGTCAATCGTAACAGGAAAGATGAGTCTGGTGGGATCATCATTGATTTCTACAGATGAAAAAGATCCTGAACTTATTTGCATGCCGGGACTTACTGGGCTGGAACGGTTAAGAAATGTTAAATTCACGGAGCAAGATAGGAGATTATTGGACCATTATTATGTTCAAAACCAAAGCCTATCTTTTGATATTGAAATTTTAGTTAAAACGGTATTTAACGGATAATGGCAGAATATTATTTAGAATTTGAAAAACCTGTAAAATTGATAGATGAGCAGATCATTGAATTGGAAACAAGCGATGAACCAGATGCTCATTTGACTGAAATAGAAAAATTGAAAGGAAAGAGAAGAGTTGAATTAGAAAAGATATTTTCGGGACTTTCACGCTGGCAGCGCGTCCAATTAGCTCGGCATCCAAAACGTCCTTTCAGTTTGGATTATATTAATAAATTGGCTCCGGATTTTGTGGAACTCCATGGTGATCGCCATTATGGAGATGACCCTTCTTTAGTCGGAGGATTTGGATCAATCGACGGTCAAACAATTTTGTTTATAGGTCAGCAGAAGGGTCGAAATACCAATGAAAATTTATTTCGAAATTTTGGTATGATGCGACCGGAAGGGTATCGCAAAGCGTATCGCTTGATGAAACTGGCAGAAAAATTTAATATACCAGTTGTTTCATTAATCGATACTCCAGGAGCGTATCCCGGATTGGGTGCAGAAGAAAGAGGGCAAGGTGAAGCTATTGCAAGAAACCTGATGGAAATGTCAAAGTTGAGAGTCCCCATTTTGGTTATAATCATAGGCGAAGGAGCAAGTGGCGGAGCCTTGGGTATTGGCGTTTGCGATCGTATGCTCATGCTGGAAAATACATGGTATTCTGTTATAAGCCCTGAAGGGTGTGCTTCAATCCTTTGGCGTGATGCAGGGCAGGCATCTGATGCTGCAGATGCCATGAAAGTTACACCGAAGGATTTACTCGAGATAGGAATTTGTGATCGAATTGTTGAAGAACCACTGGGTGGAGCTCATCGTCAACCAGATGAAATGGCAGATATATTAAAATCAGTGATACGTGAAGAAATCGAAACATTGTTAAAAACCGAGCCCGATGCATTTTTAAATCAACGTATCGCCCGTTACGATGCCATGGGTGTATTTACAGAATCTTCGTGATATCTTTCGACTATTCAACAAAGATCTACTATAAAGATATCGATCAGATGGGTGTTGTTTATTATACTCGTTATCTGGAATATTTTGAAGCAGCTCGAACAGAAATGCTCAAGTCAATTGGGCTTATTGTAACAGATATTGAAAATGAAGGATTTTTCCTGCCGGTTGTATCAGCACACTGCGATTATAAACAGAGTGCAAAATTTGAGGATGAAATTATTGTACGGACATCAATCAAAGATTTACCAAAAGCCAGAATGAAGATCGAATATGAAGTTTTTAAAAATGAAATAATATTAGCTGTAGGTTACACAATGCACGGTTTTACAAACCATCATGGTAAGGCTAAACGACCTCCCAAAACTTTTCAGCTGGTAATGCAGAAATATTTCTAATGTTTTTCAGCTCTGAATAAATAAATCCCATCACTACCTTCTTCGTATGTTTCCATCATAGCATTAGCGAATCCGGCATTATTTAATACGTCAATTACTTTTTTTGGATTTGAAAGTGGCCCTTCTCCATGTCCGCAGGAGTCATCGGAAACGATTTCGTCACTTATTATTAAACGCCCCTGTGGTTTAAGCACACGTAATATTTCTGCAAGTCCATTTTTATAATCATTCCAATGATGGATTGAATTAATGGCAGTGCAGATTGTTTTTGTATTTCTTTCAATGGGTAATACTTCAGCGGATCCTCTCATGAATTTTATATTAGGAATTTCATTGGAAGTTTGTTTTTTTGCGATGTGAATCATTGCGGGAGTTGGGTCAATACCTATAATCGTTCCATCTGTAATAATTTTTGCGGCTTCTCTGCAAGCTGTACCACTTCCACAACCGATATCTATAAAATCATCGTCTGCTTTTAAATCAGCAAGCCTAATCGTCATGGCATTAGAAATGTGGTTGCCATATTTTTCAGCATACCATTTTGCATTTTTATCATCCCAAATAGGTTTACTATTATGTTCGGTTGTCATGATTGTTTCTTGTTAATCAAATAGACCGCAAACATTGATAGTAAACTACCGATTGTAATAGAAACGGTCAATTCTTCATTCAAGAAAATGATTGCAAATAACATGGCTGTAACAGGAACTGTGAAAATAAACGCACTGGCTTGTTGAGGTCCTAATCGGACGGATGCCAGAAAATACACAGTTGTTGCAAATGCCATTGCTCCAATGGCCAATAACATCATATTCAACCAAAATATCCAATCAAAATGAAATACAGATAATAAAGGTTGATCCAAAGAAATAAGCAGACTCATTAAACTTGCTAATCCAAAGTTCCAAAAGCTGTAAGGAATAAAATGAATAAAATCTTTTGAACGGGATGTAATAATGGTAACTGCTGCCCAAGATAATGATGCCAAGATGAAAAATATATTGCCGCTTTGGAACAGGAGGTAAATATCCATTTTCCATATTTCCATTATCATGCCACCGCCAATAAATCCAAGAAGCAATCCGATTATATCTTTTTTTATAATAGGTAATTTGTATAATAATGCTGCGAGTATCGTTGTATTGATGGGATTGAGAGTTGTGACCAAAACTCCTCCAGCCCCAGCTAATCCGATTTGAGTACCTTTGAAATAAAAATAATTGTAAGATGTCAAAAATAGAGAATTCAAAGCGATAAATCGTAATCCTTTACTATTTATGCTGAAACTGTTTTTTGTAAAGTAAACAATGGGTGCGAAAGAGAGTGTTGCAAAGACGAAGCGCCAAAACATCATGAGAGGAGCATCTCCATACAATCCCAAAATTTTGGCATTCGTCCATGATAATCCCCAAACAGCCATGGCGATAAGTGTGAAAATATAAAGCGAATAATGAGGATGTTGCCTATTCATGAACGGGGAAGTTACTTTAGATTCGTTTTTCGCCAATCTAAAATGCGCATGAAAATATTTATTTTATAGTTGAAATAGTTGCAGTGATTTCAATACGAAAACTATAAGATACTATTCAAGAACATGAATATTATTTTCAGAACAAATTTCCTTTAACTTTTTTGGCCAAACTGTTACACTGACTTCACCCAAGTGGGCTTTTCGTAGAAGATACATATACGTTCTGGATTGTCCAATTCCTCCTCCGATTGATAGGGGAATTTCATCATTTAATATCGCCTGATGGTAGGGGAGATTAAGATCATCTTCTTGTCCGGATAATTTCATTTGTTCTACGAGAGTTTCTTTCGTAACGCGTATTCCCATAGACGTTAATTCATGACGTCTTTTTGTTACCGGATTCCAAACAAGAATATCACCGTTTAAGCCGTGGGTCTTTTTACCTTTAGTGGAAACAGTTTCCGTAATCCAATCATCGTAATCAGCAGCGCGCATTTCATGGGGAAAACCATCATCCAATACGGATCCGATTCCTATAATAAAAACAGCAGGATATTCTTGGATAATTTTCGTTTCCCGTTGTTTTCTTGGAAGGTCTGGATACATTTCCAGTATTTCTTCTGCATGAATAAATGTTAATTCTGCAGGTATATCCATGTATTGATCTGTTTTTAATTGAGGGAATTCTTCTTGCGCATATCTTCCTGCTTCGTAAATCACGTTCCATATTTTTTTAACGGTTTTTGTCAAATAATCCAATGTACGATCATTTTCTGTAATTACTTTTTCCCAATCCCATTGATCAACGTATGAACTATGATCATGATCCAGAAAATAATCTTTTCGAACAGCTTTCATATCTGTACACAATCCTTCATGAACTTTACAATCGAATTGTTTTAGTGCCATCCGTTTCCATTTTGTTGCAGCTTGGACAACTTGTGCCTTGATACGTTTTTCTAACCCTAACCCACAGGGAAATTCAACAGGTGTTCTTGATCCGTCCCTATCCAGCATATCATTTACACCGCTGTCTTTGTCAACGATTAGAGGTACTTGCACCATTTGCATATTTAATGCTTCGCAAAGATGTTTTTCAATATAGTTTTTTACATTATACACTGCACGCATAGTTCCCATCGGTGTTAATAACGAAGAATAGTTTTTTGGTAATTGAGCTGCTACGTCATTGTAATTTCCAATTCCCGGTCCGGCTAGATCTGCTTGTTTATTATTCATGAGTGAATCTCCGTAATTGAGGTTTCGCATTTAGTTTGTTTTTAAAATATTCAAAATTTTATACCCACCAAAATGTACCAATCTTTCGGCTGGTGCGGATGTAAATTATCCAAAATGTTCCAAGAAGTATTAAATTAATCCAACCATTAAAGGAAGTAATCATTTTCAATGTAAATGGCCAAATAAGGAGTATCTCTCCCCAAAAATTGTAGTATAAACCAGTTATGAAATGTATGAGCCAAATAATCATAAATGTATATGTCAAAACTTTACCTTCGTAGATATCCATTCGCCACATGCGACAATTTGGACATCGCAGGGCTGTTGTGATTATTTCAGATTTACACCAATAACATGTATTGTGTGATTTATCCGAATGTATATCCTTCTGGTAAATCTGTTTCATTTGCTTCTTCCGGTACCCATGAAAGGTCTAGAATTGTGAAAGTGGGATTTGTTGTATTGAAAATTGGAATTACCTTCATACCAATCTTCGGTTCTCCAACAGAGAGATATCCCATCAATATTGTAGGAACTCCTTCAAACTCTACATTAACAAACCGTATTGGTTTTGGTAGTGTATTGAATGCTCCGGTGCGTTCAGTAATCATGAATGTATGAACAGTTGCTCCTTTTTGAGCAGTTTCGGTCATATCTACAATTGTATTTTTACTCAAGCAATCCGGGCAATGAATTCTGAATGGAATAAAGATTGATCCATTTGCTTCGCAATTAGAATTATCACAGCGAGTACCTAAAAGTTTTCCTTGGCCTAACCCTTCAAAAAATGGAGCTTCACCCCCATACATATGAACATGAGTTAAATCACGAGGGTTGGTAACGCCCATTAATTCACCATCTTCATTTCGGATTGGTTCATTAGGATATCCGTAATGAAATTTCCCCTCAAAGCGATAACGTCCGTTTTCAACTTTTACTGTTCCACGATCATTTGTATTCATGATTCAGTCCTTTCTAATTGGTGGTCCGGGTGAACCAGAATTGTTGCGGTTACATGTGATCCCACTCCAGCATGGCTGATAGCTAACCCGCGTTTCGCGCCATCGACTTGTAAATTAGTCCAGTCATCCGGTTTAGATCGGCCGAAAAGATCCCATTTTGATTGATCTTCGTGCATTTCTGCCCAACGTCCCCAAATATGCTGTCCCACTTCTATGGTCTGCATAATTCCGGTTGCGCCCACGGCATGCATATTGCCAATTAATCCTCCTGATAAATTAGAAGGCAGTTTTCCAGGTTCACCAGTTTTTGGATTTGTAAGATAACAATCTCCCGATTCAACATAGGTTCTACCTTCACCGTAGGGACGGATTCCAATATCTTCATATGTTTGTATATCACTTATGGTAAATGCATCATGCAATTCCACGAGGTCAAAATCTTCAGTGGGATCAATAACACCTGCCATTCTATATCCATAATACGCTGCCATTCTTGCTGCCAGAAATCCGGTAAATCCTGGATAACGATCGCCACCAGGAAATCGATCACCTAAATCTTTATATTGATCTGGTGATTCATTGGGTAATAATGGTATTTCCATATCTCTGCGATCTGCGACGCGTAATGTATGACTGCCTGCAGCAACATGAATCTCTAATGGATTATCTGTCAATTCATTGGCTGTTTTTTCATCACATAGAATTGCACAAGCTGCACCGACACTCATTAGACAGCAATCCAACGCTCGAAGAGGGTAGGCGACAACAGGTGAGTTTATTACATCATCCACAGTTATATCCATGGGGCCTTGAGCATGGGGATTCATACGGGCATAGCCGCGGTTTTTAACAGCGATTTCAGCCATGGTTTGACGAAATGAATCTTCTTTTTTACCGAACACTTGCCAATATTTTTGAGCCATGACAGCATAATATCCCGTATAAATATGACCTAAAGGTGTTTCCCAATCTTTATCTGCCGCAGAAGCAATATAATTATTGCCTTCATCTGTTGGAACTTCATCCATTCGTTCCCAACCCATAGCCAGAACACAATCTGAATATCCTGATGCAACTGCTTTGAACGCTTCCCAAAGAGTGGATCCGCCCGTTGCTCCACCTGTTTTAATACCCACATTTCCCAATGGATCTAATCCAAGTCTGTCATGTATGACAGATTCACCTAAAAGCTGGTCACCAAAATGATCTGCAAAGTGACCATAGTAGCATGAATGGATGTACTCTTTGAGTTCAGCGGGAGATTTATCTATAAATTCTGCTGCTTCAACAAATGCATCAATGACCAGTTCTTCCGTACGTTTTTCCGGAATTGAGCGGCCGAATTTTGACATTCCACCGGTAACAAGATAAACAGGTCTTTGCATTTTAGGAGTTTTTAGTTGGCGTTTACTAAATTTGATCATAATAAATCTCTTTTAATGTAAGTGTGAGTAAGTGGGTGGAAATCATTTAGTTAATTGCTTCATATAATTTATAAGAAAAATTACAAAAAGGACATGACATAGATAAATAAAAAAAGAAGATAAACTGGGATTATTTTATTTTCTAATCCCTATGAATGGATAAAACTAATTCAATCTGTCCATGAGGGTAAGCGTTTTTCAAGAAATGCAGATAAGCCTTCCTGTCCTTCTTCTGAAGCGCGTAAATCAGCTAATACTTCTGCAGAATTAATTTCGTCCATATTTCTGCAATATTCTTTGAATTCTGATACGGCTTGTGGACTGGCTTTAATTAGTTGTTTAACAATTGAGTTGGTAGTTTTGTCGAGTTCATTTTCTTTAACAGAATAATGAATGAGACCAATTTTTTCTGCATATTTTCCATCGAATTGTTCTCCGGAAATACCCAAAGATCTAAAATGAGAATGACCAATTTTCTTAACTGTAAATGGTCCTATTATTCCTGGGATGATACCTATTAGAATTTCACTTAATGAAAAAATAGTCTTTTCATCAGCTACAACAATATCACACACAGTACACAGACCAAAACCTCCGCCAAAAGCATGACCGTGTATTTTTCCTACAACTGCTTTTGAACAACGATCAACTGCAAAATACATTTCTTCTAATTTTATTCCTTCATTCACATTTTCATTCCTATTCATTAAACCAGAATTTTTAATGTGGTGTAGATCTGCACCTGCACAAAATGACTGCCCATTTCCTGAAAGAACAATGATTCGAATTTCCGGATTTCTATCCAATTCACAGAAAATGTCTGTTATTTCCTGTATCATGATTGAATTCATCGCATTTCGAACTAACGGGCGATTTAATGTTACGGCTGCTAAATTGTCCTGAATATTTAAATGTAATGTCTTGTATTTCATAAAATGATCCTCACAGTATATATAGAAAAACCCATGGGTATAATTTGCTTTTTTAAATCATGAATATCAAGAAATAAAAAAGGGTGCAAGATGCACCCTTTAATTACGTAAGCTAGGTAATATCAATAATAATATTTACGATTATCAATGATTTCAGAACCATCTTTTAACTCTGAAAGCCAGATGTCGAATGCTTCCTGCTGTGCTTTGTTCGTTAATGATGTATAAATATTTACTTCTTTTTTCTGTAAATCCGTTGAATCAACTGGAGCAACGTCTAACAATCGTATTACTGTATAACCACGAGCTGTTTCTAGTGGCCCTACAACGTTTCCTACATCACTATTCATCAAAGCACCAATGATTCCATAACTACGACCTATTGAATTAAATCCCTTTGATAATTTTTTCTTATCTGCAGCTACCAATTCAAGCCTGCCATCATCTGAAACAAGATCCGTTAATGATGCATTATCATCAACTTTAGATTTGATTTCTGTCGCTAAAACGAGTGCTGCTGATTTTTGCTTATCTATTGTCAATGTTCTGGATATTTTTCCTTTAACATTTTCAAAAGGATTTGTTCCTTCAGGGATGATTGAATCCAAGACGGCTATAACGTAAAAATTATCATTTTCTAATCGGTCTGAAACTGTACCAATTTTTGTTTGATCATTGAAAGCAAATTGTACGACGTCACGCAAAAATCCAATTCCTCGAACTGATATGGATAAGGATTCCAATTTATCAGCATTTTGTGCTACAATTTGATGTGTATCTAATGCTGCTTCAAATCCAAAATCCTGAGCATCATAACTAAACCGTGTTGCTTTACGCCTTAATGATTCACGAGTTTGTGAACCCATGTTTATTTCTAATAGAATATGGGATGCATTTATTTCATCTTTTCCATTTGTCTGTCGCGTATCATGAACTTTAATAATATGATATCCAAAGCGACTTAATACAGGGCCTACAATATCTCCTGCAGTTGCAGAAAAAGCTGCTTCATCAAAGGATGGCACCATTTGGCCTTTTCCAAACCAACCCAAACTCCCACCACGGCCAGAATCAGGAGTGACTTGGTTACTCGGGTCTTCTGTCCACTGGTTTGCGAGTTTTGCAAAATCTGAACCGGAATTTACTTTTTCGATAATACTTAGTACTTCTTCATACACACGGGTTGTATCATTCTTTTCAGGTGATTTTTTCCAACTGGCGTAACGAATATTCCGTGTTTCGTCTTTTTTGTACTCATCAAGGTGTTCAATATAATATTCATATAATTCATCATCTGTAGGCTGGGTAATTTCATCCTGGAGTTTTCGGCCAATGACATGAATACCTTCGATAGTATAATCCACGTTATCCTTGATATATTGGTTATAAACTTCATCATTGGTAACAACAACGCTTGAAGAGATGTATTGTTGTAGTTTATAATTTGGGATGTATGTATTCTTCATGAATTGTTCTATCTCCACCCATTCATTCCCTTGTGGATTATTGATAGCTTGTTCATATTTTGCCGGATCAAAAACTCCATCTGTTAAAAAAGTAGGATCTTGTAAAAGAAACTGTGGCGGATTGTTACGTAGATGATGAAGTACTTCTTCATCTGTAGCAGTTAAACCAATTTCGTCGATTTTTTGATATATTAGGATATCTTGAATATAATTATCCCATACTTCATTTCGAATATTGTGTAATAATCGTTCATCCGGATCCTGTCCGCTTGAACGGTATTGTTCAACGCGAATATTAACTGCACGAATAAATTCATCCGGAGTAATAGTTGTCCCATCGACAACACCTATAGCATCAGCCGGGTTAACACGACCAAAAATCTGATCAATGATGTTTGCACCACCGACCAAACCACCGATAGTCATACTTAACAAGAACAGAATGAGCAACGCCCACAAAACCACGTGCATCCGTTCCCGCATAGAAGTCATTAAAGCCATAATTGTCCTATATTTTTCCTTTTATTAATGTAAATAACCTGCAATTTCAATTTTAGAGGCCGGCGAATTTAATTTTCTTACAAAAGGAAACAAAGCACTACCGACATGAATTATAGTACCGTAAACTTTGTAGTGCAGCAAGTAGTCATAACGCGTCATGGAGGGCCAGAGGTTCTACATGTACGAGAAACAATAGAACCGGAATTAAAATCAGGTGATGTACTGATTGATGTGAAGTATAGCGGAATAAATTTTGCAGATATACTCATGCGCATGGGTTTATATCCTTCAGCTCCGAAACCACCATTTACACCGGGATATGAAGTCAGTGGCACTATAAGCAAAGTTGGTTCGACTGAAAATGATGATTTACTTGGCAAACCAGTGGCAGCATTAACTAGCTTTGGCGGGTATTCATCCAAAGTTGTCGTTAATAAAAATCGTTTAATTGCTTTTCCGAACGATATTGATTTTGCAAAAGCAGCAGCCATGCCGGTGATTTATTTGACTTCTTATGTGATGTTATATCTCCAGGCACATTTACAAAAAAACGAATGGGTGTTAATCCATAACATTGGTGGCGGTGTTGGATTGGCTGCCGCTGAATTATCCAAAATAATTGGCGCTAACATTATAGGCACTGCATCAGCTGGTAAACATAATCGACTACGTGAAAAGGGTATTCATCATTTGATTGATTATAATACAGAAGATTTTGTTGAACGTGTAAAAGAAATAACAGAAGGTAATGGCGTTGATGTTATCATAGATCCCATCGGCGGGGAAAATTTGAAAAAAAGTTATAAAGCACTGGGGACATTTGGCCGATTAGTAGCGTTTGGATTTTCAACGGCTGCAAAAAGTCCCCGCCGAAAAATCCTGCATCTTTTAAAAGAATATAGCAAGACACCAAAATTCAATCCCATTAAACTGATGGAGCATAATAAGGGAATTTTTGGGTGTCATATGGGTATGGTGATGGATAGGCAGGAACTGATGCAAAATTGTATACAGAAATTGATATCCTATTATCAATTGGGCGATATTGATCCACACGTAGACCGAACATTTCCGCTGCAAAAAGTGAAAGATGCTCACCAGTATATTATGGACCGCCGAAATTTTGGCAAGGTTCTTTTATCGGTAGATGAACAGTAAACATCCCACCGCTGAATCACATCCATTATTACAGGGGAGTGGAGAAATAAATGAATTATATCGTGAAGTGGTTAAATGTACAGTTTGTCCTCGCATCGTTGATTTTCGAACTAAAATTGCCAGAGAAAAAAGAAAGCAATTTATGGATTGGACGTATTGGGGAAAGGGTGTTCCCGGTTATGGTGATATTCATGGGGAATTATTGCTGGTTGGATTAGCGCCTGCAGCCCATGGAGGCAATCGTACTGCTCGGGTGTTTACCGGCGATAAATCTGCTGATTTTTTAATCATGTGCCTTCATGAAGCAGGATTAGCCAATCAACCTTACTCTGATTCACTTGATGATGGTTTGAAATTATATAACACATTTATGACACCTGTTTTGAAATGTGTACCACCTCAAGATAAGCCTACAGCTGAAGAATTACGAACGTGCTCAAATTATTTTAGTCAAGAGATTGAACTATTGAAAAATATTAAAGTGATTTTAGCATTAGGTAAAATTGCATTTGACGGTTGTTTAAAATATTATCGAGAGTTTTATGATTTTAAAATGAAAGATTATCCTTTTGGACATGATGTATCTTATGAAATAGCTAATGGAATTATTTTAAAAGGCTCTTACCACCCCAGTCCAAGAAATGTGAATACCGGAAGATTAAATAAAATAATGATGTTAGAACTTTTGAAAAATGTATTTGAGGAATGAAGAAAGATTTTCAAATTATCGTTTGGGGAGCAACCGGATTTACAGGTCAGATTGTTGTTGAATATTTAAAAAACAATTATGGAAATGATATTAGATGGGCCATTGCAGGGAGGAGTCTGGAAAAACTTCAGTCTTTAAAAAACAAGTTTCGGTTAATCAATTCAGTTGAATGTTTGGTTGGTGATAGCTTTGATGAAGAATCTCTAAAGTCAATCACTTCTCGAACTGATGTTCTAATTTCAACTGTTGGACCATATGCTCTTTTTGGTAAAGCATTAGTCAGTGCCTGCTTAGGGACCAAAACTGATTATTGTGATCTCACTGGAGAAATTCCTTTCGTAAAAGATTCTGTTGATTCATATCATGAGAAAGCGAAAACAAATGAAGTAAAGATTGTGCATTCTTGTGGATATGATTCCATTCCTTCTGATATTGGCTGTTTGCTGCTGCAGGAAAAAGCCATTAAAAATCATGGAAAACCGTTATCAAACGTAAAACTGTTTATTTTAGGGCTCAAGGGCAAATTCAGTGGTGGTACATTGGTAAGTATGGTTAATCTTATGATGGAAGCCAAAAATCCTGAAAAACGTAAAATTCAAACAAACCCGTATATTTTATGTAAAGATGTAATTGCTGGAATGCCCATACAACGTATCCAGAGTTTTGCATGGTATGATCCCAGGATCGAAAAATGGACTGCGCCGTTTATTATGGCGCGATTTAATACACGAATCGTATTTCGATCAAATGAACTGATGGAGTATAAATACGGGCGGAATTTTATGTACGATGAAGGTCTGGTAGTGGGAAGCGGAATGAAAGGTAAACTACGCGGCGAAATTCTTACGATTGGAATAGGTATAATGATATTATTGATGTCAGTATCCATTTCCCGATGGATACTGAAAAAAACTGTTTTTCCTAAACCAGGAGAAGGTCCATCAAAAGAAGAACGCATGAATGGTTATTTTAAAATGTTACTCGTAGGGGAAAATGAGATTGGTGAAAATAGAACGGAAGTTTTTATATCGGATACAAATGACCCCGGTTATGGTAGTACAGCCATCATGCTGGCAGAATCTGCACTATGTTTAGCATTGGATAAAGATGCACTGCCGAATGAATATGGTGTGATTACACCGGCAGTGGCCATGGGAACTAAAATTGCCGACCGATTGAAAAAAGCGGGTTTCAATATTTCAGTATCTGATTAAATTCACGCCGCTTTTTGTTGAATTAATTGGGGCCGTAGCTCAGATGGGAGAGCACCTGAATGGCATTCAGGGGGTCGTCGGTTCGATCCCGATCGGCTCCACAATTCAAAATGTCGCAATTATAATGCTGAATTTTATAAACTAAATTAATCTATGAAACGAATCCTCATTTTATCAATCATAGCAATATTCTCATTTAACTGCGCCAGTTTGAAAATGATGAAGGAAGCCAAGCATTATTTAAGCAACGGTCTTTCTAATCCTGAAGAAGCCGATACATATCCTGAATTAACAGAACGCAATCGCCTCATGGGACAGCTTTCTCCTGAACGCACCTGTTATAATGTCAGCAGTTATGATCTGAATTTGGATATTGATATAGATAACAAAAGTATTTCCGGATATAATACAATTACTGCATTAGCAATTAGTGATTTTTCAAGACTGCAGATTGATTTAGGCAAGGAAATGAAAATTGATCGTATCGACTATGGTGATAAAAATGTGAAATATTTCCGTAAAGAAGATGCAGTGTTTGTAGAATTTCCATCTATTTCAGTAGGGACTGAATTTTCTTTCACTGTGTATTACCATGGTATTCCTAGAGTTGCACCTCGACCGCCTTGGGATGATGGGTTTGTTTGGGAGAAAGATAAAGCAGATCGGGATTTTATTGCCGTTACTAGTGAAGGGTTAGGAGCCAGTCACTGGTGGCCGTGTAAAGACCATATTTCTGATGAACCAAATAGTATGTCTCTTAATATAACTGTACCCTCTGATATAATGTGTGTTTCCAATGGTCAACTCAAGAAAACGAAAGATGTTGGAAATGGTAAAACAGAATATCGCTGGTTTGTAAATAATCCCATTAACAATTATAATATTTCTGTGAATATGGGACATTATGCTGTAATTCAAGATACGATCCACTCTCTCGGTCATGTGCGAGATGCAACCTATTATGTGTTGGATTATAATGAAGCTGTGGCACGTGAACATTTCAAAGAAGTTCGAACAGTTATCCGAGCACTCGAACATTATTATGGGCCATATCAATGGTGGGAGGATGGATATAAATTAGTAGAAACTCCCTATTTGGGAATGGAGCATCAAACAGCAGTGGCTTATGGGAATGATTTTCGGATTTATGATAAATCAAAATCACGATCGATCTATGGTTTTATCGATTATATCACCCTTCATGAAACAGCTCACGAATGGTGGGGAAACAGCATCACAGCATGTGATCCGGCTGATATATGGATTCATGAAGGATTCGGCACATATTCTGAAGCATTGTATATCGAATATTTATTCGGGTATGATTTAAGTATTGATTATCTCATCCAAAAGAGGAAATATATTGGAAATAAAAAAGCTATTGTAGGTCCTCGAAATCAAAATTATTGGGGATTCAGCGATGCCTATAATAAAGGTGCTTGGATAATTCATACATTGAGAAATGTCATTGATAATGATGACCTATTTTTTAACACATTAAAGAACTTTGCAGATGATAATGCAAAAAGTATTGTATGTACAGAAGATGTACGAGACTATTTTTCTGAAAATACAGGAATTGATTTAACAAGATTCTTTGATCAGTATTTGTTTAATAGAAAAGTACCAAAACTTGAGTATACGCAAAATAATGAACGATTTTACTATCGTTGGACTGATGTTGTAGATAGTTTTGATATGCCGGTAAATGTTTTGGTGAATAAAGAAATTTATAGGATTTTCCCTTCACTAGAGACCAAGGAGTTGGATATTCCGGAATATGCTACGGTAGAAATAAAAGATTGGGAATACTTAATTATCAAAAAAGAAAATGCAGATTTATTCCCCAATGTAATAAAAGGCGAGATGCCGTAAATTTTTATCAGAATATTATTGAATTGATTGTTTATTAAATTAAAAATAAAGAATGAAAAACATGACAGAAAATAAGGAAAATAATTTTCACGACAGTATGGTCAGAAGCAATATTGCTCCCATTTTTCACATACTGCAAAGTGAGCAGCAAATTCTCATGCGAACGGACCAGAAAGCATTTACACTCCTATCTATTTTGGGTGTGTTTATGGTCTTTTTTATTATTCATTTTTTAAAAATTCAAATGGATTGGTTACGTTTTATTCTGGTCATCGTTTATTTTATAGCTGCATTTATGGCGATTGTATATTTAGTCCTTGTTATAGTACCGAGAGTTAGAACGGCTAAGGTTAAAGAAGATAATCCTGAAATAAATGCAACATTTTTTGGAGGAATAAGTCAATTTTCTACTGCTGATGAATATGCGAATTATTTATTAGAAATTGCGGGAGATGAAACAAAAACATACAATATGTTTGCTTCACAAGTTTTTGCTCTAGGTAAGATCAATAACTATAAAAATAAAAACTTGAAACAAGCTATTTTGTTTTTTGCATTAGCAATTATGTCTGAACTCTTTATCATTATGTCCATGGCATGGGGAAGGGCGCTGCCTTTTCTTTTTCCGGGATAATGAAACATTTCCTTTTAATATCTGCTGTCCTCTGGTTTGGGTGTGCCACTCCTGGACCACAGGGCCCTCCCGGCCCACAGGGTGAACCCGGAGCACCCGGTAAGCAAGGATTGCCGGGCAAACAAGGAAATTCGGGAGAACCGGGACTACCCGGTAAAGTGGATCCTTCTTTAATAGAGAAATTAGAAGACGCACTTAAAGGAGGTCTCAACGATGAGAAAAAAGAAAGTATTACTGCGTCCGTTCATTATTCATTTGGCATTGCACCGCCTTCCATGGGTTTTGCAATTATGACGAATCATGGAAACATCTATCAATTGAAAAATAAAAATCCAGTTACAATGGGAGATAATTTTGAATTTCTAGTGCGAGTCGCTGAACATGATGATTTTGTTTCACTCTCTTTTTTATCGGGCGGAGAAGGGCAAAAACATTTTTATATGGCCATAAGTGAAAGTGGGAAATCTTATGTATCCGAAGACCTTAAAAAATGGTCATATAAAGGTGAAATCCCTTTAAAATGATTTGTAAAACCGCATTCCTCGCGGTCATTATTTCCAGTTTTATTTATGCCGGTCATCCCATTTCAATCGATGGTTTGTTTGAAGATTGGGACAATGTACCATTATCTTACCAGGATCAAGAAGGTGATATGAGTTTGGGAATGGTTGACTTTGCTGATTTTAAAATCACCTACGATAATGAATTTCTGTTCATTTATTTTTCAATTTATTCCAATGATTTTCTTCTTCAGGATAACAATTCAGTCAATTTATATATTGATGCGGATAATGATTCCACTACCGGTCATTATTATTTTGGACTCGGTGCAGAATTGCATTGGGAATTTGGGCAGCGAAGCGGTACACATTATGTGGCTGACGGTATTATCCCTGTGGAGCACAGAGATATAACATTTCGGTCTTCACCCACCATCACCTCCCAGGAGTTTGAGATCTGTATTGCACGTGACAGTTATGCTCTTCAATCAGAATACTCCGAAGAGTTAGTGGAAGGGAGGATCGTCATCGCAGAATCACCGCCTAATTCAGATTTTTTACCGAATGAACCGGGAGGTGTACCATTTTATATAGGAGAGGATCTGATCCCTGAACCGATTCCCATTTCGTTTGAAAAACGCCATGATGATGATATTCGCTTGGTGAGCCATAATGTATGGAGTTCTGCACTGATTAATGATGATTATCAGGAACACTTTCGCAGAATTTACCAGTCGTTAAATCCGGATATTGTCGTACTCCAAGAAATGTATGAAAATACAAATCAACTCCACAGTTTATTCAATTCCTGGTTTCCCGATGAGCAATGGTATGTAAGCAACCAATTTAGGGATAATATCATTATATCGAAATATCCGGTTTTGGAGCAGAACTTTTTTACATCATCAGAAAGAACCATGGTTTCACTATTGGATACTGAAGATGAATTGGGTAAAAATTTAATAATTTTTAATTCTCATTTAGCCTGTTGTGATAACGATGAAAGTCGCCAGTATGATGCGGATGAATTTGTATCCAATTGGAGGGAATGGCGCAATAATGATAATGGACCTTTTACCTTAGTAGATAGCACACCATTTGTTCATGTTGGAGATTTTAATTTAGTTGGAAATCGCCAACAACTAACTACTCTAACCGAGGGAGATATTGAAGATGAAAATGTGTTTGGAGACGATTATGCTTTAGATTGGGATGGGACACCCATTGCGGACTTGTTTTCCAGGCATTCTCATAAGCGGATGGGTTATACTTGGCGATATGATTACAGTTCTTACAGTCCCGGAAAACTGGACTATATTTTATATTCCGATAGTGTCATTGATACGTCCAAGCATTTTGTTTTGAATACATTGACAATGGATTCTACATCTTTGTTATTTTATGGTTTGGATCCCATGGACAGTTATAATTCATCAGACCATTCTCCAAGAGTGTTGGATATTAAAATCCCGGATAATGTAGGAATTGGCTCGTCTATTATTCCAAAATCTATTAAAATTTCAGCGCCCTATCCCAATCCTTTCAATCCTCAAACCATGATACAAATAGAATTAGATCAAAGTACATATTTACAAGCAAACGTATATGATATCAATGGTCGCTTTGTAAAGAAGCTTATTGAAAAAGATTTTCAAAGTGGAAGACATGAAATAAAATTCAAAAACAATGGTTTGACCAGTGGAATTTATTTTATTAAAATTCAAAATGTTGAAATCCAGCGAACATTAAAAGTGGTACTCTTAAAATAATGAGTGCACATTCAAAAATCGTTTTTTCTACGAATTCTGATTTTCAGCATGAAGAAGAAAAAACGTTAGAAACAGTCTCTAACGAACATCAGCAATTACGAGTCTGGCTTAAGCGTTTAGGCGGGGGAAGGGTCGTTTCTTTGGTTAAAGGATTTATTGGAAAAGAAGAAGATTTACAATCACTGGGGAAACTATTAAAAACAAAATGCAGCTCGGGCGGAACAGTTAAAAATGGTGAAATTCTCATCCAAGGTGATCATCGGGATAAAATTGTGAACTTTCTCAATCAAAAAGGATATAAAGCAAAAGCCAGCGGAGGATAATAAGAATCTTCCTGAATAAACTTAAACCTATCTAAATTCAAAATATGAAAATGATAAAAAATACATTATTATTAATTCTTGGAATCAGCTTAACGGGCTGCGGAAAACCGGCAAAAACCGGTTTTGTAACCATGATGGTAACTGCAAACGTTCGTGCCCAACTTGACCCCTGCGGCTGAAAAAAGAATCCCCTGGGCGGTCTGTCCAGGAAGTCAGTTATTGTAAATAATTACCGTAAGGAAAATGGTCATGAACCCATTATTCTTGATGCCGGAGATACCTTTTTTGCATCAGCCATTTTAGCCAATCGCAATGCAGAAGGTGACATGCTTCAGGCAAAAGGCTTATTACAGGGATATGAAAAAATTGGATGTGATGCTTTGAACGTAGGTGGATTTGATCTTGCAGCAGGTAAAGACTTTTTAATGTCACTTGCTGAAGGATCATCTATACCATTTATTTCTGCAAACTTAACAGATAGGGATAATAATCTTCTATTTCCGGAATTTACAATTGTAGAAAATAACGGATTTAAAATTGGTGTTACAGGTGTGAGCGATCTTATTCCCGATCATATAAAAGATGTCAAAAAACGACCTTACATCGAAGCGGCCAAAAATGTGATAGAAGAAATGAAACCCCAAGTGGATTTTGTTGTTTTATTAGCAAATGTACATCGTAAAAAGAACAAGGAATTGTCGCAAAATTTTCCGGATGTTGATTATATATTTGTAAGTCGAAATACACAGCGATCACGACCGGAAACAAATCAACCTGAAGGTGGTCCTTATGTATATTCGAGCGGTAATCAGGGGAAATACTTAACTGTCGTTGATATTGCATTAAATGATCCAAGTCAACCAATAATGGACATTTCTGCAGCTAAAGGAAAAATATCATCCATTTCCAGGCGGTTGAAAAAATTGCAGGAAAAAGATCCAAGCAAGACGATAGAAGAAATTTATTTCGATAAACCCAATGTGCTTAAACTGGTAGGTGACTATCGTGAACAATTGGTCAAATATGAATCAATCATGGCTGATGCAATTAACACAACAAAATTTCATAGTGTTGCTCTCAGTAAAAGTGTGGGTGAAGATTCTGAACTTTTGGCATTTGTAGATGAAACATTAGCTACATGTTCAGCTCTCCGCAAAAAACCTATCAAGTCTACTAAAAATCTCATCAAACCTAAAACAGGCCCAATCAAAAAGAAGTTCAGCATAAACTGATTATGCTCCGCGTTCCACTAAATCAAATGCTGGCGATTGTTATCCTTTCGATTATAGTCGGAATTTTTGTAAATATTTTACGATCTGATAGTATTCCACTATTAGCTAAAGAAATCGCAATAGCTGAAGACCTTGATGTAGTTTTCGGTGAACCTGTTGCAATTACTTTAGATCAAGCAAAAAATTTATTTGATGAAGGTGTCATTTTTGTTGATGCAAGAGACAATGAATATTTCATAGATGGTCATATACCAAACGCTTGGAATAGCGGTTTTTTCATGGAGTTAATGTTTAAACTGGATTCAGCACAGACTAAATCAGGCCCTGTTGTGTTGTATTGCAGCGATGATGAATGTGGTTCCAGTGAAGAATTAGCGAATGATTTATACAATGAAGGATTTACAAAGCTATACGTATTTAAAGGTGGTTGGCTGGAATGGGAAGCAGCAGGTTATCCGGTAGAATGAAAAATGAATTAAAAAATGCATTGGTATTATTTTGCCGTGTTGTCCTTGGGATAATGTTTATTTATGCCAGTTTGGATAAGATTGCTCATCCGGAAGAATTTGCCAAGCAAATTGGATTTTATAAAGTACTTCCCTTTGGAGTGGAGAACATTTTAGGAATTGTATTACCTTGGACAGAGTTGATCGTCGGTATTTGTTTAATAACAGGATTATTAGTTGATGGTGCAGCATTATTGAGTATTATAATGATGTTGGTGTTTATTTTAGCTATTTCACAAGCAATGCTTCGAGGTATCGATATTACATGTGGATGTTTTAAAGTCAGCGCTGATAGTGAAAAGTTGGGATTGGATATAATCATACGTGACATAATTTTTCTTGTAATGAGCTTCATTGTACTAAACCGCCAGGAAAGAAAGTTTGAATTCCTACCAAAATCCGATTGATAAGAGAACTATAAAACTGTAATTTTGCGCCCCTATTTCATGCGAGAGTAGCTCAGCTGGTAGAGCACCACCTTGCCAAGGTGGATGTCGCGAGTTCGAACCTCGTCTCTCGCTCTAAAGCCCCGGTATCGGGGCTTTATCATTTGTTTTATTTATAATATTTTTAAAAATATCCATGAAAAGATTTAGGTGTTATAGGAATTAATTAAATCAAATGAATGACCAGAGCATAATTGAAAGATATAATTACTATAGGGTAAAATATAACAGCAGCATTTCAGGTTTAATCATATGCATGATGATTCAAAAAGACGCTTCATCCGGTTTATTAAAATATTTATTCTGATTCTATTTGTAGTATTTCTCTGGCTCCTTGAATATTACAATTAACAAATAGAATATTCAGAAATTCTTTTGCAAAATTTGAACGATTAATCTTCATTTTAATTTCTATATTTATTATAAGAAATGTATTGATTAATTACACATTATAGGTTGAAAATGAATTTAAATAACAAAACAGTTTTACTTACGGGCGCTTCGAGAGGAATAGGAACATATATAGCTAAAACCTTAGCAGAAGAAGGAGCAAAGATTATTGGGGTTGCTCGTTCAGAAGATGGGTTGAATGAAACGAAAGCTGAAGTCGAAAAGGATGGAGGAACATTTGAATCATTGCCTTTCAACATTAACAGAATTAATGATTTGTCAACGTTAGTTGATGAAGCTAAAGCGCTAAAAGGAAGCATCGATATTTTAGTAAATAACGCCGGGATTGAATGCTACAGTGAATATCAAGATTATTCAGCTGATGATGTTAGTGATGTGTTAAATATCAACTTACATGCTCCAATGGAATTGACACGATTACTATTACCTGAAATGTTGGAAAATGGGGGACATATTGTTACCATTGCTTCGCTCGCTGGGAAAAAAGGTGTGGCGTATAATACTCCCTATTCTGCCAGTAAAGCCGGATTGATCATGTGGACGGATGGAATGCGTCAGGAATTAAGAGGAAGTAGAGTTGGAATTTCAGTCATTTGCCCCGGATATATTTCAGACGCTGGGATGTTTCATGATGGACATCTGGATCCACCCGCAATGTTGGGATCATCCAAACCCCAAGCAGTAGCTGATGCTGTTGTAAAAGCGATAAAAAATAACAGTGCTGAAATAATTGTAAATAGCGGTCCAATCAAACCATTGTTAGCACTTGGACAAATTTCTCCACGTTTAGGTGATTCAGTTGTCCGAATATTTGGAGTATCTAAAGTAAGTAAAAAAAGGATAAATGAATGAAATTCTTAAAGCGTATTGGAATAGTCGTTGGACTCTTATTATTGTATCTTTTCTTTTGGCCAGTTGATATTGACCCTGCCGTTTGGGAACCACCTGTTGATGAAGGTTTAATTGGCGATTATTCTCCTAATAGTCATTTATCAAATGTTGAATTACTTGGCGTGGGAGATGGTATAGGACCAGAAGATATTGATGTGGATAGTGAAGGTCGAATTTACGCTCCATATGAAGATGGCCGTATACTACGTTATGATTCCAATGGTAAGAATTCTGAATTATTTGTGAACACTGGCGGCCGGCCTTTGGGAATGGAATTTGATGCGAATGGGAATTTGATTGTTTGTGATGGATTAAAAGGGCTTTTATCTGTAAGTCCGGAAGGGCAATTAACAACACTGGCAACAGAAGCAAATGGCGTTCCATTTGGTTTTACGGATGATGTGGACATAGCAATAGATGGGATTATTTATTTTTCGGATGCATCATATCGATGGGCAATTAAAGATTATCGGTCTGATATAATTGAGCATATACCTTATGGGCGATTATTAGCGTACAATCCGAATACGAAAGAATCGACAGTTATACTAAATGACTTATATTTTGCCAATGGTGTGGCCGTGAGTCCTGATCAATCTTTTGTTTTAATAAATGAAACGTCAGAATACAGAATCCAAAAAGTATGGATTAGTGGAGAAAAAACAGGTACATCAGAAATCTTGATGGATAATTTACCTGGTATTCCAGATGGAATTTCATCTAATGGAAAAGGAATCTTTTGGGTGGCATTTCCTTCAAAGAGAAAGGAAATTATAGATAATTTAGCCGGGAAACCGTTTGTCCGCAAAATGGTTATGCGCTTGCCTGAATCTATGCAGCCTGCACCGGATCGTTTTGGTTTTATTATAGGAATCGATGGTGAAGGGAATGTAATTCATAACTTACAAGATCCTAATCCGGAATCATTTTCACCCATTACCAGTGTGGAAGAACATGAGGGATATCTATATTTAGGTAGTTTGACGTTTGAAGGCTTCGGGAGAATTAAAACACCGGATTAAAAAGGCAGCTTTTCTAAAATGGGTTTTATTTTTTCAATGAATGGATTAAATGTTTCTTTGACTTTATTTTTTACAATTCTCCATGGATTAAACCAATACATGGAATGGGGGAATTGATCTTCCCTGATTAAGGGTCGAAAATAATGAGTACGTTTATCAAAGTAATAATCATATATCATCCAACCAATATTCGTTAAAGGGAAAATAACTGTAACAGATTGATATTGCTGTCCGGCGGAGGAAAGTCCGGGAATAAAATTCATGATACTGGTGCCCATTGCACCACCCATGGTTTTTGCCTTTTGAAATAAGGATGCATCTGTTGGAAGACTTTCACTCCGATCTCCGTAATAAGATAATGTTTGCAATCCTAACCCAGTCAGTACAAGGCACACACCCGTAATGCAGCCACGGCGAACTGAATGCTCCATATAAGATGCGTCAATGCGTATTAAATGGACGTCGAATAAGCTCAATTTATGTCCCAATTTATTTTCATTTGTGGCAAGATATACGTAAGGCTCATCCATCCTATGATCAATTTCAATTGCTCTATAATTCAGCGTATCACCAGTAATCGTAATAAGAAAACCACTTCGTTCTTCAATGAGTTTTAGGCGGTCTTCATAATTGGGACTGATATAATATAATTTTCCGAATGAATTATAAATATAGTAAACATCATCCAAGGCTAATTTCTGCTGATCGAGTTTATGCTCCGATGTAATGAAAACAGTTTCAGAATTCATTGAATCAACAATTCCGACAATTGATGTGCCATCTAAATTCATGACGATGTGCTGTACATTTTCTTGGCTAAATGAAAATGATATAAAAATCAATAATAAGGTTAATCTGCGCATCATTCTATTGCAAACTTTTCTACTTCTCGCATTATATTCTACTCTGTTATGTGCTGCAGATATCATTTAATAGCCTCCCTAATATTAACATCTTTTATCATTGCCCAGCCAAAGATAAGTGGGCGCTTGGGAATGGGATATTCATCTCCCGATTACAAAACATTTGCAGAAAATCCCTTTCCATCTTTGGGAGTGACGGAAACTATGATGGTCAATTTTTCTTTTACCTATCAAGTATATTCTAATGCCCGTGTAGGTTTTAGTGAATGGATTTCTTTTACTAGTGATAAATATGAAGGTGAGGATTTTAGTCGTTCTATCAAATACAGGGCAGTATTTATAGAAACCTTTTTTTTCCCGATGAAAAAGTTGGAATTAAATTTTACATTGGGACCTTTGATTAATTCTGGGAGTATTTCTTTAACAACAAAACAAACTATAGATGTGTGGGGCAATTTGATGGAAGAATTCGATAACTCCAGTATAGATATTTCATCTTCTGATGAAATGACGACTACATTCTATGGTGTTACCAGTTCGTTCGGTGCTCGGTTTTATCTTAAACCATATTTAGCTGTTGAAGCACAAATAGGATTTATGGAAAATTATTATTCAAAAGATAATTGGTCATTTCAGGGAAAAGATATCAAAGGGCCGAATATTGATGTGGAAGATCTGCCATTATTTACATTCGGGTTGGTCTACGGATGGTAAAGTTATTTGCAATAGCTATTATATGTTTTTCAGTATTATTAGGACAAGAAACAAAGAAAACAGAAAATCCGTGTCAATCTGAATTGATTAAAAAAGCTAAAAGAGAAGGAGTTCGATCCATTAAAATAGCTGAATTACCAACATACGTTATAGAACTCTGGAAGTGTCGAAAAGAAAATGAAGGTAAAAAAACATTAAAAAGAATCAATGAAAAAACATATATCGAAGATTATGAATCTGCAGAATCGTTTGTGGGATTTACTGCAACGTGTGCTTACTGTTCTGCAGCATCTGTTTTAATCTTTTATATTTTTAAATTATCAGGTAATTAACTAAATAAAAAAGGAATAATGATGAATCGAAATATTGTAGCAGTTGTTTTTATAATTCTCGCCATAGTCTTGATTATAGAGCGAAAGGATAATCCACAAGTGAATAAGCCATCAGCAAATCCGCTGATTGTTGATTTTAATGAAGTTCATGATTTTGCCAATTTACGTCCGGGGCATATAGAGCGAGCTACCAAGTACGTTTTAGAATCTTCGGATTTAATTCTATCAGACATTTTATCTGTTCCGGATGCTGAAAGATCTTTTGAGAATACCATGGTGGCAATAGATGATATTTATGTAATAATTGAATCTGTCTGGAGTCCGGGATATCTCATGGGCTCAACTCACACAAATGAGAATATTCGCGATGAAGGACTCGCTTCCAGCCAAACGATACAGAAATATTTAACAGATCTTTCTCTGAATGAAGAATTGTATAATGCTGTGGTAGCATTTTCAAAATCAAAGGAAGCCCAACAATTGATAGGGTATAAGAAGAAATATTTAGAGGACACATTGCTTGATTACAAACGCAGTGGCTTTGGTTTGCCAAAGGAAAAGCGGGCTCAAGTTAAGGAAATATTTAATCAACTTGCTGACTTGGGTTTGGAGTTTAGTAAAAACATTTCTGATTATCAGGATACGCTTTTTGTTTCGGCAGAAGAAATTATAGGTTTACCGGAAAATTATCAAAAAGAACGTCTCCAAGAAAATGGTACTTATGCAATTGATATGTCCTATCCATCCTATGTACCCTTTATGGATTATGCCGTGTCCGATGATGCTCGGAAAAATTTGAAATTTAAATTCAACAATCGTGCTGTAGATTCAAACCTGAGTGTTTTAAATGACATAATACGCAAGCGCCGGGAGTTAGTTGAAGTACTCGGTTATAAATCATATGCTGAATACCGCACGGAAGACCGCATGGCAAAAAATCCCATTAATGTCTGGGAATTTGAGAATGATCTAAAAAATAAGCTTCGTGCAAAAGGGGAGATGGACATTACTGAAATGTTGAAAATTAAATCCAGAAGAACAGTTTCTAATGCAGATGTAATTAATGTTTGGGAAGCTGGGTTTTACGAGAATCTGGTACTCAAAGAAAATTTTAATCTAGATCCGGAAGAAGTGCGCCAGTATTTTGAATTTAATAATGTGACAGAAGGACTTTTTACTGTATATCAACGTCTGTTTAATGTCAAATTCAAAAAAGTAGAAAATCCTTCTGTCTGGCATGAAGATGTGTTGATGTATGAAGTATATGATAAAACATCGAAGGAATTGATCGGTCGATTTTACCTGGACATGTTTCCCCGTGCTAATAAATACGGACATGCGGCTGCCTTTTCAGTATCCATGGGAAAAATGACAGCTGATGGATATCAGAAGCCCACAACATCCCTTGTTTGTAATTTTCCTAAACCGACTAAATTTCAACCATCGTTACTCACCCATGATAATGTGGAAACGTATTTTCATGAATTTGGCCACCTAGTTCACGGTGTCCTAACACAAGCGCCACTTATGAGTTATGCGGGAACATCCGTAGCTCGTGATTTTGTGGAAGCACCATCCCAAATGTTAGAAAACTGGGTATGGCAGAAAGAATCTTTATCTCTTTTTGCGAAGCATTACGAAACTGGTGAGGTCATTCCGGATGAATTATTGGATAAAATGATTGCAGCTAAAAATGTGAATTCCGGTACCAAAGCACTTCAACAAGTCTATTACGGTGTGTTGGATTTTACGCTCCATGACGGTTACAATCCTGATGGTGATAAATCAACCACCGATATTGTTGCAGAATTACAAAATGAAATTACTTTTTATCCTTACCAGGATGGAACGCATATGGAAGCGGCATTTGGGCACTTGAATGGCTACGGTGCTGCCTATTACGGCTATAAATGGTCAGAAGTGTATGCTCAAGATATGTTTTCCATTTTTGAGGAAAAAGGAATCATGAATGCAGAACAAGGGATGCGTTACAGAAAAATTATCTTAGAAAAAGGCGGAACAGAAGAACCACTTACTTTGGTAAAAGAATTTCTCGGTAGAGAATCGAACTCTGATGCATTTATGAGAAGTATGGGGCTTGAATGAAGAAATTATTTTCCATTTTAACCTTGTTAGTTGTGTGTGTATCAGCTAAGGACACCATAGTTAATCAGGACATTTTGGAGCGTTACAATTTATTTTGCACCCGAACTGAATGGGCGATTAAGTCCGATCATGAATATTATATGATGGACGTCCCCAGAGCCTATGGTTTGCAGTCAATTCGAAATGCGAATGATAAACTGTATACGGTATTAATTAAGACCCCTGTTTTAGAAAAAAAACTTCTGAAAACCGGTAGGGCTGTGTTGCGGGAGCTAAAGAAAAATCAAAAACAAAAAGTATTAATATTACCTGAAAAGAAAGAAAAGAACCGTGTTACTTTTTATTCATTTTCGTCTGTGAATTGATCAGGAGAAATATCGAGCTGTTCAAAAATCATTTTAGCAATCTCTGCAGCAATCTCATCTCCGTTCATATCGTTATTTTCCAATTCTTTCCAATTGGATTCAAGGACCTCTAAATCTCCTTCATCTGCAAATATTTCATCTAATATAGATGAAGGAATTTCAAAATCTCGAAGGCGCTGATACATGTTTAATTTGACTAAATCCATATCGTAAACTACGCTAAAGATTTATTAACCTAAAGGAGCATTCATGGAAAAACACATCAAATATCTTTATATCATAATGATTACTGGTTTTTTATCGCTTTCTGTGCAATTATGGCTGCAAAACCAAGTCATTCAGGCATTGGAAATAAAAGTGGAAGCAATTCGTGAATTATTATTCAGATTTGTGTAAAAATGCTCATTAAATTCGTGAGCTTTTTTTCAAAAAATATTAGGATTATGGCGTCGTACCCAAGTGGTCTAAGGGAGCAGTTTGCAAAACTGTCATTCATCGGTTCGAATCCGATCGACGCCTCCAGAGGAATTGTAGTTTGCAAAAATGTCCTTCAAGGTTCCCAGCCCGCTCCCGACCATCGGGAGGGCCGGCGGGGAATCCGATCGACGCCTCTTTTGACGCTAAACGGTCACGATGCTCGTAACGAACTTTGTAACCGTTATCCGTCAAACGAAAAAAGCCCGGGTGGTGGAATTGGTAGACACTATGGACTTAAAATCCATTGGTAGTAATACCGTGCCGGTTCGAGTCCGGCCCCGGGTACTCGACGAGAAACCTCCTGTAATATGGGGGTTTTTTGTTTCCTTTCAATTTGCCTAATAATGCCAAATAATGCCATGTTTTGACAGGATAGTGTACACATAGTGTAACAATGGACTTAGTATAAAAAAGTGTACATGGAGTTAAGCAACTTTAATTTTGAAATGATAAGAGGAAGCAAAATGGAAATAAACGAATACGAAAGACATATCCAAAATAGATCTTAATGATTAAAGGGCGACGACGTAATCCTGCCTTTCGTGGAAAGATGATAGGGACTCCGCAAGGTCGCCCTCGACGTTATAGTAACATATACAGTATATTCCCTCCCGTGAGACAGCGCACATATTTCAACTTATTCGATAATAAATAATGAATTCACCTGCCTTTACAATTGCTATTGCACTTGCGATGGGTATGATTGCCCAGACGATAGCACGACATATAAAAATCCCTGGAATTGTTTTATTGTTAGCTGTGGGTGTTTTGATGGGGCCCGATGGTTTGAATATTATTCGCCCTGAATTGTTGGGTGAAGCTCTACCTATGCTCGTAGGATTTGCTGTAGCAGTTATTCTATTTGAAGGAGGAATGAATCTTCGTATTGCTCGATTAAAAAGAGAAGGAAGAACCATTCGCCAACTCATTTCATTGGGTGCGTTGATAACTGCTCTTGGTGGAACGTTTACAGCAAAGATTTTCCTTCATTGGGAATGGAGCACGTCTATTTTGTTTGGAATATTGGTTATTGTTACCGGTCCAACAGTAATTACACCTCTTTTGCGGAGAATCAAACTACGTCCATCTGTTGCTACTGTTTTGGAAGCGGAAGGGATTTTATTGGATGCTATTGGTGCTATTGTCGCCGTTGTAGCATTGGAAGTGGTTGTGAGTCCATCCGGATTTACATTTTTAGCAAGTCCTTTTATGATATTAGGAAGAATATTGATTGGCGGAATCTTCGGAATTATAGGTGGTGTCATTATGGCATGGCTTTTGGGTATACGCAAGCTTGTTCCCGAAGGTTTGGAAAATGTTTTTACACTCTCACTGGTATTTGCATTATTTCACATATCTAATGTTATGAGTAAGGAAAGCGGAATTGTAGCTGTCACTATCGCTGGAATGGTTGTTGGTAATAGAAAATCTATCGTTCTCCGTGAGTTAATGGAATTCAAGGAACAGATGACAGTAATGTTTATAGGAATGTTGTTTATTTTGCTGGCAGCTGATGTTCGATTGAGTGCCGTCCAATCATTAGGAATTGGTGGACTTTATACTGTGATTGTCCTGATCCTTTTGATACGTCCTCTGAATATTTTCGTGGGAACATACAATTCCAACCTATCAAACAAACAGAAAATTTTGCTTTCATGGATTGCTCCAAGAGGTATAGTTGCAGCAGCAGTTGCTTCATATTTTGCTATCGAACTTGAAAAACATGGTATGGATGGATCCCAATTACGGGCGATGGTGTTTCTGCTTATTTCTGTCACCGTTTTATCAGCCGGTTTAACCGGTGGAATTGTAGCTAAACTTCTAGGATTGAAGCGACAAAGTGAACACGGATGGGTGATCCTTGGAGCAAATGCAGTTGGCCGTGCTTTAGCAAATTCCTTAAAAAATGGTGGTGAAGACGTTATTTTGATTGATGCAAATCCAAGTTTATGTCGACTGGCTGAAAATGAAGGATTAAAAGTAATTTATGGAAATGCTCTTGAAGAGAGTGTTTTATTGCGATCTGAAATAGATATTCGCAAAGGAGCGATTGGATTGTCTGAAAATGAAGAAGTGAATATGCTCTTTGCTAAACGGGCAAAAGAAGAAGGTAAAGTGCCAGAAACATTCATTTGCATTAAAAGGGGAGATGTGAGTGTAACAGCAGAAATGGTAGCTGAAATTGGGAGCAATATTCCTTTTGGCCGTGCAAGAGATTTGGAAAAATGGTCAGTTTGGATACGCCGTAAACAGATTGAGTCTATTACGTTAAAATGTATATCAGATGACGAAATAATAGCTGAAGATGTGTTTGGTGAAGATACTGAAGGCATTTTTATTCCATTAACGTCTAAACGAAATACAAAAGTAGTCCCTTTGGGTCATTTAACAGAATTAAAGAAGCTTGATGAAATAAAATGTTTAGTACATTCGCAAAAAATGGATCAGTTTAACATTTGGCTGGAGAAGAGTGTGTTTTCTGAAAATAATGTAATATGAAGAGACTCAGTTTATTCATATTCATTTTTATCATTTCATGTACCTCTTATTATATATCTGATACTGACATACCTGAAGATGTCAAAATTGTTTCTGAAGATTATCCTCTGTATGATGGCAAAACCATTCGTATTACTGGAAACGATAACGATTACAGACCATCATCGCTGAGTGGCAGACGGCAGTTTATGTGGGAGGAGCTTTCTGAAAAATATGGAACTGTTATGGGAGAATATGAATTACCAAATGGACGCTATTATATCGTAGAAATGGAAGATTTAAAATTGATTAAAATTCCAAGTATTATTTTTCTAAAAGTCGTTATTTTCCCTGATGAAAGTGAATATAATTTTTAAAATATTTATTATTATTTTCTTGCTTTCAAAATAATAAAAGCCATTTGACAGATATCAGCTATAACAATATATTCCCTGCCTTAATCTTAACAAATTGATGACGGTTCATAAAACAAATAAAACATTTTACAAAATCCTGCTAATTTGTTTTACAGCTCAAATTACCTTTGCCGGTACGACCGGTAAACTGGTTGGTCGAGTTACAAGCAAAGTAAATGGTGAGCCGCTTATTGGTGCTAATGTTATACTTGAAGGTACCGGTATAGGAACGGCTACCGATCTGGAAGGAAGGTACTTAGTGTTACAAATTCCTCCCGGAGAATATAACATCCGCTATACCATGATCGGCTATCAGGATGTTATTATGAATGATGTCCGAATTCGTGTGGATTTGACGACAACAATTAATACTGAGTTAGACGAAGGTATTATTGAAATGGAAGCTGTGCAAATAACAGCTGATCGGCCAATGGTTCAGGTAGATGTTACCTATTCTCAATCTAATATTAGCAGCGAGGAAGTGGATATGCTTCCTGTTGAGGAATTTGAAGATGTTATCGCTTTGCAGGCTGGAGTGGTGCAGTCTGGAGGTGATATGCACGTCCGTGGCGGTAGAGGTGGCGAAATTGCTTATATGATAGATGGTATAACAGTTACTGATCCATTTAATGCTGGAATGGCTGTTGAAATTGAAAATAATGCTATTCAGGAATTACAATTCATTAGTGGAACCTTCAATGCTGAATACGGTTCCGCCATGTCCGGTATAATCAATATAGTTACCAAGGATGGTGATTATAACAAATATTCTGGGAATGTAACAGTAAATGGAGGTAGTTATTTTACTGATGGACAGATGATGGAAGTTGACCTTCTAGATTCTGAAGGTAGTTTGACTGTGGATTCAACAATGAATCTTTTTCCTCATATTAATAGTATTGAGCCAAATACTATTTCAGATTTTCAAGGAAATTTCAGTGGCCCCATTCTCCCCGGGAAAGTATCCGTATTTGCTTCCGGACGTTTTAAGCGTAATAGGGGATATCTCTTTGGACAGCGCTTGTTTGTACCGGAGTCCCATATTTGGAATCCTCTGACAAATGATTATGATCTTATGACGAGTGCCGACGATACAACCGGAGGGTATTGGGATCGGGTCGGCGGAAGTCCTCCTGATTCACAATTGGTAAGGATGAATTGGTCTGAACAATCTTCCGGACAAATAAAATTTTCCTGGCGCATTAATCCTTTAATTAAACTAGCCTATAATTTTATGGGTAGCAGAACTGCTTCCCAAGGATACTCAAAAACATATTTATGGAATCCAGACGGTCGATCTCATAGTTTTACCAAACAAACAAGTCATACTTTAAGATTGGATTTCAGTTTAAATGCATCCACTTATTTCAATGCTATGTTTTCTCAATCTATAAAGAATTTTAAAAGTCATTTAAGTGATGACCCTAACCATACACTTATTCAGTTTACTCTTAATGATACTCTTTATTCAGGAATATTTATTTATCCAAATGGCACTGTTGTTGACACTACAATAGTTGGTGTGGTTAATTTTGCTGACACAAGTATATATAATGTTGATCCTGCAGTTGGTAATTATACTCCAGGGAATAATTATGAAGTTGGTGGAGAAAGCATGGGTTATTACAATCGTACGTCAGTGATTAATACATTCAAAATTGAGGGAACCAGCCAGTTAAACCGCTTTCATCATGTTAAAGCTGGGTTAGAATTTAGACAAACAAATATTGAATTGCAGGATGTAACAATATTGCTTGCAGGGTTTACTGAAAATTATCCAATTATTCCTGATAGAGATGGTGTAAACCATGATTCCTATGGAGAGAATGGTCGTAATCCTTTTGAATATGGTGCATATTTGCAAGATAAAATTGAGTTTGATGACATGGTTGTCAATATAGGTCTTCGATGGGATTTGTTTGATCCGGACTGGAAAACAATTAATGATGGTTCTGACCCAAATATTATTAATCCTGTCAAACCAATAAACCAATTCTTTGATTTGGATGGTGATACTGCCATTTCGGAATGGGAAATGACGTTTGATAATAGAAAAGACATAGATGATCGTTTAGAAAGTAATGCATTTGGAGAAACTTGGTATAAGAAAGTAAAAGCTAAACAACAAATAAGTCCTCGTTTTGCCTTGGCATTTCCTATTACGGATACTGGATTTCTTCATTTTTCGTATGGACATTTTTTCCAAATGCCTAATTACAGCTATTTATTTTCTAATCCTGAATTTGAAGTTACTCCCGGTAGCGGTGCTGGTACCACAATGGGTAATGCGGATATGAAGCCGGAACGTACCACACAATATGAAATTGGATTTTCTCAACAAATTGGTAGTGATATTGGTTTGGAAGTAACGGGGTATTACAAAGATATTCGCAATTTGAATTCTACAAAAATTATCAATTCTTTTATTGGTGGTGATAGATATGGGTTGTTTATAAATCGAGATCATGCTAATTCAAAGGGAATAACTTTTGCTTTATCAAAACGACCTACTGGAGTTATTTCTGGGAATATTGATTACACATTCTCATTAGCAGAAGGGGTTGCTTCGGATCCGGATGCTGCATTTTTAGATGAGCAATCAAATGTAGAACCTGAAAAAATGCTTGTACCTTTGGATTGGGACCAGCGTCACACTTTAAATGTTTCATTGACATATCATCCTGTTAAAAATTCAGGGATTAGCATTGTTTATAATTTTGGTAGCGGATTACCGTATACAGCTGAATTTGCAGGAGTACGTACATCATTTGAAAATAATGCCCGTAAACCCAGTACAATGAATGTTGATTTACGAAGTTTCTACAATTTTAATTTCAGTGGTATTAGAGTAGCATTACATCTCAATGTATATAACCTATTTGATATTCGAAACGAATTATCTGTTTATAGCGATACAGGACGAACAACGTATACTTTATTGCCGGGATACACACCACAGATAAGTGGTCCAGGCTATAATACTCTTGATCAGTACCTTATGAGTCCTGCTTCTTTTTCAAGTCCCCGCCAGATCAAGTTTGGTATGAGTGTTGGTTTTTAACTAATGAAAAAATTTATATTTATTTTATTATTACTCAATTTTGTTTTTGGACAAGCAATATCCAAATATGGCAATGCAGTTTTTGATAAACGTAATAAATTAAATGAATCTCTGGATGTTACGGATCGAAAATTCGCTGATCATAATGGTAATAGAGTTTTGTGCCGAATATACAATTTTGGAGGAATTGGTGACTTAAGCAGCAATGTTTCCGGTATATATCCATTTGGCAGTGGTCATTCGTATTTTTATGAATTTTCACCAATCATTGCAGCCAGTGTTGTAGATGAAAATGGGAATAGAGTCCACATCGTTTCTGATGGTGCAATCGGTCTTTCAGATGACTCACCTCAAGGATACCAATGGGGCTTCGAGCCATTGAGTGGCTATGCAAACCCTAATCAGGAAATTTTAGCATTAAGTACAAATGAAGATTCATGGCCTGAATCCTGGCCGAACAAAGATGAGGGTTGGAATGGCGTTTGGAACGGACAATATGGCAAATATGTTCGGGCTGACCAGGAAACATATTTTGTCATGGATGATTATTATAATGATGAATTTGATCATTTCCCAGACTCAACTGATGAAGGTATGAGCGAGAGACGATCAGGTCTTGGAGTGGAACTTGAGGTGCGTGGATATCAGTGGAACCATCCGGCAGCGGAAGATATAATTATTTTTACGTATTGGATCACCAATGTGGGTACCTCTCGTTTAGACAGCGTTATTTTTGGTATGTACGGTGATGCTGATGTGGGTGGCCCCAGCAGTTTCAGTGATGATGATGCCTGGTTTGATGTTGATAATGATATTGTATACCAGTGGGACCATGACGGTTGGAGTAATTCCTATGGTGGCTTTAGTCCGGTTTACTTTGGATGGAGCTTCCTGGAGTCACCCGGAAATCCTAATGATGGAATTGACAATGATAATGACGGTATGATAGATGAGAGCCAGTTTGATGGTATCGATAATGATGGAGACTGGCTTGCAGAGAGGGATGATATCGGTGCAGATGGATTGGGAGAATATCACTATGGATATACAGGACCAGATGCTGACGGTACTGAAGGAAATGGCATACCCGATTTAGGTGAACCTAATTTTGAAATTACAGATAATGATGAATCAGACCAGATTGGTTTGACTAGCTTTTATTCAGCGCCATATCCGAGTATTCAACCAGATAATGATGAAATTATGTGGAGCCAATTGCAGCCGGGAAGGTTTGATGTACCATCTCAAGACATTGACCAAACCTATTTATATGGTTCAGCATTTATTTCGCTTAGTCCTGGTGAACAGAAAAAATTTGCAGTTGCCATGGTATTTGGTAACGATTTTGATGATATTTTACGGAATACTGTCACAATGCAAAATATTTATGACAATGATTATAGTTTTGCAAAGCCACCTATAAAACCAACTGTTACTGTAACTCCTGGGGATAAAAAGGTAATATTATCATGGGATGATTTATCTGAAAGTTCATTAGACCCAATCTATGGGAGCGATTTTGAAGGATATAGGATTTATCGGAGTACCGATCCTGGATTTATTGATTCATATGTTATTACAGATACATACGGAAATATTACCTTTAAAAAACCAATTGCTGTTTTTGATTTGATAGACAGTCTTAAAGGTCCTCATCCTATTGGTTTCAATGGTATCCAATTTGATATGGGACGTGATACAGGTTTAGAATATCTTTATGTTGATTCAAATTTGATCAATGGTCAAAGATATTATTATGCGGTTACAGCATACGATAAAGGGTATGATTTAGACTTTTTTGATCTTGGTTTTAGTGAATCAGAAAATCTCTTACCAATCTCACCTGCTGAGTGTTCAATTGTAGTTGATCTTGATCGTAAGGGTAATGTTACAAATTTGAGTGAAAATGCAGGTACAGTTATTCCTTCCGCACCATCGGCAGGATATATCCCTCCGAATACACCGGAAGATGGAGAAAATTTTATGATTCACGATTCTGGGAATGCAAAAGGACTAATTAAATTAGAAACTATTCTCTTCGATGAAATACCTGACAATCGTACATATTCTGTAGAATTTGAGGAAATTAGTGAAGTACCCGGAATTCAATATTATGTACGTGATGAAAAAATAATCAGTGAAAAAATCATTTTCCTCGGTGGTCTAGCTAGTTTAAGCAAATTTAACATTGATTCTGCATCTGTTATATTAACTGATCTCGATAGTTCTGTAGTCTTTTCGGACACAATTGATTATAGTATTGATTTTACGAGTGGTATTGTTTCAATCGATTCAAATAGTACATTAGAAGAAGAAATACCGTATGCTATTTCATATAAATATTATCCAGTTTATCAAAGTATTCTTGTTGACGGTGAAAAGGAAAATAAAATTTTTGATGGGATGAAAGTTAGGGTACAAGATGTTGATTTAGAAGTTAATATAGAAGAATCAGGCTTTTCCATTGGAAATAGTAATTATGGCTGGGAAATTATCGAATCGCGCCCACATCCTGCAGATTTTGAAGTCATTTTTCTTGGAGGTATTGGAGATTCAATTCTAGCTGATACTAATAATGTTGCTTCTCCATTCATGGTAAAGAATGTTACAGAAAATGTAACGATGAATTTTAAAATTATGGATTATAATCTTAATAATAAATGGGATTCTGAAGAACCTATTTTAATACAACCACATCCTGGAAATCAAACACCCTATTTGTTTGTCGTATTTTCTCCTTATGATTCTGTTATTACAGTTACTAATACAGGTGATACAACTATCATCGATACAGTTTTTGAAGATATTGTTGATGTGGAAAAAGGTGATGTATTCAGTATTAACGTCAATATCCCTTTTTCTGAAAAAGATAAATATCATTTTACAACAATATCTTCAAGAATTAATAATGAATTAGCTGAATCGGAGATGAAAGATATTGCTGTTGTGCCAAACCCTTATGTTGTTACAGCAACGTGGGAGCCCCAGCATCAATTAGTTTCCGGCCGTGGGCCCAGAAAACTAGATTTTATTAATCTTCCCACAGAATGCACGATTAAGATTTTTACATTATCAGGATATCTTGTCAATACATTAAAACATTCTAATTCAAATGAAGATGGGACTTATTCTTGGAATATGCTTTCCAGAGATGGTTTGGAGATTTCCTATGGACTTTATTTATACCATGTTGAAGCTGAAGGTATTGGTGAATTCACAGGGAAATTTGCGTTAATAAAATGATGAAGCGCATCTACATTACTGGGATTAGTTTTATAACTGCATTTCTTTTTGGGCAGAGTAATGTGGGTACAAGTGCAGCATCATTTTTGGATATTGGTATTGGCGCAAGATCACTTGCGATGGGAAGTGCGTTTACTTCTATAGCCGATGATGCTTCTGCTCTTTATTGGAATCCTGCAGGTATAACAGGTATATCCCAACCCTCAACTCATTTTTATTATTCACCATGGTTTGTAGGTATTGATTTTACTCATGGAGCAACTGTTGTACCTCTAGGGCGTATGGGGGCAATTGGTTTATCTATCACATCCGTTTCCATGGATGAGATGAAAGTACGTACTGAGCAAGTTCCTGAAGGAACTGGTGAATTATTTGAAGTAAGTAATTTAGCGCTTTCAACAACATATGCAAAAAAACTGACTGACAGATTTTCTTTTGGTGTAAATCTAAAGTTAGTCCAGGAAAAAATATGGCATATGAATGCCAGTACTCTCGCTGCAGATGTCGGTTGTCTTTTCGTCACGAAAAATCGTGGAATTAGGATTGGAATGAGTATTTCCAATTTTGGAAGTAAAATGAAAATGGAAGGGTTCGATACTGAAAAAGATTTTGATATAGATGAAAATATTTATGGTAATAATGATCGAATTGATGCCCATTTGGATACACAAGGATGGCCATTACCATTAGTCTTCAGGGCTGGATTAAGTAAAGATGTTTTGAATAGTAGAATGCACAAACTTACTCTCGCCGGCGATGCAATTCATCCAAGCAATAATTATGAATATTTGAATTTAGGTTTAGAATATACATTCATGGGTATCGGGTCTATTAGAGCCGGCCAATCATATATATTTTTAGAAGAGGGGGATACATCAGAAGAATTAAAAAACCAGTTTACGTTTGGAGCTGGGTTGAATTATAAAATTCCTCGAGGTCCACAAATACAATTAGATTATGTTCTTCGAGATTTTGGTGTTCTGCAAACAGTTGGCGGATATTCTCTCAATATTTCCTTTTAAAATTATTTTTAAAATCAGATAATCAATAAATTGTCTGGAGTCTCAAGTAATTTCTGTTTTGTTATTAAATAATTGACAACCATTTCTCTAATAAAATGTCATAAAGCGTAAATGAGTACAAAAATAATAAATTTCAATAGTTTTAAACAGGGCACGGTTAAAGGAGTAATCTATCAAAGGAAAACTTCTAAAATGATTCCGTCATCGTCCGTGTCCTGTTAATTAAATACAATTTGTATGTAAATATGGCAAAATATATTTATCAAAAAGAAGCATGGATACGTAATGGTATTACATTTGGCTCTGCACTTGCTATTGCTATTTCGTTTTCTATGAATAAATCAGTTTTCTGGGCTATCGTACATGGACTCCTTTCTTGGCTGTATGTAATTTATTATTTAATATTCCACTGATGTCTGAAGTAAAAAAGCTATATCGGAATGTAAATAACGCTAAAATTGCAGGAGTGTGTGCAGGTATCGCAGATTATTTCAATATCGATCCAGTATTGGTACGTCTTTTATTTATTTTAATGATATTTTGGGGAGGAGGAATTATTGCATATATAATTGCCTGGTTTATTGTTCCTTCAAAACCACATAAATTTTAATTTCAAACGAAGAAAAATAGTAGTACTTCTAACTGATTATTTTATATTCATGGTAATTATTCATCGATTGTAGTGCGAATTTCTTTATTATTCATTTTCCTGAACCTTATTTTCATTTCGTGTGGTGATCCACAGAGAGATGTGGAAATCCTATGGGATCAATATGGAATCCCCCATATTTATGCTCAAAACCCTAATGACTTATTTTATGCCTATGGTTGGGCCCAAACGCATGCGCACGGAGATCTTTTACTTCGATTATATGGACAAGCTAGAGGTAAGGGTGCGGAATATTGGGGCGAAAAATTTCTTGATAGTGATCAATGGATGTGGATCAACGGAGTGCCATCAAAAGCGGCACAGTGGGCAAGTGAACAATTAGAGCCCAACAATGCAATGTTGGAAAACTATATCGAAGGAATTAATGATTATGCTAACAGGCATCCGGAAAATATCAGTGATGAATTTGAAATAGTATTACCCATAACGATGGAAGATCTCATGGGACACGCTCTTCGAGTTTTACATTACACTTTTGTTGTAAGTCAGGATGATGTAGATGATGAATCAAAAGGGTGGTCAGAGCCTAAAGGATCCAACGCATGGGCGATCGCTCCGAATAGATCTGCATCAGGTAATGCATTATTATTGGCTAATCCACATCTGATGTGGGGGGATTTATTTACATGGTTTGAGGTACATTTGAATTTACCAGAACACAATATTTATGGTGCAAGTTTAGTGGGGTCACCTGCGTTAGGAATTATGTTTAATGAAAATTTAGGATGGACACATACAGTCAATACACATGATGGTGCAGATCTTTATGACCTAAGGCTTGTTGATGGCGGTTATGTTTATGATGGTAATATTCTTCCATTCGATGTGGATTCTGTAGATTTAAAAATAAAAGAAAACGATTCAACACGAACAGAGCTTTTAATAGTAAAAAATTCTATCCATGGACCTGTCGTAAAAGAAAATGAATCCAATGCATTGGCATTACGTGTTGTTGCGTTGGATGCTAGTCAAATTTTTAATGAGCGGTGGAAGATGGCTCTTACATCTAACTTAGAAGAATTTGAAACCAGTCTAAAAGATTTGCAAACACCCATGTTCACCGTTATGTATGCAGATAAGTATGGAAATATAATGCATTTATTTGGTGGCCAAACTCCCGATCGTCCAAAAGGTGATTATAATTGGTCTGGTGTGGTTCCTGGAGATACATCAGCAACTTTATGGACAGATCATCATCCATATGAAGAATTACCACGTGTATTAAATCCTGAAAGTGGTTGGTTGCAAAATGCAAATGACCCACCTTGGACAACTACTTTTCCTGAAGAAATAGATGCGGATGATTATCCAGATTATATGTCACCTCGCCAAATGGGTTTTCGAGCACAGAGGTCTGCCAGAATGCTGGATGAAGACGACAGTATTACCTATGATGAATTGGTGGAATATAAATTTTCCACACGCATGGAATTAGCAGATAGATTGTTAGATGATCTTTTGGATGCTGCATCGAATGCACGGAGTCAGGAAATAAAAGATGCAGTCCGAGTGTTAAAACGCTGGGATCGTACTGCAGATAATGCAAGCCGTGGAAGTGTATTATTCAAAACGTGGGTTGATAATATGAATTTTCCCGATGATTTTGCATTACCTTGGAATGAAAGAAGTCCAACTCAACGACCGGATGGATTAAAAGATAGAGACATGGCTGTACATTGGCTATATGGTGCGGCGAAAGAAGTAAAAGAAAAATACGGTCGATTAGACGTTTTTTGGGGTGAAGTTTTTCGTTTACAGCGAGATAGTCTCGATTTACCTGCAAATGGTGCTCCCGGCGATCCATATGGAGTTTTCAGGACTTCTTATTACTATCCTAATGTTGAAAATAAATATCTATTGGGTGGAGGTGATACCTATGTAGCTGTTGTTGAATTTGGTGATTCAATAAAAGCCAATGGAGTGCTTGGTTATGGAAATTTCAGCCAACTGTTATCTCCTCACAGAATAGATCAATTGCAATTATATTCTGACAAAAAGCTGCGACCAATACTATTTTATAGGCAAGAAGTCGAAAATAATACTCAAGAACGAAAAACATTTTGAGGATTACATGTCTATTGTATTCACCTATAAAAAGATGGGGAAGCAGACAAATAAGGTTAGTGAAGTAGATTAACCAAGGAGGTGTGTCTGCCTCCCACATTTGAAATGTAACCATTCATTGCAATATGTTGATGTGATCTACCCCACATAATGGCGAAAATCTTTTCATATTATATTGAACATAAACGGTGGTCAATGAACACATTGTATTATATTTTGTATAAATTCCTATATTATCACTTATTTTTACCGATAAATTGTTTTATATCCATTCTCATTAGTAGTTTCAACAAATTCAAGAGGGAAGCATGGCTTCCAATAAATGATATTGTAGCTAAATTAAAATAAATGAAAATGCTATAAATAATTAGTTAAAAAAATGACCTCACAACACGAAATTCTTCAACCATTAAGCCCCATCTGGTGGCAGACCATCATCTGGTCAATATTATTTATATGGGGACTGCTTTATGCTGCAAAAAAAATGAACAGTAAGCAAATTGCAACATTAGCAATTGTATCAGGTGTCATTTTAATTGCCCGTTCAATTCTAGTTCACCCCTATGTCTCATATCTCAAAGGTTGGGATATCTATAATAATTTACCTTTGCATATGTGTGGACTATCTGCCATCATTTCCGGTGTTATTATGTTTTATCGAAAACAATGGTTGTACGAACTTTTGTACTATTGGGGTATACCGGGAGCATTCCATTCTTACATTACACCTGAATTCACACAGGGGACAGAAGGATTATTATTCCTAGAATATTATATATCCCATGGTGGAATAATTTTTAGTGCGTTATTTTGCACAATGTTTCTTGGATTCAACCCTCGAATTGGATCTTGGTGGCGGGTGTTTCTCTGGTCACAATTGCTTCTACCTATTATTGGTGGGTTTAATTGGCTAATAGATGCAAATTATATGTACATCTGTGCACCACCAATTGCAGAAAATCCATTTATCATTGGCGATTTTCCCGAACACTTAATTGGTTTGGAGATTGCTGGATTATTACATTTTGCTATCGTTTATTTACCTTTTGGACTAAAATATCGACACACATCAAAAACTCCAGGGACTTCAACTATTTGATACACTCCATGTCAGTTATTTGCTGGCGTGGTTAGTTATTTGGATAGCTGTTCCTCTAATAGGGAAAAAATTCCTAAATCAAGATCAGCGCAAAATAGTTGTCTTGTCGATGATTGTTTTCATGATTGGTCAGGAGGTTATTGATTACTGGAATCGAATGCAAGTGAGAGAATTGACATTGTCATTAGATCTTCCCCTCCATTTTTGCCATATATCCTTATTCTTTGCAGTCTATTTGCTTATTAAACCCAGTAAGTATATTTATGAAATAACATATTTCTGGGGATTAGGTGGCGCGTTTCAAACAATGCTCGCACCTGATTTGACGGACTTCGATAACTATTTGGGTGTTTTTTTATTTAATGCTCACCATGCCATGATAATTCTGGTTTGCATTTGGTTGGCAGTAATCGATGAATTTCGTTGTCGAAAAGGAGCAATATTACGTACGTTTGTCTTGACAAATATAATTATTTGGCCTGTGTGGTTAGTGGATTGGCTGGTGGATGCAAATTATATGTATTTAATGAAACGTCCACCTACGGACAGTCCTTTAGTTTTCGGTGAATGGCCTTGGTATATTATTAATGTTGAATTGGTTGCACTTTTATTATTTTTATTAATAAATATTCCAATGGTAATTCTTCGGAGGAAAGAATCTATATGACAGAATATATATCACCAGATGTGAATGGACACTTGCACATAAAATATATTTTAATGGGATTAGCCATGTGGATACTTGTTCCGTTGATTGGAAAAAATATATTAAATAATACTCAAAGACAGGTCGTAGTTTATTTATTGGTCATTTTAACATTAGGACAAGAAATCATAAATGATTCTACATTAATGTTTCAAGGATTATGGAAGTTTTCTTCAGATTTACCACTTCATATGTGTGGATTTTCATTGATATTAACATCATGGGCTTTAATCAGTAAAAAACAAGAAGCGTTTGAATTGGCATTTTTCTGGGGAATCGCCGGAGGAAGTCAAGCTATTCTTACTCCAGACTTGACAGGAATATGGAATCCGTTGGGCATTTTTGTATTTTTCTTCTCACATTCAATGGTCATTCTGAATGTTATTTGGATGGTAGCAGTCGAAGGAATGCGTTTACGTAAAGACTCATTAATGAACACTATAATCTTGACCAATGGTTTTGCTTTTATTATGTCTATTTTTAATTCATTGATCGGAGGTAATTATTGGTTTCTAAGCATAAAACCTTTATCTAATAGTCCATTTCTTATCGGTGAATGGCCTTTTTATATTGTGGGAATTCAACTTTCTGGAATTATTTTAATGGGATTGATTTACTTGCCTTGGTTGCCATATTTCCATCGAATGACATTGCAGACTGAATCTGTCACAGCCTAAATTCAGTATACATGTCAACACTATTTCTGTATTTTTTTCTGGCCCTGGGCATTTCATTCCTATGTTCTCTACTTGAATCTGTATTACTTTCAATGAGTCCTACTTTTATAAATGTCTTAATTAAAAGACACCCAACATCCGGAAAATTATTAGACACATTAAAAGATAATATCAACCGTCCCCTTGCAGCAATACTTACTTTAAATACCCTGTCTCATACCGTAGGTGCAGCTGGAGTTGGTGCAGTGACATATGATATTTTGGGCAGTAAGTGGGTAGCTATAATGTCCGGAATCCTTACGCTATCTATTCTAATATTTTCAGAAATTATCCCAAAAACAATTGGTGCCCATTATTGGAAGCACTTGGCTGTATTGTCAGGGTATATAATTCGCATGCTGATAATTATTATGTATCCTTTTGTCGTATTGCTTGAAGTGCTTTCAAACTGGCTGAAACCAGATATAAAACAGGATATAGTTACTAAAGAAGATGTTATCGCTATGGCAGAAATAGGTGAGGATGAAGGTACTATTGAAGAAGATGAAAGTACTATCATTGAGAATCTCCTTCGATTGGATAATATTACTGCCGAGGAAGTATTAACACCACGTTCAGTTGTCTATGCGTTGCAAAAAGATTTAACGGTACGTGAGGCATTGGATGAATATGACAATATCATTTTTTCAAGAATCCCAGTCTATAATAAAGATTTGGATGAAATTACCGGTTTAGTACGGCGGGACAACTTACTTAATAGTAAAGCGGAGGACAAATTTGAAATAACTATGGATGCATTGTCAAATCCTGTTCATATTGTTCAAGAAAAAGATTCTGTTGGAACAATTCTTGATGAATTTGTACGCCGCCGGGAGCATTTATTTATTGTCAAAGATGAATTTGGTCAATTTGTAGGAATAATAACCTTGGAAGATGCTATTGAAACATTATTAGGAGTTGAGATAGTAGATGAAACCGATTCTGTAGTTGATATGAGAAAGTTGGCTGTAAGTAAAGGCAAAAAACAAAAATCTTAATTTCTTAAACTCTCCATTTCCTCTGGAAAACAATTAAACTAAATTTAGGGCTATGAAGCGTGCCCTCTCTGTCTTCTCCGTATTGCTTGTTGGCCTCATTGTGTCCGCTTCAACTCTCACTACTCGTTTCTATCTAACAGAACTGGACTTTACCAGTAATCAACCGGTTCCTGAATCAGAGACTCGATTTAAGCCGCACATCCGTGCTGATTATGATGAAAATAATAATATCATCAAAAAGTTGAATATTGATCGTAAGGGCGAAATTAATCAAACAGAAATATTTTCATACGATTCAATAGGCGTATTAAGAAGTAAGGATGTTTATCAATTAAATAATATACTTGTTGAACAAGTATTGTTTGGTATGGAAACCAAAGCAGTTGAATATATTGAATATGTATATGGTGTGGATACTGTTAAGGATTGGAGTGATCGCTTTTCAATATTGGATTATAATAAACTGGCGCAATTGACTGATCACGCATTTTTTGACGTAAATGCTTTTCAATACGGCAACACGCATTTTGAATATGATTCATTAGGTTATTTATCTAAAGAAGAATGGGTTAGACAACCCTCCGGTAAAACAATGCGTTGGTGGGATCATTATTTTGATCCTGTTACACAACTTGCTCGTATCATGGAATATGATTCTAATGGAGTTTTAGTACAGGATTTTCGCTTAAGTCCCGATGGAACTGAATCAATATTCTGGTTTGAAAACTTTAAAGATTCTGTTAATGTAAATCATACTAACCTGTCATTTAAAAATGAAAGTTTTTTAAAATGGGGGAGGGTAATATGGTATAGAATTGACACTACCGGAGAATATGTTGATTCAGTTGAATTCATGTTACCAAAAAGGTTCTTGAAAAAAGGTAGTTTTCATACAAATATGGGTCTTGATTCAGTATTGGTAGACAGTGCTATATATGATATAGTTTTTAAGGGAAAAGGAAAAAGTGGATTTGATGCTACTGATCGAAAAATCCACGGAGTTACATTCGATATTTCACCTCCAATTTTGGAATTATTTGCAAAACCCTTTATCAATAAACCAAAAATTTCATTTGATCAATCTGAATTTCTGACCGATGCACGATTAGAGTGGCATGCAATTCATGATAGTTCATCAGTAGTTTCAGTAAAATTTGATTCAAGTGATTTATCAAAATATGGTACTGGATTATTTAAACCTGTAAATCAGGGTGATCTGCAGGATAGTGTATTTTATCGGATTCATATCTATGGAACAGATAAGGCTGGTAATGTTTCAATCCCGACAATTGTTGATTCAATCATGTTTGATATCCGTCCTCCTGAAGTTGAACTTATTTCACCACTTCATTCTGAATTCAGAAATTTTACAACAATTGATTGGACTATTAATGAACCTTTCCAATCTTGGGAAATTGATGTTAAAGCTATTGCAGGAAAGCCGGATTATAATGCTCCCCATTCATTTCAAAGTGATTCTTTATTATTCACAGATAATTCAATATTTAAGGAATTAGCTGATGAATTTCAACTGAATGATGGTACTGTATACCGTTTTGAATTATCAGCCATTGATCGCGCCGGAAACTCTTCGGCGGTTTTTAAAGTTGATTCAGTCACTTACGATATAACACCGCCGTTATTAACGACCATTTATCCTGCAACAGGAGCTTCAATCAATGAAACGACAGTATCATTCAGTATAAATGAACCGTTGCGAGCTGGTGAATTCCGTTGGGAGCAGACAGAGGGCACCATGGATTCATCAGCTCCACATATCATCCCAATGATTGGAGGTGAATTGAATGACGGTGATCATCTCCAAGTTATATTATCAAACCAAACTGAATTGACAGATGGTTCAGTATATACATTGGTGTTCGCCGGTTTGGACAGAGCTGGAAACGTTGGGAAATTCTTACCGAACACTGATATTTTATTTGATGCTTTTCCACCGGAGTTTACTGATATTTTACCCACATCAGGCTCTGCTTTGAATCATCAACAAGTTTCATATACTTTATCAGAAAATGTAAATGCCGGTTCCATTACTTGGAGTTGGGTTGGAGGTGTAAAGGATGAAGCATCACCTTATACGTCACAATTTCTGGAATTAGAAAACGATGCTGGTAAGCATGATTCTTTACTATTGGCCATAAATCCACCCTTAGTTGATGGCGGAATTTACAATTTAGAATTCAATGCTTCGGATCGCGCTGGCAATATAGCAGAAACATATTTTGTTGAAAATGTTTTGTATGATTTTACAGCACCTGTGTTGACAGTTAGTTTTCCAACTTCTATGTCTTTTTTGAATAATTTGAATTTTATTTATCACTTATCAGAAACGTTAGAAGAGGGTGCTTTCTTTTTAGAAAGAACAAGTGGAAAAGATGACTCGAAATCACCGTATGAAATTCCACTAACGATCAAGGAAAAAACCGCTGGAGAACATAATGTAAATGAGTTGCTTTCTATGCCCAATGTAGTTGAAGGTGCAATCTATAAATTATCATTTTCAGGTCATGATAGAGCACAAAATTATACTTCTCCTATAAGTCTTCCGGGATTACAATATGATTTTACACCACCTGAAATTGCACTTTTAGAACCGAAAGACAGTATCAATGTAAATCATTTATTTGTCAGTTACGATTTAAGTGAAATGTTAAAAGAAGCTTCAATTACGTGGGAGCGTACTGGTGGTGCAGTAGATTCCAAGGGATCTCATAAGCAATCATTAGTAGATAATGAGTTAGAAGCTGGTGTTCACATGAAAACACGAATATTAAATACACCCAATTTAATGGATGGATCAATTTATTCTGTATATATTGAAGGAAAAGACAGGGCAGAGAATGAGTCTAATATATCCATATCGCAAAATATTCATTACGATATAACTGCTCCAGAAATCACGTTGTCTCATCCAACACCACACACATATGTTTCTACTTCGTCAATTAGTTATCTCTTAAGCGAAAATCTGTTTCAGGGAAAAATTACTTATTCACAAACTGGAGGTGCTCCTGATTCATTAGCGCCGCATGAGATAATCATGGATTATATATTAAAGCAGAAAGGAGTTCATAATAATATTATTGGTGGACTCGAATTGATGGAGGGTAGCGTATATAATATTTCGTTAACCGGAAAAGATCGAGCAGGAAATGAGGCAGATGTGGTGAGTATTTCAGGCGTAATCTTTGATGCAATACCACCGCTGTTAACTGTTCAAACTCCCGATTCAACATTAGCTGTTAATCATAATCGCGTAACTTTTACCAAAAGTGAAGATTTAGCCAGTGGTACAATTTCATGGACTCGAACGGATGGAACTGCGGATCCTAATTCTCCTCACAGGATAATATTAAACGAGAGTGAAATGAAAAAGGGAGCCCAAGAAAATTATACACTTTCCAACGCTTCTCAACTTGTAGACGGAGCGACATATAAAATTACATTTCAGGGGAAAGACTTTGCCGGAAATCAAAGTGAAAAAGTTATTATGTCAGGAGTTATATATGATATTTCTCCGCCTATTCTACAAATTGTATCACCGGTTAATAATCATTTTACCAATGGAACAGAACTAACATTTTCATATTCTGAAGACCTTGCAGGTGGCTTGATTTCTTGGAATGGAAGAGATGATGAAAATACAATTATAACCACAGCTTGGAACTTAAATAATCAAATTTTAAAAAAGGGTGAATATGAATTGAATAATTATTTCGAGCCCAAATTGGAAGATGGTGGAATTTATACAATTACTTTTACCGGCGTTGATCCTGCGGGAAATAAATCGATACCTGTAAGTATACAAAACTATCATATTGATAGAACACCACCGGAATTCAGAAATGTTAAACCGCATTCAGGATCTGTTGTTAATCAGGATTTAGTTGGATATACTTTATCCGAAGATATAAAGTCAGGTTTAATAATATTTGATGATGGAAAAAATGTTACAAAAATTGCAATTAAGGAAGATTTAGATAGAAATAAAGCTTTACCAACATGGATCGATGGTAAAACATACCATATAAAATTAGTTGGTGTTGATTACGCAGGAAATGTTTCTGATACTGTGATGATTGAAAATATTAAGTATGATATTTCTCCACCTATAATTGCAATATATAAACCTATTTATAATTCGTTTATTAATGAAACACAAATTGAATTTTCAATCAATGAATCATTGGATGCAGCCGACTTAATACTAGAATCAAATTCCGGGAATATAATTGAATTAAATCTAACTGATTCTTATTTACTTGCAGGCGAACATGTTTTTAATGATTCATTATTCCTTGAGGAAAATTTTCCATATTCAATATACATTCAGGGAATAGATTTTGCAGGAAATATCGGTCAATCCAAACCTATTGAAAATGTAAAATATGATGTGACGAAACCAGAATTGGATATCGTTTCACCAGTAGAAGGATCAATTGTGAATCATGATCGCATTAGCTACACAATTGATGAAGATTTGTTGGTAGGTAAAATGATCTGGCAGGATTTGAGCGGGCTCGATGATAACGGTATACATGAAATACAGCTAAAATCTGATGAATTAATTTCCGGCAGTCATCTTGATATATCTTTAAATAATATACCTGATTTGGTAGACGGAGCAACATATATGTTACGATTAGAAGGAACAGACCTAGCCGGAAATACAAATGAAGCCACATCAATTAATTCATATACGTATGATGCATCTCCGCCAATTTTCACACAACTCTCACCAGAGTCAGGTTCTTTAATAAATGAAGTTAATCTTGGTTTTTCAATAAATGAAAATTTAACCAATGGACAAATCGTTTTTACCCGTACTGCCGGTGCTGGAGATGACCAAAGTCCCCATATTGTTAATTTATCCGGCAGCCGTTTATTAGCAGGGGATCGTGGTGGAAAATTGCCAAAAGAAATAATTGAATTAATTAATGGTGCTATTTATATAATTGAATTTAGGGGTGAAGATTTAGCTGGCAATCTTTCGACTGAAACCAAAATTGAAAATATAACGTATGACGATGAAGCACCAGTTGTTTTTCTAAAAACACCTACGAATAATATTTATACCAATTTTCTGGCTTTGGACTATTTGATCAGTGAGAATATGGTTGCTGGACAGATTAAAATCAAAATTGATAATAAAGAGGATATAATAATTGATTTAACAGAATCACAACGACTGGAAGGGGAATATAACCAATTCATTCCTAAAGAACTCGCTGAACTAAATGATGATGTTACACTTGATTTTGAATTATCAGGATCAGATGCTGCAGGAAATGTATCCATAACTCATAAAATAGAAAATGTGAAATATGATACAACTCATCCAATCATTTCTATTATCGCTCCCATCTCTAATACAGCTATAAATCAATCAACTATATCATTAATAATAAGTGAAGATTTAGCTGAAGGTAATTTGGTTGTTACACAATCAGGTGGTGTTTTTGATAGCCGATCGCCGCATAAAATCCCTTTGTTAAATCATGAAATAAAATTTGGTGAATATAACAATGTTCAATTTGTCAATGGTCCCAATTTGCAAAATGGATCAATTTATACGATTGAATTTTCAGGGAAAGATTTTGCAGATAACGAGGTGCGATCTTCAAAAGTTACAAATGTTTTATTTGATAATGAACCGCCGGTAGTATCATTAAGTAAACCTGTAGATACAGAACAAATCAAAACAACGGAAATCAGCTATATGCTTTCTGATAATTTATCCAAAGGAATTATCACTTTTGAACACACTGGTGGAACGACCGATTTAACATCACCACATATTGTAGAATTGTCCGGATCGCAATTGAAACAAGGTCCTCAGCTTAATATAAATATGAATTTGATGGACGTTTTATCTGACGGTGCTCGATATACATTGTCTATCCAAGGCTGGGATCGAGCCGGCAATGAATCTGAAGTTGCTTCCGTAAAGGATGTTTTGTTTGATGTGCTGCCTCCAATATTGACAATCCATGAACCAATTTCACGTTCCGCTTTTAATGAACCAATTGTCAGTATAGAAATGAATGAAAAATTAGCAGAAGGGATTTTGACATTCAAACATATCGGTGGAAATATTGATGCTAAAAGTCCTCATGATGTATTGATTTTACCGCCATTTAATAATCAAGGACGTTATGATGGTGTCAGCTTGGCAAATGATGTGACCCTTCAGGATGGCAGTGAATATTCAATTACGTTTAATGCCCGTGATCCTGCAGGAAATGTTTCAATTCCAGTGTCTGTTAACAGTATACTGTATGATATTACAGCACCAATCATTAAAGTTACCGCACCTTTGGCGAATTCACACATTCGTGAAATGAATGTGAATTACAGCATAGATGAAAAATTAGTTGAAGGACACATTAATATTGTACATACTTTTGGTGCGAACGATCAAAACAGTCCCCATGTATTGCAATTGACGGAAAATCAACTCCAGTCTGATGATCATAAAATTGATGTTCTAAAGAGCGTAGAACTTGTTAGTGGCGCTGAATATACTATTCAAATATCCGGAATGGATCGTGCGGGAAATTCTAGTTTATCAGATGAAATCGGGCAATTAGTTTACGATATAGATCCTCCTGTTTTGGAAATAATATCACCGGTTTCTTTATCAAAAGTCAATCATTCTAATCTGGCAATCGGAATAGGAGAGCAATTGAACTCATTAAGTGTTACATGGATTGATGAAAATGGAAATGTTTCAGAAATTGATTTACCTGATCGTTATTTTGCTGCAGAACGTTTTGATCAAGTTATTTTGCAAGAACCTCCTTCTTTAATTAGCGGCAGTACATATTCTATTGTTTTAACAGGTTCAGATTTAGCGGGTAATACTTCAGAGACACGAGTTGAAGGAATTGAATATGATGACACACCGCCTGTATTTATTGGTTCTAATCCAATTTCTGACTCATTTCTGAATCACACTGAAGTCCAATTCATTATTAATGAACCACTGCAGAAAGGAAGAGTTCTCTGGAAAGCAAGTGGAGGAGCATCCGATCTTCAAAGTCCACGATCTGTTGAATTAGTTGGCGAAGAATTAAACAGTGGAATGTTAGCCGCTGCTAATTTGACAAATCAAATGTCTTTAAATGATGGTACAGTATATGATATCACACTTGAAGGAATCGACATTGCAGGTAATTCAAATTCAGTTGTATTAGCAGAAAATATTACATATGATATTTCGCCACCCATAACAGAATTGCTCTCACCAAAAAATGATTCATATTTAAATCACGATAATTTGCAATTTAATTTGAATGAAGACTTGTCATCTGGAAAATTAACGTGGAAACGTATTTTTGGTGCTAGTGATCCTCAAAATCATATGATAGAACTATCGAATGATCTTTTAATTGCTGGTAATCATTCAAATTCAGCATTACCTAATTTACCTTTAGTAAGTGGTGCTCAATATCAGATTGAATTAACGGGCATTGATCTGGCTGGGAATTCTTCATTGGTTGTTAGTCAACGAACTTTTTTCTATGATACGACTCCACCTCAGTTGACTATAGATTCTCCTAACGAACACTCATCCATAAATCACCTCAATTTTACATTCACGGTTTCAGAACCTATTCAAAGTGGAGAAGTGATTTTTACAGATGAGCACGGAAATAATAACACACATCACTTATCCGAAAATGAATTAAACAAATTAGTCATGAGTGAAGATCCCCTAATGATCCCTTTAAATCTTAATGATGGTTCAACGTATACAATTAAATTGATAGGAATGGATTTTGCCGGAAATAGTGCAGAATCATCTGAAATATCAGGAATAAACTATGATATTACTAAACCTGTTTTTACAATACAAATGCCAACTGGTAAAGATGTAAATGTGGGCTCAAATATTAGTTATGTATTAAGTGAAGATATTGTTTCAGGATCAGCAGTGTGGTCTCGAGAAGGAGGTAAGCCTGATGGAAGTACACCTCATAGTATTCCATTAAGTTCAGATGAAATCCAGTCTGGTGAGTACAACGATCTGCAGCTTGAAAATCAATCCAAATTGAATGTGAGTACTGTGTACTCATTAACCATGAAAGGGATTGATTCAGCGGGGAATGAAAGCCTTCCTAAAACTGTAAGAGGAATTGAATATATCCGCTCTTTAGATGGGAATTGGTTTTTTCAGGGCGCCATCATGACAGTAGTATGGACATTTGAAGGAGATGAAGAGGGAGAAGGCAGTACAGGAAAATTTTCACAAGGAATTCAACTGGGTACAAAAATCAGTAATCAGGAATATGGTCGATATGAAATTGATTTTGCATCAAAACCATGGACACTACGCTGGACGATGGATAAATCAGGTATGAGTAGAATAAGTATTTTTGAATTTCAGGATGAAAATCATTTACGTGTTGTTACCCGGGATAGAAAAAAACCAAAGGATTGGACCGATGGTGAAGTAATGATGTATGAATATCGTTAATCTATGCATTGATCAAGTGTTTCATCTGCGGTAAATTCGCCGGCTTATTTAGAACTAGATTTAAAAAGGAAATATAATTATGGCCAAAGGAACATCATTTGCAGCAAAAGCTAAAGGTAAGAAGAAGAAAAGTCAAACCTTGGTTAAGTATATAAAAAGTGTAAAATCTGAAAAGACTGGCCACTGGAGGTTTAATGAACAGATGATCGCTTTGGAAGATTCTGAAAATCTTGATGGCGCTCTACAAAGGTTAAAAGATGAAACTCTGGCATTGGATATGGAACTTCCTAATCCTGAAGGAGATGTAAAAGAATCAGCGGATGTAAGAAAAGAGACAGTCGTAGATGCGGTCCAAGAAAATGATGAAGAACCCGAAGTAGAAGCAAGTGAAGAACTGTCTAATGATGGGGATGAAGCAGCAACGGCAGATGAAGTGACAGTAGAAGCAAAAGAGGAAGCGGCTGTTGAAGATAATTCATCTGATGAAACAGAAGAAAAGGCAGCAGAAACCATTGATGCTGATGATCAAGATACCGATCAAAAAGAAGAGGCTGACAAAGAAGAAAAAGCAGAGGATAAGGAATAACCTTAATTAAAATAGGTAATCCTGTTAAAATGGGATACCTGATACTATTTGAAAATGATTTAATTATCGGAGAGGTGTCCGAGTGGCTTAAGGAGCACGCTTGGAAAGCGTGTGTGCGTTTGCGCGTACCGAGAGTTCGAATCTCTCCCTCTCCGCCAGTATTTATTAGTAATAATAAGGAGGCGTGGCAGAGCGGTTGAATGCACTGGTCTTGAAAACCAGCAAGGGTTTACGCCCTTCAGAGGTTCGAATCCTCTCGCCTCCGCCAACCTGCGTCCCGCTTGCGGTGTCTTCGTTCGGTGGGCCAATCTTTAATTACAATAAAATTGTAAACGAAATTGTGGAGCTAATCTATTCTTTTCAATGTGAAAATTGATTAGCTTTTCTATATATGTCTGACATAAAAAACCCTAAAGTCCGTTTTGCTCCAAGCCCTACAGGGCAATTGCATTTAGGTAGCGCACGGACTGCACTTTTTAATTTCCTATACGCAAAACACCATCGTGGTACTTTTTATCTTCGTATCGAAGACACAGATAAAGCACGATCCAAGCAAGAGTTTGTTGAACAAATATGTACATCCATGGAATGGTTAGGGTTAAAATGGGATGGTGAACCATTATTTCAATCGACACGTCTTAATGAATATCATGACGTCGTACAAACTTTATTGGAAAATAATACAGCTTACAGGTGTTTCTGCTCGAAAGATGTTTTGGAAACGGCACGTGCAGGAGGATCGTACCAGTATCCCGGAACATGTCGAGATTTATCGGAAGAAGATATAATGATGCATATGAATTCCGGAAAAGGGTTTGTTGTACGGTTACGTGTACCTGAAGGTGAAACACATTTTGATGATATGATTTATGGAACCGTCCACGTAAAACATGATGAAATTGATGATTTTATCATTGCCCGATCGAATGGAAACCCCACCTATAACTTGGTTGTTGTTGTAGATGATCATGAAATGGAAATATCCCACGTCATACGGGGTGAAGATCATATTAGCAATACACCTAAACAGATTTTGATTTACAATGCTATGGGTTTTACAGTCCCGGAGTTTGCTCATTTACCCATGATTTTAGGTCCGGATAAGAAACGTTTGAGTAAACGTCATGGAGCTCTGGGAGTTCAGCAATTCAAAGATGACGGTTATTTACCGGATGCCTTATTAAATTATCTTGCTCTCCTTGGTTGGAATCCTGGATCTGATGATGAAATATTTACGCTAGATGAATTAATTGCTTCATTTGAAATGAGCCACGTTCATAAAAAGGGTGCAGTTTATGATGAACAAAAACTTTCTTGGATTAGTGGCCAACATATGTCTCGCTTGGGAACGGCCAAAATTCTGGAAGGTATTCATGCAATTAATGGCGATTGGGGAGAAGGATTTGAAACTCAATATTTATACGAAGTTCTAGAACAACTAAAACTGCGCTCAAAATCATTACGAGATTTTATCGATCAATCTTCATATTTTTTCAGCGATCCAATATCCTATGATGAAAAATCAGCCAGAAAAAATTGGAAGGATGATACTACCAGCCAGATTATGAATGATTATAAAAAGCGTATAGACTCACTTGAACTTTGGGATGCAGATGTTATTGAAGCATCTTTGAGAAAAATAGCAGAGGAAAATAATTTGTCTGCTGGAAAATTAATACATCCAACTCGTTTAGCATTGAGCGGCATTTCCAGCGGTCCATCGTTATTTACATTGATGTCCATACTCGGGAAGGAGGTATGTATACGCAGATTAACTAAAGCATTAGACATATTTCCATTAGAATCATGAACGAAAACAAACATCGTCATTTTATACAACGCATTATCGATGAAGATAATGTGACGGGCAAGTTTGATAACCGTGTTCAAACACGTTTTCCTCCAGAACCAAACGGTCACTTGCATATTGGTCATGCGAAAGCCATTTGCTTAGACTTTGGTATCGCCAAAGAATATGGAGGGAAATGCAATCTGCGTTTTGACGATACTAATCCTATTGCTGAAGAAGAAGAATATGTAGATGCAATTCAGGAAGATGTTCATTGGTTAGGATTTGAATGGGATAAGCTGTGTTTTGCTTCAGACTATTTTCAGCAAATGCACGATTATGCAGTTCAATTAATTAATCAAGGCGATGCCTATGTGTGTGATTTGTCTGCGGATGACATTCGGCAAACAAGAGGAACTCTTAAAAAACCAGGTAAAGACAGCCCTTTTCGCAAGAGGTCAATTGAAGAAAACGTGGATCTGTTTAAACGTATGAAAAATGGAGAATTCCCGGATGGTAGCCGTACACTAAGGGCAAGAATAGATATGGCTCATCCAAATCTGAATATGCGTGATCCAGTCATTTATCGCATTATGCATGCAACTCATCACAATACGGGAAATAATTGGTGTATTTATCCAATGTACGACTGGGCACACGGTCTAGAGGATTCGATCGAAAATATTACACATTCATTGTGCACCACAGAATTTGAAGACCATCGTCCAATTTATGATTGGTTTTTGGATCGATTAGATGTTTACCACCCACAGCAAATCGAATTCGCCAGATTGAATTTGAGTTATACTCTTATGTCCAAGAGAAAATTGAAGGATTTGGTTAATGGTGGTTATGTAAATGGGTGGGATGATCCGCGAATGCCCACATTGTCTGGTATGCGTAGAAGAGGGTATGTACCAAGATCAATACGTAAATTTATGGATGAAGTGGGAATCGCAAAGCGAGAGAATGTTATGGAAATTGCAAAACTGGAAGCAATTTTACGTGATGAATTGAACAAATGTGCTGAACGCAGAATGGCTGTTCTGAACCCATTGAAAATCATCATAACAAATTTTGATGAAAATAATGTTGAAGAATTAGATGCGATAAATAATCCGGAAGATGAATCTGCCGGAAGTAGAAAGGTTCCATTCAGCCGTGAATTATATATAGAACAAGACGATTTTATGGAAAATCCGCCCAAGAAGTTTTTCCGTTTAGCTCCCGGCAGGGAAGTACGTTTACGTTATGCATATTTTATTACGTGTAATGAAGTTATAAAAAATGAGCAGGACAATATTATTGAATTGCATTGTACATATGACCCGGCAACAAAGGGAGGTTCGGCACCGGACGGCAGGAAGGTAAAAGCCACAATTCATTGGGTGTCTGCAAATGATTCCATGAATGCTGAAGTGCGATTATATGATAGATTATTTTCAGTCCCGAATCCAGCAACTTCGAAAAATTTCGAAGATGTAATAAATCCCGATTCATTAAATATATTAAATGAATGCAGACTTGAGCCTTCTCTTTCAAAGGTAGAGATCGGAGAACACATCCAATTTGAAAGATTGGGATATTTTTATAAAGATCCGGATTCTACAACAGAAAAACCGGTATTTAATCGGACAGTCCCATTAAGAAATACATGGGCAAAGCTGGAAAAGCAACAACAAAGTCAAAACAATTAGCATTGGCAAAATGGAAAAAATCCACCTAATTTGAATGCTTATGCGGACGTCCATTAAATCAATTATTTCAGGAATGACTCTTTTTACTGTCCTCCAGGCCGGCCCATCTGTTTATTTATATATCATCAAATTTGATAATGTTACACAGGAATCATCTATCGACTGGCTTGGCCAGGGCTTTGTAGATATGCTCAATGCCAAACTTACGGATGTTTCAAAATTGCGTTTACAAGATCAACATGATCTTGAAGCGATCATGAATAATCGTTCACTCTTACTCCATCAACCTCGTGGCTCCAGAAATTTTTTACTGTTGGGGAAATTTGAGCGTAAACTGGACGACATTAAAATAAATCTACAACTGGTAGATATCGCCACATGGAAAGAAGCTGATCGTCGTAAAATTTCAGGTAATTACAATGAAGTTTCTGAATTGAATTTGAAATTAACTTTAACTGTAGAAACAATGTTAACTTCATTTATACCCGTGGATAAAAAGAAAAAATCCATCTATCCAGAATTTTCAATTGACAAATCACCAACTAAAAAATCATCTATTTTTAGTGATACAAAAGATGTCAGTAGAGATATTGATATGGCCATTGATGAATTAGAAAAAAGTATGGATCTTGTCATAGGTGCAAGAAGCCTGCCTTCAAAAGATGAATCTTTTAAAGAGGGTGAAGAATGGGTTTTGGATTTAGGGAATAGTTCCCAACCCAGTTATAATCCTGAAAATGACGCCAATACGTTAATGCTCACAAATGTTTTAGATGATTTGATGTCCAGTCCTTACAATGTAAATATTAAGAAACCAACATTTGAGTATGATGAAGAAAATACAAAAAAAATGAATGTGAATCTCCAAATAGAATATTCCTTAAAAGAACATGTTATTTCTGATATGCTTAAATCGTTGCCTTATACTGGTTTGAAACAAACCGGTTCATTAATGATATTTGATTTCAATAAGGAAAAGTTCAATCTTTCTGATGCATTACATGAGAAAATCCGCTATGGACAATACAGAGCAATCCCTGTTATTTCTTTTTTAAATGAATTTAAAAAACCGGTTGTTTTAATTGTGGATACACCTGAAGCTGCTATTCATCAACTTGAATCTGCGAACGTTCATTATTTCACCGTTCATAAATTTTCACCACTCATTGACTTTACTATTGGAGGTTGGTCATTGCAGGTTGCCATGGAATCGGTGAAAATACCTGTTACATATACGTTTAGTTTACCCATACCTACAGCAGACAGCATTCGCAGAGTGAGTTTGAAGTTTGTTCCTGAGACAGAACTGTCTTCTTTCTTACAGTCTCTTCTGTAAGTATCATAATATATTTAACCGTATCTTTAGTAAATCTTTTTAATAGAGAAATCCAATTGAATACAATAAGAAATTTATGAAGAGACTTATTATCTTAAGCATCCTTTGGGGGGCTTTGTTACACGCAGAACTCTTGAATGATTCAACAATTCCTAATCTTTCATTCAAAATATTGGATGGTGGTGAAGTTTCTTTGGATGAATTATTGAAAGATGGTCCTATTTTAATCGACTTTTGGGCTACATGGTGTGCACCATGTAAAAAAGCAATGATTCATCTCGAACGATTTCAACAAAAATACAGTAAAGATGGATTTAATGTTTTAGCTGTTAGTACAGATAGCCCAAAAAGTTTATCTAAGGTTAAAAGTTATATTCGTTCAAAAAAATACTCATTTATTGTGGCATTGGATCCTAATCAGCAAATTGCGCAAAAATTAAATGCAACACTCCTTCCAACGTCTTTACTCATCAATCAAAACAAAGAAATTGTTTGGTTTCATCAAGGCTATATTCCCGGGGATGAAGTTGAAATAGAAAAGCAAATTTTAGCTGTTTTGGATTACAAAAAAGCCAAGGTTAAGTCTGAGTGAAATATTTATTTTTTTTCTTTAGTTTCATTACAATATTAGTTGGTCAGATGTCTTTTTCAGGAAATGTAATTACACGCATTGGAGAAACCAGAACTGGATATTATTATAATGAGTCATTAATTAATAACCAGATTCAATTCGGAAGATTTAATAGCTGGTTGCAATTTGAATTCAGTGATCCACCAGAATTGGGTCGAAAATTCAATGGATTAAGGAAACTTCGCCTTGAATATATAAATGGTCCTTTGCAAATAAATCTCGGAGATATGTATGAAATATGGGGGAGAGGATTGATCCTGAATTCTTTAGATGATCAGACTATTGACAGGGATACTGGGATTCGCGGAATTGCTTTAAAATATAAAACTGATTCATTTAATATCCACTTTCTCACAGGTCGAAATGATTTTTCATTTAGTACAATTTATTCACCAGGTTACGATAGTCGTGTTCCAAACTATACAGCTTCACATAACATTTATGGTGCAAATACAGAATGGCTAATAAATAATCATTTAGCTGGATTTACTTTTCTTCAATCCAAAGAATTACATCCAGTTAATACATTTCCTGTTGATACACTTGATATAAAGAATCGTCTAATAGGTGCCCATTATATTTATAATAACAGTTTTTTTGACTTATATGTAGAATATTTAAAAAACTGGTCTACAACCTTGAATCAGGACAAAAATAAATACGATAATCATATTGATGGCAGAGGATTTTACGGGAATATAAATTTCTATTTTTCTTTATTTTCAATCAATTTAGAATACATCAATTATCGCTTTGGAACGTTAAATCCTACAAATAGATGGAATAATGTAGACAATTATGGTATGTCGTTAGAATTTCAAAATCCTCCTCTTGCAAACCTAATTCATTCAACGACTCTTTTAAATAGAGTGTCACATCAAACTGATTTTAATAATGAGATTGGTTATAAGTTGGATATTCTGGGGTCAATTACGGACAATTATGAATATTTAGGTTCTGTTTCCCAATCTAGCCGATCCCACTCTTGGGTTATGAATGACGATTATTCATGGGAAAAAGAAGGAGATTACGCAAGAATTCCACTATCAAAACCTACTGCAACACCCTTTAATACAATCTATGGAGAAATTACAGGATACTTTATGAATTACGCACTTCATCTAAAAGCAGGTTTTGCGTTTTCAGAAGATATTATAGATCTAATCTTATATTCTAAAACAGATACAAGTAAAAGTTTGAATTATACCTATCAGTCTGCTAAAACATTACCGTTACATACGACTTACACATTTTCAAACGGTTGGAGTATAGATGTAAAAATAGAGACACAGTGGCTTAAAAAGGGTTTATGGCGTTATAGAGAAATGAATGGAACCATAATAGCTGATAGTTTAATCAGTGAATTTTATGATGAAAATGGTAAACAAATAGATATACAAAAAAATACATTTATCAGTATGAGTATTGGAAAAACTCCCAAATGGACAGTAGCGTTTACACTAGATAATACATCCATTAGCGAAATATCATTCGGGGCACCTTCCGATGATGTGAAAACCAGTTCTAATTCATTGGAAGATTTTCTTGGATTGGATAGGGATAAAAACTGGGTAAATATAGAATTTGCTTACAATGTTACATCATCTATTAGAATGTCGCTGATGTATGGATCATTAAAAGGCGGTTTACTATGTGCAAATGGAGTCTGTCGTTTCATCGAGCCGTTTGATAATGGATTTAAAATGGGTTTAACTGCAGCATTTTAGACATACAACTTTTATTATTAAGATAAATGTGATAATTTTGTCCTAATTAACTACACAGTTCAATTAATGAAAATAAAAACTATATTTTTCTTTCTTATCATTTCTTCACTTCTTTTTGGAGCAAGCAAAAAAGCACTTAGTGAATTAATAACATCCACTACGTGACCATCGTGTGCTGCTGCGGAGCAACAGCTTCACAATTATACAGATCCAAATCACTCTTCTTATGTTGGAGATGATGCAGAATCAAACTGGATTCAAATACATTACCATGTATGGTGGCCTGCACCTGGAAACGATCCTTTTTATTTATATAATTCATCATTGAACCAAACACGTAATAATTATTACGGTAATAATTATACACCCCATATGTTCACTGGAGGTGATGATTCTGGTTCCAGCCCGTCAACTTGGCGGTCCCATGCACTGAATATGATAGGAAATGAAACACCTGTTACGATTGAATTAAGTGGTGGAATTGATGGTTATGATGTGGATGTAAGTGTGCTTATATCAAGTGAATATGATATATCTTCTCAACAGACACGATTATTTATTGTTTCAACAATGGATTCAGTTTATTATGATGGATATAATGGCCTTTTACATCATCAAGCTACAATTATTGAAATGTTAACATCCAACTCTGGAGATGATATTACTTTGGACGGCACCAATGATGTGCAACTGAATTACGAATGGACAATGGACTCTAACTGGCCAAACTTGAGTACGGTTCAATGGGATATCAGCGATTTGAATATTGTAGCATTCGTTCAGAATTATTCAACCAAAGAAGTCTATCAAGCTGAAATTGCTCGAGCAAATGAAATGAATAATGATACGGATGAAGATGGCATTGATAATTCAGATGATAATTGTCCAGACGTTTATAATCCTGATCAAGCAGACATTGATGGAGATAGCGCAGGCGATGCATGCGACGCGTGCGATAATTTAAATGTGTATGTGCTAGGAAATGTAACAGGTGATGTAACTGATAATGCTCCTGTTATTGATTTATTTGATGTTTTATATTTATTGGATTTAGTGCTTGATGATAATTATCCTGGTTGTTCAGTGGAAGCTGCAGATTATAATATTGATGGAATTATTAATTATTTAGATGCCATTTTTATCGTTCAGGATATCTTAAATCCCGGCGATCTAAACTCCAGAGAATATGACGCTGGGGCTGGTCATCTAGAATTAGGAAGGACAGAAGAAAACACACTAATTACATTTTCTAATGAACTGCAGATAAGTGGATTTCAAATTGATTTAGATATTGATGCAATTGCAGAAATGGATCAATTAATTGTTCCTGATGGATGGATTATTAAAACACATCAAAATAATGATCGTTTACGAATTGTTGGTATTGACTTTTCCGGACAAAATCCACAGAATGAAATTAATCTCACTATTCCATGTAATGTAAATTCCATTGACGAAATAAACGCATGTTGTCCAACCGGTCAACAGATTAATTTCAGTAATAAATCAACAATTGATCGAATAGAAGTTTCTCAAAATGTTAGCTTGGGTCAATTATATCCGAATCCATTTAATCCTGAAATTACAATTCCCATATCCCTGCCTTATGAAATGTCCACTCAAATTAAGGTGTATGATGTTCAAGGGAGATTGGTAGAAACATTGGTAAATAATGATCATATGACTGCCGGTCATCATGTTGTGAAATGGAATGCTGAATCATTTTCATCCGGAATTTATTTTATACGTATTCAAACTCAAATGGGTTCGGATGTTCGAAAAGCATATTTAATAAAATAAATTCACTAAAAACATTACCAGATTTCGTAATAGGGAGCATAAATTTGCTCCCTGTTTTTTATCAGTTTAGATGATTTTGGGGCATCGTCTAATGGCAGGACAGCGGATTCTGGTTCCGCCGGTTGGGGTTCGAATCCCTGTGCCCCAGCTTATTGACTTGAGATTGGCTGAAAATTATTTGTGGGGTGGTACTACTCACTAGTTACCATTTACCACTCACCAAAAATGCGCCCGTGGCTTAATTGGATAGAGCACCTGGCTACGGACCAGGGGATTGGGGGTTCGAATCCTCCCGGGCGTACATTTTTCATGGCTCGTTCGTCTAGGGGTTAGGACGCCGCCCTCTCAAGGCGGTAACACGGGTTCAAATCCCGTACGGGCTACATATCTCCACAAAATGATCAATTAGATGAAGTGTTATTATTTGATTCAATACAATTGTGTTTTACATCACTTTTGAGTTTTGGGTTTATATAATATATATTAATATACTTATTTATGAGATTGATTCACATCCACTGCAAATTATATATTATACCGTTGAATAATATCCCCAGAGGTAAGGGGTAAAGCGAATAAGTACGTTTAAATGAAAATCGTATTGAGGTAACTATGCGAAAGAGTCCAGTAAATACAATTATGTTTTCCTTCAGGTCTTCACTACTAATGATCGCGTGCATCATTTTAATTCCTATTTCAAATTTAAATGCTCAAGATGAAGATTATGAAGACCCAACAGAAGTATTTTGGGGTGATGAAGAAGATGAAGAAGTCTATGATGAAGATGAAGAATATTACGAAGAAGATGAATTCTATGATGAAGATGAAGAATATTACGATGAAGATGAAGAGTATTTTGAAGATGATGAATTCTATGAAGATGATACATCTGAATATTTAGAAGATGATGAATTTTATGATGAAGAAGGTGAATTTGAAGAAGAAGATCTTTCTGAAACAGAATTAGCCGATACGGCTAAACGTTTGGGATATTCCATGAATATTTCCGGAGCATCTCCAGGTTTTGTTAATCATGGTATGAGTACATATAACAACAATCCCCAGATTAATTTTCGATTAAGTATTGAATTTCCAATCCTTATGCAATTAATGGGTGTACGTTTTCGGTTTGGTGCCGAAGTGGGCAATTTTGGTTTCGAGAATTATTTACCTGTAGGTGGACAATTTTCCGGAATAACAGCAATGGGTTTACTTGCATTTCCTGCAGGTCCGGGAAAACTCAAGATAGGCACAGGACTGGTTGGAAGTACGTTTGGTATTAGTGGTGAATCCTCCTATGGATTTGCAATTGGAAATACTCTAGAATTACGTGGGGGTATACGTTATACCGGAGCCTTTAATGTAATTGATGATAAAAGTAATGAATTGGACTTTGTTAGTTGGGTGGATGGTCTTATTATGCTGGGTTTTAATCTCTAAATAATTTAATCACCTCGAGAATGAAACTATATTCAAAAATTAATTATTCATTTATCAGTATAATTTTACTGACATCATTGATGTTTGGTGCAAATGGAGATGATATTACAACAGCAGTATCAAGCAATGGTTCGTATCAAAAAAATGGGTACATGAATTCACATACTTCAGGATTCACATTTACTGTTAGTATTTCCGGAGCGGATCAAACAACATATTCGAATGGGTTTTATTTACCTTATGTTATTTTTAATAGTGGTGCCGCAACACTTATTAACAGTAATACATCTTTAATTGCATTAGGAGCTAGTCCTTCTTCGGTTTCAGTCACTGTAACGGATGATAATCTAGAAAATAGTACAGGATGGCCAGGAGATGGCGGAACTGTCGATTTTCAAGTAAGATTTCTCGATGCAAGTTTTGCAAATGAAATATATGATGATGTCACATTATCCGGAAGCGCAACAGAGTTAAACATAGATCAGACATTTAGTAATTGGGGTATTCAGGATCCAGCATGGAATGAATCAACAAAAGATTCAGATTATAGAATCTATGTGAACGAATCGATTGATTCAGCACATGTGAATTGGGCAGGGGATGACGGCTCTTCTCAAAGTGAAGTGATTAGCCAATCTATCAATTCAAGTGGCTATACGACTATTACTGGAGGAATAACACTAACTGAAGGTGTTACATATACTATTACGAGTCAATTATTTGATAATGCTCATAATCGTGCGTCTGATAACAATGGAAACATAAGTGTAGATCTAACAGATCCGTCTATTTCTAGTGTGTCTAGTTCTGAAACAGCCGGTACATATAAAATTGGTGATGATATTGCTTTTAAGGTATCATTTGATGATTATGTAATTCCAGTCAGTGGAAGTTTAACGGCAACGTTTAATACAACAAATACAGCAACAGCTACTTCCTCATCAGATAATTGGTCTACAAGCTCAAGTTACGCAACTGAATGGTCAGGTACATATACAGTTCAAGAAGGGGATGATGTAGATAATTTATCTGTTTCTCAAGTCACAATGAGTGGCGGAACCTTATATGATAAAACATATTCAACATCTACGTTAAATACAGCAAACTCTTTAACAATGCCTGTTACTTCATTTACAACAAATATTGAAGATGGTGTTTCGTTGGAACTCGATGGAGTAAGACCGACCATCTCCAGCGTGACGTCCTCATCTCCTGATGCGAGTTATAGTGAAGGTGAAACAATAAATATTACAGTGAATTTTTCTGAATCTGTTACTTTAAATACTGGAGATTTACAAATAACACTTGAAACTGGAGATACAGATAATACATTAACAATTGCAGCTTCTGATATTGTTTCAACAACGACAGCTGTTGGAACATACACAGTGAATGCAGGAGATGTTTCAAGTGACCTTTCTGTCGATGGAATCACAATAACAGGTGGTGGTACTTTATCAGATGCAGCGGGAAATGCAATGTCTTCATTTACTGTAGGAACGGATTTATCGAATGGACATGCAATTGTACTTGAAACCACCGCACCAGTCATTGGATCGATAATTAATAATAATACGAGCGATGGGACTTATGGTATAGGATCTGACATTGGGATTAAAATAAATATAATTAATGGTACTGGCGGAGCTGCGGAAAACGTCACATTAAGTGCCGGTAGTTTAGATATAACTCTAGAAACCGGCGATAGTGATGGAACAGCTTCAAATGGGTCTATATCAAGTGAGAGTTCAATAGTCTTTACATATACAGTCGAAGAAGGTCATACAAGTTCAGATTTGTCTGTATCTGCTGTTGCAGTGACAGGAGGATCAATTACCGATGCAGCTGGAAATGCATTGGATGCAGCTCCATCAATTCCTGCTGGTGGCAATTTAAATGATGCATCGGATATTGTTATTGAAGCTACAAGGCCTACAATCACTGCTGTGACATCAACGACTGCAGATGGCACGTATAAAGCTGGTGATGATATTAATATTACCATGCAGTTTGATGAATCAGTGACGTTAGCAGGTGGAACTCTTGACCTAACATTTGATTTTGAAGGAACAGATCAAACGTTAAATGTGTCAACATTTACAAATTCTAATTCAACTACAGCAACGTATACGATTGCTGAAGGTGATACAACTTCCGATCTTACTATTGGGAGTATTGCTCTGGGATCAGGTGCAGCACTAACAGATTTGGTTGGCAATAATCCAAATGCAATGACGAACTTTACTCCTGCAACAACTTTAGCTTCAGCTCATGCTATTGCAATAGATGGAATATTACCGACAATAACAAAAGTGACTTCGACAGATAATGATGGATCTTATAGTGTCGGCGAAACTGTGAATGTTACAGTTAGTTTTTATGAACCGGTCACATTATCAGGTGGAAATTTGGTCGTTACTCTTGAAACAGGAGGAACCGATCAGACTGTTACCATTTCTTCAATTAGTAGTGCTTTGACTGCTTCGGGCACTTATACAGTTCAAAGTAATGATGAAAGTTCCGATCTTGAAGTAAAAACTATCGCATTATCTGCAGGTACTCTATCCGATGCAGCGGGAAATGCCATGACCGACTTTTCAGTTCCGACTGGTAAAAATATTTCTGATTTCAAAGATATTGTAATTGATGGTACTGTACCAGCTGATTTCCAAACCGGAGCTGTCACGACCGTTGCATCAGTCAGTACCTTCGTCGTATCCGGTTATTGGAACGAAATGAATACGAATGTGGATATTACAGTACCGTTGGCGAGTGATAATAGTCTTGTGGGAGGTACGGTACAGGTCCGTGCGAAGATTGACGCCAATTCATATGTGGATGTAGGAGCTGCTGAAACTATTCAATCTTCAGATGTTACAGCGGGTACAATTGATGTTCGTATAGACCAATCAGGCAGCGGAAATACAGATATTGAAGAATTAACCAGTTTTGCCAATGGGGGAGTTATTACCTTTAATGCAATTCTTACAGACCTTGCAGGAAATAGTACAACGGGAACTGCCAGTACGACGACATTGACTATTGATACAACTGCTGCTATAGTTTCAAATGTAACATCATCTACGAATGATGGCATTTATAATACAGGCGATGATATAGCAGTAGATATTACATTTAATGATAATATTACACTCACCGGAGGAACATTAGATATCACTATGGAGTCCGGTTCTGTAGATAATTCCATATCTATTTCTAGTATTACAAGTTCAAATTCGGAAACGGCTACATATACAATTCAAAGTGGCGACAGCAATGCTGATTTGTATGTTAAAACCTTAGCCGTATCAGGGGGATATTTAATAGATGTTGCCGGTAATCCTATGTCAACAGCAGATCTGACGATTACAGCTGGAAATAATATGAGTGACAGTAAAGATATTGAAATAGATGGAATTGATCCAGATGGTTTTATTGTTGGAACTGTAACGACAACTGGTGGGAATGTTTATGCAGGATATTGGAACTCAACAAATACAGGATTGGATATAGTTGTTCCAATTGCAAATGATGCCAGTTTAACTGATGGAACTGTTCAAATTCGTGGTAAAGTAGATTCTGAATCGTATGAATATATTGGATCAGCTGAAACAATAGCTTTGAGTGATTTAGATGGAAATAAAACAATATCATTAACAGAAGCTGAACTAGAAGCTCTTACTAATTTTGCCGATGATGGAATTGTAACAATCACAGCAATTATTTCGGATGAAGCTGGAAATTCTACAACCGGCACAGAAAGCGCTACAACATTAACCATTGATCGAACGAACCCTTCCTCGTTTATTGCTTCAACGGTAAGTCCCGATGGCAATGTAGAAAGTGCAGGATATTATAATGGAGTTAATACTGGGATTGAAGTCATTATTCCATTAGAAGGCAGTGATAATTCATTGTCTGGAGGGAAAATTAGACTTGAAGCAAAGGCTGGAGGAAATTCCTGGGAAGGCGTTGCTGATTTCAATACTGTCCTGGGCTCTGATTTTACAGCTGGTTTTAAAACTGTTTCTGTAGATTCGGGTGGCACTGATAGTACTGATATTGTTGAATTAATAGGTTTTGCTGAAAACGAAAATTTGTATTTCAGAGCTATACTTTGGGATATTGCAGGTAATCAACGGACCGGAACTCAAAGTGCAACTAATATGGTTGTGGACCAAGTTCAACCAACAGTCTCATCTGTTTCATCCTCAACCGATAATGGAAGTTATAAATCAGGAACAACAATCAATATTGATGTTACCGGTTCAGAAGTTTTGAATGTAACGGGAACTCCGCAAATCACACTTGAAACAGGCACTACAGATGCGACGGTTGATTATACAAGTGGTTCGACAACTACAACCATAACATTCGTTTATACTGTAGATGATGGACATACATCATCCGATCTTGACGTTCAAAATGTAAATGCATTATCCCTGAATAGCGGTACAATTTATGATAATGCTGGTAACGCACTCGATTTAACGCTCTCTACTCCTGGTGGTAGTGGTTCATTAGGCGAAAATAAAGATATCATTGTGGATACAGAAGCACCCACAGCAGTTATTACATATAGTGATTCTCTTGTGAAAGAAAATGATATTATATCGGTTACAGCTACTTTTAGTGAAGAAATGTCAAATAGTCCACAATTAGCCATATTATATGCGGGAGGTACTGAATTAGATACAGTGAATATGTCTAATGTGAACGACACAGTATGGGTCTACAACAATATTACTATACCAGATGGAAATGATGGTGCTGCAACAGTTTCAATCATTGCAAGTGACATTGCAGGTAATTCACTTACAAATGGAAATACAACGAATCGCACCTTATTGCGAGTGGATAACACACATCCCACATTTACTTTATTATCACCGGATAGTGGAGAATATGTAAACCATACTTTGATCGGTTATAAATTAAGTGAAACATCTTTTTCTGGTTCGGTGACTTGGACAAGGATTGGTGGGGAAGTAGATGCTAATTCACCTCATGTTTCAACATTGACAGATGAAGAATTGGATCAGGCGACAACTTTTGATAATTATACATTAACAAGCGATCCAACAACACTTGTTTCAGGTGCAAACTACTCGATAACCTGGTCAGCCACTGATTCTGCAGGTAATATTTCATCTAATTTTATAGAAACACCTGTATTTTATGATACCACCGCTCCGACAGCTGCATTAACATATAGCAGGTATTTTGCCAGTGCAGATACGGTAGTAACTATTACAGCTACGTTTAATGAGCGTGTGTTACCCATTCCACAAATTGCTATAGATTATTCTGGAGTCGGAGATGATATATCAGCCACCAATATGACAATGGGGGCAGATTCTACCATTTGGTCTTATCCAGCAACGATTCCATCCGGAGAAGGGAATAATGGAATAGTTAGTGTTTCGATCACAGCTACAGATTTAGCATTAAATACATTGCGTGCTATCGATATTACCAATACTGACACCCTGGTTGTAGATAATACACTTCCAACTATTTCATTAAGTTATACAAATCTAACACAAACTAATTTATCAAATGAGGGCAAATACCAGGATATTGTAGAAATCACTGCGTTATTCTCTGAAAAAGCAAATACGACTATTCCGCCAGTTTTAAATGTAGAGTATTCAGACTCAACAAATGACTCTTTTCTAGGTATGTCTGCCTTTAATTCTGATAACAACGATTCTACCTGGATATATCAAGTCGTATTGCCAGATAGTTCAAAAAATGATGGAATTTTTACTGTATCAATCACTGCAAAGGATTTAGCAGGAAATTATGTAACAACTTTTACAAATAATCAAGTTTTTACAGTAGATAATACACCACCGGCAAATTTTTTAACTGGAACAGTAACTCCCCAAGGGGCAAATCAAGTTACTGGCTGGTATAATAGTACAATGGATAGTGTTGAAATTTTAGTACCAATCCCAACTCCAGGTTCAGATAATTCAATTCTCGGTGGTGGTAAATTGGATATACAGTTGTTTAATATTGTCCGTGGTTCTGATTGGGTAACTATTCCCGTTCAAGATAGTATAGAAGGGTCAGGGTCAAGTGTGTCTTATTTTAGAACTAAAACAGAGATTGAATCATTATTAGTACCAGAAACGACTTTAGTTCAAGGTGATACATTAATTATACGAGCGGCTATTTCTGATCGTGTGGGTAATACAACTTATGGTGATTCCAGTTTAAGCAGGTTAGTGTATGATCCTTTTTCGCCAACTCTTGGAACTCTTACTGCTGGAATATTTTTTACACAAGATACAATTATCTCCTCTGATTCCATTTCAGCTGTTTGGTCAGAATTTACTGACTCTGTTTTTCAGACAATTGAAGGGTCTGGATTAAGTTCGTATGATTACAAAATACAACATTATGATGTTAGTGGTGTTTATGTGGATGATTTACAAGATTGGACTTCTTTAGGTACTTCAAATAATATAACTCATACTGATCTTGCCTTAACACATGATAATTTATATAGCTTGCATGTGAGAGCTGCCGACATAGCAGGTAATATTTCCACTATTATGAATTCGGATACAATCAGAAGGATAAATTCGGCACCAATCATTACCATTGTATCGGATACAGTAAATGCTTTTGAAGATATTCTCTTTTCTCAAACCGTCCAATTTACTGATGCAGATACGGCAACTATCAGTGGTGATGTGTTTACGTATGAATTAACAACAACACATCAATATGGCCATACACCTGCGACACCGGCAGCTTTCTTAACAGGTCAAAATGTGATCAATTGGACACCCACTCAATCAGATACAGGTTTATATACTGCTGAAGTGATTGTAAATGATAATTGGACATTTTCAGATACAATTTCATATCCATTGCTTGTAATAGCTGTAAATGATACTCCTACAGTGGTGGTATTAACACCGAATAACATTCAAACCATGCAAGAAGACCAAACGACAAAAGTTAAATTTTTATTATCACAATATGGAAATGATGTTGATAACGACAGTACTCAATTGACCTACCAGGCAGCAGTGCTTGATACATCAAGTAAACCTGGATTTCCTACTGCGAAACTCTTTTTTGGAGATGGAACTCCAGATGTGGTAAAACAAAGACTGTATGATATGTTTAACCATAAACCTATACAAAGTGGTTTGCATACTGTTATTGATAAAGAAGAATCATCTAAAGATAATAGGGGTGGTGTAAAGAAAATTACGAATATCAAATCCACCAAATCTCTTGCGAATTATATTCAGGTTGATTTAACGGATACTACTGGTATTTGGTGGGCTGAATTCAATGTAGATAGTAATTATTTCGGCAGCAATCATCGTATATTATTTTTCGTTAGTGATCCTGCAGGAGCTACAGGGCTAGATACAGTTTATTTGACAATTACACCGGAAAATGATCCACCTCAAATTGCAACAATCCCCCTTATAGAAATCACAGAAAATCAATTTAAAAAAATCGATTTTACTGACTATATCACGGATGTTGATGATACAACATTAATCGTCCGCGTTTCTGCATTGACGTATAATGATAAAATGTCTATTACAACAACGACAAGCGGAGCAACAACTGTAGGTGATTCTTTACAATACAGTACAAGTTCCTATGGTGACACTGTATTATTTACACCGGAAATAGAGTGGTCAGATACAACTTTAATCCAAGTATCGGTAATAGATGGGCAAAACGCAAGAGCGACAAAAACATTTGTAATTGATATTTTGCGTGTTCCAAGGCCGAATATATCACTTGAAGTAATACAGAATAATGCGTTTACAAATTTCTTCGAAGTCGTTTTGACGGATACTGTTTCAAAAACAGACAGCTTATTCGTTACTGTTCAAGGTCAACGAATTGCCTTAGACACTGTTGCAAGTTATACGTATGTAGGACATTATTCATTTGATAATCCTGGCACATATTCATTTTATGTAAAAGCCTGGGGTGTAGTGGGTGATACGACTATAACCCGTTCTGTTAATATGGCTTTGGCAAAAGCATTTTATGACTGGACGGGCTACAGCCCTGATGGGAATTTTCGAGTGTATGGTTCAAGCGGTTCTGTACCATTTGATCAATCCTTATTGATCGTTGATTCAACCATGTTCAATCAGTTTTTTCACGATCGTGCGTCTTATCGTTTGGGTAAAGAATCATCCGTGTTTGAATTACCCGTTGAAATTTCTATTTCATCGATCAGTGAAGATTTGGCTATTTACCAACGAAGAAATGGTGTTGAATGGATTGAAATACCTTCGATTTCAGAATATGGTCAAATAATAGCTTATACAGACGGAATGGGATATTTCCGATTAGGGCCAAAAACTTTGATTGTACCAGGTAAAACCAGCTTACACCAAAACTACCCTAATCCTTTTAATCCAGTCACAAATATTATATATGATGTTGGTTTTAGCGATGGACCACAACAACGTGTAAATGTTGTTGTATACAACCTATTGGGTCAACATGTAAGAACGTTGGTCAATGAACAAATGGATATTGGTAGGTATACAATTCAATGGGACGGACGAGATAAAAATGGTATAGGAGTTTCTAGTGGAATATATTTTGTTCGAATGATGAATAATTATGGTCGAATACATACACGAAAAATGATGCTTTTACGATGATGAATAATATTAGAAAATATGCAATTATTCTTTTTGTGTTAGGTTGGGTATTAGGAATAAGCTCGTGTCGAAAACAATATAAAGCAACTGAACAGGATATGGCAAATTATGGTTGGTTCCTATTTGAAAAAGCAGCCACAAATTCTGATTATATTTCAAGTAAAAGCTGGTTTTCGAAATCAATTATTGAAGATTCAACATATATGGATGGCTATAATGGATTGGGATGGTCATTTGGAAAATTGACAGATCTAGATAGCAGTATTTATTATTTTGAAAAAGGTTTAAGGTTTACACCCAGTATTTTTGATACAACAAACATACGTTATGAAATATGGGCAGGATTGTGTTTCGCAAGTAATGCCATAGGTCAAGATTCATTTGCAATTATTTGGGGTGACAGTTTAATTGATGCACTGACCGGCGGTCTTACATCAACTGCTTGGATTTTTTCTCATAATAACACAAGCAGTAATAATAAAATAAATCATCTTGATTTGAGAATAACAATGGCTGCTTCACATTTTGCTGAAGGAGAATTCTCAAACAGTGTGACACAGATGCAAACTATCTTATCGGCTCTCTCCAGTACAACCACATTCAACCCAGATGTGAATAGTGTTAGTGGCCGGTCAGAATTAGCATTTTGGATTGACTCCTTACAAACTATCTTATCCACCCAATAACGCTATCGTAAACCAACAGGAACATCAACGTTGGATGGGGCAAGCCATTCTACAAGCCCAAAAAGCATTTGAGATTAATGAAGTTCCTATTGGTGCAATTATTGTCAAAGATCATCAAATTGTAGGAAGGGGATATAATCAAAGGGAAAGGCTAAAAGATCCTACTGCTCATGCAGAAATATTAGCAATTACTGCTGCGGCAAATACGTTGGAAGATTGGCGTTTGACTGACTGTGTTCTATATGTTACGAAGGAACCCTGTCCTATGTGCGCAGGGGCTATTGTGAATTCACGATTTAAAATGGTTGTTTTTGGCTGTTATGACGAAGAAAGGGGCTGTTGTGGTTCTTTGTACCAATTATGCGGAGATCCCCGTCTAGGACAGAAAATAGCCGTAAAAGGAGGGATTTTAGAAAACGAGTCCTTGGAATTGATTCAACACTTTTTTCGGACAAAACGTAAAGAGTAATTATGTAATTTGTGGTTATTATAGTTGCCGTTTTTCTAATACTGTAACAGTATTTTATTACCAATAAATGGAGAGGTGGCAGAGTCTGGTTGAATGCGCTGCACTCGAAATGCAGTATGGTCCTAGATCATCGGGAGTTCGAATCTCTCCCTCTCCGCCAACCTGCGTCCCGACTAGTCGGGACCTTCGGTCGGCGAGCCAACCTGCTGATTGAAAAATAAAGGACCTTGGTTTGAAGAGCCAACCTGCTGATTGAAAAATAAATGGCTTTCGTTTGATGAGCCAACCTGCTGATTGAAAAATAAAGGACCTTGGTTTGAAGAGCCAACCTGCTGATTGAAAAATAAATGGCTTTCGTTTGAAGGGCTAACCATAGTCTAAATGATAATGGACCTTTGGTTGTTGAGTCAAAATAAAAGGAGTAATCATATGGTATGTTTATGCACTTGAAAATAGCGAAAGGAATTTTTATTATATTGGATCTTCAAAAGACTTAAAACGACGTGTTAAAGAACATACAAAAGGTAAAGCCCAATCAACAAAAGCATATATTCCATTGACATTAAGTGCTTATATAGCAGTAACAACTGAAACCAAGGCAAAAAGGTTAGAGAAATATTTCAAAACAGGATCAGGGAAAACAATCCTAAAGAAGAGGGTCATTCAACAGAGATATTAAAATGAGAATCCATCCGCACATCTAATTGAAGTGCTTAAAAATGAAAGAATATCGACAATTAAAACGATCTGATTTTGATCGGGAAATGACTGTCCAAACTCGCTGGGGAGATATGGATGCTCTTGGACATTTGAACCATGTTAAATATTTAACATATATGGAAAATGCACGTGTAGATTATTATACTTCCTTTGGATTTGATGGAATTCGTCTTAAACAAAATCCAAGTATAATTTTAGGAAGTATGAATATTGAATATTTATCACAAGTTTCTCACCCGGCTGATTTAACTGTTTGTCATCGCATTAATCGAGTAGGATTTAAGAGTTTTGACTTTTTAGGAGCTATTTTTCAGGAAGGTCAGAATTTTCCTGTATGTATAGGATTGTTTAAAATCATTTCATTCGACTATAAAAAACAGGTGTCCGTCGAAGTTCCTCAAATTATACGAGAAAATCTTCACAAAGGATTGTGAATAATTTGCCAAACGTATTATCGGATGACTATTCCACTCGTTTAATTGATCGTTTGGCGTATGCTCATGATGCCAGTTTATACAGAGTTGTTCCGGATGCAATTATTCGCCCGACAAATGAAAATGAGATCAAATCATTGCTTCTGCATGGCAATGAAACACAAACTCCTATCACATTTCGAACTGCCGGAACTTCATTATCGGGACAGGCTGTGGGGCCGGGAATTATAGCAGAAACGGTTCGTGACTGGAAAAAATGGGAAATAATAGATAAGGGTAAAGCAATTCGTCTGCAGCCAGGTGTCATCGGTGGACATGCGAATTTATTTTTGTCGAACTACAATCGCAAAATCGGTCCGGATCCCGCATCTATAAATTCCTGTATGATCGGTGGAATGATTGCCAATAATTCATCCGGCATGGTGTGCGGTGTAAAAAATAACGCTTACCATACAATGCGCTCCATTCGGTTTATCACTTGCGATGGTAAAACGTACGATACAGATAAATCAGCCGATTACAATCGATTTCTTATCGAACAGAAAAAACTTGCCGATGGATTGGAACATTGCAAAAGACTAGTGAATGAACGTTCGGACTTGAAGTCAAAAATCAGGACAAAATATAAAATAAAAAATACAATGGGCTACTCGGTAAATGCCCTACTTGATTTTGATCATCCACTTGACATTTTTTCTCATCTTTTGGTTGGATCAGAAGGAACATTGGCTTTTATTTCTGAAGTTGTTTTAAATACTGTCCCCGATCCTCCGCAAAAGGCAACTGGTCTTTTACTTTTTGATGATATTGTTTTAGCGTGTTCTACAATTCCATTTTTAAGTAACCTGAACGCAAGTGCCTTAGAAATAATGGATTATGCATCATTAGCTACTGTTAAGTATCTAAAATCAAAACCGTATGACGTAAAATCTCTTCATAAAAAACATTCGGGTATATTATGCGAATTCCAGAGTAATGACGAGTATACACTTTTTGAATCTGTAAGAAAAGCTACATCTGAACTTGAAAAAATGGGAGGACGTTTAGTGAGCCCATTCAGCGCTGATGAACGAATTCGTGAAAATCTATGGAAAGTTCGTAAAGGTTTGTATCCAACTGTCGGTGCCCTACGAAAATCGGGAACGAGTGTTATTGCAGAAGATATTTGTGTTGATTATAAAGATTTGCCCATGGCAGTGGATGAATTACATCATGTTTTTAAATCATGGCAATATGATGATGCCGTTATTTTTGGCCATGCTAAGGACGGTAATTTGCATTTTGCATCTTCAATCGATCTAAACGATAAAAACGGTATCAAACAACTCGATGGCATGATGAATGAATTAGTTTCCATTACTGTGGGAAAATTCAATGGTTCTCTTAAAGCTGAACACGGTACCGGTAGAAATATGGCACCATTTGTTGAAACAGAATGGGGAAGTGATATTTATGAAATTATGTGGTCGATCAAAACACTTGCAGATCCGAACCTTATATTAAATCCGGGAGTACTTCTAAATAAAAACAAGAACGCTCATATCGAAGATCTAAAACCTCTTCCTCTCGTGGATGAAAAAGTTGATTTATGCGTTGAATGCGGCTTTTGTGAGTCTGTATGCCCTTCGAGAAATATTACATTAACTCCACGACAGCGAATTGCGATTTCCAGAGAAATGCGATTATCCGAACGAAGACCATCAGAATTGGCAGAATTACGTAAAGATTTTCAATATTCCGGTAACGAAACCTGTGCAACCGATGGTTTATGCGAATTGGAATGCCCTGTAAATATTGATACAGGATCGTATGTGAAAAGTTTAAGAATTTTTCAGCATTCATTACTGGGAGAAATTTTTGCCAATTTCACCGCTAAAAACTTTTCTTTTATACAACGTACTGTGCGAGGTGGTTTAAGAATAGGAAACATTCTGGGATTTGAAGCAATGAAAGTTGTTACTATAGGATTAAGAAAAGTAGGTCTGAAGAGCATCCCAGTATGGAATGAAAACTTATCGAAACCTAGTCCAAGAATGTCTGCACATTCATCTGGAACTGGTGAAACGTCATATATCTATTTTCCCTCATGTTTGCATCGAACATTAGGGCCTAATTCTGTTATAAATATGTTGATGGATTTGGCACCGAAATTGGGTGTGCAATTTATTATACCAAATGAAATAAACTCATTGTGCTGCGGAATGCCATTTGCTTCAAAAGGTTTTGATAAGGCTCATATCAGCATTACTGAAAAAACATTTGATATATTATATTCATTAAGCGAACATGGACAAATCCCAATATTGTTAGATATGTCACCTTGTAGTTATCATATAAGAAGTATTAATAATAATAAAAGAGATTCAATTCATTTTATCGATATAATTGAACTTTTTCATAATAAAATTGATAAACTATCTTCATATAATGATTCATCAAAAGAAGTTTTAATTCATCATACCTGTTCAGGGCAAAAAATGCAGCATGAAAAAATGTTGGAAGAAATCGTAAGAACATTAGCTGGAAACGTTAAAACTCCTCTCGTAAATGGATGTTGCGGTGCTGCAGGAGACAGAGGTTTGCTTTACCCGGAATTAACGAATAGCGCTTCTCAAAATTGTTCCAGTATGTATTCGGATATTTCTAATAACGCCCTAGGTGTTTCAACGAGTAAAATGTGTGAGTTATCTATGACGAATTCAACAGAAATTCCATTTTACTCAATTATTGAATTTGTGCATCAAGCAATTTTCAACAATTATGAGAACTAGATCACTTGAACTATCAGTCAAATAGAGTAAATTTCACCAATAATTAACCACATTTAAACGGAAAAGATTATGAAACGATTTTATACATCCATACTAATTGTATTTATCATTGTAAGCAATTTTACCCATGCTGAAGCCATTGCCAGGGTCATGAAAACTAATGGGGATGTTACTCTCAAAGGTTTAGGAAAAGCATCATTTTCTACTGATGTAAAAGCAGGGCACGGAATTAATAATGGTGATGCCATTCGAATCGGTGAAATTGGCTTCGCCGTAGTTATCTTTATCGACGACCGTTCTGTTCTCAAAATTAGAGAAAATACTGAATTTCAATTTATTGATTCACCGAGTACACGAACAATTGATATTGAACAAGGTACCATTTTCAACAAAGTGTCGAAGCAACGCGATAAGACGTTCAGAGTAGAAACACCTGTCTCAGTTGCATCTGTAAAAGGGACAGAATTTGCTGTTGTCTCTGATCCAGCAGGAATGGATCAATTTTTCTGCCAGGAAGGTAATTTTGACGTTTACAATTCAGTAAGCGGCCAAACAATCAATGTTCAGCCCGGACAGCAAGCTATTTCGAACGCCTTAGGAACATTGACAGAACAACCCTTTAGTCCCGATGATTACCCCGAAGACCCTGATGCGGATTTTGAAGAAAGTGAAGAGGAAACAGAAGAAGAAGCCGAAGAGGAGGAACCGGAAGAAACGGAAGAAGAGCCTGAGTCAGAGGAAGAAGTAGAAGAAACGGAAGAAGAACAGGAACCAGAAGAGACTGAACCAGAGCCTGAAGAACAACCGGAAGCACCTGAAGAAGCAGCTCCTGAAACAGCTCCAGAACCGGAAGGACCGTTCAATATGGGATTAGGTGTGGGTTCTGTCACAATTGATGGTGTTTTGTACAATCAGTTAGCATTACGTCCCGAATTCAATATTGGTAAACTAGGCATTGGATTGGATTTGGTGCTCTATATTGATAATGAAGGAAATATCCGCCCAAATGAATGGGATGTAAAAAATGATCCATCAGTAATAGTGGATAAAATTCTATACCTCCGCTGGGGACAAAAGGAAGATCCTTTTTGGGTAAAATTTGGTTCATTGGATAACGTGACTCTCGGTTATGGTGGATTGCTCATGGGTTATTCAAACATGATGGAATTTCCAACCGTCCGTCAATTGGGAATCAACACTGGTGTGAATTTTGGTAATTTCGGAACTGAATTATTCATGTCAAACCTCAAGGATTTTTCAAGAGGAGGAACCCTGCTGGGATTAAGAGGAAGTTATAAAGTATCTAAAGCGTTCCCATTAACTATCGGCGCAAACTTTGTGATGGATGTTAATCAATTTAGCGGTTTGAAAGATAATGACGAAGATTCCTATCCGAATATTTTTGATGATTTTCCTGATGATAAAACAATATGGAATGATACAGATGGTGACGGTATACCTGATCCTCATTCCGGAGTTGATTCTACATCGTGGGACATTGATGCCAATGGAAATAATATTTATGATGCGGATGAAACTGACTTGGGACTCAAAGGTACTCCATTCAGTATAGAAGATAATTCAGCATCAGCAATGGGGTATGCGTTTGATATTGGATATCCGGTATTTAGCAATAAAATGGTTTCCTTGAATGTATATGCCGAGTTCAATTTTTTAAATATTCCTGAAGCCGGTGAACAAGGAACTGAATTTTACAGGGAAGCAAAAAGTGGAAGCGGCTTTTCTGTGCCGGGTGTACGCATGAGCCTGTTCAAATTCTTAAATGTGAGTTTCGAATATCGTTTGAAGAGCGGATATTATGTGCCACAATTCTTTGATCAATCTTATGATATTACTCGGGTAACACCCATTTATACTGAAGATCAAACATATATATTTACGAAGGACATGATGTTATTTGCCGATTCAACAATGAATGAAGATTTAAGCGGATATTTTGGGTCATTGAGCGCAGATATTTTTGGTTTTGCCAGTATTAGCGGATCCTTTGCAAATATGACGTCTGAATCAGATACAGTTCAAAGTTTTATGGCTGCATTAAACCTCAATGCGGATAAAATTCCTAAATTGAGTGTTGCTACTGCATACTATCAGCGTAATAATGATTTAAATCCCTTTGATTTTGCGAATCCATCGCTCAATACTGTTTTAGGTTACAGGTTGGGTTATGAAGTCAGTAAAGGTGTAAGTGTTATTTGGGACTTCCGTCAATTCTATCGTGATGACGGTACTGGCGAACTTGAACCCGTTAAGCAAACAACCATTGAAACAGCATTTGACTTTTAATGGGTAAAGTAACGATTGATGATGGGGAAAAAACTGTTTATCGCTATGATGCCAGTGCTAGAACGTTTAAAAATGCAGCAATTCTATTATTCACTCTTGCAGCAGGGATGGTTGTTGTAGCACTAATTTGGCTTTATAACTTTAAAGGAATCCAATGAATATAAGTATCGAATACTGCAACGTCTGAAACTATTTACCACGAGCGGCCGGTCTGGCCAGCGAACTTCTGAAGAAATACGGTACAAAGATTACACAATTATCCATGCTGCCTTCAGATGGTGGTGTATATGAAATCATCAAAGATGGTTCATTGATTTTTTCTAAAAAGAAACTCGATCGTTTCCCGGATGATGGTGAAATTGTCAACCTTATTGAAAATAACTAAATTCATTCTTCCTGCCTTTTTTTGTTCAATCATAAGTGGACAAGAAGGTGAAATCATACCCTTAAGCCAAAAAGTAGGTTTAACTCTCGACGCTGAAGAGAATTTATTTTATAACGTAATTTTAGATATTGACGGTTTTGAAAGTGCTCAATTCTATGAGGTTAGTACCAAAACGGTTATAGCCCGGATTTCCTTCGTACAGTATAGTCAACAGAAAACATCGAAGCGAAAATATAATATGATGGACTTTTTACGTATGAAAGAGGCAGTGGATGTTCAGCCGGTCATTACTGCAGAAGATCGAAAATTAATCCATGAAAATTTAACCTATTTACAAACAGATGACATATTGAGTGAAATTCAGGAAAATCAATATGTGACGATCCATCATCGTAGTGGCAGACGTATTCGAGGTACATTGAAATCTTATGGTGAAAAAATGCTGACCATTCAAACACCCGTTTCTCTTGAGCAGATTCCTATTTGGGATATGGAGTCCATTTCCTATCGGGAAGGAATAATGAATCGCAGCAAGTGGAAATTTCCATTATATGCATTTTCAGCATTAGCTGGATTAATTTTAGCTGAGAGTTGGAATGAACAAACACGTCCGTATATTGACAGCGTTTGGCATTATCGCTTTTTAGGGTCCATGGCAGGATTATTGGCAGGAAGTGAAGCATTTCAAACGTTTAATGTATTAACTTCTCCCAAGACATTTTTTGCACTAACACCGGAAGAAATGGATAGATTAAAGGAGTAAACAGGAGTTATAAATGGCAGAAGCACCCGAACAAATAGAAGAATTATCAACGGAAGAACAATTCGTGAAAGATAAAGTGGACGATTTACTTGAAAAAGTAGGTGAAGGTCACGGCGAACCTATGCAGAATGAACTAGCAAACCGTTTGGAAAAAACAGTCAATGGATTTCATGCGGATGCAAGTGAAATGATTGAAAATATGAAAGCAAAATCTGAAGAACGTCGTAGTGAACTTAAAAATTTATGGGAGCATCGTAACGAAGAATCGGCGCAGGAAAAAAGTCCAGAGGCATCAAATGAAAATGACGTTGAGGAATCAACTGAATCCAGCGCGTGGGAAAAACGTTTAGAAGCCAAATCAGAAACAGTTAAGAAAGAACCCAAAAAAGCTGCTAAAGCTGAAAAACCACAAAAAGAAGAGCCAAAGAAGAAAAAGAAATTTGGTTTTTTCAAAAGGAAAAAGAAAAAAGAGTAATATTTTTTCACATCAAACATTTATCTGAATTATAACTCATTGTCAGTTTGCCTGACGTCATAAACCACCACTAAATTCATTATCTAATTAATGGGGCCGTAGCTTCCCGATAAATCGGGACAGGCAACTTCACTACGGCATCAGTGAAGTTAAAATAGAATGGGGCCGTAGCTCAGTTGGGAGAGCGCAGCGTTCGCAATGCTGAGGCCGTCGGTTCAATCCCGATCGGCTCCACGAAAAGAAAACAAAAACGTTTTTTGAAAATGTGGTCGTGCTAGATGGGGAGGTAGCGGTGCCCTGTAACCTGCAACCCGCTATAGCAGGATTAATAGCCATAGTGCGGCTTATGCTGTGCTGCTGAAAAGCAGTAAGTGATGTTGAAATTTCAACCCATCGCAATGAATGCCCACTAAACTCCGTCAGGCCCGGAAGGGAGCAGCGGTAAGTGCCGTATTCGTGTGCCGATGGATACTTGGAATGGAGTTAACTGCTTCTTGGATGTTGTTTCCAGGTGGGTCAAACTATGGTGCACGGCCAATTTTAACTTGGAATAGTTATAAAAATAATTGACAAAACTACATTAATGAGTGAAGGTAAATAAACTATGTTGGTAAATAATTATTTAAATCGTAATTATGTAAAAAGTGCACATCTTTCATTTTACATATTTACGTATTTTTCCAACATAATTTTTGAAGATAATAATTTATTAAGTTTATTAGAAAGATGACATATCAAGTACTATCGTTAAAATGGCGACCACAAACATTCAACGATGTTGTGGGCCAGGATCACGTAACTCAAACGTTGAAAAATGCGTTTGCAAAAGAGCGTATTGCCCAAGGGTACGTTTTCACCGGACCGCGAGGTGTGGGTAAAACAACTATGGCTCGACTCATGGCAAAAGGGTTGAATTGCCAAAATCCGATTGAAAATGAACCGTGTAATATGTGTCCTACCTGCAATGAAATAACAGAAAGCCGAAGCATGGATGTGTTGGAAATCGATGGTGCATCAAATCGCGGAATTGATGAAATTCGTAATCTGCGTGAAAATATCAAATTTCCTCCCATGAATGCAAAATTCAAGGTTTACATTATTGATGAAGTTCACATGCTGACTACACAGGCTTTTAATGCGTTATTGCGCACATTGGAAGAACCGCCATCTCATGGCAAGTTTATCATGTGTACAACAGATATTCATAAAATGCCGGCAACGATTATTTCGCGCTGTCAGCGATTCGATTTCAATCGTATAAGCTCTACAATTATTGCGGTTCGTATGAAGTACATTTTAGACGCTGATAAAATCAAATATGATACTGAATCTATATCGGCCATAAGCTTAAAAGCTGACGGCAGTATGCGCGATGCACTAAGCATTTTGGACCAAGTCATTTCCTTTGCGGGGGAAAAAATAGAATATAATCAGATAACAAAAGTATTAGGTCTCATTCCTTATGATTTATACTTTGATTTAACCATATCCATTAAAGAAAAACATGCTGAAAATCTTATTCAGGTTCTAAATAATATTCGATCATTGGGTACCCCTTTGGAAGACGTGGTTAATGGACTAAACCAGCATTTACGTAATTTGTTGATCTGCACAGTAAAAGGAGCTGAATCAACTATAGAAGTCAATCCCGAACTCCAAGAACGGTATGCAACTGAAGCTGTGAATTGGGAACGCCGTGATTTAATGCGTTTTTCAAACGTCTTTAGTAAACTGGAACCAGAATTACGTCGTGCGGCTCAACCACAAATTCTATTAGAAATGAACCTGCTCAAAATGTTAGAGATGGATCAGACAGTATCTATAGAGGAATTTCTTGATTCAACTCCACAAAGCAACGCTTCACCGAAAGCTGTTCAATACACTATTCCTGAAAGAAAGAAACCAGATCCTCCAACAGTTTCATCTAAAAATAATACGGATAAAAAAAAGGAACCCATAAAAAAGAATATTCCAAAAAAAGAACATCCAAAACATGAATCACCTAAAAAAGAAACACCTAAAATTGAAAAAAAGGATGACGAAATTGGAAGCCTCGATTTAGAAAATATTAAATCGAATTGGCATCAAATGATTACCAAAATAAGTAGTATAAAAAACTCAATTGCCATGGTATTGGAACATACCATGCCTACGGAGTTAAATAATAGAAAATTGGTTGTTGCTGTTATGGATCAACCTAGATTTAGCTTTGATCGACTCGAACGTAATCTCCATTTAATTGAATCTACATTCGAAGACGTTTTTAAACAAACTGTTCGCATTACGTTTTTGTTTAATGAAGAAATTCAAGAAGATATTAAACACGAAGTACCTGAATCTTCCAACCGTCTTTCAAAAGGGGATCCCGTGGTCAGTAGAGTTATAGAAGTTTTTGATGGAGAAATTTTAAGATAAAGGAATTGCCATGTTTAATAAAGGTAATATGAGTAAAATGTTAAAACAAGCCCAAGCCATGCAAGGCAAAATGGCTGATGTGCAGGAAGAATTAAATGATGTCATTATTGAAGAATCGACCAGCGATTTATTCACTGTAAAGTTGAATGGTAAAATGGACATTTTGGATGTGCAATTATCTGATGAAGCGATGGAAGAAGATAAGGATGTTCTTGAAGATATCATTGTATCGACTTTAAATAAAGCACTCCAAAAAGCACAGGATGAATCGCAAACTCGCATGAATGCAGTTACAGGTAATATGCTGGGTGGATTAAATCTTCCGGGAATGTAATGGGGTTTGTTCCACCACCGGTTGAAAGATTGATTGAAGCCTTTGCGAGGTTTCCGGGTATAGGGAAAAAAACAGCTCAACGCATGGCGTTTTATGTGTTAAAATCTGATAATCAATACGCTGTGCAATTGGCAGAAGCAGTCATGGATGTTAAGTCTAAAATTTTAACATGCTCCATGTGCGGTGGAATTACAGTCGAAGATCCGTGTACAATATGTTCAGACTCAAAACGCCAGGAAGATTTACTGTGCATTGTGGAAGAATCAAGTGACATTTATGCATTTGAAAAAACGAACAGCTTCCGTGGTAAATATCATGTTCTTGGTGGAGTACTATCTCCTTTAGATGGTATAGGCCCGGATGATTTAAAAATTGATAATCTGATGAGTCGAGTTACAGATGGGATGGAAGTGATTTTAGCCACAAACCCCAGCATAGAAGGTGAAGCAACTGCACTATACATTGGTAAACTATTGAAAGAAAAAGGTATTAAATCCAGTCGTTTAGCCCGAGGGATTCCTGTGGGTGGAGCATTGGAATATATTGACGAAGCAACCTTAATTAGAGCTATCGAAGGACGCGTCTCATTATGAAATTAAATATTCCAAATTCTTTGACATTGCTTCGAATTGCATTAACGCCTGTTTTCATTATATTTCTTTTTTATGACCACCCGTACGCAAAACTATGGGCACTTACTGTATTTTTAATTGCATCCATTACAGATGCACTTGATGGATATTATGCTAGGAAACATGATCAAATTACTGATCAGGGACGTTTTCTCGATCCACTAGCAGATAAGATACTTGTTATATCTGCGCTGATTTCCTTCGCAGTTTTGGAAATTATTCCCTACTGGATGGTTGCATTAATTGTATTCAGGGATTTATTTATTACAGGGTTGCGTATGGTGATGAATAATAAAGGATTTCAGATGGTTACCAGTAATGTCGCAAAAGCGAAAACATCGTTTCAATTAGCTATTATTGTTACGATCCTTTTTTATCTTGGATTCTCCAAAGTGCCATTGGACTCACTGACGGATTTAATTCACTTTATACGTGATTACGACCTCATTTATTTCCTTACATTAATCGTAACACTTTTCACTGCTTTCACCGGGTTTTCATATATTTATGAAAACAGGTCTGTTATTCGTCAATTTCTTTCCTGAACTACGATTGTCTAATTCTATTTCCAACTGGATTGCGACTGTTTTCCGGATCGGATATTTACCTCTCGCTCCTGGAACTTGGAGCAGTATTTTTGCAGTATTTATATGGTATTATTTTTTAATTGATATTTCGATTCTGCATTTTTCATTAATAATCATGATTGTATCAATTACAGGAATCATTACCTCAAATGTCATAATTAAATCCACTGGAAAAAATGATCCATCGGAAGTTGTCATCGATGAACTCGCCGGCCAATGGCTGGCTTTAATCGGATTACCGCACTCTTTCGGTTTTGCAATTGCATCATTTGTGATTTTCAGAATTTTAGACATTGCAAAACCGATTCCCATTAGACAATTGGAGCAATTCCCACACGGTTGGGGAGTCATGTTAGACGACTTAGCAGCGGGACTGCTTACCTTTGGGATTTTACAGATTTACATTTTTTTCGTATGAATATCGCACTCATTACAATAGGCAATGAATTGTTGTCCGGCTTTACAGTTAATACGAATGCAGCTTGGATTGGAAATCATGTTCTACAAGTCGGTGGAAATATTGTATGGCACCAAACGATTGGTGATAATAAAGATGAAATTCATGCTTCCCTAAACCAAGTTTCGAGTGACATTCGAGCTGTTATTATTACTGGCGGATTGGGACCAACTCATGATGATTTAACTGCGATTGCATTATATGAATATACTGGCGATTTACCCGTTTTTGATGAAGACTATTGGCAATTTCTTCAAAAACGTCTTGATAAAAGAAATCTCAACCTTCCAGAAATCAACCGAAATCAGGCTTTAAAACCTAAAAAAGGGCATTGTATTCCCAATCCTCTGGGATCTGCCCGGGGACTTCATTTTAAGATGAATGATAAAGAAATATTTGTTTTACCCGGAGTTCCCAGGGAAATGAAAGCAATGATGAATTCAACGGTTTTACCATGGATAGAAGAACAAAGTACAGGAGGAATGACCATTACAACAATTCGTACAACCGGGATTATGGAATCAGGTCTCGCTGAAAAGTTGGGTGAAATTGTTAATGCGTTAAGCGATAATATTAAAATTGCTTTTTTACCACAATTTACTGGAGTAGACATACGAGTCTCCGGTATGGATAAAACTGCAGTTAAACAGAAGGTAGATGAAATCTGTATTCAAGTTAAAAAATATATTTATGGTCAGAATACTGATCGTTTAGAGGACATAATTAGTCAAATGCTGATTGCAAAAGATTTGTCGATTTCCACTGCAGAATCGTGTACCGGGGGATTGGTTGGGCATCGCTTAACAAATGTCCCGGGGAGTTCAGACTATTTTCTTGGTGGAATTATTTCCTATAGTAACTACGTAAAGGAAAATAATCTGGGTGTTGCAAAATCTACATTAGAACAATATGGTGCAGTCAGCGCAGAAACAGCTATAGAAATGGCTGAAAATGTACGTTTAAAATTGGGATCAGATTTAGGTCTGTCCGTTACAGGTATTGCTGGTCCCGGTGGTGGTACAAGCGAAAAACCTGTTGGTTTAACCTTTATTGCCTTGACAGATGGAAATAATACAAGGGTAAAAGAATTTCGTTTTCTATCAGATCGCCAATTGAATAAAAATGCAAGCAGCCAAACAGCATTAAATATGGTTAGGCTATATTTACTCAATGAGTAAACGATTGATCAGAACTTTTTTATCTGTTCCAATTCCTAATACAGTTCATTCTTTAAGGGATGGACTTCAAAATACAGTGACGACTCATGGCGCTAAAGTCAAGTGGATTCGAAAAGGCAATATTCATTTGACGTTGAAGTTTATCGGCGATGTTCCGGAAGATGATGTGGAAAAAATTAGTCACACAATCAAAGACGTGATTACATCAGCCCCATCTATGGAGTTTGACATCTCCGGAACAGGCTGTTTTCCTAAAAAAACAAGGCCTAGGACATTATGGCTTGGCATCAATGGAGATTTAACTCCTTTACAAAATTTAGTATATAATTTAAATGATGCATTAGACCCTTTGGGTTATCCAAAGGAAAACAAGGAGTATGTACCTCATTTAACATTGGCACGTGTCAATTATCCTCAAAAAAATACTCCGGATATTTCTTCATTTCTTAATACAAATTATGAACCGATCAAATTGCAGATAAATAAAATTCAATTCATGCGCAGTGAACTCTTTTTTAAAGGTTCAGTATATACTATTTTAGACACACATTATTTAACATAAAATCAACATATAAGAGAGTCTTATTTATGAGCGACAAACGTACAAAAGCAATTGAATTAGCCAAAACACAAATTGAAAAACAATATCGAGGTGAAGAACTATTTATCCAATTGGAGAGTGATAAACTTCAAGTTCGTGACAATGTAATATCTACAGGGTGTTTATCCTTAGATGTTGCATTGGGTGTGGGCGGAATTCCTAAAGGTCGTATTATTGAAATTTATGGTCCTGAAGGTTCGGGGAAAACGACATTAGCGCTGCACATAGTTGCGGAAGCCCAAAAAGCGGGAGGCTACGCTGCATATATTGATATGGAACACGCATTAGATACGGAATATATGAAAAAATTGGGTGTTGATACTTCTGAATTGATTGTTTCCCAACCGTCGTTTGGTGAACAGGCACTTGATATTACAGATACACTGATAAGAAGCAATTCACTCGATGTAATCGTTATCGATTCTGTCGCCGCTCTTGTACCTAAATCAGAGTTAGATGGTGAAATGGGCGATCATTTTGTAGGTTTACACGCGAGACTCATGTCCCAGGCAATGCGCAAATTAACAGGTACTGTAAAAAAGACAGATACATGTATCATTTTCATAAATCAAATTAGAGAGAAGATTGGTGTCATGTTCGGTAATCCGGAAACAACAACTGGAGGTCGAGCTCTTAAATTTTATTCATCGGTTCGCATGGAAATCCGACGCGTTACAGCCGTGAAAGAAGGAACAGATTTTGTTGGTTCACGGGTGAGAGTGAAAGTGGTTAAGAATAAAGTAGCACCACCGTTCAAATCAACTGAATTCGATATAATGTATGGTGAAGGAATTTCTTTTATTGGTGATATTATTGATTTAGCAGTAGAAGGTGAAATTATCCAGAAAACCGGTGCTTGGTATGCATATAATGATGAAAAGATTGGTCAGGGCCGTGAAAATGCAAAAGCATTCCTTAAGGAGAATCCGGATAAGCTGGAAAGTGTTGTTGCAGATGTAAAATCATTTTTGGGAATGAATCCGGAAGAGAAAAAAGAAGCTGAAGCGTAAAATTACATCTATAAACCGACGAGGGAAAAAACATCCAAAACGGTTAATTACTTTTGATGATAAGAGCGTCTTCGAACTTTCCGAAGACGTTTTTGTTTCGACTAATCTTGAAGTAGGGAGTTTGGTCGATGAGAGCTTTATTGAAACATTTGAAGAAAAAGAAAATAGTCGTAAAGCGTTTCATAGCGCACTATCGCTATTAAATTACCGAATGCGAAGCTCAGCGGAATTGCGGAAGCGATTAGCTGAAAAAGGATATAATGGGGACACAATTAAAAGTGTCATTCACAAACTTCAAAAAAAGAAATTCATGAATGATGAAAAATTCGCCAGGGCATTTATTCATGATAAAATCAATTCCCGTTTACTAGGGCCTGTTGCCCTGCGGCGTGAATTAATCCAACACAAATTAGATTCTGTGTTAATCGAAAAGTTGATTCAGCAGGCTTATGAAGAAACACCAGAAGAAGAATTAGTGGAACGGCTTATGGAAAAACGAAGAATTTCCAAAGGGCAGAAGCTGACGCATAAAGAGAAAAACAGACTTTTGAATTTCCTAAAAAGAAGAGGGCATACGTGGGGAGTGATTAACATTATTTTCGACAAATGGTTATTGGTAACTGGTGAGAAGTAGCTTGTGATAGAATATATATTTTCAGTTTTCTCAGCATAATCACAAAATTTTAGTATGCTTTCCTTCTAATGGAACCTGTTTGAGTATAATGAACAAGAACAGGAGTTAACGATATGCTAAAAAATATGGATCAATTTTCCACTAATGATCATACTATCCGTTCATTATTGGGACGAAAACCTACTGGTTTTGAATCAGATCTCATAAAACACATTTATTATTCACAGTATTTGAATAATCCCATCCCGGGAATTAATAAAATTCTCGATCAGAGTAAGAGCGATTTAAAGGTAGATGAAAAAACACAATTGATCGTGGGATTAGAAAGCAAAGGATCCATTACAACCTCATCAGTCTTAAGGCCATGTACTGCATTTGGAACAAAGCCTTCTATGAAATATCAGAGTAAACAGTCTAAAATTTCATTTGGGGTAGTTACAAAATTTGTTCAGAGGAAGACTAATATTTACGGCACAGAGGATCTATTATTTCTTCAAGACAGTAAAAGCTTAAAAACAACATGTAAAGATATTATGGGATTGGAATCTGTCATTCTTAAACAGATCGATCCTGCTTCATTGGGGGCTGGTTTAAACTCAATTTCAAAGAATAAATTTGGAATGGATTTGAATTTATCTTCTGTTTCCCAAATTGAAATTTTGTCTGATAAAAATACCCACGGTGTTTTGATTGTTGCAGATCCAAAATTTTCAGGAAAAATTAAAGGAATCTGCAGGAAGAATAAGCAAACTTGTTTGCATTTGGGAAACTTAAAATCTGTTCAATTTTTATCAATCTCCATTCGTAAAAAAACAAAAGGCAACATTCCTTTATCTGTCCTGAATATTATAGAACCTCCACAATCGACCATTGTACCGGCTATACAGAGTGATGATAAAAAAGACAGACTGAAAAATTATAAAGAACTGAAAAATTACTCTAATCAAGTCATGGATGTGTGGAAGATAATTAATAAACAAAAATGGTCTGTATTTAAACCCCAAAAGGATGCAATCGGAACTTTATCACTTATACCCGGAAAAAATGATTTTGCCGTCAGTATCCCGGACAATATTCATTTGCTGAAAAAAGATCTTAAAACCGGCAGCCGAATCGCTGCATCAAATGCTGCCAGGCAATTAGTGTGTAAAGGTTATAAACCAATCGGCATGGCATTGATTATGCACGGTGGAAATATGGAGAAAAATGATGACGTTTGGCATATACAGGAATTGTTTATGGGTGTTTCTGAAGCGTGCCAGATATTGCGTACTGAAATGTTTCGCCCTATAATAACGTGTGATAATAAAAAACATCCCAGTTTAGAATTATGTGTCGCGGGAAAGCGATTTAATAATTCACCAACGGTTAATGAATCATTCATTAGTGAAAACGATTTCATTACCATGTTGGGCAGTCATCGCGGGGAATTGAACAGCAGTATGTATCAGGAAAAGATTCAGAATCAAAAAAGCGGTTCAATTCCGACTGTTGATTTACTAATGGAATCTCGAGTTCAAGAAACGATACTGCAAGGCATTCAGACAGGATTGATCAAATCTGCTGTTAATATCTCTAATGGAGGATTAGCCGTATCATTGGTAAAATCTCTGCAACATGCCGAAAAGGGTATAGGTGCCCGAATTCATCTTTCCAGGAAATTGAGACAGGATGAAATGCTTTTTGGTGAAACACAAGGAATGGTTGTCGTGTCAATCGGTGAAAAAGATCTTATGGAATTTGAGCGAATTTGTATGTCCATTGGAGTGCCCTCAACAACCATTGGCAGGGTCACAAATGATAATCAATTCAAATTTAACGATGTGGTTAAAATAGATAGAAAAAAACTATAAATGGTACATATGATATTGAAGATGCCGGAGTGGTCAATATCATGCGTTGCAGAAGCTTTCGGTTAGTTATCACATTTATTATGAAAAAGACTCTATAATATATTTTTCATAGCTTCAGGAAAGACAGTAGTTATTTCAAAGATTATAATATACCCATAATAATATCACTCATTTTCCTGTGAATAAGTGAATTCGTAACCAGGATTTCATTTTCATAGATATCATAACTCGAACTATCCATTTTACTAACTTTCCCTCCGGCTTCAGTGGCGATCAAAATACCGGCGGCAGAATCCCAGGGATGTAAATCAAATTCCCAGAAACCATCTACTTTCCCGCAGGCAACATGGCATAAATCAACTGCTGCAGCTCCTAATCGCCGGACGCCTTGGGTTATGTCAGTAAAATGTTTGAATAATTTCATGTTCCTTTCCCATACTTCCCCATGTTCATACCCGAATCCCGTTACCAATAAAGATTGACTTAAATCATCTGTTTTTGAAACAGATATTTTTTCTCCATTGCAAAAAGAACCCTGATCCTTGATTGCTGTATAAATATTGTTAACCGGTAATTCGATAATACAACCGATCAAAGGTTTATTTTTATAATGCAAAGCGATGGAAACGCCGAATGGGGGAAAACCATGAACAAAATTAGTTGTACCGTCCAAAGGGTCTATAATCCATTGAAAGTCAGCATGGGGGAGGGTGGATCCCGATTCTTCCGCCAGAATGCCGTGATCGGGAAATTTCGCTGTTAGATGTTCTCGAATGATCTGATCGGCGTCCCGATCGGTTTTTGTAACAAGATCCGTCTTTCCCTTAAAATCTGCAATCCGTGGCGTTTCCAAGGCAGTTAGAATAATTTCTGCGGCTTTTTCAGCAGCGCTTACAGCCACATCTAGAATGTGGTTCAAATTCAATTATTTTTCCTTATAGGGAATATGTTCCTTACTAAAATAATCTTTTGTCATTACTTTGAGCGCAGTAGACAGAAAAATAATGGAAATGAGATTGGGAAAAGTCATGATCCCCAGTGCTGCATCACCAAACGCCCAGATTGCTTCCAATTCAGCAATGGCTCCAATAAATACAAACAGCAGAAAAACCCATTTATAAGTTATGATAGCTTTTTCACTGAAAAGATAAACAACTGATCTATCGCCGTAATAAGACCAACTGATAGCCGTAGAAACGGCAAACAACAACACAGACACGGTTACAATTTTATCGCCAAAACTAAAAAGAAATCCCAGACCTTCTTTAAAAGCATACGACGTAAGAAGACTACTGTTGAAAAGACCTACATGGAGAATATCCTTTACCTGCTGGCTTGTCGGGTCTGTAATATTCATAAAGAACTGTGTATGCTGCCATGCACCTGTTGTTATGATGACCAGTCCTGTCAATGTGCAAATTATCAACGTATCTATAAATGGGCCCAGCATTGCAACAGATCCTTCACGTATGGGATAATTAGTTTTTGCTGTTGAGTGAGCAATTGCTGCGCTACCCTGACCCGCTTCATTGGAATACAGTCCTCGCTTTATACCCCAGAGCATTGTTAATAAAATTCCACCTCCGGTTCCGGCAATGGTTGCCGGCGGATTGAAAGCCATTTTAAAGATCAATTCAAAGCTTGGCCCTATTTTGTCAATATTAACCAGTAATATTATAGATGCTGCAACGACATAAATGACTGCCATTATGGGAGCAAGATAGCCGGTCACATGTCCGATCCGTTTAATACCGCCGATGATAACCATTCCAATTACAGTAACAAGCAGGACTCCATTAATCACTTGTTGAAATGAAAGTTCGAATCCTGTCCATACATGATGTTTTAGCGTTAGAAAATGCTCTGTCCCGAGGAACTGCGACATTTCTGAGTATATTTGATCTGAAACAGTAAATGCCTGGATGGCATTTCCTGTCGCAAATGAACAAATAACTGCAAAACTAGCGAATGCTACTGCCATCCATCTCCATTTTTTTCCCATTCCATGCTCAATGGTATACATGGGACCGCCGGCTGTATGGCCATCATCCCTGATTTCCCTGTACTTTAACGAAAGAGAACATTCAGCGTATTTTAATGTTGTACCAAAAAATGCTGTAACCCACATCCAGAATAACGCACCGGGACCACCATAATACAGCGCAGTGGCTACACCGGCGATGTTACCTATTCCAACCGTTGCGGATAGGGCAGTAGTTAATGCCCTGAAATGGTTTAAATCTCCTTCATCTTCCGGATTGTCATATTTGCCTCGTGTAACATTTATTCCGTGTTTAAAGTAGCGTAGTTGAGGAAATCCTAATTGTATGGTCGCATAAATACCCGTTCCTACTAGTGCGATTATCATAAGTGGAATGGGCGAAAAGGAGGGAAATGACCACACACCTTCGAAAAATTCTGTTCCAAATAATACTAATAATGTTAGGATGATAGCGAAAGATATAAATCCTGCTTTTGATCTATTCATAGTTACCTTGATTTGATTAAAAATTGATGCCAAGTTTACATGACTGTTTCCAGAGTGGCAAACGGCTTTTATGTTAGTTAATTAATATTTTAAATAAAATGACATTCATTAATATTTTCAAAAATAATTCACTCATATATATTTCAGTTTCATTTATAATTGGTTTGATCCTTGGTGGAACTGAAATATCCATTATAATTCCTCTATTTATAACTGCTTTAGGAATTGGGCTATTATTTATAAAACGAGATATATATTTTATAAGTGGAATTTTGTTTTGCACTTCATCATTTGGATGGCAGATGATGTTTATTGAAATATCACACATGAACTCAAAACGGTCAACTGCGAATCAATTACACGAAACAACTATTTCATTCAGCAGTGAAGTATTGGAAATACAATCAACAGAAAAGGGATTTAAATATAAAATCTCACTGAATGAGTATCATGGTATTGATGTTTGGTTTTTTAACAAGAAGCAGTTGTTTTGTGAAATCGGTGATACCATTTCAACCGTGGGTGAATTCCAAGAAATTGGACCTGTACGCAATCCCGGAGAGTTCGATTTTCTGAATTATTATAATCGTCAAAATTTATATGGATGGATATTTGCCGATGAACATTATGTCATCCGCATTGATAAAAATGAAGCATTTCAACTAAACAAGTTTATAGATGCAGTTCGTGATAAAATTAGAGCATCTTTTAATTCTTATTCTCCAGGTATTGCGGGAGACTTATTGAGTGCATTGATATTGGGTGACAAATCAGATGTGGAACCATCCATAAGAGATTCGTTTGCAGAAACGGGTGTGATTCATGTCTTGGCTGTTTCTGGACTGCATGTGGGTTATGTACTTATCATTTTACTTTTACTAAAAAATATGCTGGGTCTCCCATGGGGATGGGACAGAATTATTGTTATTTTAGGATTAAGTATATTTGTTATGATTACAGGAGGTAAGGCAAGTGTTGTGCGGGCGTCAATTATGGCCGGTCTTTATATATTGGCACCTATTGTGAATCGTCAAGTTAATATCTGGAATATAATTGCTGCAGCCGGATTTATTATTCTCTGTTTTAACCCTTTGGACCTTTTTGATTTGGGATTTCAATTGAGTTTTCTCGCTGTTATTTCAATTGTATTCTTTTATAATTGGCTGAATGAAACACTTCCAGAAAAAATCAGAGTTAATAATATTCAAAATAGTAGTGTACGATTTATTTGGGGATTATTTCTGGTTTCATTTGCTGCTCAAATAGGAACATTGCCTTTAACGTCTTTTGTATTCGGGAAAATTCCTGTAGTAGCGCTGGTCGCTAATGTATTCATAGTTCCATTGATAGGTGTGTTGGTGGGTATTGGTTTTGCTATTTTATTTTTAATCTGGATACCTGGTATTGGTGTTGCTCTTGGAAATACTGCTTGGCTAATTTCAAAAATCATTACATCAATGACGTATTTTTTCTCCGGTTTAAAATACAGTTCGGTTCAAATGACATTTTCTCCATTTCACATATTGCTTTATATTATGATTATTTTTTCAATCGTGATGTTTTGTAACAGTCAAAAAAGAAAATATGGAATTATATGTATGTTGATTGTAAGCAATTTACTTATTTGGAAATGGGTAACTAATGAAAAGAAGATGGATATAATATTTATGGATGTTGGACAAGGAGATGCAGCAGTTGTTATTTTTCCGAATGATAAAACAATGTTAATTGATGCAGGTCAGAGGAATCAATATGAAGATAAGGGAAGTGAAATTGTCCTTCCTGTTTTGAAATATTTAAATATAGAAAATCTTGATTGGGTTGTAATGAGCCATCCCCATAGTGACCATATTGGTGGATTAGTGTCTCTAATCAATGAAGTAAAAATTGATACTCTTTGGGATTCATTCATTCCATATAAATCTTGGACGTATAGAACAATTTTAAGCAGAGCAGAAAGCAATGATGTCCACGTGATACATCCACATCAGGGACAGGTGATGAAATTATCAGACAACGTAATTGTCGAATTTTTAGCACCGGATTCTATTTTTGCAGTTTCAGAGCGTAATGTAAACAATGCCAGTATTGTCTTTAAATTAACGTATGGTAAAACCAGCGCATTATTTACCGGAGATCTTGAATTTGAAGGCGATCATTTTTTGCTACCTTATGAAAACATACTTAATGTTAACGTTTTAAAAGTCGCTCACCATGGTTCAATCACAAGTACGACATCAACTCTGTTGGATTTTATTCAGCCAGATATAGCTGTTGTTTCAGTAGGTAGGAAAAATAAATTCAGTCATCCCTCATCAATTGTTATGGAAAGGTTGGTGGAGCGAAAAGTACTTATTCATCGCACAGATGAGAACGGTGCTCTTTGGTTAAGATCAGATGGCGAAACATTTACGAAAGTGCTATGGAAATAATAGCAGGTGTTGACGAAGCAGGTCGAGGTCCGTTAGCCGGTCCTGTAACTGCAGCAGCAGTTATTTTACCTGATGACCATACCATTACTGGTTTGACTGATTCTAAAAAATTGTCAGCAAGTCATCGTGAAAAACTCTTTGACGAAATATATAAAAATGCAATTAGTGTGGGAATTGGTATAGTGGAAGTAAATGAGATTGATAAAATCAATATTCTTCAAGCAACTTACAAGGCGATGTACAAAGCATTAGGAAATCTTGACTCTAAACCGGACAAAGCATTGGTTGATGGTTCTACTCTCCCGAACCAGATTATTCCCAATGAAGGTATTATTAAAGGAGATGATAAGGTGGATTGTATTCGAGCAGCATCTATTATTGCAAAAGTCACACGAGATCGAATAATGGAACAATTTGACATCATATTTCCTGAATATGAATTTGCTAAGCATAAAGGATATGGAACAAAAGTTCATCTTGAAAAATTGCGGGAATATAAAGCGACTCTCATTCACAGAAAATCCTTCAGGCCAGTTAAAGAAAATTTGCCTACTATTACATGGTTGCAAAATAATCGAAAAATAGGACAGTGGGGGGAAAAATTGGCAGCACTGGAATATTACAAAAATGGATATAAAATCCATGCATTGAATCATCATTGCGCACCTTATGGTGAGATTGATATTGTAGCAGAAAAAGATAATGAAATGGTTTTTGCAGAAGTAAAAACCGCTGCAGGAAAAATATTAGGCGGAATTGAAGACCAAGTTGATGAACTAAAATTGCAGAGATTAAGCGATGCTATTGATAAATACATTATGGATTATGAATTAGAAAAGGATATACGATTGGATGTTTTTGCTATAAGGCTCGGAAAATATGGCCCCAAATTGAAACATTTCAAAGCTATAGAACTTGAATAATTAAAATTCGTATTTTAAATCATTCATAATTTCACCTATGAACAAAAATAAATTTATTCAAGAAACACGATCATTATTTATGATAATACTTGTGGCTTTTTTATTAAAGGTCACCTTAATAGAAGCGTATATCGTACCTACGGGAAGCATGGAAAAAACTATCATGATCGGTGATTTTTTGATAGGCAATCGTTTTGTTTATGGAATGCGTACACCCGATTGGATTGGAATCCCTTATACCGATATAGGTTTTGATATTCCCTATTTTCGTTTTCCCAAGTACAGAGAACCGAAACAAAGTGATATCATTATTTTTAAATACCCTCGCGATCCTCATGTTAAATATGTAAAACGATGTGTAGCAGAACCGGGAGATACATTGGAAATCAGGAATAGAAAAGTATTTATCAACGGCAATGAATTCGAACTACCTGAACATGGTAGATTTATTTTACCAATAGCATCGAGTCAGCAGAAAGATCAAAATATATTTATGGGTAAGGGAAACAAAGATAATTTTGCGAATACAATTATTCCGAAAAAAGATGATCGAATTCCTATCGAGCCTGAAACGGCCTTATTGGTAATGCAATTAATGTTGATGGATGGCCATGAATTAACGTTAAAAAATGTTGATGGTGAGTTTCATTTTACAATGAGAGATCCATCTGACATTTATCGCCGAAAAGGTACTTATGATGTGTTTGATGAATATTATCCTAATGGGAATTTATTGAATCCCTGGTCCAAACATATGCCCAGAGGAGAATTGTTTTTTGATGGTAATCCCATTATGGATTTGCAAGAATATAAAGTTGAGCAGAATTATTATTGGGCAATGGGAGATAATCGTGACAATAGTCTTGATTCAAGATTTTGGGGCTTTGTACCTGAAAACTACATTTTAGGTGAAGCATTATTTGCTTACATGTCATTGAATTTGGATACGTGGATACCACGATTTAATCGTATCGGAACAATTATAAGATAATATTTTTCATCTTGTTCTAACATTTCCTAGTTCGTATTTTTTCTTATTCAGGCGCAACCAAAAACAACGAGGTAAGGAATACAATGAAGCGCATTATACTATCGCTTTACATATTTTCAATATTAATTGCACAAAATGAAATTGCTGAAAATGCAACCGATACAACAAATACTGTTGTTGATACGACAGCTTTAAATGAGGAATCAAGTATAAATATCAATGAAGATATGAATCTAAACCTTGGTTTGGATTTTGGTTATAAAGGTTTCAAATGGGGGAGCTCAATTTCCATTTTACCAAAATTAGATAATTTTGCAGATGCTCAAGCAAACTCAGACCAAAAATCAGTAAAACTAGTTGGAGTGTTAGGTTTGGATTCTGTAGAAGTGAATTATGTTTATTCGGATAGTGGTTTTTGGAAAGTTGAAATAGACTATGAATTAAATAATAATGATATTGATGAACAAATTGACAAATTTATCAGATTAGAAAAAAATATTTCTGAAGTGTATGGAAATCCATTTTCGACTGAACAGACTGTCAATGGACCATCAAGTTCATATAGTAATATTTTACATATTAAATATTCTCGATCTTTTTATAGATCTTCATGGAATGTTTATCCGGTAAGAATATTATTGATTTTAAGCGGCATTATTCAACAGCCCCAGACAGAAAATAGCATTCTTGAAGGCGATTTAAGTATTTTGAAACTGGTTTACTATAATCCTGATTATATGCAATCTCCTGTAAATAAAGTAGAAAACCAAGAATTGCCATCTATTTATGATATTTATTAGAAGTCAGTAATGATTCGTACTTTATTCTTTGTTATGTTAAGTGTGCAGTTTTCATTATGCCCAACGCCTCCACGAATGATGCGCTCTTTTCATTATAATATATCTCAATCAAAAGCGCTTGAAATTAGCTATATTGTATTAGAAAAACTTGGTTATGAAATAGAATTCTTTACAAAAGAAAGCCATCTAATAAAAACCTACCTATCACCAATAAAAAAAGATTTGCGCCGATATGATTATTCACTTGCTGTTTACGTAGAAGATCAAATAAATGTTTTTATTATAGCGCAAAAACATGTTTTTAAACGAGGATCAGAAACTTCAATAGGAGGGGAAAAATCAATTACTGAAGTTGATGCAGTTGATTGGCTGCCATATTCATTACAGCAGAAAATATTTTGGCCATTAATTGAAGAATTTTCAAAATATGGTCTAAAGGAATTTCAAAATTTCACTTTATTTCAATCAGAAAAAATAAACATAGCTAATGTTTAAAATAGCATTTGGTCTTTATAGTTAGAGTGTATCAATTTCAACAGATTTATCAATAGCTAAAATCACTTTTTATTATGTCAGATAAAGTAATTTTAAACGAAAAATTGAAAAGCTTGCTTCAAGGTATTAATGAACAATACGGTTCAACTTTAACAGATGAATTGATTGTTCGCTTGGAAAACACGATTTTAGATTTCAACGAAGAAGTTGATGCATTGATGAATAAATTAAAGGAAAATGCGACAATAAAAGAAAAAATGATGGCAGAAATAAAGTCAGGAAAAACGGAAGATATATCAAATGAACAAACTCCTGATAATGTTTCTGAAGAAGACGTTCAAGAAATGAGCGAATGGGAAAAAAGACTCGAGTCACTAAGTTGAGGAATAAAAATGTCAGTTAAAGATAAAATTATATTTAGTTTACTAGCTGTTTTATTAGTTGCCGGTGGATATTTTCAATATATGTCCGGTGAAATGATAAAACGAATGGATGTATTAAACACAAATGATGCAGAACATGTAGATGTAGTTCAAAATGAATTTCGTGAAGATCTACGGAAATTAAATCTACAATTTATTGGTAGGGGAAAACACGTTCGGAAAGCTCAGCAAGATATTATTGCCAATACAAATTTAATTAATGCAACTGCAGATTCTCTTGCTGATTTAATTTCTGAAGTACAATTTAACCTGGATGAATTGGATCGTGATGTAAGTAAACGTTTTGTGGATGTGGAAATGGATATATCTGATTTGGAAGATGATTTTAATAGAAATAGACGGAAAACAAGTCAGACATTATCAGAAATTCAGCAGTCAATTACTTTATTACAAACAGATATGAACGAAGTTAAAGATAAGGTATTTGAAAAGGATAAGAAGAAAAAGAATTAAGATTTAGGATTATTATATTTTTTATAAAAAAAGGGATAATTTTTGTCCCTTTTTATTTTTGTATATGAAATGACTAAATTATAAATAAGCATTAGGATTTCTTACTTGAATTCAATTTTCTGTTTAAAGAATTAGTTGAAGTAAATGAATATATGAATAGTCGTTTCACCGTATATAAAAACGATGAGTCAGCAGAAGGAAAGTATGAAGTATCAGTATAAAAATTGGGGTAGATTTCACAATGACCTCGGTGCAAAGTGAAAATCTACCCCTTCCACATACCAAAGGTACCAAACCAGCACCTTCGTATTTAAAGTAAAAGTTTAAACACGAAAAATGCAAGAAAAAAATGAACGAAATTAGTGCCGAGGGCCGGAGTCGAACCGGCACGAGGAAAGCCTCATTGGTTTTTGAGACCAACGCGTCTACCAATTCCGCCACCCCGGCATATTTCGATGAATAAAATTAGACTATTTATTAAAATAATATCAATATATTTAAACGCATTTTAAAAGGAGTTTGATCATAATGAGCTATACAACAATAGCAGAAATGTTTTTTCAGAGTATTGAAAAATATGCAGACAATCCTGCATTTTTTGATAAGATCAATGGCGAATGGAAGGGTAAAACTTATAAAGAAGCGGGTGAGATAGTAAAAAATCTTGCAAGCGGATTAGCTTCATTAGGTGTTCAAAGGGGCGATAAGATTGCCATTCTCTCTACCAATACATCGAAATGGGCATATGCAGATTATGCTATTACAGGATTGGGAGCAGTAACTGTAACTGTATATCCAACATTAACGAATCCTCAAATAAATTATATTTTCGATGATTCTGAAACACATTATGCGTTTGTTGAAAATAAAGATCAATTGAGTAAAATAAAATCATTATTGCAAAAATGCGAACATATGAAAACATATATAATCATGGATGATTCTGTTTCTGACGATGTTGATGTAATTGGTTTCAGTCAATTATTAGAAAAAGGTATTGCTTTCAAGAATGAAACAAAATTTGACCTGGAAGCAATTTCCAATACAATTAAACCGGATGATTTATTGACATTAATTTATACGAGTGGTACAACAGGAAATCCAAAGGGTGCCATGCTTTCTCATAAAAATTTAGTGTCTAATATCTTAAGCGGCAGAAAATCAATATATATTGATGAAAGTGACGTTTTCTTATCTTTTTTGCCTTTAAGCCATGTTTTTGAACGAATGGTAGGCCATTTTACCGGACTCTCATCCGGAGGTCGCGTTTATTATGCTGAAAGCATTGATTCTGTAGCAGAAAATATGGGTGAAGTTAAACCGACAGTCATGGCCAGTGTTCCTCGGCTTTATGAAAAAATGTATGCTAAAGTACTTGATAAAGTGAGTAATGATCCTCCATTACGTCAAAAGATTTTTTGGTGGGCTATTGGAATTGGTAAAGAAGCTATGCCATTTATTTGTAAAAACAGCCGGCCAGGCGGATGGTTAGGGTTCAAGTTTGGACTAGCTGAAAAACTGGTATTTTCAAAGATAAAAGAACGTGTTGGAGGGCGATTAAGATTCTTTGTCTCAGGTGGTGCGCCTTTATCCCAGGAAATAGCGGAATTTTTTGCCGCCGCAAATATTATAATTCTCGAAGGATATGGTTTAACCGAGACAAGTCCTGTGATAACAAATAATAGACTTGAGCATGTAAAGTTTGGAACGGTCGGAAAACCAATCGAAGGTGTGGAGGTTAAGATTGCTGAAGATGGTGAAATCATTTGCCGAGGAGATAATGTGATGCTGGGTTATTATAACAATGAAACTGAAACAAGAGCCGCAATTGATGATGGCGGGTGGTTTCATACAGGTGATATAGGTGAATTTGATGAAGATGGATTTTTAAGAATTACCGATAGAAAAAAGAATATTATTGTTACTTCCGGAGGTAAGAATATTGCTCCAGCTCCAATGGAAAACGCTCTTGTAGCATCAAAATATGTCGAACAAGTAATTGTTGTAGGAGATAGAAGAAATTTTATTTCAGCATTGATTGTGGCAGCACCTGAAGCATTAAATGAATGGGCGAATAAAAAGAAAATTTCTGATGATATAATAAACAATGAACAAACAATTGAATTGTTTGAGGAAGTTGTCAATAAAGCCATGTCTGGATTTGCACAATACGAAACAATAAAGAAATTTAAATTAGTCGCTGATGAATGGTCTGTGGAAACTGGTGAATTAACCCCTACTCTTAAAGTAAAACGTAAGGTAGTTGAGGAAAAGTACGCAGATTTAATAGATAGCATATATCAAGCATAACATTCATTAGCTTAAACTAATTCATTATCTAAATATTCCATGGGTAAAATTTCAATACTAGGTACAGGCAGTTGGGGGTCGGCTATAGGAGAGTCTTTAGCACAAAATGGTCATGATGTAACTCTTTGGCAGCGGGATTTTCAAAAAGCCAAAAAGATGCAAGATTTGCGTAAACATATCTTTATCGACAATTTTACTTTCTCTGATAATATCAATTTCACTTCCAATTTGGAGTCTGCTCTAAATAATGTAGACATAATAGTAGTTGCCGTACCATCCCACAGTGTTCGTGAATTAATTTCTCAAGCAAATAAATTTATAAATGACAGTATTGTCATCGTTAATATAGCCAAGGGTTTAGAAATTGATTCATTATTGACGATGAGTGCTGTGATTTGCGAAGAAACTGATGGAGTCAGTATAGTTTCATTATATGGTCCTAGCCATGCAGAGGAAGTTGTGAAGAAAATTCCAACAACATTGGTGGCTGCATCAACAGATGAAAATGCACGTAAAATGGTACAGAAAATATTTTCCTCATCTGTGTTACGGGTATATACAAATAATGACATTCTAGGTATAGAATTAGGTGGTTCATTAAAAAACGTTATTGCAATTGCTGCAGGAATATGTGACGGAATCGGATTTGGCGATAATACGAAAGCAGCAATCTTAACAAGGGGAATCGCTGAAATGACACGTTTGGGTGTCGCCATGGGAGCGCTAGAAAAAACTTTTGCCGGATTGAGTGGCATAGGAGATTTATTTGTTACATGCTCAAGTAAATATAGTAGAAATCGCTTTGTAGGTGAGGAAATTGGAAGAGGTAAAAAATTAGATGAAATATTATCTGAAATGAAAATGGTTGCTGAAGGAGTTAAAACAGCAAAAGCTGTCCATCAATTATGTCAAAAACACATAGTTGAGATGCCAATTTCTTTGGCAGTTTATAATGTTCTTTATAATAATAAAGACCCTCGTGAATCTGTTAAAGAACTTATGTCTAGGGATTTAGTATCAGAATAGATTTCCCACTTTTACCCTCATTACAACCATTGTAATTTTGACATCAGAATAACGCCCACATAGCTCAGCAGGATAGAGCGACTGCCTCCTAAGCAGTAGGCCAGAGGTTCGAATCCTCTTGTGGGCACAGTAAATAATAAACATGAAGGAGAAAAATAATTAATGCTTAAAGCAAGAAAAAGAATTACGAAGAAAGAAATTAAACATGATCCTTTTTTGGAATCAATTTATCAAACGAAGGAATATTTTGAGAAAAACGTAAAAGTTATTACCCGAGCAGGAATTGGATTAGTTGTAGTTTTAATTGCATTATATATGTTCAATAAAAATTTAAATGCAGAAAGAAATGCTTCTGAAGCAGCATTAGGTAAAGCAATCGTCAATTTAGGTATTGGTGATAGAGATAATGGACTTTTACAATTAGAACTTCTTATTGATGATTATCCCGGATCTGATGCAGCTCAACGTGGGACATTTATGCTAGCCAGATTATATTATGAGCAAAAAGATTTTTTAACTGCTGAATCATATCTCCTGGATTTTCTCGATGACCCTACTACAGAATTTCGTGCCGGTGCTTTAATGATTATGGCAGATATAGAAAAAATAAATGGAAATACTTCCTCTGAAGAAAATTATATAAAAGAAGCTATTAAATATGCTTCAAGCGGCTCTGAAAAGGATAAATTCTCGTTAGAGCTTGCTGATCTTTTCCTGAGATCAGGTAATTATGCCGATGCCCGTGAATTGATTGAGCCCATATATAATAAATACGATAAAAACTCTACTTTGTATAATAAGTCAGAAGAAATACTAGGGTATCTCCACACATTCTCTTCCGACGAACAATAACCTTGTAAACATCATCATTAGGCTTTAATTTTGCCGCCGAAAAGTGGGTTCAAGGCCCACTTTTCGTTTGTTTACACATGGAAGATTTAAAACATAAAATAGAGCAATTACTCCCAAAAGGAGTTTTCCTGATGGATATGAATGAAGATCCTCATAAGGCATTGTTGCGTTGTTTTATAGATAGTGAAGATGCTATATCGCTGGATTTAACGACATTGATTGCGAAATCGATCCGGAATTCAGGTTTGCTCGATACGATATTTCCCCAAGGAACTTCTTTAGAAGTAACAACATTAGGCCTTTCTGAACCATTAACACAGCCTTTTCAATACAGAAAAAATGTAGGCCGCTTGATGAATTTAACCTATGATAAAAAAGGGTATCGTAAGCATACAGAAGCAGAATTAGTTGGTTTTAAAGATAGTATTTTATTTCTTAAAAATGAGAATAAAGGCCATTTCCAGTTGGCATTAGAAAATATATTACAAGCAAAAATAATTGTTCAATTTAATTGATACGGAGGAATTTTGATTAATCGAGAACTAATAGAAGTTTTTTCAGAAATAGCACGAGAAAAAAATGTAGAGCGCTCAGAATTGGGAAGCATTCTAGAACAATTATTCATGTACATAATTGAAAAAGAACGTGGTGATAATTCTAATTGCAGTGTTATTGTCAATCTAGATAAAGGCGAAATAGAAATTTATGCAGAGAAGGAAATTGTAGAAGAAATAGAAGATCCTGTTTTGGAAATTTTACTGGAGGAAGCAAATAATGCTATGCCGGAAGAAAAATTCGAGGTTGGCGATATTTTTGTTGAAGTAATTGATCCAAGAATATTTGGCAGACGGATGATTAATACTGCCAAACAGTTTTTCAATCAAAGATTACAGGACGTAGAGAAACATTACATTTATGAGGATTATTCTCAACGCATCGGTGAAATAGTCATAGGTGTTGTTCACCAAGTACAACGTGATAATATTTTTATTAATATTGAACAGGCTGAACTGCGTTTACCCAAAAAAGAACAAATTCATTCAGAACGATACCGCAGAGGGGATTCCATTAGAACAATTGTTAAATCAGTTGAAGTGAACCCACGTGGTCCTGAAATAATTGTATCACGAAGTGATAACCATTTTCTTTACAAAATGTTCGAAATGGAAGTTCCAGAAATTGAAGACGGTATAATAGAAATTTTGGCAATAGCCCGACATCCGGGGGAACGAGCAAAAATAATTGTTAAATCACAAGATAGACGCATTGATCCTGTAGGCGCATGTGTTGGAATGCGTGGGAGTAGAATTCAAGCTATTGTTCGAGAATTGAGTAATGAAAAAATTGATATTATTAATAACAGTGAGCAATCTGAAATTTTAATATCCAGAGCATTATCTCCTGCGAAACCAATCGACCTGTATATTGATGATGAACGGAAATATTGTGTCGCATTATTTAACGATGATGAGTTGGAATTTGCAATTGGTAGAGGAGGTGTTAATATAAACCTGGCTTCCAGAGTCACAGGCTTTCGAATTGATGCATTTGGTAAAAAACAGTATGAAAGGCAAAAAGAAGATCAAGCCACTTTACTGAAAATTGTACCTGAATTTCCGGATGAATTAGTTGCTTCCTTGGCCGAAAATAATATAAAAGTAGTTTCAGATTTACTAAACGCTGATGAAGAACAATTATTAACAATTGATGGTATTAATGATGAAAATTTGGAAAAATGTTACTTGATCATACAGAATTATATTGAACGAACCGAAGAAGAGGAAACTGAAGAAGAGGAAGATATAGAATTAAAAGAAATACTTAAAAAAGTTGACGATGCAAGTAAATCAGAGGTTATAGAAGAAACTGAAAAGCAGAAAAATGAAAAAGAAGCTAAATCTACAGAAGATGAAGTTGAAGAAACTGTCGATACTAAAGATAATGATAAAACTGAAACAGAGACCAATATTGAAAATGATGAAAAAGTAGAAGATGAAGTTGAAAACATTATTGAGACAGAAGAAGTGAAAGAGGCTGGCTAAATGGCTAAACGATCCAAACGCATATTCCAAGTCGCTAAAAATTTAAATATATCACACACGGAAATATTAATTTTTCTTAAGGGAAAAGGGATTGATGTAGCTAGTCACATGTCACCTGTTGATGAGGATGCATTGGCTCTAATTGAAACTGAATTTGCAAAAGATAAAGAAAATGTAGATCGATATCGAAAAGAGCAAGTACGTAGGGAAATTCATAATACGCGTATAATTGAACAGCAAAAGATCTCTAAGAAACTTGACCTTTTGTCTTTGGATGAACAACGAAAAATAGAAGAAGAAGAAAAACAAAAGGCTGTTAAAGAAGAAAAACAAAAACAGGAAGAAAAAGTTCTTAAACAACAAAAAGATGAAAAGAAAGCAAAGGAAACTAAAAAGAAATTAGAAAAACCTAAAAAACAGCGCTTGCGAAAAATTGATATTTCCGAAATAGAATCTCAAATCGGACAAACGTCCAGATCAAGAAGTAAGGTCGTGGACAAAAAAGAAAAGAAAGTACAAAAAAGCGTTAAAGATGCTGTCAAGCAAACCCTATCTAAAATCGATACAAAAACAAAAAAGAAACAATATAAAAAAGACAAGCTCGTTGTTGAAGAACAGGATGATGAAATTAAAAAAACAATTCGTGTTGCAGAATTTTCTAATGTGGATGAATTGAGCAAAATATTTGAAGTAAATGCTAGCAATATTATTCAGGAATGCCTTGGATTAGGCAAACTCGTTACGATTAATCAAAGGATGGACTGGGACATAATAGAGCTTCTTGCAGAGTCATATGGATTTATTCCTGAAAAAATCATAGATATTGGTGAAGAAATTTTTAAAGTGGAGGATACAGAGGAAGATATAGAAAAAGCAACTCATCGTCCACCAGTAGTAACGATTATGGGGCATGTTGATCATGGTAAAACATCCATACTTGATTATATTAGAAAAGCAAATGTTGTGGCGGGCGAATCGGGTGGAATTACACAACACATTGGTGCCTATAAAGTAGAATTAGAGAATAATAAAGAAATTACATTTTTAGATACACCTGGACATGAAGCGTTTACAGCTATGCGAGCCCGGGGAGCACAAGTCACAGATATTGTTGTTGTGGTAGTTGCGGCAAACGATGGGGTTATGCCCCAAACGATGGAAGCCATAGATCATGCAAAAGCTGCCGAAGTACCTATTATTGTTGCTATCAATAAGATCGATTTGCCTGAGGCAGATCCGGATAGGGTAAAGCGCGAATTATCTGATCATGAAGTATTGGTCGAAGATTGGGGTGGTAAAGTTCAAGCTGTACATGTTTCAGCAAAAACAGGTGAGGGAATAGATGATATAATGAATTCAATTTTATTAGAAGCTGAAGTGCTTGAGCTAAAAGTCAATGCAGACACATATGCTCGAGGCACTGTTATTGATTCAAGATTAGATAAAGGACATGGCCCAATAGCTACTGTTCTGATACAAAAAGGTTCTCTCAACGTAACAGACCCTTTCATTTGCAGCAGTTATTCTGGAAAAGTGAGAGCAATGATGAACGAACGTGGCCAACGTGTTGAGAGTGCAGGACCATCTGAAGCTGTTCAGGTTCTTGGATTTGATAAGGTGCCGCAAGCTGCTGATGTTTTTGCAGTGTTTGAGAATGAAAAAGATTTAAAACGAATTGCATCAGAACGTCAACGAATGAAGCGGGAAATTCAACAAAGGAAAGTCGCTACTCAATCATTAGATGCTATGTCAGCACTTATTAAAGATGGGGCAATTAAGACGCTACCATTGATCATTAAAGGTGATGTAGATGGCTCAATTGAAGTGCTAGCTGAATCACTAGAAAAAATTAAGCATGAAGAAGTCGGAGTGCGGGTTATCCATAAAGCAGTCGGAATGGTTAATGAATCAGACGTACTTCTTGCAGCAGCTTCCAATGCAGTTGTGATCGGATTCCATGTACAAGTCAGTTCGAATGCAAAATTGCTGGCTAATCAGGAAGGAGTGGAAATTCGCTCTTATACAGTTATATATAATGCTGTTGAAGAGATTAAACTCGCTCTTGAAGGATTATTAGAACCGGAAAAAGTCGAAAACATACTTGGCCGTGCTACCGTCCAAGAATTATTTAAAATTCCAAAAATTGGTTTTATTGCCGGTAGCAAAGTACATGAGGGTCACATAAAACGCGGTGAAATGGCCCGTGTTATCCGTGAAGAAGAAGCCATACACGAAGGTAGAGTTGTTTCATTAAAACGATTTAAAGATGATGTAAAAGAAGTAAAGGAAGGAATGGAGTGTGGTATAGGAGTGGATGATTTCTCAAAATTCATAGAGGGAGATGAAATTGTCGTATTTGAAATCCAAAAAATTAAACGGAAACTTGAAACAACTTGACATACAAAAAGCCTTATAAACGCACTGAACGCGTTAGTTTGCTGATTCAACAAATACTCGGCGAAATCACTACCAAGCACATTGACCTTTCACATTTGGGTTTCATTACATTTACACGAGTTGACATATCTCCGGATCTTCGTCACAGTAAAGTTTATTACAGCGTGATTAATAAAAAATTTCCAGAGGATTTCATTAATTTGGAATTGAACAAATTGACGAAGTCATTTCGTAAATATTTGGGACAAGAGATTCGACTAAAAAACACACCTGATATAACGTTTTACCAAGATGAAGCCATAAAGCATGAAGCGTATATGCAATTCTTAATGAAAGATTTGAAAACAGGTAAATCATGATTTTAAATATGTATAAACCAAAAGGGTGGACATCATTTGACGTTGTTAAAAAAGTAAGATCAATTACGAAAGAAAAAAAGGTGGGTCATGGAGGAACATTAGATCCATTTGCTGAAGGCGTACTTGTTTTAGGTACGGGGCCTGATACTAAAAAATTAGGTATGATTTCAGATACGAATAAGGAGTATTTTGCTACATTAAAATTAGGTACAAGAACAGATACATATGATATTGACGGACAAGTTGTAGAAGATAAAGAAATTCCAATGTTAACTCTTAAAGAAGTAAATACTGTTTTGAAGTCATTTATTGGTGAACAATATCAAACACCTCCCATGTATTCAGCAAAAAAAGTAAATGGACAACGATTGTATAAATTGGCCAGAAAAAATATTGAAATCGAACGTGAACCATGTTTAATCAACATTGTAGACATTGAGTTGATCACTTTTAATTCACCAGTCATTGAATTCAATGTTACTTGCTCAAAAGGTACGTATATACGTGTTTTGGGCAACGAAATTGCAAACCAGTTAGGTACAGTTGGACACTTGATTGCTTTAAAGCGTAAGAAGGTTGGTGAATATGCAATCAACGAAACAATTCAAATAGATGATTTAGTAAATAATGGATGTTTTAAAGAACCTTGAAAATATAAAAACCGAGGATCGATCCGTTTTAACCATTGGTTCATTTGATGGTTTACATAGAGGTCATCAGGAAATTGTAAAAAAAGTAGTTTCAAAAGCTCAATCGCAGCATGTTAAATCTGTGGTAATTACGTTTGATCCCCACCCGCGACATGTTCTGGATAAGAATAGAAAATTGCCTTTGTTAATTTCCTTGGATAAAAAACTATCATTGCTGAAAGAACTCCAGGTGGATAAGGTATTAGTAATTCCATTTACAGAAAATTTTTCTAAAATTCCCGCTGAGCAGTTTATGGATCAAATTGTGATTAATAATTTTAATCCGGACCATATCATTATAGGCCATGATCATCATTTTGGCTATAATCGTGAGGGGTCTCCAAAGTTTATAAAAGATTATTGTGACAGTAGGGATTTTACATGTGAAGTCATTGAAGCGGTTACAGATGATTCGATTGTTTTATCAAGCTCACATATTCGACAATTAATTCAGGAAGGGTTTGTCCGACGTGCCTCATTTGAATTGGGATGGGTGTATGGTTTTAAAGTTCACGTAGTACAAGGTGCAGGACGAGGGAAGGAATTATCATTTCCAACAGCAAATTTCATCCCAACCGAGGAAAATCAATTATTTCCCAAAAATGGAGTTTATTTTTGCAGGGGAAGGATTAATAGTAATTCACTGTATGGAATGTGTAATTTAGGAGTACGCCCAACGTTCGATGAAAATGATTTTGTTGCTGAAATTCACTTTTTTACTGAAGACATTAATAATTTATATAATCAGGAAATAGAGATCGAATTTCTCGAACGAATTCGAGATGAACAAAAATTTGAAAATGCTGACCAATTGGTACAGCAACTGAAAAAAGATAGACGTTATTGTAATCAATTAATACAAAAATATTTATAGGAGAAATTATGTCAATAACAAAAGAAGAAAAAAAAGAGATACTAGATGAATTTGGTAAGCACGAAACTGACACAGGATCTGCTGAAGGCCAAATCGCTTTGTTGACGAAGCGTGTCCGTGAATTAACGGAACATGCTAAGCAACACAAAAAAGACCATCATTCACGTCGTGGATTGGTTATGATAGTGTCAAAGAGAAAGAAACTAATGAAGTACCTGCGTCGCAAGGATCCAAAAGGTTATGTGGAGTTGGTAAAGAAGTTGAAGATAAGAGGATAAGAAAAGAAAATGATAGTAAAAGAGATAGACCTTTGCGGAAAAACGCTTAGGATTGAAACAGGACAGGTGGCACGGCAATCGGCCGGATCTGTTCTCGTGACGTATGGTGAAACCACTATTTTGTGTGCAGTAAATGCATCAAAGAAAATGAGGGAAGATATAGATTTTTTCCCATTACAAGTTGAATACAGAGAACGGCATTATGCAGCTGGTAAAATCCCAGGAGGATTTTTCAAACGCGAAGCACGCCCTTCAGAAAGAGAAGTATTGACCAGCCGATTGACGGACAGGCCCATCAGACCCCTGTTCCCAAAATCATTCAAATATGAGACACAGGTCATGATTACTGCCTTTAGTGCAGACGGTGAGAATCCGCCTGATATTTTAGCTGGAATCGGAGCTTCAGCAGCGCTGCTGATTTCCGATATTCCTTGGAATGGACCAATCGCAACTGTCCGAGTTGGACAGGTGGATGGAGATTTTGTCATTAACCCCACTAATAGTCAGATGGAAGACTCACGTATGGAAATGATTGTTTCCGGAAATGAGAAAACGATAGTGATGGTTGAAGGTGAAGCGGATGAAATCAGTGAAGATGATATGGTAGCAGCATTACAAGCAGCTCATGAAGTCATTGTCCAAATCATAGATGTGCAAAAGGCACTTGCTGCCGAATTGGAGATTGTGAAGCGACCTATTCCAGAAGTAGAGGAAAATGAAGAACTGAATGCTGATATTGATAAACTCGTTCAAAGCAAGATTGGAGATATAATTAAGATCGCTGATAAAAAAGAACGAGATGAAGCCAGAGATGAATTGTATAGTAATACGAATGAATCTTTGGAAGATACATTTCCGGATATGGAAAAAGAAATAAGTAGTCAAATTGATACTTATTTCAAAACAGCTTTTCGAGATCAAATTCTAAATGAAGGAAAACGTAGTGACGGACGTAAAACTGATGAAATCAGGGAAATAACAATTATACCCGGATTTCTTCCCAGAACGCATGGTTCTGTGCTTTTCACTCGAGGTGAGACACAAGCTTTAGTTGTTTTGACGTTAGGGACTAAAAGTGATGAGCAGATCATCGATACAATGGCAGATGATTATAAGAAGAATTATTATCTTCACTATAATTTTCCACCATATTGTGTCGGTGAAGTCGGACGTATCGGTTTCACCGGACGCCGTGAAATCGGCCATGGTAATCTGGCAGAACGTTCATTAAAAACTATTTTGCCAGAATATGATGATTTTCCCTATACATTACGGATTGTCTCTGAAATCCTTGAATCAAATGGTTCGTCTTCCATGGCTTCGGTGTGTGGTGGCTCATTAGCATTAATGAATGCTGGTGCACCAACTAAATGCCATGTGGCAGGTATTGCTATGGGTTTGATTATGGAAGGGGATAAGCATGCAATTTTGAGCGATATTCTTGGAGCAGAAGATCATTTGGGTGATATGGATTTCAAGGTTGCAGGTACAGAAAAAGGAATCACAGCTATTCAGCTTGATCTGAAAATTGAAGGAATTTCTTTCGATTTAATTTCAGAAGCATTAGCTCAAGCTAATACAGGGAGAATGCACATCCTCGGGCTTATGAATGAAGCTCTTCCTGAACCGTCCGAAATGTCTCAATATGCACCACGGATTACTAGTTTACAAATCAATCCGGAGAAAATTGGAGCATTAATAGGTCCTGGTGGTAAAAACATCAAAAAAATCATTGAAGACACGGAATGTGAAATCAATGTGGATGACGATGGTGTTGTAACTATTGCCAATCCTGACGCGGCCAAATGCAACGATGCAATTGAACTTATAAAAGCGATCACATTTGAACCAGAAGAAGGTCAGGAATTTGACGCCATTGTAACTCGACTGATGACATTCGGTGCATTTGTTGAATTTGCTCCCGGGCGCGAAGGTCTTGTACATATTTCAGAACTCGATTGGAATCGAACTGAAAAAGTAGAAGATGTAGTTAAAACTGGGGATGATATTCGAGTTAGACTCATAAAGATAGATGATCAAGGCAGACTAGACTTTAGCCGTAAAGCCCTTCTACCAAAACCTGAAGGATATGTTGAGCGACCTAAAAGGGAATCAGGTAACAGAGGCAAACATAAGAGTGGTGGATTTAGAAAAGATCGCAACAGAGGACGCCGCAGATAAATGATCATTGGTGTTCCGAGAGAAATAAAACAAAATGAAAACCGAGTTGCGTTAACTCCGAGCATTGCTCTTGAGTTGACACAGCAGGGACATGAAGTTATCATAGAAAAAACCGCTGGTCTATCCAGCGGTTTTTCTGATAACGATTATGAAGATGTAAATTGTCGAATCGTTGAAACACCAAAGGAGATTTTTGATAATGTTGAATTGGTGATTAAGGTTAAAGAACCACAGCCTGTTGAAATAGCTATGTGTCCAAAAGGTTTGACCATGTTCACCTATTTTCATTTTGCAGCTTCCGAAGAATTAACAATATCATTCTTGGAAACCGGTGCTACAGCCATTGCCTATGAAACAATCATGACAAATGATGGTAGTTTACCCTTATTGATACCTATGAGTGAAGTTGCAGGTCGTATGTCAGTTCAGGAAGGTGCTAAATTTCTTGAAAAAGTGAAGGGTGGAAGAGGTATTCTTTTGGGGGGAGTCCCCGGAGTTGAACCTGCAAAAGTAACTATTTTAGGAGGTGGAATAGTTGGAACAAATGCTGCTTTAATTGCAGCTGGATTGGGTGCAAATGTTTTCATTTTAGATATTAATTTAAACCGATTGCGTCATTTAGAAGAAATTATGCCCAAAAATGTGCGCACTGTTTACAGTAATCAATACAATATCCGTGAACATTTAGCACAAACAGATTTGCTTATTGGTGCAGTGTTAATTCCTGGGGCAGTCGCTCCGAAATTAGTGACTAGAGATATGCTTAAATTGATGCGACCGGGATCAGTAATTGTCGATGTAGCTGTTGATCAAGGTGGTTGTATTGAAACATGCAAGCCCACAACTCACGAAGATCCAATTTATGAAGTAGATGATATTATACATTATTGTGTGGCAAACATGCCAGGTGCCGTACCATTTACATCAACAACAGCATTGACGAATGCAACGAATCCCTATATACAAAAATTAGCAAATGATGGCATACTGAACGCATTGCGTAATGATGACTCTCTCGTCCATGGATTAAATATGATTAACGGTTACGTAACTCATAAAGCAGTAGCAGACGCATTCGATTTGAAATATACACATCCTGAAATTACCTTAAAGAATTGATTTAAATTCTTTGCACCGACGGTATCTCTGCATTAATTTAAAGTATCGCTTTAAATAGCGTTTCCATGAGATCTACACCAAAACAAATAAAAAAACTTTACTATTCCATTGGGGAAGTAAGCAAACTCACAGAGTTGAAACCCTATGTTTTACGATATTGGGAAACAGAGTTTAAACAACTTGCACCCCCTAAAAATAGAGCTGGGAACAGAACATATCGACAGAAGGATATAGATATTATTTTACAGATTAAGGATCTTCTTTATAATAGAAAATTCACGATTAAAGGTGCCATAACTCAATTTACTTCTGGGGAAAAAGCAGAAGAAATGATAAACAAGAAAGAGACTGATGGTTCAAATGAAAAGAATAGCGAAATTTTGGTTAAAGTAAAACAAGAACTGGAATCCATTTTAGAATTTATACATAAAAATTAATCGGAGCGTGGCGTAGCCCGGTAGCGCACTGCAATGGGGTTGCAGGGGTCGCAGGTTCAAATCCTGTCGCTCCGACGAAAAGCCTTCCTCGATTGAGAAAGGCTTTTTAACTTGATTCAATACTTAATTTAAACAAAATGAAAATATTTATTAATAATCCAAAATTCACTTTAATTCAATTTCCTATGATTGCTATTGTTGTATTTGTATCATTGCTGTTAATTGGATCGCAATTGTATTCAGGCGGGACGGAAGTGAACTCGGAAACTGTAGGATATATTTTTACAGAAAATTATATCAGTGACCTTGGTCGTACCACAACACATTCCGGGGAAAGTAATCTATTTTCATCACTTATATTTATTATAGTTTTTTCTATAATGACATTCTCATTATTTACATATTTCTATGGTAATTATTCCTTTTTCAAAAACAAATTTCACACTGGAGGCAATATGTTTAAACTGGGCACATTTTTTGGAATGTGTTTCAGTTTGTGTTTTTTGGGTATAGCACTAACTCCTGCTGATATAAATTTGAAAGATCATATTCTTTTTGCTGAATTTTTATTCAGGTTTCTCTTTGGAAGTTCAATATTATTATTCCTTTCTTTTTACAAAATGCACCCATCAACGCGTCTACTCTCTTTTGGATATTTACTTATAGCAGCAGCAACTGGAACGTATATAGCTTTATCAGATTTTGAATTGAATTCAATGCTGTTTAGCAATAATTATTTAGCAGAAGTCATTACTCAAAAATTGATTACAATTAGCTTATTATCGGGATTTGTTTTAGTCGGAACGATTAATAATCGGATACTAAAAGAAAAATAAGTCTATTTTATTTCTTCAATAAACACCTTTAAATTTCTTGAATGATTGACCGTCTCATCGACGATCCTGCGTTTCTGCCTATTACCATTACATTATTAATACTGGTAATTGTAGCTATATGGCAGAAACTGGATCGATTTATCCTACCCTTGGTAATAATGTATGTTGTTTATGCTGTAATTACTGGAATCTCAATCACAGAAGATAATGACATAATAAAATCTGCAGAATTAGTTCAAAGTAAAATTGAAATCAATGGCGATTCTATAATTTTAAAAATTGTAGACGAAACTTCGCTTTCAGATACTGTTTCAATTGAAGTGGAAGAACAAAAAGTAGATACTATAGATGAAGAGCCTGTACAACTTGAATTAGGAGTGAATTCATTGCTCATGTGTGAAAGCATGATTGACAGTTTACGTAAACCTGTGAACGCTCGTAGAGAATTCCCAGTGACGTTGAGTCGTGTTTATTGTTATTCCGGTATTCGAAATGCATTGAGTGAAAGAACGATTTTATATGAATGGTATTTTCAGGATAATTATATTGATACAATTCCCATCAAAATCGGTAGATCGGTGCATTGGCGTTCTTGGACGTATAAGACTATAACGGATGCTCAAATTGGTGAATGGTTCGTTGTCCTTCGCGATGAAATCTCAAATACTGCATTGGATACTATTCATTTTACAATTATAGACGAATGAAGAGATTTTATCACTTAACAATTATTATATTTACTCTCGCTCTTTTTTCCTGCGGAGAAATTCGTTCATATCGCAGTATTCCCATGGGTTGGAAAAATATTTCACATAACTTTAACGAACTTCCTGGAGGAATTCGCGTATTTTCAGGACGAAATAAACACATTCCAATCAATGCATGGTATGTTGAAATCGATAGTAAAAATAAACATTTATCTACAGAAATCGTTGTTTCCAATGACCAAGACAGAAGGGAAACACCAAGCCAGTTTGCTGATCGAATGAATGCAACTGTCGTTTTGAATGGCGGATATTTTCTTATGCATAAAATTCCAGCTGAACATGTGGGTTTATTAATGGATAATGAAATTACTATTTCCAAAACACTACGTTCCATGCTTAAAAGGGAAGAACGATATTACTTAACCAGAAGTGCTATTGGATTCGATTATGCAGGACGGATGGACATTGCATGGATTGCAAGTCATAACGATTCAATTTATCAATGGAAAAAACCAGTTAAAAATAAACCTGACAATCCTGTTACAGAACTAAATTATAAAAATGGAATGTATTGGAATGTGAGAGATGCTATGCAAGCAGGACCTGTGATCGTATCCAATAGTCGTAAGAATATTACGTCTGATGAAGAAGTGTTTTTCTGGTCAAAGATCCCCGATATCCATCCACGAACTGCAGCCGGATATACGAAAGATGGAAAATATATTTTTCTAGTTGTTGACGGTCGTCAACCCAATAGTAGGGGAGTTGACTTGAATGAATTATCCATCATGATGTTTGATTTGGATTGTGTAGAGGCTATCAATCTAGACGGGGGTGGTTCAAGTGCTATTGTTGTTAATGGAAAATTATTAAATAAACCTGCTGGTTTCACCACGCAACGTGAAGTCATGTCTGCCATTGCAGTTTTCACTGAATAAATGACATTACCTTACATTATTGTTCCTGTTTTTAATGGATCTTTACCCTTGAATAATTTTATAACTCGAATTAATGAATCTTGGCTTGATCAATTAGTCTTTATTGATGACGGAAGTTCGGATGATACAATTGAAAAATTAAAAAAATTAGATGTTACATATTTACAACATGATGATAATCTTGGAAAAGGTGCAGCTATACAAACTGCAATGGATTGGATTTTACAAAAAGGTGGTGAAAGCGCTGTAACCATGGATATAGACCTTCAACATCCACCTGAATTATTAGATTATTTCTGTAACATTCCTGAAAAAATAATCTTTCTTGGATATAGAACTAATCGACAAAATATGCCTTTAACACGTCAATTTTCAAATTTTATAACCAGCTTACTTGTTTCGATTCGTTCAAATTCAGTGATAAAAGATTCCCAGTGTGGATATCGTTCGTTCCAGACAAACATCTTTTATGATATTGATTGCTTTGAACAAGGATTCCAATTTGAAAGTGAGTTTCTCATTAAAGCATCCATAGCAGGTTGGAAAGTGCAGCATGTACCCATTCCAACTATTTATAACAATCATCCATCTGCTATGCGGAATGTAAAGGATACAATTAAATTTATCAAAATGTGGTTAAAGAGCTTTTTCTGGACATGAAAACGATTAGGAAAATATATGATTGGGTGTTGCATTGGTCAGAATCGAAATATGGACCTTTCGCGCTATTTTGCCTGGCATTTGCTGAATCTTCATTCTTCCCAATTCCACCAGACGTTTTATTAATCGCTTTAGCGCTCGGTGCCAGAAAAAAATCGCTTCAATTTGCAATCATCTGTAGTGTAGCTAGTATTGCCGGCGGATTATTCGGTTATGGAATAGGTCATTATTTGTGGTGGGAGGGAAGCGCCTATTCGGGATTAGCGCATTTTTTCTTCAATAATATTCCGGGATTTACTGAAAATATATTTTTATCAGTGCAAAATCAATATGAACACTATGGTTTAATGATCATTTTTACAGCTGGATTTACACCCATTCCCTATAAGATTTTTACGATAACTGCCGGTGCTTTCGACATCAATTTATTCAATTTTCTTATTGCATCAGCCATTAGCAGATCAGCTCGTTTTTTTCTTGTGGCAGGATTGATATGGAAATTCGGTAAACCAATTAAATTATTCATCGACAAGTATTTCAATATTTTAACAATTGTTTTTACAATATTATTGATCGGTGGATTTTTACTGATTAAATATGTTTTTTGAATATTTGAAGGCTTTGCAGTATTGAATAATTTTAAATTGCATGTCTGTTTCGGGGTGTAGCGCAGCCCGGTTAGCGCGCGTCGTTCGGGACGACGAGGTCGAAGGTTCAAATCCTTTCACCCCGACATATGTTTCATATGTATATATTGAAAAGTGAGAAGAATGATAAATACTATATTGGACACACAAACGATATACATCGAAGACTTGAAGAGCATAATTCTAGACATACTAAATCAACAAGAGCAGGAATCCCTTGGAAGATTGTTTTTGTAGAAGAGTATAAAACGAAGCATGAAGCAATAATAAGAGAAAATAAGATCAAGTCAATGAAAAGTAAAAAATTTATTAAGGAACTCATTAATGGTGTGAATTAGCGCGTCCCGACGAGTCGGGAAGGCCGAAGGTTCTCCCGATACATCGGGATCACCCCGACAATTTTGTTTTTGATAGCTTGAGAAAAAGCACCACTAACCAATTATAATTAAAAACTAATAAAAAATAATGAGTTACAATCATAAAAGTTTAGAAAAAAAGTGGCAAGCGTTTTGGGAAGAAAACGGAACATTTAAAGCTTCTGAAAACCCTAAAAAGCCCAAATATTATATTCTGGACATGTTTCCTTACCCATCGGGGGCCGGGCTTCATGTGGGACATCCGCTGGGATATATTGCTACGGATATCGTCGCCCGCTATAAACGCATGAAAGGCTTTAATGTGCTCCATCCCATGGGCTGGGATGCGTTTGGACTTCCGGCGGAACAATACGCTATTAAAACAGGGACTCACCCTCGTGAAACAACCAAAACAAATATTGATAATTTCCGTCGCCAAATAAAAATGCTTGGTTTTTCTTATGATTGGGATAGAGAAATTAATACAACTGATACCGGTTATGTAAAATGGACGCAATGGATATTTTTACAGCTTTACAATAAAGGATTAGCATATGAGGCTGAAAAGCCTGTGAATTGGTGTCCGGAATTAAAAGCCGTCTTGGCTAATGAAGAAGTTGTTGACGGAAAATCCGAAATCGGTGGACATCCGGTCCATCGCGTTCCCATGAGACAATGGATGCTGAAAATCACTGATTACGCTGAATCGTTATTATCCGGATTGGATGACCTTGATTGGCCCAACAGCGTTAAAGAACTACAAAGGAACTGGATAGGCCGGTCAGAAGGTGCTGATGTTGATTTTAATGTTGTTGACAGGGAAGACGTCATTACTGTGTTTACGACTCGTCCTGATACGTTATATGGAGCGACATACATGGTATTAGCACCTGAGCATCAGTTAACCGATGAATTGACATCTGCAGACCAACAGGATGCCGTTAAAAATTATCAGGAGAAAGCCAGTCAGAAATCGGATTTAGAAAGGGGAGAACTCAATAAGGAAAAAACAGGTGTTTTTACAGGAAGTTATGCTGTTAATCCGGTTAATGGAGAAGAGATTCCCATCTGGATAGCTGATTATGTATTGATGACGTATGGTACTGGTGCCATTATGGCTGTTCCCGGACAGGATCAGCGCGATTGGGATTTTGCGAAAGAATTCAATTTACCTATCATTCGTACTGTCGAGCCAACAGAAGATTTTGATGGTGAGGCATTTTTAGGAGAAGGCCTGGCGATAAATAGCGACTTTCTAAATGGATTGAATATTAGAGATGCAAAGGCAAAAATTATTACATGGTTAGAGAAGGGAAACAAAGGCAAGGGAACTGTACAATATAAACTACGTGATTGGCTGTTTTCTCGTCAAAGATATTGGGGAGAACCTATGCCGATAATACATTATGGTGATAATGTTAAACCATTGGATGAATCAGATTTACCTTTAGTATTGCCGGAAGTTGAAAAATATGAACCCACAGGCACAGGTGAATCCCCTTTAGCAAACATAGCTGAATGGGTTGAAATCAAAAATGAAGAGGGTGAAGTTGTGGGATTGCGAGAAACGAACACCATGCCGCAATGGGCAGGTTCATGCTGGTATTACCTTCGATATATTGATCCAAAAAACAATGAGAATGCATGGGATTCAGATAAAGAATCCTATTGGATGCCCGTTGATTTGTATGTGGGTGGGGCAGAGCACGCTGTTCTTCATTTGCTATATGCCCGATTCTGGCATCATGTATTGCATGATTTGGGCTTTGTTTCAACGAGAGAACCATTTCAAAAGCTATTTAATCAAGGCATGATTCTCGGTGAAGATGGTTCAAAAATGAGTAAATCCCGTGGGAATGTGATCAATCCTGATGATGTTGTAGATGAATTTGGTGCTGATTCCATGCGCTTGTATGAAATGTTCATGGGTCCATTGGATAAATCAAAACCATGGCATACTGCAGGATTGCAGGGCTGTTCACGGTTTATAAAGAAATTATGGGATAAAGTATGTTCAGACGATGATATAAATGATTGTATAACTGGAGATATACCAAACAGTGAAACTATTAAGTTATTGCATCAGACTATTAAAAAGGTTGGAAATGATATTGAAGATCTTCGTTTTAATACGGCTATTTCACAAATGATGATTTTTACCAATCACCTGGTAACATTAAATGTAATTAACAAGGATATTTTAAGAACATTCACTCAATTATTGGCACCGTTTATTCCACATGCTGCTGAAGAGCTTTGGCGGCGTTTGGGAAAAGATTATTCTGTTACTTATGAACCTTGGCCTAATTTTGATGAAAACTTGGCTAAAGATGATCTAATAACTATAGCAATTCAAGTTAATGGAAAATTAAGAGCGAATATTGAAATTAATTCAAATGATAAAAAGGAAAGTGTATTAGATAAAGCAAAGAAAAATGAAAAAATAATGTCTTATTTATCAGGGTGTGAAATTATAAAAGAAATATATGTGCCAGGGAGATTGATAAACTTCGTTATAAAATAGAATATATTAGATTATTGTATTATACATAATATATATTATACGTCATTATCTTATTGATTTCTTTAATCGTTCTAAATTCTCCTTTGTCCCTATAACCATAATAGTTTGGTCTCTATGCAATACTTGATCAGAGCTTGGATTTACCATTACATCTCCTTTTACGTCAATAATTCCTACAATTAATAGTTCATAATCCTCCCTTAAACGGCAATCTTTTACCATCATACCATCAAATCGATCCAATTCACTCATTTGAATTTCATCAATTCCATAATCAATCGAAGTATGTTGCGGTGTTGTTATGGTAACACTGTCTTCCAATTGAGGGCTTAATAATAATTCAGACATCTTGTGCCCTCCTGTTACATATGGATTTACAATTTTGTCCACACCGGCTCTGCGTAGTTTTGACGATGTATCAGTTACACTGCACCTGGAAAGGAGAAAAGCATTGCTGTTCAGCGTTCGAATAGACATACTGACAAATAAATTATCCTGATCTGTGTGTAATACAACGACGATCCCTTTTGCTTTTTCAACGCCGGCCTCGATGAGCGTTTCTTCTAATGTAGCATCTCCTTCAACATATAAAAATCCGTATTCCTCTATTTTACGTATTTTTTCAGGATTAAATTCAACGACGACGAAATGCTGCTTTTTCTCATGCATTTCTTTTGCAATGACAGCTCCCATTCTGCCGTAACCGCAAATGATGTAATGATCGTGTAATCTTTTAATTGATTTTAGCATTTTATTTCTCCGGTATAAGTCTAAACGGAACAATTCCTTACTATATTCTGAAAACAAATACGCAACACCTGTTACGCCAAATAATATGACTAGAATTGCCCAAATTTTGCCTGCACCGTTCAAGGGTTGTGTTTCACCAAATCCAACTGTAGAGAGTGTAATAATGGTCATATATACACTCTCCAAAACAGACCACTCTTCCCCAAGGCTGTAAAAGCCGAATGATCCGATAAAGATTACCAAACCAAAATAAACTAAAAATCGCAAGCGTGTTTGTAGTAGCATTATCCTATAATGATTTCCGTCATTAATAATACATCAAAAATATTATACAGACCGTCATGATTTAAATCAATAACTTGTTGATGATACTCTGTTGGTACTTCCTCATTCATAATAAGCAGGATTAATTCAATGATATCTTGGTAATTCACAATTCCATCACCATTCATGTCACCGGCAACTAATACCGGATTTGAATCAAATGTAAAATCCCAGATACCTCGACCATATGTACCAAATCGGGCTGTATAAATATCCTGTATATATTCTACTGTCCAGTAGGTTTGGTCCGGAGCTGTCAATTCACTCATATCACTCCATAAATTATCATCAGCAGAGAATATATAAGGCCCGACTTCAGTCGCTGCAAATAGTAATGATTCGTCAGGAAGTCCTTCTATATCAAATACAAGCGTGTTGGGAAGTCCATTGTACATTGTATTAAACGACAATCCATTATCTGTTGATTTAAACACCGGTGGGTTTGAATAACCGCTACCACCGATAACAACTGAACCCAAATGTATATTAGACGGATGAATAGTTGCACCATAAAAGTAATGAGAATCAGGACCAGTAAAATTAGTGGACAAAGTCCAATTGACTCCTCCATTTGTACTTGAATAAAATTTTCCATTTGTTGTCAAAACATACCAATACGTGTGATCAATTTGAGAATAAGCCATCGCAGAAATTGATCCATCAAAATTAAATGGCATTTCCTGGATAGACATTCCTCCTCCTACTACAGTCATTTTGATCATGTGATTCCCACCATTTAATCCGCCGCCACCTAAATAAGCAATATTTGCACTGGAAGGATCATTCATGAGCGGTGGAAGCCATAGTTGTCCTGTACTGGTAAATTCCCAATAAACATAATTTACACTATTCACAATATCTTCATAATAAATTGAGAAGCCGGGGTAATTCATCCAAATACTTGAACCATTATTTGTTGATGTAATATGTCCGTAATCACCACTGATGACCTGTTCAAAATCTAGTACTCCTCCCGTATCATTACCCAAATGGCGCTGAAATCCCTGATCTTGGCTCCCTACATATATATGAAAAGGATCAAATCGACTGGTATAGGTTGAATAGTATTGACTAACTCCAAGCCCATTTAATGATAAATTCAGTACTGTATTCAAATCATCATATGAAATGTAAACTCCACCGTCAGTACTGATAAGTTGGAATTCATCACCATTTTCATCAAAAAAATAGCGAATTTCAGGAATATCAGCATGGAGGAATATTGACGGATTTCCATAGTAATCATACCAGTGATTAATCAAATTCCAATTTTGTCCCCCATCGCTGCTTTTGTATGCATCAACATATCCAATAGCAATTTTATCGGGGTCGATATTGGAACTATTCATGCTGTTGCTCATGAATGATCCTGTGGGTAAATCGCCTTGATTCGTCCATGTTACCCCGCTATCCATGGAACGAAAAAGTTCATCATCTACTCGTGCGAATAGAAATTCCGTACCATTCGAAACACCACCTGACAAATTATTATTTCCACTGCTTTCAGGTGAAAATGATCCGACTAAAGAATAGGTATCATTCGCAGATATTTCATAAATGTTGCCATTGTTTTGAAGAAAAATTCCACCACTTTCATAACGTGGTGTCCACATTTCAAAGGAATCACCGGACATAGTAAAGCCATTACTAGCACGTAAATCAATTATTTGAGAAAATGATTGTCCCATATTTGTTGATTTATACACTGTAGAAATCATCTCCCAACTGGAGTAATCCCATTCAATGACCCCTAGATAAATAATATTTTGATTATCAGGATGAACAACTGTTCTATATATATAGCCCCAATCTTGAAATGAACTCAACCCGGTCGCATCTGAAATAGTTAAACCATCGTCTTCAGTATAATTAAAACTCTTACTGTTTGCAAAACATAACCTTGGCGAACCATTATTATCCAGCAATCGTAAAAAATGGATCCCTTTTAATTGACGATAATCCGTTAAAGACATCCACCCTGTTCCATCCAGATTCCCTTTCCAAATATTTCCACCGGAAGATGCAACAAATATCCAATCATTCACAAGGTCTACCTCCGCTACATGAATACGCCCTGCCTGATTATTACTACCCCGTTCAAACCATTCTCCTGGAATTTCACGAGATGTTAGTCTGGATTGGGGGTATTCACTTCTGGATTTAGACAGAATCCCTTGTTCAATCAGATTCTTCCTTTTTTCTACCACCCTTCTGCTCCGTTCATCGCGAACTGCTTTGTCCATGGCTTTCCAATCCGTGTCAGGATGGGCTTTATGCATTTGACGTATATATTCCTTTCGGTGTTTTTTGAAATCCTTTTTATCTTTTTTGTACTGTATAATTTCTGTTGGACTTGGCAATGTACTGGGGTCAATAACAGGTAGCGTCTGCAATGGTTGTAAATATAATTGTGAAATTATTACAACAATTGTAAACAAAAATAAAATAAGGATTTTTGATTTCATGATTCAACGGACTCACTGATCCAATTTAAATAATCTTTCGATCCTTTTTGAATAGGGAGTGTAATGACTTCAGGTATGTCATAAGGATGAATTTCTTTCAAGGATTCATATACAGTTGTTTCTTTATCAGCTGTTGTTTTAATCATGAGGAGAAACTCATTTTCCTTACAAACTTCATTTTTCCATTTATAGACTGATTCAATATTGGGAATAATGTTAACGCATGCAGCAGTTTTATGTATTACCAAATGATTGGCAATTGAGTGTGCGTCCTCTTTTTTGCTGACTGTTGATAGAATCAGGACATATTCCATATCGGAATTTATGGAAAATTATTTAACGATTGTATTTCTTCATAATCGACTGCAAGCGATCATGAGGCAAGGAATAAACTTTATTATTATTAATTCCTTCCATCGTTTCTGTAGCGACGAGTGCATTAATGATCGCTTCCTCAACTGATTGCACCGTTGCTTCAAAAAGGGGCGAAATTAGCCAATTCGGCAACATATCTACTTCGACTTTTCCTGTTGCAAAAGCAACATCCTGATTTGCTGTTGAAAATGCGATAAAAATATCACCAGATCCATCATGACCATAACCACCTACTTTTCCAATTCCCATAGGTACTCGGCGCGCTAATCGCTTCAATTGATGGGCAACCAATGGAGCATCAGTAGCAATAATCACAATAATAGATCCCTCTCCCTCATTATCATACTCAAAACTATCTCGGGGCATTAAATCTGTAATTTCTCGCCCCACAGGAACTCCGGCAATCGTCAAGTTTTTCCGGTCGCCATAATTGGCTTGAACCAAAACTCCCTATGTGTAATCAATGCTATCGATTTTGACAACTCGTGAAGAAGTACCAATACCACCTTTAAATGAATGACATACCATTCCTGTACCACCGCCAACATTTCCTTCTTCAATCACACCGCTTTTGGCGCTGCGGATGGCATCGTGTGCATGTTTTTCTTTGATATGAAACCCATTTATATCATTTAAAAATCCATCCCAGGTTTCCGCAACAACCGGCAATGACCACCAGTAACCGCTGGCATCAGAAGATCCTTGACTTACCCGCCAGGAAATAACCGCATCACGGACAATTCCGACACTATGAGTATTTGTAATCATAATAGGACCCTCTAAAAATCCCGATTCTTCCACCCATGTTGTACCGGTCATTTCTCCATTTCCATTTAATGAATACCAACCTGCAAATGATGGATCATCTAAACTTCTATCCCCTCGAGGTAATATGGCTGTAACTCCTGTTCGTACAGGTCCTTTTCCTTGCACTAATTTTCCATTCCCTGATATAATTGTACTATGACCAACTTCAACACCTTTTACATCTGTAATGGCATTTAAAGAACCTGGAGTGCCGACAAAAGGTATTCCTAAATCACGGGCACGTGGTTTGCCCTCAAGGATAACACTGAAAAGGAAAAATAATAAGAGCAGTTTTTGCATTAATTGATTCATGATGGAAATCCTCACTATTTAAATCAGAGGAAATTATGATGAATACTGTATCCAAAAACAATAATCAATATGATTTAAAAATAAGTTCACGAATTTGAGAAGATTGTGTCACATGACTCATTTCAAATTCTTTATCCTATGTGGTGTTGAATCATTTTTAGTTGAAATAATTCACTGCTGTTACGAATTCTTAATTGCCACAACAGTTATACTATAAATTCCCAGCCCACTCATTTGAAAATTTTTCATTTGAATGTCATCCAGGTAAGATTTCAGCAAATCATCTGGTAAAATAATTTCTCTGGATTTTTTTATTTCTACATTAATGAAACTGGCTTTGTGAATAATATCGATATAATCGTTTTTCTGCAGAGCGCCAGAAACACAACCGGCATACATTTCGGCTGATTTCTTTAAACCAGCGGGGATATCTCCTTCTAGAACTATATCTGATACACAAAAATGTGCACCGGGTTTTAAAATACGGTAAATTTCGCTAAACGCTTTATTTTTGTCCGGGACAAGATTTAGAACACAATTACTGACAACAACATCACTCATTTTATCATCAAGAGGAAGATCTTCGATATCGCCTAATCTGAATTCAACATTCTCAAAACCAAGTTTCGCTTTATTCAGATTTGCTTTTTCAATCATCTCCGGTGTCATATCAATGCCGATTACACGACCAGTTTTTCCTGTAATCCGCCGTGCCACAAAAACATCATTTCCAGCGCCCGATCCCAAATCTACAACCGTATCACCCTCTTTTATATTCGCAAATTCAGTTGGAATACCGCAGCCCAGTTGCAGGTCAGCCTCTTCCACATACCCTTCCATTTGAGTATAATCCAGACTAAAAGCTGAATAATCTATTTCCGGATTGCAATCAGATGACGGACTACAACAGGACGATTTCTGTGTAACAATTTCTGCATATTTTTTCTGTACAATATTTTTTAATTCAGTATCATTATTCATGTCGATTTTCCTTTTTACTTCTGGTTATTTAACAACATTTAAATGTTGAAAATAATGTTGTAAATATAGATTTTGTTTTTTCAATAACCGTTTCATTAAGACAGTAACATGTGCGTGGCCCTTCAATCTCTCCTTTTATCAAATTCACCCGTTTTAATTCCTTCAAGTGCTGGCTTACTGTTGACTGTGATAATGGAATGAGTTCAACAATCTCTCCCGTAATACAGGAATTGAGTTCGTTTAGGATGCGCAGGATACTAATTCGCGCAGGATGGGATAACGCTTTGGCTACATTGGCTAATTCTTTGTCGGATTGGTTAAAGGTCTCTGTTTTTGCAAGTGACATCATAATTCCTTATTCGTATATCGTAAATATACGATATATTACATTTAAATTCAATTATAACTAACCCTGGATTCAAGTAGTAAGTGATACATTGTATGATTCTCCAAAAAACACTTCAAATTTTATGTCTAACTTTTTCGAATAGCCATAGCATTCGTAACGACGATTTGGGAAAATCGAACTTGTCTAAATGTCTATTTTTGCTAAAATGTCTAACTCAACGAACCAAAATGCGTAAGTATCTGTAAAACAGGGACTTAGCCGACGAACCAAGTGGCTATTGAAAAAACCAGAGAATCAGAGACTTTTGGTGTATTTGTTCGAATAACCATAAGATTGGCATACGACACATCAATTTAATCGGAAATTGTGGGTTGGTTAAAAGGGAGTAAATAATGCTGTAAGTAGTCGTATTTACTAATAGATACAGCAAACCCCACAGTTACCTGCAGGGTTTGGTAAATCAACACTCGATTATTTTAAGTGGTACGCCCGACAGGATTTGAACCTGTGACCTCTTGCTCCGGAGGCAAGCGCTCTATCCAGCTGAGCTACGGGCGCATTAAAATTTTCAAATATCGACGTCCGTAGCGAAGCTGCCTGTCCCGATTTATCGGGAAGCTACGGGCGCATTAAAATTTTCAAATATCGACGTCCGTAGCGAAGCTGCCTGTCCCGATTTATCGGGAAGCTACGGGCGCATTAAAATTTTCAAATATCGACGTCCGTAGCGAAGCTGCCTGTCCCGATTTATCGGGAAGCTACGGGCGCATTTTAATCTTTCAAATATCGTTGTCCGTAGCAAAGCTGCCTGTCCGACTTTTGGCGGAAGCTACGGGCGCATTCTTTGGTGAATGTTTAATTGTAACTGTTGAGAAGTTCATCGTGCCTATTTACCTTATAATTTAAACACTAACCAAACGCTCAGCAGCTTCTATCGTATTTTCCACAAGCATAGCAATGGTCATTGGACCCACACCGCCCGGAACTGGTGTTATTGCTGAAACTTTATCATTCACTGACTCAAAATGTACATCGCCAACTAAAGAATAACCTTTCTCCGATTCGTCCTCTACCCTGTTAATTCCCACATCTATAATCACAGCACCTTCTTTAATGTGTGCAGATGTTACAAATTCAGGTGCACCAATTGCTGCAATCAATATGTCTGCCTGCTGAGTATAGTAAGGAATATCAGTTGTTCCGGAATGGCAAATCGTTGTTGTGGCATTTGAATAAGATTGTTTCAGACTTGTGAGAATTGAAATGGGACGGCCGACGATATTACTGCGTCCCAATACAACCACATGCTTTCCCGACAAATCAATTTTAAAATAATCTAGTATACGCATTATTCCCTTGGGTGTACAAGGAACAAACCTGGGATGTCCGGCAGTTAACCTGCCCAGGTTTTCCGGATGAAAACCGTCCACATCTTTTAATGGATTTACAGCTTCAATAATGGTCGAATCGTTCAGATGATTTGGTAAAGGCATTTGCACTAGGATACCATGAAATCTGTTATCTGTATTTAAGTCATTAATTAAAGATAAAACTTCTTTTTCCTGAACAGTGTCCGGCAATGTGAACGTTTCAGAAAATAAACTCATTTTATCAAATCGTTTCGCTTTACTTTTTACATAAATGCGAGAGGCAGAATTGTCACCCACTAATACAACTGCGAGTCCCGGTGTGCATCCTGAAGATATAAGTGAGTCTATTCGTGTTTGAAGGGATTTATAAACATTCTGGCTGACTGTTTTCCCCGATAAAATCAGTGTTTCTGCCATTGATGAGTTAATATATTATTTTAGATATTTTCGTCAATAATTTCAATCAGAGATTGAACTTTATTTTCCATTTCTGATGAGAAATTTTCATTATTTTTGTTATGAGTAAACAGTTCATCAGAAATATTCATTGCAGCTAAAATTGCGATACGTTCAGTTGATTGTACATCAGGCATTCCTTCCTGAACTTCGCGCATTTTCGTATCTACATATTCAGCGATATTTTTTATATATGTTGAATCAGCCGGAGCCTTTACTGTGTATTCGTGTCCAAAAATGGAAACACGGGCTAAACTGTCATTGTTATCCATAGTATAATCCTGTTTTAATATTCAGTCTCTTAATTTAGCATCAAAATGCTTCGTTATAATAGCTGTAATATCATTCATTGCTGAATTTATCTCTGCTTCTTCAAGGGTTTTAACAGCACTCTGAAACTCAAGATGAAACGTAACGCTTTTTTTATTCTCTCCCAGTGATTCATGTTGAAAAATATCAACCGGTTTTACGGAGATTAATATTTTACTGTTTGTATTTTTCATTGCCTTTGTTACATCTCCGGTGTCAATATGCTGATCAAGGACAAAATTCATATCTCGGTCGACTTTTGGATATGGAATAATTGAAGCATATTTTTTAACAAATTGCATTTCTTCTGTAATAGGCTTGAGCTCAATATCAAATCCATAAATTTCATCCATATCTACATCCAAATTATGAAGTAATGATTTCTTCATTTTACCGCAATTTCCAATGACTATTTTGCCAAGTGAAATACTTAAGCCAAAGTCATAATGGTCATGTTCTATCTTTGCAAAGTTGAAAGCATTTACATTTAATCGTATAAATAACGCTTCTAGAATTCCCTTTAAAGAATGAATGGATTGGTGTCGTTCACTATTATGAACACTTTTATTGAGCCATTCTCCATGCAACACCCCAGTCAAATGATAAACTTCACCGTATTCTTTCCCTGAATTGTATTCTTTTCCTATCTCGAACAGATTCACATTTGCATTTCCATTTCGTATATTGTAATTCACCGTTTGTAATAACCCGGGAAATAATGATGTTCTCAAATGGGATAGGCTTGCACTCAATGGATTTTTCATTGAAACAGAATTATTGCCTATCAACCCTGCAGTTTTTTCATCCGTGAGTGAATTCAAATAACATTGCCTAAAGCCAAGACCGGACATAGTATTGGAAATGTGACTCAATACATCTTCCGGGTCCACTTCTGCCAGATCGTAAAGTCCCCCATAATGAAAACTGGAATGAATTTTATCATACCCATACACTCGGCAGCATTCCTCGATCAAATCCACTTCTCTTTCTAAATCAGGGCGAAATGATGGTGGAATACATGTCCATTTATTTTTTCCGTCATTTTTAACGTCGATTTCTAATTTTGATAATGTGTCCGTTATAAATGTATCGGAAAATTCACACCCGGATAGAATATCAATCTTTTCACGTGTTAGAGTTATTGCATTCTGAATAAACTTTTTCGGATATTCATCAATCATGCCCGGCACCCACTCTCCACCTGCAAATTCTTCCAACAAATCAACCACTCGCCAGTATGCATTTTCAACACCTTTCGGATCTGCACCGCGCTCAAAGCGTTTAGAAGCTTCCGTAGACATACCTAATGATTTGGCGCCACGGCGAATGGTAATAGGGTCAAAATATGCGCTTTCAATTAAAACAGTGGATGTTGTATCCGTAACTGCAGAATCGAGTCCGCCCATGACACCGGCGATTGCAATTGGTTTTTTGCCATCGGTTATAACCAATTGATCGGTTAATTTTCTTTTTTCTTCATCAAGTGTGGTGACACATTCTCCCTTTTTCGCCTTACGTATACCGATAGTATGTGACGGTACTTTATCATAATCAAAAATATGTGTAGGATGCCCCATTTCCAAAAGTATATAATTAGAAATATCTACAATATTATTGATACTACGCTGACCAGCCGATTCCAGTAAATCCCTCATCCAATCAGGTGATGGTCCGACTTTTATATTTTTTACAACACCTGCTACATATCGGGGACAACAATTTTTATCATCAATCTTAACAGATAAAATATCATCTACTTCATTCTTTTTACAGTGTCGCTTTTCAGCATGTGTAAACATCATTTCCTGTCCAGTCTTTACAGAAATTTCACGTGCGACTCCAACGTGTGACATGCAATCAGGCCGATTTGGTGTAAGGTCGATTTCCAAATAATCAAAGTTTGAATTCAAATAATCTTCAAAATTTGAACCAATTTTTGCATGTTCATTCAATACCATTATTCCTTCATGTTCATCAGAAAGACCTAATTCTCTTTCAGAACATATCATTCCTAAGCTGACTTCACCGCGAATTTTGGTTTTTTTGATTTTAAAATCTTCCCCAAGTATAGCACCCACTTTGGCAAATGGTATAATTTGTTCAGCAGCAACATTGGGAGCACCGCAGACAACTTGATACTCTTCTTTACCATCTGAAACTGTACATAAGCTCAATCGGTCAGCATTTGGGTGTTTATCCGCTTTTAATACTTTCCCCACTATAATACCTGAAAAAGAAGCACTCTCAGGCATCTCCGCTTCCAATCCAAGCATGGTAAGTATATCCGCCAGTTCAGCCGCGGATTGCTTTATATCAACGAATGTCTTCAGCCAAGGAATCGATACACGCATTAGAACTGCTCCAGAAATCGAACGTCATTCTGATAAAAGAGGCGAATATCATCGATACCATACTTCAGCATAGTCATACGCTCAATTCCCATTCCAAAGGCATAGCCATGCCAAATACTCGAATCATATCCTACATTATCGAATACATTCGGATCTACCATGCCACATCCCAAAATCTCCATCCATTTTCCACGTTTTTTATCCCAAATGTCCACTTCAGCACTTGGTTCAGTAAAAGGAAAAAAACTGGGACGAAAACGCATGGATGTTCCTTCGCCAAAAAAACGTTTTACAAAATAGTCCAGAATTCCTTTAAGATCAGCCATTGACACGTTTTTATCCACGTATAACCCTTCGATTTGATGGAATAGACAATAACTTTTATAACTGACTGCTTCATTGCGATAAACACGCCCGGGAACAATGAATCGTAGGGGCGGCTCCTGTTCTTCCATGAGATGGATTTGTACATTCGATGTATGGGTGCGTAATACAACATCATCCTCTACAAAAAATGTATCCTGCATATCTCGAGCTGGATGATGCTTGGGAATGTTTAGTGCTTCAAAATTGTGGTAATCATCCTCAATTTCCGGACCATATGCCACTTTAAATCCTACTGATTTAAAAATACGTTTAATTTCATCCAAGGTTTGTTGCAATGGATGAATCGATCCGTTAGTAATGGGAAATCCGGGCAAAGTAAGGTCTAATGATTTTTCGTCAGCATCTTGACTGTCACCGTTGACTAAAGTTACTTTTTCATCAAATTCAATCTGTAATTTAGATTTCAATGCATTAATAGCTTGTCCTGATTTTGGTTTTTCTTCTAAAGATAAACCTGCCAGAAGTTTATATAGATCGGCAAGTAAACCTTTTCGGCCAAAATATTTTGAACGCAGTAATTCGACTTCCCTCAGGTCTGAAGGAAACGAGTCAAGGTCGGCCCGAAAAGATTTTCGGACCGACGCTATGGACTCATTGATGGTCATCGTTAGTTCTTTACAGAACTGACTAATTCGGCAAAAGAATCGGGATTGTTCATGGCCATATCGGCCAAGACCTTGCGGTCCAGTTCAATCTCCTTTTCTTTCAAACCGGCAATAAATGCAGAATAAGTCAAACCATGCTGTCGGACAGCCGCATTGATGCGAGTGATCCATAGTCTGCGGAAAAAACGTTTCCGCTGACGGCGATCACGATAGGCATATTGCCCTGCTTTCCAGACTGCGTCCTTCGCAGCCTTGAAATTGCGGCTCCGGGCACCATAGTAGCCTTTGGCCTGCTTTACTACCTTACGATGACGTCTGTGTCTTGGCACAGAACTATTAGCTCTTGGCATCTCTTATACTCCTTTAGATTCCAAGCATCTTGCGGACGCGATTTTCTTCTGCGCTGGAAACGAGTCCTGCATTACGCATTTTTCGCTTTGCACTTTTGCTCCGCCTGATAAGCATGTGTCTATGGTTTGCTTTGTTACGTCGAATACGTCCGGTTCCGGTTAATCTGAACCGCTTTGCAGCGCTTCGACGTGTTTTCATCTTAGGCATTAGGTTCTCCTACTTTGCAGTAAACATGACGGATATTCTCCGTCCTTCCAATTCTGATTGTTGTTCAGGTTCAGAAATGTCTTCTAACATTGCTGTTATACGTTCGAGAATAGCATCGCCCATTTCTTGAGCGCGGCTTAATTCACGTCCACGGAACATTATCGTCACCTTTAATTTACAACCATCTTTCAGAAATTTTCTCCCCATGTTCATTTTCGTATTTAAGTCATTTTCGCCGATGGCTGGACGAACACGTACTTCCTTAATTTTTATAACATGTTGCTTTTTTCTACTGTTTTGAAGTTTTTTCTTCGCTTCATATTTAATTTTTCCAAAATTAAGAATTTTACATACAGGTGGTTTTGAATTAGGTGCAACTTCTACTAAATCGAGCCCGGCATCTTGTGCTTTTTGCAATGCATCATCAATTTTAACGACACCCAGCTGCTCACCGTTTTCAGAAATTAATCTAATTTCATCTTCAATTATGTTTTCATTTATACGTGTTTTATTCCTTTTTCCGATTATGAACTCCTTTGTTTTATTTCGTCATTTAACAGATCGATCAGTTCTGCAACATCCATTGGACCCAAGTCACCTTGATGCCGACGACGAACAGATACTGTTCCGGCTTCTGCTTCTTTTTCGCCTACGATGAGCATAACGTTTATTTTACTCAATTCAGCTTGGCGAATTTTTGCTCCGATTTTATCAGCTTTATCATCCAGTTGAAAACGCAAACCGGCAGCGTTTAATTTTTGTGTAATTGATTCGGCATAACCTTGTACTTTTTCTGAAACAGGTAAAACAGTTACTTGTACAGGCGCCAACCACAAAGGAAAATCTCCTCCGCAATGTTCCAAGTATACACCAAAAAATCGTTCCAACGATCCTAAAATGGCACGATGAATCATAACAGGACGTTTTTCACTTCCATCTTCAGCAATGTATTTCAATTTGAATCGTTCAGGCAAAACGAAATCCAATTGGATTGTTGCCAATTGATGATCACGCTGTAAAGCATCTTTTACATGAAAATCAATCTTTGGTCCGTAAAATGCCCCCTCTCCTTCATCGATTGTAAATTTATAATTCGACTTTTCTAAAACATCAGTTAATGTTGATTCAGCTTTATTCCACAACTTTACTTCACCTAAAGCTTTCTCCGGTCGTGTACTCAATGCTATAGATAAATCTTTAAAATTAAACGTATCGTACACTGTTTGAACCATTTCAAAAAGATCACATATTTCATCTCCAATTTGATCGGGAGTGCAAAATATATGGGCATCGTCTTGAGCCATGCTGCGAACCCGCGTCAATCCGGAAAGAACACCTGCTTTTTCAAATCGATGTAAACGCCCAAAATCGGCCATACGAATTGGAAGATCCCGATACGAATGAAGACCATGTGAATACATTAATGTGTGACCAGGACAATTCATGGGTTTTAAACCAAACTCTCGTTCGCCCATTTCCATACTAAACATATTGTCAATAAACATTTCGTAATGCCCCGACTGCTTCCATAATTCCATATCAAACACTTGAGGACTAATAACTTCACCATAACCATACTGCAGATACAGTTCACGCATATAACGTACGAGACCGTTATAAATGACGGCACCTTTATCCGTAAAAAATGGACTTGCAGGTGATAATGAGTGGAAAAAAAATAGATCTAATTCTTTTCCTAGTTTACGATGATCCCGCTTTTTCGCTTCTTCCAACTTTTGAAGATATTCATCCAATTCTTTTTTTGAACTGAATACTGTTCCATAAATTCGCTGGAGCATTGTGTTATTTTCATCACCCCGCCAATATGCACCCGATGTACTTAATAGTTTAAAGTGCTTAATCTTTCCCGTTGTTGGGACATGCGGTCCGCGACATAAATCTATAAAATCATCTTGACTATAAGCCGAAATCGTATCCTTTTCATCAATCTGTTCTATTATTTCCACTTTATACGTTTCACCCATGTCGTCGAATTTTTTAAGAGCAGCATTCCGAGTCAATTCTACTCTCTGTACTGTGAAATCCCTTTCAGACAATTCCCTCATTTTAGCTTCAATCTTTTCTAAGTCTTTATCCGAAAACGTGCCTTCAATATCAAAGTCGTAATAAAATCGATTTTCAATTGCCGGACCGATGGTTACTTTGGCATTAGGGAAAAGAGCTTTAACTGCCTGGGCCATTAGGTGTGCTGTGCTATGGAGAAGCACCTCGTGTCCTGCATCAGAATCACCCGTAATAATTTCAATTTCAGCATCTGTATCAATGGGTAATGATAAATCGGCGAGTTCGCTGTTAATTCGTGCTGCAACTGCTGCTTTTGCCAATCGAGGGCCGATATTTTCAGCAATCTCAATTGTGGAAACACCGGAAGGGAATGACCGTGTAGATTGGTCGGGAAATGTTATGGTTATATTACTCATGAATAAATGTGTAAAAAATACAAATCAGATTGTAAAATGGATATACATCACCCTATGCAAATTTTCATCTGCAGGGAAAAGGTTCGAATTTGTTTTTTGTCTCAATATTAAACTATTTTTATTCCTGTGGGCGATGGCAGACTTCCCGCCTACATTTCATTTCGGCGGACAGGGAACTGCCAATCACTCATTCTTGTGGGCGATGGCAGACTTGAACTGCCGACCTCTTGCATGTCAAGCAAGCACTCTAACCAACTGAGCTAATCGCCCCATTATATGTGGAAAAAAGTCGTGGAATTTAATGCAATTCTGACGGAATAATAGAAGGGTTTTCAGTAAAGTTTTAATTATTCGTAACTGCAATGAATGTTTCTGAATATGCCATAGGATCGTGAAGCAGCTGGCGAGCTTTAATAATAACATTGTCATGATCAAGATTGTAGCGGATTCGACCTTTATTTCCATCAAAGAGCTGTGCAAAATTAGCATAAACACCCTTTTTAATTTCCTGAAGTTCCTCTTGAATTAACGTTTCTTCAGTATCTTCAATAAATTCTTCAATCACTTTTATTGCATAATTCAGTTTGGCATTTTTCTTATCATAGGACTGTAACTTCTCTTTGCTTTGTTCAAATTGGGTTTGTCCGTCTATTTTGACATCCAATTCATGGTTTGATAGATAGTTTGAAAATGCGTCTATAATTCCATCATCATTTAGAACATCTTTGAACGATTCAAATCCATTTTTATTTTCACGAGCAAAAGAAAAGAAATAACTCTTCCGCCAGCATTCACGGGTAAGTGGTCCAACTGGAATATCTTCCACGATAAAATCAGGAACAATACCACCGCCACCTTTCACAGATCGTCCGCCTTTTGTTGTAAAAATAGAATCTTCCATGGCAACATTTTTTACAACCTGATTATTTAAATAATCAGGTTTTTGAATAAGCCTGCCGCTTGGTATATAATATTTCGCCGTCGTTACTTTCAATGATCGTTTTTGATCTATACCATATACTGATTGTACCAATCCTTTGCCAAATGATTTATTTCCAATAACAATTCCCCTGTCTAAATCTTGAATCACTCCTGAAACAATTTCACTTGCAGATGCACTGCCTTTATTGATTAAAACAGCAATTTTAATTTTATCATCCAATAAAGGATTTTTACGGGAAATAAATTCACGGTTAGATTCTCTATTGCGACCTTTTGTCGAAAGTAGTTTCTCCCCTTTTGGAACAACTAATTCCAAAATATCAATAGCCGCTGCAAGCAAACCACCAGGATTATTGCGTAAATCCAGAATAAGATTATCCATGCCCTGGCCTAATAAGCTACGTAGAGCTTTTTCCATTTCTTTAGGAGCATTTTTGGAAAAGCGTGTTAACACAATGTAACCGGTTTCATCGTCTATCATTTCTGCAAAAGGAATATCCTGAACGTGTATATCACTCCGTGTTAATTGAAATTCAATTGATTCATCTTCATCTAAACGAATAATGGTTAATACAACTGTTGTTCCTTTTTGACCGCGAATGAGCTTTGCTGCTTCATTTAATGATAAACCTTTGACATCTTTATCGTCTATCTTGCTAATAATATCTCCACTTAAAATACCAGCATTTTTTGCAGGAGAATCTTCCATTGGAGAAATAACAGTTAAATGATCATCCCTTTTTCCAAGTTGAATACCAACACCTCCATATTTACCATGTGTAAGCATATCCAAATTATCCCGTTCTTCCGACTCTAAATACACAGTATAGGGATCCAAATCCGAAAGCATATTATTGATACTTATTTTGGTGAATTCATCCGTATTCAGTTCGTCGGCATAATTAACAATCAGATGTTTATATACTTCATTAATGATTCGTTGGGAGCGAGCGATACTGCGATATGTATCAGAGTTTGACGCACCGATAATGATAAAAATAAAACCAGTGAGTAGAATGCTGATTAAAATCTTTTTACTTTTACGACTAAATAAATGCATTACAAAAAATATCTCCTTTTTATTTCTTGCCAAATATTACGCTGAATATTTTTGATTGTTTCATGACCATCTACAACAAAAATTCTTTCAGAAAACCGTTTTGCTAATTCATGATACATTTTACGAACATTTTGTTGAAAATCCATACCTGCTTTTTCGATGCGATCAGGATTATCAGCTTCCTTCCTTCGCTGGCCTTCTTCAGGTACAATATCCACAAAAACAGTTATATCCGGTAATAATCCAGCCGTTGCGAAATCATTCAATTTAATTAGCCATTCAATATCTAATTGACGACCACCGCCCTGGTATGCCAATGTTGAATCAGTAAAACGGTCTGCGATGACCCAATTCCCCTTATCAAGATTAGGTAAAATGATTTCATCGGTAAGTTGGGCACGACTGGCTGTCATAAGCAATGCTTCGGTTCGATTCTCTAGCTCATCCATTCCTTTGGTTAATAAAATTTCCCGAACCGCTTCAGACACACGTGTTCCGCCTGGTTCGCGAACAAGAATTGTTTTGCAACCTTCTTCATTCAACGATTCCATGAGCAGTTTCGCCTGTGTGGATTTGCCGCAGCCGTCGATGCCTTCAAATGTGATAAATCGTGATTTAGTCGAAGTAGACATTTGGATCATCTTTTCCTATCATTAAAACACATTCTCCCTTTGGAGCTTTTTGGGAAAAATACGTCATTAACTCCGCAACAGTTCCACGAATTATTTCCTCATACATTTTGGTTAATTCTCGAGCTAAAACGGCTGGTCGGTTACCAAAAACAGCATAAATATCTTTTAATGTTCGACCGAGGCGATGGGGACTTTCAAAAAATACAATAGTAGCATTTTCATCTTTAATTGTTTCAAGTCGTTTCTTTCTCCCTTTTTTTGATGGTATAAACCCTTCAAAAAGGAACCGATCAGTTGGCAGGCCTGAAGAGACCAGTGCAGTCAATAATGCTGAACTTCCAGGAATACTTTCAATCTTTATATTTTCATCAATGGCAGCCCGTACTAATTTGTAAGCAGGATCACTGACACCAGGGGTTCCAGCATCTGTTATTACAGCAATATCTGATCCAGATTTCAATGTTTCTATAATTTTGGGAATTCTGGTAAAGCGATTGTGTTCAAAATAACTTACTTGAGGTGTTTTAATATTGTAATGTTTTAACAGGATTCCAGAATGGCGAGTATCTTCTGCAGCAATCAGAGATACATTTTGAAGGGTTTCAACTGCTCTATAAGTTATATCTTTCAAATTTCCTATAGGAGTAGAGACAATGTACAATATTCCTGCATTTTGATTGGGTTTCACAGTTTTTGAATTGCTCTATCTATCATTTCAAAACCTGCATCTATCTCATCAAGAGAAATATTTAAATGGGGGCGAAAGCGGATGGTTTTTGTGCCACAGCCGAGCATAAGCGCTCCTTCATCAGTTATCAAGCCAACTAGTTTATCTCTTACAATTCCATCTGGTAAATCAAATGCGCAGAAAAGTCCTTTCCCTCGCGAATTTGAGACAATATGTTCATATTTATCCTGAAGTTCATGAAGTTTATCCATAACATATTTGCCATTATCAGCAGCTTTTTCAACAAGTCCTTCTTGTTCAATCACTTCTAAATATAGAGTAAAACGAACCATATCAACAATATTCCCACCCCATGTGGAATTTAATCTGCTCGATTCATGAAATACATTTTGGGCTACCTCATCCACTCGTTCTGAAACGAAAATTCCGCAAATCTGGGTTTTCTTACCAAAACATATTATATCCGGACGGCACACTTCACTGTAATGCTGATGCGCCCACATTTTACCCGTAAGACCAATTCCTGTTTGGACTTCATCGTAAATGAGCATTATTTCATTTTCGTCACAAACAGTTCGTAATTCTTTAAAAAATTCTTCACGAAAATGATTATCTCCTCCTTCACCTTGAATAGGTTCAATGATCAGTGCAGCGATTTCATCTGGATTTGCTGTAATCGCTGATTTGATTTCTGCAATGGATTTGGCTTCAGTTTCCTTAACGCGTGATTCATTTAGGGGAAATGTCATTTTAGGATTAGACACTCGTGGCCAATCAAATTTGGGGAAATACATGGTTTTCCTTGGATCAGGTGAATCAGTCAGGGACATTGTGTAACCTGAACGACCATGAAAACAATCCTTAAAATGAATCACTTTACTCCCTTTTTCTCCTTTTCCGGCATCCAAGTTTTTACGCACTTTCCAATCAAACGCAACTTTCAAAGCATTTTCAACCGCAAGTGTTCCGCCCTCCACATAAAAAGCGTAAGGCAAATAATCCGGTTGAGCAACTCGAGCCATTGTATCAACAAAATCTGCCATTTCTGTTGAATAGACATCTGAATTGGTAACTTTGTTTATAGCTGCTTGAGTTAAGCGTTCTTTATTTTCCAAAACATACGGATGGTTATAACCAATGGGCATGGATGCAAACATGGAAAATAAATCCAAATATTCCCGTCCGTCACGGGCATCCACTAACCAAGAGCCGTGACTTTTTTCTAATTCAATAACCTGTTCCATGCCATCTGCAAGCATATGTTTACCAATGGTTTTTCTTACGTCAGAGGGTACTATTGTCATTATTCTTCCTATTCTGTTAAATCAAATTTGATGCCTTGAGCCAAAGGTAGTTCGCTGCTCCAGTTGATGGTATTCGTCTGTCGGCGCATGTACTGCTTCCATGAGTCAGAACCGGATTCTCTTCCGCCACCGGTCTCCTTTTCACCACCGAAGGCTCCGCCGATTTCGGCGCCGGAGGTGCCGATATTAATATTGGCAATACCGCAATCGCTGCCCACAGAAGACAAAAATGTTTCTGCATTCTGGACATTCAATGTAAACATCGATGAAGACAATCCTTGAGGAACATTGTTATGTATAGCAATCGCCTCATCCAAAGTCTTGAATGTGATAATATATAATATGGGCGCAAATGTTTCTTCCTGGACAATCTCCCAATGATTTTCTGCTTTTACGATGGATGGCTGGACAAAATTACCGTCGAGAGTTTTTCCGCCGTAAAGAATTTCTCCACCGAATTCCTGCACTTTTTCCAATGCATTCTTAAAATCTGCAACAGCACTTTCATTTACCAATGGACCCATGAGAGTACCATCTTCCAACGGATCGCCGATATTGACTTGCTCGTATGCGCTTACCAATTTTTTTACCAATTCATCATATCGGGTTTCTTGAACAATAATTCTTCGAGTACTTGTGCAGCGCTGTCCGGCTGTTCCCACAGCGCCAAAAGCAATAGCGGGTATTACCATGTTCATATCGGCTGTTTCATCAACGACAATAGCGTTATTTCCGCCGAGTTCTAAAATTGTTTTACCAAACCGTTCAGATACAACTTCGGATACATGGCGTCCCATTTTTGTGGAACCGGTAAACGAAACAAGTGAAATTCGTTTGTCATTCAACATACGCTCCCCAACCACGGAACCGCTGCCGATAATTGTATTAAATATTCCTTTATACCCATGTTTCTTCAAAACCTCATTTGCAATATTTTGCACAGCAACAGCACAGAGTGGTGTTGATGAAGATGGTTTCCAAATGGTAATGTCACCGCAAATAGCCGCTAAACAGGCATTCCATGCCCACACAGCAACTGGGAAATTGAATGCGGTAATAACTCCCAAAATTCCCAAAGGATGCCACTGTTCATACATACGGTGGTCTGTTCGTTCTGAATGCATGGTTTTTCCATAGAGCATCCGAGATTGGCCCACTGCAAAATCGGCAATATCGATCATTTCCTGGACTTCTCCATCGCCCTCTTGTTTTATTTTTCCCATTTCCAATGTTACAAGGCTGCCTAATGCATCTTTCTTTTCTCGAAGAGCTTCACCAATTTCACGAACCAATTGTCCCCGAATAGGAGCCGGAACCTTTTTCCATTCTTCAAAGGCCTTTTCAGATGCATTCAATACTTTTTCATAGTCTTCTTCAGAAGCCTGATAAACTGATGCAATAAGCTCACCAGTGGCAGGATTAAATGAATCTAACTTCTTTCCGTTTGTTGTATTGAGCCAATCTTCACCGCCAATACAGGCGCCGAAATTTTCTTGTTCAATTCCCAGTTCTTTTAAGAAATCCATTGTTGTACCTAAACTTAATATTTGAATGAAAATATTGTGCCATTTTTCCAGTAAAAAATGCTGGCAAAATTACATTTATTGGTGTGTGTAATCCTATATGGGAAAGGCAATAATTATTAAACATAAAATTTGTTCTATGTTATAAAAATATACCAAATAGCTTAAAATAGATTAACGCCCAAAACTGGCAGTTGGCATGGAAAACTCAAACCTTGCTCTGGAGACCAGCCAGGCAAAATCTGTAATGAATGCACTTTCTTCATCCCAGCTTTGGTAAAGTGGAAAAAATAAGCTTATAAAACCCAAATCTAATTTGAGACCCATATCAGAATAAATATTATCCAGATCAGTTGCTCCGGCAAGGTCTAAAAAAATATCAATCGGTAAATACGGTATTGAATGATCGATATTCAATCCCCAGGCTGTTTCCTCTGATGCTGCATACACAGCACCTCGCAAGGCTGGACCGCTCTGCAAATATTGTTCGTCATAAATGTCGTATCGGCTGCCATTGGGATCCCCGCCATTATCTGTACGATTAAATATGGCATCACTCTCAAAATTAGGATCTACCCCGCCACTCATCCATATTTTATATTGATTTGGAATAGTTTTACCCGGAAGAAAACTACCGACATAACCTCTGGCATTTACTGTCAATTTTTCGCTGTAGCGCCAACGTATTTTACCAGCTATTGAAATTGATGAGAATGCTGTTTTATGTTTACCTGCTTTAAAATGTATTCCTCCTGAATAATTAAGGAACGGATTTACTCTATGAATATATCCTGCATTCATATGCATAAAAGTCAATTTACCTGGAGTATAATATATTGGATTCACTGCAGTAGAATGAATATCATGATAAAAGAATTTTGCTGACACAATTCCAGAAGGTGTAGATACAACCGGTTTTCTTTTTACTCCGGATACTTGGATCATGCCACCTTTGCGTCCTTCAAATTGTGAAATATTGCTGGTGAATGTTAGTGAACGAAAACCCATTGTTTGATAAAAGGTCTTCTCTGCCGATACCGAACCTGCAAGACGATCATGTTCAAAATCCCAAACAGGTAAAACAGATAACCCATAAGAATATCCGGGTACAAAACCGGAATAGATACTAAAACCAGGTGAAGCACCATTAAACTCTGACCACTTGAACCAAGGCAAATAGTATATATCATTTTCATAAAATCCAGGCTGATCAAATACAAAATGTGTTTTCATATTTTTTGAAGTGGTATTGTTTGTTCTGTTAATATCAGGCAAATAATTTTCCGGGTCAATTATAACCTTTTCTGTCCCACTTGGGAGATCAACCTTTTGCTCATTGTCAAATCCTCCCAACCAAATCCTCTTAATTTCAGAATTATTTTTACCATAAAATGCCAATTCCAATGGCGGAGACATGTTGCCGAGGTTTTCAATTAAAATATCTTTTTTACTCATTCGAGACACAGCATAATCAGTAACTTTAGTATCATCTATTACATCATCAAAAAACCAACTCAAATCCTCATCAACTATTTGCGAAAATGAAGCTTTTAAATCTTCCGGACCGGGATGTCGAAATTTCCAGGATTCATAATAATCCCGCATCACTTCATCCATCTTATCTTCCCCAAGATATTCTTGTAAGTACCGCATATAAATACCCGTTTTCCCATACACAATAGAGCCGTAATTACTGCGGTGAAAATCCTGTGATGGAATATCTATCGGTTGATCATCACCAGAAACTGCCCGGCGCTGATAACCCAGGTATCCCATAACCCAGCGAAAATCAAGATGCTCTGCTATTTTCAATTTATTTTGCATAAAATCCTGAACGATTATTTGTCCATTCCGCTCCGGATATTTCTTTTCCCAATAACGGATATTGCTGTATTCATTTATTCCTTCATCCAAATAGGCATGATCACGTTCATTGTTACCCAATATACCATAAAACCAATTATGCCCAACTTCATGCATAATCACAAATTCTAATATATCTTTAGACGAGCTGCTGGAAATCACTGTAATGTTGGGATATTCCATTCCGCCTCCTGCAGACATGTCGCCATCAACCGCTGTTATATGATTGTAGGGATAATCTCCGTAAAACTCGCTGTACCAGTAACCGGCATCATGGATATATTCCAGAGATTGTTCCCATACCTTTGCATTCTTTGGCAAATACATGCTCCACAGGGTCACTTTCCTTGAAGAATCGGCAAGCCAAAGTTCACCCTTTCTTACTATCCAATTCGGATCTGCAAACCAGGCAAAATCATGGACATTTTCCTGATGGAAATGGAGTGTTTTAAATTTCTTAACCGACTCATCTTTTTCATCTGTTTCTTCATCTTTTTTTAAATAATGATTTCAACGAAAATTTACCGGACTTTTTTCTTCCCTTTTTTAACTCCTTTATTTTTCTCTTAAATGCTTTTTTATCCAAATTATGAAGGGCATCACCTTCCTTTCCTAATGAATCCAGCCAAGCGATTTCTTTCTCGCCGTCAATCAAGTCGCCTGTTGCCATTATTCTGTAATTTTCCGGAAGAGTAATCTTCACATCAAATGTTCCAAATTCACTGTAAAACTCACCCATATTCAAATAAGGCATGGGATGCCAGCCGTCAACGTCATATACTGCCGGTTTCGGATACCATTGTGTAATTTCATAATGTTTTCCTGTATGTCCCAAGCGGCTGAACACTTCCGGCAGTTTTACATAGAATGGTGTTTCAATTGTTACACTTTTTCCAGGCAGTAATGGATTTGCAAGAGTTACTTTTGCAACATCTATCCATTGGGGATGGTATTCCCAACTCAATTGAGTACCGTTACTTTGAAAATCAAGACTGTCGATGAAACCTTTTTGATCTTCATCCGCATAATAAAACCGAGTTGAAAAATTCGCCAACATTTGCTTTGCCAATGCAGTTTCATTATTTTTATACGCATTTGGCCATAAATGAAACCATATAAAATCAAGAGTGTCCGGTGAATGATTGGTGTAAACAATTTTTTCATATGCTGTAAGCGTATGAGTGGAATCATCCAATAATACGTCAATTTCGTAGTCTACTTCCTGTTGAAAATATTGATTCTCACCAAACAGAATCGAGAGAATAAATATCATTGATTGAAGAATTTTTATCATTATTTTTTTCCTTTAAAGTGTGTCATAATTATGTTCGATTCCTTTGAATATAAAAGGTTGTCATCACTTTTTATACTGCATGATTAAATCATCCAACATGAATACAATTCCAGTCATGCTCTTGATCAGAAATCAACTTAGGAAATGCATCGCTGCACACTTCCTCCGCAACTTCACACCGTGGATGAAATGGACATCCGGATGGATAATAACGCGGATCCGGTACAGAACCATCAATTGTGATAAATGCATTATTCTCTTTTGCCAATCCGGCAACTTGCATTAACGCTTTTGAATAAGGATGCTTGGGTGATGAATAAAGTTCTTCCGTTGGAGCAGATTCAACAATTCTCCCTGCATACATCACCATGGTTCTATGGGCAAATGATTTAACCAAAGACAGGTCATGGGAAATAAATAAAATGCTTAAACCACCCTTCTCATTTAAGTCTTTCAGCAAGTCAATGATCTGGGCTTGAATGGTAACATCCAGTGCAGTAGTTGGTTCATCAGCAATGAGCAAATCCGGTTCTTGTGCCAGAGCCATGGCAATCAATACCCGTTGTCGCATTCCTCCCGAAAATTCATGGGGATATTGGTTATACCGCTTTTCCGGTTTATCAATCCCAACTTGTTCTAAAAGGGAAACAACTTCTTCCTTTTTACTTTTTAATTCTTCCTTATTTCCTATTCCTTCTAAAATCTGTTTCCCTATTTTCATCACCGGATTGAGCGCATTCAGCGGATCCTGAAAAATCATTGCTGATTTAATGTTATTTTTAACTTTCTGTCTAACATGTGCTGCTTTTGTTAACAGTCCTGCAAGTGATAAAGCGACTTGTGTTTTTCCACAACCTGATTCACCCACTAATGCAACAATTTCTCCAGGATTTATAAAAAAAGAAACCCCATCCACAACAGGGACAGGGTTTCCTTCAATATTATATTTTATGGTTAAATCGTTTACGTCTAACAAACGATCATACTGCATCTTCACTCACAGTTGTTCCTTTACCACTTCCTTTAAAAGCATCATAGCCTAATATGATGATCATGATAACCAAGACCCAGACTGTTGCATTTAAATATTCACTTCCAGAATATTTAATCAGATCTACAAAGCGACCGATAAGTAAAGAAATTCGACCCATAACAGCAAAGCCGAATGAAGCGCCAAAACTGATCATTAGGAAATATATTCCCACTTTGGATACTTTGCCCAATAATCCCTTATGTTCTTTGGAAAAATAGAAATAAAGAAGTCCGGTTATGGTCCCGACTAAAATCACAATACTGTTAAATATAGAAGGTGATGTTAAGCTGAAAAACGGCAAGTTAGGATCAGCAAAACTTGCAGCCGTTCCTTTAATCTGACCAATCACATTTGAATTTAAATATCCATACGCACGTAAACCGGCCGCCATACCTACTGTGTAAGCAATACCCCAACGGGCAAACCAGTTAATTTTCGGTATGAGACTCAAGAGCATCATAATACCTAATGCCATTGGCAAAAGGTAAATCAAATGCATGTCGTGGCCCTTGTCAATACCTCCTTCAGGGAAAACCGACGATGATAAATAACCTAATCCATTGTATATCGTATACCAAAATGAATCAGTAGAGAATTCCGAAGACGGCCAAAGTCGACCAAACAAATTTGGTTGAATTTGCGTCCAAAAGAAAATTGACGTCCAATATCCTGCTGATATTCCCACAAACAAATGTTCTGCTATCTTATAGAATGGATTGTCTTTATACAAATAGGAAAAAATTCCCAGTGTTAAAAAGACGGCTATCCATGCGCCAAGTATGGCTGTCATGCTCATAATTTTATCTCCTTAATACTTTTTGGAATGCTTACGCTCAATGAAAAAAGCTGCATTCCCTAAAATGATAAATAATACAATAACCAAATGGGCAATGGACTGGGCATCCATTCCGCTTGTTGCAGATCCTTTTTGATCAATTAATGCCTCATATTCTGCTGCTCCGGGCATTCCGGCCAATACGCCCTGCATCTGACCTGATTGAACATAGGGCATGACTTCATTCACCTGAATGGACGTCACACCTGAACTAATGGGAACACCGGTTGGATCTGCAGCGTATTGCACCCATTCAATAGTTCCCGGGTATCCGGCAGACGATGTAAATAAAAATGCAAAATCGCTGAATTTATTTACATCTTTCATTAAGGGAATTTCATCCACTTTTGTTTGATAGACATCGACAGTATAAAGTTTACGGATATTGCTCACAATTCCTTTGACGACAGCTTCATTTCCCGGTCGAAATCCAAGAAAGACATAATCCTCTCCATAGATTTTTCCAAATTCTTCATCTGCAACCTGTTTGAGAGCATCTTGCGCCATGAACTGCCCATCCGGCCATAAACAGGTAACAAACACTTTATGATCATTTTTAAACAAATGCCTTAAAATGCTTATAGTCATTGGATGATTTTCAGGTTTTGTACTGGGACTGTATTCTACGGAAACAAGCACTTTCGAATTCGGTGGCAGATTTTCAATGGCATCATACACCACTTTTGTCGTAACCGTCGCCCGAATGGGCATACCGATGGGAGTCAGTATTGGAATAAATACAACAATAGCAAGAACCAAAAATATCCATCGTCTGTCCACTCGACCAATTTTTAAAATTAAATCTGTAAATGCTTTCATGATCATTCTCCGATATACGATTTTTCAATGCCAAGAATATATCGGATCGAGGTGGCAAAAATTCCCAATCCTATACCTATCATAATGGCTCGAGCTCCGGCAACATTTGGGTAAAAATAAATCCATTCCTGAATGATAGGTAAATAAAATATCCCCGGTTGATCTATGGGCCATCCTGTCATCATTCCCGCAATAGTTACAATGGCAATCCCGACGCCAACAACACCGAAAGTAATCTTCTTATCCTTCTTCCAGGCATTTACACCAATACCCAAAGACAACACAACGATGTACATGATAAACCATGAAGAAATCATACTGCCGATTGGAACACGCCCAACCATAATTATAATTCCCGCTACGAGTAAAAGCGTCGCCTCAAAGTTTCTAATACGAAATGCGCGATAAGATGCAGACGCTACAAAGAAAGCCAATAGAGAAAACATGGTAGCAGACATGGGAGTGAACATATAGTCAAACATCCATTTAAAAACTGTTCCTTCTGTCGTTACATGAGCGCCCCAAACAGCAACGGAATCATCAACTCCTTTAATAATAAATCCTGCAGTGATAGCGAAAATGAATCCACCAATAGCCACCAGACTATAGGGCCATCCCTTTTTCTTCCTTGCCACTTTTTGGATTTGCAGTTTCATCAAGTTAAGCGCACCGAGTATGATGGCAAAACTGGCTAAAATATCATACCATTGTGTTGCATCATCGTCAACAAACGCTTGAATCCCCGGCTGGTCAACAAACCATCCAAAAAGGGTAATAGCCCCAACTACTGCAACAATAAGAATGGGGATTTGTCTTTTCCAAATCATGAAATTCTCCTACTGAACCGTTAAAAGTTTAACCACATCGAAACCAATCTCCCATGTTTCGTACAGGAATCGAAAAAGAGTGGCCAGAATAATAACTGTAATGACACCGGCTTTTACCATATCTTGCCCTCTCACGCCGCCAATCAGTTCCGGTTTTTGAGAGAGGTACGCACTGGCGGCGAAGAACTCTTCACCGATAAGGGTATAATCACAAGCTGTTACAAAAAAAGGAATCTGCGCTTGAGATGCTGTTCCGGCAATTTGAATCGCGCCGATTGAATTCCCCGTTTCTGCCAGAATCAGTGACTCCGCATAAAATTTACCCATATATAAACAGGCTGCCGGTTTTTCCCGAACCATAATACCGTTTACTCCGGCAGCATAGGCAAATTGGTCATCGGTTAAATAATGCACCATATCTTCATGAAACATGTCCGGGCGACCTTCCAACATATAGGATTCACGACACGCTTCCCTCGCCGCTTTCATCACAATAGATCTGGAAACTGGCACATTTAAACTTGTTTCATATCGGGCTGTCATTTTTGAAACATGACCCAAAACAATCACCCCGGCAACTGTTTCCACTTGGTCCATATCCATAATCCCGGGAACATACAAAACAGGTTTCCCCATTTCTGTAGAACGTCCTACAGCTTCCTCAACTGCTTTTAGACCGGGGATAGGTCGTAAATAAAAATCCTCGCCCCGTTCCGCCATGCGAATATTATAAATCAGCGTGGCTCCGATTCCCATAATTGCAACAAACATCACCAGTCTGTCTTCATTGAACATTGGGTGCCCGAGGAACCAAAAAATCAGGAACACAAGGGACAAGCCTCCAATGACCATCCAAAATTGTTTATCTTTCACGTGGTTCTCCTTCCACTAAAGAGTCTTCTTTATCCAGACGTTCAACTTCTGATAATAGAAATTCTATAGAATCCGGTTCTTCAAAAAGTTCTGCGGCGCGATAATAGCCGTCTGCTTGTATAAATGCATTTATAATTGGACCAAAAAATACCATGGCATGACTGCCTAACAACGCCAGTGGTTTTGTCATTTCCAGAAAAAATATTGCCGGTGTTACAAAGCCGGAACTTTGAATACGTTTTGCCAGTCTTGTAATAAATGCCTTGTCTTGATCAGACATTGTAGATTGAATTTCAGTTTTGATTATGGTATCCAAAATGAATCTATCCCTAATCTTTTACAGGACTGTCCTGTATGAGTGTATTGAAATTGGAAATTAATATTGTATTAATTATTTGAGTCATAAAATAGTTTTCAGAATAGAAAATTGTTTACCTTAAAATTCTTCGTGAAAGTTCGTGTCATTCGTGGACAGATAAGTTTAATCCGTTTCTACCATTTCCAGATTCGCCCGTGGAATTTCAACATTTTCACCATCAATTTCGATTACTGCCACTCTAACCATCGTTTCTGACTCCATTTTCTTTAATTCAGATGGTAGATTCACGACTTTTCCCATTCTGCCAAAATATGGAGCACGAATCACACGTACCAGACTCCCTGCCTGAATTCCCTCAGATGCATCTGCATCTTTATGATCGCCCTTTAGCTGATCTTTAGTTAACGGGATAACAATTTCCGGTCGAATCACGCCGGCTCGTATTTGAGTTGCACCATTTATGGAAGCGAATTTACCATGATGTTCTTTTAATAAATCAAAGGTTTGTGATCCCATACGGATTTTTCCATATCCTTCAGTAACGATCAATGATGTTATCAGATCTTCTGAACCAGTAATGGCAACACCTAATGTATACCCAAGAATATCTTCCAAATCAAAATAATTAAAACCGCCCACTACAATGCCTGCAATGTTTAGCTGAATAGCTTTTTTATATGCTTTTAAACTGATAAACGAACCACCCACTATAATTTTCCCTGTTAATTCAGTCGTTAGTAATTCTTCAGTAATCTCATCTTCACGGCTGTCCACGATGACTTCTAACTCGCCTCTACTCTCTCCACCAATACCGAAAATTCCCTGGATAAATACACCTTCAGATTCAATAACAACACCTTCTTCAGGAATAACCTCTTTTATGGAACCGCTCATATATGCATCAATTTCAACAGGAATGGGCGCTTCTCGAATGACCACTTGTCCTGTTGTATCAGAAATGACTTCTATTGTACCGTCCACCGGCGCTGTCACATTGGTTTTAAATAATCCAAACAGACCTTTCGTTTCGGCTATCATTTCGCCCTTTTTTACGGCGGTACCTTCTTTTGCAATCATAGCATCATTCACATCTTCAGCATCTATATTGAGCTGATTTGCCACATTAACCATTTGCACATTTCCGGGTAAATCAGTTTTTGCAACAATATCATCTGGAGTTACGACCTTTCCCTTTTCAACAGATACAGTCCCTTTTAATGGAAGGCGTCGTTCTTTATCAATTTTTGTTTCGTGTAATACTTTTAGTCCGGGTGTGTATGCGTGTGCCATAAATTGGATTAGGAGTTAGGATTAGGATTGGGATTAGGATATATATCAGTACTTGAGGTTACAAATCTAGCCTTCATCATTAACTCCAGATAAATACTCTACATTTTCATCACTCACTTTATTTATTACCTTTTGTGAAAGTTTTGTTAGCATTCTAACAATCGATAATAATAATTCTTTCCCCTCAATTACTTCATTTTCATTCAATAATTTCTTAATGACAATAACATCGAGACAAGAGGCACTTTCTAATGCAGATGCCCTGGCAATTTCAAAATAACGTTTTCGATCCTTTGGATATGTTTTTCCATTTCCTTCTGCTGTATTTAATGGTATAGATATTGAAGCTCTATCCAACTGATCTGCAATATTTTTATTTTTCCAAATTCGATTCCAGAGTGGATTCAGCCATTCAATGAATTGTAGTGAAAATTGATAAACTTCCAATTTCTCATGATTAAAATAAATTTTCTTTTCCATCTTCTTTATCCTTATTCTAATCCTTGGCCTTCTAAATCCGGATACTCATCTACGGCATCGGACCATTTAGAAAGATCAGAAATCCGTTGTTTCGGATCAGATGGAATTTCCATAGGTCGCCCGCGTCCATCAAAAATAATTCCCACAACTCCGCCATAAATTGTGGTTTCAATCAGTTCATTCTTCCCTGCGCCAATATCCATTCCTTTTCCAGGTGTAAGTGTAGCTTTTACAGGCTCGTATGGAACTTCAATTCTGATAATATCACCGTATTTAATTTCATGTTTTTGAATATCACCGTTTGGCAATTTTAATTCTGCCATCAAAACGGTTGCGCCCGGCTTAGCATTTCCAACAGGGGCAAGACACGTACCTAAACGGATCAGGCAGTCTTTTTCAAAAACTTCTATAGCTGCATTCCGGGCGTCTTCTGCCAATTCTTCTTTTTCGATATTCGCCATAACACCAAGCTGGGGCATCATAAAAATTGAATCCACCGCTAATTGAGTAATTCCTTCAGGGAGAAAACTATCGATTAGCATTCTTGCGGATTGTTCACGTCGTGGAGCATGAGATAAAACGCCTCCAGATCCAACCATTAAATCTAATTCCATCATATCTACTAATGATTCGCCGGAATCCGTTTGTTCAAAAGCATCGGATATAGTCCGCTCTTTTTGGACGCCCTTCAGATTTACTGCAAATGACTTATGCTGGATAAAGGACAAACGCAATGCTTCCCGTGCAATTGCTTGCTCAATAACCAATTCTTCCAGACTTTGAGGAACTGTAGTTGGTCGAATCATTTTATTCCCTATACGATTCGTTAATTCCTTTTCATCAATATCAAACGGCACCCAGCGTAATACATTTTTTAAGCCGGATTCAGCAAGCACATTGCAAATAGAGTAGCTCATACCCAGATTAGCACTAACGGTTCGATTAAATTGTTTTTGGAATACGGAAAAAATATCAGTCGTTGCTCCGCCAATATCAACACCGACGACGGAAATATTTTCCTTTTCAGCTACCATTTCAATTAAGGCTCCAACAGCACCTGGTGTTGGCATAATGGGAGCATCAGTCCAAGACATGAGCTTTTTATAACCGGGAGCCTGCTGCATAACGTGCTCCATAAAAAGATCGTGAATTTTATCCCGGGATGGTTTCAAGTTTTCCATCTCTAATACGGGACGTATATTTTCAGTCAAATCAAGATCGGTAATTTCACCAAGTGTTTCTTCGATTTTATCTGCTGCGTTTTTATTTCCGGCATAAATAACCGGTAATTTGTAATTTTGACCTAATCTTGGTTTTGGATTTGCTGCAGCTAAAATTTCTGCAAGCTCAACCACGTGTTTGGTGGTTCCGCCGTCAATCCCTCCGGAAAGTAAAATCATATCGGGACGTAGCTGGCGAATTCGTGTAATTTTTTCATGTGGTTTTCGACCATCATTGGATGCCAATACATCCATAACTATAGAACCAGCACCAAGAGCAGCACGTTCAGCAGATTCGCCTGTCATGCCTTTCACTACACCAGCAACCATCATCTGCAATCCGCCACCAGCTGAACTTGTGGAAATATAAATATCTACACCTTCCTCATCATTTCGAGGTGTAATTATATTATCGCCGTCTAACAATTTACGTCCGGCTAATTCCTCCACTTCCATGACGGCGTTTAAAACACCTTTAGTCACATCTTCAAAAGGTGCTTCTACAGTCGTAGGTGCTTCACCTCTGACAGAAAGGCGATATTCGCCATCAATTTTTTCTATCAGAATCGCTTTGGTCGTTGTACTACCGCAATCTGTGGCGAGTATTGATCTTAATTCCATAGGGATTATTTTATATAATTGTAATTATTTAAACTAAAACAGCAAATAAAAATAGGTTAAAGGAGCAGCGAGAATCAAGGAATCAAAGCGGTCTAATACTCCGCCATGTCCCAATAGAAATGCACCAGAATCTTTCACACCTGCATCTCGTTTAAATAATGATTCAATAAAATCTCCTAGTTGTCCAAATACACCGGAAATGATCGAAAAAACGATAACATCTTGAAATGTGAAATCAGTAGACGGTAAATGGAAATACGCCAAAACATTAAAGAAAATTAAAACACTGAAAAATCCCGCTATACTTCCTACCCATGATTTTTTCGGACTTACGCGTGGGAATATCTTTTTCTTCCCCCATTTCATTCCAAAACCAAATGCAGCAGAATCACAGAGCCAAATGGAAAGAAATACTGCAAAAGTATAATATGATCCATATGTCATATCTATTTGGCGAAGAGCAATTAATGTACCTAATAACAAAGGGATATATACAATGCCAAAGATAGTATATGCTACGTTTGCGGCCGGGTTTACTTTTTGACTGAATAATTCAAACAGTAATACAAGAATGATAAACGAAATTGCCAATTGAATAAAAGCAAGCATATTCAAATAAGGATCTGTATAATAAAACCAAATAAAGAATGCAGACCCAACTACACCCATGGGTAATGATGCATAGATTCCTTTGGTACGATATAGGCTGTAAAATTCTTTTAATGCCAATACGATGACAACTGTCATTAAAAGAGAAAAATAAATGTCCCCCAACCATATAATTAATAAGATACCGGGAATGCCCAGAGCGTTTACGAGTGTTCTTCCTTTTGGTGAAATATCAGACATTAAACGGTAAAAATAAGGTTGGAAAGATAATGAAAATTAAAGGTGCTCTCCAACGAAGAATCAGCTATCAAACCAATACATCTATCGCAGAAGGTAACACTTCCACATCAATGGGTGTGTTGCCAATCATTTCACCGTCGATATTCAAAACATTTTCTTCTTTTGGAATAACAGAAAACGTTCTTACCTGATGGTATTCCACAATAGGATCAGCAATATGTTTTCCGGAAAAAACTTTTGGAAACATTTTGAACAGTTTCCATCGGCTGGCTTTGTGTACAACGATTAAATCAATATAGCCGTCATTCAATTGTGCCAATGGAGCCATCTTCATTCCCTTACCGGTATGAATCGTATTGCATCCCAAAATAAATCCAAAGTCACCAACAGTTCTATTTCCTTCAATTACTAATGTGGCAAGGCGTTCACGAAAAGCAACGATTTCGATTAAAGATGCCACATTATATCTTTGTTCACCAAACCAACGCATTTTTTCAGCTAGGATATTGATTTCGGTTGGCATTCCCCAACCAACGATATTGAACGCATAAAGCGTTTCTCCATTGGCATTCACTTTAGAAATATCAATGGGGCGCTTACGGTTCGTAATAATCCGTTTAACAGCCATAACCGGGTCAAGGCAATCCAAATCATGCATAAAAGAATTTCCTGTTCCACCAGTTACAAGACCAATAGGTAGTTTTTGGCCATCCATCCTGTTCATCAGTCCATTGATGATTTCATGCATAGTTCCGTCTCCACCAATCGCGCAAAAACCATCATAACCATCAAAATCCAGAGTACGAGCCATATTCCTTGCATGTCCAGCATATTCTGTTTCAAGGATGGTTAATTCAGCATCGGCGCCTTCAAATATAGGCTTAACCTGTTCTAAAATTCCAAGCCCCTTTTTGACACCTCCGTGAGGGTTAACAACTAAATAATATTTTGACATAATGATCTACTTTTTTAGTTTTTACCAATGTTTTTGGACTGCATTGACACTGTCAATTCATACATTAACACGGTTGATGCATACCATACCATTCCACCATTAACCATCTTTATGCTTCATGTATTTATTATCACCAAATTCAATTATCTCAATTTTCACTTTGGTTGTACCCTGAACAAGAAAATCAAGTTTTTTAGCGGCACCATATGAACAATCCAAAATTCTTCCGGCAACGTACGGACCCCGGTCATTGATACGCAATATGATTGATTTATCATTTTCCATATTAGTTACACGGGCGATTGTATTCAAAGGAAGAGTTTTGTGTGCAGCCGTTACTCCATACATGTCATAGACTTCGCCATTAGCAGTGAGTTTTCCATGGAAATCATCCGCATAAAATGAACTTACGCCATACAAAACTTTCGCATGTTTTCCTTTTGTAGCCAGTGGAATATGGCCTGTTTTTCTTGGAAGATTATTTCCGGTTCGATATCGTGGTGAATTTGAGCACGAAATAAATAATAATGATAAAATCAGTACCCAACTAACCATGTGTTTTTACTCTTCCAATTAAACTACTAATTGAATCAATATGTTTTTCATTTAGATAATTATTTAAGTCATGTAGGATTATTTCTGTAATTCCGGGGTTGCGAAAATTTGCAGTGCCAACCTGAACCGAACATGAACCCGCCAGAAAATACTCAATAACATCATCACTATTAACAATACCGCCAATTCCGATAATGGGAATATTTACTCTATGATACACTTTATGCACACAGGCTAAACCAACTGGTTTGATCGCCGGACCGGACAGTCCACCAAATGTAGTATAAATGTTGCTAAATTGTGATGAATGATTAATGCTCATTCCCACAACAGTATTGATAGCAGAAACAGCATCTGCGCCTCCATTTTCAGATGAGATGGCAATTGCAGATATATCCGTTACATTGGGGCTCAATTTCATTATCAGTAACCGATCGGTTAGTTTACGCAATTCACTTGTCAATTTTTCAGTCATATCACAATCCACACCGAATTCCATGCCTCCCTCTTTCACATTGGGACATGATATATTTATTTCATAACCAACAATGTTTGATGAAACATCTTCTACTTTTTTCATTACATCAATGTATTCCCTCATGGATGAGCCTGCGATATTCATAATGATAGGTGTATCCATGTTTTCATACACTGGAAGCATGTCGCTGATATATTTTTCCACACCAATATTTGCCAAACCAATTGAATTGATCATTCCGGAATGGGTCTCAACTATTCTGGGCGGCGGATTTCCTTCTCGTGGATTTAATGTAATGGATTTTGTGACAATGGCTCCAAGTTTAGATACATCAACCAACTCCGGGTTTTCCGTTCCGTAACCAAATGTTCCTGAAGCAACAAAAATCGGGTTTTTAAATATGGTATTACTGATTTTTACAGACAGATCAGCCAAAAGTTACCTCACTGTTTTTGTATACTGGCCCATCTAAGCAGACCAATGAATACTTTTCATGATAACTATGTTCCTGTACGTGACCATTTTGCCTTTCGATAACACAGCCTTGACACAATCCAACACCACAACCCATATAGCTTTCAACCGAAAGTTGAATGCGGATATTTTTATTCGCAGCATGCTTCTGCAAAACATGAAGCATCGGTTCGGGACCGCACGCATAGATGATAGAATTTTCGTGCAAAACAATTTCATCCATAGCTTTCATAACATTGCCGGCAATTCCCAATGAACCATCGTCTGTGGTTAAATAGATATTATTTTTTGGGTCATGTTTCATAAAATGTTCAGATGCTGTTTTGGCACCAATGATCATAAAAGGATTTCTGCATGATTCATACACATTTAAAATAGGCGCAAGTCCTACACCACCGCCAATCAAAATCGGTTCAACGTCTTTATTGTCCCACTCAGTAAATACATTTCCCAAAGGACCTAAAATATTTATCGTATCACCGGAATTTTTCCGGGATAATTGATCTGTTATATCACCGAATATTTTGTATATAATTTCTACATTATTCCCATTTACGGATGCAATGCTCATTGGGCGGCGGATTGGATGTTCCCAATTATTATTAGGCAAAATATTTATAAATTGCCCCGGTCCCATATATGCTGCTGCAATTTTTGGAGCATTCATGGACATCCGCCATAAATTCATGGCAATTTCTTTATTTGATGAAATCGTTACATTTTCAATATTCAAGAGAATCCAATATTGTTTTAATGAACTTTTGATTTAATAACTTCAGTTTTCTTATTCTCATCGATTTCTTGATTTGAAAGAGAATCTTGTTCTGTTTCAAAAACAGGTTCTTCAGGTAATGTATCCTTTTTCACTTCCATAATGGTTTGATTTAATATTGTATACCGACTCAGCGAAGCCTCAGCTTGTTCAGAATCTTTGTAATTATCATTAAGCCAAGAATAATATTTTAATGCACTGTCCTGTTTAAAAAATGTGTAATCATAATGATAAGCTAAAAAGTATGCAGCTCTGGCAGCCGTTTCACTCTGGCTTTCTTCATGGATTATTTTCCTGTAAAATGTTAAGGCGTTTGCGGGATTCACCAGCCATTCCAATTCTCCCTGTCTGAGCATTGCTTGTACAGATTCCGAATCTAAAGGCAAGTCTAATGTTTTTCGTAAATAATCAGCATATTCCGAAGAAGGTAATTCTTCTAATATTCTCTTGCTGTAAATATCAGCTGATTCCGTATTGCCATTTGAAAAATGGATATAATACAAAACAAAGAGAGATTTCGGATAAAATTCGGATTCAGGAAATTCATCGACAATTCTATGAAAATGCATCATAGAAGAATCCTGCCGCTTAAAGTGAAAAGCTTCCAATTCGCCCAAATTATAAAGATGATTTGAAATAGACAACTCCGAAATATATAAATTCTCTTCCTGAACTTTTTTTAGTGAATCATTTTCAAGTGTGTCCAATGCAGTTTTGATTTGTACATTGCTTTCTTCCAATGAAGAAATTTCAGTTAGAGATTCTTGGTATTCTGTGATTTCCTTGGCCCGTAAATTAGCCGTAGATGTAAATGTAGATTGCCGAAATTCTCGCGAAACCTGGCCAAAATATTTTTCTGCATTTACAAGATCCCATTGGTCATATAATGAAATTTCTCCATGGATAAAATATGCTTCTGCGGATGTCTTCGAATTTTTATAATCTTCTTTTATTGATTCAATACGCGTGATAGCTTCTTCAATCTGGTAATCCATTTGATAAAGTTTGACTAATTCCAACTCAAGATCACCATGAATTGATGAATAAATATTGTCCAGCAGCATTGATTTAATCAAACTTTTCACTTTATCCCAATTACCCAATAAACGATGGATCCGGACGATTTGCAGATTTGCTTCTTCCTTTCGCTTTTTGGATGGTGTGTTTTTTACTACTTCTTCATTCGCTGTCAATGCCTGCTCGTAGTTTTCTGCTCTAAAAGCAAGATCAGCGATTCTAAAATATATTTGACCCCGTTCATTTTTGTTTTTATTCGTTTCTGCAGCTAAAACAAGATGTTCCAGAGCTTCGCCCGGTTTGTCTGTTTCCAAGTATATTTCAGCAATAGCCAGATGTATTTTAGAAATAAAATCATTATCATTTGATGCATTCAACATAGATTGTAAAACTTCTAAAGCAGGTTGAGGCTTTCCTAATTTCCACTTACATAATGCCAGCCAAAATTCTGCTTCTTCCATATCGTCACTATATAATTCTGTATATTGATTAAATAATAATTCAGCGATACGATATTCTTTGCGATGAAACCTGGCTTTCCCAATAATCAGCCTGGCATCTTGAACATATTTAGAATCAGGATATTTATCGATCACATGTTGTGACTTTTCAATAACCTTACCATATGCATCAATTGCTGCCGGGGGAATGGATTCTCCTGCTTTTTCAAGGCGTTGTTTTTCTGCCTTTTCAAAATACAGCTGAGCATTATAAAACGTGTTGAAATACGCACATGATGAAAATATGAGAAGTGAAATCGTAATGATTAAGCGGGTTATGGGGCAGATCTGCTGTTTACAGGTCATTTTTCAAGCGGGAAATTCGCTGTCTTTTTGATTAAATCCAATGAATTAACTTGTTGGACTGATTTAGTTTGCAGAATAATTTTCATTACTATGTTTTCTCGGTCTACACTCATTTACGCCATTTTTCTTTCTTCTGTCTCAATCGTATTCTCATCTAATCCAGATACGACTGAAAAGATCCAGGAAACAGGTTATATTTTTCCTACATGCGATAATTTAGGGATTGTACTCTTTGTGGATGGTGTGGAAGTAGGGAAATCTCCCTTAGGTCATCCGATTCCTGTATTAGCCGGATTTCATGAGGTTGGATATGCACCACCGAATATCGTTGATGAATATGTTAAAGCACGATTACATCAGGCCATTAAGCGAGTGTATGTTCCCATCGGAGATACTGTGAATGTTATTTTGCATTTTGATCATGAATACACTCAGTTCAGAGCGTTGCGTACGGAACATTCGATAACACAGTATATCGGTATGATGATGACTATATCTGCAGCATATCTTTTTTGGCGCATTTCGGGTTGATTTGAGCTATTATTGTGTAAGAAAATTTTCTTAATTTTTGATATGGATAAATTTACAACTTACGACCCTGCAATCAAATTTCGCGAAGAATATACATGGCCTGAAAAAGGGACAAAAAGAAATTGCCCGAAATGCGAAACATACATGCAGCTCAATGAAAAGAATGAAACATATTTCGGAAAACCCTGGTGGTGTCCAAAATGCTCGTGGCAGTTTTCCGAGGAAGAGTTAGTAGATCAAGCTTGAAAAAGATCTGAATTTTCGGACATTATCTGATCCACAACATACCTTACTATCACCAGATCATCTAAATATCCCAGATCGGGAATTTCATCAGGAATTTCATCATCTTTATCAACGAAGTAATCTAAAGCATATAAAATTCGACGCTTGAGATTTTCGTCCAAATCATGCAGCGTCATTATAATATTATATAATCTGGACACATCATTAATTAATTGGACAACAAAAGCGTTAAGATTTGTTTGGATCAGCGCTTCAAGTTTTTGTGGAATGACAGATAAAACATATTGCTCCCTAGCGAGATCAAATTCAGCAATTTTCTGTTCAGTTTTTTGAATGTCTTCTTCTGTTAAATTAAATTCTTCAGGTGTAGTTTCCATGTGTAAATTTAACAGTAAGCAGTAAACACTTTTGACATTTTAATGACTTTAGAAGAAAAAATAATTCATAAATTGGAAACAGTGATTTCAGTAGAATATGTAGATATTCTGGATGATACCGGTAAACATATCCATCACAAAATTTTTACTGGAGGAGCTCATCTATCTATCACTATTGTATCGTCTGATTTTGATGGAAAATCTTTGATAGAAAGACATCGATTAGTGTATAAAGGATTGAAACCTATGATAAAGAATGAGATTCATGCTTTGAGCTTAAAAACACATACTTTGGATGAATGGAACGAACTGAAAGGAGATCCCAATCAATAGCCCACAAGAAATGACACCATTAGAGGCCGTTACACACTTATTTACGTGTTTACAATTGGCAGATGGAAGAATGGATTTTGAAGAACGAGAGGCTTGGGCTGATGCTATTAGCGAATTATTTCCAGATCATTCAGAAGGACGAGCTGTAGATTTTATGCAGGATGCATCCAGATCGATCTTATTGATGGATAGTTTTGGAAGGCGGAACTATGCCATCAACCTGTGTGGTATAATAAATGATCATTTTTCAGAAGAAGATCTGCAGAATAAATTTGGTCCAAAGGTGGCGAACCTCGTTGAGGCAGACGGTATGGTCTTTTCATCGGAAAAAGAGATGGTGGAAGATATTGAAAAAGAACTGGGAATTACGATTACGTTGGAGGATTAGTCTTCTATTTCATCTTCCGGTTTCCAGTCGAAGTAATTGGGCGTATATGGTATTCTCATAAATATATCAGTGAAATCTTCCTCTAATGAACCAACGGGAGATTCAATAATTCTGCCAATTTCTTTTCCTTTATTATAAAAGATAATCGTTGGCACATGATGAATATTCTTCCCTTTTTGTTCTCCGCCCGGACTGACCCTATTTCGATCCACACTAACAATCTTTAAATTCTTATTATTGAATTTAATTTGATCCATAATTTTATACATTCTAGGCACTTCTCTTCGGCTGTCACCGCACCACGTTCCCATATAACACTCTATTTTTATTTCGTCTTCAATAGTCGATATTAACTCTAATGTTTCTTCATCTATTGCATAATTTTCATATTCTTCCTTAAACCATTCCTTGAACTCTTTACGCTTTTCATAGTCACTACGTTGGCTCAATCCAATTAACATTGGGTTATCTTTTTTAGGGTCATTTATTATTTGAGGAGATTGCGCAGAAACTACGGTTAATAAAATGATGAATAAGTAAATACGTTTTTTCATATGATTAAAATAAGGTTTTCTGATCAATGTGTAAGATTGAAATATCATTATTCTTCGGTGAATTTACACGTTTCGAAACTGGATAGGCATTCATCTCTTTTTCGTCATATGGTTTAAGTAAATGAATGACTTCTTCAAGCGGCTCATCAGAGATCCACACTTTTTCCATTTCTGGGGTGAGCATGACCGGCATTCGGTTATGAATGGGTTTCATTAGATCATTGGGTTCGGTCGTAATAATGGTGAATGTTCGCACGTCCCTCCCGTCGGGTGCATTCCACGATTCCCACAAACCGGCAAACGTAAAGAGGCTTTCATCGGATAATGTGATACGATAGGGCTGTTTTTCGCTCCCTGAACGCTGCCATTCGTAAAATCCGTCCGATATGACTAAACAACGCCTTTTTTCCGCTGTATCTCGAAATGAGGGCTTTTCTGCGATGGTCTCGCCTCGGGCATTGATGAGTTTATTGCCAATACGTTCATCTTTCGCCCAATGAGGTATCAGTCCCCATTTGTGGAATGACGCCTGTTCCGGAGCTTCATTGGTGATGATGGGCAATATTTGGGAAGGTGCGGCATTGTAGTTCTTGGTGAACATGGCCGGATCGATATGGATCTCGAACCTATCCTCGATCTCATCTTTTTCTTTACTGATGGAAAAGCGCCCGCACATGGTTAGAATTTATGTTATTCTGAAGGAGTGAAACGACTGAAGAATCAATATTATATCCCTATCTATATCTTCCCCACATTGGGGAAGACCCAAATTTTTGGAAGAGGAGGATTTTGTCCCCTCCTTTTTGTTCAAGGAGGGGATGTGGGGTGGTTAACAGTATTCAAATTATGAATTACTTAATTCTTTACACTTATCAGTAATAATTGTTAATACACCATCCATACTTTCATCTATTTCATTATTATAAAATCGTATTATATGATAACCCAAATTATTTAACCTTCCTTCTCGTTCTTTATCTTCTTTTTTTGCTTTTGGTGATAAATGACCCGAACCATCCAACTCAACTATCAATTTTACTTTAGGACAACAAAAATCAACTATATCATTTTCAATTCCCTGCTGTCTTCTAAATTTGAATCCATCCAATTGACTGCCTTTTAAATAATTCCAGAGTTTTTGCTCCCATGGTGTTGGGAAATTTCTTAATAATCTTCTAACTGACTTTTGCTTTTTGGGATTGATGCGGTGTTTTTTCATCATTTATCTCAACCACCCTGAAATCCCTCCTTACCATAAGGAGGGATTTACGTTTTTTTATCCACTCCTTCTTGTTCAAGGAGGGGTTATGGAGTGGTTATCAGAATTTTGCGAATCAAAATTTAAGTCCCTCTTATCAAAGGGGGAATATTTCGTTTACACGGTGATGGTCATAAAGTCGGCCCAGCGGGTGGTATAACACGGCGAAAGCCGTTCCTGGCGGAGTGTCCATCGGCGGGCAAAACCCTGTTCTGCCACACGCAATACGTCCCGGCCTTCTCTGTCGTTCACCTTATCCATGGCAGTCATGAGGCGCATGTGGCGGTCCTCATCCGTGGGATGAAATAAATTGTACTGAACCGTGTTGGCGGGCACCAGTCCGCTGACGATGACTCCGGCCTTTTTATACTGGTACCCTTCCCGGTAAATGGACTCCAAACCCCGCAGCGCTGCCTGGACGACGGTCAGGGTACTATTGGACGCCACCGGCAGGCGCGCACACCGGACATTCTTATACTGGGGAAGGTCCGGGCGAAAGGGATTGGTGTGGAGAAAAACGTTTACGAGATTGGTACAGGAATTCTGTGTACGCAGCTTTTCGGCGCAGCGGGTGGCATACATGGAGACGGCCTGTTTTAATTCATCCAGTTCTGTGACCATAGTGCCGAAGGAACGGGACGTGCAAATCTCTTTCTTCTTCTGGGGCTGATCCTCTAATGGAATGCATGGCTCTCCTTTCAATTCTTTCTGGAGTCGCAGTCCCACCACGGTCATATTTTCTTTTATCCAGCCTTCCGGCATGCGCCGCAGGTCCCAGGCCGTATTGATTCCCCAGGAACGTAAAAAACGGGCATACCTCCGCCCCACGCCCCACAGCTTTTCCACAGGCAGTTTTTTCAGGCAATATTCAATGGTTTCTTCCTTGGTCAAAACGCAGACACCGGAATCGTCCGGGAGGCGTTTGGCAATGTGGTTGGCCACCTTGGCCAATGTTTTGGTAGGCGCCACGCCAATGGACACAGGAATACCCGTCCACTGTTTCACTGTTTTTCGCAAATTGGACCCGAACCGATCCATTCCATCGGCCGTGAGGCCACTGCAATCCAAAAATGCCTCATCAATGGAATATATCTCCATGGCGGCGCTGTGGTGGGCCAGGGTGCGCATGACCCGCTGGGACATATCGCCATAGAGTGCAAAATTGGAGGAAAAGACGGCCACGTTGTGCCTGGCGTAGACATCCTCTTTCTTAAAGGCCGGCTCGCCCATGGCAATGCCCAAGGCCTTGGCCTCGTTGGACCGGGCAATGACACAGCCGTCATTATTGGACAGGACCACAATGGGCCGCTCCTCCAGCCGGGGATCAAAAACCCGCTCGCAGGAGGCGTAAAAATTATTGCAGTCAACGAGGGCGTACATGGTTATTCTTGATATATAATAATATTATTATTGATCAAACTATTTATCTCATCTTTACCAAGTTGTAGTTCATCTTCCAATATAGTCCTTGTATGCTCGCCGAAATGAGGCGGCCTGGAAATAGGGGAATCTTTATCTGAATAGGCGCCCTGGCGGACGGCCCGAACGTTCTCATCTTCCACCACCATATTCAACGCCGACGGATCAGCAAATACATGTTCCAGGTCATTGAGTTCTCCTGCAGGGATCTTTGCATTGTGGAGCTTCTGAAGCAGTTCATCCCTGTCCATGTTTTCCAATGCATCTGCCAAAAGGACCTTCAACTCATCCCTGTTCTGAACGCGGCCGTGGTTGGTCTCAAATTCCGAATAGACCTCTAAACCAAGGATATCCATAAGTCCGGCGAACTGCATGTTATTTCCCACAGCTAAAATGAGATATTGTCCATTCCTGCATTTATACAACGTGCCGTAAGGCACAATATTGGGATGATCGGAACCCAGTGGTTTGGGCACGTGGCCGGTGTTGAGAAAATTGGAGCCCTGGTTCACCAGCCCGGACAAGGCAGAATCGAAGAGTGAGATGGGAATATAGCAGCCTTCCCCCAATCTCTCCTTCGACCACAGCGCCATGAGGATGGCCTCCTTCAGCTGGTGCCCGGCCAATACGTCCATAAGCGCCACGGGCATTTTGCACATTTCATCAGTGCCGTTCATGCTGGTATAGCCCGTTTCCGCCTGGATGATGGCATCGTAACCGGCGCGTGACGAATCATTGCCGTAACCGGTGATATGTCCGTAAATGATATTGGGGTTATGTTTTTTGACTTCGTTGTAGGCTACACCCAGTTTTTCTGCATCTCCCGGTTTATAGCTGGCGATGACCACGTCCGCCGTTTTCAGTAGATCATAAAGCACATCTCGGCCCTGCTGTTGAGAAATATCCAGCGCCAGTGACCGTTTACCGAAGTTCACCGAAGCGAAGTAAGCAGAAATATCCGAATCGCCACACTCCCCAGCTGTGCGCCAGGAACGGGTCACATCGCCGTTGGTCCGGGGATTTTCGATCTTGATGACCGATGCACCGAATTCAGCAAAGAATGCTCCCACAGACGGCCCGGCCAAGACCGACGCAAGTTCTATGATCTTTAGTCCGGAGCAAAGGTCGTGGAATTGATTCATATTACGACGGTTTATGGACCACGTATGTCACCACACCCCAGACCTGGAAATCCATGTCATCATCGATCTTGATGGGCGTATAATCGGGATGGTCCGGCATGAGGTAAAGATCATTACCTTTTTTCATAATCCGCTTCACAGTGAATTCACCGTTGATAATCCCCAGAACGATGCTTTTGTTTCGAGGTTCTTCGGCCCTGTCCACAATGAGAAGATCACCATTTTGTATCCCGGCTCCTTCCATGGAATTGCCTTTTACCCTGACGTAAAAAGTAGCCGACGGATGCTTGATAAGAAATTCGTTAAGATCGATCGGTAAGTCTGTATAATCTTCCGCCGGTGATGGAAACCCGGCACTGACCTGGGATTCAATTAAAGGTATTTTAAGTTTGGATTCAGTTTCTGCGGAATAAAATTCCAACTCGCTTGTTTCTGAAATCTTCTTTAAGCGCATATCAACCATGTGAGATATTACGCAGAATTTTCCTATGTTGTCATTTTGAAGGAGTGCAGCGACTGAAGAGTCTTAAGTATTAAGTCTTTAATCACGTTTGAGATTCTTCCCGCCTACCGGCGGATCAGAATGACAACAGAGTTAACTTTTACTATAAAGCCGTAGTCCACTGAAGGACATGAAACCAGTTATTAACATCGCAATGAAACGAACGCTTTGTGGTAATTCGTAACCACCAATAGCTATCGTATTATAGATCCAAGGAATGTTGATAAATACATGAGAAAAACCAGTCCAAACAATGATCCTGCAACCAAGCTGTATGTTTTTGCATTCATGGTGGATTTTACCATGAATTGATAAAATAAAAAACACCGTAAATGCGAGGTTTTTAGCGGAGAGGGAGACCAAACTTCGCTACGCCTTCGTTTGGCTTGGATTCTCATTCTAAAATCTTTGTTGGATGATTCTCTTCTTTAGGATTGTTTTCCCTGATCCTGTTTTAAAATATTTTTCCAAACGTTTAGCTTTTTGCTCTGTTGTCACGGCTACATAGGCACTTAATTTTAAAGGGAGAAACGCTTTAGTAGATTGAGTTTTACCATCTGAATGTTCTATAATCCGTCGATTTAAATCATTTGTATAACCGATATAAATAAAACTCTTATTATTATTTTCCAATGCATATACATACCACATATCAACTCCATATTACTGGTTTTAAATATGGTCGGCTAATCAACTGAAGATTGTTCATTAACTAGCCGACATATTTGTACTACTTTCGGTTGCTGTTTGTTAGCACGTCAACCATCTATCCCAAAAAGGAATACACAGTTGGCTAGCCAACCGAAGATTCCAGTGTCCGTGGGGCGGTTGGCACGCCGACCGAAGATCCCAGTGTCCGTGGGGCGGTTGGCACGCCGACCGAAGATCCCAGTGTCCGTGGGGCGGTTGGCACGCCGACCGAAGATCCCAGTGTCCGTGGGGCGGTTGGCACGCCGACCGAAGATCCCGACTTTGTCGGGACGCAGGTTGGCGGAGAGGGAGAGATTCGAACTCTCGAACCAGGTTATCCCCGATTACTCACTTAGCAGGCGAGCGCCTTCAGCCAGCTCGGCCACCTCTCCAAGTTTTGTTAATATGTTTATTTTACGGCGGTGAAATTAGCAATCCGATCAAGCACGTACAAACTGTTTCCCGCTCAATTGGATTACGGCTCCTTTTAATTCCATTCCTAATAATAAAGTAAGTGTTTTGGTCAAGTTTACTCCAGACGTAGTCACAATGTCGTCAATATGCTGGGGTTGATGATTAAGATGCTTTAATAATGTTCGTTCATCATCTGATAAATGCAATGCAATTGTCTCTTGCATCGGTTGACGAGGTTTAAACATGCGTCGCTGAATTTGTTCAATAATCTGCTTACCCCGTTCCAATGGAAATGCACCATTTCGAATCAATCTGTTTGTGCCTTTGCTTTGGGGATCAGTCGCCCGGCCAGGCACTGCAAAAACGTCTCTGTTCTGATCAATTGCATTAAATGCTGTGAGTATTGCGCCGCTCTTATGTCCTGCTTCGACCACTACTGTGGCATGAGATAAACCGCTTATAATACGGTTTCGCTGGGGGAAGTTACTGCCATCCGGTTTAGTGCCGAATTTAAATTCAGAAATGACTGTCCCTCGTTCACACATATCCTGAAACAATTTCCTGTTTTCAGCAGGATAAATTACATCGATTCCACTGCCCATTACGCCAATAGTACGACACTTATTGTTGACTGTTTCCTTATGAGCAATTGTGTCAATGCCCCTGGCCAAACCACTTACGATTGTTATACCTGCATTGTTCAGAACGTTTGCGATTGATTTTGCCATACTTTTACCATACGGTGTGAATTTTCGTGTCCCTACGATTGCCACTGTATCTTCTTCTTTTTTCAGGGGCTGCCCTTTTGTATATAATATGACAGGCGGATCATAAATTTTCTTTAGCAGCATGGGATATTCATCATCCCAGATTGAATAAATTTTTACATTCTTTTTTTCAGCTTTCTCGACTTCTTCTTTTCCAAATTTGAAATCCTTGTATGTCAAAATATTGTCTGCAATTCCAATATCTACACCCGAGCGTTGACATAATTCTTTTTTTGATGCATCGAAAACATTGTATCCATTTTCAAAATGAGTCAGGAGATTGCGAACTCTTTGGGGCCCAAGCTTGGGAACATTCAAAAGGTTAATTAATTGAATTAAATTATTTTTTTTCATTAAGTAATTCAGTAATGCGTGATATTAATGGGTTCAGTCCGCTATTTGTTACAGATGAAATATCGATATATTTTTCAAATGATGTCCAGTTCTTTTCATTTTCCTCGTTTAAAAGATCCGTTTTTGTCCTGATAATCAATTGCGGTTTTTTATCCAAATCGGGATTATAGGTTTTTAGTTCAGTTGATAATGTTTCAAAAACGTCTTGTGGATCTTCTTCTGTACAATCGATCAAATATAATAAAACCTGTGTGCGTTCTACATGCTTGAGAAATTGATATCCAAGCCCTTTTCCTTCTGCTGCGCCTTCAATCAAACCTGGTATATCCGCCATAACAAAGGATTTATAATCACCATATTTTACAATACCTAGATTTGGTTTTAAAGTCGTGAAAGGATAATCGGCAATCTTTGGTCGAGCCGCTGAAACAACTGATAATAATGTGGATTTCCCCGCATTGGGTAATCCAACCAATCCCACGTCCGCCAACACTTTTAATTCCAAAGCATATGTATTTGTCTGACCATCTATACCGGGTTGAGCATAACGCGGAGTTTGATGAGTGGAGGATTTAAAACGAGCATTTCCTTTTCCGCCTTTTCCACCCTGTAATGCAATAAATTCTTGTTTATCATCAACCATATCTGCCACTATATTTTCTGATTCTATTTCTTTCACAACTGTTCCTAATGGAACACGAATATTAGCATCAGCGCCATTTTTACCTGTTTTCTGATTGGATGATCCTTGCTGACCTTTTCCTGCTGAATATGTTTTTTTGTAACGGATATCCTGGAGTGTGTGCAATTGTTTATCTGCAATAAAAACAACGTCACCTCCATTGCCCCCATCGCCGCCATCCGGCCCGCCTTTAGGTACAAATTTCTCTCGGCGAAAACTAACTGCGCCCTGTCCGCCCTTTCCAGACATACATTTAATAACTGTATAATCAATAAACATAGTAATAAAATTTAAAACAAAAAAGGTGCGAACTAGGCGCACCTTTTATTTACAAAATGAGTTTAAGGTTACATATTACTGATAATTGCTTCAGCAAATTTCGATGTTGATAATTTTGTTGCACCATCCATTTGTCTTTCCAAATCATATGTCACTTTCTTTTGACGAATTGTTTTACGTATAGCATCAATAATTAAACTTCCCGCTTCTCGCCAGTTCATGTGGTCTAACATCATCACTGCGGAGAGGATGAGTGAACCGGGATTTACTTTATCCTGGTTTGTATACTTAGGCGCTGTTCCATGGGTCGCTTCAAATAATGCAGCATCATCGGATATATTCGCTCCCGGAGCCATTCCTAATCCACCCACTTGAGCTGCACAGGCATCAGATAGATAATCACCATTTAAATTAGACGTCGCGATTACGCTATATTCAGCCGGCCGAAGTAATATCTGCTGAAACATGGCGTCTGCTATCCTATCCTTAACTATTACCTTATCACGAATCATTCCGGAATGTTCATCCCAAAACATTGCCTCAGTAATAGTAGAATCAGAAAATTCCTCTTTTACTAATTCATAACCCCAATCACGAAATGCACCTTCAGTATATTTCATGATATTACCTTTATGCACCAACGTTACATTCTTTCTGTTATTATTTATCGCATATTGAACTGCTTTTCTGACCAATCTTTTAGTACCAAAAGGACTGATTGGTTTTATACCAATCCCTGAATTATCTCTTATATCTTTATGATACTCTTCTTTAATCATTTTTATAATTCGATTCGCAATATCTGATCCGCTTTCCCATTCAATACCTGCATACACATCTTCTGTATTTTCTCTGAAAATAACGACATTAAGGGCACCGGGTTTTGCAACGGGACTGGGTACACCTTCAAAGTGTCTTACAGGCCTAATACATGCAAATAAATCCAATATTTGCCTTAAGGATACGTTTAAACTGCGAATGCCGCCACCAACAGGAGTTGTCAATGGACCCTTAATTGCAATGTGATAATTTTTAATCGCTTCGGGTGTTTCATCGGGAAGCCATTTCCCATAATCATTATAGGACTTTTCTCCGGCAAAAATTTCCATCCAATGGATTTTACGTTTACCATCAAATGCTTTTTTTACTGCTGCATTAATGACCATTTCTGTTGCGCGCCATATATCCGGGCCAATGCCATCACCTTCAATAAAGGGAATAATAGGATTGTCGGGTATGATGAGTTGATCATCTTTGATTGTAATCTTTTTACCTTCAGTTGGTATAGTGTAATAATTTTCTGACATTAGTTTTGTGCTTTCTTTACTTTTTTAGGCGTTTCTTTTTTCTTGGTTTCTTTTTTTTCTTTTGGTATTTCTTTGCCATTTTTATAATCGGTTAAATAAAATCCTGACCCCTTGAATATTAAACCTGATCCACCACTTACCAATCGTCTGACGACACCCTTACATATTGGGCATGTTTTGCGAGGTGAGTCGGACATGGATTGAAAAAGCTCAAATGTATGTCCACATTTCTTGCAGATATAATCGTATGTTGGCATTTCGTTTGATTAGTTTAGATTGGAATAGACTTAATAAGCCTAATAATTTACAGAAATTCAGCTATTAAATTTCAGTTGTAATTGCTCCAAAACATAATCAGGAACATAATCAGATATATCACCTTTCAATTTTGCTATATCCTTAATTACAGTCGAATTCAAATGAACATATTTTTCACTTGGCATCATAAAAATAGTGGTTATTTCCGACGCTAAATGATAATTCATCATAGCCATTTGGAATTCAAATTCAAAATCGCTCACATGCCTTAATCCTCTAATAATAGCCACCGCCAAATGATCCTTTGCAAAATCAACTGTCAACATTTTTGTCGATTCAACTTTTACATTAGATAAATGATCTGTTGATTTACGTATCATCTCCATACGTTCATCAACGGAAAAGAGCTGATTCTTATCCGGATTATTCGCTACAACAAAAATTAATTCATCAAATAATTTTGATGCGCGCTCTGCGATATCCAAGTGACCGTTGGTAATTGGATCAAATGTACCGGGGTAAATTATTTTTTTCATATTTTCCAGATATTTAGTTGTGTGTCTCCATATTTTCTCACATCTTTCACTCCAGGTAATTTGATACCAGTTTTCGTTTCAAGGATAAATGTACCAGATGGTTCAATATGTTCAGGACACAATTTAACCAGTTCCGGCAACTCTTTACACGCATAAGGTGGATCTGCGAAAATGATGTCATATTTATTATGTGTATTTAGAAAAATCAATACATTTTTCTTTATTAACGAAAATATATTTTTATCAAACTTCTCCGCATTCTCATGCAATAACCTAAATGAAGTATAATTATTTTCAACAAATGTTATATCGGCAGCTCCCCTGCTTGCTGCTTCAAAACCAATAATTCCGCTGCCGGAATAAAGATCAAGGAATGATAACCCATCCAGTGGTCCGAGGATATCAAAGAGACTTTTTCGGATGCGGGATTGGGTAGGTCGATAAGAAGTAGTTGGAATAGTTTTTATCGAGCGGCCCTTATAACGACCTGACAGAATGCGCATCAATCACCTTTACGCTCAAAAACGGAAATATAGAAAACAGATTGTGATTCTCCTGATTCAGGATTCGTTTTCACAACAGCTTTTCTTAATGACATATTGTGGTTTTGCTTCAACAAAACAGAAAAAGTAGCTTTCATCTTTTCTTCACTATTTACTTTAAGAATGTAGGGTGTTTGTTTGAATTTCCCTTTATCAATGAAGTCTAACTTTTCAACGTTAACATCTATATTTGAAAAAGATGTCTGAAGTGATTCAGTCGTGTCTATTTCAGTTAAAAGTGTTTCAGATGATTCAGGTAATAGAAAATCATAAAAATGTTTAAAACCATTACAGCATTCTATACCTTCCACATTATAATTAATCATGGATCCTAATGGGAGTAAATCAACGCCCAATTCTTCACCATTTACAATTTCCAACTGTAAATCCCTTTCACTCACAGAAAGAAATGTAACATTTTTAAATGGAAATTTTTCAAATACATATTTCATACCTTTCATCATGGAAATTGAATTGTGCATTATATCCATAAGCGGTTTCGGAAAAATTTGAATTTGCTCACTTATGGATTTTACATTCTCTTTTTGGGGTATTATTTTTTGAACAATTACTTCACGTTTTGCCATGGTTTGTGTCTCAGACTTTTTCAGATATATAGACATTGCCAATGATAAAAGAATTATAATTGTCGTTAATACAACAACAACATTTTGTAAATCAATTTTTTTACTTTTTTTGATCTTATTATTTTTTCTTGATTCCTTTTTCTGTATTTTTACTTTGTTTTCTTTTTGAATTGTTTTTTCTTCAATTTGTGGTTTATCTATTTTTTCTATTAATCCGGCTACAGAAAATAAATTCATATTAGATCGGTTGAATTTGTCATCAACCATGATACTTTGAATGGCTATCAAATGATAAGGCATTTTGTTCAAATCATCTTCATTCTCAACACTAACCTTTTCAAAGGGTTTAATATGCTGGAGTTTATTGTTTGACCAGTGGGCTTGTTTTTTTTCAGATAATCTATCGAGTGTATAAACAGGGTTCAAATTTTTCCGTGGTGCCTTTTTATAAACTGTTAATATTTCTTCTAAATCAGATTTAAACCCAAATGATTTAGATACTTTCCACTCTCCCTTTACCTGCCTGGCACTCCCAGCATAAAGGCCATTTCCTTTAATCACAAATAAATCATATCCATTTCCAACTTCACTGATAACACCGTATGTTCGTTTTGTAGGACCGGTAAATACCATGGATTCAGTCCCAAGCCAGATGGGTTCAGCACCATATTCACTGATGGAAAGTTTAATGTCAGACATAAGTAATGTAGGTAGATGAACAACATGTTTAATATTTCCTTGGATGTTTTCAGCAAACGTTAGATAATTTATTGCTTTTTCTCCTAAATGCTGTTCCTTTTGCCATAAGATAAATTCCCAAGAATCTTCCGACCCCATATTTGCATCCACTTCTGTAAAATCATGATGAGCCCAATAATCAGGTATAGTTACATATGCATCATGTCCATCCATCTGAACTTCATTGGCTAATGCTTTAAATGCTTGTTCTAAAATTGCATTAAATAGTGAATCATCTCCACGGGCAGCATCTAAATCTCCTGTAAGGGGAATCAGTGTTAATTGGGTCAGAAAAAGCTTATCATCTGTCTGTGACCAAATTGAACACAGTAGAGATGATTCGTTAAATGAGAGATAAATCAAAACACTATTTAAAGATTTAAAACGTAATTATGAAATGGATTGAGATTACTTTTTACATATTTACATTTTATAGTCATTAGCAATCCAAATATTTATATAACAGTTTTACAAAATTAGAGAGTCGGTAAATTAATACAGATTTTATACATTTCTAATCCCAGCTGCGAATTCCGTCGTTAATGTATCCGTGATTGTGTGCTTTAAAAGAAAAAATTAAATAGCGGCGTTCTTTATATAGATCAGTAATTGGACTTGCCACACGAACACTATTTTTATCATCTGAAACGTCAATTTTGTAAAGTTCATTGGTCAATGGACAGCGAAGCATAGCCACATCAGGTTGGTACGAATCATAATAGTTGGTCAATTCAGATCGTTCTTTTGTTTCTGAAGAAATCTTGGCAACAAAATTTGGCATTTCTTCATATTCTGCAAACTTTTTATGTTGGATAAAAATAGTATCATTCCTGCCAAGTTCTTCAAGAAACATTACAATTGTAAATGTAGTATCCATAATTGTATCTCGTCGAACTTTTGGAAACCCAAAGGTTGTATCATAATCAACATCGAAACCAGTTGGAATGTTCACCATAACATCTTTACCGCTTAAAGACAGAACTCTTTCACCCAAATACGTAGAGTCTGCCATAACTGAATCCCTGACTGCATTTATAAGGTTGATTGCCCAAAGTCCATCGACATTGAAGGAATCAGTCAGAGTACTGTAAAATGATTCCACATCGAAGACGTTTTGTATATAAAACCTGCTCTTATTTTCAGCTTGAGTTTCTTCTTCCCAAATAGCCTTTGGGACATATATGGTAATGACCATAAAAATGAATGTGAGAACAATAAACAGTTCTAATAAATCAGAACGAAACTGTCGTTTACTTAATTTTATTTTCATATGAGTCTATTTTTATAAAAGGTTTCAATTTTTTAAGCGTTTTTACTCCTATCCCCTTGACCTTTAATAGGTCATCAATCGATTTAAAAGATCCATAATCTTCCCGATATCTTATAATTCTTTCAGCTGTTACAGGGCCTATTTTGGGTAAAGTTAACAAATCAATCTTTGGAGCTGTATTTATATCAATCAATTTTACGGTAATCTTATGTTTAATGTCATCCGTTTTTGCTATAATTGCATCATCTTTATTCATATCAGATACTATAATGTCAGCGCTCTTAGATTGAAATTCTGAAATTTCATTTTCATTATGCAAGGAATAATCTGGTTTAAAATATGTTTTTCTGATTGTACCAACACCTAATCCGACTGCAACTGATATGATTAAGAATTGAAAGATAAACTTCTCTTTTTGTGTAAATACTGTCATTATAGTTTAATTTTCCGAAAAGGCTTTTTAATCTTATCCTCTTGTGATGCTAATTCTTCAAATAATGATTTTTGTTTTTTATTTAAACCAAATGGCGTTTCAACATGTATTCGTACTAATTGGTCACCGCGAGAGGATCCACGTAAAACTGGGAACCCTTTTTTTCGCATACGCAGGATTTGCCCGGATTGAATTCCTGCTGGAATTTTTAAACTAACTTTAGTACCGTCAATTGTTGGTACATCAATTGCAGTTCCCATAGCTGCCATGCTGTATGAAATAACTGCTTCCAGAAATACATGTTCTCTATCACGTACAAAATGAGGATGATTTTCCTCTTCAAAAAAGACAACAAGATCACCGGCAGGATGGCGAGATTCTCCCTTATTTCCCTGTCCGTCTAATCGCATATAATTTCCTGATTCTACACCGCCAGGAACTTTTACTTTTACAGCGACACTTTTTCTAACAAGCCCTTGGCTGCAGCTTTTACAAGGCTTGGTGATGACTTTCCCTGATCCTTTACAAATAGGACATTCTCTTTCCACTACTGATTGAAAAATAAATGACTGAGACATTTGCCTCACTCGACCAGCGCCACTGCATTGCTGGCACATAGTTGGACTTACACCGGGAGCAGCTCCGCTTCCCTTGCATGAATCACAATGCTCCAACCGTTTAATTTTTATAGTTTTTTCTATTCCGGTAACAATCTCACTATATTTTAACTCTATCGTTGCTCGCAGATCTTTCCCGCGACGTACTGTTTGGCCTCCCCTGTCTCCGCCAAAGATGCTTCCAAATATATCTCCTCCAAACACATCTCCAAATTGACTGAATATATCATCCATTGACATATGATGGAATCCACCACCACTAAAGCCTTGAGATTGATTTCCCATGCCAACACCCGCATGGCCAAACTGATCATATTGCTGGCGCTTTTGATCGCTGCTCAATATACTGTATGCTTCTGCAGCTTCTTTGAATCTTGTTTCTGCTTCTTTATCATCTGGATTTTTATCAGGATGATTTTTTAAAGCAACTTTTCGGTAAGCTTTTTTTATTTCGTCTTTGGAAGAGTTTTTGCTGACTTCCAAAACTTCATATAGATCTTTCATATTTTATTAACCACAACCTTGGCATGTCGAATAATGCGGTCTTTATATTTATATCCTTTTTCAAATACATCCAAAATTTCATTTTCCTTTTTATCTTTTTCATTTCTAACCATTAATGCATCATGTAATTCGGAATCGAGAATATCACCCACTTCGCAGAAGGATTCTATACCTCGTTCTTCAAATAATTTATAGATTTTTTGCAAGATTAAATTAATTCCCTTTTTTATTGAATCAGAACTTTCCGAGTGTTCCGGATGCTCTACTGCATCTTTCATGCGATCTAAATCGTCTGCAATGGCAAGCATATTCTTAATAACATCAATACCTTCATAGCGAATTAGATTAATAAACTCCTGCTCTTTACGCTTGCGAAAATTATCAAATTCTGCTTTTAGACGAATATGCTTATCCTCAAATTCACTTAATTGGAGTGTTAATTCTTCAATATTTTTTTCAAGCAGCTGTTCTTTTTTAGACAGTTTTTTCTTTTGTTCAGCTTTTTTCGTTTTCTTTTTTTCCGTTTTAACAGACACGATTCATTATCTCCGTAAAATTGTTTAAAATTCTTAAAACATTGGCATAAGGGATACGCGTAGGGCCAATAATTCCTATCTGACCTTGAAACGATGATCCGCCAAAAACATGCGTTACAATGGAACAATCATTATAAATCGTTTCCATATTTTCATTACCGATGAGCATATAGTTATTTTGTTTGTTTAAATGAGTCTTGAAATATTGAGTCACATTTTCATTATCAATTGCTTCAAGTGTTTTTTGCAAATTATTCACTTGTTGATATTCAGGCTGATCTAACAGTTCTCTATTCGAAGACGTAAAAATTAATTGACTGTCCGGGATGTTGAAATGCTTTTCCGGGTCGTTAAGCAAAATTTGCACTATTTCATGTTCAGACAAAGGTGAATCCTTCATTCGTGCAACAATTGTTCCTTGAATTTCCTTTAGTGAAAGACCTAATAATTTTTCTTTTAGCAGTGAAGTGATTTTGATGATTTCATTGCTGTTAATAGTCATATTCAAATTCAGTACGATGGAACGGACAACACCTGATTTCATTCCCAAAACAACCATGAGACGATCTGATGACAAAGAGACTAATTCAATTTCATTCAATATACTGCGTTCATATTGCAGTATCATGGCCACTCCAAATAAATGACTAATCTTCGATAGCATCGCAGCAGTGGTTTTTAGTAAATCATCAATACTATTAGATGATTCATGCAGTTTACTCTCAACATTAGTAAAGTTTTCCAATTCGTTCTCAGATTGCTGCATTAAATGATCGACATAATATCGGTATCCAAGATCGGTGGGGATACGCCCTGATGATGTATAAGTATGCATCAACAAATTCTTTTTTTCCAAATTCGCCATGGTATGTCTCAATGTGGCTGGGCTATAATTAAACGCATGCCTTTCCTTTAGCACATTTGAGCCAATTGGTACATGTTCCATAATGTAATCCTCTACAACAGCTTTCAGAACTTGCTGCTGCCGGGAGGATATATCTGACTTTTTAAGATACATAATTAGTTTAGAATTTAGACTGTTTCCAATTTTGTAAACAAGATAGATGTCTTGAGAATACTACTTAAGAAACTTCGAGATAGCTCGATTACTACCAATCAAACTGATTATAAAGGCAATTAGGAATATCCAACTTAAAAACAACCAATTCACATTAATAGAATATATAGTGAATTGATTTAATAATTCATTTGCACCATATACAGCACCATAAAGAAAAAACGATGCAATTATTGCACCAATTATTCCTTGAAAAATACCTTCTAAAATAAAAGGTAATCTTATAAAAGTATTTGTAGCACCTATCAACCTTAATGCTTTAATAAGATCTTTATTTGAATAAATAGTTAATTTGATCGTGTTTGAAATAATTAATACAGTAACAAATATGATAGCAAATGCCACTGCAGAAAGGCCTAATAATCCTTTTGCATAAAAAGTTTCTATCTGATTAATTAATCGCCCTTGGTGCCTTATAGAATCAACTCCATCAATGTTTTCAATATTTTTTATGATGGTCATTATCTTTAATAGACCTTCATGTCGTCGATTTACATTAACTACACAGCTTATAGGTAATGGATTATAATCAAGAAATTGAGTGAGATCTTCCCCAATGACCGATTTATATATTTTTAATGTTTCATCCTTGCTTATTAAAGTTGTGGAGTATACTCCAGGTATTTTTTTTATCTGCTCAACATATTGTTCAGCGGCAACATCTGTAACATCATTTTGAAAAAATACCTCAATCTTATACTTTGTCCTCATGTATTCAATCAATTTGTGTGTGTTCTGTTCAGCGATAAACAAAACTCCAATTGTGGACAAAGATAAAAATATCGAAAAAACAGCAGCAAAAACTGTTAGTTTATGACGCCAGAGATTTTTGATTCCTTCAGAAAGTAAAAATAAAATTTTATCCATTACTTTCCTCTAATTATCCCATTATGCATTTCAACAATTCGATGATTTCTACTTTTTATCAAACTATAATTATGGGATGCCATAAAAACTGTTGTTCCTTCATTATTGATCTTTTCTAATAACTTAATCAGATCAAAAGAAGTTACTGGATCAAGATTCCCAGTTGGTTCATCAGCAAGAATAATATCCGGTTCCTTTATCAATGCTCTGGCTAGGCATGCTCTTTGTTGTTCTCCTCCGGATAGTTCATGGGGAAAATGATCTTCTAACCCTGCAAGGTTCACGCCATCCAATGTTTCTTCCACAGCATCAGAAATATCATTTTGATTGTGCCCTATCACATGTAAAGGCAATGCCACATTTTCAAAAAGATTACGATCTTCCAGAAGATGATAACTTTGTGAAATTAATCCTATTGACCTGCGTAACTTGGGAATTTGCCGTTTTTTAATTGTATCTGAATCAAAATCTCCAACAGTTACTTTTCCACTTTCAGGAAAAATATCCAAATACATTAAACTTAAAAGAGTTGTTTTTCCAGAACCAGTAGGTCCGATAAGAAATACAAATTCACCATCTTCAATTGTAAGATCAATATTCGCTAATTCAAATCCTTTGCGATAGGAATAAGATACATTTTTTAATTGAATCATTGTTTAAATCTAAAAAGGATTTTATGAAATGACACTACTACCATTATCTAATTGAAAAGTAAAATAATGAATGAAATGTACCCAATCAACAAAATACTGGATGATACTTTTGAAATCGGTTGCTTAAGGAATGCGATAGGAAAAAGAACAAAGCCAAAAGCCAGCATGAATGGAATCTCAAAATGCATAATTTCTTTGGGTGCATTCAATGGATGTAAAATACTGACTAACCCAATTACAGAAAGAATATTAAATAAGTTGGAACCAATAATATTACCAACTGATATACCGCTTTCTTTATGATACGCTGCTACAACGGATGTGGCTAATTCTGGTAACGATGTACCGAGAGCTACAACAGACATGCCAATTACTACATTGCTTACCCCCAGTAACTCTGCCAATGTTACTGCGCCTTCTACGAACAATTTAGCACCGAAGTAAAGGAAAACAGAACCCAGTAATACATACATGAAACATTTGGAAATTGAATCTTTACCTATAATATCTTTTTCCACACGATGGCGGGGATGAGTAATTGCATACCACGTATATATAATTATTCCCCCGAACAAGATTGCACCTTCGAAACGTTGTATTAATCCGTCAGAAACAAAGAATGCAAATACTAAAGCAGCTATCATATAAATAATAAGGTCCTTCTGTATTTTTAAATAAACAATCGATAAGGGAAAAATAAATGCACTTAATCCCAGAACTAATCCAACATTCGCAATATTTGATCCGACGACATTTCCGATAGCAATGGACGGAGACTCTGTTACTGCAGCCGCCAAGCTTACAACCATTTCAGGTAATGATGTTCCAAATGCGATAATTGTTAACCCAATCACCAAAGGAGATAATCCCATCCGAGCCGCGAAATGGCTTCCACCGCGAACAATCCACTCTGCTCCATAATAAAGGAAAAGTCCACCTAAAATTAAGAGAGTGATACTTAAAGTCATTGAGAGTAGAGGTTATGGGCGTTTATAAATTCCCAAACAGGCTGTGTCACCATGTAACGAATGGTTTTATCTTCTGTCCAGCGCTTTCGAATTGTGGTGGATGAAATTTCAAAACGAGGAATATTTGCGAATTGAATTTGCTTTAAAACCCAACCAGGGACAGAGCTCGGTCTGAAGCCAGGTCGAATAGCAACCAAGACTTGGCATTCCTGCAGAATTTCATCTGCCTTTTCCCATTTGTGAAGATTCATGAGTGAGTCACTACCAATTAAATAATGAATTTCATTTGATTTCAAATCTTCAATTTTCTTGTATTCCATAATTGTATCTATCGTGAAAGATACGCCCCCTCTTTCCAATTCAATTTCAGATATATCAAAATTTGGATTTCCTGACACAGCCATTTTTAACATGGAAAGACGATGTTCGACTTTAGAATAATTATTTTTAAATGGCGGATGGTGTGCCAAAACAAATGTGATCTTTTCAAAATGTTCAGCTTCCGCTACTGTCTGGGCAACCAATAAATGGCCAATGTGTGGAGGATCAAATGTACCGCCGAAAAGGCAAACTTTTTTCATAACATATATAAATTAATTCTTATCTTTTGTGTATATTAGCTTTTCAGCCGCTGTCAACAAGTTTTCATCTTTAAATTGTTTCCTGTTATTTTCCAGATAATCTGCAGCTTTCTCTGAATCACCCAATAATGTATGACATTTCACAATCTGAAAATGTGCATCTTCTACAATTTGAGTATCATAATATGTTGCAAGTAGATCTTTGTACGTAATAATCGCTGATTCATACTCCTCCATTTTAATATACAATCGGCCTGATTCGTACAATTTTGTTGCAAGTTTATTTCGCATACCGGCGATGGTTTCCAAGGCTTCTTCATTGTACTCCGATGTTGGATAATCGTCGAGAAATTCCTGTAATTTACTCAATGCTCGCTCTGTTGATGATTGTTCATGAAAATATTTGGGTGATTGTTCAACATAGGATTGGCAAATTCGCCACCTCGCTTCCTGAACAAATTCACTGAATCCCATGCGGCGAATCAAGCGGTCATATTCGGCGATTGCCAAAATATATTCTTTATTTAAGAAATAAGATTCACCTAAATAGAACTGTGCATCATCTCCTAAATCTGTGTGCAATCCTCGAATGGCTACATTGTTAAATTCTTCCTGTGCTCGAAGATATCGCTTCTTTTCGAGGTAGTTCATGGCACGGTCAAATTGTACCTGTAGGTCTTCATCTACTTGCTTGGTAGATGAACAGGAAGAGATTAAAAAGGATGTTAAAATTATTAAAAAATATCGTTTATTCATTTAATCACCATTTATAAGAAACGGTTAAACCTCCAATTCCATATTTATTGCGGGGATCGTAATATAATCCCACATCTGTTTTTGATTGTTCTGCCCTATTTCTGGCTTTTCGTTGATTCGTGAGTACGGCTTCAATTCCACTAATTACATGATTAAACATGATAGCAGTCACAGCATAATTTGCCATTGTCAATAATTCATTACTTCTGGCTCGATCATTATTATAATCATTTTTATTCGGCGTCATGAGAATAATCTCAATGGTGTCTTCCACTGTTTTTTCTTCAACATACCACTCAAGAATATCATCCCAACCGCCCACAAATTGATCATATTTTCCAATATTTTCATAAAAATGCTGATCCTTTAAAACAAAGACTTCTCCTGTATAAACCCAATCAGAATGATTTACCAATGAATCGGATGAAACAAATTCTCCATATAATTCAGCCAAAGTTCCAGTTAAGCGCAAATCAAGTTTATGAGTTCCATCCAATTTAAAGTCTGGATATTCCAAAGGGTTTATAATATGGCCTAATGTATTCTCAACCCAACTTTTTAATGACCAATGCGTATCCCCAAATAATTCATATTGTTTACGAATATCTTCTGCTTGTTTATTCCATTGTATCCAGCCAACAATTGAGGCCACTTCAACTCCTGCAAAAATCGCAGACTTCCAAAGTGGATCACCATTCTTATACTGTCCTAATCCGGGCAGAATCAGAGAATACAACATGGGTTTAGCCGGGTAATTAACAAATTCGACTGAATCCGGTTCAACATTCTGTGTCGTGTCCGGTAAAATAAAATCCGCTGTATTCAAATTAAACGCAGGCTGAAATCGATCATCAAATAAAAATAGATCCCCTGCTGACAAAACAGTACTGATTAGTATTATTGTAGTTATTATTTTATTCATAATCAAAATCCAAATAAGAGTTTGAAATAATATCTGTCCTCATCACCATAGGTAAACGATTCATCATTAACCGTTTTTTCAAAAACATCCAGTCCCCGGTGCATTTCAAGCTCTATGGCGGTGGGGAAATTATAAAAGGAAAAGCCATTAATCCTCCATTGAATTCCGGCAGAGCTAATTAATTTTGATGAATCAAATTTCCCATTCCAAGCATTTCCGTTTTGATATACAAAACCCAAAACACTGTTTTGCATAATAAACCACCCCAATTGAATATGCTTTTGCGTAAACAATGGCACTCGAAAAGTTATATCATTTATGAGTTGACGTGTTCCCTCAATGCTGTAAAAAGGATACCCTTTCATGCCAATCATGCCACCGCCGAAGAAATTAAAAAAAGGATCCACATTATCATTTGATAACCAGCCAATTTGTGTTTCCAGCGACAAAGTCCATCGATTTGTATACGGAATTGAATAATGGTACGATCCATTCAGATTGATGCGCCATGTAGTATTATCAGCAAAATCAGCAACCAATGTTCCTGCATCTGAAAGATTCAAACCGGTGATAAAATCGTTCTGTTCATGCATTGCTGATAGATGTGCAGTGAACCCATTTGCAGGATTAATATTGCTGTCAGCGAGCTTTTTAATGTTATTCAATTCCCATCTGACACCATTGACCCAGCCGCGATAATAATCATACGCCACGCCACCTAATAGACCTTCAGTTTCAATCGTTTCTTTTATAAACGCTCGATACACCTGCCACGACGATATTAATTCCATTTGTGAAATTCCAAATAAAGGAAATCGCATTCCGACGTTGAATTGAATTAAGCGGAATTTCAGATTATCATCCAACTCATAGGATGAATAAAAACTGGTTTGCTGAATGTTGCGCGTTATATAAAAGACTTCTGCAAACAATGTTGGATAAAAACGCTTGAATTCGAAAATGTAAAATAAATCGACATCTCGTACGGTATTAAACGAAGCACCACCAAATACGTTTAGTCGCTCCAGCACTTCTGATGAGTAAAAATAAAATCCGGGTTTGAAAGTCTCATAATCAAACATCAGTCTCGGTAAAATAAACATGGTTGTAAAATCGTCAGTGTATGTCCTGGAGTCTGTATCATCACGATCAACGATAGGATCTGTATGGTTAGAATTCCTCATGAAATAATCTGGACTGTATCCAACACTTTCATCCTCGATAATGTGAGTATCGGATATTAAGGCAATTTTATATTGACCATTTTCATATAATGAATACACAATTTCACCATTATTATTCATGTCCGGCATAAATGCACCACCGGTTACATTCGTCACATAATATTCATCGTCAATGCGCAGATTATAGATACCCGACCGGTCATCCGAATGGATCAATGCACCATTTGAATAATAAACATCACGTTCATCCCAAAGTTCATTTGCGACTATCACATCCATTGTTGAATCTGTCAAAGAATAATAATAAATATCGCGATAATGATGCTGTGTCTTGTTATATAACAATCGATGATTTTCATTATCATAACTCAATCCGCGCAAAATGGAATGATCATCGAAATCTGTCAATTGCGTTATCTTGTCCGTTTTTAAACTCAAATGATAAATATTTTGACTGCCGTCATGAGTTGATAAAAATGCCAATGAACTGTCACCGGAAATAAAAACTGGGTTATATGCCCGTTGATGTTTGGTAATACGTTTTTCTTTCTTTTTATCAAGGTCATAAATGTAAATATCAAAAAATCGTGAACCGTTTTTATTGGGGATCGTGGGCTTTTTGGTGTAATAAATATATTTCCCTGATGGATGCCAGGCTGGAGCAAACAATGCTCCCCCATCTAATTTTTCGCTTTCCTGTTTCTCTATATCGTATAAAAATAAATCTGTCTGACTGAAGTAGTCATTTTCCTTATTGGAAATATATGCGATCTGTTTGCCATTCGGTGACCATTTTGGATGAAAATTAGCCGTTCCTTCATTAGTGATTATTTCTCCTTTTATTTCATTTTCAGTGATTATTTTTGTTCTAGATAGATAATAATTTTCCAACGATTCCTTAAAATCTTCATAAAGCTTTGTACCATCAATGCCGGTTACTTTTTTAATGGTATTACTGATGGAATATTGAAATGGACGGGAAAGCTCCACCATTATTTTCTTGATGGATTCGGGACCATACTTTTTAGCCATATAACGGCAAAGAGCAAATCCGGAGTTGTAAGTCGATTCATTGCCAATACCACTTTTTCCGAATGTGTTCATTTCAGTGAATGTTAGCAAATTATTATTCAATGTTCTGTCCCGGAGGATCATGTCACGATGAGAGTCCCAATGATCCCAATTCGCTCCCTCAAACATATATTGAGCAGAACCTTCAGCCAGCCACGGAGGAACAACAGTCCCCGGTAATGGATAACTCACCAATTTTTGAGGAAAACCGTATAAAACATCCTGCCTTTTTTCATCCTCATAATCCATCCATTGGAAATAAGCTCCCGGAAATTTGAGTCCGGCTTTCATGGCTTTTTGTAAAGAAACGATGTGAGCAAATTCATGGGTGATCACATTCTGCAGCCAACGATGACTTCCTCGTAATTCAAAATCTAAAGGTGACGCCCAGATGACGATCTTATTATCGTAGTAATAGGCTGCCCCATTGGAAATGTCATCCAAGTCTGTGAAAATGATATCTGTTTTGGTGGGTGGTTCATAATCATACAATCCTGTTATGTGGGGAAAGATCTGTTCAGCAACATATGCCCCTTCCCTGGCGGTACTTTCTGTTCCTTCATAAAAATGGATCTGAAAGTGCTCCGTTTCAAAGGTCTGCCAGTCAACTTCCGGGTGATTGTATTTGAATTGGCCCAGTAGAAAACTGAAAGTGAAAAAAAATAAGCTGAACGAGCGTAATATCATTATTTAATGACACCGATCTTCAGAATCTCTGTTTCACTTTTTGAACCATTCTTCGCTGTTACATTAACAAAATATACACCTGATTCAACATCAGCAATATTCCACTGTAATTCCTGGATTGTTCCTTCGGTCACTTCATCCAATGTCAGTTTCTCCACGAAATATCCGGCAAAGTCATAGATCATAACCTCCACACTTTCTGCGGATTCCACAGCAATTCTTATTTTCACATTCCCATCATAAACCGGGTTGGGATAAACATATGTTTTGTCTTTATCCATCAATGCTGATTCAGGAGATCGTTTCGGAATATTTAAATGCAACGTACGTGTATTTCCAAAATCGTGATGGGTGGATGTCCATTCATTTCCATAATTCTCACTCACTTCATCAAAGAGCCAAATAGCCGATTCTGTGACAATGGCATTACGGCCTTCATATTCACTCAAACAGACTAATGGACCATAATTCGTTAATCGATATTCAATTTCTCCCTTCCAATTAATGACTATAATTTCATTTTTATTATTTTGAACTACAATCTCCGGATGATCATCACCGAACAAATCTTTTATTAATGCTGCTTCACCATTTGAAATTGAATCCAACGGAAAACCGGATACAGAAACATTATTCAAATATTTAACTGATAATATACCAGAATAGTGATTCGTTGTAATATATTCTACATTCCCATCTACATTTATATCTACAATCGCTCCACCACTTTTAGAATGATGCAAATTTTCTACAGTTCCGTCATTGTAAATAACAGTGTTTCCCAAAATATATTCTTGAGGAAGTCTTATATACTCATGATTTCCAGATGAATCATTTATAAATAAAATCGTATCACCTACCAATGTAGTATCATGATGAAAAAGAAAAAGTGAATCGTTAGAATGCCAATTAAAAAATGATATTATCGTAGAATCATCTTCGAGTTCATTAATGACTAAACGATTTACTGATGCGGTTAAATTTTCTACTGAAAAATCATACACATCATTAACAGTCGTATAAAAATTCTTTTTATTATCTAAATCTCCTTCTTGTGCAAACCATAAACTATCTTTTCCACCAACGATTTCCATAACACCATCACTGTCAAAATCATGGATTAAACCAATATGTAACGATGTATCGGGAAAACCATCCGCCAGCATGGTATTGGTGATAGAGAATGACATGGTATCATTTGGCAGTCCAATATTGTTGATGCTCAAATAGGTCGTGGCGCCGTCATTGCTTTTGGTATTGGGATATGAAAATGGCCCAAATTCTAACGGTTGCCCCTCTTGATCGGGATAAAGTGCTTCGTATTCAGGATTGCCCTGAAACCACATATCCCCAAAATAGCCGCCTGTGGGGTCCGCAAAGAGAAAAATATTGGGATAGCCGATATCCTGCGCCCCATCGGCTTCTTCCAAGTCTACACCGCGTTTTTCACGGTTTCCATTGATGGAATAGTTTGAAATACCAGATTGTACCCGATCTTCATCAATGTGCCATATCAGTAATCCAGACGCCGGGAGACCGATATCATAATCAGGAATCGATGTAATCACTCCATTTGAGTCCCTTACAACACCAACAGAATCGAATAAAACTTCAACAAAAGGAGGATATCGTTTCTCACTTCCGCTCTGCTCATACATGAGAAATCGTGCAGAATCGATGGAAACGTTGCCACGAAACCAATTGGTGCGATTTTCGATAAGAAAATATTCATTATCATTAATGTTAATTTGTATCAGGTTATCTTCATCCCGGCTGGCCAATTGTACACCAGTTCCCGGTTTAGCCACAATCGGCTCTTCCCAACCGGCAAATTTTCGTGTCCAGGCATCCGGCGGTGCAGGTGACAATCCCCTGCCGTTGTTCGACCCTTGATCCATGAGACCAAAAACACCAATTCCGCTTTGACCGGATTCCGTGTCCCACAGAGGCGGCAATCCCACGGCAAAACCCATCATGAGAGCAAATGTACCTGTAAGCCCAAATTGATATTCACACGGTGTATCTGAACCGGCGAACATGGATTCTGCAATATCATAGAGAAGATGATTTTGTGTTTCAGGTAAAATGATACCGTGCTTTACAATGGAATTTCCGATTGTGATAGCCCCATTATTGTAAGTTTGCAGCATTTCAGCATCAATGTATGTGGTCGGAATATCCTCGGGAGTCGGGTCCAAAAATGGCAGAGAAAAATCCTGTCCAATACCAGCGTGAATCACAACAATTAAATCTTCATTTGATGATTCAAATCCATCTTGTGTATAAGCTAATTCAACAGCTTCTTTAAATAATTCAGTCAATCTTTGTTCGTAGATATCGTCTTCACCATAAGGATGATAACTATCCATTGTTTTTGAGAGTACATAACTCGACTGATTTTCATCAGGATAAACACGGGAATTATCGAGATCCAATCCAAATTTTCCATACGAAACATCTCTGAAATAATGATCAATAGCTTTTAATTGTGAAATAAAATATGATTTGTCATGGGGCAGTGGATCAATTGTGTATTCCGAGCACATATCTAATTCAGTTGAATACAGAAAATCGCCATCACCCGTTGTGCCCTCAAGGTTATCAATCTGGAAGGAAATTCGTATAACTTTAACTACAACATCTCCAGTTATTTCAGCAGATAAAGGAATGTATATCATCCATAAGATGAATAATGATAAAATGCGTTTCATTTTGGAAATAGTGTTAAATAGAAAATATGGAATTTAAAATTCCATATTCAGAGAAAAACGCATAGTATTGGCGAGTGGGTGATCCGGTTCACCGGATGTATAACCAAAGTCAAAACCATAATTTGCAAAGCGTAAACCGACACCAAACGTAGGATTGGTAATCTTCCCGGTTTTGTCGTAGTAATACCCAGCACGAAGGGCAAAATATTTTCCGTACCAATATTCCATTCCAATATTGTGGACTAGTTTATCCAACTCATTTTTAATTGTGCGTCGCTTGGCACTGCCCACTTCTTTTTGACCAAATTCATTATAGGCTCCCCAATCTGAGTCGCCAGGTTCGCCTCCAGTGGCGATCATTTCTCCTTCATCGGCATCAATCTCGCCATTGTTGTTATGGTCTACCCAATCGTAGCCGCCGATAATATGATCGTATTCGTCACTTGATGTTTTTGTCATGTCCATATCTCCACCAATCAGCCAGTCATCCACCCACGACGTAAATATCCCAATATAAATCGGATCAGAATGAGCTGTTTCTTGCTGCCCATCACTATTGTATTCTGCATTTTTATCAGATTTATGACCTTCATCGTCATATCCGCCTACGTATCCATCACCATCCCAATCCATATCAGGATATGCGGCAACCAAAAGCTTGTCTACATCATAAACTAAATAGAGTTTATTAAACTCCGAATTGACGATAGCATAGTTTATTCCAAGGGTAAAATTTGTTGGTTGAGGATCGGCTTGTGCCGGATCGATAAATGACACTTTCGGTCCAATATTCGTGACTGTTAATCCAATTGTAAGATCGGGAGTCAAGAATTCTTTCCTTAGATAGCCTATGTCAAAACCAAAATCTGTAGAGGTTCCTTTGCCCTTTTCTCCTCCAGCGCCGAAATTAGTCAAATGCTGGTAAGATACTTTTGCATTTATTCCCAACGATGATTTCGGAGTAAGCAGTGAACTATATGACAACGTTAAAGCTGTCATATAACTCGTAAATGTACCCAGATAATCCTCGGCAGATTCACCCATACGAATTTGTTCACCCAGGTTCAGGTAAATAAGATGGCCGCCAAGAGTCCCTAGGTACGGATAATGCTTGCGATAAGCAAAAAACTCATAATACATATCATCTGCCAGATTGGGAAGCCAATTAACGTGCATGAGAGCCATTTCTGAACCTTCTAGAAAAGCGAGTCCGGCCGGATTCCAAAAACTGGCGTAAGCATCATTAGCGACAGCAACTTGCGCTTCACCCATTCCTCCGGCACGTGCCCCCGGGGAAATAAGCAAAAAGATAGCTCCCGCTTCACTTTGACTATGTAAAGGGTTGGAAAATGTTAAAAAGGTCATGGTTACGATCATGATCAATCGTTTCATTGGTATGTTCTCCTATTATCGACGGGAAAGCCCGTCTCGTTATTCATGTTTCATTTATAACGATTTTACTTCGATTTAACTCCTTTTTAACGCCGGCGAATATATCCTTTGATTTCGCCTATAGTCAAGAAATGAATATTTCGTGTGATTGTTCCCACATTTAGTTTAATAAACCGAGAGAAATGATGGGAACATAAGTAATGAATAAAACAACGACAAACCGAATGAGAAAAAAAGGCAGTGTTGCTTTATAGATTGTCGGCATATCTTTATTAAATCGATATGCGGATAAAAAGAGATTAATTCCCACTGGTGGTGTCAAAAACCCTAACTCGAGATTCGCTATAAAAATAATACCTAAATGAATGGGGTCGATGCCAAAATGAATACCTAAGGGCATTATAAGAGGTACGATAACAATAATAGCTGAAAAGATGTCCATCAAACAACCTACAGCCAAAAGTAATATATTCAGCATAAACAAGAAAATAAATTTTGAAGAAATGGTCGTTTTAACCCAATCAAGTAATAAACTGGGTATTTGCGCATCCACGAGATAGCTTGTCAATCCCATGGCAACGCCAAGAATAATTAACACACCTCCAATTAATGTGGCACAAGCCAAAACGATGCGCGGAAACTCACTCATCTTGAGATCTTTATACACAAATACTTCAATGACAAATGTATAAAAAACCATTAATGCAGCTGTTTCTACCAATGTTGTAAAACCGCCAAAAATACCAAATAAAACTAAAAACGGTATGAACATCTCCCATTTAGCTTCCCATAAAGCATCACCTATATTTTTCAATTTTAGTGGCTGTGTTTCACGATTTTGACTTTTTTCCTGGAAAATTGCCCAACTTGCCACAGCCAAAACAAGTATCATACCTGGAATAAACCCGGCAATGAATATATCTTTTACGGAAACACCAGCTGTCACTCCAAAAAGAATTGCAGGCAAACTGGGTGGGAATAATAAGCCTAAAGATCCAGCAACCGTAATTAAACCCAATGAAAATAATTCATTGTACCCTTCTTTTCTTAATAACGGATAAAGCAATCCACCCAATGCTAAAATTGTGACGCCTGAACCACCGGTGAGTGCAGTGAAAAAACCACATAGAAAAACGATAACAATAGGAGTTCCGCCTGGAATCCAGCCAAATAAAACTCTGAAGACTTTGAACATTCTTTGTGAAGAACCGCTTTCTGCTAAAATATATCCAGCCAGCGTAAATAAGGGAATTGTAGGTAATGATGGAGAAACAACTATACGATAGGCTTCTGAAGGAATGGCTGCAACAGGTATATATTCGCTCCAAAACATTAATCCGGCAATTCCTCCCAAACCCACAAAGATTGGCGCACCATAATAAAGTGAAATAAGAATCGCCGTGCAACCAATGAAGAGGATAAAAGTATTTTCATTAAACGCATCGGAAAATGTAATAAACATCCACAAGATTGCCATCATCAGCATGGAACTGCGAAGCATTCGATTATCAAAACTCCTGTAGAAAACTTGAATCGCCATTAATGTAAAACCCACTGGCATAATCATTTGGGCAAACCAACGCGGAATATTTGGAGCAATATCAACTGGATATTGGAATTCAACTTTAAACAAACTCCAACTACCCCACATCAAGGAGACAATAACGATAAACGATATATTTTTTGCTATCCAACGGCCAAAGTGGAATTCTTCATCTGGTTGAAATAACGGTTTTGTGGTTAGAGCCAATAATTTATTTTGACGTGTTGCAAGAACAGCTCCGACAAAACCGATCCATAAAGTCATGTGCTGAACCAAGACGGGTGATGCTGGGACTCCCGAACCTCCAAATAAACGGGAAACCGTTTCGAATGCGGGAAGAAATGCTAAAAGGAAAAATACAGTTAATGCAAGAATGTCCTCGCCCCATTGGAGACGATGCACTATAGGTTTTCTTTCTTCAGCCATTATTCTATCGTATTATGCAAGTCATCCAAAGAATCTTTTTCAGCCATGAATTCTGTAACCGTATCAAAAATTTCTTCTGAGACATATTTTCCACGCAATTCTGGATACCATGTCTTTAAATAATTTTTCCAATGGCCCATTTCATCCGGAGTAGGCTGATGGATTGTCAATCCATATTCCTGCATGACTTTAATTGCTTCATCATCCTGATGGCGGGTACTTCGCTGGTGCATCAATCCTATGTCTTGAGCAATCAACTTCATTTTTATTTGATGCTCAGGTGAAATTCGATTCCAAATTCGTTTATCAATAATGACGCCAGCCGTAAGCAACCCCCAATTTATATCAAGCATATAATTTGCAGAGCCAAACCATTGTTGAGATAATGCATATAACGGAGTTGTGGCAATGGCATTTATAAGTCCCGTTTGAAATCCGGATAGTACATCAATTGATGCCAAAGGAACAGATTGAAATCCGGCACTTTCCCATAAATTTTGAGTACGGTAATCACCTGCCCATGTAAAAATCTTCATTCCTTTTAGATCATCGAGATAAACAATAGGGTTTGCTGTAAACCATTTTGCCCAACCAACATCAGCCCATAATAAAACTTCGAAGCCATTTTCTCTCATTCCTTCTTCTAATTGAGGTGACATTTTTTCTCGAAGCCAATCTACATCATCATAATCATCAAAAATCAATGGCAGAACAAATCCGCTCACATCCGGATTTACTTCGGAAAGTCCTTCAGTAGAAATCGCTGCAGCGTGAATTTGGCCAATCCTCATTTTTCTTATCATATCCCTTTCATCACCCACAACGCCACCGGGATATATTCGGAGCACAATTTGACCGTCGGTAGCTTCTTTCCAACGCTGTCCCATTTCCACAAGCATTCCATGCCAATCAGTCCCTTCCGGAACCAAAGTTGCCATTTTTATTATGGTTTTTTTAGCACTTACCTCACTTAATAAAAGGACGCAAAAGAGTGTGCGATATAGAGTATTCATTTAGTAAAACAACTCATTTGTTCGTGAAAGTAACCAGAGTGCTCGTTCACGAGCAATAATATTTCCCAAAACCAAATTCTTATCCTTTTCTAAATCCATGTTGAGAACTTCTTTTAATAATAGTCCAAATTCATCTTTTTTCTGAAGTGATATGAGTACATTTTCCGCATAGGAAACTTTTGCTCCAGCATCGAGTCCTTTTGAATAATTCATGGCTTGTTCAAAATGCTGTGTTGCTTTTTCAACATTTTTACCCATTAAATCAGTACGCGCCATTGTATAAGAGATTAATGCTGAATGAATAGCGCCATTATTCCATGAGGGATCTATTTTTAATGAAGTATCCAACAAATAGCCGACAATTGGGAGTTGAATCACCCATTTTGCTTTGCCCCTGCTAGAACTTATCGCTCCACCCATGGCAGCACCCAGCCAATATAAATACGGCACATCTTCTTCAGTAAACGTAATATCTTCCATTATCAAACTCTTCATGATGTTCAGTCCAGGATGACGAATTTGAAGAGCCTTTTTTCCATGTGAAATCGCTTTTTCAAAACTTGATTGAGCATGGGAATAAAGAATTTTCCCTGCATCATAATCTTCCTCAATCATTCGATCTGCTTTTTCTACCAAAAAAGCATATGTGTATTGAGTTCGTAATTTTACAGCTTCCAGAAAAAGTTTATCATCATCCTTAATCAGCTTTTGATCAGCAGAAAGAACTTTACGATAAAATATATCTTCAGCAAAACCAGGATGATGTTCCAAATAATAAGCTGTTGTGCAGGATGAAACCCATAAGTTCAATAAGAAAAAGCTCACAAAATGTAATTTGTGTTTGATTAACATGATGTTGAATTTAGAGAATTTGTAAAAAAATATGAGACGATCAATTCAACAGATCATCATAAAGTGGAAATGTGTCACACAGCTCTTTTACTGTTGACTTGACATTTCTGATCACAACTTCATTATCCGGGTCTCCAATGACCTGATCAATCAAATCACAAATAGTAAGCATTTGCTTTTCTTTCATCCCTCTTGTTGTAATAGCGGGAGTTCCAACCCGAATACCACTGGTAATAAACGGGCTTCGTTCATCAAACGGAACCATATTTTTATTTACTGTAATACCTGCTTTTTCAAGCGATTTTTCAGCTGCTTTTCCCGTAATACTTTTATTCGTCAAATCGATTAAAATAACATGGGTATCTGTTCCACCAGAAACTAATTGATAATCTTTTGATAAAAATGCATCAGCAAGAGTTTGAGCATTTTTTACAATTTGGCTGGTGTATTCTTTAAAGGACGGCTGTAGTGCTTCACCGAAAGCCACTGCTTTCGCAGCGATAATGTGCATCAATGGACCGCCTTGAATTCCGGGCATAACCATGGAATCAATTAATTCAGACATGTTTTTCACACGACCGGACTTTGGAGCGACAATACCAAAAGGATTTTCACAATCTTTACCCATCATAATCATTCCACCACGCGGACCACGAAGTGTTTTATGAGTTGTCGTTGTCACCACATCACAATAAGGCATGGGTGACGGATGTGATCCTGTAGCAACCAATCCGGCCGGATGGGCGATGTCAGCCAACAAAAAAGCACCAATTTCATCAGCAACAGCTTTGAAATCCTCAAATTCAATATGTCTGGGATAAGCACTGCCACCACAAATGATCAATTTTGGTTTATGTTCTTTTGCTAATTTTCTTACTTGATCAAAATTAACCCGACCAGTTTTCCTATCAACTTGATAAGAAACAACATTGAATAGTTTTCCTGAAAAATTCACCGGACTGCCATGGGTTAAATGTCCGCCATGAGCTAAATCTAATCCCATAATTGTATCACCGGTTTGAACGAATGTGAGTAATGCAGCCATATTGGCTTGAGATCCTGAGTGCGGCTGTACATTAACATATTCAGCATTGAATAGTTTTTTGGCTCGATCTCGCGCTAAATCTTCAGCTTCGTCCACATGTTCACAGCCACCGTAATAACGTTTCCCCGGATAACCTTCAGCATATTTATTGGTCATGACACCTCCTGCCATTTCCAATACAGGATAACTTACAAAATTTTCTGATGCAATTAATTCAAGTGTCGAAAACTCACGACCCACTTCACGCATCAGGATTTGATATAATTCAGGGTCGGCGTTTTTGAGATAAGACAAAATTAAGATCCAGTTATTATTTTACCACTTTGGATCTTTTTTGAGTTTTTCATCCACCCAATTGTAGCATTCGCTTCTTGGGGTTACATAGCCTTGATTTTTAATATCATCATCTAGCATAAACCACTGTGCTTTTGAGAATAAGACTTCATTATCTTTCAACCAAGATTTCGAATTATTATATCGACTAAATCCCAATTCATCAGCTTTTAAAAAATTTCTGTATGCTAGAGTTGAAATAATTCGATCATCTAATGAAATGGATGCACTTCTACAATCTTGAAATGATTTGTAATATACATTTCCTTTTTTGCCGTGAGATTCGCCTCTATTCTTATCAATGGAAATTGCTTTATCTGCCCAACGTAATGCCTTATCATATTTTTGGTTTGCTATATTTACATCGCAAATTTTTAATGCAATCTGAACATCTCGTGGATTAAGTAAAAAAAGTTCTTCGTAGGCATCGGAAGCATCGTCTAATTGATCTGCATTATAATGTGCCTGTCCCAATTTTCGATAAGCTAATTTACTCGTCTTATCAAGACGAATCACTTTTTTTAGTACGTCTACTGCTTCAAATTCTTCATCATTACTAAGTAAGCGATCAGCTAAGTCAATTCCGTATGAAATATTATCTGGATTGTTTTTAAAACGTTCTCGATAGATATCCAATGGATCTTTACCTGTTTTTTCGTAAACAAGTGCAATTTCACTTTGAGCTTTTTCATTTGAAGGGTCTACATCCAAAATTTGTTCTAAATAATCAATTTGATCATCATAAAAACCCTTTTCACCATACAATTCCGCTAAATCCATTTTAATATCCAAATCATTCGGAGTCAATTCAGTTAATCGATTTAATTCAGAAATTTGTAAATCTGTTTTACCTTGTTTTGAATAAGCATACACGAGACGTTTGCGTAATTGTACATTATTTGGTAGTTGCTGTAATCCTTTTACCAAAACGAATTCAGAACTATCATATTGACCTAAATATTCATACGAAATTGCATAATATTGATAGACTTCTTCAGGATCATCTCTATCACATCCTAATTCAACTAATTCTCTGTAAACATTTATTGTGGACTGCCAATCCCTGTTTTTATAATATTCAGCTGCGCTGCTCAATAGCCTGGGACAACGAACTTCACGAAGAGAGTCAAGATACGCTTCGTAGGATGCATCTTCGTCTACCTGTACATCTTCCGGTGGTACACACATAGAAAAAAATAAGGCTGTTACACCTACTATTAATATTTTGTGAATATGAATTGGTTTCATTGTTGATTACCTCATTTTGGTCTTCTTTTTACGAACCACACGTCACCTAATTGTATGCCAATTGTAAAATGATTGATTTGTTCATCTGAAATTATATCGCTGGTACGGATGCCATATCTATAGGCAAAATCTATCTGATTATTTGCAACACCAAATTTAATACCAATCCCTAAAGAAATTCCCAATTCATTCACATAATTATCCATTTCTTCCAAAAAATCTCTACGGTAATAAACACCACCTCTATATTGTATTTTTTGGGTGAATTTGAATGCTGTTTCAGGTGAAAATTGAGCTATACCCAGTGAAACTTGTTGAGATTTATTTATATATTGAGATAGCAAAGGGAAAATAGTTTTATCTTTATATCCACTATCGTTCCAACTATGGGCTTCCAACATCAAATGAAGATCATTCTTCATTAACATGTCAAAACCAAAGCCTATCTCAAACGGCTCTAGAACATTATTATAAATATTAATTTCAGCAGAAGGAGCGCTGGAAGGTGTAGGGTTATCAGCATTATCATAATATCCATTATTATTGATATCTTCAAATGGCTGAAATGAATAGCGTTTTATCTCCAATGGATTAATTACACCACTGAACATAAAATATATATTTATTGGTCTATTATTACTATTAAATCTATCCGATGATAAAAATATTTTATAAAGCGAACCGGAAAATAAATGTCGTTGAAAATAATGATATGTTCGCTGATCAATACTAAACTTTGAATCTTTTCGTAAAGAACCAAATAACATATCCAATTCAACCGCTATTCCTTCATGCATTGTTAAGGGAAATCGAATAGCTGTATATAATGATGATATTCCGCCTGAACCGTCAACAGAGCGTTTTGTTAAAAGAGTATCGCCTTCCACATAGGATTCAGCTTGATCATCTTCTATTAAAAATTGCTGAGTGAATAGTGGTTTTAGACCAAATCCCCAAGCATACTTATCACCAATCGGAACAGTAAATTGCGCACTGGAGATACCAGATAATCCGTTCACCCCAAGATCACTGGAATACTCATCGCCATTGTAATTACCGGATAAATATGCATATTTAAAATTGTTCCAAGTGACAGGATTGGACAGTGAAACATTATGATTAAAAGAAGGAATAATCCCACGACTGGCTAGAGCCGTAGATGCAGCATTATGATTGAAAGAAATTAATCCTAAACCAAACGCGTTATGGATTGACTGTCCGTTTAAAACAGTAAATAATGATAATAAAATGAGTCTACGGTGCAACATACTGAATAAAAAGTTTTGGGTATAATGAATCATGATCCGCAGAATAAAAATGAACTTCCGTTCTTAAACTATTATTTATATTACCATAAAGTTTAATACCAAGATTGTCTACATTTTCAAAGTACTGATTTTGGAGGAAGTTCTTAATGTTGAAAACAACTTTACTGTCTTGAACAGACCCACTGGAAAAAAGTGAAGCATGTACATTGAAATCATCTTCATCTAATATTTCAAAGTTTGATAAAATAATAGTATCATTCAATGGAGCAGCCCAAATGCTGAATGAAGAAATATTTGTATCCGGAACCATGAATAGTGTCAACTCTGCTTTATCAAAACTAGTTTGATTCGGTAATTGAAGAGAATCCAAAAAGTCCATCTTAATTAAACTACGTAATCCTTTTCCACGGCTAATAGTGACATAAGATGTATCTTGTTCAGTTAATTCCGGTGGGACCATTATGCTCAAATCTTGAGAAACAAGGAATGTCCTTGAAAGTGTGTCAATACTAACATCTCCAGACGTATCAGCTGAATCAGGATAATTAAATTGACGAAAATAGATTTCCAATTTAGGTGTTAAGGAATTTGAATAATCAAATTCCCTGCTGTAAAAACTATGTAATTCGTTATTTCCATTTTCTTGGATTACCATAAGCGAATAATTCATTGATGTATCAGCAAACGTCGAATCTAATAAACTAACTGCTGGAAACTTCACGGTATAATTAGTTGTAATTGAATCCACTTCTATACTTTCTTCAGTTGCAGTAGAAACGAGTTCACCAACTTCAATTTCAGAGTCAGTAAAATTTAAATAATGTGACTCTGATTCACTGAAAATGGAATCAATCCCATTCAATGGAAAATAGTACATCGAAAAGGTGGCGGGTGTTTCCAATGTATCTTTAGCTACTCTAATAGTAAAAAATGCGCTATCGATTTTTACAGTCGTGTCAAGAAACGATGATAATGTCCATGCACTTGACTCAAAGGAATAGAATGATGATTTCAACAAAACAGCTTTATATACAAAATCATCATCCGTACCTAAATACAATTTAGTTTTGCTACCAATTGTTGGGGGGACTTGGTATGTGACTCCTTCAATATCGTAAAGTACTTGTGTTTCAAGAATAAGGTCCGTTTCGCTTAAATCAGCTTTAAGCGGATCTTCCATACAACTTGTAAAAAATACACAGACTAGACCGATCCCAAGGAGTCTAAATTTGATTGCTTGTATCATTAAGTGAATTATATACGTCAGATCAACCGTTAAGTTTCTCAAGGACTTTATCCAATTTGTCAGCTACAGGCTGATAATCCAATATATCCTCTTCAGGAACTTTAACCGTAAATACTTTTTTCTTATTGGCCTTCACTGTAGGAAGCTTTAGCAATTTTTCAGTAATATTATTAGATGGAGATTCCAGAGCAATAATCATATCTGCGTTTTCAGTCGCTGCTTCATATGCATTGACTTTTCCATTCTTCATAGCTTTTGGAATTTTCAATCCAGCTTTTTCAAAGGCTGTCTGTCCGAAATTTGTATATTCATCATCCATATTATGTACCATTAATACTGTTTTAATATTCTCATAAAAATCTTTTTTCGCATATTCTTCTTTATACATGGCTGGGACGAATGATGATTGCCATCCGTTGCATAAGAAAATATCAGGTTTCCAGAACAAATGAGGAAGTGTAGCTAAAGTTGCTTTACAAAATATTGAGAAACGCTGATCATTATCTGTAAGGATTCTACCATTTTTTGATTTATATACAAGATTCGTTTGGGGCTTAAACCATTCGTTATCTTCTAAAAAATAAACCTGAACACGTGTTTTAGGAATGAAAGCACTTTTAGCAGATAGCACTTTTTCTTCGCCATTATATTCAAAAGGAATATCTCGAAGACGAATTACCTCTCTTAATATATATTTACGCTCACTGACATACCCGTATTTTGGAATAATAGTACGAATATCATGACCTTTTACCTGCATTAGCAAAGGTACTTTTGTTGAAAATGGAGCCAGGCTTGATGTATTAGCGAACGGAATAATTTCCGTAGTCATGTAGAACAGTTTACTCATATTTTATCTTTTTAGGTTATTCGATTGTTAATTGTTTCAAGGCTTCTTTGGAATGATCGTAATATTCACTTCCTGGGAAATAGTCCACTAATCGTTGAAATTCTTCACGTGCTTTAACTAGATTACCCATACTTTGAAAAGTCAAGCCCAGTTTTAATTGTGCATCATCATCTTTATCTGTTCCTGCAAAGGTAAAGACTTTTTCAAATTCTATAATTGCCCGTTTATAGTTCTTTTGCGAATAATAACATTCAGCCAGCCAATATTGGCTATTATCTGCTAAATTATTCTGTGGATCACTAATAACAAGTTTTGAAAAGCCTTTTATGGATTGACTATACATTCCATTTTGAAAATGACTCAAACTTTCGATATACAATCTTTTATAATCTGTGGGGCTGATCTTTGAGCTGGGTGAAGCGGGAGTTTGATCATTACGAACATTATATAATTCAGTAAAACTATTCGCAAGAGTAATAATTTTATTTTCAATCATGACCAATTGGGCTAAAACTTCAAAATTTGTACTATCAGAATATGCTGCTTTATCTTCTAATAATCTTATTTTATTATGAATTGTATTTATTCGATTAATAATCAGGATTGAGACAGAATCTGTTTGTTCTTTTGCTTCAACAGTCGCTTTGAGTGTTCTTTGTAATTCAGGAAGCAAAATATTCAATTTTGTTTCCAATTCATTTATTCGAGCATTCTGCTGGCTTACTTTATCACTCAATCTCTTTATTTGCTTTGATTCGGATTGAGCAGATAAACTTATCGTATTCAATAAGATTGCACAGAGGATAATATATTTTCCAAGTCGTTTTAACATATGTAATTTTTATTTTTGCAAAAGGATAGGCGGGGAATTTACTGAGGATTCAGTAAATGATCATTGCACTTTTTAATAATCCTTTGGATCAATACTCAAATTCATTATAAGTGCTACCATAATAAAGCTGGATAAAAGAAATGATCCCCCATATGAAACAAATGGCAACGGTAACCCCTTTACAGGAATCATACCCACAGTCATTGCAAAATTCACAAAAACATGTGCCGTAAATATTGTACCTAATCCAACCAATACCAAACTGGAAAAACGGTCATCAACATTATACGCTAAACGCAATGTTCGCATTATAAAAAAGGAAAACAATGTTATTAAAATAAATATTGCAAAAAAACCAAACTCTTCTCCAATGACAGAAATGATGAAATCAGATTCTTGAACTGGTAAAAATTTGAGATGAGTTTGTGTTCCTTGCCCCCACCCTTTACCAAATAGTCCACCGGCTCCAATCGCAGTTTTACTTTGGATAATTTGATAAGCTGCTCCGAGAGGATCAATTTCAGGATTGAATAATGTTAATATTCGCTTTTGTTGATATTCTCTTAGCATACCCCATAAAATTGGTGATAGTAATCCCAAAAAAATATTCCCAAAAAATGTAGAAATGCTAAAAACTAAATTAGGTTTCGCTTTATAAATTATATAAATCATTAATATTGCCCAAATTGCAAATGAAATCCAATGAAAAGCTGTCAAAATACTAACCATTGGAGCCACTATAAGAAATAAATGAAATGGCCGTGCACCTACCCAATACAACATGGGCAATAGGGGGACTAAAATAATGATAGCTGATCCTAAATCGGGTTGATTTAAAACGATTCCTGCTGGAATAATGACCATAATTATAGGTATAATACTTGCTGAAAAATGGTTCATTTCTAAATTGTGATCTGATAAATAACGGGCTAAGGCAATTACCATGATCCATTTAGCAAATTCTGAAGGTTGAAATCCAAAGGGTAAACCAATGTCTATCCAGCGATAAGTAGATGCAATTTCGTTACCAAAAAATGGTAAAAGAATTAAAATAATCATAAAACCGTAAAATCCATATATATATCGATGAATCGTATGCCTGGGTATAAAAAATACAAATATAAAAGCGACAAGCGCAGGTATAAGAAAAAATAGTTCTTTAAAAAATGATAGTTGAAATAAAGTTCCCTCTTGTCCTGTGTTAATACTTTTTAACGTAATTAACCCTACACCAGTAAGAAACAGCGCTATCGCTATTAAACTAGTGGGCGATTCCTTGAATTTTTGAAAAAATAGTTGAATCATAATGAGAATGCCAAGTTCATATTTTCATTAGAGGAAAAAAGGAAATCAAATATTCGTCCGGCAATAGGAGCTGCTGTAACTCCACCATGTCCACCGTTTTCAACTAATACTACTACAGAAACTTGTTTCTTATCTTTTTCACCAAAACCTATAAACCATGCATGTGGTTCTCCATGCGGATTTTGAGCAGTACCCGTTTTACCAGCGATATTTAAACCAGGAATTCCAGGGTTGGCTCGATTTCCTGTACCATAAGTAGACGAAACGACATTTAGCATATATTTTTTAATCCGTTTCCACGTTTGATGTGCATAACGATCTACAGAATGTTTAATTTGTGGTTTATCTTTAACTACGTGCAATGCTGGTGCACTCCCATTCATTACAAGACTATTTATAAATTGCATCATTTGTATGGGTGTAACTACCAATTCACCTTGCCCCAATGATAAATTTAATAAATGACCTTTGGACCAACCCCAACGACCATATTGTTTATTCATAAAACTTGAATTTGGTACCACACCTTTTGCCTCAGATGCTAAATCAATTTCAGTCCTTTGTCCAAATCCAAATTCATTGCATGCATTTGCCCATTCATCAATGGATAAGCGCTGCACAACATGATAGAAATATACATTACATGATTGAGCAATGGCTTGTTCTAAATCCATCTCGCCATGACCTTCTTCTTTCCAACAATGAAATTCTCTGTCACCTAGCTCATAAACACCATTACAGTTAATTTTTTCTGAATAATCTATTCTACCCTTTTCCATCAACGACATTGCAGTTATCATCTTCAACGTGGATCCCGGAGGATACAATCCATGTGTCATTCTATTTAAAAGAGGTTTATCCGGGTTACTAATAATTTCCTGCCATTCATCTACAGTCGTTTCACCAGTAAATAAATCTGGTGAATAATCAGGTTTACTGACCATAGCCAGCATCTCTCCTGTTTCAGGGAGTGAAACAAGTACGACTGATCGTTTTCCATCTAATATTTTTTCAATCATTGCTTGAAGAGAAATTAAAAGAGTCGTTTGCAGATCCGTGCCTGGAATAGGATTTTCCTTTTCATAATCAGAGGATTGACCTATTTCTCTGCCATAAGCATCAACTTCTACAAAATGAACACCCTTTGTTCCACGTAATCTATTTTCATATACTTTTTCTAATCCACGCCAACCAACTAAATCACCATAAATATAATTTTCTTTTTCTTTTATATCTTTAATAATAGCTTGGTCAACTTCTTTGACATAACCTAGTATATGAGATGCATTTATTTTCTCTGAGAAAAATCGTTCAGGAAATTGTATATAATTTATACCCGTCAATTCCTGCTTGTGTTCTTCAATCCTACTTAATTGATCGAATGTTAAATCTTTGGCTATTCTTGCTGGTAAAAAACGTCCTCGGTAATATTTTTTATAATTGGTTTTAAGTATTGTAGTATCAATACCTGTACAATAACTAACAATCTGAAAATTCTTTTCTTTATTTATTATTTCACCTGGAATTGCAGTCAAAACATACGTGGGAAAATTATCGACAATAATTTCACCATTTCGGTCTAATATTAATCCTCTTGGTGCATTTAGAGGTATAGCCCGAATACGATTTACTTCAGCTTTCTTTTTGTATGTTTCATGAAAATAAACTTGTATATAAAAGAATCTTAAGATCAACGAAAACATGAGCATGATAATAACTCCGCTCACAACTACAAACCGTCTTTGAGGTATGAGGTTAGCTGCTTTCAGCACGGGAATAATCCTTAAATGGAAAAATAAGTTGAAGTATGAGAATAAATCCCATAGTATATCCCATGGTCAATATCCATTTTTCCAAAAATGAAATTAAATCTGTATCATATAAATATTGATATCGTACGAAACTATATATAAGAAATTGAAGTAGAATGATTCCCACCCATGTCATATGAAAATAAAATGGAATTAAGCGATTATATTGATCTTTTAAATAACCAGCTAAATAACCTGTTAATGAGAAAGTTAAAGATGATAATCCGAAATAGGAACCCACACCCGTCAAATCAGTTAATAAACCCAAAATAAAACCGGCAATTACACCATAAAAGCGACCAAATTTGATTGCAGTATAGAGTATAAATATCGTCATAAAATCCGGTCGAATCATGTTAATTGACAAAAATTCAGCAAGGTAAAACTGAAGGAAAAACACACATAATAACATGAAAATAAACTTATTTAACCGCATGATCGTTTTTAGTAATAACAAATATATTTATTAGAGAACCAAGGTTTTCTGCAAATCGAACAGAAATAATTTTCTGAAAACTGCCTCTTTCATCACGTGTACCTGTCACTTCACCAACAGGCAAATCTTTTGGAAATATATCACTGAACCCAGACGTTAATACCCTATCACCAATACTAATTTCTGAATTTTTCTGCACTTCTCTAATTTCACATAAATCTCCGTATACCCAGCGCAAAATCCCCACAGAACCAGACGGCATTATGTGCACACTTAATCTAAAATTCACATCACTAATAATCTGGACAATTGAACTATTCTTTCCAACAACGACTGTTTTACCAATAACTCCTTTAGGAGTCAAAACAGGATCATTCTGTGAAACACCATGATTTGTTCCAACATCAATAGTAATGGTAGTCATATTCGATGAAATACCTTTATTGATTACTTTTGATGGTAATAAAGTAAGTTGGCTTTCGCGCTTATAATTAAGTAGATATTTTAATTGCTCATTTTCTGCTGCTAAATTCAGCATAGATTCAATTTGCAATTGTAGTTGAATATTTTTTTCACGCAGAAGTGCTGCTTCACCTTCAACAATTGCCATAGATCGTAGCCAAGCTACAGGTTTATACAAAAAGGAAAAGAGATCGTTAGCTTTCCCTCGGAGAATAGTTATATCACGAGAATCATTCGAGAGAATTAATGTAAATGAAATGAGAATTGCGAGAATAAATACAACGTGATCACGTTGTCGTATTAGAGCGAGGTAAATATTCCTCATTATATCTGGTTAATAATTATTGATATTTGCTGAAAAAATTGTAACCGTTTAATAGAATACTCAATCAATTACCGCATCAAATCAAAACAGGTTCGTATTTACGAATATCATCTAAAACGATACCGGTTCCTTTTACAACTGAAAGTAAAGGATCCTCAGCGCGATTGACAGGCACATTTGTTCGTTCACGAATAATCTGGTCAATACCCTTAAGAATACTACCCCCACCAGTCATAATGATTCCTCTATCTAAAATATCAGATGCTAATTCCGGCGGTGTTCTTTCCAATGCTTTTTTGACAGCTTCAACAATACTGTTGACCGTTTCCTTTAATGCTTGGCGAATTTCATCCGATGATACTTCAATTGTTTTTGGTATTCCACTTACTAAATCACGACCTTTAACTGAAATATTTTCAGTTTTCATTCGCATAGCAGAACCGACTGATTTTTTAATCGCTTCACCTGTTGCCAAACCAATTTCTAATTTATGTTCATTACGAAACCACTGGACAATTGCCTCATCCATCTCATCACCGGCAATACGAATGGTTTCCTTTGTAACGACCCCATTCAAGGCAATGACAGCAATTTCAGTTGTACCACCGCCAATATCTACAATTATATTACCGATGGGTTGACTAATATCAAGACCAATTCCAATTGCAGCTGCAACAGGTTCTTCGATTAAAAATACTTCCCTGGCATTCGCCCTTTCACCTGAATCTTTTACAGCACGACGTTCCACTTCTGTCACACCGGACGGAACACAAATCACCATACGGGGACGTGCCAAACGATTTATGTTTATTTTGCGAATAAACCCCTGCAGCATACCATCGGTCATATCAAAGTCTGCTATAACTCCATCTTGCAGCGGACGGATGGTTTCAAGTTCGCGGTGAGTTCTGCCAACCATAGCTTTTGCTTCATTACCAACCGCAACTATTTTTCCATCATGTACTGATCGGGCAACGATAGAAGGCTCATTGATCATCACACCCTTGCCTTTTATCCAAAGCAATGTATTGGCTGTACCTAAATCAATAGCGATATCGCCTGAAATCCATGAAAATGAATTGTTAATTGCTGATAGAAAGCCCATTATTGTTTATCTCGGATTATTGAACTGTTCAAAATGAAGATACAAAGTTAAATCAAAAATGAACGATTATCATTATGAATTACATCTTTTCAGGAATTGATTGTAATAATTTTCGAGTATACTCATTGATTGGTTTTTGAAATACATCTTTGACTGTACCTGTTTCTAAAATTTTTCCTGATTTCATTACCATGACCCTGTGGGCAAAGGACTCCACAACTTGGAGATCATGTGTAGTAAATAATATTGATAATCCATCTTCATACATCAATTTCATCAGCAAATTGAGCATCTTGGCTTGAACAGACACATCAAGTGCAGAAACAATTTCATCACAAATCAATATGTTTGGCTTCACTGCCAACGCTCTGGCTATGCAGACTCGCTGGCGCTGACCGCCGGATAATTCATGCGGATATTTTTCTTTCGTATCTTTAGTTAAATCAACTTTTTTCAGTAAGTCCAACAATTGTTTTTCACTATCCACTTCCGGGTGGTGGAGTTTGATCACTTCCTTAATTGCAAAACCAATTCGCATTCTAGGATTCAATGAACTCAATGCATCTTGGAAAATAATTTGAATTTCCTTGCGCAATGAATTCATTTCATTGGGATTATACACCTGTTCATTGTAAATGTAATTACCGTAGAAATTATCAATAAGACCTACAATTGATTTACCCAATGTGGATTTTCCACTGCCACTTTCACCAACGATGGCCAAAATTTCCCCCCGGTGTAATTTTAGATTAATCGAATAGAGAGCTTGAATTAATTGAGGTTTTTTAAATAATGATCGCTGGCCGGGATAATATACTGAAACATTTTCTAATTCAAGGATTGGATTATCCAAATGTCAGTCTATTTCAACTCGGCTTTGATCGCCAAGTATAAATCGGTGTGTGATCGGTTTAGATTGGGACCGTAAAAGTTCAACATCACTCCCCAAAAGTGACGCTTCAATTCGGCGGGAAATATTACTAATTCTACATTGATGCATTAGAATGGAGTATTCTATTTCACTATTGACAATCTTACATCCGTCACCGATTGCTGAATAGGGTCCAACATATGCTCCATCAACTGTAACATTTTCACCAATTATAACCGGGCCACGGATATTTGAATTTATGATTTGAGAGCCTTTCCCCATTACAACCCTTCCGGAAACAGTAGATTGTTCATCAATATAACCTTTTCGTTCATCATTAATATTATCCAAAACGAGACGATTTGCTTCCAAGAGATCAGATGGCTTTCCTGTATCTTTCCACCATCCTGTTATTTCAGAATATGAAACACTAAATCCTTTTTCTATTAAATACTGATGAGCATCGGAAATTTCCAATTCACCGCGGGCGGATGGCTTAATATTATTCACTGCTTCAAAAATATGACTATCGTAAACATAAATTCCAGTAACAGCTAATTTACTTTTAGGTTGATCAGGCTTTTCTTCAATTCCTATAATTTTCCCATTTTTAACATCTGCCACACCAAAACGATTTGGATCAGGTACTTTACTTAACACTAAATGACAATTTGAACTATTGGTTTTATAATCTTCAATAAATTTATTAATTCCACCCACAAGAATATTATCTCCTAGATAAAAAACAAATGGGTCGCTTTTGATGAATGATTCAGCAATTTTTACTACATGACCTAAACCAAGAGGAGCGGATTGTTCAATATATTTAATTTTTAGTTTGAAGGAATCTCCATTACCAAAAGCGTCAGCAATGGATGTATCACCCTCGTTTATAATAATTCCAACTTCGTCAATACCTGCGTCATGAGCATATTCCAAAGCATATGCTAACATCAGTTTATTCGCAATTGGAATTAGATGTTTATTCTGTGTATGTGTTATTGGACGTAATCGAGTTCCGTGCCCCCCTGCTGTAATTAATGCTTTCATAAACAATATTCCTTTTTAAACATTACATTTTTTCTATATAAGCACGCACCATTCTATCTACCAGACATCATTGCAGCTTTGCACAATTTATCTGCAACTGCATTGCCTTCCCTCGGAATGTATTCCAATGACCATGAATCAAAGTTATCCAATAATTCTGTTGCCTCTGCGTGTAGCGGAATCATATTCTCATGTTTTACCCTGAACTCACCATTTACCTGATTTACGATTAATTGGCTATCCGAAAAAATGTTAATGCTGAATACATTCATTTCTTTAGCCATACGTAACCCATAGATCAATGCACTGTATTCAGCTTCATTGTTTGTAGCATCGTCATAATATTCAGAAAAAGAAGCAATTTCATCCCCTTCCTGATAAAATACTCCACCAATACCGGCTGTTTTAGAATGGAGATCAGCTGCGCCATCAACATAAAGATCGACAGAATTGCCGGATGAAAGTTTTTGATGTAATTCTTCCAACGTTTGGTTAGAACGATTTTCGGCTGAAGCCAGTAAATGCTTGATAGCGCTTATTTCGTTTTGTTTCAGTTTCATAATAGGGGTGGAAAAATATAACAGTTATATTATGTAAATAAATCGAATCCTTTATTGATTTTGATATTCACTATCTAATATAGGGATTAGTTCCTTGTTGCGCCGGACATTCTTCCCAATAATAACACCAATTACAAAGTATCATGGGTTTTGGAGGAAAATCAGCTCCCTCCTTTTCTTTTAAACGAATTTCATCTATCCGCTTTTGCATTGACGCTGACAACAACTGCAATTGTTCCATCGTTCGCTTTGATCTGATTTCAATTCCATAACGCACAAAATGCCAAACGAGTGTAACGTCTTTTACATCATCCCGCTGCTGTTCAAGAGCAATCTGATACAACGCTAATTGACCATCTTTATCTGCCTGACCTTGGCTTAACGCACGTTTACCAGTCTTATAATCATGAATCTCAAATTTCCCATTCCCATCATGATCCAACCGATCCATAATTCCTTTCATCCGATATGATTCATTCCCGTCAAACATAAAATCCATTTCCAACTCAATCCCTTCAACACGTTCCGCAAAGGGCTGATTTTTGCGATAAAATCTGGCGATACAATCTTCGCCCAATCGAAAATAATCTTCTTTGCGCTCACCTCTTTTCGCGATGGCGATTCGATCATGCCAATTATCATTCCAAACAGATTTATAATAATCGTGGATGCTATCGATAATAGGGATGCGTCCTGATTGAACTTCCTTATATAAAAATTCCAATGCTTCATGGACTCGTTTACCCATAAAAGCTTCGATGCCTTCATCAGGTTTACGGATGAAATCAATATAACGGAATTTAAATTGTGCAGGGCATTTTTTATAAGATTCCAGCCCGCTATAGGAAAATCGCTCCAGTACACTCACCAGGTATGTCCTGTAATATAAGGTGTAGTTAAACGATAATCTCCAAAGCCATTTTCATCATAAAAAGTAAAACTGCGATTAATACGGTAATAATGCCACGTTTGATTCGCATTGCGGTCACTGCTCATGAAAATTCGTTCTATATCATCCGGCGGTCCAAAAAGAATGTATATCATTCCCATATCTGTCCTCCAGCCTGGCGAAAATGACGTGAAATGTTCATTGGCGTATCGTACTCTGGAATAATATTGATCCATCAGCTCATTTGTAGCAGTTTCGGGAGTTGGGTCCCTGCCTTTCCAAAATGTATAAAATAATTCTTCTTTTTCTTTTTTCTTAACTTTGGATAATTTTGATCGTTCATCGCTCGTCAAAATGTAGCGCATTTGGTCCATGGCTTTTTCCAAATCACTTATTTGAGAAGAAACTCCCGGACGTTTGATTTTTAATTCGATAGTTTGTTTTTCAGATTGTCCATCCTGCTCGAGTTTAACGTATAGTTTTGCCCTTAAACCTGATATTTTATCAACAGGTAAATTTAATTGGTGATTGAAATAATTATCTGAATTTGTAAATAAAGTATCAATTGAAGAAATGACTTCTCCATCTGACGTCTTTAATTCCAGGTTAAGTAAATAATCTCCAGGATTAACATTACCTGTAATATAGATGGGTACAAAAGATTGAATAAATGTGATTTCATTTTGATAGCTGGCCATTAGTTTTTTACTGCCTTGCCATGAGCCTGTATAGTTAACCAGAACTAATGGGGGAAATAAATCTAACCCATTCTTATTATATTTGCTCAAATCCACTTTCTCTTCTCGAACACCATAATTACGAGTATCAATATCCAAAACTTCACTTATAATAGTGTACTTCCCGGGTTTCACTAAAAATTCATGTTCAATAAAGTACCAGTTTGATTTGCTGACTGTCTCTAAATAATCCGATGCTTTCAACGTCTCCTGGATTGATTTATGATCTATTTGCTGACCTTCTTCATTTAAAAGTGAAATGCGAGCTTCAAAGCTAGATTCAAATCTGCCATTCTCTTTTACAAACTGTAAAGAAAAACTTGGAATCATTACATGAGTATTGAGTTTTATTTTTCCTGTTTCGGAAGATGCCTGTGGTGAAATTATAAGATGAAATTGCTCGATGTTTGATACTTTTAAATCTTTTTTACCTCGCATATTTCTTTGGCCGTTTACAACTGTTAATACCATAATAATGAGCAATACTGTTTTAATATTCTTCAATCTTTTGTCCATTTAAATTTAATTAAGCCATTCGATGTTCCAAGCCAGAGATGTTTTTTATCCACGTTTATATCGTGTACTTGACCCAGAAAATCATAGTGATAATCACGGATGAATCTATCTTTTAAATCGTAACGAATAAAGCCATCATTAGTTGCCAGAAAAATAAATTTTTTAAATCTAGCCATAGCTGTGATTTCTCGGCCGCCAAAAACGGATGCATCAACTAATTCTTTCCAGGATTTTGACATAAGATCAAAACTCCAAACACCATGATTTGTACTTACCATCATTTGATTTTTATAATGTACTAATGCTTTAAAACCAGTAAGAACATCCTCCATTCCTTCCATATCACCCATGGATCCAATTCGTTTAAAGTTCATTACTTTTTCTTCACTTAAATCTACAATGGTCAATTCATAATTTGATGCAATCCACAATTGATTATTTACGAGTTCAATATCATAGATATATACATGATTAAACGTTTTTTCGAATCCAAGTGGATTCCCACTTTTACTGTGCTGATTTAATCGAGAAATTCCCGAGGATGATGCAATCCAAACAAATTCACTATCGACTTCCATGTCCGTGATAATTTGTCCGCTGAATCCTCTTGTTTCATCCAATGTCCGCCAGAAATCAGAATTTTCATCATAAACTAAAATCATTTCTTTCCCGCCGTACCAGATTTCATCCTCTACACGGACTGCACAATAATAAGGTCCAACAGTTAAATTGGAATAATCATCGAAACCAGTAATTGCCATTATATTTCTTCTGGAGTCATAATAAGTAAGCCCTAGCGTTCTGTTACCAAATCGACCACCGACTCTAAAAGCCTTTTCATTCAAGATGAACTGAACATCATTATTTCCCAGTCCGGCAGTTAATGGGTCTAAAAACTTCAAATGATTATCACCTATAAAAATCGTACCGTCTGCCATTCCTAAAACTATATCTCCTTCACGTCCTTCAAATAATACTGTTGCTCTCATATCTCTACCATGGGGATTTACAGCACCATTTCCAAAGACCAACCAACCGTCTGACAATGAATACTCATTTAATCTATCTATTTCATAATCGGGAAAATTAGAACTGCTGCTCCATTCAATATTGATTTCATCGGGGTATGTATAAGTTCCTAAAAATATTCCTGAAATATGATCCAATTTTACGTATCCACTGCTGGTATTGACCCAAATATAATTCGACGAAGATCCCATGCGTACAATGATTGTTCCAAGGGGTAATCCCCAATCCACAATATTATTTATATACCAATTTCCCACCCGTGTATGACTGGAATGAACATTCTCTCCTGCTGCAATCCACAAGTTTCCTATATGACGATCGAAATGCACAGCAGAAATATAATTACTTTTCAATCCTTGAGCAGTTGTGAGCGGTTCTTCCAAATTATGACCAATTCGTTGAATTCGAACCACTCCTCCGCTTTCAGTACCAATATATATATAGGAAAATCCTTCGGTAATAGATGTGATTTCACCCAATTGTCTATACAACACCCAATCAAATGGATTATAGCGATTATCCGGTTGGGAGTTTAATTGACAGATTAACGTCAGTAAAATTAACAGGGAATTTCGATACATATTCACCCTGAAATTGAGTACGGATTTAATTCAGAAAAAGAAAATTCAGGAATGATGGTGATTGAGTATTTCAGTGAGCAAGTCCAAGTTAATAGGAACAACTCCCACTTCTTCGCACACACGACCTGCTGCTAAATTAGCTAATGTAGCGGCTTCTTCCGGAGTGGCTCCTGCAAGTTCAGCCAATGCAAATGTTGCAATCACTGTATCGCCTGCACCGGAGACATCGTGAACAGCGCGGGCTTTTGTGGGAATTTTGTATGATGAATCCTCTGTGGTTAATAACATTCCTTCTGCACCGAGAGTAACTAAAACATAATCAGCATTTAATTTTTCTCGTAGAGTTTTACTTTCCTTTTCAGGATCATTTGAATCCATTGATTGGTAAAATTCTACAGAGTTTGGTTTGAATAAATGTACACCTTTAAAAGCGAAAAAATTCTCCTTCTTTGGATCAACATAAACGGGAATATTATTTTCATTTGATAATGAAAGTATAGAAGTAATCATTTTTTCAGATAACAATCCTTTATTATAATCAGCTAATATAATGGCATCATAATTCTTTATATTTTTTTCAATTGAGGATTGTACTGTATTAACTGCCCCACTTGAAATTCCATCCAATGATTCGAAATCCGTACGTACAACTTGCTGATTTTGAGCTATGACACGCGTTTTTACTATCGTTGAGTAATTTGGATCTTCCACCACTCCTTCAACTTTCATTCCCCGGTCCACCATTATCTTGAGCAATTGTTCACCATGACTGTCTTTACCAATTACACCGGCTAAGGTAACATTTGCTGAGAGTGTAGCAATATTCCAGCCTACATTGGCTGCTCCTCCGGGATTATTGGTTATTTCTTTGATTGACACAACTGGAACGGGTGCTTCTGGTGAAATACGATTGGTTTCACCCCACATATAGGAATCCAGCATTAGGTCACCAATAACAAGAATATGTTTTTGACTGAATTGTTCAGCCAATACATGAAATCGTTTGCTATTCATTAAAAGTTATCTGTTTGTTTGGTGGATTCTGATGGAAGAATCAGAGCCAAAACAAGATAAAGTAAGATACCAATTCCACCGCTCATGAATGTTCCAAATACCCAAAAGAACCGCACAAGAGTACTATCAACTTGTATGGATTCTGCAATGCCACCACACACCCCTGCAACTTTACTGTCATCTTGCGACAGGTGTAATGGTAATCCCGTACCATCATTAAGCATGGACACTAAATCGGAGCGTTTCGTATAAAGCAAATACACGCCAAACCCCAGGATAAGGACAGCCAAAAAGAGATTGATACCACTATCCCAAAAACGAATCCAAATCAAATGGAAAAGATCATTGTGCATGAAAAACAGGATGAGTCCTACGAAAACCAATAATGCACCCCAAAGGATCGTTTTATCATTTTTCCTATGTGTAATATCATCCCGGTCATAATTGGGGACTGAAAATTCGTCGGGAATGACGATCATAGCTAAAAAATATGCAAGGATTCCCGACCCACCAAATAAGGTGAAAAATATCCATCCTAACCGAATCAATGATGGATCTAAACCGAAATATTCGGAAAAGCCACCACAGACTCCGGAGATAATTCTGTCTTTTCGAGATCGTACAATACGTTTCATTATCAGATTAATTTACTATAAAAACCAATCAACTTAATTGCGATTTCGGCGCTGTTGCTGCTGGTGCCCTTGATTTCGTTGAGGTCGTTTATTTTGACTGGCAGAACGAATTTTAGCGATATGGCCTTTATCCAAATAAATCATGACAGATACCAATTTTTGGATGCGAGCCGGATGAGTGGCTGATACAACGATCGTCGTGCCTAAATTACGATTCATTTTCCGCAAATAATTACTGATATCCTTTTCCATATCATCATCAAGCATGGAACCATAATTATCAATAATTAGCACACGGGGGTCACTTTGCAAAGCATCCACATGCTGGATCCATTTTAATTCACCTTGTGAAAGTGTATCAATTGTCTGATCCCACATGTAGCGACGGAAACCATTATTAAAATATTGTTTCCGAATTTCCTCACTGCGCTTTCCGTGATTAATACTAAAAAATCGGGATACACTATCTCTACTTTTGGAATCAGCCATAGATAAGAATTTAATTTCATCCGGTGTTTTAAGTTTTCCGAATAATGATGTTTTAAATTCATTTCCATCATAAAACAGTTTTCCATCGGTTGGTTTTTCTATTCCGGAAAGTTGTTTTAATAATGATGTTTTACCCGATCCAACTGGGCCGACAATTCCGTAAATAGTGCCTTTGTGAATTTGCAGACGACCAATTTGCAGGACGGTGCGTTGATTATAGACCTTCTTCAGATCCTGTATTTCAAAAATAAGCGTTTTTTTATTCATTACTCTTTCCTTTCGTTGAGTAATGAATCGTAAGTCAAATTGTTAGTCTAGGAGTGCTCCTCATTTTCAAGAAATCGTTCGGCATCAATGGCTGCCATGCAACCCGTGCCAGCAGCAGTTATAGCCTGGCGATAATAAGAATCCTGAACATCTCCACAAGCGAAAACGCCGGGATGTTCAGTGGCCGTACTGCCATTTTTTGTAACAATATATTTTTTCTTGTCTAACTCCATATTTTCTTCGAACAGACCGGTATTGGGTATGTGCCCAATGGCCATAAATACACCATCACACGCTTCTTCACGAGTTTCATTGTTGGTTGTATCCTGCAGCGTAACACCGGTAACTCCAGATTCAACCGTACCATGGATTTCCGAAATAGTAGAATTCCAATGAAAGTGAATCTTTGGATTATCAAATGCACGCTGCTGCATAATCTTGGAAGCGCGTAATTCTTCTCTGCGATGGACAATCCAAACTTCAGAAGCAAACTTGGTCAAAAATGTTGCTTCCTCCATTGCGGAATCACCGCCACCTACCATGAGCACTTTTTTATCTTTATAGAAAAAACCGTCACATGTTGCGCAGGCAGAAACGCCGCGTCCCATGAGTCTTGTCTCTGCTTCTAGACCAAGTAACCGGGCTGTTGCACCGGTGGCAATAATAACGGTTTCAGTTGTGTATTCTTCATCACCAACCCATACTGTGTAAGGGCGCTGGTTGAAGTCAACTTTGGTTACGTGCTTAAAATGGCATTCTGCGCCGAAGCGTTGTGCCTGTTTGCGAAAAAGATCCATAAGTTCTGGACCTAAAATACCATCAGGGAATCCGGGATAATTTTCCACATCAGTGGTAATTGTTAATTGTCCGCCCGGTTGGCTGCCCTCAAGAACGAGAGGTTCGAGATTGGCTCGTGCTGCATACACAGCAGCCGTCAATCCGGCCGGTCCGGATCCGATGATAATGACCTTACGATTCATATAACTGTTTGTTAAAGAACTGCGTCTAATCGTTTTGTTATTTCCTGCTTCGGGACAGCACCGACGATGGAATCTACCACGCCGCCGTCCTTAAAAATAAGCAGGTTGGGAATACTGGTTATGCGGTATTGCATGGATGTCTGGTTGTTGGAATCCACATTTACTTTACCGACTTTTACTTTTCCAGTATATTCACCGGCGATCTCCTCGACCACCGGACCTATCATTTTGCAGGGACCGCACCATTCCGCCCAGAAATCCACTAAAACGGGCTGGTCGGATTGGACTACCTCTGCATCAAAATTCGAATCTGTAAATTCGTGTAAGTTAATTGACATTTATTACTCCAAATATGTCTTTATCGTTAAAAAATAAGTCTTTTAATTTAGAACGATTATGAATTACGGTTAAATAAATAATTACTTTTTTGTCGGAAAATTGACAAAATATTCACATCATTCTGACGCCTGACACTCAGTACAGGAGAAGAATCTCAAACATTATTTACGTATTTACACTTGATATCTTTACGCTTGACGTTGTAGGATATATTTATAAATATATTTGAAAGATTAAGTCGTTTAAATGCAAAGAAATCAGAATAATATTTACCCATGAATTTTTAATCCACATTCCTAATTTTAATCCTTACTCCTAATCCAAATCAATTAAGCTATGATCCAACGCCACATTGCCGGCAATGTGGCTCGCTTACCGCACATGAGCAATGCAGTGCGAAAGATCTTCCTGGCAAGTGTCATCATACCCCAAACGGAAAGAATCATCAGCACAATTGTTGCTGCTATTTCCCAAGGTACAGTTGTATCGCTACTGATGTGTAATATCGTCATGGGTGGAACGAAGGATAGAATTTTTGTAATCAACGCCGTCGGATTAGCCATGAAATAAAAGGAACCAATCAGCGGTACCATGGCAATAATAGAGACGATACTCATGGACTGTTTTGAATAAAACATGATCAACAGCCATAACTTCCTCAAAATACTTGCTTATAGATTGGAGTTGGTTCAATTAATAATTTCTTCCAATACGATTCCATCCACTTCAATTGGAATTTCAGCGCCGACTAATCGCGCAATGGTTGGAGCGATATCAATAGTAGCAACTGGACGAGTTATTTTTTGAGATTTAATTGATTTATGGGAAAATATTATAGGGACATGGGTATCATAATCATAGGGTGTACCATGGGTGCTACCTAAAGGAAAGCGACTTGTATAATGCTCCCGGAGAACTAGAGAAACATCGGGGCTCAATTGAGGGTGCATCATATGTTTTAACCGACGATTGAATGAAGTTTTTTCATCCAAATTTAATATTTCTTCTCGAGAAAAAATATACCCAAACGCATTTAAATCTATCAATTCATTTTTTATAACCTGTAGTGCATTCTCTTTTTGTTGACGTGTAAAATGATCAGGGAAATAAAACCCACCTCCGTTATAAATAATATCTTCACCCAACTGATTTTTAATTCGCTTTAAACGATTTTTAAATATATCATTATCCAAACGCCCAGATTCAATACCAATCGATTGAAGGTATTCCGGTAATGGAATTGCTCCATGGTCCGATGATAAAACAAATGTAATATGATCCAACCCAACTACATTATCTAATTGCTTAATAAATTGTCCTAAATATTGATCCAATCGTAGAAAATAATCTAGTACTTCATGAGAATTCGGACCATGATTATGACCAATCCAGTCAGCACTTGAAAAACCAATTCCCAAAATATCAACGATCTCATCTTTACCTAACTCTTCCATTTCAGTTGCGGACAATGCAATATTCAAAACTATTCTCTCAAACCATGGCATGGAAACCAAAAATTCGCCAGTTTTTTCAATATCTATATCGCTTAAACTCTTGGGTAGTGTAGGAGAATATTCATCATGAAAATCATCTATTTCTCCATAAAAATCATCTTCTGTACAAAGTCGATCATAGATCTCCATTTCTTTAAGATGATCCCATACGGAATCTCTATACGTATTTACGTCCAATGATTGATTTATTTCTGATAACCAAACAGGTAATTTATCAGTATAATAGTCAGATGTTATGAAAGAACCATTCCAATTATAATAAATAGGTAGATCTGCATTTTTACCACCGAGGAATACAGATGCTCGATCTTTAGCTGAAACTGTATATACTTTTGATCTGGAGTCTTTTTCTTTTATCCAGTCACCTATAGCGGTTGCATTTGTTTGATTATATGAACGAGCATTTCCATTCGCACCAACTGGTTTAGCGATTGAATCTTCCACACAATTAATCGATTTCTTTAATGCCGGGACATACCAGGAATTTCCCATTACACCTGCGGGACCGGGGTGTCTCCCGGAACCAATGACAAAAAAACCTGAACCTGTCAATGTATTCGCATGTTCATGGTGAGCATTACGAAAATCTATTCCATGATCTAACAACCACTTAAATCCACCTGTGAATTCTGATTCTATTCGATGCATTAATTCACTTGGTAGTTGATCCACAGCTAAAAATACCACTAAACGTGGATTTTCTGGAATTCTTGGACCTGAACAACTATAAAATAAAAAAGCCGCCAAAGGCAGCCATTTAAACTGTTTCATTATTTAACCTTTATAAATCGCCGTTTACCAACCTTAATTACAAACTCTTCACCGACAGATAACTTATGGTTGATATCTGCGCATATTTCTCCATCCAGTTTCACAGCATTTTGCTTGATCAGTCTGCGGGCTTCTCCCTTACTTTTTGTTAAACCTGCATTAGCAATAACCTCTACCAACAATTGATCAGATTTGAGTTTAACTTCATCCATTTCATCAGGAATATCTTTCTGGACAATGACCTTCTCAAAATGCAGCTCAGCGGTTTGTGCTGCATCAGATCCATGATACAATTCCACAATTGCTTTGCCTAAATCCTTTTTGACATCACGGGGATTTGTTTTTCCGTCTGCAAGAATGTTTTCGACTGCTTCAACTTTATCATCATCTGCATCGGCAGCTAACCTAAAGTATTTCACAATCATATCGTCAGAAATAGACATGGTTTTTCCATATTTTTCCTCGGGAGAGTCCAGCAAACTAATTTCATTACCATATGTTTTGGACATTTTTTCAACCCCATCCGTTCCTTCTAATAATGGAAGTGTAATTATACATTGAGGATTTTGACCATATTCTTTCTGCAAATCACGGCCCACAAGAAGATTGAATTTCTGATCCGTACCACCCAATTCTATATCTGCTTTTAATTCAACAGAATCCATACCTTGGGCTAATGGATAAAGAAATTCGTGAAGGGAAATGGGAGTTTCTGACTGATATCGTTTTGTAAAATCATCTCTTTCCAGCATGCGGGCAACCGTATATTTACTAGTCAGCCCAATCACATCACTGAAGTTCATTGCATTCAGCCATTCTGAATTATATACAATTTTAAGTGAATCAATATCAAGTATAACTTTAGATTGTTTAATATACGATTCAGCATTTCTTTTTGCTTCATCCAATGTTAAGCTTGGACGCGTTTTATTTCGCCCGGAAGGATCGCCAATCATTGCTGTAAAATCACCGATTATGAGTACCGCCTGGTGACCTAAATCCTGAAAATGACGCAATTTGCGCAAGACGACTCCATGTCCAATATGTAAATCCGGTCTACTTGGATCACACCCGAGTTTAACTATCAGGGGTTTGTTGTTCTTTTTAGACGTCTCGAGCTTTTTTAAAAGCTCATTTTCAGGAATAATTTCTTCCGTACCGCGACGGACTAATTCCATTTGTTTTTTTACTGATAAAAAACTCATCTTCTTCTACTCATTTCTCGTTCAGTGTCGCGTTTAATTGCCTTTGTCTTCAACGCATCTCGTTTATCATATTGTCTTTTACCTTTTACCGTGGCGATTTCTGTTTTTGCTTTTCCATTTTTATCAAAATACAGAGATAAGGGAACAATGGTATGTCCTTTTTCTGCTGTACCGCTGTGTAATTTATTAATTTCACGCTTATGCAAGAGCAGTCGCCGCTTTCGCACTGGATCATGCCCTTCTATTCCCGTATGAGAATAGGGAGCAATATGCATTCCCATCAGAAACGCTTCCCCCTCTCGAATAATCACAAATGATTCCTTGATGTTCGCGCTGCCTTCACGGAGACTTTTTACCTCACTGCCGAGCAATTCAATTCCCGCTTCATAGCGATCGATAATGTGGTAATCGTGGAACGCTTTTTTATTTCGTGCAACAACCTTGATATCCATGTCCAAATTTCGTCGGCTAAAATAGGAAAATTAGTTATGGCGTTACAAGTTTAAACCTTGCAAAAAATTAACGGATACAATTAAACAGTGCCGCATTTTTAATGCTCGAATGGCGGAATTGGTATACGCGCACGGTTCAGGTCGTGTGTCAGAAATGACGTGCTGGTTCCCTGCCTGCCGGCAGGCAGGAACTCCAGTCTAGTTTCATTTATTTCGTTAGTTTATTTCCCCCAATAGCATTTATATCCATTTTCAAAATTATTCAGGTATTATATAAAAATTGCTTATGTATTCGACACGAATAACCTTGTAAAAAATTAACATATACGATTAAACTGCACTGCATTTTTAATGCCCGGGTGGTGAAATTGGTAGACACGCACGGTTCAGGTCCGTGTGCCCTAACCGGCATGCTGGTTCGACTCCAGTCTCGGGCACAAATTTTATGTATTATGTTTATGTCTTTATAAATAAAATAAATGTTAATCGATATATTGGTCATTGTCAGAATATTCCCCCACGATTAAAAGATTATAATTATGGAAAAGTGAAATCAACGAAAGCATTTAAACCATGGCATTTATTTCATTATGAGGAGTTTTAAACTCGTACTGAAGCAATCGCCAGAGAACGTTACTTAAAATCCGGAATAGGTAGAGAATGGCTAGATTCACAGGACATTTAAATGCTGGTTCCCAGCCCGCTCCCGACCTTCGGGAGGGCTGGCGGGGAATCCAGTCTCGGGCACAAGCATAGTAAAACATTAAACGATTACGATGCTCGTTCATAATCTATGAATATTCTCCTCATTGAACCCTATTATACAGGATCTCATAAATCGTGGGCTGAAGGATATCAAAACAAAAGTCAGAATCATGTTGATGTTTTGGAAATGAAAGGTCAATTTTGGAAATGGCGAATGCATGGCGGCGCTGTAACATTAGCAAGACTTTTTAATCAGTCAGATTTAAATCCAGATTTGATTCTGGCCACTGACATGTTGGACTTAACGACTTTTTTAAGTTTAACTCGAAAACGAACAGCAACAATACCTACAGTGATTTATTTTCATGAAAATCAACTTTCTTATCCTTGGTCTCCTACAGATAGAGATGTTCAGAAGGATCGAAATAAACAGTATGGATTTATAAACTATAGTTCTGCACTTGCAGCTGATCATGTGCTTTTTAATTCTCATTATCATAAAAATTCATTTATAGAAGAATCAGAGAAACTGTTGAAACATTTCCCAGACAATAATGAACTGGATTCAATTGAAGTAATTAAAGACAAAAGCAGTGTTTTGCCGTTAGGACTTAATTTGGAGGGATTCGATTTACATAAAACACATTATGATGGCCCACCGCTCATTTTATGGAATCATCGCTGGGAATACGATAAAAATCCTGATAGTTTTTTTAATGCATTGTTTAAATTGCACGAAAACAGTGTTGATTTCAAATTAGCTGTATTAGGTGAAAATTTTATATCCACACCATCCATTTTTGATGAAGCAAAATTTAAATTAAAAGATCACATACAACAGTTTGGCTTTTGTGAAGATTTTTCCGATTATGCCCAATGGCTTTGGAAAGCAGACATTTTACCTGTAACCAATATCCAGGACTTTTTCGGTATGAGTATTATGGAAGCTATTTATTGCAATACGTACCCACTCCTACCCAATAGGCTTACGTATCCAGAACTACTTCCTGTTGAAATGCATGATGAACATATTTATGAAAATGATGATGATTTATACGAAAAATTAATTAAGTGTATTTCTGATGTTGATGAAATTAGGAAAACAAAATTAAATACAATTGCCGATAAATATGATTGGAGTAAAATGGCAATAGTTTATGACGAACTATTTGCTTCGTTTATCTAAATAACTCCGGTTCGTTTTTTAAAGCAGTTGTTACTTTTTTAAATGCGTCAATTATATCCTGACTATCTTCATCGTTTCCCAATAAGTGTCGTTGCTGCAACCAGACAGATTCTTCATCGCAAATTCGTTCTGTAACCGGTAGAGATAATGATGCATAATCGTGATCTTTCAACCATGGATACTCATCTGGATCAGTTACAAACAATTTTTCTCTATACAGAGGACTATAACCTGCATACGTATAGACACCTTCCGCCTGCATTGCTTTAAAAAACACATCCCTGTGAATTCCATTGAATGCTTCTTTTTTATACTTTACTATATATAAATGGTGTGCAGAACGCGTTGTTTGTTCATAGGATCTAATCAATTCAATACCATCTATTTCGGCCAAGGCATCATCAAGTTTTTGTTTATTTGCATCACGGAGATCCATATCTGCACCAATGGAATCTAACTGGGGCATCAACATAGAAGCCGCCAGTGCATTTAATCGGAAATTCCCACCCAAATGCTGATGCTCATACCATTCACCCCCACTTACTCGTCCACAATTATGATAGGAAAAACATGCTTCTTTAAAATCATCGTCATTTGTAATTATGGCGCCGCCTTCTCCTGCAGACATGTTTTTTGATGTCTGAAAACTGAAAATTCCTCCTTTGCCAATTGCACCAACTTTTTTACCATTCCATTCTGCACCGTGGGCTTGTGCAGCATCTTCGACTATAGCAATTCCATGCTTCTTTCCCGCATCACAAATCTTATCCAAGTCGGCTGGATTTCCTGCAATATGCACCGGCATGATTGCTTTTGTTTTTTCTGTAATTGCTGCATCGATTAAAACCGGATCCATATTCAATGTTTTTTCATCAATATCCACAAAAACAGGAATTGCATTCGCCAATAGTACAGCTGATGCTGTGGCTATAAATGTATAGGCCGGAATAATCACCTCATCCCCTGCTTTAACGCCAGCGGCTTTTAAAGCCACCCACAAAGCTGTTGTACCTGAACTTGTACTGATACAGTATTTCGCATCATGAAATGCTGCAAATGCGTCCTCAAAGCGTGAAATTGCATCGCTACCCACACCCCAGTTCTCATTTTGCAGTGTCTTAAGGACACTATCTCCCAATTCAGATGTTGGTCTTGGCCATTCTGGGAATAGATCTGTGCGGATGGGATCACCACCAAATAATGCTAGTTTACTCATATGTTATGTTTTCTCATTAATAATTGTTTACGAAATTACATTTATTTTGTTTTATAGAGTAAATAAGTTGAACAGGAATTAGTTTCATTTGTTTAAGAAATGTAGTGCAAACATTCTTGTTTGCACTACGACAGGCAGGAATGCCTGTCGTACACTTTCTGTATAACTAAATACATTTAAGTTTTCGAGTTTCTGCAATTTTTACAGACCAATATGACATTGGTTCCATTGTGTCTGACATATGGTCATTTGATGATAACAATTTGGCAATCCTTTTACTTTGGCATGGTGCTTGAACAAATTCAAGTGAAAATTAATTAACTAACAAAATGGAGATAATTATGACACTCGTAAAATGGAACCCAAACAGACATTTCTTAACAGGCGTTGACCGCATGTTAGATGACTTTTTTAACGATGGCTGGAATGTACCGGCTATCACTCGAAATACGAATTGGCAGCCTTCTGTGGATATCCGGGAAACCGATGATGCATATACCATCATTGCAGATCTTCCTGGATTAAAAAAGAAGGATGTTAAAGTAAGTGTAAACGATGGAAAATTGGAAATCACTGGCGAGAGAGCATTTGAAAATAAAGAAGAAAATGGTTCGTATCATCGTCGGGAACGGAGCTATGGCAGTTTTCATCGCTCATTCCATTTACCAGAAACAGTTCTTGAAGATAAGATTACAGCAAGTTTTAAGGACGGAATACTTTCAGTAGACGTGCCGAAGGCAGAGGAAGTAAAATCCAAAGGTTACGAAGTTAAAATTTCGTAACGGTTTCTTCTTTACAAAAAACCCTCATGAGAATTCATGAGGGTTTTTTTATACAAAGTTATTTTAAACCACCACTCCCCCATCGATAGGTAAAATAGCTCCGCTGATATAGCTTGCTTCATCACTGGCCAGAAAACAATACAGATTTGCTACATCTTCCGGTTGTCCCCAACGTTTAAGCGGTACCTTATCACCCATCATTGAAATTATTTTTTCCGGCATTTGTGCTGTCATATCTGTCTGGATAAATCCCGGAGCTACAGCATTCACCCGAATGCCATGCTTACCCAATTCACGAGCCCATACTTTTGTCATTCCTTCTAATCCAGCTTTCGCAGCAACATAATTGGTTTGGCCAAAATTGCCAAAACGAGCCACAACTGAAGATGCATTCAGAATGACTCCACTGCCCTGTTCGCGCATAAGTTCTGCAGCATATTTCGTACATAAATATACACCACGCATATTGACTTGAATCACCCGGTCAAATTGGTCTTCTTCCATTTTTTCCAATGTCTGATCCTGTAGAATACCGGCATTGTTCACAATTACGTCTATTCGGCCGTTGTCTGCTTTTACAGAATTAATTAAGGATTTTACACTATCCGAATTGCTTACATCTGTTTTTATAAATGAACATTGTTCACCCAATTCATCGGCAGAAGCGGTTCCTGTTGTTTCATCAAAGTCCCCAATGATGACAGTCGCACCTTCGTTTACAAACTTTTCAGCTGTTGCTTTTCCTATGCCGCGACCACCTCCTGTTACAATACATACCTTATTTTCCAAAAGATTCATTCTATTTCTCCACAAATATAACGTTAAGTTTTGACCCTAAAAATTACACCATTGATTTTGTTGTTGAAAGGACTCGAATGATATTAAATAATATTTTACAGGCAATAGGAAACACTCCTACAGTTAAACTGAACATCGTTGGAAAAGAACTTGATTGCGAATTATACGCTAAATGCGAATTTTTTAACGCTGGCGGATCGGTGAAAGACCGGATCGGAAGACGCATGGTGGAAGAAGCTGAAAAATCAGGCCGGATCAAACCTGGGGATACTTTGATTGAACCAACATCCGGGAATACGGGTATTGGAATGGCGTTGACCGCCGCCGTGAAAGGCTATCGATGTATCATAGTTATGCCGGAAAAAATGAGCATGGAAAAACAAGTCGTATTGGAAGCTCTCGGAGCAGAAATCGTTCGTACTCCCACGGAAGCTGCATGGGACGCACCGGAAAGTCATATTGGAGTTTCCAAGAAATTGAATGAAGAAATTCCCAATTCACATATTTTGGATCAATATGAAAACCCGGATAATCCTGATGCTCATTATGAAGGAACTGCAGAAGAAATAATAGCAGATTTTGGTACAGATTTAGATATGTGTGTTATGGGAGTAGGAACGGGCGGAACTATCACTGGTGTTGCTAAAAAATTGAAAGAAAAAATCCCTTCGATAAAGATAATTGGTGCTGATCCATTTGGATCCATTTTGGGTGGAGGTGATGAAGTTTATCCATATCAAGTGGAAGGAATTGGATACGACTTTTTCCCCGATGTATTAGATAATAATCTGGTTGACGAATATGTGAAAACAGCAGATAAAGAATCGTTTGTGCTTGCTCGCAGACTTATTCGTGAAGAAGGCCTCCTCTGCGGTGGTTCTAGTGGCTCTGTTTTGTTTGCCGCATTGGAAAAAGCGAAAAAATTGGAAAAAGGACAAAAATGTCTGGTCATTCTTCCGGATGGAGTTAGAAATTATTTGTCCAAATTTTTGTCCGATGATTGGATGAAGGAACAAGGATTTGATGGTTGATTGGATGATATCATTAAACCTTCCAAAGGTTTCTAACCTTTGAAAGGTTTAATTGCAAAAAATGAATAAAATCTTCCCAGCAATATTTCTCCTGTTTCTTCTGTCAAATATCATGATGGGAGAGGAATCTGAAAACCGTGGCTATATTGTAAAAGTAGGCGATGATTGCCCGGATTTCACTTTACATATGGTTGATGGAACCACGATCTCAAAGAGAGATCTTAAAGGTAAAATTACCGTATTGCAGTTTACCGCCAGTTGGTGTTCGGTTTGTCGAAAAGAAATGCCCCATTTAGAAAAAGACGTTTGGTTGAAGTTTAAAGATCGAGATTTCATATTGATTGGTGTCGATCGCGATGAACCGTTGGATGTGGTAGAGAAATTCATAAAAGAAATGAAAGTCACCTACCCTATTGCCCTCGATCCTGGAGCAAAGGTATTTCAATTATTTGCTCATAAAGAATCGGGTGTTACTCGAAATATAGTTTTGGATAAAAATGGTAAAATTGTTTTTCTCACACGTTTATTCGAAGAAAAAGAATTTAAGTCAATGATCGATAAAATCAATGAATTATTGAAAAGTTAAATAATAAACCCCCAACAAAAATGAAGAGGATTTGGTTCAACTAATAACCTTATAATTTTCTGTTAAAGCAATTCTGGAAATTATTTCGACGAGAAAAATATCCAATAAGTATGTATTGTATTTATTAAGCAGCTTGTTCACTAATCGTGAAATAAGGTAACTTGTAGAGCAAGGAAAAGCCGGATCATGGTTTAATTATCTTGAAAGGAGATCAATTATGAACCGGAAACTTCTAAAACCTATCTTAATCAATTTCCTTATTTTCTCCATAACTTTTGCCAGCAGCGGATCTACGGTTACATTTAAAAATTCAACACCACTGAATGGAACAGCGTTCGGTTATAAATTTGGCATATTTAATCCATTTATAGGATTTGATTTCCAGCGAATTGAAGGCCATGGTCAAATCTTTGAAAAAGAATACGACGATGATAAATTTTCTAATGGCCCCTATTGGGAGATGGAAGATCTATTTGATATCGAATCAGATGTCGGGATGCCATTTTTTGGATTAAAGTTATTTTTATCAGAAAATGAAATAAATACATATCTGCTTTTTCAAGCAACAAAAATCATCCCAAATATCAAAGTGCACTCTAATGGATGGGAAAGAAATTTTCAAGGACCTGAATATTTTGACGATTGGAATGGAAATGGAGAATGGGATAATGATGAATGGTTTGATGATTGGAATGGAAACGGAATTTGGGATTCAGAATCATGGGAAGAAAAACATTGGGATGATCATTTTGATTTGGACAATAGCTTTATAAATATGGGAGCGCTTCAATTCGGAATCGGATTTGAATACAATTTTAGCGGTTGGGCTTCTATCGGTGGAGAATACGGATTAAGAGTTATTGGAGGAGAATACAAAGAGAAAGATTCTAGAAAAGATGAAAATAATCCCCTTTGGTATGATGAATGGGACAGGGAAATAAATACGAACCTGCCGGGAACATATACCAATTTTACACTGAATATCTATTTCTGATAATAATTATAGATTTGTAATTAAAGATATTAAGGTCGGCCTAAAACAATATCCACCAAGCGTAAAACGTCTGCAATGGTAATCACCCCATCATAATCCACGTCGGCAGAACAAAGTTCTTCATCACCGTATTCTTCATATTCTAAAGCAAATAATAATGTATTAATTACATCAAGTAGGTTGATTATCTGATCGCCGGTAACATCACCGATCATGCAGTCGCCGCCGATAGGAATGACAGTAATATTCGCTGGGGCACTTGTGGAATCATTATCTGTTAATCGTGTCACAAACGAATATTGATAAGCAACTTCGCTTAAAAGGCCATAATCCGTAAATGATTCCAAACCGGCAGGAATATTGGTATGGAAAATACCATCACGGTTGATTTCGATAGTAAAATTTGTAATAGGATCACCACCAAAAAGTGTAGTTGGATCTTCCCATGATAATGTGGCCTGATACCATTGAGATGTGTCAACCTGCAAATTGGAAACCGGATTCGGATCAAGAGAGTCTGATGCTAAAAATTCCTGAACCAAAACAGCTGAATTATATATGTTCAAACGTCCACCACTGACGGTAATACCATCCAATGAACTTAATGGGTCCGTCCCGTCTAAAATCAATTGTTTAAGCATAACACCTGCATCACCACCATTTGATTTGTAAAAACTTGCAAATCCGGCACTCATAGCAGAATGCATAAATCCCACCGCTCCTGCTACCTGTGGCGATGCCATGGATGTTCCGGACAGATTAGTTGTACCACCTCCGGTATATGTGGATAGAACACTTGTCCCCGGTGCACCAAGATCAATGGTTGTAGCCCCATAAGCTGCACCGGAATTCTTCGTATCATTGCGGGTCGTATTCGTAACTGAAATCATATAGTCACTGCTGCAACCCGTAGGTACATCACCTGTATTATCCACATTAGAATTACTGTTCATTGTTGCCGCTGCGCTTAAAATACCGTATTCACCCATGGCGTTATACATATCATTCCACAGGGAATAATTGTCGGAATTGCAATCGGCGTTATCCACGCCGAAACTGCTGTTCGTTGCTACAACAAATGCTCCGAGAGCACCATTAGTGGAATCATACAGCGCTCGCTGATCCAAAGCATATCCATAGGCTTCCAATACGATAGACGTTGTTCCGGATGAGCCACCGATTGCCATCAACTTGACATTCCAATTTACTCCGGCTACCTGGTTGCCATTATTTCCTTTCGCACCAATGATTCCAGCCACATGTGTTCCATGTCCATCGTTTGGAATCGAACCATCACTGTTATACGCATCCCAGCCATTAATATCATCCACGTAACCGTTATTGTCATCATCAATATTATTGCCGGGAATTTCATTATAATTCGTCCAGAGATTGGAAACAAGATCAGGGTGGGTGAGCATCATACCGCCATCCACAACTGCCACAACAATTGTGTCACCGAGAGCATTTAATCCACCTGTTGTAATGTCCCAAGCTTCAGGTGCATCAATATCAGCGTCTGGAGTACCGCCGTTTTGTCCCGTATTATGCTTTGACCATTGACTGGAAAATTCATTATCATCAGGAAACGTTTGCCGTGGGGTCACTTTATGATCTAATTGTGCTTTTTCGACCCAGGGATTATTTCGTAATTCTTCCACAGCCATTTGAGCTGTGAATTGGTCATTCAAAATGCGGACTTTGTAGATACCCAGCCGTCGAACAACTGTTTTTTCGATGGCATATTTAGCCGGGTCAAGGACAGTCCTGAATTCACCTTTTTTAACATCTCGATCCAGCTTTACCAAAACGTAATTAGCATCATAGTCTTGTGCATAAAGATTGGAAAGGATAAATAATATTATGAATAATTTTCGCATTTCAGTAATGAATCTAAGATTATTTAAGTATTTTAAAATGTGATTTGGAACTCATTGAAAAAACGATCTTTTGACAATATTTACTCACCAAAAATCATTTCAACTCTTTGAAAAAATTATTTAGTATTATTTTATTGAGTATTTATTTAAAACGAAATCAACTTTGTACCTTTTACTGCAAGTAAGAAATAATAGTTTATTCATTCTTTTGCTTTTTTAATTATTTCCACAGCAATTTTTTCAGGTATGCCCGTTCTAATGGAAATTTCTGTTTGATCTGAATTGGCGATCATTTCAGTTGATTCAAAGGATTGCAGGAGTTTCTGTACGCGTTTTGGCCCCATTCCTGCAATATCATCAAAAACCGATGATAAAGCTCCTTTACGCTTGCTTCGCTGAAAAGTTATTGCAAAGCGGTGTGCTTCATCACGGATTCTCCTTAATAAAATGAGTCCGGGTGATTGTTTGTGAATTGTTTGCGGATCGGAAATGCCCGGTACAAATACTTCCTCCAAACGCTTAGCTAAACCCACTATGGGAATATAGTCCAACCCAAGTTCACGCATCGCTGATAATGCCATGCTTAACTGTCCTTTTCCTCCGTCAATTAAAATAAGATCAGGGAAACTACCCTTATCTTTTTTCACGCGTAAATAACGTCTGTGAACCACTTCTCTTATGGCAGCAAAATCATCAATTCCAACAACCGTTTTGATTTTGAATTTCCGATATTCAGATTTACGAGCTTTGCCATCTACAAAACAAACCATGGATGCAACAGTATTCGTACCGCCAAGATGAGAGATATCGAATGCCTCTATTCGCCTCGGTGGTGCTTTTAATTGCAAATCTTCCTGTAGTTGATTCACCATCTTCGGTACAAGTTCCAAACGTTTCTTCCGATTAATCAGCCATTCACCCAAAAGTAGCTTGGCGTTTTGAAAAGACATACGAACTTCTTTAGCCTTTTCACCACGTATCGGTTGACGAATGGCGACTTTGCTTCCCTTCTTTTCTGAAAGCCATTCTTCCAGTTCATCCTGACCTTCAGGTAAAATTGAAACAGTGATTTCTTTTGGTAGAAAATCCGTATCCATATAAAATCGTGAAATCACTGACGAAAATACTGTTGATTCATTTTCATCAAGATTTTGCAGAGATACTTTTTCACGTCCAAAGATACGTCCATTCCTTACGCGCAGAATTGTCATAACACCAATATCATCTTTTCGTGCTAATGCAAAAATATCTCTATCGTTAAAATCAACTGTCACTTTACGTTGACGTTCTTTAAATCGTCTAACAGCATTGTATTGATCACGGTACATAGCCGCATCTTCGTATCGTAAATCTGCCGCTGCTATATCCATTTGCATACGAACATATTCCTCTGTTTCTTTGGTTTGTCCTTGCAAAAATTTTATAACTCTGTCAATCATGGCATTATAATGATCTCTATTTATAAGTCCTTCGCACGGACCTTCACATTTATTAATATGATAATCCAAACATAATTTCACTTTTTTAGTAGCTACTGATTCATCATCCATAAAATAACTACAGCTCCGAACCGGAAATATTTTGTGCAACGCTTTTAATGAATATCGAAGACTTTTAACATCGGTGTATGGACCGAAATATTTAGAGCCATCCTTTTCTATTTTTCGTGTGAGAAGTACTTGAGGATAAGGCTCATGTGTAATACGAATAAATGGAAATGATTTATCATCTTTTAGATCAATATTGTACTTGGGTTGAATTTCTTTAACCATATTTGCTTCTGTTAGTAACGCTTCCACGTTAGATCGTACAATTATCCATTCTACATCCTTTATTCGTTTTATCATGGATTGATTTTTGGGTGTTTGATATTTATTTTTCTGAAAATATGACCTTACACGGTTGCGGAGATTTTTAGCCTTTCCAATATATATAATATCCCCATCCATATTTTTAAACTGATAGACACCTGGCTTGGTGGGTATATGTTTAAGTTTTTCTTTTAAATTCATTCTACTGGAAAAATTTCATTTATATTTTCAGCAACTTCCACTCCATCCAAATACAGCATAACTGCTTCAAAAGAATTGTGTTTAAGGTTTTGAGCAACATGATCAGGGGAAATTGTATATCGTCCTACTGTTTTTGACGTATTCCAATCCAAATCGTCAAAAGAAACGTAAATAAGCTCCGAGCAAACAATTTCATTTTTGGATTCCACATCAAAGTTGAAATCGTAGCTTTTGCCGATTTGAGAGAATGCATTTAATAAATATGATCGCTTATTTTCTAATGTTAATTCATTATAACGGATGACACCCAAATCGTCAATATTAAGAAAATGCTGTAAAGTATTTATCTGAACTCCAGGTCGTAAAGCTTCTATAATCAAATGCCCATTTAGAATTGACTCTTGAAAACTAGGACCTGAATAATTGTATCTTACTTTCGCTTCTTTATATATGTCAGGCAGTTCATCCCAAACACCTAATTCTCTCAATTCATTTTCTGTTCCAGACCAAAGAGCAACGTGAGACCAGTAACCAGGTATTAAATGATCTGTTAATCGAAAAGGCGCCTTTTCCAGTAAAATATCCAACGGTTGCAGATTTGCAATTATTTCAGATTGTTTATCTTTGGGTAAGTCATCAAGCTTTCCTCTACGTGAAACAATGATACCCGCAGTATTACCAAACATTTTACTCACTTGATTGGTTGCGTCACTGCTGATTAAGCGAATACTGTCTTCAATTTTATTTTTAAAAATATTAAGTCTGCTTATTGAAAATATTGATTCAGTTTCCAGCGAACTGTTATTTCTAATCCCTGCATAAGACGGGCTGCCGTAAATCATCATATTCAAATACTGGTTATCGGGATCATTCTGTACTAAATCTGAATAAGGATGATCATTTTCCCATTGTTCAACCTTTGAAATAAATTCGATTGCTTTAATCAATCGTTGCATTTTTTTCCTGTCCGTGTAGCTCTCGGATACGACGCGCAAATAGCCTTCCACTTCCGGATCAATTCCGGATTCATTGATAATATAGCGAAGCTTGTTGTGTTCTTCATATGGTGCTATGGCCACAAGATAATTATCATAGAGCAATAATGCAAAAGTCAATCCGAGTTTTAATTTTTTAATTACAATTTTACCAGCAGCATCATTCGGATTGATCTGGATATATTCCTCAGGATTTCCTCCAAATAATTGTCTTATTTTGCTTTTCTGATAAAAAAATGTAGGGTTTTCATCATTAATCAAAAGAGTCACATTTTCATTTGTCAGCGGTGCCAAACTGGATATTCCATCCAACAGCTTTTCTCGTAATTCCTTATATCGTGTTGCAGCATAGTTCAGATACGTAATATCTGATGCTTTTAATACTGCTTTTTCCCCCAAAGCATTATATGTGTTAACAGCACGGACACGCCAGACGAGTGCATATTCAATCTGTGGCTGATAATTATAAATTGTTTCATGGATGTCTAAATTATCAGATGTCAACATTTCTATAGCAGAAATGGACAAAGCAATCCTGTCAAATTCTTCATTAGGGTCAATATCCTGGCTATCCAGAATTGTAATTTGGAGAATGAATATTGTCAGAATGGTAAAATAATTCTTCATTATTAAATTATTTATTACTTATACTATTTTAGGAGTTCCTGAAATTACCAGTAAATTTGTAAATATAGAAAATATAGTCTTTAATAATTATAAATTGATATTAAATTTTTGGAACAATTATTAATTGATAGTTGTTGATAATATTAATTCTAACAAATAAAACCAAAAGGAATAAATATGTTTTCAAGAAAAATTAAAATAGTATCTTTTACTTTGGTACTGGCTTTAGGAACATTTGGTGTTGCAAGTGGTTTTAATAAATCCGAGACTAAATCAGTAACCAAAGAATGTTCATCAAAAAATGCAGCTAAATGTACCAAATCTGCAGCGAATGCAGAAGCAAAGGTATGTGAGAATAAAGTTGAAGCGAATACAGGTTCCAAATCTGATTCTTGTTGTAAAACAGCTGCAGGAAAAACATGTGAAAATAAAGCTGAAAAGCAATGTTCAAAATCAATTGAATCGACAAAATCAACTATATAAAGACAATATTCTTTTTATAATAAAAACCCTCGATTTCTCGAGGGTTTTTTGTTTATGTTCATTCTTAATCAACTATGTAAATAAAATTCCATTAATTCTTACATGAAACAACATTTGAATCCTATTTTAATAATTAGTTTCGCTCTTCTATTTCTATTTACATCAAATGGTTGTTACACAACAACTCATCGAGGACCATGGACAATTAAGCCAGGCAATATTTCTCCTTCGGTCAACTATATTTGGTTTAAAAAATACAGAAGCTGATGACGATGATGATCCAATGGAGTTAATTGGTATTGAAACACGATTAGGAATAATGGATCGAATGGATATTGGCTATATGCGTACAATGGATATATCATCCTACATGGATGATGACGATGCTAAAGGTGCAGACATGCACATTATTGACATAAAATATCAGTTCGTTGATAGGAAAAAAGTGGATGCTTCTTTACAATTCAAATGGGGAAATGTCATCAATCTGGAAAATGGCGACAATGAGAAATTTTGGCAAAATATGGTGGTGTTTTCTGCAGGCAGTGAATTTTATGAAAATAGATTCTTCTGCCATTTTACGCTGGAATTTTTAGATGATAAATGGCATCCATTACCGAGTTGGATTATTGATAATGAAAGTGATATTTCTTTTGCCGACCTCACCAAGCAAATAACTTTAGGATATGAGATACCCAATAGGACTGGTTTATATCCTGTAGTAGTTGTTGGCAGGCAATTCAATGATGATTTAAGTGTAGGTAATAATATGATTAATATTGGTGTAAATATTTATAAGTAAATGGTATGAGATCGAAACAGCACATACTATTTTTATTTATTCTGATCTTTAGTGCGTGTAATAAAATGCATACGTATGACTGGGAGATCCCCTATGGTTCATGGAAGATCCATTCCTACGAAGATGATATGGTCATTTACCAATTAACAGGAACGTATGAAATAGATGATGGTGGATTCAGCATCAAACCTGATAATGAATTCATTTATAGATCATTCGGATGGTGTGGTACTCCTCCATTAATATATTATGATATTGAAGGATTATGGAAAGAATTGGATGAAAATGTATTAAAAGTCAGCTTTTTTGAATATGATTATGAAATTGAGTGGGTAATGGAAATAGTAAATCGTCAACAATATTTCTTAACTGTAATACATCACTACGATTGGGAATAATTCTGTATAGCATCTACTAAATTTTTCACTCCTTCTTTTGGCATAGCATTGTAGATAGACGCCCTGAACCCTCCCACAGACCGGTGGCCTTTTAAGGTGACCAATCCACGTTTAGCACAATAATTTAAAAAATCCTTTTCATCTCCTCCATTGGCAAATATAAATGGAACATTCATTAACGATCTGTCCTCTTTAGCTACGGGACTTTTGAAAATTGGATTACGTTCAATTTCACCATAAAGGAGTTTTGCCTTTGCCTTGTTTTGCTCAAATATTTCCTCTATTCCGCCTAAATGGTTTAACCAGTGTAATGTCCTGTTTACAACATAAATAGCAAATACAGGTGGTGTATTAAACATAGAGTCTTTTTCTGAATGTATAGCAAAATCCAGCATGGCAGGTAAATCACGTCCTGATTTGCCAATGAGGTCTTCTCGTAAGATAACAATCGTTACTCCGGCAGGACCCATATTCTTCTGGGCGCCTGCGTATATGATTCCAAACTTGCTTACATCTATAGGGCGGCTGAAAATGTCTGAACTCATATCGCTTACTAAGAATCCATTAGCATCAGGAAATTCAAACCATTGTGTACCGTATATAGTATTATTGGTTGTAATGTGCAGATAGACTTGATCCGAACTCTGTTCAAAATCTTTTGGAATATGATTATAAACAGTCTCTTTGGATGAGCACACTACATTTACCTTTCCATAAATGCGTGCTTCTTTTATGGCTTTGGCTGACCATGCACCCGTATCTGTATAATCCGCTGTTACATCATCCGTGAGTATATTCATGGGAATCATTGAAAACTGTAGACTGGCACCACCTTGCAAAAATAAAATCCTATAGTTATCGGGTACATTCAGAAATTGGTGGATGAGCTGACGAGTTTCGGTTATCATATCTACAATCGGTGCAGACCGATGACTCATTTCCAAAATGCTCATGCTATGGTTATCATAATTCACCACCGCTTCTGCAGCTTCTTTTAAAACCACTTCTGGTAAAACTGCTGGGCCTGCACTGAAATTGTAAATTTTTTGCTTTTCCATATGAGCGGAAATTAATCGCCTTTTATACTATTTAGTAAAACAAAAATGCCCCAACAAAATACTGTTGAGGCATTATTTTATATAATATAAACGAAATTTTATGGTCTTTCAATACGATATGGAAGAGACCACACTGCTGTATTATATCCACCATCACTTATAAACAATGTGGCATTATCAATAAGTCCATAGTGCATATTAAAAACGCGAACATGATGGTTTGAATGCATACTATGTGCACGCCAATATCGTGAAAAAACATTATCTTCTGCAACAGCATCGCCAAAAATTTCTGCATCGTTCAATCGTCTGCGAGCACGTTCACCTCGTCCTCTTCCAAAGTGCATATGAACTTTTTCTCCGCTATCCAAATCTCCCAAATCGAAAACAGGATCATCATTTTCTACTGTTAGTTCAATTCTCAGTGTGTCGCCGGGATTAAAGGCAGGAAGATTATCCCTTGGGATAAACACTTCACTTGCATTATCTGCAGTATAATTAAATAGAGCATCACTACCATCCACAGTATAGAAAGACAAATCAGTAATCCTGACTTTATTACCTGCGCCACCAGTTCCGAGAGTTATTCCTTCAATCCGCCAGGGACGCTGACTGCTGCTGTCCGTGCGAACAAAACGAACACGTCGTTCAAACTCTTCAGAAAATGCCTTTACAAATGAATCCACCATTGTATGGTTAGAATCCAAAGCTACCACATAAAAATTACCACTTATGGATCGATGCATTTCCGCGTATGCCGTATCATCCTGTACGTCAAATGTGAAGGTTCTTTCTCGATTTATAATGTGTCTACCGAAACGGAGTCTGTAGTCGGAATGAGGCCAGAGCGTATCCGACATAACTTTCATTCCTCCATCAACGTCCAGTCCATCGGAATATTCTTCATCCATTGCACCTTCAGTATCTAGTACGTCGATATTTAAAACAACGTCGTCTTCCATCAACCTCATTAATTGTGAAATATCATCATCTTTCTGATTTTGTGTTTCCTCACAGGACATCCATATCATGCTAACTGCTGTTAAAATTGGTAAATATTTCTTCATCATTATTTCCTTTCTACTTTTGGTTACCAGCGGTCTCTTTTATATCGCCTGTTTTGTGTTTTTTTATGTTTTCTAATGTTATCTTTTGCCTCTCGACGCATTTTATGAGGTGCTAGCATTAGTTTAGCTATTTGCGTATTTGTTAATGTTCCCTCTAAACTTTTGACGAAAGCAATTTGATTATCTACTTTTTCCCGCTCAAATTTTTCAAACTTCTTTAATGCAGCAGCAAGGTCTTTATCCGAAACATCTTTTCCATCTTTTAATGTTTCAAATATAGGTTTGAGGGCATCTTTCCCTTCTTTCCGAATGTTTTCCATTTTGTCTTGATGAGTTCGAAATTTTGGGAAGAATTTTTCAGCTTGTTCTTCAGTTAATTCAAGTTCTTCAGTTAATTTCCAAATGTTCATGGTTTTCATACTTTTTCTGTCATCTTTTTCCCAGTCACCACGGGGCGGTTGGGCCATGACAAGCATTATTGGAACTAATACTATCAAGCCTGTGAAAATTTTCTTCATAGCTCTATCTCCTTTTCATTTTCATTAAATGCATGTTCATACTCTTGTTCTTCAAAAAATTCTAATACGGCCCAAACATCATCATCATCCAACAAATAAAGAGCCATATCCGCTACATACAGATCATAATCACTTGAATCAATTTCGCTGAAATATTCAAACGAATCTTCGAAACTATAATATTCCTCATAGTTCGTATCAAAAATTGAATTGTTTAATTGTGTAATTGACGTCCAACCAAAAATCAGAAGAAACGCGGCAGTTGCCATACTGCTTAGTAAGCGTGTTCTCTTCAATTCTAATTGATGCTGTGCATCATGTAGCCTGGCAATGAATTGTCCTTCATCAATTGCAGCATTTTCTGTATTTAAAACGTTTCGTAATTGGTCTTCAAAGTTCATAAATATCTTTCAACCATTCACGGAGTTTGTTAATTCCGTGGTGATAATTCACTTTTGCTGTTCCTTCTGACATATTTAATACCAATCCAATTTCTTTAAAAGGCAATTCTTGATTCAGCCTCATCATGACCACATTTCGTTGTTTTCCAGGGAGTTTGGCCACATGAGTCCAAATTTCTGATTTACTGATACGAGGTTCTTCATTCGTATATGTTTGTTCCGGAGCTTGATCGAGGTGTAAAAAATTCCGCCATTTATTTCGTGTAAGGTACGTATTGGCAGTATTGACTTTTGCCCTGTATAAATACGTTGTAAAGGCAGCATCAAAACGAAATTTTTTAAGACTTTTAAACATTTTAATAAAAACAGATTGTGCCAGATCTTCTGCATCCATTTCATCTGATGTAATGCGGAGGAAAAATCTGTTGACCGAGTCCAAATGACGTTTAACCAACTCGTCAAATGCTGACTGATCTCCGTTTTTAAATTGTTGTATGAGTTCATCATCTGTTTTCATTCATTCACACCATAAGACACGTTTCGCATTCGAAAGGTTAAAAAATATTTTAAATACCTTAAAAGAAAAAACGTAATTATGAAATAGTCGGGATTAGGATTAGGATAAGAATTAAGCTAATGATTTGGAAAGTTGATATATTTTAATGATGGATTGTTTTAAATAATTATTTTACAAATGAGCATAAACTTTACAATTATTGAAAGAATCATACTTCTTGCTTTCGGTAATTTAGACTATGCCTGAAATCATTCCAAACGAGCAACAGCGTAAAGCAATCGAACACCATCCTGCACCACTGATGATTCTTGCCGGCGCCGGAACGGGCAAAACATTTACACTTGAACACCGCATTGTTTATCTTATAAAGCATTACCACGTAGAACCTTCAAATATTTTAACCATAACATATACTGAAAAAGCAGCACGAGAACTCAAAGAAAGAATATTAAGAAAAGTAGGTAAATCTGCTCATGAAATGACCGTCTGCACCTTCCATTCATTTTGTTATCAATTATTAAGGGATTATGGTTCGGATCAGCTTCCCCAACTTCTGGAAGAAAGTGAAGCGATACATATGCTTCTGGAACGCTTTGATGAATTGGGCCCTTTTCAATCAGATGAATTTCCTCTCAATCCAGCAAAAGCTGTAATAGATAGTTTTATTCCTTTCTTTAATCGTTCAAGAGATGAATTAGTCAATGTTGCAGAAAAGCCAACACCTGATATTAACGAAACAATTTTTAAAGCTGAAACTGTCGCCCAGATTAATGACTTAAAACGAATTTTTCCCATTTTTCAACAATGGAAACGAGAAATGAATGTAGTGGATTACGGAGATATGATTCTCTTGGCATATGATCTTTTGAAGGATAATCCACCCGTTTTGAAAAAAGTTCAGCATCAGTTTCAGCATATTGTTGTTGATGAATTTCAAGATAACAATTTTGCATTGAATGAAATTATCGGACTTATTGCAAAAGAGCATCGTCAGATAACAGTTGTTGGAGATGAAGATCAAGTTATCTACAGTTTTCGAGGAGCCAATTCATATAATATATCAGCATTTAAAGAAAGGTTTGGCGGTGAACCCATCGCTTTGGAAGAGAATTTTCGCTCTTCTCAACCTATTTTAGACATTGCCAATGAATCCATCAAACACAATACTGAACGAACAGAAACAAGTCTTTTTGCACAAAACGGATCCTATGACTTAATGCCAAAAATTTTCTGGGGTGAAAAATTTGAACAGCTGGATTTTTTAGCTAATGAAATATCTGAATTGATAGATCAGGGTAATGATTTTCATTCAATCGCTGTTTTGTGCAGAACACATGGGCAAGTAAATACTGTTGCGGACTCCTTATTAAAATCAGGAATACCTGTTCAAGCACGTATTCCTTCCTATTTCAGTATTTCCACCCTTTTAGACCTTAATGCTTGGTGTCAAGTAGTTGCGGGAGGAAAGTATCAGGATAATGCACTATTTCGACTCATTAAGAATAATTCCAATGAAGAAACAGCACATTTAATATTTAATTTGTGGCAGCGCAGAAATGAAACACCCCGCCTTCAACTTATTAAAGATGATGATCTAATTCTTTCTGAATTTCCTGCAATCGTTTCATTGATTGATCAGATAGCAGTATTTCAGCAAATACTTCAAAAACGATCTGCCGGTGAAATGGTTTGGGATATTTGTGAAAAAACACAATTACTGCGTAAACATGCAAATAGATATTCACTGGATGATCGACTTGCCATGCTGAATGTAGGTGATTTTCTTAAACGTGCTCAAAGCTTTTCACAGCGAAATCCCGAAGATCATGGTTTAGCAGCGTTTAATCTATATATAGAAGCCATCATGGTTTCAGGTGGATTGCAAACTGTTGTCCCAGATGAATATAAAAAATTAAATGGCATTCGAGTTTCAACCGTTCACAGCGTAAAGGGCGGTGAATTCCCAATTGTATTTTTGCCCTTCCAGCGTTCTGGGAGTTTCCCGTTAAATTTTAGATCAAATGTAATGATATCACGGCCACCAGACGAATGGCTGGCCTATGAACAATCTGCAACGAATACTCCCAAAGATCATCATTATGAAGAAGAACGGAGATTGTTTTACGTAGCTGTCACACGAGCAAAGGAAAAATTATACATACTGGCGCCACCGAAAGCCACATCAAAGTTTATAAAAGAATTACCCGAACAAATAATGGAGAAAACCGTCATGTTAGACGAAAACAAAGCAAAACAATCGTATTCAGACTTACGAATCAAATATGAACAGAAAATCCAAAAAGCATTGGCGAATGAACAATTTGAATATGTTCGTGACCTTGCCAGCGCATTGGAAACAATAAAACTTTCAGAAAATAACGAAGCAATTGATTTGGGACCCAGTGATTGGGAACAAGAATTAACACAAGAATTAGAACAGGATTTTGAACCGCCTGTATCTGAAAAATTATATTTATCTGCAAGCGCCATTGAAACATTTGAGCAATGCCCTTTAAAATTTAGATTTGGACGAATCGATGGCATTCCCCAAACGGCGAGTAAACCGCAATTACTTTTCGGTACCATCATCCACAGCGTCCTCCAGCAATTTCACGAACCAGGAAAAGATTTAACCGAAGAACGTATTTTACGGCTACTAAAAAATGAATGGAAAAAAGGTGAATTTGATTATACAGTTCGCGAAGAAAAATTTTATGAACAAGGACAAGAAATGCTGATGCGTTATGCGAAATCAATACAAGACAATCCACCTAATGTCATAGCTCGTGAAGAACGATTTTCTTTCGAGTTAGAGGATATTACGATTAATGGCGCTATTGACCGAATTGACAAAAATGATAATGGTGTTCATATTGTTGATTATAAAACAAGTAAAACAGCATCTCCAGCAAAATCGAACCTGCAATTAGCTATTTACAGTATGTTTTTATCTCAATCCGATTCAGAAGAATTTGGTGGGCTGCCGGCCAGTGCATCATTATTGTTTCTACGTGATAATGAAAAACCGATCAGAGCCCATTCATTCACACACGAAGAGTTGGATAAGACTGAAGAAAAAATAAATGAAGTTGCTTCAGGAATACGTAAAAAAGAATTTGAAGCAAAAACGGGCAGATATTGCGATTGGTGCGATTATAAGCACCTCATTTGTCCGGCATGGGAGGTTGGTTAGCGTTAGGTGGATTGGTAACTTGTAAGGTGAAAAATAACTTTGCGGAAGCTATGATTTACTAACTACTTCTTAAATAACGAAAATTGCATCGTCCCGGAAAAATTCGATCCTTCAAACAGAAGTTTACTGGGATGATATCGTGTATCTGTTGATAAGGAATCTGTAGACGTATAGGTTAAATTTCCTGCAATTTGAAACCAGGCATATGTTGTATCATCGGAATTCATCATAAAAATTCGCGTTGTATCATTTCCCGTCCAGTTAGTTACAATTAATGATGTTGTTAAAACAGAATTAGAATTGGGTTTCATTGATAATGTATACTCTTCTTCAAAAGAAAATTTGTTACCTTTCAAATTAAATGTAAACGCATCAGCAGTATTGACCACGGCCGGTAAGTCATCTAGTAATCCGTCAATGGGGTCTTCCGGACCAACACAATTCCAATAAATCATCATACAAGCTACCAATAACCAGTTACCTGTTACCGTTCTCATTCTTCATCCTCAATTTGTTTGATATCTTCACCCTGCCCCATTTGCAAATCGGTAATTTTATCCATGGGTTTTTCTAATGCTCTTGTCCTCGCTCCAACAAGGTCATCATAATGATTTGATACAGTTACTAATGATTTACCTAACTTATCCATCTTTTCAACGAATTTTCCCCATTGTTCTCTAAATGTAACAACTAATTTTTGCATCTCCCCTGCTTTTTCTTCCATATGAAAATTGGAAACTGCTTGCCTGATTAAAGACAATATTGCATAAAGAGTCACCGGAGAACATAGGAGTATCTTTTTTCCCAGAGAAAAATCAATCAATTCTTTATCTTCCTGGTTCAAAAATGAATAAATGCTTTCGTTTGGTATAAACATCAAAACATAATCAACTGTACCTGCATTGGGATCAATATAAGATCGCCCGGAAATTTCTTTTACATGATTGCGAACATCTTTTAGGAATGCTTTCTTTTCATTTTCCTGTTCAGTTTCATTTTCTGAAGCCAGAAAGTTCTCATAATGGCTCAAGGGAAATTTCACATCCATATTGATGTGTTTACCATCAGGGAGATTGAATTTGAAATCAGGTCTATCTGATCCTTGTTGGGATTGCTTTTCGTAATTGATTCCTTCACTAAGACCGATAAAAGCCAGAATGTCTTCAACCATCCGTTCACCCCATTGCCCTCTCGCTTGAGAACTGGAAAGGATTTGACGTAATTGTGTTGTTGTCTCAGATAATTCAGAAATGCCTATTTTAGATGCTTCCATTTGACCGGTAAGTTCAGTGGTTTGTTTGTTTAAGCCTTCAAGCTGTTTTTTCATTTCCACTAAACTGGAATCGATGAGTTTTTTCTTTTCATCCAGTTGAACGTTACTACTTTTCATGAGATCGCCAAATTTGCTTTCGGCAATTTTCATGAATGTTTCGATATTTTGGTCCAATGCTACTTTAGACAGATTTCCAAATGCATCTTTAATTTGCTGTTGATCAGGCACATTATCCTTTTTTAACAGCAATAAAACAATTACACCGATCGCAATGCCGAGAAGTAATAATAAAATTCCTGTAGTGAAAGTCATGGTGAAAAGTACATTAATGTTAATCGATTATAAAGCATCACCTTTTAAACCCAACTCTTCAGCTTTTTCCTTCAATGCATCAATGACAAATTGAATATGTTCAGTTAAATCGACACCAAGTTCTTCGATGCCCTGGAAAATATCATCCCTGTTCACACTGGCAGCAAAGGACTTTTGTTTCAGCTTTTTTTTCACTGATTTAGGTTTCACTTCAAGGATAGATTTTGATGGACGAACATATGTTACAGCGAAGATAAAACCAGTTAATTCATCCACTGAAAATAATGCTTTTGCCATGTCCGTTTCCCGAGGAACTCCTGAATAGGTAGCATGTCCCATAATAGCTGTACAGATGGATTCGGGATAACCCTGTTCTTTTAATATTTCATTTCCTTTTGCAGGATGTTCTTCTTCAGTGGGATACATTTCATAGTCAAAGTCATGTAGCAATCCCGTTAATCCCCATTCGTCTACATCTCCATTGTATTTTTCCGCCATTTTACGCATAGCTTGTTCAACGCCTAAAGCATGTCTGCGAAGAGAATCGCTTTTTGTATATTCATGAAGAAGCTCTAATGCCACTTCTCTTGATGGTAGTTTATTCATTTTATTTCTTTTTTAGACTACACCAACCATGTTGTATTACCATCAACACAGTTGAAGGGTTTCATATTAAACACCCATCGCATCTAGAACAAGTCTAACTATATTCCCCGTAGCGCCGACTTTCGGTCCGTAGGGTTTTTCTTTTTCACCCCAGGCTGTTCCGGCGATATCAAAATGGCACCATGGAATATCTTCATCGACGAACTCTTTTAAAAACGCACCGGCAGCAATGGTACCCGCTTGCATGGGTGTACCAATATTTTTAACATCCGCAATCTTGGATTGGACTTGTTCGCAATATTCTTCCCACAAGGGAAATTCCCATACTTTTTCTCCTGTGTTCACTGAAGACTTTTTCACGCGCTCAACAAGCTTGACATCAGTGCCCATGATTCCCGTGGCAACATGACCCAACGCAACAAGAACTGCTCCAGTCAGAGTTGCGAAATCAAAAATAAATGCAGGGTCGTAATGTTTACTCACATAACTCAACGCATCTGCCAATATGAGCCGTCCTTCGGCGTCAGTGTTCAACACTTCGATGGTCTTTCCGTTATAAGCTGTCAAAATATCACCCGGTTTATATGCTTTGGCCCCGCTCATATTTTCAGTGGATGCTATGGCAGCTACAACATTGATTTTGGGCTTTATTGCTGCAATTGCGTGCATACAGCCTAATACAACAGCAGAACCACACATATCAAATTTCATTTCATCCATTTTTGCAGCGGGCTTGATTGAAATACCACCAGAGTCAAAGGTCAAGCCTTTTCCCACAAGAACTTTTGGTTTTATAGACTTTTTTGTTCCCCAATATTCCATGAGGATGAATTTAGGAGGTTCATCGGTTCCGGCGGCTACTCCTGCTAATCCTCCCATACCTAATTCAGTAAATTTTTCACGATCAAAGACAGAAACCTTCATTTTGCCCCTGCGACCGATCTTTTTTGCATCATTTGCCAAACGAGTTGGTGTAGAAACATTTCCCGGATGATTACCCAAATCACGGGCAAAACAGACGCCATTCGCTGTAATCGACCCTTTATCCAGACCAACCTTCGACCCGCCAGAAACAGTCACTTTATTCAGTTCAAACAACTCATCCTTCTTTTTGGTCATATAATCATTGAACTGATAACTACCCATGATGAGTCCTTCAGCCAGAGCCTGACCATAATCGGCTGTTCCTTTCCCGCCAAAATTCTCACATACAACATGCCCATATTTTTTAGCGATGGCTTTTTTGGCTAATGTACCACCAACTTTTCGAAGGCACTCTGTTTCAAATTCTTTTTCTTTTCCAAGACCAATGACAATTACAGGACCATAATTGCTATAAAAAATATTTGTTTCACAATGTTTACCTTTGATATCACCTCGATCATGTGCGTTCATAATTTGATTATCAATTAATGCATTGATAGCTTTACCATTTTTTGTTAATGATCCATCTTCATAAATCCCAATGGAAATTGCATCCGATTTAATACTATCTAGTAAATCAGTTGTATGAATTAGTTTAGATAAATGAGCCATAATGTCCTCGTTTAATTAAATTATACTAAAATTTGGGTCATGAAATTAGGATGAATCATGAGACACTGCAACGGTATCCGATAGTAAATATTCATACAGTCCATTCCACTCAATATTCAAGATTTGTTCATCCACAATTTCACCATTTTTATATACTTTCAAGATATGCTTACCCATTTCCACATGAAATTTAATATTTCTATCCCACCACTCATGTTCATCATCAAGCACAAACTTTAAACCTTCTTCATTTGTTTTGAAATGCAATACATTTAAGCGATTCATTCGAAATTCTATATTTGCTTTTTTAGCTGATTGTATATCCAATGTCTTTTTCAATGGTGCATAACCCTCTTTAAGCAGTTTGAAGGAATGCTCTCCACTTGATAAACTCAATATACCGAGAGGAGTTTCACCTTTTAGCTGGCCGTCGATGTATAATTCAGCTTCATCGGGTGTACTAAAAATAAATGCTTTAATTGTATTTGATTGTGGCATGGCACTCAATCCAGTTGAATCCATCACTGATGACATATTTCTCTCTTCCCCTCGTGTTGGAATTTTGGCAATATGCACTCCTTCAACTAATCCTGCCAATCCCACACCACCGCTATCGGTTCGTATTGAATCAGTAAATTCATCTGATAACTGGAGAAATTGGTTCTCATAATAATAAGGCACTTTATGTAATGTGAATTGTGGAAGAATAATTTCATTTTTACCCACATAGGAAAAAGAAATTTCCTCTTGTTGAAAATCATCTCCAATTGCTTTTAATACAGCCAAATTCCCATGGGAAGCAGCGTTTAAATGATTTTCAGCTATCATGAATTCCAGTGTATCTCCTGGGAAGAACATTTTTTGAATAATAGGTGCATCAAGCGATCCACGGTGAAAAATGGCAAAAATGAATGCTTCAGGCTCATAGTCTCCTTGATTCACAAAACCGAAAATTCGAATTTCATTAAACTGGTAACGAACGTAGACTTGCTCATTATCAGCAATCAGAATGGGATTTGGATACGTAACAGACTGAAAATAAGAACACCCCCAAAATTGGAGGTGCACTAAAAAAATAATCATTAATTTTTTTTTCATTTAATCACACGATTTACCATGCTCAAATTTTGAGTATACACCATTTTCATCCGTACAAACCGCAACCATTGTAATTAAAGCAGTGCACGCTAAACGATTACCACGTTCACGTCCTTCAGCATAGGCGTTAACCTTAACTTGAAATGAAGTTTTTCCAGTTTTAATAACTGTACTTTCAAAATTAACCCACTCACCTTTGTAAACTGGTTCTTTAAACACCACTTTTTCTATAGCCCTGGTTACTGCACCATTTGCCGCGGTACCTTCTAAAAATCTATAGGTTACTTTTGCAGCAGCCAAATCCATCCAAGATACCATTTGACCACCAAAAAGAGTACCGATAATGTTAATATTATCCGGCATAACAATTTGAGAATATTTAGCTGTGTATTTCATGTGTTACTTTAAGTCTTTCATCTATTTTACATTATATTAAAGCAAAGCCCCGCAATGTTACCCTCGAGAAAATCTTTTTCCCTGAAGAGCACGCCACACCTGCGGGGCTGATTAAATATTATAGGATAATCCATGTTGAAATCAATACTTTTTTTATTCCAGATTATTCATGCCGGAAAACTCTAATGCCAGCCTTTCTCCTTTATCAAAATCTACTTTAGATAAAAGGAAAGCTCCTGATACAAACAAGACTAATATTGATAAAATACCCATGCGGACATTCCCAGTTGCCAGTGTAACCCAGCCCATCATGATTGGCCCGATTACAGCTGCAAATTTTCCAAGCATATTATAAAAACCAAAAAATTCTGCTTCTTTTCCTCTCGGGACTAACCTTGCAAACAAACTTCGACTCAGCGCTTGAATACCTCCTTGAAAAAGCCCAATCATAGCTGCTAATATGAAAAAATGATTCTTATCAGTCATGAAGAATGCCAATAGTGTTACCAAAGAATAACCGCCGATTGCAATCAACACAGCTTTCTTAGTTCCAATCTTGGACGCAAACCAGTTATACGCTAATGCGGATGGAAAAGCAATAAATTGAACCATGAGTAGAGCAGTAATCAAATCTCCAGCTTCAAATCCTAATGATGAGCCCATTTTCACAGACATCCTAATAATTGTGTCCACTCCATCGATATAAAGCCAGTAAGCGAGCAAAAAGGCACCGATTACTTTTAATTCACGAATGTGATTAAATGTTTGACGTAATTGACGATAGCCTGCCATAACAGATTTATGCAGAGCGAGTGGATTATCTACCTTTGGTTCAGGAACAAATAATATAAGAGGAATAGTGAAAATTCCCCACCACACTGCAACGGAAAGAAAAGATAGTCTAATTGCTGTTGATGGGTCTGCAATGCCAAACCAATGTGGATTCAAATACATAAGAACATTGACTAAAAAAAGCAATCCGCCACCAATATATCCGAGAGCAAAACCAAGAGAAGAAACAAAATTCATTTTCTCTTTTGGAGCAAGAGATGGCATTAAGGAATCATAAAATATATTTGCACCCATAAATCCAACGGAAGAAGCAATATAAAGTAAGACTGCAAGTTCCCATTCCCCTTGATCGACTATAAAGAGCCCACCTGTCATTACAACTCCAAAATAGCAAAAGAAAATGAGAAATTTTTTCTTGGCTGAACCCTTATCTGCAATTGCACCAAGAAAAGGAGCCAATGCAGCAACTAAAATGGAAGCCAATGAATTTGCCCAACCCAATTGATATGTGCTTTGAATAACATCATTAGGATTTGACCAATATTTTTCAAAGAAAATGGGGAAAAAACCAGCCACAACAGTCGTGGAAAATGCTGAATTTGCCCAGTCATAGAGAGACCAGCTTAATATTCTTTTTCTTTCAGAAGTCATAATAGTGTCTTACAAATCTACCACGCTTGAGCATAAACGACTAATTGAATCCATGCAGAAAAATCATTGAAAGAATTTCTAGTTATAATTGGTATTGAAACTCCTCCCCGTAATTCAAACGGGATTGGACCGATTCGTTTTAACGGATTGACGTTATGGAAAGCCACTTCAGCAAATTGTTTCACAACTGTCTTTTTTGTATCATAATTATCCTCTCTGTAACTCATCCACTTATCCCAAATTGGATCATTGGAAAAAAACCTATCTCGGCCTTTCACAAATATAGATGCACCACCTGAAACAGATACCCAATCAGGTATGAGTTCCAATTTTCCTTGTGCCATTGCAAATAATTCATTTCCTTTATGAATGGTATGCTTAATTCCAATAGTTTTAGCAATACTGTCCGGGTTTAATGTATTGAAGTTTAAAAATGAAATAGGAGTATTCACTCGAGTCTGACTATAAATACCAGAACGAACTAACCAATTTATATTGACCTGTCGGCGAAGAATAGTTTTAAATAATTCCCCAAACAAAGAAATGTTATACCTTGAAACGCCATCACCTAAAGATAACGAAGTAAAATGTGATTGAACCATTGGGGTTCCGTTGCTGTATGAATACGTATGTAATCTATCAGCGGATCCCAATAAAACGGATAAACCGGTGTAGATTGAAAAGTTACCTGATTCACTCCATGCTGGCTTGCCGAGCAATAAAAATTTTAATCCAAGTTCCACATCACCCAAACCAAATGTTGTTTGTTTAGTTGGAAAGTAATAATTAAGCAGATCATTAATGGTAACAGCTGATGTATCATTCGCAGAAAAAGGATTGTATTCTACACCATAAATACCATTAACAAATGGATCTCCACCCATTGCCCAACGTAAAGAATTACTTCCCTCCCAATCATAAAAACGATTACGAATCAATTGCAAATTAATATCATAATTATTGGCTAATGCTGAATCCATGGCAGCCATTACACCTTGATGATATTCACCAAAAGCATCCAACCCTTTAATTTCATTTGATGTCCACTTTGATGTTAAGTCTTGGGATACATAGGAATAATATGGGATATTCATTTCAAAGGTTAACTTGTTTGACAATCCGTATTCTATTTTGAAGTCCACTCCCCAGGATGTTTTACTTATTTCTTGGTCCAAACTGCCACCCACATATATTGAATCATTGCCAAAGAAATCTGTACTTAAATCGGGGATAGAATCATTGTAAATGGTATTATAATATCGAATATATTCACCGACTGTATAATTAGAATTAAGCCCTAGCGTATCCAAATTATGGAGGTCATTATCACTGGCATAATAACCATCCACTACATAACCATGATCAAAATAACGCTTACCATAATTTGCTAATTTAAATGACATATTCGGGATACCCTTTATACCACCCGGACCAACATAACTACCCGTTGTAACTGAGGGCTTTATGCTTATCCGCCAAACATTTTCTGGAATAGTAAAATGAGTTTGAGAAAATAAGGAAGAAGGAAAAAGTAAGAAGGAAGAAGTAAAAAAGAAAAAGTAAGAAGGAAGAAGTGATTTTACTGTTTTCATTTGTATAGTAAAAACCGTTCCCTGAATTTGCTGAAGCGAATGACGTCCATCACCCATTGCGGTGGAAGATAATCCGGAGTTTTTCCCTGGGCAGCAAATGCCGTCAATAAATTGTAACCAAATAATTTATTGATATAATCATCATGAATCCATTCAAACTGCCGCGGATAAAGCTGATAAGCCAGAATCATAATCGCTGTTGATGTGGCTAAAGGATCAAATATTTCCCGATCCGTAATTTCAAATTCAATGCCGCTGCATTTTTCCCGATAATATAACGGAAATGATCCATCCCCTTTGCTTTGGGTGGGTGTATATTGAATATGTTTGAAATTCACTCCAGGCAAATTTAGATTTTTTATTTTCTGATAAAAAATACGACCGGAAATCCAAGGTGCTCCTGCGCGGAAATAGGGTTTCACCGTTCCCTGCCCCCAATTCAAATTGGTACCTTTCAGCAAATTCATCCCAGTGTATGCAAGGCATGCTTCTACGTCAACTAAACCGGGCGCCAGCGGTGTGAACGGAAGATCAACTTCATCTACCCACATGGAACGCGTCCAATTCGCCATGGGGATCACCGTCAATTCTGTACGCTGTAAATCTTTTATCCAACCCATTTCATTCACCATGAGTGCATATTCGCCAATTGTGAGCCCATGGCGAATGGGAACGAGATGATATCCTTCGAAAGACTGATAAGCTGTCCGTACAATTGGACCATCCATACGATCACCTCGAATGGGATTGGGTCGATCCAGCACAATGACAGGTTTATGGAGTTCACTTGCCACTTCAAATATTTTAGTTAGAGTTGTCATATATGTTGTATAGCGCACGCCTGTGTCTTGTAAATCCACTAAAACGAGATCCACATCACGGATAGTCCATTCCGGCGGTTTGACAAAACGGTCAAGCAAATTGACTATTCGAGCGCCGGTGTTGTGATCTTTCTTTACTTTACCAATGATTTTCGTCTTGTTTACCTGGTCGCCAAATAAACCATATTGTGGAGTTAAAATTACATATGTATAAATGTCCGGCTGATCTTTTAGTATATCAAGAATATGACGACCGTTGCGATTTAAAGCTGTTTGATTGCAAAACACTGCGATCGTTTTACCCTGCAAAGGTTTGAAATCCATTTGTTCCAGAACATCCAAACCGGTATACACATGTGGCATGAAAGACAAATCCGGGACAGCTTCAACATTGCTGTATTGAAAATCATTGGCAAATGTATCGACGCCGAAAAGAGTTAAAATTAATAGAAAATTAGTTATCATGGCGCCGGGAAAATACGGAGTGCGATACAAAAACCACGGCAATATTTACACATACAGCCAGTAAAATAAACCACGTCCATGCAATACCGTTTTGTTGGGCGATGTATACTGTGAGCAAGCTGGATATTAGACCAATCATTAAGTTGATTGGTTGAAACTGCCGCTTGAGTTTACTTATAATAAAAAGAGACAGCAGTCCGCCATAGGTATAAGACGCAATCTGCAAGCCCATCTCTACAATTGCTTTATCACTTTCGTCAAAGATCATGGCAATACCAATAAGAACAGTCGCCCAAACAATACTCGTTTTTTGAGCAGTTTTAAGATCAGCTTCTTTTTTAAACCAATCTCGCAATGTTGATGAAGCTAGCGAATTAATGGAAGAACTCAATGTGGACATTGCTGCCGATAAAACACCAGCCAACAATAGTCCTCTTAATCCAATAGGCAATTCATTAATGATATAATATGCGAACTCTCTATCCTTTGGTAATTCCATCCCTCCTAAAGAAACATAAATCAGTGAACCGGCAAGGAGGAAAAGAGTAAACTGAAGAAATACAAAAAACCCGCTGCCAATCATAGCTTTTTTTGCTGATCGCAAATCCTTACAAGTGAGTGTCCGCTGTACCATCATATAATCGGCACCGTGGGATGCAAATGATAAAAATATACCACCTATGAAGGCAGACCAAAAAAGCCAAGGATTTGTAGTCAAGTCACCATCGAAGCGGAAAATATTCAATTTACCATCGTGTAATAAATCGGCAATGAAGCCAGTAGGAATTACATGCGCTTGGGAAAAAATATGAAAAATTACTATAACGCCACCGAGCAAATATAAAACAAATTGAAAACTGTCCACCCAAACGACGGTACGAATACCACCTGAAACTGTATAAATCAATGTGACGATACCGATCACCAATACGGCTGCAGGCAATGACCAGCCCGTTAAAACCTGAACGATGACCGCCGTTGCCAAAAAGCGAATACCATCTGCTAAAATACGTGTAATCAGAAAAATACCGGAAGCAAGTTTCTGCATCCCATTTCCAAATCTTTTCCCCAAAATTTCATAGATAGAAACAACGCCTTTTTGGAAGTAAGTTGGAAGAAGATAAAAGGAAACAAAAATTCTACCGATGATAAACCCAAGTGCAAGCTGTAGGAAAAACCAATCTCCACGGTAGGCTAATCCGGGTATACTTACAAATGTAAGTACTGATGTTTCCGTTGCAACAATGGAAAACATGACCATGACCCAATGCTGGGATCGCCCGGCCAGGAAATAGTCATTCGCTGATTTATTTTGCCGGCCCTGCCAGACTCCCCAACCAGTGGTGAATGCCAAAAAACCAACTATAATAATTAAATCTAATGTATGGATTGTTTATCCTCGGTCATTTTATAAGCTGAAAATTACATGAAAGATTGAATTGTAGTGCAGACATTCTTGTCTGCACTACGACAGGCAAGAATGTCTGTCGTACAGAGTTGCACTTTGTTAAATTTATTAATATGTTAAACGGTGATATCTATGAAAAAGGTTTAATAATTTAGGAGATATAAGTTCTTGAGAATACTGAACTATACTATTACAATTGAAGCATTACTAATAATTGCCAAAAATAATTTTAGTAGAAGCGTAGAAGATATAAACATGCGTAATATGATTGTTGAGATATCTAACAAGTGGATAAAAAGAGTGTAATGGAAATACAACATAAAGAACTTGCTCAAGGTCGTTGGGCAAAAATGTCTCTCTCTGAACAAATGGCAAACATAGGCAGTGAAATCAGCAGAGCAATCCATTGGAAAAAGAAAAATAATGAAAAATATTCACATAATTCAGTCAATCGAGCACTTGAACTAATCTCTCTTTCAATTGACACTGTATCAATGAAATCTCATATAAAAGAATTGACCAGACTTCGTGAAGCAATTAAAGACTACTTTTATGGAGATAACGAATTTTCATCCACTGACATCTCCTGGCAAACGTATTTTGATCATTTCAACTATGCAGCCAGGCTAAAGCAAAACAAGGTTTGAAGAAATAGTAAGATGAACTACATCGAATTCAGAGTATCGCTTAATATGGATAACGATGTATCTCCTCTAACTCCCCCTCCTCTGCCACGGTTGTAAATTGTTTTTGTTAAATTCAAATGGAATTTGTGTGATGTGTTTAGTAAGGTAAAGTTTTAAGGTGATTATGCATTTTTCGGACTAAAATAAAATTACTCTCGTTTTAATTATTAACCGGATTCAAATTACTTAATTAATTATGTTTTGATTAAAAAATTCAATCATACTGATTTACATCCTTTTAAAGTAGTGCAGACATTCTTGTCTGCACTACGACAGGCAGGAATGCCTGTCGTACTTCGAAAGGATCAAATTTGGTAAATCAAAACGGTTTTCTTCATTTATGTTATTTTCATTATCTTGAATATTTATTGTATAATAGCTTTTGGTCCGTTTTGTGCATAATTACCAATTTTAATATGGTGAAAATCAAAAAGAAAATTACTTGGTTAACAATAGCTTTCCTTATTGTAATTACATTCACTTTTATAATGTCATATACACCAGATCCATCAATTGAATTAATAAATCAACGCATTTATGAAACTTTGGGAGTAAATGTTACAATGAATTATTCAATTACTTATTATAAACAGAACCTAATTTTTTTAGGTGGTGGAGATTATTCTGAAGATTGCGAATTGCTATTTAACAAAAAAGATTTTATGGAATTATTGAGCAGAATAGATACCTCAAAGTGGACTAAATATAATAATTTACTCAGAATACAAGATAACTACATCGAATATGAAAACACTGCATTTAATTGATACGAATATAACTTAGACCTTTTCAATAGAAAACTTATTTGTACTTGGGGTTATGAATAATAACAAAATACCCTCACCCCCGCCAACTCACCCATATTCAAAATAACCAACCTTTCATTTATTCACTTTTTACTTGAACCCATACTGTATCTAGCCCCACTTTTCAATTAGCTATGACAGACCAAGAACAGAATTCTTCAGGCGGTTTTTCCAAAACGACCAATTTCAAATGGTTGGCCGTGGGCCTGGCGCTCTTCATTCTCATCGGCTTTGTCATACCCCTGCCTGCGTCCATGTCCGAGAAGGCGGCGTCTGTTTTTTCCGGCTTATCAGCCGATGACGTGGCCGTTAAAGCAACGCATATCCAAATTATCATCGCCCTTCTGGCTGCGTGTACTATCTTTTTTGCTACGGAAGCTATTCCCATGCCGGCGGTGGCATTACTGATCGGCCTTGTCCAATTATTTTTCGGAATCACAGCACCGTCCCATATTGTTTCCACCTATGCCCACGATGCCGTTTGGTTTATAGCAGGATCCTTGGCAATTGGCGCTACGCTGGTAAAATACGGGCTGGATAAGCGAATCGGTATGCTGGTGATGAAATTGTCCGGCTCCAAGACACGAATGATAGTAATTGGACTTTTGTTGGGAACAGCCATTCCATCCGCTTTTATTAATGAAGCATCCATTGCACCCATGTATGTCCCCATCGCTCTGGCGTTGTATACGCTTACCAATAAAACGATTCCGGCGCCCAATCTTGGGAAATTGCTCATGATGTCTATCGCTGTGGGCTGTATGATTGGTGCGCCCATGAGTCCATCCGGCGGAGCACGAAATGCCATCATGATTGGATTTCTATCTAATATCGGCGTGGAAGTTTCCTTTTTTCAATGGATGTCCATGGGTGTTTTCTATACGTTTGGTATGTCAATACTGATGTCCTTTATACTGCCAATGGTCTTTAAACCGGAAGTCAATGATCTTTCTGAAGCCGTATCCACATTAAAGTCCGACCTGGAAAAACATGGGAAAATGAATGCCAAACAATATATCGTTACCGGAATAATGCTTTTGGTTGTTTTTATGTGGATTACGGATAAATCAGTCACAAGGAGTTTGCTTGGCTTTTCTTTGGGTCTTGGTGGTGTAGCCATTTCCGGTGCCGTCCTTTATATGCTTCTGGGATTAGCTTCCTGGAAGGATTACGAAGAAAATGTCAGTTGGGGAGTGATTATCCTTTATGCCGGGGCTATCAGTCTTGGAACTGTTTTTCGAGCGTCTGGCGCAGCTGGCTGGTTAGCTGATAGTATTATTAATCTATTAGCTCCATTAGGGATTGATTCGGGAATTGCGTTAATTTTATTGGTCGTTGCAATTGGAGCCAGCCTTACAAACTTAATGAGCGCCGGAGCAACGGTTGCAGTAATTGGTCCTGTAGTGCTGGATATGGCCCAAAGTTCCGGAACAAATCCCTTATTAGTTGGCGTTGGATTGGCAATTGCAACTTCTCTTGCTTTCTGGCTCGTCATCGGAACACCTGCCAGTTCAATTGTGTATGCAGCTGGCATGTTGGACGCAAAAGATTTTATCCGCTTGGCAATGTTTGCCTGGCCTGCAGCCTTGGCAGTAATGGCTGCCATGGTTTCATTGTATTGGGCTGGAATTTTAAGAATACCTGTTTTCCTGGAATGAGGTTTATATGAATGAATTATTAATAACTGTAATCGTTTTAATTTTATTTTTACTTGTGTTTCTTTTTGGACGAAAAGAACAAGTCTCGCAAGCTGCATTGGATAAAGAAGATTTTAAAGCCGAAAAGGATTCATGGTCTAAAGAAGAAATAAAAAGTCATACTGACATAGATGAAACACGAGACGAAATGAATAAGTTGATTGAAGAAAAATTAGATGCTGACGACGATGAGGGAATTCACTTGAAATATATTATTAATGAATGGGCTGACTTGAAAAAAAGAGTTTTCAGCGAACGGCGCTCATGGGTAAGAAATCCGGAAAAGGATTCTGAATGATGTTAACGGGTGCATGTTATTGTGGAAATATCCGTTACGAAATGGATACTGAACCTACAGTCGTCCATTGCCATTGCGACAATTGTAAACGATCCGTTGGAGGGCCCTTTGTCTCTTGGGTTATCATTTCAATAAAAGATTTCAAGCATATTGGTGAACAGCCGACGATTCATGTTACGGATGGAAAAGTGGAGCGCGGTTTTTGCAATACGTGTGGTTCATCCATCAGTTATTTTCAGCGGACCGAAGATACAATTGACATTACTGCTGGAACGATGGATAACCCAAGTTCCGTTAAACCATCCAAACATATTTGGGACAGAAAACGCATTCACTGGGTTCAAATGGATGATGGTCTTCCCCACTTCTCCGAATGGAGCGCCGACAGCGAGCCGATAGACTAATTTATTCTAATTTGGACTGAATCTACGGTGACGAAGGAAGCGGTAAATACAGTTCCCTTTTGCAAGGTTTATATATATTATTGAATCTCTTCCGTCGATTCAACATCAACACGGTTGATGAACTTCAAATTTCTTCATTTTAATTTCTGTCAGTCAAATTCTTTTTAAAATCCCTGTAGGGGATTAACTAACATAACAACCGATGCAATCGGTTGTTGATTGAAAATAAACACTGACCCTGAAGGGGTCAAACCAAGTATTTCTCATCAAACTCAATTCCCGCTTCTTCCAACAGCTTTCTCAATTCATCTTTGAATGATTTCTTTTGATGATGCTTCTCCTGATTTTTTATATAACGAATAATCCTATCCTTGTCCTTCTGTGCAGCTGTAAAGGCACCATATCCTTTTTGCCAACCGGAAAAACGCTTAAAAATACCATTTTCCTTTATCCAGTCAGATGAAGATAGTTTGATATCTTTTACTAAATTAGCTAAAGAGACCGTCGGATGTATATGGGTAAGAATGTGCAAGTGATCTTCAACACCGTTTATTCTATATAAGTGACAGTTTTTATTTGTTAGGACTCCCCAAATGTATTTATAAAGATCCTCACGCTTTTGTTTTGTCATGCAGGGTATACGGTTTTTTGTATTAAAAACGATATGGTAATATATTTGTGTATATGACATGGTTTTTTTCAACCCCTTCAGGGTTGCCTTCTTTTTATTTTATTACTGTTATTCACATTTAACCCCTTCAGGGTTAAGTGAATAGTTTAAATCTAGGTTATTCAATATACTATCTTTTTCCTAAAAATATTTTTGTTCATAATTCTTTTTAGATATTCAGGTTTCAGTACAACATAAAAACATTGTAAAAAATCCCTGAAGGGAATTAACTGCCATTTTACTCTGATGCATTTCATAGTCATAAAATTTGTATTCATATTTTTCCAATTTGCACTAAATAACCTTGTGTTTGTTTCTCGTCTGCTAATGGACAAACTTCAAATTTCTTCATTTTAATTTCTGTCAGTCACATTCTTTTTAAAATCCCTGAACGGAATTAACTGCCATTTTACTCTGATATATATCATAGTCATAAAATTTGTATTCATATTTTTCCAATTTGCACTAAATAACCTTGTGTTTGTTTCTCGTCTGCTAATGGACAAACTTCAAATTTCTTCATTCTAATTTCTGTAAGTCACATTCTTTTTACAATCTTTGAAGGGAATTAACTGCCATTTTACTCTGATGCATATCAGAGTCGTAAATTTTGTATTCATATTTTTCCAATTTGCACTAAATAACCTTGTGTTTGTTTCTCGTCTGCTAATGGACAAACTTCAAATTTCTTCATTTTAATTTCTGTCAGTCACATTCTTTTTAAAATCCCTGAAGGGAATTAACTGCCATTTTACTCTGATGCATTTCATAGTCGTAAATTTTGTATTCATATTTTTCCAATTTGCACTAGATAACCTTGTGTTTGTTTCTCGTCTACTAATGGATAAACTTCAAATTTCTTCATTTTAATTTCTGTCAGTCGCATTCTTTTTAAAATCCCTGAAGGGGATTAACTAACATAACAACCGATGCAATCGGTTGTTGATTGAAAATAAACACTGACCCTGAAAGGGTCAAACTATATTGCTTCATCTTTTTCTCAACACCGCCCAAAAGAATAGCGGACAGACACCCTTAATTAATCCCCACCTTACAATAAAGAGGGGAAAATGCATAAAACTATTTAAGGTAAATAAATACGTTCAGTTCGGCCATGAATCCCAGTAGACAAAACGTATGGTGTAGAATTGATTTGCAAAGCGATTTCTTCCATATGCAGTGAATCATTACCATTTTCTCCAAACAACAATACTTCATCACCTATTTCAGCTCTATCATCACCAAAATCAACCATGAATTGATCCATGCAAACTCGACCGGCAATGGGATATGGTTTTCCTTTATAAACGACATAACCGCTTTCATACCAATTTCGGGGAAAACCGTCAGCAAAGCCAGTTTGGATGACACCAATAGTGGTATCATTTCTGGATTCCCATACGCCTCCATAGGACACTTTGGTTCCTGCTGTTACTCTACGGAGACTAACAATGGGACCTCGATATTCCATGACAGGTTTAATATCTAAATCAGTTGGCACTTCATCGGATGGAAACGCTCCGTATAGTAACATACCTACCCGGACAATATCAAAATTGGATTCTGTCATATTGATCACCGTTCCACTGTTTGAGAAATGGCGATATTTGATTTTGAGCCCAATCTCATCAGCCAAGGAAAGTACCAGTTTAAATTGCTCCAATTGCCACTCTGCATACGATAAGTCACCTTCATCAGCTGTGGCATAATGGCTGTATATCCCTTCGCAATTAAGCTGTGGATTAGCACTTATTTCTCTCAATAAATCGTTTGCTTTGTCAAATGGAATACCTAGCCGATTCATACCAGTATCCACTTTGAGATGAAATTTAGGACATGTACCAGTTTGCTTTTCAAATTCTTCCAGCATTGCAATATCGTTAACACCAGATAAATTCATCGTAATATTATTTGTAACTGCATCTTCCAGAAAATCTTTTTGCATACGTGAAAAAATCATAATGTTTGTTTGAATACCGGCTTTACGGAGTTCCATGGCTTCATTAAAATTAAAGACTGCTAAAAATTTACACCCTTCATTAACCAGCGCTTTAGAGCATTCAATTGCACCATGTCCATAGCCATTGGCCTTTACGACACACATCATGGAACTTCCCCCAATTCGATCATGAACTACTCGGTAATTATGAATCAATCTATCCAGATGTATATATGCTTTGGGTCCTACCATGTGTAAACTAATATCATTGATTCTTATATGTTTCTGCTAAAAAAGATTTCAATTCAGAAAAATTGTTAAATATTTGAGTTGAACAGGCCATGATCCACCCACTTAAATCTTTAACCGGAACTTGATTAATTAGATAGACAGGAATATTTTTATAATACGCCATAGTTACCTCTCCGTGAGTACCGCCGCCTTTCATCACATCTTCATTCCATAAACATATTATGTAGTCAGAACTATTTATCACATTGTCTAAATCCAGATCAATAGCTTTGCGAACAAATTCCATAAAACGCTCTGGGTCAGAAAATTTCCAGTCACGATAATTTTGAGCTTCATGTTTTTCAACCAATAATTGAGATGAAATAACTGGGTCAATTACATCGTGATTTAACTCCGTTTCAAGCCACCTTGTCATCTCTTCACGCCAAAGGGCGCCTTCATCGGCGGCTTGTTCCATGGCGCCGCTCAAATAAGCAATCATTGTTTCATTTTCCGTTTCAATAAAAAACTATTTAGAATAATTAAAATGAGTGTAAAAATTATAGGTGTTACTGTGTTGAACGTGTCGAAGGTATTGATGAAGAGAATTGAACGACTTGCAATACTGACCATACTCAATGGAAAATATTGAAAAATAGTACTCATTGTTATTGGGAAAAATTCGAATTCAATGAATAATCCACAGATAAACATAATGGATATAAGTGTCGTCAAAAGCGCTGATATAAATACAGAAATTCGTTCAGTTAGCAGTGACAATAAAATGATGATATTCCCATAAAGAAGAACAAAAATGATAGAATACAAAAGAATATATCCAATATGACCTATAGAGACTGCGTGGGGAAAAAGGATACTGTAAATACCCAATCCAATGGTAATGATAACCAGCACTTCCAAAAGAGAACTGAATAAAATACCTAAAATGATGGTTGATTTTCTAATGGGAGCCAACGTCATGGGAATCAATGCTTTGTTGTGAATACGCAGGTCAAAGAAATCTCTGTAGATCAAAGGTGTAATTAATACAGCAGACATAAACATCATTAATCCCGGAAGTGCCCAGACTTCGTATGGCTGACCATTTATACTACTGATAATAATATTTTTTGTACCAAATACGGTTACGATTGATAAAATAAATGGAACGATAAACGCAAGAGAAATTGACGACATGAGGCGGTTGCGAATCAGCCACCATCTGCGTAGAATGAAAGCACTCATCCGTCCATACCCTTTTGAGCAAATGCAGAATCCAAAAGATCTTGCAGGGATAATTTTTCAATAGATAAATCTTTCATTAATGCACCGGTGCACGCATTCAGTACTTCAAAAAATACCTTCCGTGATCGTCCATAAAAATGAAATGTATTTCCCACTTTCGTAGGGTTGACAATAGTAGACACTCCGCACAATGAATTATACAATTCATCTGATAGTTCTTCGAACTCAATTGCAAATTGATGATATTCGAGTGTGCTTTCCAGCAATTTGTCCAAACTTCCATCCAACAGAACACTGCCATTATGAATGACCATGATTCTATCGTTGGCTGATTCAATTTCTGGTAAAAATTGACTGGAATAAACAATCGTTTTGTCACCACGGAGTTTGCGCATCAGATTCCATGTAAGTCGACGAGATTCTGCATCCATAAAGGCAGTTGGTTCATCCATGATCAAAATTGTGGGATCGTGCGCAAGCGCTCTAATAATCATTGCTTTTTTCTGGATACCTTGCGGAACACGCCCAGCCATGGAATACAGGAAATCCCCCATGCCCAAAGCGTGACTATATTCATTAATTCTAGATTGAATCTTGTCTTGATGCTCCCCGTATAACTTTGCGTCAAATTGGATATTTTGCTCCAACGTGAGCCACGGGTCCAAATCAATATCATGGGGAATGAATGCCACCGTTTGGCGTGTTTCCATGCGGCGTTTTTCCGTATCAAGTCCATGTAAAAACACAGCGCCATAATTGGGATTTTCCAATCCGGCAATTAAACGAAGCATGGTTGATTTTCCCGCATCATTATCACCCACCAAAGCAACAATTGTACCTTTTTCGATGCCAAATGTCAAACCGGCGAGGATGGTTTTATCCCCGACAAGTTTACCGACTTTTTTGAGTGTTATACTTGCTTCCATATTAATTAACCACAGAGTTCACAGAGATTTTTATTCCATATCCCACACATAATCATACACCGCAGAACATTTTCCATCAAATACATCTTTGGAATATACTTCTGGTAATCCGTCCAATACTTCTTCGATGGCGACTTTTACACCGGCTCGTGTTTGCTGCTTCTTTTTCCAGTCCAATACCATTTTTTCAGTCTTGAGTGTATCCAGAAGTTTGCGGGCGATGGCTTTGACTTGTTTCGTCTCTTTTTTGTTAAGATTCATATTCGGTTTTGTGAGTAAATCAAACACCGTCATTTCTTCATCGCTCCCTAATTCTTCCCGAATGTAGCGTTGTTCTTCATGATTGAGTTCTTTGCTGAATGCCACCAAATTTCTGAATAGTTCATCCAGATTCACCGAGCCGCTCAAATATTCGTCAATCATTTCTTTATAGCGCTTTCGATAATCCAAACGGGTACGGTTTCGTTGAATCAATGCGTCTAATTTTCGTTCAATAACACTTTTAAATCGATCTACTTCAATCCGCTTTCTACCCTTTTCATACTGGGCCTTTAGTGCATCAAAATCCACTTGGGATAAATCATATATATGGCTACCATCGTCCGGTTCGCTGATGGCAAACCCTTCCACACTCCGATCCAATAGGTCATCCACTTTTTTGGTTACGAAGGAAATATCCACTATTTCGCCATCTGCCATCTGTTTGGCGATCTTGCGGATTAAATACGCCATTTGGCCTGTGGTTTCATCAATGGGATCCGGCAAGTACGCTTTATATATCACATTCACCTTGTCTGCCAGACGCCGAAATTCTTTTTTATATTCAATCAGCCCATCTACTGCATTTTGCTTCATTCCAACCCTTTCAAAGGGATCTTGGGTATTCCTTATTTTTTCCAAATCCACATTTTTTTCATTGGCAAAGGCAACTGTTTCTTCGATGGCGCAAACCAGAAGTGTCAGCAGTTCATCTTTATTTTTAATGGGTATTTCACCTTGATCGGTTCCGGGGTCGGCATAAATGGACAATGCTTTTTCCAGACTGCGGAAAATGCCTGCATAATCCACGATTAAGCCATTGGGTTTTTCCTGAAATACACGGTTCACCCGGGCGATGGTCTGCATGAGTGTATGGTTTTTCATGGGTTTGTCTAAATAAATTGTAGAACAGGAAGGCACATCAAAGCCTGTCATCCACATGGCACACACAAAAACAATGCGTAACGGATCATCAGAATCTTTAAATTTTACATCCAGTTCTTCTTCTACCATCCGCTTTCGGTGGGGTTTAATATCCACCCCTTTTTGTCGTAAGTCATCAATTTCATTCTGGCCGGAAGACACCACCACGGCCATATCCGTTTCATCCATGTATGTAAACTGATCCATGAATAATTCTCGTTCGGCACCATCTGCTGATTCGGCTCGCTTCAGGAAATCCATTTTCAGTTTATCCCATTCCCCTTGAACTTTATCGTACATTTTTACTGCAGTGGCTTTATCAATGGCCACCACCATGGCTTTACCCATGTGACCCCGCCCCATGAAATGGGTCACAATATCTTCTGCAATTTGATCCAATCGATCTTCACGGGTGATAATATGGTACATCCGGCTGAAGTAACGCTCTAATTTTTTCTCTTGAGCTTCATCCAGCATTGTTTCATCAATAATGGCCGTCATTTCATCATTTAGACTTTCTTCGCCGTAGGCATTCAAGTTTACTTCCGGAATGCGGTTTTCGTAATAGAGCGGTACGGTGGCTTTATCATCAATGGATTGCTTAAAGTTGTAAATACTCACATAATCGCCAAACACTTCCCGTGTTTTCTGTTCTTCACCCTTGATGAGCGGCGTTCCGGTAAATCCGAGAAAAGATGCCTTGGGCAGTGCATCCCGCATATTTTGCGCCATCACATCGTATTGGCTCCGGTGGGCTTCATCGGTGATAATGATAATATCATCCCGATCGGACAACACAGGGTGCGTCTCTCCGTCTTCCGTTCTGAATTTGTGAATAAGGGTAAAAATAAATCGGTGGTCTTCTGCCAAGAGCCGGCGAAGATGTTTTGAACTGGTGGCTTGGACTTTATCTTCGGATAAAACACCGGCATTGTGGAATGTTTCGTAAATCTGGTTATCCAATTCCACTCTGTCGGTGATAATGACAAAGGTCCAGTTGCCGGGAATTTTCCGCAATACTTTTTGGCTGAAGAAAATCATGGATGCGCTTTTCCCCGACCCTTGCGTATGCCAAAATACACCCAACCGTCCTTTCGATTCCTGCGCTTTCCCTATGGCTTGGATGGCATTGTTCACACCCAGATATTGATGATTCTTGGATACCAGTTTTACCACACCGCCAGGGGCATCCATGAAGACCGTAAAATTCTCTACAATATCCAAGAGCCGGTCTTGGGTACAGGTACCGCGAATGATGGTATCCAAATCAATAATGCCCGTTTCGCCTTCATCGTTCATTTTTTTCCAATCGGCGAAGTGCTCCCATTCTGCAGTAACGCTTCCTGCTTTCGCATCCCTGCCATTAGAAAGTAAAACCAATCCGTTGTACCACATTAAATGTGGAATGGTATCTTTATAATCACGCAGGTTATCATCATAGGCATGTTTTATATTTTTAGACGCATTTTTCAGTTCCATAAAGAGCAGGGGAATTCCATTCACAAATCCCAGCAGATCCGGGCGTTTGCGGTACATATCGCCATTTACCCACATTTGGCTCACCAATAGAAAATGGTTTTGATTCGGCTCCGTCCAATGGATGAGTTTTACTTTCTCATTTTGCTGGATGCCCTTATCATCTCTAAAGGTGACTTTTACACCGTCTTTCAGCAGTTTATACACCTGTTGATTAGCTTTGGCAATATCCATGGTGGATCGATTCCGCACCAGTTCATCTTTTGCCATTTGAAGCGCTTCGTCTGGCAAATCGGGATTCAGAGATTTCACCGCATTGAAAAAATACCGCTCCAAGATCACTTCACCGTGGTGGTTGCGGCCAAGGATGGTAGGGTCGCCGTCTATCTCATGTTCTGCATAGATGATGTCCCAGCCCAGTTCTTGAAAAATGAGCATGGATTTCAGTTCGATAGCTGTTTCCGTATCCGGTGAAACAGCGGCAAGTTTGGCGAGTATGTCGTCTTTGGTCATCCAATATCTTCGCTATACTTATCAAATGACTGCTGAATTAAGAACATTATATAGTCCAATTGACCGGGTTCTGCTAACCCTACCTCAACATCACCGTTCCCCCAACGGCCCAAATTGGTGATATTCTTACAAATTCCTTTTGGATCATTTATTTCATCAAATGCCATATTCAATGATAATCGCAACCTGGCTCTTTGTGGTACAACATCTACAAAATTTGTTGATGTTTTATAGGCAATGTATAATTTTTTGAATTCTTCCTTAACCATAGGATCCAAATTCAATATGCGCCGCCGCAGTAAATTGAATAAGTCTAATATTTCACCTTGCAAATATTCACTATGGTCATCAATGGTGTAGGTGGTCTTTTCGGACCTTTTAGGTTCTTTCCTGTACACTTCCAACCTGTCACCCTCGAGTTGGGGCGTCTTCCACAGCCGAACCGCTTTATTTGAAAGATCATGACCACGATCTATGATTTCTTCTTTATTCCAGACTGATAGGTCAGCCAGGCCTCTGTTCAATCGAATGGGGCTATCTGAAAATCCACCGTCCATGTCTCTCTTTTCCATAAAGGGTCGGTCACTTAATTCCGAGTTGTAACCCGTTAGAGTGAGATTGCCGAGTGTATGCAAATACGTTGCCTGAACGGACTGCCACTCTTCTCCCAGATCTTCCTTCCACTCTGATGACAGATTTTCATTCTGGGGCATGATGTGTTCAATCGTAAAATCATCTACATGCACCAATTCTTTTCTCTTATAGTTCTCCAACTTCCGTAGGAGATAATTCCTTGGTCTGAAGTGGTACACATCCTTGGTTAGAAAAGCCTGCTGAAATTCTTCATCACTCGGAAAGCGTCTGTAAGAGTCCAACAGCAAGAATTTGGCCTTCACGCTCTCAAGGTAATTCTCTTTATCCAGAACTGATTTTGAGAAGGTAGCGAAGGTCTTGTTCATGGAGTTTGTGGGAATACCACAGACCGCACGCCTGAACAAATAACTCTCGACCAATAGTAAGATCTCGACCAGGTCTTCCTTGTCAAACATTTCATTCTCATGGTCTTCAAATACTTCCATTAAGAATGGATAAGGGACATCATACTTCAGTGCGTCAATATCATGAAGCACATTCCGGATCTCACGGTCTTCTTCCTTTTGCAGCATCAACTTTGTGAAATGCTTTGAATAGTGGTATATATCCTGAACGATCTCCTCAATGGGAAGGTCGCTCTGGTTGGAGTAGGTCTTGAATGCCTCATAGACCAGTGCAAGTGTTGGTATGGCCCCTGACGCTGATTTCAGGGTCAGATAGTCTCGCATGAAACGATCGAAATGCTTGTTGTAATTCGCTTGGCCAAAGTCCTGTTCCATGGGATACCAATAGGCCTCATACAAATGCTTTTGCTCTTCCGGATCAAGGCCCATTAAAATATAATTGCGGATCAAGTCCGCCTGGGACAGATCCAACCCGGTCGAGTTAAGGCTCTCAAAGATCAGTTGTGGGTTGTCGTGGTCACGGTCCAGGGATATGTCTACAATAACGAGTTTGCGCAGTCCCTTGATGAGTTGCTCGAGGGATATGTTACTTTCAGAGATCTTATTTGAAAAATACTGATAGTTTTCCTGGATGCGAAAAGAGGGGCTCTGGGGGAGATCATTATTTTTTAGCACGTTCCAAAATGTCTCCTTATCACTTCGGGTCAGTCGAAGTTTGTGGAACATGTCATCTGTCTCTTCACTGTTGAATAAATAATAATTCTTGATCTTGGAACTGGTCATGCCATCAATATTCTCATCTTCGTTTATGGCATCTGCAACAGCAGACAGCAACAGAGACAAAGTGGTCAGCCTTTGCTGCCCATCTATCAGCA
>NNSG01000010.1 GCA_002256485.1 Fidelibacterota bacterium 408169
TGTGGGGAATACATACAACCATTTTGATCTAAAACTGCTATATCTGAAGGTGCAGTATCAGAACTGATATTTTTAATATAAACAAGGACATTTGCTAAATTTCCATTTTCATCAACTACGAAACTTTGTTTATAAACAGCTTCACTATGTGCTGCATTACAAACAGGATCTGAATCCATCCGTAACGTTTTTTTCTTTGGAATTTTTCCATCATAATTAACGGTGCCTGAAAGATCGCCAGCAAAAGCAATTGTCCATAAACCCACAAACAAAAGGGAAGAGATGATTATTTTCATTTAATGTAGCTCCTAGTTTATTCAATAATAATTTGTTTAACTCACAAGAGCGGCGAATTTAGGTGATTCATATTAACCTAATCAAGACAAGATGTTTAATTAACAAATCATCCTAATTATTTATAAAACATAGAAAGTATCTTTAGAACTTGTTTAATGTATGTAGTATATAATATATTAAGATAAGGTAATCTTAATAATAATTGTTTTATACTAGATATTTAATATTCTAGCGAAATTATTATTGGTAATTGTTCTTTTAATACCATGGGAATTGGCTATGACACTCGATAAAAAGGAAAATTGTTGATACTCACTCTTTTCTATTTTGGCTTCCCTCCTTTTGGTTGCCTACCAGGAAACCAAGTACCAACGAGTAGATAAGAAAAAAACAGCAATTTGAACTGCCATCTTTATAAGGTTGTGAGATATGTTTCTTTACAACACCACTGCTTCAGCCATGAAATGGGAAAAGTCCCATCATGTAAAAGTAAGTTAGAGATGGGTCGAGTGTCATTCAGCCAACTATTAACAAATTTATTAAATCAAAAAATTAAATAACAACTTTGGAGAATAATCTTTTTTATGGTAAAATCTAGATTCATGTTATACTCAAAATCAGCAGAATATGCCATTCAGGCAATGATTTATTTAGCCGAACATAAACCTGAAAAACCAGTGATGATCAGGAAAATCGCAGAATCATATAATATACCATATCAGTTTTTAGCAAAAATAATGCAGGTTCTTGTTAAAAATCGATTAATTGTAGCTACTCGAGGAAGAACAGGTGGTGTGAAATTGGGAAAGGACCCCAAAAATATTTATTTAAACCAGATTGTATATGCAATAGATGGATTACCTCCAGATCAGGAACAATGTGTGGTAGGATTAGATTTATGTACGGATGATGCTCCGTGTCCCCTCCATGATGAATGGAAACCAATCCGGCAGAGATTAAGAGATTTACTTGCTGGTGAGCCTTTAGATGATTTAGCTCAAAGGGTAATTGAAAAACGTAAGAAAATGACAGCTAAATAAATTTTTAGCTGTTATCATAAATATTTAATTACAATTCTATACATTAATCGGCAGTTCTACAGAAACCTTTAATCCGCCCTCCGGTAAATTAGAAAAAGTAATTTCACCTTTGTGAGCTGATACGATTTCATCTACAATAGCTAATCCTAATCCGCTGCCTTGTTTTGCTGATGTTGGTTTCCAACGATAAAACCGCTTTGTAACTCTTTCAATTTGATTCTCAGGTATACCTGATCCTTGGTCAATAATAGAGAATTGGATATGATTAACTTGTTCATTCAATTGCACGGTCACCGTAGAGTTCTTGGGTGAAAACTTGATAGCATTATCTAATATATTTGAAATAACAATTCCTAACCAGTGAAGATCTCCTTCAATTGCAATAGATGGGGGTGGTTCAATATTGATGGAAATATTTCTTTTAGAACTTATTTTTTTGTATCGTTCAATTTCTTCATAAAGTAAATCATTAATCCATACTTTTTCTATTACCAACGATAACTTCTGGCCTGTACTTGGTGCCATTATGCAAATAACGAAGAAGAACTCCATTCCAAACATGTAATGGACCTCGGTACGTATGAAGGAATTATGCGGGGTGCAGACCCTGATCCGGATACGTATGAAGATGGTCATCCGTTATTTGGTGAATCTGTAACTGGTGCAACGGACTACGACTGGGATCATGCAATGCTTAAATCTCGCTTACGTAATAATCGTATGCCTCAAGCTCCGGCATGGGAATTCATGCGCGATGAGAGCAATCGATTAGGTCCGGATCTGGAATTTGTGGATGGTCATGCTCAACCAATCAGACCAATTCAATACTCCAATTGGGATGACCCTGAAAATGTTCCAAATGCCCTTGGTCTTGTTGAAGCTTGGGTTGCTGACCTAAAAGCTGGCGGTGATTTGACTGTAGGAGGTGATGACCCATTTTCATATGGTGGAGAAGATAACTTAACATTCAATAATGATGTTCTGCCTTTCTTTACTGATGGAAATATGTGGTTTGAAGGAAGTACATCATGCGTAGAATGCCATTGGGGTAACATTGAAGAATCTTTTCATTTGATGGACTTAAGTTCATATGATGGATTTATTTACGGTGCCGACGGCGGTGAACATCCTGTATTAAATGGTACTACAACAACCCTTACGTCTACAGATGAAATTGATTGGGGCAGTAGTCGGATTAAAAAGCGTTTGCGCGATAATCGTATGCCTCCCAATTCACCATTTCTCTTAAGTGAAGAAAATAGGGATGGCCCTGATGTGTGGGACCCTGTTAATGGTGAAATTGTGACTGCAGTTGATTTAATCGGAATGTGGTTAGAAGCAGGAGCACCTGAATAAACACTAAATCTGTTATTTGTCATGCAGGACTTTTGTCCTGCATGACTATCAGGTTGGATTAATTATATTATTTAACAAGAAATTTGCATAGATTATTTAGTATTAATAATTAGTAGAAGGATAAAATGAAAAATATAACATTAAAAACAATCATTGTAATTAGTTTTCTTGCTCAATCATTTGGCAGCGAGATTTCAGGTATAATTAGTTTTGAAGGTAAAACTCCAAAAATGAAAAAACTTAAACTTGAAGCAGATCCAATATGTGTTTCTAATAATGAAGTCCCTCCAACAGCAGAATGGTTAATTGTCGATGAAAATGGTGGTGTAAAAAATATGATTGTTTCTGTAAAAGAAGGGTTGAGCGGATCGTTTAATCCACCTACGGAAAAGGTAGTACTCGATCAACAAGGGTGTGTTTATCGTCCCCATGTTCTTGCTGTAATGGCAGGTCAGGAAGTAGATATTTTAAATAGTGATGGAATAATGCATAATATCCACGCACTACCAAAAATTAATCGAGAATTCAATAAAGCGATGCCAAAGTTTAAGAAAAAAATAACTACGCAATTTGAAAAAGCAGAAAAACCCTTTAAAATTAAATGTGATGTTCATCCATGGATGGCGGCATATGTAGGTGTTTTTGATCATCCATATTTTGCAGTAACAGGTGATGATGGTTCGTATTCGATTTCCGGTTTAAATCCCGGAGAATATGTGATAGAAGTATGGCATGAAAAACTTGGTACTCAAACAGCAACTGTTACTGTTGGGGATGGTGCTACAAACGCAGATTTCACTTTTAAAAAACCTTCAAAAAAGAAGTAAAATATACCTCTCGTTTATTTAATCCACTTCCAGCGTTTATAAAACTTGAGAATAAAAATTATAATTACTATTATCTTCGCCTTAAATATGGCTAAAAAGGTCATAAATAGAATATTATAAACCAGTAAAAGGAATTTTATGAGCGGACATACTGAAACGCACCAAGAAGAGTCATTTTGGAGAAAATATATATTCTCCATTGATCATAAGATAATTGGATTACAATACGGATTGACAGCATTGGTATTTTTGTTTTTTGGATTTTGCTTAATGATGATGATGAGATGGCAGTTGGCTTATCCTGAACAACCCATGCCATGGTTTGGATGGCTTTTTGGAGAAAGTGGAATTATGCTTCCTGAAATGTATAACTCATTAGGTGCAATGCATGGCACAATCATGATATTCTTAGGTGTTGTTCCTTTAGCTGTTGGTGCTTTCGGCAACTATTTTGTACCCCTTCAAATTGGCGCTCCGGATATGGCTTTCCCCAAATTGAATATGGCAAGTTATTGGTGTTATTTCGCAGGTGGCATTGTAATGATGGTAGGGTTTTTTGTGCCAGGTGGCGCAGCAAACTCAGGCTGGACATCTTATCCTCCATTAGCGGACATTGCAACAACAGGGCAAACAGTTTGGCTGTTTGGCATGGTTTTACTGATTACATCTTCTCTATTAGGTTCAATTAATACAATCACAACCATTATTCAACTTCGGGCAAAAGGCCTAACATGGATGAGATTGCCATTTTTTGTTTGGGCTCAGTTAGTAACTGGGTTTCTATTACTTTTAGCCTTTCCACCTTTAGAAGCTGCCGGCGTACTTCAACTAATGGATCGCCTTTTAGGTACAAGCTTTTTTCTACCATCGGGATTGGTAGTTTCAGGTGAAATATTAAATGTAAGTGGTGGAGGAAGTCCTTTATTATGGCAGCATATGTTTTGGTTTCTTGCTCACCCGGAAGTGTATGTTCTAATTCTGCCAGCGATGGGAATTGTTGCAGAAGTATTAGCGAATAATACACGAAAACCTCTATGGGGATATAAATCAATTGTTTATGCTTCTACCTTTTTAGGATTCATGTCATTTATTGTGTGGGCACATCATATGTTTATGACAGGAATGGGCGCAACCATCAGTGCCTTCTTCCAGACAACAACTATGATTATATCCGTCCCTTCTGTCGTTATTTTAACCGCAATGTTTATTTCTCTTTGGGGTGCATCTATTAGATATAATTCCGCCATGCTTTTTGCATTGGGATTTCTCCCCATGTTTGGTATTGGTGGTCTTACAGGGCTACCCTTAGGGATTGCAGCATCTGATATTCATTTACATGATACATATTATGTTATAGGACACTTTCATTATGTAGTTGCTCCGGGAACAATATTTGCTCTATTTGCTGGTATTTATTATTGGTTTCCTAAAATGACGGGAAAAGTTCTGAATGAAACTTTAGGAAAAATTCACTTCTGGCTTTCAATGATATTTATTAATGGTATTTTTATGCCCATGTTTGTTCAGGGATTGGCTGGAATTTCTCGGAGATTATGGGACGGAGGGGCATCCTACGCACATGCAACGGAAACCCTATGGTTGAATGAAGTTATGTCTGCATCAGCATGGTTACTTGGATTAGCTCAAATTCCGTTTATTTATAATTTAATTAAAAGTATGAAATCGGGAGAGAAAGCCGAAAGTAACCATTGGCAAGCTACTACGTTGGAATGGACAGATGCACCATCACCGCCCTTACCTCATAGAAACTTTGAAATTATTCCTGAAGTCTATCGTGGACCCTATGAATATAGTGTTCCAAGTGCTGACAAAGATTTTACCCCACAATCAGAAGCGTAAGAAAGGATTATTATGGAAATTCCATATAATGTAGAAGAGAGACAAGATACCGGTATGTTTAATGCCAAATTGGGTATTTGGCTTTTTTTAGCCTCAGAAGTCATGTTATTTGGAGGATTATTCTCCGCATATGTTTTTTTGAGAATGGGAGATGTTACTGGAACATTTATTAGTGGATCCAGCGAATTAAACGTCCCTTTGGCTACATTGAATACACTTGTCTTAATTTCATCGAGTGTTACAATGATTATGTCATGGGTCTCACTTAAATTAGGTGAGCAGAAAAAATTTAAGCAGTATCTAGGTTCCACGCTATTTCTAGCGACTGTGTTTTTGGTCGTTAAATATTTTGAATATACTGCAAAGTTTCATCATGGTATTTTCCCTGATACATCAACATTTTTTGCAATTTATTTTACTATGACAGGACTTCACATGATCCATATTATAGGGGGAATGGTTGTTATTTTCTATTTTTTGGTTCCCGGTTCTAGTATGATGAATACTGAGTCTGTACGATTCACCAACAGAATTGAAATTGTTGGTCTGTATTGGCATTTTGTTGATTTAGTTTGGATTTTTCTTTTTCCAGTACTTTACTTACTATAGGAGATAAATATGAGTGGGCATAGTGTAGAAGACATAAAAAAAAGTGTTAAAGTTTATATTGGTGTGTTTACAGCCTTGGCTGTATTAACAGTTGTTACTGTTGCCGCATCTTATCTTGATTTAAGTTTCGGAGAGTCCTTTTTCTTGGCATTAACAATTGCTTCGATAAAAGGAACGCTTGTTGCAGGATATTTCATGCATTTATTTACAGAAAGAACAGCGATCTTGGCGGTGTTAGGATTAACTTTCTTCTTTTTAATAACAATAATGTTTTTGCCCTATATGGCATTTACAGATCAGGCAGCGATTTAAAGATGTTAAGTATAAAATCATTCCATATATTTTTTATAGTTATTTCCATCGTCGTCACATTAGGGTATGGGTTTTGGCAACTACAGAATCCATCTATCGATACAAACTTTTCTACATTATTAGGAATAATGGGAATATTGATTGGCGCGGGGCTTGTTATCTATCTGCAAAAAGTAATTAAAAAATTCAAAACCATTTAACAGTTTAGAAATGACTCGATTAATAATTATAACCGCCCTTTATATGATACCAAAAATTTCCTATGCCTGTGCAACCTGTTATGGCGCATCAGATGAACCAGCTACCATTGGCATGAATTGGGCGATTATAACATTATTAGGTGTCACTGGAACAATGCTTGGAAGTATTGTTGCTATTATGCTCCGATTGAAAAACAAAGCAAAGAAATTTAATATCCAAACAAAAGATATTTAGGAGGAAAACTTGTGTTAGATCTTTTAAGAAAATATGGATTGCCTTTAAATGCTTCTTCTCATGGCAGTGCTGTGGATGAAATCATGGTTTTATTTCACTGGCTGATGTTATTTCTTTTTATTGGGTGGGGGCTCTTTTTTATCTATACCTTGTTTCGGTTTAGAGCATCCAAAAATCCAAAAGCCGATTATACAGGTGTTAAAAGTCATTTCTCTTCCGGGTTGGAAGTGGCAGTAGCTGTAATTGAATTTGTAATTTTAATAGGATTTGCAATCCCAATTTGGGCAACCCGTGTCAATGATGTTCCCAATAGCGCAACAGGGGCAGAAGAGATTAGAGTGATAGCCCAGCAGTTTGCATGGAATATTCATTATCCTGGGCCAGATGGAATTTATGGATCTCTAGATATTAATTTAGTCGATGAAGCAGATAATCCAATTGGATTGGACAGAACGGATCCAAATGGTGTAGATGATTTTGTAATAATAAATCAACTTCATATACCCGTCAACAAACCTATTCGAATAGATCTTTCCTCTAAGGATGTGATTCACAGCTTTTTTCTTCCTGAATTTAGAGTAAAACAAGATGCAGTCCCGGGAATGAGTATTCCTTTATGGTTTGAAGCAACAATGACAACAGATGAATTTCTAAAAACCACAGTTGGCTCTGAACGTGAGGGAAAAGGATTTGAAATTGCATGTGCTCAATTATGTGGCTTGGGGCATTATAGGATGAAAGGTTATTTAACAGTTCATGATCAAGATAGCTATGACTCATGGCTTGTGGAACAGCAGGAAATTTTAAAAGAAGAAGGTGATGAAGATGATTGGGGGGATGATGGTTGGTAAGAAAAAGTCTTATTTTATTTTCGGTAAAATAACTTTTAAAAGAATTCAGTTTATTATATAATTAACTGAAAGACCCTAATTAGTCCTGATAACCAACTATCCCCGCAAGTTTAACTGGGGAAGAGATAAATATTTGACGTTTTTTTGTTTGAATTAGGTGTTCACTACGAAAATCACTAAGTGTTCTTACCAAAGATTCTTTTGAAGTGCCTGCCAAATCAGCCATATCTTCTCGCGAAAGGTTGATATCTAGTAAAATTTCCTCTCCAGAATTTTTTCCATATTTTTCTTTTAAGAGAAGTAGCAAGTTTGCTACTCTTTCTCTAACGGACATATTTGCCATATCTAAAGTTTTGTTCTGAGCTGTAATTAGCTCTTTGGTTAGTTTCTGTACAATATTCCAAGTAACATCATTATTTTCTGAAAGTAGAGGATAAATAAGTTTGCGGTCAAAATAACATAGGTTTGTATCTTCAAGTGCTTCTGCAGTAACAGAATAAGGTTGGTTGGAAAAAATAGCCAGATGCCCAAGTGGATCACCGGGATTTGCAATGCGTGAAATATGGCGTTTACCATCCGATGTAAACTTGTATAAAATTACCTTTCCTGTATTAATACAATACATAACATGGGCAGGATGTCCTTCATGAAAAATAATCTGCCCTTTTTTATATGACTTCTTGCGTTTGTTTTTATTGAGTTTGCTATACGAATCTGGCTCAAAATATTTAAATACGCTTAAATGCAATGTTGGGCAGGTTACGCATTGAGGAATGGAAGTTGTTTTATTATTCAATTATAAAACCTTTGCTGGTTTGAAATTACCAAATTATTGTCTAATAATTGATAAAAATCAATTTTTAAAATGATTCAAATCATTTGTTTTTTCACACGAGGAATTGATCTTTTAGCACTTAATATGACTAAAAAACCCATATTTGTTATAAAATAACAATATATAATGAAAAAATTCTATTAATGAGAAAATGATATGCGACTTTCAATGACAGCTGAATATGCCATTCGAGCGATGGTGCATCTTTCTTCTCAAGAAGCAAAAGAAATTACTCACATTTCTGAAATCTCTAAAAAACAGGGAATACCGGAATCCATTTTAAGAAAAATAATGGGTAATTTGGTAAAACTAGGATTAGTTTATTCCCATAGAGGTAAAGGTGGTGGTGTTAAGTTAGCCCGCCAGGGAAGTGAAATTACTTTGTTAGATGTTATAGAAGGCATAGAAGGAAAAATATATTTAAACCAATGCTTAATTGGCCCAGACTTTTGTGATAGAACTCCATATTGCCCTGTTCATCTTGTATGGCGGGAAGCGCAGGATACAATGCTTAACGTTTTAAGTGGAAAAACAATTGAGCAACTAGCAAATGAAAACAAAAAAATGTATCAAAAATATTTAACAGAAAATATTGGTGTTAGTTAAGCCAATCTAAATTGTGATTAGTTTATTAAACATGGAGATAACAGATGGTTAAAAATACAATGCAATTCTGGCTGAAAAGACTTAAGAAAAAAGCCCAGAAAATTACTTGGTCTGCTTGGGGTATCTGGTACATAGATCCACCTAAAGATGTATCATTGGATGGATATAGAATCGATAATGTGATTCAGTATACAGATACTGTCATTACAATATATTTTAGTTTAGTTATCCTCACATTGATTTACTTCATTTTTAAGTATAGAGCAAGACCGGGGCATAAAGCAGTATATGATAAAGGGAATACAAAAAAACATGTTATGGCTACAATCGCCATGGGTTTGTTGGTATTCTTCTCAATTGATATTGTTATAGAATCCATGTCATTTAAAGATTTAAGAGAAGCTTTTTGGAATTTTCCAAAGGGAGAAAATGTAGTGAAAATTGAAGTAATGCCACAGCAATTTGCGTGGAATTTTCGTTATGCCGGAGCAGATGGTATTTTTGCTACTGATGATGATGTTGTGCCTGCACAAAACCAAATGCATATTCCTGTGGATACACCTGTACTCATTCAAATTGCACCGTTTGATGTAATTCATTCATTTTTTATACCCAATTTTCGAGTTAAACAAGATGCCACACCTGGCATGATAAATGCCATGTGGTTTCAGGCAACTGAAACAGGAAATTTTGAAATTGCCTGTGCTGAACTTTGCGGTAACGGCCATTACAGAATGAAAGGTTATTTAACGGTAGAGAGCCAGGAAGCATACGAACAATGGCTTTCAGACAATGCACCTCTGGAAGATGATGAAGATGATTGGGGCGACGATTGGGGTGATGAAGATGAAGATACTCAAGAAATCCCTGAAGACTGGGGTTGGACCTGGAAGGAGGTACAATAATGTCTGAACATCATGAGCAATCATTTTGGGCACAGTATATTTTTTCACAAGATCATAAAACTATTGGAAAACAATTCTTATGGTTAGGATTATTTTTCTTATTGTTTGGCGGATTTCAAGCTTTGTTAATCCGTTGGCAATTGGCATATCCTGAACAACCGGTACCTTGGTGGCTGTTTGGAAAATTATTGTTTTCTGAAACTGCAGGAATTATTGATCCAGATAAATACAACGCGCTATTTACAATGCACGGAACAATAATGATTTTCTGGGCAATAACACCTTTGTTGATTGGTGCTTTCGGAAACTTTGTTATTCCATTACAAATTGGGGCACCGGATATGGCTTTCCCAAAATTGAATATGATTTCATTTTGGACAATGTTTTTAGCGAGTATTGTTTTATTGGCTTCCTATTTACTTCCTGAAGGTACAGCGGCAGGTGGATGGACATCTTATCCTCCACTCAGTACACCGGTAGGCGGTATTGCCGGGGAGGGTCAAACGCTTTGGACCCTTGCGTTAACTTTAGCAGGTACATCTACTATGATGGGTGCAATTAATTACATCATTACTGTAGTAAGAATGAGAGCACCTGGTATGACATATTTTAAAATGCCTTTAACAGTTTGGGGTTTATGGTTAACATCCATATTAAATGCCATTTTTGTACCTGTAATAGCTGCTGGATTAATTCTTTTGCTTCTAGATAGAACTATAGGAACTCAATTTTTTGTTGCAGGTGGTTTGGCAACTGTTGAAGGAGGAGATCCATTACTTTATCAACATGTTTTTTGGATTTTTGGACATCCTGAAGTGTATATCTTAATACTTCCGGCATGGGGTATAGTATCTGATTTGCTTTCTGTGTTTTCCCGTAAACCTGCATTCGGAGCAAAAGTAACTGCTATTTGTATGAGTACGATTGTTGTGTTGAGTTCAATTGTGTGGGGGCATCATATGTATACAACCGGTATGAGTCCTCTACTAGGAAAATCATTTATGTTCCTTACACTGCTTATCAGTATTCCATCAGCCATATTCTTCTTAAACTGGTTAGGGACAATGTGGCGAGGCAATCTCCATTTTGATCCACCAATGCTGTTTGCGATGGCAGTATTATGGGTTTTTGGATTAGGAGGTTTAACGGGCCTTTATAATGCTACAATTACAGCGGATATTTATCTTCATGATACAATGTTTGTTGTTGGACATTTTCATTACACGATGGCAGCCTCAGTTTTGTTTGGTGGATTAGCAGCTATTTATTTTTGGTTTCCGAAAATGTTCGGGAAAAAAATGAACCCACTCCTCGGGAAAATTCATTTCTGGGCATCGTTTATTCCCTTGAATTATGTGTTTTTTAACATGATGGTTCTGGGATATGCAGGACACCATAGACGTATTTACAATCCAAGTGAATATGAATTTTTAAAGCCGATTATTGGATTAAATGAATCTATTACGCTATTTGCAATTATTCTTGGTGTTGCACAATTTGTATTCCTTTTCAACTTTATCTATTCAATGGTTAAAGGAGAAAAGGCTGAAGCAAATCCATGGAATGCTACTACGTTGGAATGGACGTTGGAAGGCCCTATTCCTCATGGCAATTTTGCAACAACACCTACGGTATATAATGGTCCTCATGAATATAGTAATCCGGCAGTAAAAGACAGGGATTGGATTGCTCAATCCGAGCCAATGCCTACTTAATCAATTTTCAGGATTAAAACTAACAGATAAGTTAAATGAGCACTCAAGTAATACAACCAAAAGTTAAAACGGATGAATTTACATCTGTACTCGGTATGCTGGTTGTATTGGGCTCAATCACAATGCTCTTTGTAGCATTATTTGTCAGTTATTCCATTTTACGTATACAATTTGGAATGTGGAGTAAACCCGGAACTGGATCGCTTCCATTCACTTTAGGAATTATCAATACTGTCATTCTATTAGGTAGTAGTTGGTCATTCTATACAGGACAAAAATATGCAAAATTTGGAAACAATAATCAGACAAAACTGTGGTTATGGATAACATTTTTTCTGGGGATATTGTTTTTAGCAGGACAATTAAATCTCTGGAGAATATTAATGGACACTGGGATGACAGCTCATTCATCAATTGTCGGTTCAGTTTTCTATATGTTAACCGGTATGCATGGCGTCCATATTGTGGCTGCAATTGCTGCATTAGGTTGGGCAATTTTAAAGTCAACTAAAATACCCGAATCCGTAGATGTGCGACCAATTAAACTTGTTGGGCTATTATGGCATTTTCTGGATTTTCTATGGATATGTCTATTCATTTCAATTTTTATTATTTGAGAATACAATCAAGAAGGAAACAAGCATATGAGTGAAGCATTAGCAATTAAAGATCCGTTTGGAAAAGCTACTACTGGTAAACTCGGAATGTGGCTATTCATTATAATGGATGGATTATCATTTGGTGGTTTACTGATTGGCGGAGCTGCATTAAGAGCGGCTGCACCATCGTGGCCTAATCCAGGGGAATTATTAAATATTCCTCTAACAGGATTTAATACTTTTTTACTTATTTGTACAAGTTTTACAATGGTAATGGCTCTGAATTCTTTGGAAAAAGGAAGTCAGTCAGGTCTTAAAAAATACCTTGCATTAACTATGGCCGGAGGAATTTTATTCTTAGGAATCCAAGTTTATGAATATTCTCATTTTATTTTGGGAAGCCCTGAATTAACTCATAACTTGGCAGCAGCCGGTTTTGCAGAAGCCACAAATTTTTTACCGAGTACAGGTATTTACGCAGCTGTATTTTATGCTACAACATGTTTCCATGGTTTGCATGTTCTTTCCGGAGTGATTTATATAGGTTGTATTCTTTATGCCTCAAATCAGGGAAGGTATTCTGCTGATGATACAGATCATATAGAAATCCTGGGATTGTTTTGGCATTTTGTTGATTTAATCTGGATATTTGTTTTTACAGTTATATACTTGATTTAGGAGAGATAATAATGGATAAAGATCATAAAAAAATATACTTTTACAATGCTGTAGCTTTAGCAGTACTTACTGTACTGGAACTAGGTGTTTATCAGTTACCAATTGCAAAGATGGGTCAGATAGTTTTGCTTTTTGCTTTTGCAATTACAAAAATGATGCTGGTCGCTATGATTTATATGCATCTACGTTATGAAACAAAAATACTCCGTCGGATTCTTTTTGTACCGATCCCGGCAGCAATATTGTTTACAGTTGCATTAATGTATGATCTCCCTTTTAGATGGGTTTAAGTTTAATTCATAATTATAAGATAAAATGCGTAGCTTAATTAAATCCAATTTAGTATGGATATGTGTTTTTCTTTTGCTAGTTGGACCAACAGCCTTAAATGCCTGCTCTTTTTGCGCTGGCCAGGATAATAAATTTTCTGATATCCTTGTACCGGTAGCTTTTTTGCTGGGAGCTCCTTTTGCAGTAGCAGGAGTATTTATTGCAGTAGTCATGAAAAATAATAAAAATAATAAAGAATAATAATTTGAAAAAAGAAGGTATAATCGCAGCAGGGTGGACATTTCTGGCTTTATGTATTGGGATTTTTTTAATTGCCAGGGAAAGCGGTTCAAATGTGCAATCAATTTATTACGGCAGATTACCGGAATTTCATTTAATAGATGCTCAAGGAAACAATTTTAATTATAATGATATAATTGGAAAAATCTGGGTAGTTCAGTTTTCTAATGATCCTTCAGCAGATTTTCCAGAAATACCTTCAGGTGTTGGAGCATTAACAATTTTGACAAACTCCACACAAATCAATAATATAAATAATAAATCAAAAATAGTACATAGTGACAAGATGAGCATATTTCAACTTGGCATAGAGGGTTTCCATTTAACTGAAAAACTACTTGAAGAAGGTGATTCTATCCCATTTATATTGGTAGATAGAACGGGAAATATCAGAGGTTATTATCAACCAGATAAAGAAAAAGATATTGAAAAAATGAGTCGAGATATCGATTCATTGTTACAATTTTCCTGACATTAATTTGTCAAATATTTCGTATACTTCTCGTCTATTTAATAAGATAAATAATCCGTTTATGTTAACAGTTCATTCAAAAAATCTACGCTGGTTTTCCAAGGTCCTTGTATTGGCCACACTATTCTTAATATTTGCTGGTGCATTAGTTAAAAGTTTTGAAGTTGGTCTTTCTGTTCCTGATTGGCCAACAACATATGGATACCAGATGTTTGCATATCCTTTGTCTGATATGGTTGGCGGTATTTTTTATGAACATGGTCATAGAATGATAGCAACTTTTGTAGGTGCATTAACATTGGTTTTGGCGATTTGGTTAGGATTTCATGAGCTAAGAAAACCCGTAAAAATACTGGGATATTGTGCTTTGGCATTGGTTATTATTCAAGGATTGTTAGGTGGGTTGACTGTTTTATTATTTTTACCTGCTATTGTATCTTTACTTCATGGTGTAACTGCCCAGACATTTTTATTAGTACTAATACTTATTGCTTTTTCATTATCAAAAGAATTCAGTAATAAACAACATATTCATGATGAGAACAGAGTTTTTGTAATATTGTTTTTAATGGTTGTTTACCTGCAATTAATCTTGGGAGCATGGATGAGACATACTGAATCAGGTTTGGCAATATATGATTTTCCTAAAATGGCAGGTTACTGGATCCCGGTATTGAATGAAGCCATGGTAAATATCATCAATAATTGGCGTTTTGATATGGATTTGCCTGATGTTTCATTTTATCAAGTACTTATTCATTTAACACATCGGATTGGGGCTCTTATTATTTTTATTCTTATGATTATAACACATTATAAGATACTTCGTAAACCAAACAAATATTCTAATACTGTTAAATACAATCTTTATTTATTGGATATTCTTGTTGTAGTTCAGATTGTGTTGGGTGCATTAACCATTTGGACAGTAAAAGGACCATACATAACCAGTTTTCATGTTTTAAATGGAGCTGCTGTTATGGGAGTGTGTTTTTTATTATTATTAAGACTTTCAGATTTATCGTACTTAAAAGGTAGTAAATAAATGAAGCGAATCAAACAACCAGCAAAAACAATTTTAGCAGCATATATTGAGCTGTCAAAACCGAATATTATGTCATTAGTGCTTATAACTACTGTTTTAGGATATTATTTGGGTGGAAAGGGTATTGATTCGTGGTTTACGTTATTAATAACACTCATTGGTACTGCATTATCATCCGGGGGAGCAGGAGCATTGAATCATTATTTGGAAAGAGATGCTGACAGCCTTATGAATAGGACAAAAAATCGACCCATACCTGCGGGAATAATTTTACCGAGTAATGCCCTGATGTTTGGAATAATCCTTGTTTTATCAGGAACAACCCTCCTTGTATGGAAAGTGAATACGTTAACAGGGTTTTTATCTATTTTAACTGCATTTCTTTATATTTTGGTTTATACTCCTATGAAAAAAATTACATGGTTAAATACATCTATTGGTTCTATCCCAGGTGCAATTCCTCCCATGGGCGGTTGGGCAGCAGCTACAGGTCATCTAGACTTTAATGCATGGATATTATTTTTTATTATGTTTTTATGGCAGCATCCTCATTTTTATGCAATTGCTTGGATGTGTAAAGAAGATTATGCAAGAGCTAATTTTAAGATGCTTCCTGTAATTGAGCCAGATGGGAAAAGAACAATTAGACAGATTTTTTGGCATTTAGGTTTGCTTATTCCAGTTTCGATTTTTCCTTATTTATATGGTAGCTCTGGAATAGTGTATTTATTTGGAGTTTTAATTCTTTCTGTTTTATTTTTAATTTCTGCTGTACCAATGGCTCGGGAAAAAACAAATAACAGTGCAAAACTATTATTAAAATCGTCAGTAATATACCTACCGGGTCTATTGTTTTTGATTGTCTTTGACAAATTAATATGATTTCCCAAAAGAATCGATTCATCATATATATTGTTGTCGGAATTGTTATAGCCTATCTTTGGTTTGTAACAAAACCTGAGCCTTTACCCGTTTTGGGGAGCATCCCGCAATTCAATATGACAGATTCACGTGGTGAATCATTTGGTTATAATGATTTACAGGGAAATATTTGGGTTGCTGATTTTATTTTTACTACATGCGCAGGTCCATGTCCGATAATGAGTAGTGAGATGGCGGTTGTTCACCAAGAGTTTATTGAAGACGAAAAAATAAAAACTGTTAGCTATACAGTAAATCCGGATTACGACACCCCTGAAGTTTTAGCTGAATATGCAGAAACATACAGTGCAAACACGGAACAATGGCATTTTTTAACTGCACCTTATGAAGATATTCAATCAATAATTGTTAATGGTTTTAAAATGGGAGATATGGAGGAAATAGTGTTTCATAGTACTCGTTTTGCATTGGTGGATAAAGAAATGAATATTCGCGGTTATTATATTGGTACTGAAATAGAAGATATAGAAAAATTGAAAAAAGATATAAGACGTCTAAAAAAAGAAACATAATCATGCCAGCTTTCATGGGTGAAGATCGGTTCTGGCTACGTATCATATATATAGTATCCATTCTGATAATAGCAGCAGTTGCATTTTTAATTCTTGGTCCAAGACCTGAAGGGGGGGGAGGAACTTTAGATGTCAGTTTTCTACCTACTGTTAATGCTCTTTTAAATGGAGTTACTTTAATCCTTCTGATTACAGGTTATGTTTTTATCCGAAAGAAAAAAAGAGAAAAACATAAGAAAGTGATGCTTACTGCTTTTGGTACATCTGCTGGGTTTTTAGTGAGCTATGTTATGTATCACTGGTTTAAAAGCGGACCAAAATTATATTCTGGTGATTTCACTTCATTTTATTACTTTGTTTTAATTTCACATATTCTACTTGCAATAGTTATAACTCCATTAGCTTTGATTACACTTTACTGTGGTTGGACAGATCAACTAACAAAACACCGAAAAATAGCTAAAACAACTATTCTGATATGGCTTTATGTTTCTGTGACTGGTGTGGTAATATATTTAATGCTTTACTAAATTATAATTCTTTTACATACTCGGAAATTGATTCATCTTCATTAAAACCAAATCGATGAATAAATTCGGTCTCCATTAATCCAACCGTTAGGTAAGTCACACCGGATTTTTTTACTCGATGTATCATTTCGTTCATTAACAAATCTCCCAAACCGCTTTTTGCAAATTTTTTATGAATTGCAATCTTTTCAAGATGCGCTGTATCTTCATCTATTATTTTCCAAAATACACCACCAACCTGTGCTTTATTTGCTGAAAATACTATCAAAAAATCATGATCTTCACCAAATTGAGCTGATAAATCATAAGAGAGGAGTAGGTCGTAAAAATTAGCAATCTCCTTTGGCTTAAAAGGTGGCCTTATTGTAAAAATTCTGCCATCATCATTTTTTACATTGATTGCTAAATCTAACTTTTTTTGTCCGGTGGCTCTCGTGATCAATTCAGCATAATCTGTTGAATCCACATGCTCATAAATTAATCGGGTGAGGAAATAGACATCTTTTTCTGAACAATTTGGTTCTTTTACCAATGCATGAATATTCATATCTAATTCAGAAGATTCAATCTCGTGATGATGCAGTTGTGAAGAAAGTTCAAATAATCTCTGTGCTACAAACGATTTATGGTCTGCAAAACACGTAAGTAAAAAGTATCTGAGTCGAACTTCAGGATGGGAAACATAAATGGTATTCAGTCTATAGTCATTATACATCTCTTGCAGGATATTACATTGAGATTCGATTGCGGCTTCAGGATTCAAATCCATCCACCTTTGAAATCGAAGTGCAGCGAAAATAACAGATTTTGGAATATAACCGTACGCTTCTACTTCAGAAATGTATTCATTTACTTGTGCTTGATTTAATCCATGAATATTTATAGATCCAACTTCATTCGCTATTTGATTTAAAATCACTAATCCCTTTTCTTTTCCCACAGCCTGCATAATACATGTAAATAAAATGTCCCAATTGAGCACATGATTTAATCCCCTAAATCTTTTTTCAGTGTCAATGATTAATTTGCTATATAGTATTGTAATAAAATCCAAATAGGACTTAAAGGGCTCTTGATAAAAAGAGTGAATAATACGAACATTCGTAACATAATCAAATTCAGATACAACTACATTTTTAATTGATGGTTCAATCAAAGTATATTTAAAATTTGTCATTGCCCAATGGTCGATATATCCTTGTAAACCACTCCATCCAAAATGCAGCCAATGCATATCCCAACGGTCACGGAGTTTTGGATTGTTCAATTCCTTTTCATGATGACGTAAATAAGCTTCAACATTCGCTTTCGTATCGTATTCAGAAATAATAATTCCTGAATTTGGAAAAGAACAGAGATATTCATTCGTAACCTTCATTGACATTAACCCGGTGCTTTTTACAATTTGCCAATCACTGATATTTTCTATATCAATTTTTGAGGATTCTGGAAAATGATTTAAAATAAAATTATATGAATTACCATCCTTAAGTGTTGTAAGTATTCGATAATGTTGGATCGGTATATTGGTGATCATTGGAGTAATCCAGATCCCTTTTTTAGGTATATTTTCTAAATTGGGTAGTTTATATCCTGTGATGAGAAATATAGCTTCTTTGACAATGGGATGAGATTGGAATATTTTCAATAAAAAATCTTTTTCCTCATTTGGAATAACCTTATCAAACTCAAGTATATCGGACCAGGAATATTCAATACCTGTTTCAGGATCAACACTTTGGATATCTACTTCCCCGATCATTTCCTTAAAATGTTTTATTAATGTTGTTATAGAATTGGCAGCTGTTTGCCCTAATGCATCGACCGATGAAAGTAATTTCCAGCAGGTAAGTTCATGTCTAATATGTTTGTATTGCACAGGATGAATATGGGCTAATTTTAATAATTGACTTATGAGCATCCGAATATATGCATGCTCCGAACTCGATAAATCTTCTTGGGTTCTATGAGAGATTAATTCTTTAATTAGTTCATTTACATGTTTTACATCCAATTGGGTTATGTCAAAATTGAATGAGCGTAGTTTTTTCTCCTTTTGATGTCGTTTGAAAAGGTTTTTTAATTGAGAAATAAATTGGTCTTTATATAAATGTGGGATTAAAGTATTGAAAATCAATCTGCTGAATTTCAATTTTGAATCTTCCAACATACTTTTAAGAACTTGAATACCTAATTTTTTCAATTCGATGTCTTTTTGAGCAAAAACATGATTAAAATAATTCAAACCATTCTTCTGATTTTGAATAAGTAGCATCGTACCCATATGGATATCTTCTATTTTAACTGATTCATTAATATCAGTTTGGATCACTTGGGATTGTAATGGTTGAGAAGATTTACGTAATAGTAATTGCACATCACTTGAATTTTTATATGGAAATAATCTAAATAAGACATTTCCAAAAAAGATTGAAAGGTCGTTGTTACCCAACCATAAAACAGGATCCATTAAAATTTTTCCGAGATCTATTTTATTTGAGTTTATTTGATATTCAAATTCTCCCAATACTAATGTTTCATTTTGCCATTGACATTTGCATTTAAGTCCGAGTGTATCATTCTTCAAATAGCGACCATTCCAGGAAATATTTTGTGAAACAATATTCATTGTTTTCAACAACCAGTTTGGAAAAGAAACCACTTTTCCTTTGTATTCAATATTCGTTTGGTTTGGTGCATACATAGGCTCAATTATATCAGCCCAATTCTTCAAAATATTCTTACGCTTGAAAGTCCCTTTTTGAGTGAGTTCATCTTTATCAGAGCTGAAATCCCTTGGAATGACACCAAAATTAACGATACGTTCAAATGGAGAAAGAAAACCATTTACTGATTGAATCAATGCACTAATGATTGACCTAATTATGGCTGGTTCTCTTGATGGAACATGCTTATTCAAATACTCTTCATCGGGATATATTAAAACTGTATTGAAATTCATTTGATCACCAACGAGAAAGGCTGATTTTATAGCATCGAATTCTGATAACATATTCTCAATCTTCTGTGGTGTTAGAGTTTGTCCCGCTGCATTTTTATATATTTCTTTCTTTCTGTCTTTTATAAAGTAATGACCGTCTTTTTCCATAAAAATATCCCCGGTATGAAACCATCCGTCAACTGTGCTGGAAATAAGAGGATCACTATAATAATATGAAGATAAATATGGGCCCTTTAATAATAATTCACCATCTTCAGAAATTCGTAAATCTATTCCCGGAAGTCTCTGACCTACAGAATCAACAGTATATTTATTTGGGTAAGTCATGGTAATCCCACCCGTTGCTTCCGTCATTCCGTACCCGCTTAATAATTGTACATCATTATTTTGAAAGAACTGGAAAATATCAGGGTCCAGGTATCCGGCTGCAGATAGCCCCCATTTTAAATTTCCGCCTGTAACTTTATTAATCGCTTTGCGCACAATCCGATTTTCATCTAAATGATCCCCAGCTAAAGATTGAATTGCATCATACAACTGTGTCCAGCGTTTGGGCACACTTATGAAAATGGATGGTTTAATTTTTATAAAGTTTTTTCTTAGAGCATCAAAAGATGAATTTTCCGCGAATGTATAGGAAGCTCCCCAAAAAATACTGCCTTGCAATTCAAGAAATCGTCCAAATGTGTGATAGAGAGGAAGATAGGATAAAAAAGTATCCTGTGGTCCCAACTTAGTTAGTGCCAGGGCACGAGCGAACCTCTTTGTAATCATATTATTTTGAGTGAATGTAATACCTTTTGGCTCTCCGGTCGTTCCGGAAGTATACATTATTGTTGCGATATCTTCCATGTTAGCGCGTCCAATGCGTTTTAAAACATCTAAAGGATTAGATTTTTTGCCGTTTTCTATAAAAGAATGCCAATCTTTTTCATTTAAATTGACAATAGTTATCTTGTTGTGATTGTAAATAAGTACATCTTTTAATTCAGCATGGAGTTCTTCGTCGATAAACAAGTGTGTTATACCACTGTGTTTTATAATATAATCGATATCTTTTTTATTCGCATTAGCCGGAATGGGAATAATGGGAAAATGAAAAGATAAACAGGTTAAATCTATAATGGCACCACGTAGGCAGTTTGGAGTAAGAATTCCAATACGCATATTTTCTTGGTGTGGTTTTTCAAATTGAATCAAAGCTCCAGCTGTTTTTGTCAATTCTTCCCAGATTTCTTCATAGGTATGATTAACAACTTCACCACTTTGAATTTCATGAAATAGGACTTTGTGTTTGTATCTATTTGAACGGTTATAAAATAGATGCCCAAATGAGTATTTAGATTTAACAATCAGTTTGATTAATAATTCTAACCAATCGTCAACAAGATTATTTTTAAATATGATGGAATTAACATTTGGGAGATGACCAAGATTTAGAAATGTATGAATCGTTTTACGTTCAGTTTTTTCTTTAAGAAGTTGCCGTGCAATCAAAAATAATTTATCAACATCAATAACATTCTTTTCTGCTTCAATTATTAGATTTTGGATAGCTTGTCTACTCAAATCCATATTGAAAATTACAGTGTTTAGGTTAATTAGTTGGATAGAAATGAAATTAATCTCTTAAAATAATATTGTTAGATTTTATAATTACTGAAGAAAAAAATATGTATACTATTGAGCATAAAGTTTCAATGACGTAAGTTCACAAAAATTTATTGAAGGAGAGTATTCATTATGAGTTCAAAAAACGGAAAACCAAACGGTCAAAGTTTTGATCTCTCAGAAACTGAATTAAAAAAGCTTTTAAAAAAGGTGCCTAGCGGGATACAATCTTATATTGATCATCTGGAAAAACAGGTCAAGAATCTAGCTGAAATTGGCTTATCCCTTTCCAAGGAAAAGGATATGGATGTTTTGCTGGAGAATATCTTGCTGGAAGCTAAACGTATAGCCAATGCAGATGGTGGTACGCTGTACATGAAAACAGACGATGATCGCTTAAGGTTCGAAATAATGATGACTGATTCATTGAAGTTTCATATGGGCGGTACTTCTGGGCAGGACATACCATTTTATCCAGTTAAGCTTTATGAAGATGATGGTGCACCCAATAAACATATGATTTCTGCGTATGTTGGATTAACTGGTGAAACAGTCAACATACCGGATGCTTACAAAGCTAAAGGATTTGATTTTTCGGGAACAAAAGCATTTGATGAAAAAACTGGATATCGGTCCAAATCCTTCTTAACAGTTCCCCTTAAAAACCATGAAGATGAAATAATTGGTGTAGTTCAATTGTTGAATGCAAAAGATAAGAAAACAGATGAATCGATTCCATTTTCAATTGAAATTCAAGATATTGTTGAAGCCTTATCCAGCCAGGCTGCAGTGGCTATTACAAATAAAAATCTGATTCGCGATCTGGAAATTCTTTTTGAATCGTTTATCAAATTGATTGCTTCAGCAATTGATGCTAAATCACCTTATACAGGTGGACATTGTGCTCGTGTGCCTGAAATAACCATGATGCTGGCTGAAGCAATCAATGAATCAGAAAATGAGCACTTCAAAAATATCCATTTTACGGATAAGCAAATGTATGAATTAAAAATTGCTGCATGGCTGCATGATTGTGGTAAAGTAACCACACCTGAATATGTTGTGGATAAAGCGACTAAATTAGAAACGATTTACGATCGTGTGCATACAGTTGCAACCAGGTTTGAAGTATTGAAAAGAGATCAGGAAATAAAATTCCTAAAACAGCAATTAAAGGTCGAAAAAGATTCATCTCTTTCTGAATTGGAAACAAAAAATGCTTTAAAAGATATTCGAAAAAAGTACAGAGAAAAGATAACACAACTGGATGATGATTTGGATTTTATCAAAACAACCAATGTTGGTGGTGAATTCATGTCCGGAGATAAAAAAGAACAAGTGAAAAAAATTGCCCAGTATCGTTGGAAAGATAATGGTGAGAGTAAAAATTTCTTATCGGATGATGAAGTAAAAAATCTTTGCATTGCCAAAGGAACTCTCACAGCTGAGGAAAGAAAAATTATCAATGACCATATTGTCCATACAATCGATATGCTCCAACAGCTTCCATATCCAAATCATTTGAAAAATGTTCCTGAATTCGCCGGTGGACACCATGAAAAATTGGATGGTACGGGTTATCCCATGGGCTTGACGAAAGATGAAATGTCCATCCAAGCAAAAGCAATGGCTATTGCAGATGTTTTTGAAGCACTTACTGCAAGGGATAGACCCTATAAAGAAGGAAAGGCACTCTCCATGGCCATGCGTATTATGGGCTTTATGAAAAATGATGCCCATGTAGATCCATTTTTATTTGAATTGTTCGTCAAAGAAAAAATCTACTTAAAATATGCGGAGAAATATCTGACCAAAGAACAGTTAGATATGGATTAATTAACTTCAGTTAAGTTTAACAGATTATATGACACCTGATATCGCCATAGTCCTGGGTATGATTACCCTTATGATTGTTCTCTTTGTTAAAGAAATCTTTCCACTTGATGTAACAGCACTTTTGGTATTAGTCATTTTTCTTGTTATGGGAAATTTAACACTGGAAGAAGCTGTCAGCGGTTTTTCGAATCAAGCTGTAATCACTATTGCGGTTCTTTTTATTTTGAGCCACGCAATGCAGAAATCCGGAATATTAGAATATGGTGTTGTGCGATTAAATAAATTAACTGACCGTTCCAAATTGTTAGGGCTGTCTGTTTTTCTAATATCGATTGCATTTGCTTCCGCTTTTGTAAATAATACTGCAATTGTTGCTATCTTCATTCCCTTAACGATTCGAATGGCGCAAAAATATAATTTAAGTCCGTCAAAACTACTTATTCCCCTGAGCTATATTGCCATAATTGGTGGAACGCTTACCCTTGTTGGAACATCCACAAATCTGTTGGTGAATTCAATTTATGTTAATACAACGATGGCTGAACCTTTGGGTATGTTTGAATTTTCCCGATATGGAATATTTATTTTAATTATCGGGCTATTATATATCATTTTCGCAGTACCATTAATTTTACCTTCACGAACAGTTACAACCAGTTTGACCCAGAGTTATCATATGGGTGGTTATTTAACAGAATTGAAAGTGTCCGATGAATCTCCCTTGGTTGGACGTACGTTCATTGAACGGGCGATAAATAGAAATTATGATATTACGGTTTTAGATATCATTCGGGAAGGGAAAGTAATCAGTAAAAATATCCGTAATACAATTATTCACCCCGATGATGTTTTATTTGTTCGTGGTTCATTAGAAAATTTTTTGAGGATGAAAGAGGTGGAAAAAATTACAATGCTTACGGATGAAAAATTAACCCAGGCAGAATTGATCCACGATAATAATACACTGGTAGAATGTGTTTTAACCAATCAATCAGATTTGGCCGGAAAAAGTCTTATGGAAATTAATTTTCGCCGCCGATTTGGCAGTTTCATCCTGGCTATTCGACGAGAAGGAGCCATACTCCGCAGAAAAATTGCGCATGTTGTTCTTCAGTCTTTTGATACACTTTTGGTATACGGTCCCAGAGAAAAAATAAAAGAATTATCTGAATCTGGGAATTTTATTGTCTTGGGAGAAATTGAAGCAACATTGCAGAAACATCGTTTCTGGTGGGTGAGTTTGGTTGTAATAACAAGCGCTGTTTCTTTGGCAGCATTAGGGGTGGTTCCTATTCTTAAAGGTGCATTGATAGGCTTGATTCTGCTGCTTGTCCTGAAGGTTATTTCAACAAATGAAACCTATCAAGCAATCAATTGGCAAGTGATTATTTTAATTGCTGCTTTGATTCCAGTTGGGATAGTTATTCAAAAAAGCGGGACTGCAGATTGGTTAGCGATAGCAATGAATCATGCCATTGAACTATTTGAACCAACTCTACGCCCTATCGTTATGGTATCATTGATTTATTTGGTAACAATGATTCTTACTGAAATGGTGTCCAATGCTGCCACAGCTATCATAATGACTCCCATCGCTATTTCTGTCGCTTTTCAATTAGGATTGGATCCAAAGCCATTCATATTGTCAGTATGTTTTGCTGCATCGGCATCATTTATTACACCCATAGGTTATCAAACTAATCTCATGGTATATGGACCTGGAGGGTATAAATTTTCTGATTATATTAAAGTAGGCTTACCATTAGCAATTTCATTTTGGATCATGGCAACATTTTTAATCCCTGTGCTATGGCCATTCACTGTAGTTCACTAAAGAATACAATGGCATCAATAGAACAAAAATCCTCACGTCTAAATGAATTTTTAGAAAATCCTGAAAAAGGGCTATGGAAATTGTCCGTACCTGTCATGGCCGGTATGGGAATCCAAACATTATACACGATTGTTGATATGATTTTTATCGGTCGGCTTGGAGGTAAGTCCATTGCTGCAGTCGCTTTCAATATGCCGTTGTTCTTTTTTGTCCTTGGTTTAACCATGGGACTTGGATCTGGAGTTACAGCATCCATCGCACGTTTCATAGGTGCAAACGATAAAGTTAATGCTGATAATAGCGCTGAGCATGCTGTTATTATGGGTTTGATAATTTCCATTTCTTTAACGACGATTGGGCTTGTTTGGGGACCGGATATACTTCGAGGCATTGGAGCAACAGATGATGTGATAAATATTAGTTGGTCCTATTTACGTGTTATTTGTATCGGATTACCATTTATGGTGTTTTCCGCATTTTTCAGATCCATTTTAGTCGGGGAGGGAGATACAAAATTCCCCATGACAGTGGCAGCATTGGGTACGGTACTGAATATTATATTGGATCCCATTTTTATTTTTACGTTGAAACTGGGAGTTGCTGGAGCAGCTTGGGCTACGGCTATCAGCCAGTTTATCGTATTTATCATTTTTATTTATATGTTATTCATAAAAGAACATTCTTATATCACTTTCAGGATGAAGGATTTTTCTCCATCAAAATATATAGTAAGAGATATTGTAAAAGTTGGATTACCAGCATCAATGTCTATGGTAATTATGTCCTTCGGTCAGCTCGTTTTCAACCGTATTTTAATACATTTTTCCACGGACGCTGTAGCCGCGTATCAAATTGGAGGCCGAATTGATATGGTCATTTTCTTGCCAATCATGTCCATTTCTTACGGCTTAACAACTTTGGTGGGTATGTTTTTTGGTGCAAAAAGGATGGGTAAAGCAAAACACATTATTTATTATGGATTAAGTCGATCATTTATGATTGCTATAATTATGTCATCGTTAGTGTATTTGAATGCTCCAATATTAGTTTCAATCTTCACAGATATTCAATATATCCAGGATACAGCTATCACGTATTTGCGGCTCTTGTCTTTAGTGTATCCATTTGTTGCGATTGCCATGCCAGCCGGACGAATTTTACAAGGATTCGGTTTAGGTTTGCCCACGTTAGTTATTACCCTTATTCGAGTCCTTTTAGTAGCTTCACCGTTATCTTTATATTTTATTTTCATTCAAAACAGACCTGTTGAATGGGTATGGTATTCCATGATGGTTTCAACAGTGGTAGCATTTGTGGTTGCCGTTGGTTGGGTTTTGTGGGCTTTAAAAAAATATACATTTCAACCTTTAGGAGTTCAACATGAAAAAACTCAGCTTGAGCCAAATCAATGAGCAATTAATAGATCTTCCGGGCTGGGCATTTGCAAATGATGCACTACACAAGGAACTATCATTTGATTCATATCTGCATGGAATCAACTTTGTAAAACAATTAGCTGATAAAGCTGAAGAACATAATCATCATCCAGATTTGACTGTTGGCTGGTGCAAGGTTGGAGTAACTTTTACAACGCACGATTCAGGCGGTGTAACAGAAAATGATTTCATTATGGCAAAAAAAGTAGAATTATTATTAAATGACTGAACTCATCACAGGATTATTACAGGAATCCATCAGCGGTATTGCTCTGGGCTGCATTTATGCACTCATTGCATTAGGCTTTACGTTAATCTATAAAGCAACAGAAGTAGTGAACTTTGCACAAGGTGAGCTGATGATGGTAGGTGCTTATGTTAACTTCTTTTTTGTAACTACATTTATTTCATCTGCAGGAGAGCCAACACTTTGGACATTTATTGTTGCTTTAGCCGGGAGTATTATTTTTGCGTTGGCCTTTGGTTGGTTGTTAGATTTAATCATTAACAGGCCTATGAAAGATGAGCCCATTTTTTCTATCATTATGGCCACGATCAGTTTATCAATAATCCTCCGTGCTTTAGTTGCTATTATTGCAGGACCCATGAGCCTTTTGCCCATTTCACCTTTTGGTGAAGGAGTCTTTTCATTTGGAGGTATTGTTATTTCCATTTTGGATACGTTTATTATAGGCAGTGCAGTTATTTTAGTTATTTTATTTTATTATTTCTTTAATAAAACACGATGGGGTGTGGCCATGCAGGCTACTTCAGAAGATCCCATTGCTGCACAACTGATGGGGATCCCCGTAAATCGGGTAAATTCTCTTGTTTGGATCTTTTCAGCTTTAGTGGCAACTATAAGCGGAATTTTGCTTGCACCGAAATTATCTTTATTGGACACCACAATGGGGTTTCTCGGATTGAAGGCATTTCCTGCAGCTGTTTTAGGAGGCTTTGGCTCTATTGCCGGTGCAATAGTTGGAGGCGTAATAATGGGCGTTATAGAAACAATCAGTATAGGAACATTGTCATTCCATTATGTGTGGATAAAAGAAATAAATGATATTATTGTTTGGATTGTACTCATTGCTGTTTTAATGATTAAACCGGATGGTTTATTTGGTGTTGAGAAAGTGAAAAAAGTTTGATGAAAGATCGCTACGAAGACGAAAATTTACATTGGATACCGGTATTAATTACTTTGGTAATTTTGTTACCCTTTGTAATTCAAGGACTGACATATAGTTATAAATATTATTTATTTGTACTAAATATTGCTGGAATCTATATAATTCTTACAGTTGGATTGGATTTGTTAAGCGGTTATACAGGTCTCATTTCTTTAGGTCATGCTGCATTTTTAGCTATTGGTGCATATTCATCAGCTATACTGGTTGACCAGTTTGGAATCCCATTTTTTCTTTCCATGATTATTTCACCTCTCATTGCTGGATTGTTTGGTTTGGTGTTTGGTTTTCCTGCTTTACGCATCACAGGTATGTACTTGGGGCTTACTACAATGGGCTTTGGTTTTATTGTTAAGCGCCTGATTATCGCCTTGAGGGAATGGACACATGGTGCAGGTGGTTTGGATGTATCTTATCCTGTCATTTTTGGTTATACAATCAGAACAGACTGGGACAACTATTATCTTATTTACTTTTTTGCTGTATTAGCTATTGTTGCAGGCAGGCGAATTGGTAAATCAAAAATTGGTCGAGCTTTCATGGCCATTCGGGATTCTGAACAAGCTGCAGAAGCATCGAGTGTCAATCTGGCAAAATACAAAATGCTCGCATTTTTTATTTCTGGCCTTTTTGCCGGCTTTGCCGGAGTACTTTTTGCCCATACCAATCATTTTATTTCCACGGATCATTTTGATATGCTTTTATCCATATATTTTATTATCATGGTGTTGGTGGGAGGTGTTAGTTCTATTTATGGTGCTGTATTGGGTACGTTGTTTATCGTCTTGCTGGATAACTTATTTGTCCCTTTGTTAGAAGATTGGATACACGTATTTTTCAATACAGAAACAGGAGATATTCAATCACTCATTTTCGGTCTCGTTATGTTTTTGTTTATTATATTCCAACCCATGGGTTTGTATGGAATGTGGTTAAAAATGAGAATTTATTGGAAATTATTTCCCTTCAATCCGCGAAAACGATTTACATAATTAACTAACAAGGAGATGTAATCATGAAAAAAATGACAGGATTATTGATCAGTATACTTTTGCTGCTTACAGCATGCGGAAAGCAGGCTCCTGCACCGGGTGTAACTGATACGGAAATCTTAATTGGTAACATTCAGGATTTGAGCGGTCCAATGAAAGAATTGGGTGCTGTATTACCTGCCGGTTCCAATTTATATTTTCGGCATGTTAATGAACAGGGAGGGGTACATGGTCGGCAGATTAAAATGATTGTGGAAGATCATCAATACAATCCTCAAAAGGCTGTTACTTCTGCAAAGAAATTGATTGAAAAAGATCAAGTATTTTGCTTGTATCATGTTATAGGTACTTCACCATGTGAAGCGTTGCGTCCCTTATTGGCAGAAACAGGAACACCGCTTATTGCTCCTGCTACCCAGTCTGGGACAATGTCCGATATGTCACGTCCGGCAAGTGACCTAATTTTTCATACGGATACGGGTTATGATAAACAAACTCGAATTCTTGTAGATCATATCTTGAGTGAAGATGCCAATGCAAAAATAGGTGTGATTTACCAAGATGATGATTATGGTGAAAATGTATTGAAAGGTGCAGCAGAAGTTGAACAAGCAACAGGTACATCCATACAGAAAGAAGCCTATCAACGTGGAGCAACAGATTTTGCCGGTCAGGTTGGTAATCTGATTAAGGGTGGAGTAAACCATGTGATTATTGCAGGTGTAGTGAAAGAACCTATTATTGTAATGAAGACTGCAGCTGCAATGGGATTTTCACCCCAGTTTTATGGTACAAGTCCCACCATGGATCATCGTGTAGCGCTTGCAGCTGGACCTGCCGGGGAAGGGTTTATTGCAGCTAACTTTGCCAATTTATGGAATTCAGATGCGCCTGGTGCAGTAGAGTATAGAGAACTGTGTGCAAAATACGAAGTACCTGAAGCTTATATGGGTATGTATCATTTCTATGGATTCATTACAGCAAAAGTTCTTGTTGAAGGTCTGGAAAGAGCCGGAAAAAATCCCACTAGAAAACGCTTAGTGAATGGATTGGAAACGCTGAATAAATGGGATTCTGGTGCATTCCCGCCAATCACATACAGTTCAAGTGATCATGCCGGAACAGAATCTGTGGTTCTTGTTCAAGTTAAAGAAGGCGTGCAGACTGTTATTTCTGACTGGGTTGACTAAAAACAACTAAATCATAAAGCCCTCGGTTTTTTATCGGGGGCTTTTTTTGTCATGGCTGACTTGCAAATTAAAAATCTACACATGCATTTTTCAGGTGTTGTAGCTCTGAATGGTGTATCATTTGATGTAAAAGAAGGTGAAATATTTTCTTTAATAGGACCTAATGGTTCTGGGAAATCTACTCTGTTTAATTGTGTAAATGGGTTTAATAAACCACAGGATGGCTCAATATTTTTTGGTGGTGAAAACCTGTTAAAGAAACAACCTCACCAAATTTTGAATAAAGGAATTTCCAGAACATTTCAAAATATCCAAAATGTTCCCTATATGACAATATTGGACAATATTTTACTGGGCGCTCATCACAGGATTGATAATAAATCAACAATGAAGCGATTATTTACAAAGGAACAGCGATTTGTAGAAGAATCTATGGGGTTGGAAATTTTAGATTTTTTGGGGATTGTTAATTATGAACAAAAGTATATGATTGGCCAACCTTATGGAATTCAAAAATTGACTGAAATAGCTCGAGCATTGATTGGTAAACCAAAGCTGGTCCTTATGGATGAACCAGCTGCAGGGATGAATGACCAGGAGACACAAGAGATTGCCAAAATTATTACTGAAATCAGGGATGACTTGGGTATAACCGTTCTGGTAGTTGAACATGATATGAGTTTGGTGATGAGTATATCAGATCGTATTTGTGTATTGGATTCCGGGAATATTTTGGCAATAGGCGAACCGGAAGAAGTCAAAAACCACCCTGATGTAATCAAAGCATTTCTAGGAGATTCTGCAGATGCTTAAAATGGTTGGAGTTGAAACGTACTACGGAAAAGTAAAAGCACTCCACGGCGTTTCTTTAAACGTAAATGAAGGTCAGTTGGTAACAATATTGGGTGCAAATGGTGCCGGGAAAACTACAATACTCAAAACCATAAGTGGATTGGTTGAACCTGAATGCGGAACCATCCATTTTGATAATAAACGTATTGACAATAAAAATCCCGAAGAAATAGTAGCGATGGGAATCAGCCATGTTCCCGAGTGGCGCAGGATATTCCCAGAATTAACAGTTTACGAAAACTTGCTTATGGGAGGCTTTCTGATCAAGAATAAGGATTTGCTGCAGGAACGAATGGAAGAATCGTTTCAGCATTTTCCAATCCTCAAAAAGCGACAAACTCAAATTGCAGGAACCATGAGTGGGGGAGAGCAGCAAATGCTGGCTATTTCCCGGGCATTAATGCTTAAACCAAAATTATTGCTATTGGATGAACCATCACTTGGCTTATCCCCTTTACTTGTTCAAGATATTTTTAATACTATTAAGGAACTTCATAAATCCGGAGTAACAATATTGCTAGTTGAACAAAATGTAAACCATGCACTGAAAATTGCGGATTACGGTTATGTTTTAACAACCGGGAAAATTTTCCTAAGTGGTACATATGAAGAATTATTGGATGAGGAAAAAGTACGGGAACAGTATTTGGGTGAAGGTAAATATGTACGTAGGTCCAAATTATGGAGCGGGCGATGAAAACACCAGATTTATCATTATATGATACTGTTCCAAAGTTGTTTTGGTATAATGTTGAAAATTATGGGGATGACATTACTACGTGGCAAAAAGAAAAAGGTGTTTGGAAATCTATCACCTGGAATGATTATGGTCAGAGAGTATTGGATGTTGCTAATGCATTATTGGATGCTGGAATTCAAAAGGGAGATAAAGTTTCTATTTTAAGCCAGACTCGTTTTGAGTGGGTAGTGGTAGATTTAGCCATTATGTCTATTGGCGCGGTTACTGCTCCAATATATCATTCTAATACAGAAGAACAAGTCCATTATATTGCAGACCATAGTGAATCACAATTTATTTTTGTTGAAGACCAGGAACAGTTAGATAAAATATTGTCGATTTGGGGCAGTCTACCAAATATAAAACACGTAATTGTTTTTGATAAATATTTACCATCAAATCTTCCAAATGTAATGCATCTATGCGACTTTATAGATAAAGGTATCAAATACGGCAAAAATAATTCAAGTCAATTTTTAGATAGGATGAAAGCTGGAAAAGAAGAAGATTTAATAAGTTTCATTTATACATCAGGCACAACCGGACACCCAAAAGCTGGAATGATAAGCAGCTATAATGTGATTAGTGTAATTAAACATTTACAATCCTTATTTGATATTAGTCGGGATGATATGAGTATTGCCTATTTACCTTTGGCTCATATAGCTGAAAGGGATTTAGGCCATTTTGTAAAATTGTATTCAGGTTATGCTACGGTTTTTGCTGAAAGTTTAGAAGATATGCCGGCCAATCTTCGTCAGTCAGGACCTACCGTAATGTTTGGGACTCCTAGGGTGTTTGAAAAATTTTATGCGCGGATTTCCACAGGAATAAAAGATGCTACCTGGGTTCAAAAAAAGATCTACAATTGGGCTGTAAACGTTGGTAAGAAATATGTAGAAAAAAAAGATAAGAATCAGTCCATTTCATTGTTCTTAAAAATGAAACACGCATTGGCACATTTCCTTATTTTTCAAAAAATTCATGATATTTTTGGAGGAAATATACGTTTTATGATTTCTGGTGCAGCCCCTATATCTCCTAAAATAATTCATTATTTCCATTGGATTGGCCTTGATATTTATGAAGTGTATGGTATGACGGAAACAACTGGTATCATATCTTCTAACAGAATAGGAAATGTTAAAATTGGTTCAGTTGGACAAATTTATCCTGATACTGAAGTACGTATTGCAGATGATGGAGAAATTTGCTGTCGGGGACCACAGAATATTGCAGGTTATTATCATAATGATGAAGCGACTGCTGAATTATTAGTAAAAGATGAAGAAGGAATTGAATGGCTTCATACAGGTGATGTTGGCCATATTGATGAAGATGGATATTTATTCATTACAGATCGCAAAAAAGATTTAATAATTACAGCAGGGGGAAAAAATGTTGCTCCACAAAATATTGAAAATTTGTTAAAAACCAGCCCATATGTGAGCCAATCAATGGTATATGGTGATAAGAAACCTTATTTGTCAGCGCTGGTTACATTGGATGAGGATGAAATTGCCAAATTTGCAAGGGACAGAAAAATTTTATATCAGGATTTGGCTGATTTAACGACAAAAAGTGAAGTGATTGATTTAATACACCATGAAATTTCCAGATTGAACAGGGAATTACCCAGTTACGAAACCATCAAGAAATTTCATATTCTTGAAGAAGACTTTGATCAGGATAAGGATGAATTAACACCCACCATGAAAGTCCGCAGAAAAGTGGTTACAAAACGATATTATGATGTTTTGGAAAAATTATATGTCACAAATAATTAATAAATTTATCTAATCAAACATTCTCAACAATTTATCTGGCATGATCCTTAATAGTGGGATCATCATTTTCATCTGCCAGGGAAAAACAAATGTTTTCTTACCCCTGTCAATAGCATTTACTATTTTTTCTACAGCCGTTTCAACGGGCAGTAAAAATGGCATCTTTTTTATTTCTGCTGTCATTGCAGTTTCAATAAACCCCGGGCAGATGGTTGTTACTTGAATATTATATTTGGAGAGTGTCAATCTCCAACTGTCTGCCATAAGCCTAATGTTTATCTTTGCTCCTGCATAACCTCCATGGTATGGTGCCCGTATAAATGATGCAACTGAACTGATATTTACCAAAATACCATTTTGTTGTTCTTTCATAGTGGGGATAAATGGAATGAGTGTATTCGTTACTCCTAATACATTTGTTTCTATAATATTATTGATAGCTGTTGAATCACCGCTCATCAGGTCATCATGACCGCCGATCCCTGCATTAGCTATAACCATATCAATTCCATCTGTTTTACTCATGAATTCATCAGCAGCATTTTTTGCAGTTAAACGGTCCTTTGCATCCACTTGATATACATATGCATTTCCCCCCAATTCTCTGCATTTATCTGCAACTGTGTTCAATTTTTCTTTTCTCCGTGCAGCGAGACCAATGATTGCTCCTCTTTTCGAATATATGTAAGCTAAATGTTCGCCGATACCGCTGCTGGCTCCGGAAATAAAAATGCGTTTACTCATGATTAGATTTTAATAAATATTTTTTGTCTGTACAGCCACAATAAAATTACCCACCACACAAACACATGGGTCAATGCAAAAAGTAAAGATCCGTTTATGTCCCCAGCGAAGGGTTGAAAAATTGTTTTGTATAAATATGAATATCCTGAAACTGTTTCACCATTGAGTAAAAATTTCACTTTCAAAATTGTTTTGGTCCACAGTCCTGAACCAACGAAAATAAAGAGTGAATTCGTCCCGTAAATGATAAATGGATGAAACACGGATTTAAATCCTTTTATATCGATCAACCAAATCAATATTGCCAGAATCACGGTTGCTATTCCGGCAGTATATAACACGTAAGAACTTGTCCAAAGCTGTTTGTTTATGGGCATGAATATCGACCAGAGAAGACCCAGAATAATTTGAATAGCTCCAGCTATAAACATTTTTTTCAAGTTGTCCTTCTGGTTCACATCGGAAGTTTGAATCATTACTCCAACCATATATCCCAACAAAACAGTAATGACTGACGGAATGGTACTTAATAGTCCTTCGGGATCAAACGCAATTCCTGTTCCTCTCCATAAATGGTTAGCACCAAGAATAACCATGTCAATTTTCCTGATTAGATTTGTTTCCAGCCCATATGGATCTGTTCCGCCAAAACCCCATAATAGCAACCAATAGGCAATGAGAGTAAGGGAAATTAATTTCCAGAGATTTGTAAACGAAAATCGAATAACGAGTAATGCGCCTATGCCGTAAGCAAGTCCGATTCTCTGAAGTACACCCATAATACGAAAATTTTCCCAATTCCAATCTTGGCGAATAAACGGAAATGCATTTAATAATAATCCGAAAACAAAAATGGTCATTGTTCTCCAAATAATTTTAGAATACACTTCATGGCTTGGTTTAAAATCAAATTTAGCGAATGAAAATCTCATGGCGACACCCACAATAAATAAAAAGAATGGGAACACCAAATCAGTGGGTGTACATCCATGCCATTTCGCGTGCCGGAGCGGAGCATAGACATGTGACCAAGTACCGGGGTTATTGACTAAAATCATTAGAGCAATGGTCATTCCTCGAAATACATCTAAAGAATAATATCTTTGGGTTGTATTCATGAATCCAGCTTGGAGATCAAATTATTCCAAATCCACCAGAATCCAATTCCGGATAATGTAAACAGAAGTAGAGCATATCCATTATTGCCGAATAGCCAATTCCCGATAGCAAAATTTAAACCATAGATCATTGCAATTCCAGCTATCCAATTAAAGAAGAATCCTTTCGTGACGGGTTGGAGTGTTGTATGTTTTGCAAACGAACCCCAGAGTCCGCCAGGTTGAACTCGCTGATAAAATCTACTTAGGGTAGATGCAGGTTCGGGTTTCGTTAAAAATGTAACAATGACCCAAACAAAGACAGAGGCAGGGACGATAATCATTAGTTTATGGTGGACTTGAATTGGAATGCCAAATAAAATAGGTGTTCTGTCGAAAAGTGCATAGGGCAAACCACTGGCAATCGTCTGATTCCAAGCAATCATTTCTAAAATAACGGTTATAATCAGTGACGTAAGTAATGCAGATATCTCAGTCCAGGCATTGATGCGCCACCAGAACCAGCGGAGAATTAACACAGCACCGATTCCGGCACCCATGGCATAAATGAATTCCCAAGCTTTGCTTATACTCTGCATATTAATGGCAACAAACGCAGCGCACACCATAAGAAAAACTGTAATGATTCTACTTACTAACACATAATGATGTTGATCTGCTTCTCGTTTGATAAATCGTTTATAGACGTCGTTTAACATATAGGAAGCGCCCCAATTCAAATGAGTATCAATGGTAGACATAAATGCTGCAAGAAATGAAACCACTAGTAATCCTTTAAATCCAGGTCCCAGAAATTTGTTCATTAGAAGGGGATAACCAGCTTTTGATCCCAATTCTGCATGGGATTCTGGAATGATAGGGAATACAATAATAGAGACTAATGCAACGGCGATCCATGGCCATACGCGTAAGGCGTAATGTGCTAAATTGAACCAAAGTGTTGCAGCTAAAGCGTGTTTTTCATTTTTGGCAGATGACATCCGCTGAATGATATAACCTCCGCCATCCGTTCCGTGATGAGACCACCACATGAGGGTAAGAAAGATCAAAAATTTTGAGAAAGGAGATTCCCAAAATGTGGATGTGGTAACCCCAGCGTCGGGGATCGGCGGAATAAATTTGAGTGTAGTATCATGAACTACTCCCGAATCGGTCAGGTGCAAATTTGATATTTTATCCAGAAGCAAATCCATCCCCCCAACAGCATTAACCGCAATAATCGCCAGGATAATTGAGCCCGCCATTGCGATGAAAAACTGAACCAAATCTGTCACAACCACTCCCCAAAATCCCGATAAAAGGGCATAAAGCAATGCAATTGTTACGCAAATCCACACGGCAGTCCAGCGGTCAATATTGAGCATAACCGCAGCCACCGAAGCCATGGCATTGATGACCCAACCCATGACGATAAAATTATACAAAATTGCGAAATAACCCGCTTTAAAGGCTCTCAATACCGCTGCGGGTCTTCCACTATAACGAATTTCTAATAATTCATTGTCCGTAATGATTTCAGCTCGTCGCCAAAGCCTTGAAAATAGCAATGCACCCAACAGCCCGGATAGCAGCAGATTCCACCAGAACCAGTTTTGCCAGATTCCAGGTCCGCGAACAAATTCTGTAATCGCCAACGGCGTATCGGCGGCAAACGTTGTGGCCACCATGGATGTGCCTACAATCCACCAGGGAAGAGTACGGCCGGAAAGAAAATATTCCTCGGTGCTTTGACCCGCACGCTTGGAGAAATAGATTCCAACTCCAAGGGAAAATAAAATATAAGAAATAATAATAATCCAATCGAATGTTGACAGAGCCATATTAATATAGCCTTTTCAATTCTGTGTCTATGAAATAGTGAGTTAGAATTTCGTTTGTTGAGTAGTTATTTAACGCCATACCGAGAGCACCTATTTGGCAAAGCCCAACACCATGCCCCCAACCGGCGCCAAAGAGTTTTATATGTTTTTCATCCATGTTTATAATAAAAGCAGAACTATACAAAAATGATGGATGGAGCATCTTACGAATGTCGTATTCATTATTAATTCGGAGTGTTTTCGGTATTCCTTCATTGGTATCATAGTCTAAATATAAGTGATTTATTCTTCCTGATTTACCACGATTTAATACATCAATTTTGGTAATGTGAGAAACATGCTCGTTTATTTTTTCAGAGAAAAATTTACAAAACTCATTTTGTGTAAAGTTAAGAAGCCATCGAAAATAATGTCCTTCCTTATCCACATTTCCGAGATATTTATGAAGTTCGTCTTCAGGTGCATAGTTTTGTCCGCAAAATACCTTAGGATAGTAAGTGAACCAATTATCCCAATCTGTTTCAACATTATCATTTGGCCCATCATATACACTGGATAAATAAGGAGTAGGCGGCATATCCCAAACATTTTCAGCACTTTCTGAAATTCCACCGCAGGATTTTGAATAACGTGCATCGCAAATTTGGTTATCATATGTAAGAACAATCCCTTTTGTATCTTTGGACGCTTTTCGTGATGAATCTGTTATTTGGTCTAATCCTTGATAACGCTGACAGCAATCATCATTGCAAGCATCAAGATTTAAGTCCGAATGTTTTTTTTCTGCAGCAGCCAAAATCCATGAACGAGCCGTTATCGTTTGTGATTCCAATAGGGCAGATGGGCAGGTACTACTCATTTCTGAAACAGCGACACATGCAATATATTGCTCCAAAGGGACACAATTAGTTAGGAGTAAATATTCGTCTTTAATGGAAATATCCACATTCCCCAATAATGTTACATCAATAGTTTTTTCCCAATGAAATTCACGTCCGGCAGGGACACCATGAATTGTGATACCGTAATTATCATCCTCAATAATTTTTGTTATTAACATTTCACCGTTATCAACAGAAACATTGAGTATTTCAGGCGTTTTGCTTGATGGATTTAGTCGGTCAAAAGTTTCTATCTCAAACAGTGATGGATCTGAAAATGAAATAGTTACTTCTTTACGTTTATCTATAGGGAGAATAATACCAATTCGTAAAATGGGTTCAGATTGTGGGAATTTGTTTTGCATTATATTCATTTTATTCCAATGCAGCATCAATCCCAGCACCTAATGCAGGTGCATCTCGGAGAAGTGAAACACGGATCAAATTTGATTTTAATTTATCATTATCTAAATATGCAGACTTTGCATTTGAATCCAATCGATTAGATTTATTAATAAGATTGCCAATGTGATAAACTAAAGATTCCCAGAAGATACCAGACCCTTTTGAAGTTTCAAGGAGCACTCCTAATCGTTGCCCAATAATTATTCGATCTAAAATTGTATTTAAAAAAGGATGGTTTGAAGAAGGGGGGTCCCTGTTTGGGTTTATGAGTCCAAAATGTTCTACCCATCCAGAATAAATAGTTTCTATGCGTTCAAATAGTAATTCTGCCAAATTTAAACTGACATCTGAAAAAGTTTTTAAAGCAGCCTCTTCTTTCTGGATAGCTCTTTCCAAAATAATTTTAGGGTAAATGGAATTTGTATTTATAGATGTAATTGACTGTCCCGAATATTGGCTATAGATAGACTGAATTCCACCAGCAGAAGCAAAACGCTCCAATGCAATGCCATCTATATTTTTCATTTCCCACGATTTTAACAACCATGTCTTTGCATCATCAAATGGTATCAGTTTCCCATTGAGTTTTAAGGCATCGGCAGCACCGGTACCACCACCGAGATAGTAGGAATTTGAAACTGATTTGAAGAGTCCATCATTAGAAGATTCTTCACCTAATCCACAATAATCCGCATCACTTCCCAAACGTCGTATAGAAGAATAGAGTTTTATCCCAACTTCAGAAAGAGCCATCTCCAAATCATCACAAAATGTTGGCATTCGGGGACCATTTGCCATCGCTACAATTCCACGTTTATCATCTGATTTTAATCCAGGCATTCCTATACCAATTATTAATGGACTTCCTGAATACAGATTTGAAATTGTTTTTACAAATGCTTCAATAATTGCCTGTCCTTGCTGCTTTTCGCCATCTGTAAGTGAAAAAGTAGACTTAATTTCATTTAATTGGGTTTGAATATCCACAGGAGTGAATTCCGAATCAAAACTTTGGTAATCAGAATATATTTTTATGGAGTTGGCTGAACCGAGTGAAAATCCATTTTCAGTTTCCATAACATGCCAACCGGATACTTTCGTTGCTCCGCCATCTAAACCAATAATGAATGGCGTATTGCTCATGAAGATTTATTTAATGCTATTCGTCTTTGTATAGCAACTAGACGCATATGATCTTTTGCTTCGTCATTTCGATCAACAGTTACTTGGTCAATGCTATGATCAGTTCCACCGGGATGGCGAATGACATCATAAATAGCTGTATAAATTCTACCGATTTTGTATTTTTCGCTGATACGCATTACCAACTCATAATCTTCAGCATAGTTTCGACTATATGGATCATCATTTACTCCAAAATAGCCAATGTCTTTTATCACTTGAATGTCCATGCACCTGGGAGCACCGCCTCCGCCAATACGGAGTAAATTATTTCGTCCATTTTCTTCTGTCCATTCATCATGAGTTACGGTTGGTATTTCTTCGTTTCGTTTGAGAGTTCCATCATCCTGTTTTTCCCACACGTCATAACTGCCAATCACCATCCCAACAGCAGGATCTGAATCAAACTCATTCATAAGTTTTTCTACAGCATTGGGTTTAAGGCGATCGTCTGAATCTAATTGAACATAAAATTCACCTTCAGCTGCTTTTACACCTGTGTTTAGACAAAACCCGATATTGTTTATATCCACAACAATTAATCGAACGTCAGGCGCATTGAAATCATATTTATCACCATCGGCCATATATCGTTTCACTTCTGGAATTGTTGAATCCATTTCTCCGCCGTTTACTACAACAATAATTTCAATATTCTGTTCAGTTTGCTTAAAGCAACTTTCCAATGCTGTTCCGATAAATTCCGGTCGCTCATTGACAGGAATAATCACTGTTGCTTTTAGCTGGGGATTATGTTTTGGTGACGGTCTTTGCTGATAATATTCCTTGGGTGGGAGATAGGCGCCAATCCGCTTTAAATGATCCGTGCAAATTTTCTCTGCTTCCAACTGACTCTCTTTTCTTTCCATAAGATAATCAAACACGTTGGTAGCTTCTTTTTGTGCTTTCACAGTATAAAGACTGCCGCTGTATCTATTGGCAACCCGAATCAATTCCCCATGCTCAGATAATTTTAAGCGCAAGTCATAGAGTAAATTGAATTGAATAGATTCATCAAATCCCCCGCACTGCTGAAACGCAGATTTTCTGATGCAATACACTCTGCCGCAATCCTGATTATCCCGAACACGTCCTTCGTGGTGATGCAGCAGGTGAATTTCCTGAATTTCGCCATCACTGTCTAAATTATAATCGGAATAAATCATGGCAGCATTTGGATTCCGTTCCATTGTTAACTGAAATAGATCAAAAGCAGATGTTGACAATTGCACAGGCGATGTTTGGTTATCAATAAGTAAAATAAACGGATCATCTGACTGGCCAATTACTTGATTCATTGCTGCGGCGCTATGTGTTTTTTCAAGAGTTTGAAATTGAATAGCTGAATCGGCGCCATCAAACCAATCGCCAAATGCAACAATTTGACCTGGCTTTAACGATTGCCCTAAAATTGAATCAACTGTAGCTTGAATATCAGTTTCAGATTGATTCTGTTTGTCAGGTATGGAGAATAAAACAATCATAATATATGGGTTTGAAAAGTATAAATGTTTATTTTGATTGCTGAAACTAACGCAAATTAAACTATAGTTCAGGCAACTTTTTTATATTATGAAAATAAAAATATTCACCCTAATCATTTTTCTCACATTTTTAAGAGGTCTTTTCGGAGCGGTTCAAAAAACGATAATAATCCATAGTGAATCAATGGAGAGGGATATTCCCTGTGTCATTATTTTGCCGGATAACTATGATATAACGGATAATCAATACGCCGTCATTTATCTCCTCCACGGTTATAGTGGAAATTATAAAAACTGGTCTGACAAATCTGATTTAGGAAAATATGCTGATACGTATAACATAATTATTGTGTGTCCAGATGGCGGTTATAATAGTTGGTATTTAGACAGTCCTATGGATTTAAACTGTCAGTATAAAACGTATGTTGGGAAAGAGGTTGTCCAGTATATTGATCAAAATTACAGGACGATTGTACACAGAAACAGTCGTGCAATTACTGGGTTAAGCATGGGCGGACATGGTGCATTATATTTGGCATTGGAATTTCCAGACATATTTGGAGCGGCCGGAAGTATGAGCGGCGTTGTTGATTTGAAATTAACGACAAAGAAATATGAATTGAGTGAAAAAATCGGATCTTTCGAACAGTTTCCAGAGCGGTGGAATCAGTTTTCAGTAATGAGCAATGTACATAAATTTAAGTATTCAAACACCCGTTTAATGATTGATTGCGGGATAGATGATGTATTTTTTGAAAGTAATCGATTTTTACATAAAACATTATTAGAATTAAATATTCCTCATGATTATTCTGAAAAACCGGGAGGACATTCTTGGGAGTATTGGATAAACGCTCTCAATTTTCAAATATTATTTTTCATTCATAGTTTTAAACAAAATTAGTTTAGACCTTTTTTAATAATTTTATAAGAAATATTGAATTATTATTAGATTTCATACTTCAAAATATGGCATTCTTAAAAAAATCCTCAACATTCCTTTTTATCCTTTATTTCGCTTTAGCAATAATTGGTTGTACCAGTCCGAGTCAGTTGAAGTTAGAACAATCTTGGGCTGAAAAAACACTTTCCACGCTCACCTTACGGGAAAAAATCGCCCAGATGATGGTATTTCATATGAATATGCGTTTTTTGAATGAAGAAAGTCCCAAATGGAAGGAGATTACATCCTTATTAGAAACAGATGGAATTGGAGGGATTCACATCTGGTTTGGCGATGTGGGAACATCTTTGACGTTGCTTAATGAAATTCAGCAGCGTTCAAAAGTGCCGATCATTGTAGATGCTGATATAGAATACGGTGTTCAAAGAAGATTCTCGGCGGGAACGGACTTGCCCCCACTCATGGCTATTGCCGCAACGGGCAACACACATTTTGCGTATGAAGCTGGAAGAATTGCAGCACTGGAAAGTAGAGCCCTGGGAATTCATTGGAATTTTTCACCAGTTACAGATGTGAATAATAATCCCAATAACCCTATTATTAATACTCGTTCATTTGGAGAAGACCCAGATGAGGTCGGAAAATATGCTGTTGAATTTATTAGAGGATTACAGGATCATGGTATGTTGGCTACTGCCAAGCATTTTCCCGGTCACGGAGATACAGAGACCGATTCCCACACAAGCTTAGCAACTATTCCAAGTGATTCATCTCGGTTATGGTCCCTGGAATTAAAACCGTTTCAAACAGTTATTGATGCGGGAGTAGATGCAGTTATGGTTGCACATGTTCATTCACCTGATTTGCAGCCCAATGCCAATTTACCGGCAACACTTTCTTCATTTTGGATATCGGATGTTTTAAGGGAGAAAATGGGTTTTAAAGGTGTTATCGTAACCGATTCTATGGCTATGGGTGGTGTAACGCGAAATTATTCTGACACCTATGCGTTGATCCATGCCATTAATGCCGGTTGTGATTTTATTCTACAGAATTATAATGTGAAGAAATCCATTGATATTGTCGAAGATGCTATTCAAAAAGGAATCATTTCTGAAAACCGAATTAATGACGCTGCGTTAAAAATGCTTAAGATGAAAGAAAAAGTGGGTTTGCATACGCAGCGATTTATTGCGTTGGAAGAAACACGAAAAATCCTTGGAAATAAAGAATTCAAAAAATCCGCAATGAACATTGCAGCTAAATCAATCACATTGGTCAAAAATGAAAATAATATTCTTCCGTTAAAGGTAGAAAAAAATGAAGAAATAATCGTTATAGATATATATGACCATCCAAATGACCATGATGAATCAACAACAACAAAAGATTTAAAGCGATCTGGTTTAAAGATACAATCGATGCAGGTTGATGAATCTGACAGTACATCATATTATAATTCAATATTGCAAAAAATCCCTAAAAATGCGCCTATTATTTTGAATTCATTCGCCAGTCCGTCTGCTTGGAAGAACAGGATTTTTCTTCCGGATCATCAAATGGATTTTATACATGAATTGAATCAAAAATCTAACAGGGTTCTTTTAATCAGTTTTGGTAATCCATATTTGATTCAGGGATTGCCCGAAACCCCAGGATATATTTGTGCCTGGAAAGGGAATGATATATTGCAAAAAGCCATGGTGCAAACACTTATGGGAAAGAATCATTTTTCGGGTACGTTGCCAATAACGATTCCGGATATTGCCGAAAGAGGAGATGGCCTACAATTAGAGCAACAACCTATCCAATTTGAAACATCTTCATTTTCTCCCGGAAAAACAATTAAACATGTTATGCCTTATGAAGTGGATGTGGATGTTTCACACGTGAAGTCGCTATTGAAAGAAGCTGTTTCAGATACTGCTTGGCCCGGAGGAGTATTAATAGCTGGAAAAGGTGGAAAAATCTTTTTGCATGAAGCTGTTGGGAATCATACATACAGTTCAAAAACACTTACACGAAAAACAGACATTTTTGATTTAGCATCCATCACAAAAGTGATTGCTACCACATCAGCTGTTATGAAATTGGTTGAAAAAGGACAATTGGTTTTAGATGAAAAAGTGGTGACGTATCTCCCTGAATTCAAGGGGATACAGTCTGAATATTTTCAGCAGAAAAGTAAAATAAGTATTAGAAATCTATTGACACACACTGCCGGGCTGCCTCCATTTAAACAATATTATTTAATGGATAATTCCATTGGAATGAGAATAGATAGCGTTTTCAATACAGAGCCGGATATTGGAATTGCTGAAAAGACAGTGTATTCTGACGTTGGATTAATCACATTAGGAAAAGTATTGGAAAAAGTGAGTGGAGTAACTCTAGATGTCTTGGCTGACTCTCTAATATTTAAACCATTGGGAATGAATACCACATTTTTTAATCCGCCAAATGAAAAATTACATAGAGTTGTGCCAACAGAAATTGCTGAAGGGTATAGAAATGGATTAATCCATGGAGAAGTTCATGATGAAAATGCCCATAGTTTAGGCGGTATTGCAGGTCATGCAGGACTTTTTTCAACAGCAGAAGATTTAGCCGTATTTTCCCAAATGATGATCAATGGAGGAATCTATGGTTGGAAAAGAATTTTTAGAGAAGAAACGATTAATTTATTTACAACTAGAGCCAATGTAGTGGAGGGAAGTTCTCGTTGCTTGGGTTGGGATAGTCCATCAGGTAAAGCATCTGGTGGCGTTTATTTGGCAGAAAATAGTTTTGGTCATACCGGATATACTGGGTCGTCATTATGGATTGATCCAGAAAATGATTTGTTTGTTATTTTGTTAACAAACGCTGTTCATCCAAATCGTTCATGGAAAGCACCGAAATATTATGATTGGCATCAACGTATTCATTCAGCTGTGTATGAAGCAGTTGGGATTACTGAACAAAATCCAAGTTTGGAATGGAGACGAGAATGGTGATGAAAGGAAAAAGTAAAAAGGAAGAAGGCAGAAGTGGGATGGAAGATGGAAAACGTAAATACTTGTTTTTACTTTTTACTTTTTACTTTTTACTGATCATCGGTTGTTCTAATTCAAATTCTTGGATCGAATCTTTACCAAAACCCTGGACATTAACAGAGGACCAGATTTCAGACATTCTTCCTCAATTCCATAATCATTATCCAGATTTTCATGATCGCTTAAAAGCAATTACTCTTTGGCAAGTGGGGAAGCCATACGAAATATTTAAACTGGGAGAAGAAATTGAACCGGATACGGATCCTATTATCCGTTTGGATGTTTCAGATTGCACAGTCCATGTATTGACCAGTCTTGCGTTTTCTCAAAGCAGATCCTGGGTAGAAGCTCGTGAGAAGATGATCGATATTCATTATAAAGATGGAAAACCGTCTTACAAATCACGTTGGCATTATACATCAGATCGGATTCAAGAGAATCCATATACAAAAAATATAACGAATGAACTTCTTGATATAAATCAATTTGAAAAAGTAGATATCATCTTAAACCTTAAAGAAAACGGAAGTGAATTTTTACCATTAGGCTGGCAAAAGAATATAAAAATGAATTTTATTCCAAATAATAAGATTACAGAAGATTTACTTTCTAAATTGCCTAGAGTATGTGGAGTGGCATTTGTAAAAAAAGCGTATTTTAAGATGGGAATTGTTATTGCTCATGAAGGAATGATTATTGATCAAAAGAATATCGTCCACGCATCAGCTGAATATGATAAGACCGTGAATGTGGATTTTATGGAATATTATTTTAGGGAAAATGGTCCTTTATTTGACGGAATTATGATATATTCATTTCATCCAATAGAACAATAATGAAAATAAATTCAAAAGTAGAAAATACATTTTTAGAGCATATAAATTTTGTAAAGCAAACAACACATATCCCCTATGTTATAGTTGACAATTTTCCAAGACTGGGATTTTTAGCAGCGTTAAGATTTTTAGAATGGGTAAGTGATAATCCCACTGGTGTTATTTCATTGCCTACGGGTAAAACACCTGAATATTTTATTAAATGGACACAATATTTGCTGGATAATTGGTCAAATCATGAATTGGAAAGTCTGCGTAAGAATAATGGACTTTTAATAGACAGAAAACCGGATTTATCCAATTTACAGTTTGTTCAAATTGATGAGTTTTACCCCATTGATTCCAATCAGCACAATAGTTTTTATAATTTTGTCCATCACTTTTATATACACAAGCTTGGTTTAAACCCAAATAGTGGGCTTTTTATTAATTGCAGTAAAATCCCCAGAGTAAAGAATAAATCACTTATGGATATATTCCCAGGTCAAACTGTGGATTTAACATTACGTTATAGGGATCCCAAATCAAAAGAAGAAGTAGATCAGCAAAAAACCATTTTTCTGGTAGATCAGTGGTGTACAGATTATGAAAATGGTATTCGTGATAAAGGCGGAATTGGATTCTTTCTTGGCGGGATTGGACCAGACGGGCATATTGCATTCAATGTGCGTGGTTCAGATCACAATTCAACTACACGTCTCATGGAAACCAATTTTGAAACACAGGCAACAGCTGCAGCTGACTTGGGCGGAATAGAAATTGCAAGAAACAGATTAGTAATCACAATTGGGTTGTCTACAATTACTGCTAAAAAAGATGCTACAGCTATCATTTTTGCTGCTGGAGAATCAAAAGCCGGAATCATTCAGGAATCACTGGAACTGGAAAAAAATATTCAATACCCAGCTACAGCTTTGCAACAATTAGAAGGCAGTAGATTCTATTTAACTAAAGGTGCAGCAAGCAAATTACTTGATGTAAAAAAATATCAGTTGAACAATGAAGCTTGGACACAGAAAAAAACAGAAATGTCCATAATCAATGTTTGTCAAAAGCTAAACACATATGGACACCGTTTAACTCCGAATGATCTAAAGGAAGATTCAACAGCTTCTTTAATTCCGGACATAAATGAAAAAACAATTCCAGCAGTTATTGATGCATTTAAAGAAAAGATTAATAAAGCACTCGATGTACCCGACAATGAAACATTTTTACATACCGGCCCCCACCATGATGATATTATGCTGGGATATTTACCACATATCATACACTTGGTGAGATCTCCAAATAACTATAATTATTTCGCAAATATGACGTCCGGTTTTACATCAGTGACAAATCATTATGTTATAAAGGTATTAAAAAAAACAGAAACATTTTTAAATAGTGGAAAAATTGAAATGGTACAATACCCAGATTTTTTCTCAAAGGGTTATAACTTAAAGAGGGATAAAGATGTATACCATTATCTTGATCGCATTGCAGAAGGAAACACCCAAGGTCAGCAAAGAGGATTAAGCCATCGGATCGTAAGAGCATTGGTTGAAATATTTTCAATCAATTCCATAACAGAATTACAACATAAAATATCAGAAATCATCGTATACCTTGAATCTTGTTATGATGGTGAAAAAAATCGAGATGATATCCAAAGCTTAAAAGGCATGATCAGAGAATTCGAGGAAGAATTGGTTTGGGCGCATTATGGTGTACAAGTAAAAGATGTTTACCATTTACGATTAGGGTTTTATACGGGAGATATTTTTACTGAAAATCCTGAAAAAAGCAGGGATGTTAAACCAATATTGAAATTATTCAAGAAATTGGATCCAACTGTTATCACTTTAGCATTAGATCCCGAAGGGAGCGGACCCGACACTCATTATAAAGTGTTGCAATCGATTGCAGAAGCTGTACGGTTATGGGGCGATGAAAAAGATATATCGAAATTAAAAATTTGGGGTTATCGCAATGTTTGGTACAGATTTAGTCCGGAAGAAGCTGACATTATTGTTCCTGTTTCCCTAAATTCAATGGCCATGCTCCGTGACACTTTTCTAAATTGTTATTTGAGTCAAAAGGATGCGTCATTTCCTAGTTTTGAATATGATGGTCCATTTTGTGATTTTACAAAAAATATATGGGTTGATCAGCACAAATTGATGGAACTTGTTCTCGGAAGAGATTTCTGGTACCAAAATGAACATCCAAGGCCGCGCGCAACCCATGGTCTGGTTTTCTTAAAAGAACTGTCTGTAGATCAATTTCTTAACGAAGCAAGAAGGCTGGAGAAATCCATGGAAGGGCAGATTGATTATTAGTGTCAAACCCTGACTTTATCTGCGGCACACTGGAAGGATTTTTTGGTCGTCCCTGGACGCTGGAACATCGAAAACAATTATTTAAATGGATGCGTGATTGGGGTGGGATGAATGCATACATGTACGCCCCGAAGGACGATCTTTACCATCGAAGCAAATGGAGGAAATTGTATCCGGAATCTATATTATTTGAACTAAAAGAATTAATCGAATCGTGTAAACAAAAAGACCTTCAATTTATTTATGCTATTGCGCCAGGCTTGGATATGAGTTATTCAAGTAAAGCTGATTGGAATAAATTATTAAAAAAGATTGAGCAAATTCAACGGTTCGGTTGTTCCCATTTTGCCATTTTATTTGATGATATTCCATCTGAACTATCAACAGAGGATCAACGTGTTTTTCCATCATTTGCCCAAGCACAGGCTAGCGTGACAAACCGCCTGTTAGATTCGTTGAAGAAAACGAATTCAGATTCGACGTTGATTTTTTGTCCCACAATATATTGTGGACACATGGCTGATTATAATGTTACGGGAAATGATTATTTGAATGAATTAGGCGAATCACTTGATGAAGAAATCGGGTTTTTCTGGACAGGCCCTGAAGTGGTATCAATGGAAATCCCTGTGAAAACAATTCAGGAATTACGAATGGTAATAAAACGCAAACCCATCATTTGGGATAATATTCATGCCAATGATTATGACATCAGGCAAATTTTCTTTGGTCCCTATGCAGGACGACCGTTAGAATTAAAAAATAAAGTGTCTGGTATTTTAAGCAATCCCAACTGTCACTTTTGGGCCAATTTCAATCCGTTGAGAACCTTGGCGATGTACAATAATGAAACTGATTCGTGGAATTCCCGACAAGCCTTTTTGGATTCTACCAAAGAGTGGATGAAGTATTTCGGGAATGATGCATTAATAGAAGAAGAAATATTTTTGTTGGGAGATTGTTTTTATTTACCCAGTAAAATGGGGGATAAAGGATACCGACTGGTTGAGAGTGTTAAGCAAATCACCAATAATGAACCGAATGAATGGGGAAAACATTTGGATAATTTTATACAAATTAAATCCATTTTGAATTCTCTTTGCATGAAACTCATAGCATCAACTAACCGTGACCTGCTTTATAATTTTTATCAACCCCTTTGGGAATTAAGGGAAGAAATGGAATATGTCTCCAAAAGAATAGAATGGAAAATGTCTGGAAAGAACGAATTCAAATCACCGGAGTTAGTTCCAAGGAGACAAGGTATTTTATATGAAATTCAAAAGATTGCACATTCTGATAAAAACTAGTATATATTGTGTAAATTTGGTTTACACTTATGCATTATAAAACTCGTTTAGAAACCGATATTATCATTCATTACGTCAACAATTAATCATAATTAAATAAAGAAATTAAATGACAAATAAAACTAAAAAGTCTTTCAAAGACCTAGGGCTTTCAGATGACATTATAGAGGCAATCAACAATAAAGGATTCGAAGAACCAACTGAAATTCAGGTTATGACGATTCCGGTGATGTTGAAAAATGATAGAAATATTATTGCTCAAGCCCAAACAGGTACTGGGAAAACAGCTGCTTTTGGTCTCCCCCTCATAGATATGATTCATCCGGAATCAAAAACAGTTCAGGCGCTGGTTCTGGTTCCGACCCGAGAATTAGCTATTCAAGTATCAGAAGAAATAAACTCTCTAAAGGGAAATAAGGGTATTAAAACAGTCCCTATATATGGTGGGCAATCTATAGATCAACAACTTCGCAGATTAAAAAAGGGTGTACATATTGTAGTGGGATCTCCGGGAAGAGTTATAGATCATCTTAAAAGAAAATCACTAAAACTTGGTGAAATTGACCATTTGATTTTAGATGAAGCGGATGAAATGTTGAATATGGGTTTTATCGATGATATGGAAGAAATATTCAAGTACACTAATCCAGATAAAAAAACGTTATTGTTCTCTGCAACAATACCAAGAAAAATCCAAGAACTTGCACACAGATACATGGAAGGTTATGAACTTATTAAAGCTCATAAAAAGCAATTGACAACTAATCTGACCGAACAGATTTATTTTGAAGTAAAAGCTTCGGATAAATTCGAAGCACTTTGTAGAATCATTGATATTGAAGATAATTTTTATGGTCTAGTATTTTGTAGAACAAAAAAGGATGTTGATTCTGTGTTGTCCCATCTCGTGAATAGAGGGTATAGTTCTGAAGCGATTCACGGCGATATTACTCAAAGTCAACGTGAACGAACTTTGAACAATTTCAGGAAACAAAAAATCAATACACTTATAGCAACAGACGTAGCAGCGAGAGGAATCGATGTCAATAATCTAACACATGTAATCAATTATTCACTCCCCGGTGATTCAGAGGCCTATGTTCATCGCATCGGCCGAACAGGTCGAGCGGGAAATGAAGGAACTGCAATTACGTTTATTACTCCAAGTGAATATAAGCGATTAATGTTTATTCAGCGGAAAGCAAAGGCAGATATCAAAAGATCTACTGTACCAAAAGTGGAAGATATTATTAAAGCAAAGAAAACAAAGATTGATGATGATATTTTATCTATGATGGGAAAAAATGTTAATTCAGATTATTATAATTGGGCCAAAAAGCTACAAGAAAATAACCACCCAACTGAAATATTAGCTGCTATTTTGAACTATTGTTTTGAAGGCGATTTAAATCCGAATAACTATGGTGAATTGAACGAATCGCATAAAAAAAGAAAATCTGTGGATATGCAAGGAAAAACCAGATTATTTGTTGCTATTGGTAAGAAAGATAGAATTAACCCAAAAAAATTAGTAAATCTCATATCAAAAAAAGTATCGATTCGTCCAAAAGAAATACACGATGTACAGGTGTTAGACAACTTTTCTTTTGTAACAGTACCCTTTGAAAAAGCAGAAGAAATTATCAAAAGTTTTAAAAAAAGAGGTAAAAAACAATTGATTTCTCATGTAAAGAAAGGGAAAAAATGAGGCCGAATATTTCCTTTTCTTGAAAAAATCGAAATCATCAATAACAATGTAATTCTATACGTGACAATTCCTGAAAATATCATCAATCGTTTCTCTTCTTCGAATTAATTGAGTTTTTTCACCATCTAATAAAACTTCAGCTGCTCTGGGTCTGGTATTAAAATTATGAGACATACTGAACCCATAAGCGCCTACGTCCATTATGGCTATTAAATCACCCTCGATCACTTGAGGAAAATCACGATCAACAGCTAATCGATCGGTGTTTTCACAAATAGGTCCCGTGAAATCCGCTGTAATTTCGTTTGATGTTTCTGCTTCCCCAACTTTATACATTCGATGATAAGCGCCGTATAAAGCAGGGCGCATTAATGTTTCCATTCCTCCATCCCCGCCGATGAATGTTTTATAGCTTTCTTTAATTCCTGTTACTCGAGTGAGAAGAATTCCCGCATTTCCAACGACCGATTTTCCCGGTTCTACCCAAAGTGCAGGCTTCTTTTTATTCCGTTCTTCAAAATAGGAATTGAAAATTTTAGCTACATCACGGAAAACCTGATTGAAATCCAATCCGATTTCATCATCTTTATAGGGAATTCCATATCCACCTCCTAAACTGATATAATCCATATGAATATCCAATTCTGCAGTCAATTGCTGAATTGTTTTCAATATTTCAGAGATTAGGTATGGATAGTAATTCCGATCCAATACACCTGAACCCGTCATGCATTGAATTCCAAATTTTTTAATTCCCATTTCTTTAGCTAATCTGTAAGCATTTACAATATCATAATGGGGTACTCCAAATTTTGAATTTTCACCTCCGGTGACGATCTGTGAAAAAGCACCTATTCCGAAACCAGGGTTCAATCGAAAAGAAATTTCTTCAGGAAGACCTATAGATCTTAAACGATGGAAGGAAGAAATATCATCCAAATTAATATGAGCACCGGCTTTGAATGCAAATTCAAGGTCTTCATAAGATTCATAGTTTCCTGTGTAGATACATTTATTTGGTTGAATACTTGCTAGTTTGGCAGCATGAATTTCACCAGGGCTTGAACAATCTGCACCTAAATCAGGTATATGATTTTTCATCAATTTTATTAAGTGTGGATTGCTATTGGCTTTTACTGCATAGCAAATATGATATTTTTGGAAATTCATTTTTAATGCTAATTCCAATCTATCCAGATTCTCTCTTATTAACTCGGCAGAGTAAATATAGAGGGGTGTTCCGTATTCTAGTGTAATGGTTGAAAATAGGTTTTTTTTAACTATTAAATGATTTAGTGGGTGCATAATATTGAATTTCATCAAAAAATTTAACTGGTCAAAATTAAATAATTATTCAACAATATTTATAAACAATAGCATAATCTATAAAAAGGCATTGCGAACCGTTTAATTAAACAATTAGATTTTGGATAAGATTATTAAATTAGAATGCATGGAACCAACTGCCCCAAATAAATTCTACTTGTTACAACAGCTCATTGTTTTTTATCTATTAATATTAATACCTTCAATAAGTGTTGCCGGAACGACGGGTAAAATCTCCGGTAATTTGTCTGATAAGGCGACAGGTGAACCTCTTGCAGGAGTTAATATTCAAATTGAAGGAACCTATCAAGGTGCGGCATCTGATGAAAGTGGATATTATGTTATATTAAATGTCCAACCTGGGAATCACGATCTAAAAGCAACAATGATTGGATATTCTCCTGTTTCAATAAGTAATGTTCGAGTAGAAATTGATTTGACAGCATTAGTGGATATTCAGTTATCAACGGAAGTAATTGAAGGAGAAACGGTTCAAGTAATCGCTGAAAAAAAGCTTGTAAGAGTGGATGTTGCTGCCAGTCAAAAAAGTATTTCTTCTGAAAACATCGATCAATTAGCTGTTAGCAGTGTCTCGGATGTGATCGGATTGCAAGCGGGAATATCAGGATTTTCTGTTCGAGGCGGTAGTTATAACGAAACAATGTTTATGGTTGATGGAATTGTATTGAACGACGAACGTACAAGTGATCCTACTACAAGTATTCCCTTAAGTTCAATTCAGGATATCAGCATCCAAACCGGCGGATTTAGCGCTGAATATCATAATGTTCGCTCCGGTGTGGTGAATGTGGTTACAAAAGAAGGTTTGGCGGATAGTTATAGTGGCTCAATATCAATTCGAAACAGTTCAGCGGGACAAAAACATTTTGGAATGTCTCCTTATGATAAAAATTCATTTTGGAATAAACCCTACTTTGATGATGAAGTCGCTTGGTCAGGAACAGAGAATAGTTCTTGGGACGAATATACGCAACGTCAGTATCCAACGTTTGAAGGTTGGAATAGAGTATCTGAACAAACCTTGGCAGACAGCGATCCAAACAATGATTTATCTCCATCAGGGGCTCAAAAACTTTTTACATGGGAAAACAGGAAAAATGGAGCTATCTCAAAACCGGATTATAATATTGATGCAGGATTTGGAGGTCCGGTTCCATTTATATCAAAACAACTGGGTAATCTACGGTTTTTCTTTTCAACTTTAATTGAACAAGATCAGTATTTATACGAGGTATCAAGAAGCGGGCTGAATCGTTCCTCATCTTTTTTAAAGCTGACGTCAGACCTCTCCAATAACATGAAATTAACTTATTCCTTTTTAAATGGTGTAGTAGATGGCACGACGTTGTCGCGAGGCGGAGGAACTTCAATCATGAATGATGTGTGGGATTTAGCATCACAAGTTAATCGACGAGGTTTTACAATGCCCTGGAGATTGTTTACGAATAGTTATTGGTCTCCAACTACTGTTAATAATCGAACCAATGCTATAAAATTAACCCATCAATTAAGTTCAAAAACATTTTACAAAATATTGATTAAACATGACTATAAAGATTATTATACATGGCACGGAGCAAGGCGAGATACGACCAAAGATAACGAAGTTATAAGCGGATATTTTGTGGATGATTCCCCTGAAGGATTTTGGGGGTCACCTTATTTTAGCATAGAAGGTCGGTTAGCCTTCGGTGGTGCTATTAGTACATCTCGAGATACAAGTACAATAAGTACTTTTACAATTAAAGCAGATTGGATATCGCAAATAAATTCTACTAATCAATTAAAATCCGGTTTTGAATTTATATCAAATGATATAAAATTAGAATTTGGCTCAAGAAATGAATTCCTTCCTGAAGGAAATTATTGGACATCCATGAGTCAAAATCCGTACCGTTTAGCATATTACTTACAAGATAAACTAGAGTTCAAAGGATTTGTTGCAACTACTGGGTTTAACTTGGATTATGTGAATCCCAATGGGAATTGGGTTGTTTTGGATGTGTATGACGAAGACTTTTTTTCTACAAATTTTTCACCTGAAAACGAAAAAGACTTTTCCAAAGAAACTATCAAACCAATTATAACATTTAGTCCTCGCCTTGCAATATCACATCCCATAACTGAAGTATCAAAATTATATTTTAATTATGGTCATTACCGTCAAATGCCAATTGCACAAGATTTATATAGAATTCGTCGAGGTAATGGTAATGAGGTTATTAACATGGGAGATCCGAGTTTGCCCTTGGCGAAAACCATATCATACGAATTAGGTTATGATCATGCATTAAAAAATTTATTTTTGATCCATTTATCCGCCTACTATAAAGATATATCGGATCAGCAAGATTATACGCAATATATAAGTGCCAACAGTAAAGTAATCTATTATCAGTTAACGGCAAACAGCTATGAAGATATACGCGGTTTTGAGCTTGATTTATCAAAAGTTCAGGGAGAATGGATAACAGGAAATATCAATTATGAATATAGGGTTAACACGTCTGGGTATTATGATGTAAAAAAATATTTTGAAAATCCGGCTGACCAGAGAGATTATTTATCTAAAAATCCAAAACAAAGTAAACCTCGTCCAATTCCTAAAATTAAATCTGTTATTGATTTACATACTCCTTTAAAGTTTGGACCAAAAATTGCCGGGCAATATGTTCTAGGTGATTGGCATTTGAATTTGATTTCTTCATGGCAAGAAGGGAGTTGGTTTACATATAATCCAAATAATGTTCCTGGAATTGAATATAATGTTCAATATAAGAATAACTATAATATTGATATTAAAATTGCAAAAACTTTTTATATGGGTAAACTTCGATTAAAACTTTATGCGGACATTTATAATGCACTAAATATTAAAACTTTTTCCGGGTATGGATTCGAAGATGGTTTTGATTATAATTATTATATGCAGTCTTTGCACATGCCTGATAATGTTGCCGGTGAATTAGGGTATCATAATTTTAATGGGGAAGATGTCCCGGGAGATGTACGAGAAGAAAATATAGATTTTGTTCCTATGGAATGGGTGTCTGATATAAATAATATTTCAACCCCAAGTAGTCGACCCATATATTTTAATGATGAAACAGAAACATATATGCAGTGGACTGAAGAGAGCGGTTGGGCAGAAGTGGATAATAATTATTACAACTGGGTTATAGAAAATAAGGCATATATTGATATGCCAAATATTGACCATTATATTTTTCTGAATCCCAGAGATATTTTTATGGGAATTAACATTTCATACGATTTTTAACCAATGAAGAAATTTAATTTTATAATCATTTTTATTAGTATGACAAATATCCTCTTTACTGAAGAAACAAAGTGGATTGCTATTGGAGATATGCATAATTGGTTTTCTGAAGCCGGTTGTGAGGTTGAAGTTGGAAGGACAGGTCAAATAACAGATCAGCAGGACGGACTCAGATGGCCGGCTTTTTATTCAGTTCAGGATAATCAAGCGGCAAAAGCTATGTGGTTGGGAGTTGAAAATTTCTATGATCCTAAAGTGGAAAAAATCTTTGATCATAAAGTAGTGCATGTAGGTCCAAGATTTATTGATGTAAAAAATGAAACAATGCCTATTGATTTTACCATGTACGGAAAATATGATCATACTCGTGTATTTGTAGATGGGACACCTGCGACGAATTTAATTTATACTGATGTAGTAGATGCAATTGATGAAACTTTGCCATCTGAAAGGTTGCTTATAAATAAAGTTCAAACATCTATGGGCATCGAAATGACTCGAAAGATTTACGCTTTTGCCCATCAAGATCATCAAAATTATTTTATTTATGATATCGTTTTTAAAAATAACGGTTGTTTCGACCCTGAATGCGAAACACAATATGAACAAACTGTAAATGGATTTATGGCTTATTTCCAATATAGATATGCAATTAGCCGAGAAGGGATGGTTTATGATGGAAACTGGCTTCCTCAAAGTGCTGCCTGGGGCCACAATACTATGAATGAAGTTATTGGAGAACACCCTGAAAGCCCTATGGCTGATATCGACCAATTTTATGATGATGAGGAAATAATGAGAGCAATGTTTTCCTGGCATGGTTATCATTCAGGTGCAGGATTTGATAATATCGGAGGTCCAAATGAACTGGGAGATGGTCGTCTTGGAGCATCGCAGTTTACCGGGGTTGTTACTATTCATGCAGATAAAAGTCCTTCAGACCAAACAGATGATATAAATCAGCCGTCCACCACATGGTATATGCTTTCCGATGATCCATTGACAGATGTAGGTAGTGACCAATATAATGCTGGTCGAATGACGGAAGAATACAATTATATGACTCAAGGACATCCAGAGCAAAATCATGCAGAACAAGTTGGCTCGGGTTACGCAAATAGTTTTAGTCCTGGAGGTGTAAGCAATCCAGGCGGTACGTCACAAGGTGTGGGTTATGGTCCTTATACTTTAGCTCATGGTGATAGTATTCGAATTATTTTTGCTGAGGCTGTAGCTGGCATTGATCGTAAGAAAGCTTACGAGGTTGGTATCAATTGGCAGAATGATATCAATACAGATAATTTTCCACCAAATCCTTCAGATATACAACAATACATGATGACGAATTATAGTGGTTCTCAATCTGGTAAAGATGGTTATAAAAATGCCTGGGTCTTTACGGGTATTGATTCATTAATTAAAACATTCAAACGAGCTAGAAAAAACTTTAGATCAAACTTTGATATTGTTTCTCCACCACCACCGCCAACAGATTTTTCAGTCACGTCAGGTGGGGATCGGATTGCATTAGAATGGTCAAATAATGCGGAAAACTATCCGAATTTTAGTGGTTACAGATTAACACGGTTTAAATTTAAACCGGATACGACCATTTTTTATTACGACATAAATACAGGTGATATAGCTGATATAGATGAAAGTATTGTTCAAATTTGGGACTTTACCCCTGGAGAGAATTCATTCGATGACAAGACGGCAACTAGAGGGTTTGATTATTTTTATTTTTTGGAGGGAATGGATGATGGATCGCAAAACAACGGTGTCCCATTAACAAGTAGTAAATTTTTTACCATTACAAATACACCCGCCTTTTTAAAACGTCCTCCCGGTGAATTAGAAGATTTGCGAGTTGTTCCTAATCCATACAATATTGCCAGTAGAGATTTGCAATATGGAATTTCTGCCCCAGATAGACTTATGTTTTTGAATATTCCGGGTGAATGTACTATAAAAATTTTTACTGAAAGAGGTGATTTAATACAGACAATTGAACATAATGATGGGAGTGGTGATGAAGCATGGAATTCACTAACTTCATCCAGACAAGTTGTTGTAAGCGGATTGTATATTGCACATGTTGAAACACCAAAAGGTGAAAATACAATTAGAAAATTTATGGTTATCAGATAAATGAATAAAAAATACAAAATTTTAATATATATCATTTTCACTTTGTTTGTAGGATGTGATGATTTTGAAGAAGAATCATTTTCAATGAGCGAAATTGATAAACGTGCTTGCGAACAATTAAATACAGATTCGTTAGCTGTAGAAAATGTTGCTGTTGGATTAGATACCAGTTTTGTAACTATGGCTGATTCGATTGAATATTTAAAATCATTAGACTCCAGTATGATAAGTATCAGTTCAGATCCATGGTTAGTTCGCATAAGTAGAGATACATGTTTTTTATCTCTGAATGGATCAGGAGAAACATTGATTGTTATTAATGAGTCTGTGGATGTATCTCTTTTTTCAGTAAATGGAATGAACCTACCTCCCGAATCACATACAATTGAATTAAGTACTGTATCGGAATGTCCTGAAATGAAATCAAGGTATATTTTCGATCTTACCTCCGGTGATTATTTAATGAGAATTACAGGAGGTAAATTGATACAAACACTTTTCGTGATTGTGAACAATGAATAAACTACTTTTTATAAAATTCAGTATTTTAATTGCATTCTTATCAACATCATTATTGATAAGTGCCGATAAAAAACTGGCTCAAACCGGATTTCAGTTTTTGAGTGTAAGTTCAGATGCCAGAGCAGGTGCCATGGGTGATGCTATGACTACCATATTCGGACAATCCAAATCTTTGTTTTTTAATCCAGCTGGAATGTCGCGTCAAAACAGTTTTATAGATGTATCATTAAGCCAAAATCAATGGATTGCCGGTATAAATCATAATGCAATTAGTGTATCATCCGCTCCATCGAATGGTAAATATGGCGTGTTTGGAATTAGTTTTATGCATGTTGATTACGGTGAAATACAGGGAACAATGGTTTGGGATAACACTCAAGGATTTATAGATACTGAAATAATAAAACCTTCTGCGTTGGCGCTAGGGTTGGGATATGCAAAATCGTTATCTAATAAATTTTCTGTGGGAGGACAAATAAAAACAGCATCCCAATATTTAGGAAAAAATGTTGTACCTGAATCTGATACAACACAATCTGTTGTAAAGAATATTGCAGACGCTGTTGCATTTGATTTTGGTACGATTTACGAAACAGGTTGGAAAGGTTTTTCTTTTGGTATGTCTGTTCGGAATTTTTCTCAAGAAACAAAATTCCATACTGAAGGATTTCAATTACCACTCACATTTACAATTGGCACTTCAATGAATATAATGGAATTCCTGTCACCAAAATCATCATTCCATCAATTGATTTTATCCGTTGATGCATTACATCCGAGATCGTATAGTGAGAGGATCAATATTGGTATAGAATATAGAATGATTGATTTGATAAATATTAGAACGGGTTATTTATTTAATTATGATGAGCAAAATATTACGGCAGGTTTTGGCGTCCAAAAGCATGTGGGACCTATTTTTATAAGTGTAGATTATGCTTACACACCTTTTGGTGTTTTTGATAATGTACAGCGTCTTTCAATAAATTTATCTCTCTATTAATAATATGAAATTGACATTTTTACATTTGAAAAAATTATTTTTTTCCATTTTAATTATGGCTGTTTTTACAAGTTGTGATGATGATCAGTACCCTGAAGATATTTGGGATTCTAATGACCAAGGAGCGCCGACACCAATCATTACATCTATTTCTCCTTCTGATAGTGCTTTTGCAGGATCAGATATAATTACAATTAATGGAGAAAATTTTAGCTCTGATATAGATGATATTCTTGTATATTTCAACTCTGAATTGGGTGAAGTGATTGAATCATCAAAAACAAAAATTATTGTTAGTCCACCGAATATTTTAGCAGATAGTGTCATTATTAAAGTAGCTGTGAAGGGTGCATTCCTTTTCGGTGAATATGATCGATATTATACGCTTTACCCTAGGATTATCAAATACGGAAACTTTGATCCGATTGAAGAAAGTGCTTGGGGTTTAGAAGCGGATAATGAAGAAAATCTATATGTAGGTATATTTATCCACCCTGAAGGCGATATCGAAAGACTGACTCCACCGAATGCAGAAAGAGATAGTTCTTTTATCCACTCGATACTACCTACTCCATCAAGTATGCGAATTGGACCAGATAATGATATGTATTATATTGACAGTTTTTATCCATATCTTGTAAAACAAAATTTATTTTCTGGAAGCCCTTCTTTTGGTGAACTTCCCGGTAATATTGCCGATTTAGATTTTGATATAAATGGAAATCTATATTGTGGTGGAAGTGGAAATGCTATTTATACTGTCCAAACAGATTTGACATCCACTACGACTGCCGATTATTCCGAAATTAATATTGTAGCAATTCGTGTGTATGATGGTTATCTGTATGTTGTCGGTAATTATCTTGGTGAGGATGAAGAAATTCCATCCACGGGCATTTGGAGAAATCAAATTACATCTTCATCGGGATCATTAGGAGAAAAAGAATTAGTCTTGGATTGGGTCGAAACGAGTGACTCTGATTCAAAAATCACATGTTTAACTTTCGATGAAACAGGGAAAATGTATATTTCATCCGATGGTGATATTGGAGTCGCAACTGTGGATGTGGATGGTAGTTTTGACTTACTATATCCTAAAATTGTTTTTGGTCCAATTGTTAAAATGACGTGGGGTGCAGGAAAATATTTATACCTGAATTATCGGGGAAGCACTCGTGCAATTTATCGTTTAGAATTGTCTGTACTAGGTGCTCTGTATTACGGAAGGCCATAAGTCAATTAAGAACGTCAAAATGGGGAAATCCACTCCCTCTATTTCTTGTTTTCTTTACCTGTTTTTATCAAGTGCTTTATTTGGTGGAATCACCGGAAAAATAAGCGGGAAAGTTATTGATGCACAATCCGGATATCCTCTTATTGGTGTAAATATCGTCCTCCATGGAAATGATGCAGGAACAGTTACAAATCAAAATGGACTATTTTCTATTATAAATATTGAGCCGGGGACATATTCGGTTCAAAGTTCAATGATCGGTTACTCTGTGGTAACCATGACCCAAGTTGATGTTGTCATGAATCAAACGACAATAATCAATTTTTCACTTGAACAAGAATCTATACAAATGAGTGAAATTGTTGTTGAAGCAAAAAAACCATTGGTTATTCATGATGTATCTTCCAGCCGAATGGATTATAATCTTGAAGATATTTCACAATTACCTGTCTCAACATTTTCTGAGGCAATTGGTTATCAGGCCGGTCTTCAGGGCATGTCCATTAGAGGTGGCGGTCAAAACCAAACAGCTATATTGATAAATGGATTTTCATTAAATGATGGGCGGTCCAATAATCCTTATGCATCTTTAAGTTTGAATTCCATTAAGGAAGTTCAAGTTCAAACGGGTGGTTTTAATGCAGAATACGGCAATATTAGGTCGGGAATTATTAATATCATTACCGATGATGGGAGTTATGAAAAAATATCAACTGCAATTACCATTAGACAAAGTCCGCCGGCATCAAAACATTTTGGTGAATCTATATATAGTAAATCTTCTTATTTTTTACGCCCATATTTAGATGATGATGTATGTTGGGTGGGAACCGCAAACGGAAATTGGGATCAATATACAAAAAACCAATATCCTTCATTTGAAGGCTGGAATTCTATTTCTGAAGCAACTTTCGCTGATAATGATGAATCAAATGATTTAACACCCCAAGCATTACAACAAATATTTAAATGGCAGCATCGTCGAGATGGGAAAATTATAAAGCCAGATTACACAATTGATTTTGCCATAGGCGGACCTGTACCGTTTTTATTTAATCAACTGGGAAAACTCCGTTTCCATATAAGTCATTTTTCACGGCAAAATGTTTTCATTTTTCCCTTATCACGAGATAGTTATAATAATGATGTTACAAACATGAAACTTACAAGTATTTTATCAAATAAAATGAAAATAACGCTAATGGGACTTGTGGGAAAGACCCAATCCACATCTCCTTATAATTGGAAAACGACACCTACGGGATATGTATTAGAAAGTACCCTTTCTGTGGCAGATTTAACCAATAGTAGTAGCGGCGATGCTATATTATTTATGCCGGGTTATTTCAGTCCAACGGATATAAATCGATCTATGTTAGGATTGCAGATAAATCATATGTTAAATACAAACATGTTTTATGATTTAACTGTTCAATTTTCACAAAATGAATATAATACATTTCAAATAGAAGAACGGGATACAACTGCTGTTTATGAAATTATTCCCGGATATTTTACCGATGAAGCACCATTTGGATATTGGGGGAATAGCGTTACAGGAATTGATGGTATGATTTTGGGTGGGTGGATGAATTTAGGTCGAGATAAAAGTACCATTTCAACTTTATTATTAAAATTTGATTTAACCAATCAACTGAATTCGAAGCATCAGGTAAAAACAGGTTTCCAAATTGTTGCAAATCATTATGATATCAAATCATTTACGGAAAACCCATCTATGAATACTTGGAATAGAAGTTTAGAATATAATGCAACACCAATTCGTGGCGGATTTTATGTCCAGGATAAACTTGAGTATGAGGGATTTATCGTAAATGCAGGAACTCGACTCGATTACATGAATGCTAATACTGTTAATTATGTGTTGGATGATTTTGATGAATTTTATGAACAAGGGAATGGTGATTTGATCGAGGAAGAAGCTCCAACAGAAGATTCTAATCCTGTTCTCAAAATAAGTCCAAGGCTGGGCATTTCCCACCCTATAACAGAAACATCAAAGCTTTATTTTAATTACGGACATTTTCAGAGTGAACCAGCTTCTTCATATCGTTTTAGAGTACAAAGGGAATCAAATGGGCTAGTGACACATATGGGTAACCCCAATATGATATTTGAACAGACAATTGCGTACGAATTGGGTTACTCGCAATCTTGGAAAGAATATTTACTTAATTTATCGACTTATTATAAAGATGTTACTGATGAACCAAATTGGATTTATTACGGCAATATGGGTCGGACTGTTTCCTATAAAAAAGCCATGAATAATGAATATGAAGATATTCGAGGATTTGAACTAACCATCAGTAAGAAAACTGGGAAATGGATTACAGGATTTATCAATTATACCTACATGGTTCGATCCTACGGCTATTTTGGTTTAACCAATTATTATCAAGACCCACAGGAGCAACAAGAATATCTTCAACTGAATCCATATCAAGAACGCCCTCACCCATTACCCTATTTGAGATGGAATCTACAATTGACTGTTCCAGATAATTATGGGCCTCTTGTACAGGGATTATTTAGACCCTTAGGCGGATGGAAATTGAACATTCTTGGCTCTTATAATACAGGAACATTTGCAACGTTTAATCCGAATTCAATCCCGGGAGTTGTAGATAATATTCAATGGAAAGATCGGTATAATGTAGATTTAAAATTCAGTAAGTCACTTGCTATTAAATCGGTAAAAGCAAGTTTATTCATTGATATCAGTAACGCTTTAAATACAAAATTCATGAGTTCGGCCGGATTTTCTGATTACTATGATTATTTGGATTATCTTGAGTCATTAAATTTTTCTTGGGAAGATGACGAGGAAAAAGGAAATGATAGGGTTGGGGAATATAGAGATTGGAATGTAGAGTACGATCCCTTGGAAGATAATCTCGCAAATGATCCGGACATAAAAGCAAGAAATGATAATAGGAAAAAGACAAAATCATATATTGATATGCCAAACATAAAAGCATTTACATTTCTTAATCCAATTAAAATCACTTTTGGTTTTTCATTAACATTATAATCTATGATGAAAATTTTTCAAATAGTAATTTTTATAGTTGGAGTCGCTTATAGCCAAGTGGCAGAAACAGAAACTCGGTATGTGAAAGTGAGTTCATTGCAGAGCCATTTTTCTGCGTACGGCTCCGAGCGGGCATGGAATAATTCTTACTATGAAGGATTACGCTGGCCAGTAGATTATCCATATCAGGATAATTCAGTTATTAAACGAACGTGGATTGCTACAGAAAACTTTGTGGATGATAACGATTATAATTGGGGTTATTATGGAATCTATTTTGCTTTGGATTATGTTGGACTTTCGCTATTTCCCATGGTATTGACTCAATCAGCTAAACATATTATTCCTACTGTATATGTAGATGGTAGAGATATTCATGCGGTGAATGCAGATGAAATTGATGAAATAATCCCAGATCAACTTGCAGATAGAATTATTAAGAATGTGGTCAATACGTCTATGGGTTTAACCATGACACGAAAAATTTATGTGTTCAGTCAGCAATATCATGATAATTATTTCATAAAAGAATTCACATTTACGAATACAGGGAATACGGACTGGGATGATGAAATCGAATTAAATGCACCATTAAATGGTGTGAGAATTGGTTGGGGGACTCGATATAGTTGTGGAAGAGAAGGCACATTCAATATAGGCGATGGACAATCATGGGGCAAACATTCGTGGGTAACGGTTCGAGGCGAAAATTATACCGAACACATGAACGATGCTGTTGATGAATCTAATCCAATCGTTGATTGGTTGCGCAGCGGATTTTCTTGGGCAGGACAATCAAATGTAAACGGGTATAATAATATTGGTGCTCCTGATATCAGAGGAAATGGACGATTAACATCACCACATCACGTTGGGTCAGTTGTTTTGCATGTGGATAAAACTGCAAATGATACTACAGATGATCCAGAACAACCTACCTTTTTAGGATGGCATGCCGGAGATACGTATCCGAAAGTAGGAAATCTTCAATCAACCGATGAATTAAATATGTCAAAATTGTATGATATGTTAAGCGGGAATCCTCATGAAGGATTGGGCGGTACGGACCGATTTGACGAAACAACTTTGGGTGAAGGAAATGATTATTTAATTCATTCTTCAGACCCCTACACAAGCCATAATGATGGTGGAGGTACAAATGTAATGATGACATATGGACCTTTCGATTTAGCACTCGGTGAAAGTATTACGATTGTTGAAGCAGAAGGAATAAATGGTTTGAGTCGAAAAATGTGTAAAAAAGTTGGTTCGCGGTGGAAACAAGCTTATGATAATTCAAGCGATAATGGTCCGTTTATTTTGCCTGACGGAAGCGAAACGACTGATAAAACAATTTATAAAAATTCATGGGTTTTTACAGGGAAAGATTCTCTTTTGTTGACGTTTGGGAGAGCAAAACGGAATTATGATCTGGACATGGAGATTTCTCAACCTCCTTTACCTCCCACATTATTTGATGTCAAATCCGGAGGAGATAGAATTTACTTGTCTTGGGAACCAAGTCCGTCAGAAAATGAATCTGATTTTGCCGGATATAAAATATTCAGAGCTGTTGGAAAACCGGATACTACATATGAAGAAATCTACGATGGAAGTTCAGGTGTTCATTCATTTGATGACCTGACGCCTGTAAGAGGGTTTTCATATTATTATTATTTAGTTGCTTATAATGATGGATCTAATAATACATCCGGATTGGCTAATCCAACAGGTCCACTTATGAGTAGCCGCTTTTATACAAAAACGACAATTCCGGCATTTTTAAGGCGTAAAGCAGGAAATCATCTTGATGAAATTCGTATAGTCCCAAATCCTTATCACATTGGAGCTGATCGTTTACAATACCCTGGTGAAAAAAATAAAATTATGTTTTTGAATCTTCCTCCTCAATGTGAAATAAAAATATATACAGAACGGGGAGATTTGATTAAGACGATTAATCATGATGATGGTAGCGGTGATGAAGCATGGGATTCTGTCACCTCCACGAGGCAGTTAGTCTCTAGCGGTATTTATCTGGTAAATATAAAGGTAACTGAAAACATGATAAATGAAAATACCGACGAAATATTACTCCAGAAAGATGAATCAATCATTAAAAAGTTTGTTGTAATAAGATAATATCATTATTAAACTAACTTATGATTTACTCTAAGTATTTATATTTAGAATAATTAAATTGTTCTAATATTTAAATAAAAAAAAAAAAAGGAGTCAAATATGACTAAATGGTTAACAAGAATAGCACTTTTACCGTTGTTTGTTATCAGCTTAATGGCTGATGATTGGCAATTTCAAAGTGTTTTCTACGATTATCAATTACCCAGAAACGATGGATTTGGGATTCATGGCACAGTTGTAGCACCTGATGGAAACATTTGGGTCGCTATGCACGGGCCCATAGCTGGAGATACATTATTTGTTGATGATGGTGCAGGTGGAGTTGATACTGTATCAGTTCGACCAATTCATGTATTTACACCGGCTGGTGCTCACGCATCATTTTCACCTATCCGATTTGCGGGTGGTGACACATTAACATACAGTGGTAAAGGTATGTGTCTTGATGTAGATGGTAATATTATTTATGCAACAAATAAACTTTATCGTTTCAATTCACAAACAGGTGAGATGATGAATTCATTTGATGTTGCATATGATGCTGCCGGTTCAATGAGTTCATTGACAGCTCCTTCAGTTGACCAAGATGGGAATGTTTATGTTAGTTGGGTTGCCGGAGCTTCAAGACCTGTTGTTAAAGTCAGCGCCGATTTCAGTTCACAAAGTACTGTATCTGCTGCTGGTATTAATTACAATCGTGCCACTCTTGTGACACCTGATGCAAACCGAATTTTCTTGGGTTCAACATGGAATGGTGTTGGTGTAACTGTATTAGAATCAAATGCCCTAGGTACGGCATACGATAGTGTGGATACTTATGGTAATGTCATGGTTGCGGACACAACTTCTTCAGGTGCAGATACAACGGTTCAAGTAAATCTGTGGGTTGAAGCGTTAGGATGGAATCTTGGTGTTTTATGGGCAGGGGAAACAGATCCTGCATGGTCAAGTCATCCCCTCGCTGGAAGTTGGGTTGGTATAGATCCAAATACTGGTGCAATGATTGATACTCTTGGAATTGGTCAGTCAGTTACACCTGATGACGACGCATCTGCATTAGCAGCTACGGGCGTTACATGTAATCCTCGAGGTCTAGGATCATCCGCTGATGGTTTGACACTCTACGTAGGTGATTTTTCAACAAACGTTATCCAAGTTTGGACAAATGCTGATCCTGTAACAGTTGCAATTGATGAAAAAGGTAATGCACCAATTGTTGCTGAAGGGTATGCATTATATCAAGCATTTCCAAATCCATTTAATCCTTCTACCAGCATCAAATATGAAGTTGGCAGAACGGGTAATGCAAAAATGGAAATTTTCAACTTGAAAGGTCAACTTGTTAGAACATTAGTAAACGAATGGCATTTCAATGGTGAACATGAAATTGTTTGGAATGGAAGAGATAATTCTGGAATGAGAGTTCCTTCTGGAACATATATTTACAGATTATCTTCAGTTGATGTTACTTTCTCTAAAAGAGTTACATTGTTGAAATAATTTCAATTAAAATAACTGATAAAGAAGCCTCTGTTTTCAGGGGCTTTTTTATTGGTAATTTCAGAACAAGAAATGGAAAATAATCATCCAATTTATATACGTGTTTTTTGCGTGGTATATCTTTTTTTTACTGCTTCAGCTGAAGAATCTTCTGTAAAACGAATTGGTCACCCAGTTGCAATCGAAACAGAACGTTTTTTTATAAATCCACAATTTTCACCTGATGGGAATTTTATTTCTATGACAGGGTCGCAGTATAAAGGTATTTTTCTATATAATTTGAAAAGCAAAGAAACCAACATAGCTACACTTGAACCTTCTGCAGGATTTGGTATGAGTTGGTCTAAAAATAGTGAATGGATTTTATATAAGTCTGCAGATTATAAAAATAAAAGGCGGTTTGACAGTATTGTTATCTTTGACATCATAAATAATAATAGAAAGATTATTTATGAAAACCAAACTTCATTTCCAGGAGTACCTAAATGGAAAGATAATGATTATTATATAACCATAAATGGTGGGGGAAAATTTGAATTATTTCAGTCTTCTCTTGGAAAGAAATCAACTAATTTATCAAGTAAAATAATTTATTCAATTGGAAATGTAATTATTGAATATGATTTAAAAAGAGAAAATGAAAAGATCCTTTTTCAAGGGAAGGGAGATATTTTAAATCTTCTTCAATCACCAGATGAAAAAAAGCTCGTTTTTGAAGTGGTAGGCGGGAACATGTGGATATTGGATATTAAATCACTCAAAAATACGAATTTGGGTAACGGACATGAACCGGCATGGAATCCGAAAAGTGATAAAATCGTTTATATGCAAACGAAGGATGATGGTCATATCATCATATCATCAGATATTTTTGTAATTAATGCTGATGGAACGAGGAAAATCAACTTAACTGACACATCAGATAAACTGGAAATGAGACCTGATTGGCATCCGAACGGTAAATGGATTATATATGATCTAGACGGGTTAGGTCCAATACACATCCAAATGGTAGAATAGGTTTTGATTCATAAACGTACATTTTTATTGATAATTATATCATCTTTTTCTTTTTGCCAAGTTACCGGTTTAAACGGCTGGAATATTTTTATTGATCCCGGACATAGTCAAACAGAAAATATGGGGGTGAATGGTTATTCTGAAGCTGAAGAAGTCTTAAGAGTGGGATTGCAGTTACAGGATATTCTATTAAATCAAACTGATATAGATACAGCTTATATTTCTAGAACCAATGATCAGCAGCAGGTTTCTCTTTATCAAAGAACAAATCATGCTAATTCGCTAGGCGCATCCTGGTATCATTCCATTCATAGCAATGCTGGTGCATCTGATCACAACAATACGTTATTATTGTGGGGACAGTTATACAATGGGAATCCGGATCCTCCTGTTGGAGGAGAAGAGATGAGTGAATATATGATTGATATTTTAACCAGAACAATGCGTATTCCAACAATCGGATCTTGGGGTGATTGTAGTTTCTATACATGGAGTGATTATTGTGAGAGCTCAGGTGGACCTTATTTATATGTGAACCGAAATACCAATATGCCTTCAGAATTGAGTGAAGAAGGACACCATACCAATCCCCCTCAAAATCAATTATATATGAATGAAGAATATAAACGAATTCTGGCATATTCCTTTTATTGGTCCATTTTAGAGTACCATGAAATAAATCGTCCATTTGTGGGAATGGTTGCCGGTATTATTTCTGATATTGAAAACGGCTATCCCATCAATGGAGCTGATATAGAGATAAATGGGCTTACTTACATGACGGATACCTACGAAACTCTGTTCAATAATTATTCAAATGACCCTGATGAATTACGAAATGGTTTTTACTTTTTCGAAGGACTACCTGATACCACATTAAATATCCTAGTATCTGCAGATAATTATTACAGTGATACAACATCCGTTTCTATACTAGATACATTTATAACGTTTCATGATGTTGAACTTTTGTCTAGTCTACCACCGACTATAGTTGAAACTATTCCAGTCCAAGGAGACTCCTTGTTTCCAGCTTGGCTGGATATTATAATTAATTTCAGCCGCCCCATTGATGTATTAACTATCGATAGTGCTATTATTTTCAATCCGTCTGTTAATTTTAATTTCCAATGGACAGATAATAATAAACGATTGACGCTTATACCGGATAGTTTAGAGTTTGAGACATGGTATTCGCTTTCTATCCTTGACAGCAGTATTAGAGATGTTTATGGTCATATCTTTGATGGAGATGGAGATAGTATAGCAGGTGGATATTATGAGATGCTCTTCAAAACAGGTCCGCCCGACATGGAAGCGCCATACATTGTATCAGTTTACCCCAATAACATTGCTCAACACATTGAACTTTTACCCATTATTAATTTGCAATTTAATGAAGTGGTTGGTCCCGATTCCATTTTCGAAGATTTATTTTATTTAGAACGATTTCTGGACCATTCTAATGTAAATGGATTGACTGAACATTATATTGTGAATAATCAAAGTGTATTCAATTTTTTCCCGGATGACAATTTATATCCAAACGAAACATTTGTAACTAGGCTATCTCCTGGATTAGAAGATGAATTTCATAATCAAATGAATAGTGCTCACTCATTTAGTTTTCAAACAGGGACTGTTGATTATGAAAATATATCAATTGATAATTTTGAATTAAATACTACATCAAATTGGTGGTCGCCTGAAATGTCTGGAAGTACAACGGGTATTATTCCCGATAGTACAAGTATGAGTGTAGATAATGTCATTGTGAATCATATGACCAATAGTGCAAAATCTATGGAAATAAACTATGGGTGGGATGTGAATACCGATTCATGGTTAATACGGGAATATTTAAGTGGTGGGGCACCTCGTGATGTGCAATTCACTGAAGACCATCTCCTTCAAGTTTACATTTTTGGAGACGATAGTCGTAATAAATTTCGGTTTTGTGTAGATGATAATGTACCGAACAGTTCTGCAGGAAATCATGAAGTCAGCCCTTGGGTTATTATTGATTGGATAGGTTGGAAACTCGTCAGTTGGGATATGGTGAATGATGGTACCGGTACGTGGATTGGCGATGGTAACCTTGACGGTAATTTGAGAATAGATAGTTTCCAATTAACACACGGTGAAAATAGTTCTCAATTCGGTACTCTCTATTTTGATGATTTGAGAATTGCAGATTTGGTGAATGTTTCTATTGAAAATGTAAACTTCATTCCTGAAGAAATCAGTTTGTTCCCTAATTTCCCAAACCCGTTCAATCCGACAACAACCATATCGTATAACGTACCTGTAAATAATAGGGTTAAGATTCGTATTATCGATATTTTAGGGAGAGAAATAAGGATGTTATTCAACAACCATCAGTCAGTAGGTACACATAGTATTATTTGGGATGGAAAAAATGAGCACAACAAACACATGAGTTCCGGAATTTATTTTGTTATGTTAGAAGTGGGTGAAAAAAGAATTACACAGAAAATAATTTTGGCTAAATAAAATTAATCATACAAAAGATAGGGCTCTCTTTGTTCTCTGAAGAAGGCTACATCATGGTTCATTTCTTTTAATATTTTTATTAAACTGCCTTTACCTTTCAGCAATAGGGTTAATTGATTGTTACCCCATAATTTATTCATTCTTTCTGGCATTACTTCAAAATTCCGAGCAGACATAATTTGAGTAATATATAAAAATTTCAATCCGGTTTCCACACTGTTAAAAGTTGATTGATCTCGAACAGTTGTTTTCAATCCAACACATTTTTGATTTAGAAATTTTGGATTCTCGGACATTCCTTTAATAGATTTTGGAGTATAGTATATTTTTTTAAAAGATACCCCATTTAATTTCATACCATTCATATCCATGGTAATTTCATCATGATACCACGGTGCCCCAACTTTTTTAAAAGGTTGGAGTGTCCCCCTGCCCTCACTCAAATTTGTGGCTTCAAGCAAACACATCCCCGGATAAATGATGGCTGTTTCTAAATCGGGAATGTTAGGAGATGGTTTAATCCAAGTCAATCCTGTTTTTTCAAAGGTCATATTCCGTCGCCAGTATTGCATTCTAACCACATACAATTCGGGAATAGATTTAATCCATTTCTGGCCAACTATCATTTTTGCTAATTCTCCAACAGTCAACCCGTATCGAATTGGGATAGGGTACATACCAACAAAAGATGAGTATTTTAAATCAAGAATTGGTCCTTCAATATTTAACCCTCCTAGAGGATTGGGGCGATCAAGGACAATAACTGGAATTCCAGCTTCAGCTGCAGCTTCCATTACAAGACCCAGAGTTGAAATATAGGTATAAAAACGAGTACCTATATCTTGAATATCATAGATGATAATATCTAATCCATCTAACATTTCCAGTGTAGGTTTACGAGTATTTCCATACAAACTGTAAATCATTGGAAAATCATTCAATTGTTGATTCTCAATATTTTTCCCTGCAGATACATTCCCAAAAAAACCATGTTCCGGTGCAAATATGGCCTTGAGGTGAACATTTTTTGATTCTATAAATAACTTGTAATTTGGAATGCTATCTTGATTAACTCCACTTTGGTTTGTAACAAGTCCAATATTTTTACCTTGTATTAATTCGGTTTTTTCAGATAATAAAATATCTAAACCAGTCCGCACTTGAGAAAAAGAGTTTTCAATGTTATCTTCAATGGTTTTTCCCCAAACTATGGTAATTAGGAAAAATGTTAATATAAGTTTCATATTAAATCGATAATTACATTACAATTATTTTAAATAAATCATCCTTTTACTATCTGAAAATTCTGGTGTATTTAATATATAAAAATAAATTCCGCTTGAGACTGAATGCTGAAATTTATTTTCTCCCATCCAAATTACTTCATGCCTACCAGGCTTCTTCATACCTTTATCCAATTGAATAATATGGCGACCTAAAATATCATAAATAGACAAATTTACTTCTGTTGTTTTTGGCAATAAATAACTAATGCGAGTTTTTGGGTTAAATGGGTTTGGATAGTTTTGATATAGAGCATATTCTACAGGTAAAAATAATACTGGATCAGTTGTTAAAATCGTTTTAGTTACAATACGAAAATTATCGAAGAAAATTCGACCTTCCGCAGAACTACCTTGACTATGGGTCAATTGAAAACTATCAAATCGTAATGTACCTTCTAATAATCCATTACCGATCCAAGTCCCTAAAGAATCCGTACCTAAATCCCATTCTATTAATCGCCACCCCAACCAATTCAATGGTATCCATTGACTGACTTCGTGATAAGCTCCGGCCGTACTTGGAAGATTGTCATCAACGCAGAATCGAAAGAGATTATTGCTGCCATCTCCATAAATATAACATTGAAGTGTAAAGGTAGTATCAAATTCTACATTTCTTGGATCACCGCCTGAAAGGTATTCTCGCAACAAATGCTCTGAAACATCTAAATCCCAAACATACGAAAGTTTAGCAGATTTCCCCGGAGATGTTCCAGGTAGAAAAATTTGATTAGAAATGCTAAATGATGTTCCGGTCAAAATTCCAGTTGTAGAGCCACTACCGGTAGGATCCCACCAATTATTCACATTATTAAAATCATCGATAGTGGTTATATCACTGTACCCTAATGATGACGTTAAAAAAGTTGAATTAACAGCTTCTAATTGATTCCCCAATAAATCAGTGATTTCATTGGTTAAGGCGAATTCATAATCTGAATTAGGAATAAACGGTTCTGTTGGCCGAATGGTTACGGCAGTTTTATCATAAATTTCAGATGTATGCATAGAGTAAGAAATGGGCGCTCCAAGTTTGGTAAGACTCATTGAAATTTCGGATAAAGTTGATATATCGATTATTTCATCGAAAATAATGGTTAATACATTGTGGATATCCAACCCTTCATTTTGTTCCATAAAATTCAAATTACTTTGATAAATAATCGGACCATAAATATCTTCTTCTACTGTTGTAAAATGGAGGGTATATGGATCTCCGCTAACTCCATCGCCATTTCCATCGAGATGAACTCCATTTATATCAGAAACATCTGCATCTAAAGTGAATTCATAATTGGTATCATAATCCAAATTGGAAGTAAAATTAATATTCAACGTATGATCTTGATTGGTCCATGAAATTATAAATGGAACATGAGGGGAAATATGAAGATTTGATGTGTCAATGGTTGAGATGGACATGGTTTTTGAAAAAGTAATTTGTAACAAAGGGCTTACATTTACTGTATCTTGTTCATTGGGGTTTGTTTGCAAAATTAAGGGCGGAAAAGAAGGGATGGAATCAGTTATGACTGAATTTGAAACTGAAGATTCATTCCAATAACGGTCAATCTGTGTAACTCCATATGTGTATTGACCATTAAAGTCCTGTGTACCATCGAATGAGTCAACGTAAGATAATGTATCTCCGCCAAAATAAATTTGAATAATATCATCATCGTTTAGATTGAGACTATCATCTTCGGAACGATAAACAGCAGCCCAAAAATTTGATAATGTATCTTGAGGTTGTATAACAATTTTATAAGATAGTGAATCAATTTGATCAAGTAAAATGTTTGGAGAAATAGGTTGCACGCCGCTATTATCTGGTATGGGTCTAATTTTGGTTTTTCTATGAAAGAATGAATTCCCTGAATCTGTCCAATAATTATGATAATCCCATTCACCTGTACTAAAAAATTGAAACCCATCTACCCAATCAATCGAACGACATGTATTTACAATTGTAGGATGGTTATTCCATACGTTATTATCCTGAAGTATATATGAACCAACACCAACTGAATACAGTTTTCCAGCTGCAATACCAGGTTGAATATAATATCCCCAGCATTGTTCACTGGTACTTTGGCCATTTCCACCTACAAGCATACTGTAAAATCCTGATGCTGTTGACCAATGGTAATGCATGGGAGTTAACTGGTCAAGATATCCTTCATTGAACCAAAGGGCAGCATCTTGATAAACAGTTCCATAGCCCTGCCAGGCACCCCATTTATAATTACCCAATGCTGCAACAGAAAGACGAATGTGTGGTTTAACCATTTGCATGGAATCATGAAGTGTCTCCACAAATTCTGTGACAGACCACCGCCACCACTCTTCCCAAGAAGAAAAACCTGAAGGAATTCCTCCAGAAAAAGGATGGTCAACATCGTATAAATATCTACCAGTTCTGTTACTGTTAATTTCTTGTATTTGATCTTGAGTAACCCAACCATCATTTAAAAATATTTCATCTACCTGATTCCCCATATCAATTTGACGTTGGGTGTTTGAATGTTCGTTCCATCGAACGTAATCAAGATGTAAACCATCAATATTATAATTATTTACAATCTCCATTGCAACATTTACGAGATAATCTCTTACAACTGCCAATCCGGGCGAAATAGATCGATAAGAATCCATAGGGATTCCACTCTGATCTCGACAGATCCATTCTGGGTGTTCTGCAGCTGGTGTGCCTGTATACGTACTTGATGTTTGAAATGTATTAAACCATGCATGGAGTTCTAATCCTCGTGCATGAGCTTCTTCTATAGCAAAGGTGAGGGGATCAAACCCTGGGTTTACATAACCAGCATAATAGCCCCAAGGTTCGAAGGATGAATTATAATAAGCAGTGCCGCTCTGTCGTATTTGGAAGAGAACAGAGGTCATATTTGCATCAACATGATTATCTAAAATTGTCTTGATTCTTTCTTGAGTTTCATCGGGAGAATCATTCGGATTTATCCAATCCCAAGTGATAATCCAGGTGGCACGAAATTCGCTATTGATATTTTGTGCCCATACTATTGTTATCAATAAAATGAGTAAAATATATTTTTTCATAGTAAAATTTACATTGTGTTGAAGCAAGGTAACAGGGTTCATCCGTAAATTTATTCTCTTATTATTAACTCTCTAACAAATGATCAATATTATGAATACTGAAAAATTAACTCAAGGAATTAACAAATTTTGGGATGAAGAAATTTCCCCGACTATTTGTGAATATATAAAAATCCCCAATAAATCTCCCGCATTTGACTCAGATTGGAAAGCCAATGGATATATGGATAAAGTTGTCGATCTAGTAAAAGACTGGGTTGAGTTGTACAAGCCGTTGCACAGCTCACTGCATATTTTAAAAGAGGGAAATAGAACTCCGCTTTTACTCTTGGACATACCAGGTGAATGTGACGGTACAATTTTGATGTATGGCCACTTGGACAAGCAACCAGAAATGGAAGGTTGGTCTGATGGATTGGGTCCATGGGAACCCGTATTGAAAAATGATAAATTATTTGGTAGGGGAGGTGCTGACGATGGGTATGCTGTGTTTGCTTCCATATGTTCCATTAATGCTCTACTTGAACAAGATATAAAGTTACCTAGGATCGTTGTTTTAATCGAATGTTCTGAAGAAAGCGGTTCTCCGGATTTGCCTTTTTATATGGATCATTGTGCAGATATTATTGGATCCCCGGACTTGGTGATCTGCCTAGATTCGGGTGCCGGTAACTATGAACAGTTCTGGACGACTACATCTTTACGTGGTTTAATTGGCTGCACATTACGTGTTGATATTTTAACGGAGGGTATACACTCCGGAGGAGGCAGCGGTATTGCGTCATCCTCTTTCCGAATCATGAGACAGCTCTTATCACGATTAGAAGACGAAAAAAGCGGACACATCATTGTAGAAGATTTAATAGTAGACATTCCTGACGATAGAATTAATGAAGTGCAAGCCATGGTAGATGTTCTGGGTGATGAGGTTTTCAATACACTCCCATGGATTAGAAATGCAGGACCCATTACAGATGATAAAGTAGAAATGGTATTGAACAATACGTGGCGTTCTATGCTTTCAGTTGTTGGTGCTGACGGTCTTCCGGCTGTAAAGGATGGAGGGAATGTTTTACGTCCATACACAACAGTAAAGCTGTCATTAAGAATTCCTCCAACTCTTGAAGCTATTTCTGCCCAAAAAATTGTTCATGACATATTAACAAGTGATCCACCTTATGGAGCAAAAATTTCCGTGGATTTTGAAGAACCAGCCACAGGATGGGAAGCACCACCATTGTCTCAATGGCTTGATGATGCAATTCAGCAAGCGTCAGTTGCTATATTTAATAAACCCGCTTTAGCCATGGGCGAAGGCGGAACGATACCATTTATGTCTATGCTTGGTGAAAAATTTCCTGATGCGCAATTTGTAATAACAGGAGTATTGGGACCACAATCGAATGCTCATGGTCCAAATGAATTTTTGCATATTCCTTTTGCAAAGAAATTAACCGCTTGCGTTGCGATAATAATAGAAAATATTGTTAATAACAAATGAAGTTATGTCTCATATTCGTCCTTTTCATTTAGCAATTCCAGTAGATGATTTGCGAGTAGCTCGTGAATTCTATAGAGACATTTTAGGTTGTACCACTGGACGTGAATCTGAACATTGGATCGACTTCAACTTTTTCGGGCATCAATTGGTTACCCATTTAAGTATAAATAAGAGTGTATCAGATGTTGTAAATATAGTCGATGGCGATCGAGTATCTGTACCTCATTTTGGTATCATTCTAGAAAAAAAGGTTTGGGATACAATGGTTCAAAATCTTTCTGAATTAGGCGTTAAATTTATCATTGAACCACGAACTCGATTCAAAGGCAAAGCCGGAGAACAATCCACCTTGTTTATAAAAGACCCAAGTGGTAATATCTTGGAATTCAAGTCATTTCAAAATGATACAAATATTTTTAAGAGGAAATAATGAATTATAAAAAAATTACAGTTGACTACACAAACCTTCCAGAGTGGGTTACATTTTTACGTAATGATTTAAATCTGAAAGGCATTGGGGTTGGGTTGATTCATTTAAAGTCAGGTAAAGGATATAGATTTTTACATAAGCATAAAGAGCAGGAAGAAGTCTATTTTATTTTGGATGGCCAGGGTATTATTCATATTGATGGAGAAGATGTAGCTGTGTCTAAAGGAGATATTATAAAAATTGATCCTGAAGGAAAACGTGCTCTAAAAGCTATTGAAGACAGTGATTTAGTTGCTCTTTGTATTGGAGGAATTCCAAAAGAAGGATACCCCCAAAATCCAGATTCCATGTCATTGATCGATGATGGTATTCCAGACTATGACAATCCGCCCCATTGGTATGCAAACGATAAAGACGTCATTAATTATTTAAAGAATTTGAAAGAAAAAAAGCATCCTAAACTTAAAAATAAACTGTAAAATACATTGTATTAACGCAACCCTTTTGCAATTCTTTCATTCCATGATTCCCTTCCTTTAGCATGGGGAATTTCCTCCATAGTAATACATCCTGGAACCGGGCAGATTAAACTGCAGAGATTACATCCTATACATTCATCTTCATCTACAAAAGGAACATGCACAGGGGTGGTTCCAATATTATGTGTTTCTGCCGGGCCCGGTTCAATTCTGGGATTTACACCGTGATCTGATTCACCATGGTGAGCCCAACATAAACTTTGACGTGTATGAATGCACTGATGCCCCCCATCAAGGCAGGCAATATAACATAATTGACATCCAATGCACGTATCCTCATTAATTTTAGGTACGACTCCATAGTTCAGATCCAAATCACCCCAATCGGTAACATTATCGGCAGCTTTACCAATTAATTCTGATACAGAAACCATACCTTTATCATCTAAATAATTGTTGAGGCCGTCATTCAAATCTTCTACAATTCGATAACCATAATGCATGACTGCTGTACATACTTGGACATTTGTCGCTCCTAATGCCAAGAATTCTGCTGCATCCTGCCAAGTGGATATTCCTCCAATCCCTGAAATGGGAATGTTTATTTTTGGTTCACGAGCTAAAGCTGAAAGCATATACAAAGCAATTGGTTTTACTGCAGGACCACAATAACCCCCATTAGTACTTTGTCCGCCTACACCCGGCAATGGTACAAGTGTATCTAAATTGACTCCTATGATAGATTTAACAGTATTGATCAGGGATATACCATTAGCACCTCCATTCACAGCTGCTATTCCCGGAACAACTATGTCACCGGTATTTGGTGTAAGTTTTACTAAAACAGGAGTTTGTGCATATTCCATCACCCAAGAAGTGATTAGTTCTAATACTTTTGGTTCTTGCCCAACAGAACTTCCCATTCCTCGTTCGCACATACCGTGGGGACAACCAAAATTTAATTCCAGACCATCGGCTCCTGCATCTTCAGCACGTTGAATAATTTCTTTCCACTCTTCTTTACTTTCAACCATTAAGGAAGCAACAACTGCATGATCAGAGTAACGTTTTTTCACTTCATAAATTTCTTTGAAATTGGATTCCAATGGGCGATCCGTTATTAATTCAATGTTATTTAATCCTGTCATTTTCTGTCCTTTGTAATCGACAGCAGCAAGTCTTGACGATACATTAACAATCGGTTCACCCAAAGTTTTCCAAACTGCTCCGCCCCATCCGGCATCAAATGCCCTCATGACCTGTTCACCGCAATTTGTTGGTGGGCCGGAAGCGAGCCAGAATGGATTTGGACTCTTTATACCACTAAAATTTGTAGAAAGATCAGCCATGATCATTGCTCCCTATTTTTAAGATTTGAGTTAACAGGATAAATGCCCCAGTTTTTTAACATTGCATGTGCAGCGTCTCTGCCATCTGCTACTGCATTAACTACTTCTTTACCTCCATTGATACAGTCACCACCAGCAAAAAGATTTTGAATGGATGTTTCTTTTGTAGTTTCATCAACTATAACACATCCACTGTCATCTAAATCCAGTTCAGGAATTATTTCTCCTGCAAATTTTAATTGTCCTATTGCCATTACTATCCAATCTGCATTGTGAATAGATTCAGTAGAAGAATTTGTTTTTTGAGTCAGCAATTGTAATCGTCCATCTGATCCTTTTAGAATTTCCTTGGGTATATAACTTTCTAATAATCTTACACCGTATTCTCTTGCATGTATTAGTTCATGTTTGTATCCCGGCATTACATTTTCAGTTCTTCTATAAACAATATCTACTTCTGATACTCCAAGTATTGCAAGTTCTCTTGAAATATCAATAGCTGTATTTCCACCTCCTATAATGACTACCTTTTTTACTTCAATTGGCAATTCAAAGTTGGAATCATTTTTAATTTTCTTAATTAGTTCAGTTGCTCCCCACACATTGTCTAAATCTTCTCCTTTAATACCCGGGAATGTATCTTGGCCCAAACCTATCCCAAGAAATACTGCATCATTTTCATCTAACAATTGTGATAGAGTAAAATCCTGTCCAATTTCAATTCCTGTTTGAATTTGTACTCCATATTTACTTAACCATTGAACTTCATCCAATGCATCCTCTGCCATTAATTTGTATGGTGCAACACCAGTAGTATTTAATCCTCCAGGTAGATTATTTTTTTCATATATAATTGATTGTACACCTTCCAATGCTAAATATGCTGCACAAGATAAAGATGCCGGACCAGCACCGATTAATGCTACTTTTTTGTCTACAGCTTCAGAAGGTAAAAATAATGGTCTGTCAGTTTTTATTTCAAGTTCCATTGCTTTGTGAGTAGCAAATCGTTGCAACCTGCCTATTTGGATGGGTTTATTATCCAAATCATTGTATACGCACGCGCCAGAACATGATTCTTCAACTGGGCAAACTCTGGATGTTGAAGTACCTAGAATATTAGAACGAAAAATCGTTTCAGCAGATCCTCGAATATTTCCCGAAGCTATTTTACGGATGAAGCCGGGTATGTCTATTTCTGTAGGACAGGCTTTAATACAAGGAGGCTCAAAGCAAAATAGACACCTGTTAGCTTCAATTTCTGCTTCTGAAACAGAATACAATGGTTTTACATCATGAAACTTTGTTTCTAATCTATTTTCGGTTAACTGATAATTCATTTTCATATAAAGTATCCTTTGTTAATCGGTAAATCATAAAATGGAGTCTGGTGTAATTGTTAATAAATTTGTACCTAGCCTTGGTTTTTCATCTTTTCATCGATTAGGGCATGATAAGTTCATCATAGGATTCTGGTCTTCTATCCCGAAAGAACTGCCATGTAGACCGGACTTCGTCAATCATATCAAGATCAAATTCTGCGACTAATAATTCATCGTGGTTTTCAGATGCAATTGATACAATTTCTCCTCGGGGATTTACAAAATATGAACTACCATAAAATTGTCCCAAATCCCAGGGTTTTTCTTTGCCAACCCTGTTGATGCAGCCCATAAAATAACCATTGGCCACAGCATGTGCAGGTTGTTCCAGTTTCCACAGGTATTGCGATAATCCAGCAACTGTTGCAGATGGATTATATACAATTTCTGCACCGTTTAATCCCAAGGCTCTGGCTCCCTCGGGGAAATGGCGATCATAACAAATGTATATTCCAACATTTGCATAGGTAGTTTCAAAAACAGGATAGCCAAGATTTCCGGGACGGAAGAAAAACTTTTCCCAAAAGCCAGAAGTATGAGGAATGTGGTTTTTTCTATATTTTCCAAGGTAAGTACCGTCAGCATCAATTACTGCTGCTGTATTATAAAGAATACCGGCTTGTTCTTTTTCATAGATTGGAACAACCATTACCATACTATACTTTTTAGCATACTCCTGCATCTGCTCTACTGTTGGTCCTGGGACTGTTTCTGCAGAAGCGTACCAAGTACTGTCTTGACCTGGACAAAAGTATGGCGTATTAAAAATTTCCTGAAGACATAAAATTTGTACACCTTGTTTACCAGCTTCTTCGATATAAGGAATATGTTTTTGAACCATAGCTTCCTTTATTTCGTCTATAGTTCCTTCTCCTTCAGTCATCGGAAGGCTCATTTGAATTAATCCGGATTTAATGTTTCTTGGCATAAGTTTCTCCTTATTTAAGGGCTATCAAATTTCAGGTTTAGAGTCTGGTTCTAGTTGAAGTAATGATCATTAAAAATTACTTCATACCTCCATAAAGTCCACGTTTTAAAAATTGTCCATCACCTTTTTTACCGACATATTCACAATTATCTATTATTATTTTACCCCGAGAAAGAACAGTCTCTGTAAAACCGGTAACTTCAAAACCTTCATAGGCATTGTAATCCACATTCATATGATGTGTACAAGCATTATTAACACTAATTGTTTCTGTTCGGTTAGGATTAAAAATGACTATATCAGCATCACTGTCGATAGCAATTGTACCTTTTTTAGGAAATAATCCAAAGGTTTTGGCTGCAGCTGTAGATGTTAATTCAACAAATTTATTCAGTGAAATTCTTCCAGAATTCACACCGCCGTTATACACAAGACTCATCCTATTTTCAACTCCGGGACCGCCATTAGGAATCTTGGAAAAGTCATCAATTCCTAATATTTTTTGATCTTTAAAGCAAAACGGACAATGGTCAGTTGCTATAGATTGAAGATCGCCAAACCTGATACCTTTCCAAAGTTCATCTTGGTTCCATTTTTCACGTAAAGCCGGTGTCATTACATATTTAGCACCTTCGAATCCCTCCTGTTCATAATAAGAATGATCTAAAAAGAGATATTGAGGACAAGTTTCAGCAAAAGCATGCACGCCACGATTACGGGCCAGCATTACTTGTTCTAATGCATCCGCACAAGATAAGTGAACTATATACACTGGTACATTTGCTACTTCTGCGATAGCTATGGCACGATGTACACCTTCTGCTTCCATTCTAGTGGGACGTGTTAAAGCGTGGTATTTTGGTTCTGTTTTTCCTTCAGCGACAGCTGCCTTAACAATTTCATCTATAACAATACCATTTTCTGCATGCATACATACGACTGTACCATCTTCACCCGCTTTACGCATGGCACGGTATATGGTGCCATCATCTACATACAAGACACCAGGATATGCCATAAATAATTTGTATGATGTAACACCATCGTCAGCTAACATTTTCATTTCATGAATACGGTCATCCTCTAAGTCTGTAACAATCATATGAAACCCGTAATCAATGGCCGTTTTTCCCTCAGCTTTGGCATGCCAAGTATCCAGAGCTTCCAGTGTAGAATGGCCTTTAGTCTGGATTGCGAAATCAATCAAAGTTGTTGTACCGCCATGGGCTGCGGAAAGGGTTCCCGTCTCAAAGTCGTCAGCTGATACAGTTCCACCAAATGGCATATCCAAATGTGTGTGTGGATCTAAACCCCCCGGAAATAAGTATTTTCCGGTAGCATCCAATGTTGTATCAGCTTCTACTTCTAAATTCTTACCAATAAGTGTTACTAATTCGTTTTCAATGAATACATCACCCATGTAGTCATCGACTGCGGTGATAATTCGACCGTTTTTAATCAATACAGACATGTTTTCCTCCCATGTTTACATATGTTAAAAAAGTTTATTCGGTTCGAAATAATAATTAATGATTCCCCCATGCATTCAGTCCCCGTTCCTCAACTGTCCCCGGTATGGTATTATCCAAAGCGAGTGCTGTAAAAGCTCCTACAGCCATTCCTGTGCTTCCCAAAGTATTGAGAATACTCGCCACCCATATGGGTTCAAATTGCATCGGGTGCTGGCTAAAATATTCCGGGACAGATAATCCCATAAAAAAAGCAAATCCAAGGATAAACAAATTTCGTGCAGAATTTAAATCAACAAATTGCAAGTTGGATAGGCCAACAGCCGCAATCATTCCAAACATGGCACAATACATACCACCAACAATTGGTTGGGGAATTGTAGTAAACAGTGCACCGAATTTTGAAACAGTTCCTAAAAGTATCATTATTACAGCACCGGTTTGCACAACCCTTCGTGAACCTACGCGTGTTAAGCCAATTGCACCAATATTTTCACTGTAGGAAGTGGTGCCGTTTCCTGTACCAAAAATTCCAGCCACAAGACATCCAATTCCTTCGAAGGTGATACCTTTGTTAATTGTATTTTTATCAGGTGTGGGTGCTCCGGAAAGACGGGCACAGGCATAATAATCACCAATCGATTCAACCATGGATGCGATGTAACCTGCCAGCATTCCTACAAATGCTGCTGCACCAAACTGTGGAAATCCCCATTGAAAAGGATAAGGTATCCTAAACCAGGGTGCATTTTTCAAATTTTCCAAACTTGTATGTGCAGGATGTCCTGCAGTAAAAACATCTAATGCTGTAAAAAGCGCAGCTACAATCCAAGCTGTCACTATAGCTAACAAAATCGGATAAAGTTCAAATGTACGATGTTTGCGGCGAAGATATTGACTAAAAACTATAATTAAAACTATAGTCAAACCTCCAATGGGCCAATGCCGTCCAGCTTCCGGCGCGCCAAATTTGAATAATGCTAAACCGATTAAAGCTATCGTTGGTGCAATTGTAATGGGTCCTACATATTTCAACAGTCGGCCTACCATCCCGCTGGTACCTACTAAAATCTCAACCAGAGAGCCACCAATAATGGCACCTTGTACATGTTGCATACGTACTTCCCAACCGGCATTTGCCAATGCGGCCATACCACAAATGGCAAAGGTAGGAGCTAAAAATGAAAATGTGCCACCCTGCACAATAGGGAGTCTGTTACCCCACGTTGTTTGAAGAAGTGTTGTAATTCCGCTTACAAAAAACATGGATGCAATCAACCATCCTTTTTCTACAGGATCTGTAATACCAAATGCAGGAGCCAATAGTAGGGGGATAGCAACAGTTGAGCCAAACATGGTCAGATAATGTTGTAATCCCAGAATGATTGTTTCTAATGGGGGTGGATAATCTTCAATACTGTACAATAAGGATGTTTTATGTTCTGCCATGAATTTCCTTTATGATTTCAATTTATCAATTTTATTATGCTTTTTATTTGCAGCAAGACAAAAATTACAGTCTTGATTATTTTGATGAGCTCTAATTAATTATTGGCAATTTTTAATTTAGTTAGAAGTTACTAACGCATTAGAAATGAAAACAGATATAACTCCAATTGACTTTTTATACTAATTCCATATTTTGTATTTAAGTCTAATGGTGGTTCAATTAAAAGTTCTTAAAAATCTTTAAACTTTTTAAAAATAACAATCAGCATCTATTACCTGAATAATATCTATAAAAGTCTTATTTGAAGAAGCCTCCTCCAATACCATAATTTTTTATTACGTATTTTCTTCAGACAAATAAAAGTTAAATAACTAATCAGAAAACTCCACATCCCATTTATCTAATTTGGGATTTATGATCCTGTACCAGAAGGGTGGGATCATACAAACAAGTAAAGTCGTCAAATAACCAAAAGGCATTTGTGGCGCTTCAGTGTATGGATCAAGTTTCCAGAATGGAACTCTGGGTTTTTCATGGTGAGCCGAATGACGGGTTAACGTATATAATATTATACCGCTCATACGTTTGTTAGTATTCCATGAATGTTGAGGACCAATGGGTTCATTACTTTTTCGGGTGAGTCCATAATGTTCCATATAATTCACCACTTCCAGAATAAATTTCGCAAAAATTGCCTGAGCAAAAAATAATGTTATTCCCAGAACATCACCAGCATAATAGAATATATAAACCCACATCAAACTCATTAAATATCCTTTTATCATTTGATTGGAGAATGAAACTAAAGATTTACCCCTTTTCTGCAACCGATTGATCTCAAGCTTCCATGCACTGATATGTCCAAAATAAGATGATCGGAAAAAGAATTTATAAACATTTTCACCGCGCCTTGCTGTTGCAGGATCATCATCAGTCCCTACAGTAACATGATGTCCGTAAACATGTTCAATAGAAAAATCTGCGTTACAACTCATAGATAAGATCAAGCGTCCCTCTATCATTGCAGATAATGATTTAATGCGGTGGGTTAATTCATGTGCTACGTTAGTTCCATAACCAGCAACAAGGAATCCGACACTGATAAAGCCCCCAATAAAATCGCTTGGAGTTGTTTGATTCCGGGATGCAATAAAGTTATAATCAAAAATATTATTTAATAATAATCCTATTCCTAGAAAATCTGTATCACCTTTCCCTGATGACCACGCCAGCGATAGGAGCCCCATTGACAAAATAGGAAATGCTAAATGCAGTGGAAGTTGAACTATCCAGGGATATTTATAATCTGTTTGGGATGAATCATCACCAAAAAGTAAATCACCGCCAATAACTACAACGGCCATAATACCAAACCCCAGCCACATCCAATGTCCACCAAGGAGAATTCCAACTATTCCGGCAGAAGCTAAAACAGGTGTCAAATAATATTTAAGGTAATGATATATCTTTTTTATTTCCTTATTAAATCAAATAATATCAATTTCATATTTAACTCTTTAAACAAGTTAAATTATCGGAATTTCTTCAACAAGTTAATAATATGGATGGAACTCATTGAAATCACCCTAGAATAAATAAAGGCTTGTGTCATCTCCATAACAGAAACAAAGTCTTGGTTTTTATTTATTACATTCAATGTATCCCTTCTTTGGCTAGATCTGGAGTTTTCATATATAAAAATATCATTTGTTGAAACTCATGGATTGATCATTAATTTCCAGTTCTTAAATTGATGATAATCCATGACTCACAGTGAAAAAAAGTTATTAAAAGATGTAAAAAAATCTGACAAGGCTGCATTTAAACAGCTGTTTAAACTCTACAACGCATCCTTATTCAGATTTATAGTTTACCGTGTACATGATGAAGACTTGGCCCAAGATATCGTACAAGATACATTTTTACGGGTTTGGAACAATCGATCAACCCTTGATCCCAAAAAATCATTCTTTTCATTGATTGCCAAAATCGGTACCAATTTGTGTTATGACCATTTCAGATATACTGAAGTGCGAATACGTCATAAAGACACGATTCCCAAACCGGTACAGTCTCATTATGATGATCCTCAAAAATCACAGGAATTAAATGAGTTACAAGATAAAATCAATCGAATTGTAAATGAACAACTACCTGAAAAGTGCAGGGAAATTTTTGTATTAAGCAGGATTGAAGGACTGGCGAATAAAGAAATTGCAGCCATCTTGGATTTATCGAAGAGAACAGTAGAGAATCAATTGTATAGAGCTCTTAAGATTTTAAAGAAACATTTAAAGAATTATTTGTGAGTGAGTACTTTGAAAAAATCGTTATATATGCAGAAACACAAACGTATTTAAAAAACAAAAATATTAGAAAACAGAATTAATTAATGAAAAACTTTGAGAAAAAACTAGATCGAATGATGCAACGCATCTGGGAAGAAAGCGGCAAAGTTCGGTTACCGGAAGCTCCGGATGCTAACGATGCTTGGATGCGGTTGGAACAACTAATGGATATCCAGGAAAATGAATCAATTCAAAAAATTGCTGTAAAGCAATTTGTACCAAATTCTATTTTGAAACCAAAACTGATTTGGGCTATGGTTGCTGCTATGGCATTAATATTTTTTTCCCCCATTTTGTATAACGCCTATACAACAACAACCATTATAGCTGAACGTGGGCAATTCAAAACTCTTGCATTGGTAGATGGATCAACAATTAGATTAAATGCTGAAAGTACACTTTCGTATAAACAGGGTTTTGGTGATAATCACAGAAATGTGACTTTATCTGGTGAAGCTTATTTTGATGTTAAAAAAGGAGAATTCCCTTTTATTGTACAATTTGGATCAGCAACTGTCGAAGTCCTGGGTACAGAATTTAATATACATGCCCGGGGATCAGATATGGATGTTTTAGTTGTGGAAGGAAGTGTAAAAGTTTCCGGAACTGAAGAAACAAAAGATGTTGTTTTAATTGCAGGCCAAAAAGTTAATTTTGTCAATGGTAACAATCCTGGTGAACTTGAAAAATTCGAACATGACAAATACCCTGGCTGGATTTATAATAGACTAATCCTCGATCAGACAAATCTGAAGAGAGTTTGTAAAGAAATTGAGCGTAAATTCAATGTTAAAATTGAATTTGCGAGTGCTGACCTTGGTAACATTACAGTTACAGGAATCATCGAAGCTGACGAATTTAATCCTGTAATGGAAACACTCGCCACTTTAGCGCAACGGTCTATTAAGTTTGAAAAGGATACTTACATCATCTACTAATGTCTGTCTAGTTAAGATACTTCTAGTCTTCCTTGCACAAAATCCCGTATTGCCCCAAGAGCAAAACGGGATTTTTTTTGATGTAAGAGATGAACAGTTAAATACTATTCTTGATTCGTTAATAAATCAATATCAACTATCTATTGTGTATCAGGATAGTTATCTGGAAAATGTAATTATCACCACAAAATGTTCTGCTTGTTCAGAAACAGAAGCAATTGCAACACTTTTACAAAACACGGGGTTACAGTGGATGAAAAATAATAATCAATTCATTATTATCTCTGAAAAAGGTTGGAATGATCCCTATAGATTAACAGGTTATATACTTGATAAAGAGTCTGGTGAATTTATTCCCCATGCAAATATCAGCGTTTTAAATTCTTATTTTGGAAGTGTCTCAAATGAGAATGGGTTTTATAATATATCTGGAATCACCGCCGAACAATGTACCTTGAGTGTATCATATATCGGATATGCATCTGAAAAAGTTTCTATTAGAAAAAGTGAAGCTAGAAACACCATTATGCGAATTCATTTAAAACCAATGATCCTTTCCAGTGAAAATATAACTGTTACTGGTAATCAGGTAGATATAATGAAACAAGGTGAACAGATCAGCCAGATTTCTTATTCGCCGCGCAACGTAGCTATGTTACCAAATTTAGGTGAAAATGATGTATTGCGCTCTCTGCAACTTCTACCCGGGATTCAAGGTGGAAATACCGGCTCTACCGGATTATATATTCGTGGTGGTACTCCAGATCAAAATCTGATTGTTCTAGATGGTATGACTTTATATCAAATGGATCATTTTTTTGGATTTGTAAGTTCTATTAATGCCTTTGCTGTTAAGGATATACAAGTGTATAAAGGAGGTATACCCGCGCGCTTTGGAGGTCGTGTCAACAGTGTCATAAATATGACTGGGAAAAACGGGGATATGAAAAAGACCAGAGTTTCAGTATTTAGCAATTTGTTGAGCAGTGGTTTTTCCCTGCAGCAGCCATTGTTAAATAGGGGTAGTTTTTTACTGACACATAGACAAACATTTTCAGACAAACTCTACACAAGTTTTTATAGAAAAATTCATCGCTTTTTATCAGAAGGTAGCGGATTAAATGTTGGTGAAAGTGTCGTATTAATTGATTCAACTGCCACGCAAACCTATAGTCCGGAATTTCAATTTTCTGATCTAAATGCTAAGCTGACCGTCATAACCTCTCCCAAGGGTATTGTGTCATTAAGCTATTATACCAGTACAGATAATTTATCCGAAAACAGTAGCTATAATTTTGATGAATCAGGAAATTTTAAATATCAGCAAAAAGATGATACTGAATGGCTAAATGATGGTTTAAGCCTAAAATTCTCTCACCAGTGGAAAAACACTGCTTATTCTCAATTGCAGCTTTCAAAATCTACATATAATAGTAATCATGTTTTAATGACTGAATCTGTTACTTCATTGACTGATACAACAATCGTGTTTAATGATATACGTGATGAAAAAAATTTAATTGAAGACCTTACGTTTCATTTTAATCATGATTGGATTATAAATAACCATAGATTGGAGAGCGGATTATGGTATTCAGAATTTTCAACTGAATTTGAAGTCAATCAGGAGGTTAATCAGCAAAATATAATTCAAATAATTGATCGGAAAGTTAATGCTCGGATTCTTTCTTTATACATACAAAATAAAATCGAAGTATTTGATCAAGTATCAATTATAACAGGATTAAGATCATCAAATTATTCAATTGATAAAAAATGGATTCTTTTACCAAGAGTATCATTACGTTATGATTTTAGTTCAAAATCAATTATCAAATCTGCGTGGGGAAGGCATATTCAGTATTTACATCGTTTCAGTAATGATTTTATTTCCAGCGGCAGCAAGTTCGTCTGGTTATTATCAGTCGATTCATTACAGCCTGTCCATGCTGAACAATTTGTAATTGGCTATCAACATATTTTTACTGATTATGATTTAAATATAGAATATTATTATCATGAAAAGTCAAACATTGCCAATTTTTCCCGACTGCATCATTATCCAAATTATCTGTTTCCTGCAGACGCGTACAGGTCCGGTTTACTAATGTTGGGGAAGGAAATGTCTCAAGGATTTGAAATACTCTTAAATAAATCCAGGGGGAAAATCAATGGCTGGTTGAGTTATAATTATGGAATAGCTGAATGGCTGTTTGATGAAATAAATGAAATGAATCCATTTCCAACTAACCACAACCGTACCCACGATTTTAAAATGATCACAATGACGCATTTTGGTCCATGGCAATTCACTTTCTCGTGGTTATATTTTTCTGGTCGAGCTTATACAGAAGATAAAAATTTAATCATTTATGAAGATGAAGATGGAAATGTTGCGTTGGAAGCAAAACCAGGTACAGTTAATTCTGCGAGGTTACCGGATTCACATAGACTCGATATGAGCATTCTTCGAAATTCAACTTGGGCAGGATTGAAATGGGAATATGGTTTATCTCTGTTTAATGTTTATAATAATAAATATATAAGCCATAAGCGATATACGTTTTCTTCACAAGACACAGATATCCTTGTGAATGATGTTGAAATAATGGGTGTCACACCAACTTTATTTCTAAAAATTAGTCGTTAAAAACTTTTCCCTGTTTCTGATTCCCCTGTATATTACATTTATTAGCTGATTTTGATAGTTAAATCTATTATTTGAAGATGAATAAGAATAAAATAATAATCTTAATACTCCTGACGGGAGTGTATAGTCTTTCTGCAGAGAGTTATAAAATTGGTGATTTTGTCGCTGATTTTTCTGACTCTCTCTGTACATCTAATGTGGAATGGACCTTGTATGATCATTATGGTGACTTAAATGGAGGGGAAAATAAGGTCATTTGGCTGGTCTTTTTCAATACTTCATCTCGCCGCTGCCAATTGGAAGCAGCATACACTCAATCCATACAAAATTTATTTGGAAATCAAGGTTTAGTTACTGTGGGAATTGGTTCTGGTTGGAATAATGAATTTGAATGTAAAGACTGGAGCAAGAATTATAGTGTAATGTATCCCATAATTAATGATGATCGCTTAAACCTCAGAAGTCTATTTACTGAAGAAACGGTACCTCACCATGTATTAATTGATCACAATATGCAAATCGTATATACTGCAAAAGGTACAATAATGCCTCCTATGGGTAATGAATTTCTTTTAACTATAAATTCAGCTATTCAAAATATGAATGTTTTATCTTCTGTTGATGATTCGCAACTTCCAGAAAATCCTAAATTGAATTCATGCTTTCCAAATCCATTTAATAATACGACAACAATTTCTTACTCGATAAATCAGGAAACTCCCGTTAATATCAATGTGTTGGATTTACAGGGAAGAAATAAAAATTCGATAAAATCTTATACGTCTCAAACGCCGGGTAATTACTCTTTCTCGTGGAATTCAAATCAGTATGCAAGTGGTGTTTATTTTATACAATTAGTTACAAATAATGATATTCAGCATCAAAAAGTTTTATTAATAAAATAATCATTTTGTTTTGTAATCATAATTCATAAACCACCATGGAGGTGGTTTTTTTGTGATATTTATCACTAATACAAATTGAAGAAATCCGTATAATTCAACTTATAATCTAATTTATAAACTTCAGTCATTACTTTATTAATTTCTATATGGATAAAATAGAATGAGTTTTATAAATACACCTCCTCAAATATCTATTCCAATAAAGGGAAAAAGTGCAACATTCTTGGTTCACCAAATTTATTGTGTTGGTAGAAATTATCGTAAACATATGGTTGAAATGGGATATAAAGATACAAAACAGGTTCCTTTTGTTTTATTTTTAAAACCATCGGATGCTGTTGTATTAAATAATCAGGAAGTGTTCATTCCAAAATTCACTGAAAATTTTCAACACGAAGTTGAGTTGGTCATCGCCATTGGAAAGGAAGGAGAAAATATTTCAGAAAAACACGCTTTGGATTTTGTGTACGGTTACTCCGTCGGTATTGATTTAACGTGTAGGGATTTACAAACAGATGCAAAAAAGAAAGGCCGGCCATGGACCCTAGCGAAAAGTTTACAATACTCCGCACCGATATCTGACATAACACCAGTTGAAAAATGCGGTTATTTACATGAAGGTAAAATTCAATTAAGTGTAAATGATAATATTCGTCAAAAAAGTAATTTAAAACATATGATCAGACCGGTTCAGAAAATTATTTCTGATATATCCCAATTCTATACATTGTATCCTGGCGATATTATTTTCACAGGCACACCTGCAGGAGTAGGCAAGTTGGAAAAAGGTGATTGTATTTATGCTGAAATTGACGGATTGGAGCCCATAACAATAACTATCAATTAGGAAAGGGAAGTATAAACTATGAAATCATTTCAAAAGGAAATTTGGTACCATATCCCAAATCGGATGGACTTTGTAAATATTACTCAAGATATTGAAAATGCATTGCAGGAAAGTGGAATACAAGAAGGGTTATGTTTGGTAAATGCCATGCACATTACTGCTTCGGTCTTTATTAATGATGATGAATCTGGATTACATGAAGATTACAAACGCTGGTTAGAAGAATTGGCTCCTTTTGATCCAAGTCCAGAAAAATATTTTCATAACCGTACCGGTGAGGACAATGGTGATGCTCATCATAAAAGACAAATCATGGGAAGAGAAGTTGTGGTTGCTGTAACAGATGGCAAATTGCATTTTGGTACATGGGAACAAATATTCTATGGTGAATTTGATGGAAAAAGAAATAAACGTGTATTAGTAAAAATCATCGGAGAATGAAATTGATCTTTAGAAAAGAACTCACCTTTTCAACGAATCAGCATGAAGATTTAATTGACATAACTAGAGAAATCAACGCAGTCATTTCTGAGTCAGATATTAATAATGGTGTTTGCAATATTTATATTCCCCATGCAACATCTGGTATTGTAGTAAACGAAAATGATGATCCGAATATTATTATTGATGTATTAAGTGTATTAAGAAAATTGGCACCAAAGGGGTCTTTTCTGCATGATCGGATTGATGGAAATGGAGATGCACATGTTAAATCAGCTATTGTTGGACCAAGTGAATCTATTCCTTTTGAAAACAGCCGTTTATTATTAGGTACATGGCAAAGTGTAATGTTATGCGAATTCGATGGTCCGAAGTATAGTCGGAAAGTAATTGTTACTTTGATAGGCTGAAAAAAATTTAACATGACTGATTTTAGTGAATTAAATATTTCTGGTTTACCTGATAGAGGTGGACTTGATGTAAATAGTTGTCTTAAAGCGGATGTATTCATGGATTTTGATCACCCTGAAGTTCAGTTAAAAGTAAAAGAGTTAACGCAGGGTTGTGAAAGCTTATGGGTTAAAGCAAAAGCAATATATTATTTTGTGCGGGATGAAATAGCTTACGATTTTGCTCCACCAATTCAAGGTCCTGAAAATTGGCAAGCTTCTGTTATTTTACAAGAGGGAAGAGGATTTTGTCATCAAAAGTCAATTCTTCAAACAGCATTATACAGAGCAGTAGGAATCCCTTCAGCCTTAACGTATCATGATGTGATTGATTACCCATTATTGGAAACACGATATAAAGAAAGAATTCCAGATGGAGTACTACCATATCATGGGTTATCCCTTATTTTTATAGATAATACTTGGATTAGACAAGACGCAACATTGGATGCAGGATTATGCAATCGTAGAGGGTATTGCATAACTGACGTTGAAAGGGGCAAAGAAGTTTTATTATCTGAAAAAACAAAAAGTGGAAAACCACATTTCAAAATCCAAAAAGAACACGGATTTTTTGAATCATTTAATCCCCGTTTTTGTGATAGTTTATTGGCTAATCTATCTGAGTGGAATCAATGGCGTTCATTTGTAAAAAAAGAACATTTATCTATGTAATTCTTCATATTGAAAAGTGACAGCAAAATTTTTATATTCGCCGGAACTTTTTTGAAAATATTTTGTTAATTAATCGTTTTTATATAAAATAACCCAGAGAAATAAGGAGATGAAACAACGTGATTAAAGTCACTGACTTGTCAAAAAAATACGCTGAGGTCCAAGCAGTCAATTCAATTAATTTTGAAATTCCTGGTGGACAGATTGTAGGATTTCTTGGCGCAAACGGTGCAGGGAAAACCACAACGCTGAAGATGATAACCGGTTATCTAGTCCCAACATCTGGAACAGTGGAAGTGGATGACTTAAATATCCTAATTCATCCCCGTGAAATCCAAAAAAGAATAGGTTATCTTCCTGAACTAAATCCTCTTTACAGCGAAATGATGGTTCATGATTATCTTTCTTTCATCGCAGATATCCGTGGAATCAGAGGAAAAGAATTTAAATCAGCCCTCCATCGTATAACAGACCAATGCGGGTTGAAGGGCGTGGTCCACAGACCAATCGGCGAATGCTCAAAAGGATATAAACAACGTATTGGATTAGCTGCAGCAATGATCCATGACCCGGATATTTTGATTTTGGATGAGCCAGTAACAGGATTGGATCCCAATCAAATTGTGGAAATTAGGGAACTCATTAAGAATTTGGGTAAGGAAAAATTAGTTCTCATGTCCAGCCATATTCTACAGGAAATTCAGGCAACAGTGGATCGGATTATCATTATCAATGAAGGTGTAATTGTTGCAGATGGAACCAATGAAGAACTCATGAGCAATTTTATGGGGAATGTTCTACTCACTATGGAAACAAATTTATCAACGGATGATACTATTAAAGAATTGACAGAGGTTTTACCGGATGTTCTGATGAAATCATTAGAAGCCATCCCAAACGGTCATAAGATTCATTTGGAGTACAGCAGGGAAACGGACCCCAGAGAGAAAATTTATCGTTATGCTGTAGATAAAAACTGGGTGATTTTAAGCATGACTCCTCACACAGCAAATCTTGAAGATATTTTTAGAAACTTGACTGTGAAGGAGGAGAATGATGCATAATACTAAATCCATATTCTTCAAAGAGTTGAAATCATTTTTCAACAGTCCAATGGCATATATTTTTCTGGTCATTTTTGCTGTAGTAAATGGTTACTTTTTTGTGAATACCTTTTTCCTGTTTGGACAGTCGGATATGAGGTCTCTTTTCAGTGTGGTACCATTGGTTTATCTCTTTTTTATTCCTGCAGTATCCATGGGACTAATTGCCAGGGAAAAGAATATAGGTACAATTGAAATTATTGATACATTACCTCTTCAAACATATGAATTTGTAGTCGGAAAGTTTTTAGCAGCCTTATCATTAATACTTTTGGGATTATTGGCAACAAGCGTACATCTGATTACTCTTTTTAGTGTAGGAACAAATATTGACTATGGTTCTGTTATGAGTGGTTATTTAGGTTTGGCTCTAGTTGGAGGTGTTTATGCGTCAGTTGGAACATTTGCCAGTAGTGTAACGGATAATCAGGTTGTTGCGTTTATTATAGGTGTATTTTTGGTACTGGTATTTTTTCTTATGGATTGGATGCTGGTATTTATTCCTACTGCTTTAGCTGGAATAATACAATATTTAAGTGTTGATTATCATTTGTCCAATATTTCAAGAGGTGTTATAGATACTCGAAATCTGATTTATTTCTTTTCTGTAATTGGATTTTTCTTATTTACCACAGTACAAACTCTTGAAGCAAGGAAATGGAGGTAGAAATGAAATTTGATTTTAAACAATCGGTGATTCTTTCAGCAACCACAGTTGCCATAGTACTTGTTTTATTAAACCTTGTGTCCAGAAACTGGTTTAAACGATTGGACTTAACAGACAATAAAATGTACTCGTTGTCAGAATCCAGTAAAAATGTACTGGATCAAATTGATGATTTGTTAACAATCAAAGTATATTTTTCAGATGATTTGCCTGGAGAATACGGCAATAATCGTCGCTATCTTCAGGATATTTTAGAAGAATACGAAGCGATATCTGATGGAAACCTCCGTTTTGAGTTTTATAAACCTGAATCAGATCAAAAATTAGAAGAAGAAGCACAAAAAACAGGTATTCAGCCTGTACAACTGCAAGTGGTGGAAAATGATAAAATGGAAGTAAAACGCGTTTTAATGGGATTGACAATCCATTATGAAGACCAAAAGGAAGTCATTCCACTCATTCAGTCTACTACAGGATTAGAATATGAAATTTCCACCAAAATCAAAAAGTTGGTTGACACAAACAAAACAATTATTGCAATGGCAGACACTGATGATAAATCAAACAGCAAAAACCAAAATATATCCAGTCTGCTACGGCAAAGGTATCAAGTGCGTAATGTAAATCTTTCTACAGTAGTTTCAGAAAATATTGACGTAATTTTAATTAATGGAGTTGAAGACTCACTATCTTCTGAAGTGAAGAAAAATTTAATAGATTTCATTAGCAGAGGTGGGAATGTATTTCTGGCACAAGGTCGAATTCACACTGATTTACAAACACAGCAGGCTACACCTATTCAATCAGATATATTTGATTTATTGAATACCTACGGAATCACGATTGCAGAGAATTTGGTGTTGGATAAACATTGCAGTCGTGTAAGTGTACAGCAGAATATGGGCTTTATCCGAATGAATGTACCTATGGAATATCCCTTTTTACCCATTGTGAGAAATTTCAATGAGGATGAAGCAATGGTGAGTGGGTTGGAGCAGCTATCTGTGTTTTTTCCTAGTGAAATAATGATGGATTCATTACTCGAAAATGTGAACATAACTCCATTATTTTCCTCATCAAAAAAGTCTTCCACCATGTCCGGAAATTATAATCTTAATCCAGATCCTAAAGCAAACCCGGCATTGAGGATGTTGAACCAAAAAGGGAAATCTCTAGCTGTTCGGACAGAAATTACTAATTCAGAAACGGGTACTTTGGGGCAGTTGATTTTAGTTTCAGATTCTAGATTTATGTTAGATGATGGAGGTGGTGGTATTCCTGAAAATCATATTTTTCTAATGAATGCAGTTGACTATCTCGCAGGCGATCAAGAACTCATTAAATTGCGTTCACGGGAAATTACAAACCGCCCTTTGGAAGAAATCTCTGATGAAGCAAAAAAAACATGGAAATGGGTAAATATAACCTTGCCTTCCTTGTTGATTGTAGGGTTTGGATTTTTTCGGTTACAACGTCAACGTCAACGTGCAAGTATAATGGAGGAAATATATGACTAGACAATGGAGGAATATCTTATTGGTTCTAGGAGTACTCATAATTCTTTTTCTCATTAATACATTGAATCAGCAAAAGCTGATCAGTTCTTCAGACAATGTATTTCATGTGAAAGAAGATCAGATATTTTCTTTTACCATCAAAATGGGAGATGAAGAAATTGAATTGAGCCGGGTTGATACACTGTGGGTAATTACTGGACACGATTCTCTGTTAGTTAAAAGTAGAATCATGTCAAACTTCCTAGAACAATCACTGAAGGTAAAACGGGAAACACTTGTTTCAACAAATCCTAAAAAATGGAGTACATATTCAGTAGATGATTCTTTAGGCTCTGTTTTGACTGTTTACGGCGAAAGTGGAAATGAAAAAGGAAGAGCAGTGTTTGGAAGATCTAAATCGGAATGGAGTAAAAATTTCGTCCGTATAGGAAATGAAAATAAAGTATACCAAACGAATAAAAGCATTGTCCATCAACTCCAAATAAGTCCAACTTATTGGGGTGAAACGCCTAAACTCCCAGAACCTCCGGCTGCTGACACAATAAGTGTCGATTAAATTGAATTTACCCATTTTGTAACATATACTTATTATTTTAGCTCAATTATGAATCAATAATAATTCTTGAAAAATCCAAATTTATAGTATATAATTCTATCTATAATAACTGTAATAAAAGTTATTATAGTTATTGTAAGTCTTTTAAATCTTTCGGAATAATCAGTTAAAAAGTTAAGGTGTACTTTTCCCATTTATAGTTGGGTGTAATTTACCTGGTTTATTTGTTTACAGCCCATATTTTGAGCGTATCTCAT
>NNSG01000011.1 GCA_002256485.1 Fidelibacterota bacterium 408169
GAAATGCCTGTTTAATTTCGTCAAAATCCAAGGATAACACAGCATCCATTGCCACTTGCAAAGGAACTTCGTGATATTGCCCCACATATCTCAAATCCAAGGTTGGAATCAAATTTATATTCTTCGGTTCAATTCCTTCTGACGATAATGTTTGGATGCTTTCAGTTTTCATTTCATCGTAAAGTTTGAGAAAATTGTCATTATTTATTTCGGAAAGTCGGGTGATGTATGACCGGACATAATCATGTTTCAAATCGCCAAGGAGCATACCCGTGGCACAAAATATGGGAGCCACATTGGGCACAACAAACATTGGGATTTCCAACTCTCGACAAATTTCCCCCGCATGAATGGATCCCGCACCACCGGCGACAATCATCAAAAATTCCCGGGGATCATATCCTCGCTCAACAGACACTTGGCGAACGCCCTGGGCCATGCTCATATTTATGACTCGATACATCCCCGCAGCGGTTTCTGTTACGGTGAGTCCCAGGGGCTTTGCCAAGGTCTTTTCCATAACTTCTTCGGCTTTTTTCTTATTGAGTTTATATTTCCCGCCAGCAAAAAAATCGGGGTCGAGATAACCCAAAACCAAATCAGCATCTGTACATGCAGGCACTTCACCGTCCCGGCCATAACAAACAGGTCCCGGAAGGGAACCGGCACTTTGAGGTCCCATTTGCAATAATCCACCACTGTCAACCCAACCCATACTTCCGCCTCCGGCACCAATGGTAATAATATCGAGAGAAGGCAGGGCGATACGATATCGGTCAATATCTCCGTCGGTACTTGTAACGCATTGTCCATCCACTACCATACTGGCATCAAAACTGGTGCCACCCATATCCATGGTAATACAGTTATCAAAACCCAGTAATTCTGCATAAAACGCTCCAGCGATAGGTGCCGCAGCTGGTCCTGATAATACAGTAACTGCAGGAATTTTTCTCACAACTTCCGGCGACACGACACCGCCATTAGACTGCATAATGGAAAATCCTCCCTTAAAATTCAGGTTATCCAACTTGCCCAGCAATGATGCGATATATTTATCCACCACCACGCCAATATACGCATTCACAACAGTAGTGCTCACACGTTCATAAAACCTAATGGATGGGAGAACTTCGTACGATGCTGTAATAAATAGATTTGGCAAATGGTCTCTTAAATAATCTGTTACCTGTTTTTCATGAGAATCATTCAGGTAGGAGTTCATAAAGCATACAGCCACGGACTCTACATTTTCTGACTTTATTTTTTCAACAATTCCTTCCAATTCGGAAAGATTAACGGGTGATAAAACGTTGCCTTCTGCATCCACTCGCTCGTCCAATGGAAATCGTAAATAGCGGGGGACAAGGGGGGGAACATTTTGGTAATGATTATTATATTGTTCCTCTCGAATTCCCCGACGCATTTCAACTGCGTCTCGTAAACCTTTTGTCGTAATTAATGCAGTTTTAGCCCCCTGCAATGTTAGTAAAGTATTGGTTGCAACGGTTGTTCCGTGGACGATGGTATCGATACTTTGAATAAACTCATCTGTGGAAAGGGAGCATTTTTCGGCCAGTTCTTTCAGTCCGGTGATGAAACCGATTGATGAATCTTCCGGTGTGGACAATGTTTTATGCATGACCGATACTCCAGAATTAGACACCAGAAAAAAATCAGTAAATGTACCGCCTATATCAACGCCGAGTTTATATTTCATTTTAGTCTTCATTTATGGATAAATGCTGCTTTAACCTTGGGTCCATTTTCTAAAAAATTCTTTAAGCCGATTTTCATATCTTCAGTTTTCATGCATTCGCCAAACTGCCGAGCTTCAAATTCCAATCCGTCTTCCAAATTCATTTCTGCTCCTTTGTAAATGGTGCGAGTCAAAATAACATCTATGGATTGGCTCAAATGCTTTAATTCCATTTCTTGGGAAACTTCACCTTCATTAAAAGGGCTGGTAATCATGGGATTGGTATGAAGTTCACCGGAAACCAATTGTTTCACACAAAAGACAGCATCTGATACAAGATCGCCATCCACGAGTTTATCCACCAATCCAATTTCCAAAGCTTCATTTGCAGAGACAGGTCGGCCGGTTCGGAGAATTTTATCGGCAGTTTTAAGTCCAACCAATCGCGGTAATCGTTGGGTACCGCCTGCGCCGGGAATAAAACCCAGATTCACTTCCGGTTGACATGCTAACAAAGGTAATCCTTTTTTAGCAATTCTCATGGTACAGGACATGGCAAGCTCATTTCCGCCACCAAAAGCAAATCCGTTCATGGCGCAAACAACTGGCTTTTTCATGTTCTGAATCCGACTGAAAACGACCTGAAAACTGCGGGCGTTTTCATAGCCCTCTTCCGGCGTTTTCAATCCGGCTAACATATTTATATCTGCACCGGACACAAATGCTTTTACGCCAAATCCCGTAACAACTGAACCTATAATTGAATCATCGTTTTCCGCTTCATTCAGGCCGGTTTCCAATTCGGAAATAACATCGAGATTCAATGCATTCAATACCTTTGGGCGACGTATGGTAAAAACTGCAACTCCATCCTGAACTTTTTTTACGATGTTGGATATATTCCATTTTCTTTTTTGTCGGGCATTTTTCAATGATTCAGGAAACTGAAATTCATTATGCTCTTCACAAAATTCTTCTACAATATGGCATGCCGAATCGAGTCCCATTTTGTTCATCAATGCGAAGGGAGCTTTCATAACCAATGCAACTTCGCAAGCCATATTCACATCGCTAATATTGGAAATACCAATATCTATTATATAGGACGAAAGTGCAAAGTAGGCACCCAGAAATTGTTTTTCCAATACTGTAGTTTTTTCCGGTGAAACTTCTACAATTTCACCCCGTTTTGCAATGTCCCATGGAGTATTATTTGCCACAGCATCCTGCAATAATTTTGGGGATTTGAACCAAGCCATCAGTTCGTGGTTCATTTCATCCAAGCCGTGATTGGTGATGGGATTTCCGCCCGTTAATGTGAGAGCCGTAAAAGGCCCTACACCTAATCCAAGAGATTTTTGGGCAATGGCGTCAATTTCTTTTACACTACCGTAACCTTTTTCCAGGCATAAAATTGCCGTTTGACACAATCCTTCAAAAATGGGGTCTATCGCGTATCCGTATGAACTTTTTACTTCAATGGGAACTTTGCCGATGGATTCATAAAAACCCATGAGTAAATTTGTAATGGAAGCGTCCGTTTCTTCACCGGGAATAATTTCCACAACGGGGTTCCGTTCTGCCGGAAAGAAATAGTGAGTCACCAAACAACGAGATTTATTGTTAATATTTTGGAAAATCACTTCAGGACGCATGTGGGAAGAATTGGATAAAAATAAACAGTCATCATCGCATATTTTTTCTACTTGATTGAAAATGATATTCTTTATTTTTTCATCTTCCGTAGCTGCTTCCAATACAATGTTTGAGCCGGAAATATTTTGATAATCTGATGTGTAGGTAACACTGTTTTTCATTGTTTCAGCCATTTCGGGCTTAAATGCGCCGGTATCTACGCCTTTTTGGATTTTCTTTTCTATCTTGGTTTTGGCAATCGCCAACGCATCTTCTGAAATATCTACCAAAACCAAGCTTACATTGTCTTTTGAAAAAACTTTAGAAAAATGCAGACAAATATCCGGACCGATTTGACCGGCGCCTATGATGGATAGTTTCGAAATAGAGAGATTTTTGTATGTGTAACTCATGAAATTATTTAGTCATTCTTTCATATTGTTATTATGATTTGCCTTTCTGCAATGCTTAAATCTCGAATTATAATGCTATAATACGATATTAAGATAATGAAGACTGAATAAATAAATTATGTATTGTTTGATACAAATGCAATAGAAATAATTCGCATGTTAACTATTTACAAGTGAACAATATATTAATAGGTGTTTGATGGATGTAATTTCATAATCTGCTTCAAATTTGGAGTTTTTCGTTTGCGAATTTTCACCACCAACCAGATAACATGAAAAAATTCCAGCCTTACGAGCTGCTTCAATATCATTATATGAGTCGCCTACAAAAACAATCTTCTCTGTATTTGCATTCAACTTTTCTATTGCAGAATTCAATCCTTCAGGGTCCGGTTTTAGGCGGGTAACATCATTACGTGTAATAATAACATCGAATATTTTTGAAAGTTTGAATTTATCCATGGCTTTTAAAATAGCTCTTTCACCAATATTTGTCACCAAACCCAATTTAAAACTATCTTCTTTTAATTCATTTAATACTTCCATAGTATGAGGATGCAATTGCCATCTGGTTAAAGCATCAGAATCATAAAAGTCAAATATAGAAGAAACAATGTTCAAAATCTTTGATGATTGTATATCCTTTGAGCATGGAACCAATTCTACAGATTTATTAAAAATATGAGTATAACTTGGGTTTATTCCAAATAAATTTGAAGGGCAACCTTCTTTTTCAAGAGTAACAATTACCTCATCGACAGCCTCTTTCAATCGCCATTGAAAATCTACGAGTGTGCCTTCGAAATCAAATAAGACTGTATCAATTTTTCGCTTCATAAGAGTTTATCACATTTGAATGAGGAAAAGAAATAAGCAAAAAATCTACCTATAATGTATACTTACTTTTTAATCTCCAAATCAAGAATATCTGAAACATTTATTTCCAGCATTTTTATACTTGCCAAAATGCGGGCTGTATTTTTCTGAAGTGCAGGAAATAATTTAGTTTTTTCCTTTAATAATTCAGATGTTCTTTTCAACTGTTTGATTTCTTTGTCAACTTCAGACAAATTTATATTTTGACTCATTTCCGTAAATCCCTAAATCGTTTTGCTTTAACCGGGTATCTGGGCAATTCTCCGTATTGACAAAATTCAATATCATAATGAAGGTTGGTTTTTAACTTCAGTTGATCCGTTAACTCAGATTTTATTGTATGAATTTCTTCCTGATACTTATTCAAATATTCTACTTGTAATGAAATTTTGTCCCGATTATTAATTTTCTCCACTTGTAACTCATAATCATTACCTAAACCTTCAATACTTCTAACAACATCCTCCACAGAAGATGGTGAAAAAAGAACACCTTTCACCTTGGTAATGTCATCGGTTCTTCCGACCACACCTCCATTAATTAATCTGGATGTCCTCCCGCAAGAACATGGCTCTGAATTCCACTCAATAATATCTTTTGAATCAAATCTGATACACGGTTGGGCTTGTCTGTCCAAAGCGGTAATAATCATTTTTCCTCTGACTCCCGGTTCTTCGATAATTTCCCCTGTTTCACCATCAACTATTTCCACAAGAAATAAGGCATCATTTACGTGCATTCCTCCCGGTTGTTCTGTACATTCAAAAGACCAAGCTCCTATTTCTGTGGCGCCAGCATGGTCATATACTTTAGCTCCCCACGCTTCTTCAATTCGTTTCTTTGTACTGGGAATACTTGCTCCCGGTTCACCGGCACAAGTGATTTTTTCAATGGTTAGGCCAGCAGGATTTATATTCATTTCGTTAATGGCTATATCTGCCATCCCTAACATATATGTTGGGGTTCCCATCATGGCAGTTGCATCCAACTCTTGTATTTTCAGAATTCGGGCACGGGTATCCAGTACACCTCCCGGTACAACTTCACACCCAATTTTTTCCGCACCGTAATGACCCGCCCAAAATGCAACAAATACATTATAACCAAAGGGAATAAAAACTCTGTCTTTTGAACGATATCCTTGTGCCCACAAAAGCTGAGCCCAGCATTCCGCCCACCATTCCCAATCCTGCCATGTATCCGGCTGATAAACGGGCTGACCCGTTGTTCCGCTAGTTTGTCGATATGCTGTAACTTCATTCAACGGTACACATAATGCATCTCCGTAAGGAAAGGGCTCTTTCCCTTGAATATCTCTCATCATGGATTTTTCCACAGTTGGAATTTGCCTGATATGAGCAAATGATTGAATGTCTTTCGGTTTGATATCCGCATCATCATAAAGAGCACGGTGAAATTTTGAATGGTTATAAGCCCAAGAAAAAATCCGTTTAAATTTCTTTAACTGAAGTTTTCGAGTTGTTTCCCATGGAAGAGTTTCAAGAACAGGATTCCAATATATAGATTGGTTACTCATAATTAAAGTTAATCACCCCAACGACGGAAGAGGTCATGTTCAATCTCCAAATAATCCAAAATTTTCCCCACAGTCTGATTGATGATATCATCAATCGTTTTAGGGTAATGATAAAATGAAGTCACTGGAGGTAAAATATGGGCTCCGTTGTCAGCCGCCAGGGACATCAATCTTAAATGCCCTTTATGCAGTGGAGTCTCTCGCACGACCAACACTAATTTTCGTTTTTCTTTCAAGGTAACATCTGCCGCACGAACAATGAGATTTTCCGAATAAGAATTTGCAATCCCGGACAATGTTTTTATTGTGCATGGAACAACCACCATACCATCAACCAAAAAAGAACCGCTGGCTACTTTCGCTGCCATATTTTTGTGGTCATAAACCACGTTTGCCATCGCTTTAACTTCTTCCATCTTATAATCGGTTTCAATCTGAATATTTTTTTCCCCGGCATTTGAAATAATTAAATGTGTTTCAACATTCTTTTCTTTCAGTACAGACAATAGCCGTACACCATAAACAACACCGCTTGCTCCAGAAATTCCCACTACTATTTTTTTAGACATATTATTCTCTATTTATTATTTTCAACTACTTTGATAATTCTAAAGAAACTAATTCAGCAATTATGTTTCCATTCTCCAGTACTTTTTTTATACCATCTTTATCAATATTATTCCAATGCGCTCCTGCAGTTACAACTACATTAGATTTTGTTGACAATGCTATTTTTTGAGCAATTGGTTTGACTAAATGATCTTCCATATGCCCCGGAAAACAAATGACTGAAGTAGTAGCATTATTTTTTTCAGGATTTACAATACTTACTTGTGATTGTCCAGCTGAAACGGCACCTATGTGAGGTTTATCTCCACCCCACACTGCAATTAAAATATCCTTACCGATAATGTGAACACTGGCTTCTAAATCAAATGAGCCCGTTTCAGTTTGTACATAAAATTCTTTACAGGGTTTATTCATTACATTTTGGTTTGATTCCATTCCTGAAATAACTGATGAAATACGTTTACTGCTTCTTTCCCAAATTCTGGAGTATTCAGATGAAGGTTTACATCTTTAACAGGAATATCTGGATTAAGTAAGAGTTTAAGTTCTTCCATAAAGGCAGCATCTGCAATAGGATCAAAAAGGGCATGTCCAACTTCATCCAATGAACTCCAACCTTTCAAGGGATTTAGAATTGCACACGGGGCTTCAGAGATATTCAAACGATGTGCAATAATTGCAGCCATCTCTTTCAATTCTTCAGCATTGGTTCTGACTTCAATACGCAATTTATCAATTATAGCCTGTGGACGATCTTTGTATTTTTCCAAAAGATCTTGTCTGCCACCAACACTAATCATATCCAAACCTGATGGAGCGATGACTTGAGGAATTCCTACTTCAGATGCGGCGATTATTCGATCATCTCCGGCAGCACAGTTTCCATCCAACAATTGTTCACCGACTCCTCGGCTTACAAAATCAATAACACCTTGAAACCAACCCTCACGAATTAATTCATCCATTGCTCTATCGCCTCTACCTTGAGCGTGACATGGAACTGGAATATATTTTTTATCTCGCAAATAATGAATGGATGGTTCCACGGCACGCTCAGCAAAACCAAATGAAGTTAAAGCAATTACAGGTTGTTCAAAATCCACTTCCCAACCTGGCGACAAGTCAACCATACCACAGATAGCACCAACTGCATTAACCAATTGAGTTTTTAAAATGGGATTAATTTCTACAACATCCACAACTGTATTCAACATCGTAATATCTTTTGTCCCAACGTACTTCCCGACATATTTTGGATGTCCTGCCATACTTGATGCCATCAATTTCGGCATACCAAATGGCATAGACTTCATGATGCTGGTGGAGACGAGTGAAGATGTACCTCCACCTACACCGAGAATACCGTGAACTTTCCCATCATCAAGAAGATTATTTGCAATTTTTGTTGCACCGGCAATTTGATTATCCGTCGCTTTTTGTCGTTCTGTTCTATACAGCCGGCGTATTTTTTGAATATCATCAATTCCACCTGCTTTAGCAACTTCTTCGCAAGTAATATCACCCATGAAAAATGGTTCTTGTTCCATACTGAAATCAAGAAGAATAGCATTTAGCCCCCGGGACTGAATCAATTCTTTTACAAACTTAAACTCAGCGCCCCGAGTATCGAGGTTAGCAATGATTAGAACTGTTTTTTTTATCATGTGGTATCAAATTTCCTTAATACAGCCACAAAGACTCCAAGATGCAAAGGTTTAATAAATGATTGGATCTACAACAATCCAATGAATCGAATTTTATTCTTCAAATACGTGTACCCAATTTTTTCATTTATTAACTTTTTTGAGTCTTTGTGGCAAACTCTATCACTCATTAAGTCTAAAGACCTAACTCAGACCACCTTGCTTTTACTCTTTCTACTACATCTGCGTCCAATTCAATGGGAATTGGTTTATTAGCCCACTCATATGGAATAGTTGCATCTAATAAAAGCCTGCCTGTTATTTCCCTGGCACTAATTGGTAAAGACGGATCTAGAGGTGTAGAACGACCACGTTTTATTACCTGGCTACGGTTGGGTTGAAAGCGAAAACTTAGAGCATACATGACTCTGGGGATGTCCCATGGGTCCACATCTTCGTCCACAACAATTACAGTTTTTAGTCCATAAGCGCCCATTTCAGTGGAAATGGCTGCCGTCAGTACTTGGTCAACATGTCCTGGATACATCTGTTTCATTGATATTATTGCAAGAAACCTTCCGGATCCTTCTGGCGGACAATAACACGATTTGAGCCCTGGTATTTTCATGGCATTTAACTGCTGCCATAATGTTGCGCCATAGGAAAGAGCCATTGTCATATGGGTATCTGTTACAGCTCTTCCTACGGTTGTACCATGGTGAATCGGGTTATTCCGATGTGTGATACATGTTACCTGGATAAAGTTCCTTGGATCTGTACCCACCCCTGAATAATAACCAGTATATTCACCAAATGGTCCTTCTTCATAAAATTCTTCCGGTTCAACATATCCTTCTACAACCATTTCAGCAGTGGCAGGTATTGGGAGATCAACTGTTTCACCCTTAATAACTTCGACAGGTTGTCCTCGGAGTGCTCCTGCAACATCATATTCAGATACAAAAGCTGACACTCTCGAAGCGCCCAGAATGAACAACAATGGATCGCATCCTGAAATTGAAGCTACAGGCATTTTTTCTCCCATTTCCTGATATTTTTTGAGCATAATATCCGCATGTTTTCCTTTAATGAATTGAGTACCAATTTTGTCTTTTTCAAATAACTGACTTCTATACGTACCTAGGTTTACCCAACCGGAATCAGGATCTTTGGTAATAATAAAATGTGCCGTACCATAATATGGACCACCGTCCAAAGGATAATAGTGCGGTATTGGGAATTTATACAAATCTATATCATCACCTAATAGGATATTTTCTTTGCATGGAGCTTTGTCAACCCACGTTGGTGGAATGAGTGTTTCACCCCGTTTTGCCCAAGAATCGTACAAATCAAAAAGTGTCGAATCTCGCGGTTGTTCCATGATAAATGCAAGACGTTCTTCCGTCGTACATACACTTGTAATCACAGGGGAACTATATCCCTTTATATTTTCAAAAAGAAGGGCAGGTCCCTGCTCTTCTTCATTCAGTTTTGCAATATGAGATAGCTCCAAATATGGATCAACTTCCGCTGTAATACGTTTGACCAATCCAACTTTTTCACCTTGTTCAATAAAATCGCGCATGTCTTTCATTGTTTTATTTCCTTTTTATTATGTTTGTTATTATAAAAAAAGCTCTATCCGAACTTTCTATGAGTTTATTTTTATTCGTTTCAGTCCTCTGTCCACCATTATTTGGTAACTGCTTTTACCTCCCAAAATCGGTGTTCTTTGTTTTTGACTCCACACCGTTTCGGGACGGCTTTGGACAATAAATATATTTTCTGGAAATGAAAAATCTTTATCAATAGTCCATTCAATATCTTGAGGACTGCCGTAATGGTTTTCAATAATACGAGCAATGCGTACCAATTCCCTCACTTCATCATCATCCAAACATCGCTCCAATTGCATATCTCCTTCAACATCCGTATGCACCACTTTATCTTTGGCAGGATCATAGACACACTCGATGTGCTTATGGGAGATTTTTCGTTCATTTATTTCTTTGGTAATTTTATCAACCACGAATTTGTCTGGATTAACATATCCGCCAACAACCGTTTCTCCAAAACCCCAACTGCCTTCAATAACAATTTTGGAAGGATCTCCATTAGTTGGGTCAAGAGTAAACATAACACCTGATGTTTTTGAGCTGACCATTTTTTGTATCCCCACACTAATCAATACATCCTCATGAGAAAAATCGTTCTTAATACGATAACTGATGGCTCGGGACGTGTATAAACTTGCCCAGCAGCGTTTCACATTTGCAATGACTTGGGCGATTCCAATGGTCCAAAGATAGGTATCCTGCTGGCCAGCAAAACTGGCTGTGGGTAAATCTTCCGCCGTGGCGCTTGAGCGAACAGCTACGGGAATATTGCGATCATGATATTCTTGACTCAATTCTTCGTATCCTTCTTCGATGGCTTTTTGTGTTTCTCTGGGCATAGGTGTTTTAATTATCATTCTTCGAACGGTGTCACCGGTTAGATCCAATTCTTTTATATTTTCCGGATCCACCTCAGATAATCGGTCATAAATTTTATTCATAATACCGGTTTCTTTTATAAAGTTGCGATAACTATCTGTTGTAACAGCAAACCCGTGGGGTACACGAATTCCCGCTTTAATCATTTCTCCTAAACTGGCATTTTTTCCACCAACTAAATTCAGAGAACCTTTATCTACATATTTGAAATCAATTACATGCTTCATGTTTAACTCATTGGTTTTCATTACCGGTAACTCCGATTGATTTATGATTGGAAAACTATCATCGAAGTCCTGTTTAATATCGGACAAGGAGAAAGAGGATTGGAAAGTTCACCAATCCTCTTTTCCTTTTTATACCTTATCTACGCTGCCCTTTCCACGATTGTGACTTCGCCGGTATCGCCATCTACTCGGACAGTATCACCGGTTTTAATAGTGGTGGTTGCAACCCCCGTACCTGTTACAGAAGGAATTCCATATTCACGACAGACAATTGCAGCATGGCTTGTTAATCCGCCAATATCAGTGACAGCTGCTTTAATCTTAGTGAAGATTGGAGCCCATGACGGATTTGTAGAAGCACACACCAATATTTCACCCGGCTGTACATCTACAATATCTTTCAAGAGTTTCAGTACACGTGCTGGACCTTCAGCAGAACCGGCAGAAGATGCAAAACCTTTAATTTCCGATACATCACCGGCATCTACATCTACACCTTTTAGCCATTCTTGAACTCTGTCTGTAGTAATACCCCAGAGCATAATAGTAAAAGGTTCTGCAACTTCTTCAGGAGGAACACCCAATGCAGGATCTGGATTCCAATCTCTGGCAGCTTCAAGTATCTGCTTCCGCTTGATTACCTTTGCCTTGTAATGGTCACTCCGCATTGGAATATCAATTCCTAATGCCCAGCCAGTTGATAATTCGGTTAGTATCTCAGGAATTTCATAGCGGTTAAACATAAAGATGTCGTCCACTTCGTTCAGCATTCCGGAATTAACCAGCAATTGACCGAATTCCCGTACCTTACTGTACCAAATGGTATGAAACCAATGCTCAACCCAGAACAAATGATCTTCAGCATAACGGTAAATGGATCGGATTGTATCATAGGTGTCATCGAATGTTTTTCTGTCTTCATCCGTTTTGATTAAACCACGATATTCAGCAACTATTTCATCCCGTTCTTTTTCGATTTTATCCAAAGAACGTTCAATCGTTTCACCGTTGTCAAGCTGTTCCAGATAGCCTTTGATATAACTCAATGGAATTTCCAGGTTTGTAATCCAGCTACCTTCATGATGATACCAGCCGCTACCGCAGGATACATAGAACCAGGGACTTTTTATATTGTTAAAATGCTCCAGCCAATTTCTACCATCGGTCAAGCCTTCCAACTTTTCTAGTTTCTCATCAGCAGAAGAATCACTTTTCAGGATTTCAGCTACTCCTCGCTGGGAATGTGCCAGCCTGGAGAGTTGGCAAAGTTCCTCTTCTGGGCGAAACATGGCGACATAAGCGCCTGCGACCATTTTACCAATGGAACTTTCGCTTATTCCAGGGAAAAGATTTCGAGCAACATCGGTAAACATGAGATATGCCAAATAGGATAAATTCAGCATCTCAAAATGATACTGCCATCCTTTGAACATCATATTCACCAGCCTGTCGAACCCTTCCATGATGTCATAGGAAACATAACATCCTTTCGGGACAGGAAGCACGTCCTCTTCGGGAATGAAATCAGGCATTTCCGTGGGAACGGTTAATTCATCCATCTCTTTACCAAGAGCTTTGAATTTTACCAGCCATTTGTCCCAAAGGTTATCGTAGTCCTTGAACACAGGGAAAACCCTTTTTTCAAATCGCTGAGCCTTTTCACCAATGATTTCATCGGGAGGCGGAGCGATGGCTGCGATATATAAATAACAACCAACCATACGCTGAGCGATTCCTTGGGCCGGGGGAATACAAAACACTCGGGTTGTGTATTGGGATAGGGATATCTGCCAGGCTTCCTGGAAAATATGATCCAGTGGCGGAATAGCTTCCGGTGCATGAATCTTGTCCTGAAACCAGAACTGATTCTTTTCCCATTCTTCTCTATCGCCGGAAAATAACTGATGCGAGGGATACATGTCCTCCCATCCTTTGAGTTCAACCGGAACCTCAAACTCATGAGGGTCCGGGAACCTTCCTTCTGTTTTGTTTGTCATCGTAGGTTTCTCCTTGCTTTGTTTGTTTTCTCTTTTAAATAATGCTTCATGTATTTTTTTAATTATTTTCTTAATCATTTCAGGAAAATTTTCCTTCCGTTTCTTTTACTATAGTTAGCTTTACCTTTTTGATTTAGCCATGAAAAACATAATGTGACTCATACGGTCATATTTAGATATTTAGATCAAATTATCTTGTAATAGAATAAAAAAAGCTTACTCTAAACAATATTTGTACCACCTTTGATTTTTAATATTTATTACAAATTCCATGCTTTTGCCAACTCATTTTCGAGGATAATGTCCTCCAATCTCTGTTGTTATTTTCATTCCAGTATTTAATACAGCTTTCGATATCTCAACTTTGCGTCCCATCATCCTTCTTTTCAATCCTGATATACTTATGGCAGCAACAGGATACTCATTTATGTCAAAAATAGTTGTTCCCACACAATAAACATCATCTGCGAATTCTTCTTTATCATAGCTAATAAAAGATTTTTTTACTTTCTGTAAATCTTTACGTGATTCACTTTCCGTTATAATAGTTTTATCTGTTCTCTTTTTTAAACTCGTAATTTCATAATATAAGTCCAGAAAATCGCCATCCATAAACGCAAGAATGGATTTCCCTAAGGCAGTGCAATACATTGGATTCCTGGTGCCAACTAGGGTGTCAATTCGAATATTCTGACTTGATTCCTCATTTACCAAACACAACACATCTACTCTATCACGTATAGCTAAACATGTTGATTCTTGAATTTCATTAGAAAGTTCACGCAAATGAGGTTGTGCTTTTTCTACGATTGATTGATTAACATCTACGCGAAGGCCAAGTTCAAAAAGATAAATCCCTAATTTATATAGACCTTCTTCCGTTCGTTCAACGATCCCCAAGGACTTCAATGAATTAAGAAATCGGAACACTGTAGAACGATTTAACCCTGATGGAATAGCTATTTCATTAATAGTTAATTCAGGTTTTTCTCTGGTAAACTGTTCCAGAATTTGAAACGTTTTATATACAGATCCATTTTGTACAGAAAGATTTACTGCGGTATCGGTATCGGGTTTGTTTAATATTTGAACCATATGTTTAATAAATAAACTTATTAAGACAATTATTAATTATCAAGGAAAATGTTTACATGTTTACATTTTGTAAGAAAATTATATTGATTTAGGAAATTATTAATAAAACAAAATGGAATAGAATTTCACATTTCCTATAAAAAGTTTTTATATATTACCTCATCAACGCTTTGATAGTTGCATTGGATTTTGCCAGGCGATCACTAAGTAATTGTACAATATATGTATGGAGTTCAGCTGCTTTTTCCGGTGCTTCAATATTGAGTTTTTGAAAATTATTTTTGGATAGGAAGTAGATTTTACAATCCATATCTGACATGACTGATGCAGATGCTTTTGATCCTAGATATAAGCTGACCTCACCAACAACTGTACCTGCACCCATGGATTTTAATCGAATTTGTTTTCCATCATCAGAATTAAGTTGAACGGTGATGCGCCCTGATATGAGAAAATAAATACCACCTGGATCTTTTTCCTGTTCTATGATGATAGAAATTTTAGGAATATTTTGATATTCAAAATATTCAACTAATTCAGCAAAACGGGATTTAAAAAAGTCCTTTTCACCACCATCAATAGCCAAATCTTTATCACTTATATTTTCTCTAATAATTTGACTTTCACACCATTCTAATCCATGGTCCAAGTCTTCAAATGATTGAAAAATATTTTTTGAATCGGGAAATAATCCCTCTACTTCAAATTGCCGTTTAATTTCACTATCCAAAGAACAAAACAATACTTGGAAATTCTTGTTTTCAGCCAAAATAAACAGTTTATTAAAACTATTTATAGTTGATGAATCAATTCCGGTCACTTGATTAAAAGTGAAAATCAAATATTTCAGATCATTTATATCTTCGTTATCTAATCGTTCTTGTATACGATCCAATATACGATTGGATGTTCCAAAGAAAATGTAACCTTGGAGGGGTAGTATGAAAATCTGTTCACCGTGAGAATCAATGAGTTGTTTTAGTTGTTCTGATCGTTCCACATTGCTGTGAAAAGTTTGACCTGATAATTCATATTTAATAACATCTACTTTAGAATAATTCATCACAAATAATACGATAGACATCATCAAGCCTACAGCTATTCCCTCGAGAAAACCAAATATCCCTACAACGACTAAAATAAGTACTACAACTAGATAATCCCCTTTATTCAGCTTGAACCAGGAATCATATAGCCATTCTACCAAAAATGAAATACCCAAGTTAAGGAGTAAACCGCCTAAAATAACTTTAGGAAAAAATGAAATAATTTTTGCACCAAAAATAAGGGCGATTCCACAAAAAAAAGCAACAGTAGCACTGTATAAACGACTTTTGGCTCCAATTGCATATGCCATCGAGGATTCGCTCACTGTAACATATCCTGGAGAAGCACCTGCTATTCCAACAAGAAAATTATTAAAACCGGTTATTTTTAATTCACGGTCAAGATCAAAATCATGTTTAAGTGTTAACTCCAATCCACTATAATTAAATAGAACTGATATTGCATTCAATATCATCATGGTAACTAGGGCTGGAGTAAACTGCAAAAATATACCCCAATTAAATTCTGGAATATATTGCAATGGCAAACCAGTAAATAATCCACCAGCAGGGAAAGGTCCTAGAAGAAACCCTTGATTCTCTAGTTGTTCAAATGAAAGTCCAACTGTAAATGCTATACCATAGAAAATGACTATACTAATAATAAGAAACCCCGGAACAAGTAGATAATGCTTTATTCTACGACTTAAAAAAAGTAATGTAAATGCAAATAGAACTCCCGGCACCCATAGAATAAGAATTTCAGTAGAAAATAATTTGGATAAGTTTGGTAAGTTTAAATCAAAGTTTGTCATCATGCTGAATGAAAAAACAACAATTAACCAACCGGTACCAGCCAAAAATCCGCCTACAACAGGGAAGGGAATAAAGCGAACAAGTTTGCCAAGTTTGAATTTGCCAAGCAAATAGAAAAATATTCCTACTAAAATTGATGTCAATCCAATAGCGACAAAAATGAATTGAAACATTTCCTGACCATTCATTTGATGTATTGGGTTTGACATGAGAGTTGCTGCCATTAATGCTAATATGGCGATGGGAATATCTTGCGGCGCACTAATAACAGTTGGAAAACTGGCTGTAAAAGCACTGAATAAGGCAAAGATTAACGATCCTAACAGAAGAATCCCAATTCCTTGAGGTAGGTAAGTTGATAATTCCCCTGTAAAAACAAGAGCGCTTAGTGCCATTGCTGAAACAATAATAATTATACTACTAATTGTTCCTGCAATGAGACTTGGAATAATGTTTGATAATGAAGATTTAGTTGACATCAGAATCTTTATAGTACAGTTAAACTATTAATCAAGATAAGATTTATACTACTATTATTTTATTTTACCCGACACACTTGAAAATAAAGCATCCTCAAATTCAATATTTGAGTTATAGCATTTTCCCATAACTAATTTCCACAATTTTTTATCTTCCATACAAAAATAGAAAAAGACTTTTTTATGCCAAGGTGTAAATGCATTCCAAACAGTTCCAAATAATTTTTCTTTAATGTGAAGTGGATATGAATATTTCCCAGCTGCATCCACCATCTGGATTTGCAATACTTTACTAGGGATTCCCAGTGTACGCAGATTTTTAATCGCTGGTTTTATAAACGTTAATGTTCCTAAAGAAATCATTCCTATTTCATTCGATGAGAATGCAGATAATATGGTTTGTACTATATCTGTGTAATCTTTTTCAAAGTTATCGTAATAGATAATTGGGTGAAAATGAAACCCAACAATAACGCCTTTATCCGCTAACTGACGTGCTGCATGTATTCTCTGTGCTAATGTTGCAGTGAAATGTTCTTCATTATCAATTATGATTTGTGGATTTAATGACCAACAAACAAATATATTTGGAGGAAGGTCAACGGTTAAGAAATAATCAATATTTTTCGTTTTTGTTTTAAATTCAAATATAATATTGGGATTTTTCCTGGCAAAATTTAATTGGGCATCTAAAACACCATTTCGATTTCCCATTGACAACGAATCTGACGATTGTCCGGAACCGATATGATATTGTTTATTTGGATCAAGCTTAATTTTATCTAATTTATCTGTAAGGTTGGATTCGATACCAATTGCGCCATCTTCATAAAATGTTTGAATGCTACAATAGCTGCAACCCAGTCCACACCCCTGAATAGCATCTATTGTTTGCAAATTACAGCAAACAGTCTTTTCGGATGCAACTGGGCACGATCCAAACACTTCATGGTTATTTGTATTATTTTTAATTTTTCGAACAACATTTTTAACTTTTGGAATTTCAGTTTTATAAATGGAAGGATTTTCTTTTAAACATAACCAGCGATCTTTTAAATCTTTTAAAATTGCTTTTTTATTATTGCCATTTTTTGAACAATGTACATCGTTTAATGTACTCCATTGTTCTTTAATGGATTGTTCTCCCCACATATTTAAATCGATGGCTATTTCTGTTATTTGATGTAATTCTTGATATGTTAACCGATGAGACTCACCTATATGATATATAAATTTTTGTATCGGAGGATCTAATCTTTGAAACAATTTACTCTGGCTGATATCAGAAAACTTTGTTTCGTAGTCTTGTTTTATTTCTAAAGTTCTCACAATTATTAATTTGAATCCTTCTTGGAGGATATGAGTCCAACCGCTGACATGTATTCTTTTTTACATGTGTTTAAAAATTCTATAATATCTGTACGCTGTTTTATTAAATCATAAATCAAAGTTCGTTTTCGGTAGAAAACGGATAAAAAACGTAAATGCTGGCGGTAATTCTGTACTCGATCTACATACCGAAGAACGAAATTTCCACTTGGGATAAGCGATAACGCATACATAAATGTCAAAGTGAAACTACCTGTTAGTGATGCAAAAATGATGATTTCAATTGGATAGTAAATTAAAAAAATAACAGTTCCTGATACCATTTTCCATGGAGCAACTTCTGACTTGTGTTTTACAAAATGGCGTGTGTACCATCGAGGGAATTTGTATGGAATTACATTATTAATCAGACCATAAAGATATATAGGAAACATAAAGATAAGATAAGAAATTGCTTTAATCCTTTCCATAAATGATACACTACTACTCGACGGATCAAGGAATTCATCTTTTATTTGCAAGCGATTCAGGAATCGCTGGTAACGATGCAGCATTTCCTTAAATTTTTCAACTAGTTTCGGCTCATTTTCGTAATACCATTCCACTGCGTTGATAAGCCCTTTGGTTACAGAAAAATCGTCTGTCTTATCATTAATTTCTAATCCCAGATCAACAGCTAATTCTTGCTTATAGATTGTCTCAAGAGCTTCAACGATCTCCTGCATTTCAAGATCTTCTAAATTAATGGTCAGTTTTGATAAAGCTGTTTCAATTTGTTCTGTTACTATTTTTACCGCTTCTTTCTTATCTCGTTCAAAACTGTTTTTGAAATGTGATAATAAGATGGGTTGTCCATACCGAACAGATACGTTACTACGAAACTTGACGTTATTTGAATAATTTAAACCTACGGGAATAATCTGAACACCTAATCGCCAATTGTGATCTGCTTCAGCACCAAAGCCAATACGAGCAGCCCCTGTTTTTATTTGACTCAATTTTCGATCACCAGTAGAAATTCCTTCCGGAAAAATGAGAAACGCTTTGTTTTGTTTTAGAATCTCAAATCCACGGGAAAATGCTTCTATATTTTGATCCATTTTAGTTGGATCATCTTGTTTACGATAAACAGGAATAATTTGAATTCTGCGCAATATTGAACCGGAGATAGGATTATCGAAAAGAGTACTTTTAGCGAAGAAATGAAGTTTACGTTTACATGTGTAACCAATGATCATAGGATCCATCATTGTGTTGGGGTGATTTGCTGTAAAGATTACAGGAGTATTTTTAGAAATATTTTCAACATTTTCTGCAGAAATTTTATTGAAAAACGTTTTTATGGCTGTTATTGCCATTAATTTAACTAGATAATACAGCATGTTCTATTCCTTGCAGATTGTCCGAATATTGAATGGACTTGGATCAGGAAGTTCACCTTTTTCTATAAGTTGTTTCAAATAATTAACGGAATAACTAGGATCAGCGACTCTATCATAATATTCAAAAATACCTTGAATCCGCTTTGATTGAAACTTTAAGCAGTAGTGGGGGATATTTCGTAAAACTGCCTCTGATTTAGGCATGAGTGTTAAGTTTAATCCTTCATAATAGTAAGATGTGTTAAAAGATTCATCCCAAAAAGGATTCACATAATTTCGTAAATCAAATACACCTTCTAATTCCCATCCTTTTCCGGTTCGCTTTAAATAAGTTGAATCGGATTTGCAAAGACTTAATGCGAATTGAAATCCTTGATAATTACTTTCCAGATCGGCAAATGAAAAAACACCAGAAGGAATTTTCCCTAATATATTTTTCTCTCCATATATACCCATTGAAATTGCCATTTGTATAGCTGCTTCTTCTGAATCAAGCTGATCGAGAGCTAACATGTAAATCTTGTAGTAAAGATATCCCGATGCTGTAAAATGGGTTAATTTGTCTAATCCTATGTAAATGCCACCGATGTTCACAACTTCATCAATCTGAATATTTAAGCTATAATCTTGGAATTTCCCTCCTTTTTCAAATGGTAAATTTCTGCGGAAAATGCTCCTCTTATATCTTTCACTGATATGTATTTTATTAGTGGGTGACTTGTCAATTTCATCAGAATCCTTTAACATTTTTTCCAATGGTGTATTTAACCCAATACCAAAATGTTTTAAAATCCTTCCAGCCGCTTCTTCACAAGAACATTCCTTGTGATTCTTATTAATATCGTCTAAAGCAGATTGAATTTCTATATTAAATAGTTTGTTTAAATAATGAGTTTCATCATTGGGTAGGTGATTCCAGGCAAGATATTGATCAACCTCGCCAGCGAAGACAACAAAATTTAATATAAAGATTGGAAGTAAATACTTCATGGGAACTTTCTTACTATGGTGGAAAGTATATAAGAACTGAGTAGTTGGAAACTTCTTTTTAATAAACCATATTCTTTGAAAGAATTTATATGAAGCAGATACTTATTATCATTTTAGCGATTTGCGTAATAGTCTCTCAAACAAATGATGGAGAAAAAATTATGGCAGATAAAGTTCAAAAATCTGAATCAGAGTGGCAAACATGTTTGACGTCTGAGGAATATCGTATACTCCGAGAAAAAGGAACTGAAACGGCATTTATGGGTGAGTTTTATCATCATAAAGAAAATGGAACGTATGTTTGTGCTGCCTGTAAAAATGAGCTTTTTAGTTCAAAAACAAAATACGAATCTGGAAGCGGCTGGCCCAGTTTTTATGAAGCAATTGCTGAAGGGAAAATCAACTATATTGAAGATAACAGTCTGGGTATGAAACGTATTGAAATATTGTGTGCCAAATGTGATTCCCATTTAGGCCATGTGTTTAATGATGGACCGAAGCCAACCGGCAAGCGTTATTGTGTCAATTCTGTGTCGCTTGATTTCAATAAAAGCAAATAAAAAAGAGTAAAAAAGTGTAATTTCCTGACAACTTTTATTTAATCAATTCGTCTACATTCCCTAATTCAATTCAAAAAAATGTTACAAAATAAAACCGTGATCCTCTTATTAGTTATAGTCGTTTCAAGTTTATTAGCTGATGAACCGCCGACATTAGATATAACTAAAACGCTTGGCAACATAACTGTTGATGGCCATTTAGATGATGAAGGATGGATTGGATCTTCATCTTCTTCTGAATTTGTTGAAGTAATGCCGGGGGAAAATATCCCACCTGTAGTCGAAACGAAAGTAAATGTAACGTATGATAATAATTATTTATACATTTTTTTTAAAGCGTTTGATAACCTTGAAGATATTCGTGCCAATGTTTCGAGTCGGGACTACATGTATAAAGATGACTTTGTTGGAATACTTCTCGATACATATGGAGATGCAAACCGAGCTTATCAGATAATGGTAAACCCAATTGGTATTCAGGGTGATGGTATAAAGATTGGTGATAATGAAGATGAATCATTTGATATGATCTTTGAATCTGCTGGGATGATTGTAGAAGATGGGTACCAAGTCGAGATAGCGCTTCCATTTAGCAGTATTCGATTCCCAAAAAAGGATATTCAAAATTGGAAGATCACATTTTTCAGATCAATGCCAAGAGATGATTTTCGAAGACAGATGTCATGGACTCCATTTGATCGTAATAATCCATGTCAACTTTGTCAGCTTGGTGATTTAAATGGAATTAATGGAATTAAGTCTAAACGAACTATTGAATTTTTACCGAGTTTAGTAGGAACCCATAGCGGAGAGTTGGATAGTAATGTGGTTTTCCAAAATGGTGATTTTAATACAGGTTTAGCTTTGGGCATTAAAATTCCGTTGGGTGAGACAGCCACTGCAGAATTAGCAATCAATCCAGACTTTAGTCAAGTTGAAGCAGATGTGACACAATTTGATGTTAATTCACAATTTGCACTCTCATATCCTGAAAGACGTCCATTTTTTAATGAAGGGAGTGAACTATTTAGCTCTGGAGGTCATGAGTATTTACCCAATATAAATCCAGTGTATACACGTTCGATCAATGATCCTAGTTTAGCGTTAAAAGTTTTAGGAAGGGTTGGCAGTACGGATTATGGAGTTATCAGTGCCATTGATGAAGAAACAGGTGTAGTTGTACCCTTTGAAGATTGGAGCTCTTTGGTATCAGTAGGAAAAAGTAATGTTAATATTTTTCGAATGAAACATGCACTTAAGAATAGTTCATTTATTGGAGGAGTTTTAACAGATAAACGATATGCGAATGGAAGTGGTACGAATATAGGAACGGATGGATTATTTTATTTTACACAGAACTTATCGTTGATCTGGCAATTGTTTTCAAGCATTACAACAGAGCCTAGCGACTCAACATTGTCAGAATCGATAAATGGGTTTCATTTTGGAAAAGATAGTTTAACATCTGATTTTAATGGGGAATCGTTCACAGGCCATCAGGTGTTTACAAGGCTTTCTTACAACTCTCGAAATAATTTTATAGATCTATTTTTTGCAGAGAAATCTCCCACATTTAGATTGGACTCCGGGTTCCTTCGACAAAATAACCAACGAAATCTTGGTGCAACATTTACTCGTCTCCAATATCCCAAAACCGATTTGGTCGAAAAATATTTTGTTACATTTGGTTTAGGAAAAGTATGGAATTATAATTGGAAATTAAAAGAAAATTGGATATACACGTCCATTAACCTTGAAATGAAAGGTCGATTAAGGGGTGAATTAGCATACATGCCTACGAGTGAAAGTTATCTTGATTCATTGTATACCGGATTAAGCTCAACAACATTAAGTCTTCATAAAGGATTCAATGATAAGGTTTCTGTAGGAATGTTCGGTGCGACCAACAAATCGATCATTCGATATCTGGAAACTCCAGAAAAAGGCCGATCATCATTTTTGAACATTTGGGGTCATTATAAACCAACAGCGAAAATAAAATTTAAAATATCACTGAATTTTAATTCTGCTCAAAATTTTAATACTGAAGATTATTATTACAAAGGACAACGAATACGTATTTTCTCAACGTACCAGTTTAATAAATATCTTTCCTTCAGATTAATTGGTCAATATTTCTATCAAGAAGATTTTATTTATAGTGATGTAAGTGAAAGCTTTGATTTGCATCCATTATTGAGTTATCAACCAAATCCCTTTACTATATTTTATATTGGTTCTTCACATGATTTTGATGAAGGCCCAAATGGATATAAATCATTTGACATGCTCCACAAGTCGCGGCAGATTTTTCTCAAGTTTCAATATCTCTTTCAAACCTGATTCATTCTTAATCCCTGTTTTGTAAATTTCAACCATGAAACCGGATGTAATACTTTGTCATTACGGTGAAATTGGTTTAAAAGGGAAGAACCGCGGCTATTTTGAAAAAAAGCTGCAAGATAATCTACGTTTAACTCTTCAACGGTTTTCTCCAGATACATTTTCATCAATCGGCCGTATGTTTGGTCGGCTCATTATTCGATTAAATGATCACGGTCAAAATGAAATAGACTCAATAAATGCTGCATTAAAAAATGTGTGCGGAATGGTCTATTTCGCTCCGGCTATTAAGGTGGATCAGGGTAAAGAAAAAATAACAAAAATGGCTGTTGAATTAATGTCAATTGGTGATTACAATTCATTTCGTGTAACAACACGCAGGACGGATAAGAATTTTCCAGTAAGTAAACAAAAAATGAATGAAGATGTGGGCGCTGCCATTTTAAAGGTGACCGGGAAAGTGGTAAATCTCAATCATCCCGATAAAACATGTTTTATAGATATTGTAGATGGGAAAGCATTTGTTTATACAAAACGTTTTAACGGACAAAGCGGTCTACCTATTGGAGTAAGCGGAAAAGTGATGTCTATGCTTTCTGGAGGAATTGATTCTCCAGTTGCAGCTTACTATGCAATGAAACGTGGTGCAGCAGTTTCCTTTGTCCATTTCCATTCTGTACCATATACGAATGAAGCATCTATTGAAAAAGTGAGAGAAATGATTGAAAAACTACAGGTATTTCAACAAAAGATTTCTCTTCATTTGGTAGAATTGGCACCTATTCAAAAAGAAGTAATGGTATTAACATCTGAAAAATATCGCATTATTCTTTATCGACGTTTCATGGTACGTATTGCTGAAGAATTAGCAAAAGTTCAAAAAGCAAAAGCATTAATAACTGGTGATTCTTTGGGTCAAGTTGCATCACAGACATTAGAGAACATGGGAGTGATAGAAGAGGCAATCAGCGTTCCATTGCTGCGGCCATTGATCGGATTTGATAAACTGGAAATAATCGCCAAAGCGAGGGAAATTGAAACATATGATATTTCCATTCAACCGGATCAAGATTGTTGTGCTCTGTTCGTTCCCAAGCATCCGGCCACAAAAGCGAGACTTGTAGATGTTATAATTGAAGAAAAAAAGCTGGATGTAGAAATGTTAATTCAACAGGCAATCAAAAATGTCAAAATAGAGATATTTGAATGAAAGTTTCCATCTTCGGCGGTACGGGTTTCGTGGGGAATTACATTGTTGATGAACTGTTGAATGGCGATCACGAACCTCATGTTTTAGTTCGACCGCAAAATGTTTCGAAACTTATTCGAGCAAACAAATGCATTGTGTATTCCGGGAATATTGAAAATGAGGCTGTGATTATTGAAATGATGAAAAATTCTGATGCAGTAATATATAATATTGGACTCATCCGCCAGTATCCAAAAAAAGGAATCACATATGAAAAACTACATTTTCAAGGTGTTTTGCACACAATTAAGTTAGCAGAATCAGTCGGAGTAAAACGCTATATATTAATGAGTGCCAATGGTGTTAAAATGAACGGTACTCCTTATCAAACTACAAAATATATGGCTGAACAATTGCTGAAAAATTCCACATTGGATTGGACCATTTTTCGGCCATCACTCATTTTTGGAGATCCAAGAGGCACAATAGAATTCTGTACTCAATTGAAAAAGGATATGCTGGGCTTACCAATTCCAGCTCCGTTATTTTATTACGGATTTCTGCCACAAAATGTAGGTTCATTTTCCTTCAGTCCAGTGCATGTAACCGATGTAGCGAAATGCTTTGTACGCACATTAGAAAAAGAAACTACAATTGGAAAGACCTTTGAAGTAGGAGGTGAAAAAACAATTACATGGAAAACATTAATCAAAACAATCTCGTCCACATACAGCAAGAAAAAATGGACAATTCCTACTCCAATTTTCCCTATAAAATTATTAGCGAAATTATTAGATCGTTTTTCATGGTTTCCCATTACAGCTGATCAATTAACGATGCTTATGGAAGGGAATAAGTGTTCATCAAATGTGTTTGAAGAATTTGATGTGAAACCTTTAGAATTTAGTAGTGAAAATTTGCAGTATTTAAATGAGTAGAATGTTATCAAACGTTGTAACTTTTATATTGGATTAATCTTATGTTAAAATTCTTTACACTGTCAGTATTAATAGTTGGTTTCCTCTGGGGAAAAAGTTTGCCCATTTCCGTTGGTGATCCTGCACCGGATTTTTCATTACCGGATGAAAATGGTAAAATACATTCTCTTTCACAGTATCGCGGTCAAAAAGTTGTTGTTTATTTTTATCCGAAAGATGATACTCCGGGATGCACAAAGGAAGCTTGTGGTATTCGAGATGAATTCAGCTCATTTGAAGACAACCAAATTGTCGTTTTTGGTGTCAGTTATGACAATGCATCCAGTCACAGGAAATTCAAGAAAAAATTTGATATCCCTTTTCATTTACTTTCTGATGAAGATAAGTCTGTGTCAAGACTTTATGGCGCCGACGGAATGTTTTTTCCCAGCCGGAAAACATATTTAATTGATGAGAATGGTGATCTTTTTAAAATTTATGATAAGGTTAATGTTTTAATTCATGCCAAGGATATTTTACGTTCTTTTGCTGAAAGCGATTAAGTTTTCAACCCCATTCCTATTTTTATTTATAACGTCTATTTCATTCGGTCAGACTTCACGAATTAGCGGCATCATTACGGATGCCGAAACCGGCGAAACCCTGATTGGAGCCAATGTCTATATTCGAGAAACGGGGCAAGGAATGGCTACAGATAGGAATGGCTATTATGTATTGGACAATCTAAATCAAAATTCAAAAACGCTGGTTGTTTCTTTTCTTGGTTTTGAACAGGTTGAAATACGTCTTGAACTCGAATTGGGAGAATATAGGAAATTAGATATTACATTAGAACATGAAGTTATTGCCTTGGATGAAATTGAAGTATCTGCAGAAAAAATGGCTCGCCAGTTTAATATCCAACCCGGAAGAGTCAATTTAAATACCCGTCAGATTAAAGCACTTCCATCTGTTTTGGAACCGGATATTTTTCGCACGATACAGGCGTTGCCAGGAGTGCTGACTCAATCTGAATTCAGTACAGGTTTGATTATCCGCGGTGGGAATACAGATCAAAATTTGATTTTACTAGACGGCATTACAGTATACAACCCATCCCATCTTGGCGGAGTATTTTCAAATTTTATTGTGGATGCGGTGAAAGATGCTGAACTGATCAAGGGTGGTTATAATGCGGAATATGGCGGTCGCCTTTCAGCAGTTTTGAATGTTACAAGTCGAGAGGGAAACCGGAATAAATTCGATGCAAAATTGAATGTCTCTATTTTATCAGCGCAAGCAACCATGGAAGGTCCCATACCAAATGGCGCATGGCTGGTTTCAGGACGACGAACTTATTTTGATAAAATTCTAGAAAATACTGATTTAAATGTACCACCATATTATTTTTATGATTTGCAGGGCCATGTATTTACAGATATAACTGAAAAAGATCGGTTAAGCATCAGTTTTTATACCGGAATTGATGACTTCAATTTCGACGATCTTGGCATGGATTCATATTGGGGGAATGAAACATTCAGTTTGGCTCACAGGAAAATTTTTAACGATCTTCTTGTAGGAAATTTTCTTTTAGCCAGCAGCCGATTTTTTACATATTTCAACTTAGGGGGCGAATCCGGTCTTATTCAAGATAATACGATTCATGATTTAACGGCATCGGGGAATTTCTCTTATTTCCAAAATGAAAAGATGACTTGGAAATTCGGAGGTCAGGTTAAGCGGCTTGGGTTTGATTATGATAATGCATTTGGTGATACCACACTTTTTGAAGTTAAAGAAGCCCCTAATGAGTCAGCAGTCTATACAAAATTGAAATGGTTGCCCGGTAAACGATTAGTTATTGAACCTGGCTTTCGATTAAATGGGTATGATGCCCATCCGGATAAATTATTCCCGGACATACGATTAGGTATGAAATATCTTTTAACAGAAGATCGTTATATTAATTTTGCACTTGGGAATTACCATCAGTTCATCATGACGATTCAAGATGATTATAATCCGACACTATTGGACTTTTGGATGGCAATTGATGAATCTGTAGATCCGGGGAAATCCATCCAAGTTGTCTTGGGTTATGAGGAATACTTTGGTTTGTTATATAAACTTCAAATTGAGGCATATTACAAAGATCTAGAAAATATGCTCACGTTTGTAGAAACACGAGCATCAACAGATGAAGTTATTTCTGATGAAACAATTTCTGCTATGTTTGATGTAGCTGATGGTTATGCATATGGACTTGAAGTATTTGCTCATAAAATGCATGGACGGTTAAATGGTTGGGTTTCTTATACATATTCCATTTCCAGAAAAATAATGGCTGGGGAAGAATATTATACTAATTGGGACCGCCGTCATGCGTTTAATATTATTGGTAATTTTAATATCAATAAAAAATGGACGCTGAATTGGCAATGGGCATACCAGTCAGGTCAAGCGTTTACTCCCATTCTTGGAAAATATATTGAGAATCTCGACTATACGTTTGATAATATGCATAGCGGCTTCAGCACCATACCCGGTTCTCGAAATTCAGATCGTTATCCTCCATTCCATCGATTGGATTTGGGTATCGTTCGAAATTTTAAATTCAAAAATTTTAATATGGACTTATATCTTCAAGTGATCAACAGTTATGATCGTGATAATATTTTCAGGTATATATATCATTTTGGTAGTTCACATAATGGACTTGATGATGATGATGATTGGGACAAAAAAGAAGACGATCTAAACGGCAATGGTTATCCCGATCCGGGAGAACCCAATGTAGATGAAGCAGATGAAGAACAGGTACAGCGTAATGATATTTCAATATTTCCAATTATACCTTCAATCGGAATTAATATTGATTTTTAATGATGAATAAAATTATTACCATCAGTTTTTCAATCTTATTCCTGTCTTGCGGCTTTGATGATGATATAGCCATTTACGAGGATAAACTGGTTGTTTTTTCAAACTTATCTGCTGGTTTCCCCATGGGTTCTGTTGGAGATACATGTTATGTTTCATTGTCCTCTTCCATAGAAGACGAGGTTGAATTGAGCACACTTTATATTAGTGATGCAATCGTTACAATTACGCGACTTTCAACAGACGAAGTATTTAATGCTGCACCGGTTCTTGGCAGGAAAGGACGATATTTGACTCCGGATTCGATCATTTTTCAACCGGGTGAAACGTATTCCTTGAATGCTAAATGGGATGAATTTGAAGTAACTGCAGAAACAACCATTCCGGATGGGATGGATTTTTATAGTCCGGAAAATGAATCTTATTTTTGTAATGGAGAGGAATTGACAGTTCCGTCAATAAATACAGACAATTTCGAATTGCAATGGTTGAATTATATGAATCAACCTGATACATTAATGCATTTAATAAATCCATGGTCTATTTCAAACGCTGAATATAAAAGTGGCGGATGCCATACAGAAAGTTTTGCATCTTTTCCTCTATTCATGTTGGATTTTGAAGCAGATAATTTTGCTGCAATTAAAGTGACCACATTGGCATTACAAGCTCATGAAAGAGGATTAGAGCCATATAATGATTTAGACAACAATGGACAATACGATAATGTAATTGATACATTTCTGGATTATAACCGCAACGGTTTAAGAGATTCATCTTTTGTTAATTTAATCTATGATACATCTATGGTATATAAGATTTGGAAAGGAAAATATTTCAGAGATGATAGAGGTGATCCATATCGTATAAATCCTTTTTTCTGGCAAATGTCTCAACCGCCTTTACCCATGAACTGGTTGTTTTTCAATTACTATGGTTTGCATATTGTAATGCTTGAAGCAACGGATGATGCTTATTATAATTACTACAGCGGTGATCCGGCCGGACAGAATATTTATGTACTTCCGGAATCAAATATCATGGATGGATATGGCTTATTTTCTTCTACAAACGCCAAGGCGTTTTTAGTAAATATTATTAGAGAATAATCAGGGTATTCCAACTCCATAAATATATGTGAGAGTTCCACCTAAATAACTTGTAAAAAGCACGACACAGGATAATAGGCCTAAAAAGGCCAACGCCAGTTTATCCACCCTATAGTCTTGGGTGTCTTTCAGGAAAAAATATACCCACATCAGTAAAACAATAACGCTTCCCCAAGTTGTTATATTGGCCATGAGTTCATGCTGTTTAATAGTTTCCAGAATAATGGTTTCATATCCAACTTGGCCAACTTTTGTTGCTTCTTCCTGTCCTGACACAGTTGCACCAAAAGATGATAAAGCAGCAAAACCCAATAACCACATACTGGCAGTTCTACACATCAGGTGCATTTTCCACAAGTGTATGGCCTGAAATATAAATGCAGTTACAATAAGTGCAATAGGGAAATGAACCAAGGCTGGATGCAGGGGTAAATTCATCATTGATTTTAATAAAAAAGTGGTTATATATACACATGATAAATCTTTGTGTGATCAACATTACAACATTTAAGATAATATTATCGTAATTTATTCATCTATTTATCACTTTTTTACCCAGATTTATGAACAAAATCCACAAAATAATTTTAGGAATTTTATCTCTTCTTATGATTGGTGTCATAGGATGGGTCCTCAAAGAAGCGGGGCAATATTATTTGACCGACCTTATAGATCGCCCACATATACCGCGTCATAAACTCTGGAAACCGGGTGGATTCATTGGGCACGGACTTGGAATTCTCGGCAGTCTGATGATGCTAATTATGTTTATTTATTCAATTCGGAAACGCATTAGATATTTTCGTAATTGGGGTAAACTACCTACTTGGTTGAATTACCACATTTTCCTTGGCATTTCTGGACCTATTTTAGTGACATTTCATACTGCAATGAAATTTGGAGGATTGGTTTCCATTTCCTACTGGTCCATGGTCGCTGTGGCATTAAGCGGATTTATTGGCCGCTATATTTATATCAAAATTCCCCACCATGTGAGCGGAAAAGAGCTCACCAAAGATGAATTCAAAGAACAGTTACATACAATGACCCACACATTTAAACGTGATTTTGACTTATCGGATAAAACCATAAATAAAATATTACTTTTATCCGGGGCAGAAAAAATTGAAAAAAGAGGTCTTTTAGGCATATTTACAATCTTTTTTATGGATATAACGGGTTGGTTCAAATGGCAGGGAATTAAAAATGAAATCCAAAAATCATCTACAATATCAAAAAGTGAAATCCATCAATTTAAGCAGTCTTTAAAACACATCGTGAAAATGGATCGGCAAATTGCCTTCTGGAAAGCAGCCCAAAGCTTGTTTCATTACTGGCATGTGATTCATAAACCGTTTGCCTACACCATGATTGTCATTATGGTTATCCATGTGGTAGTTGTGGTTACCATGGGATATACATGGGAGTTCTAAAAACGATAAAAAACATTTTTAACATAATTGGAGTTCCAAAATGAAAAACAAAATATTGAAAATTCTCATAATATCAATAATTGTGATTCAATTAATTCCATACGGAAGAAATCATACAAATCCGCAGGTAGTTTCAGAACCAAAATGGAATAGTTTAGGAACAAGAGATTTGTTCTTCCAAGCGTGTAAGGATTGCCATAGCAACGAAACTGAATGGCATTGGTATAGCAATATTGCACCTATATCATGGTTGATTCAACATGATGTTAATGAAGGACGTGAACATTTTAATGTCTCAATGTGGGGTATACAGAAAAATAATGAAGGTGAAAAAGCCACAGAAGAATTTCAAGAAGGTGAAATGCCACCATGGTTTTATTATATTCCGCCTCAACATCAACGATTGTCTGAGAAAAATAAGAAGAAATTATTTGCCGGATTAATTGCTACTTTTGGTGAAAAAAAAGACCACGATGAACATGATGGTGATAAATATTAAGATTTGTATAATATTTTGAAATTAATAAAATGAATACTGAATTATTATTGTCGTGGGGAATTGGACTATTCATTATACTGTTATTTCTAATTCCATATATCAGGATCATGAAAAAAAAGGAAGCCCGTACAAAAGAACGCTTGAAAGAAACTCGATCTAAACGTCAGGATAAAGCACTTCTTCAGCATCCAATTATTAATCGATCTCTTTGTATCGGTTGCGGAATTTGTGTGGATTCATGTCCAGAAGGTAATGTACTGGGGCTCATCGATGGCAAAGCCACCATCATTCATGGTAGCCATTGTGTAGGCCATGGGAAATGTGCTGAAAATTGTCCAGTAGGTGCTATTGAAGTTGGGTTAGGAGACATAAGCCAGCGAGAAGATATTCCCCAACTTTCAGAACATTTTGAAACAAATATTCCGGGAATTTTTATCATTGGTGAATTAAGTGGCTTGGCTCTTATCAAAAATGCCATCAGTCATGGTATAACTGCTATGGACCATATTTATCAAAGCAATCCCGAAGATTCAAAGGCGGAATTCGATGTAGTAATTATTGGTGCCGGTCCGGCTGGATTATCAGCCGCTTTGCGAGCGAAAGAATTGGGATTGAATTATATGGTATTGGACCAAGACCAACCAGGAGGAACAATTCTGCAATATCCACGGAGAAAATTGGTACTGGTTCAACCTGTGGAATTGCCGTTATATGGATCACTTAAAAAAGGAGAATACACAAAAGAAGATTTACTGGATATTTGGGAAAAAGTCATAAAAGAGCAAAAAATTCGATTGCTTTCCGGTCATAAGCTCACAGGTATAGCAGGTGATTCCGGTAATTTTACAGTTGAGACATCTTCAGGACCTGCATCCGCTTCCAGAGTTGTATTGGCATTGGGCAGAAGAGGTACCCCCAGAAAACTGGGTATCTCCGGAGAAGATTTGGGTAAAGTCATGTACAAATTGATGGATGCTGAAACGTATAAAAACCGTAAAATATTGGTTGTGGGTGGGGGAGACAGCGCAATTGAAGCTGCTTTGGGTTTAGCACACCAAGAAGGAAATGAAGTGATTATTTCATATCGGAAGGAAAATTTCTTCAGGCTTAAAGCAAGAAATGAAACGAATATTGAAAAAGGTATTTCTGATAAATTATTGAAAGTGATCTTTAACTCAAGTCCTACAAAAATAGAAAAAGATTTAGTAACTCTTAAAACATCGGATACTTCATTAAAAATAGAAAATGAATTCGTATTTATTTTTGCCGGAGGCGAATTACCATTTCCACTATTGAATTCAATCGGGATTGAATTTGGAAAAAAAGTGGAATCGAAAGCAGAGGAATCAAAATGAGTGATAAACGTAAAAAAATTAAACAGCTCGAAGTAATGGTAGCAGATGTAGTGGAAAACACTCAAGAAACCATTACCTTGATTCTTTTTACCGGTAATGATTTATTGGATTATAAACCAGGGCATTTTTTAACGATTGACCCTCATCAGTTTGAAGCATTGGAACGCTGGACAAATTATCTTGAAGACAAAAAAGGAAAGAAGGAAAAACCTCGGGCGTATTCTCTGTCGAGTGCACCGGATGAAAAATATTTGTCAATCACGGTAAAGGAAGAACGCTATACTCAAGGAAAAACAATGTATCCACCATTATTATCTCCCATTCTAGCAAAAAGGACTCCAAAAGGGACACGAATGGTTATTACAGGATTTACAGGTCCGTATACTTTGATAGATCCTGTGCCGGAAACGCTTGTTCATATTTGTGCCGGAAGCGGAATTGTACCTAATTACAGTATCATGAAATATGCATTACGAAATTATCCTGAAATGAAACATCGGTTATTGTACAGCAACCGCCGATGGGAAGATACAATTTTTGGTAATGAACTCCTTCAATTACAGAAGGAATTTCCAGATCAAGTGGAACTTGTATTTTCATTTACACGAGAACCAAAATCAGGGTTACCTGTAACATGTTATAATAGACGTGTAGATCTAAACATGATTCAAGAAATATTGCCAAACAAAAACGATTCGATTTATGTCTGCGGACCCGGTCTTTCTGTTTACGAGAAAAAAGCAGCCAAAAAAGAAGGATCTAAACCATCCCCTAGATTTTTGGAATCAGTATTAGCAGATTTAGAGATTTTAGGCGTGGATAAGAAAAATATCAAAAATGAAAGTTATGGTTAATATTAAATTTAGAATTTTTGATTTATTTTTAATGACAGTATTCAATTCTAGTCTGTTATTTGCCCAATTTTCACCGGGTCCCTTATCCAAATACCATGCTCATCTTGAAGGGAATTCGAACTGTACACAATGCCATGAATTAAAGAAAAAAGAATTATCCACGGGATGTGTGGACTGTCACACACCACTCAAGGAAAAAATTGACGCTAATATTGGATATCACGCTGATAAACCTGATAAATGCGGTGAATGCCATTCGGATCATAATGGACGTGCATTTGAATTAGTATATTGGCCAAAGGATATTAAAAAATTTAATCACAATGAAACGGGATATACTCTTACGGGAAAACATCAAAAACTGGAATGTAAAAAATGCCACACGAGTGAGAATATTAAAGAACATTCGATAATTAATTGGGCCAGCGAACATACGGATTATGATGTGTTAGGCAGAACATTTTTGGGGTTGGAAGAGGCCTGCCGAAGTTGTCATGAAAATATCCATGAAAAGCAAATATCCAATGACTGTGCATCGTGTCATAATACATCTGACTGGAAACTGGCTATGAGTGAATTTGACCATAATCGCGCACGGTTTTTACTCACAGGAAAACATAAAGAAGTGGATTGCATAAAATGTCATCCTTCCCAACCTGATCATCCTCAAAAAGCGTGGAAATTAACCGGTATGGCATTCGAGAACTGCAGTAACTGCCATGAAGACACATTTCACAAAGGGACGTTTGGGGCCACATGCGAAACATGCCATACAACAGTGGATTGGAAAAAAGATTTAAAAGTATTTGATCATGCCCAAACAAAATATCCATTAGAAGGTAAGCATATTAATGTTAAATGCAATGAATGCCATCAGAAAAAATATGCCGGAATTATGCCAAAATATGACCGGTGTGACCGGTGTCATGAGGATAAACATTTCGGTCAATTTGCAAATCGAAAAGATAAGGGTGAATGTTCATCGTGTCATAACGTAAACGGATTTATTCCGTCCACATATACGTTTACGATGCATCAATTAGCACGATTACAATTGGATGGATCTCATGTGGCTGTGCCTTGTAATAAATGCCATGAACCATTTCAACCGAAAAAAGGAATAACGACTACCCGGTTTACATGGAATAACTATACATGTAATATCTGCCATAGTGATGTGCATAGGAATCAATTTTACAATCGATTTCAAAACAATTGTGAAACGTGTCACACTACAGATATATTTACCAAAGCTATATTTGATCATCAAAAAAGTGCTTTTCCCCTCGATGGAAGACATCAATCTGTTAAATGTAATGATTGCCATAAATCCGAAAAGGATCAGAAAGGATTATTTGTCAGGTATTCTCCTGTAGATCATAAATGCAGCGACTGCCATACGTTTACTGAAGAAATCAGATAATGAAATTAATTTACACCACAATGTTACTTTCGTTTGTTCTAGGACAGGAATTAACTGTTCCCGGATATGAATGCAACGACTGTCATGGCACTGGAAGTTGGGATGTAATTGAGTTAAGTAATTTTTCTCATGTAAATACCAATTTTCAATTGGAAGGTGCTCATGGGATAGCAAATTGTACTGACTGTCATAATGGTAGCACTATTGGAGAAAAACATGATTTCAATAATGTAGACTCCGATTGCAATTCGTGTCATTTGGATATTCATCAAACCAATCTTGGGAATGAATGTTCTCGTTGTCACAGTTCAATGACATGGATTGTTCAACAGCAGTTGTTTAATCATGAAGAAACACAATTTCCTCTTTTGGGTGGCCATCGAAATGTTGATTGTAATGGATGCCATGAGGATTTGACCAATATAGACGTAACTCCCACAGATTGTTTTAGCTGTCATCATATTCAATATAAAACAGCTCAAAATCCATCTCATTATTTTTCCGGGATAAGTACGGATTGTAAGGAATGTCATGGAATTGATCAGACTGCGTGGGTGCCGTCTTCGTTTGATCATAATATCCAAACCACTTATGAATTAACCGGTGCTCATTTTGGGGCAGAATGTGCCGGATGTCACGTTGGTGAATTTTTAGGGACACCGAATGATTGTTGGTCCTGTCATGAGCAGGAATACTCAGAAACCGGATCAGGTCAATTTCCTGACGCGCCTAATCATGTTGAAAATTTCTACAGCCAATCGTGTGAAGTGTGTCATTCAACTATTGAATGGAAAGGGGGAGCAATCAATCATGATTTGACAGAATTCCCATTAACAGGAAACCATCAAACAGCAGATTGCGCACAATGCCATATTAATAATAATTATGATTTACCATTAGAGTGTACCGATTGTCATTCACCATCAGGATTGGCGGTAACAGATTATACAACTGCTGAATATGATCATGTGTCGCACAATATTGCTGATTTTTGTGAGTCATGTCATGAAACTGCATCGTGGGATCAATTAATTTTTTCTCATTCAACATTCAGCAATGAATCATGTGTTTTTTGTCATTCACCTGAATATGAATCAGACATTGAACCACCTCATGCTAATGGAAATATCAGTAACGATTGCCAAATGTGTCATTCAACCGAAGATTGGGATGATGGCTCATTTACTCATTCTGATCAGCAAACAGAATTTGTACTCCATGGCTTACACATTCCCGTGGATTGTGAAAGTTGTCATGTGAATAATGTGTACAACGGTCTGTCAGTCAATTGTGAAAGTTCAGGATGTCATTTATCCACTTTTGAAAGTACAACGGATCCAAATCATACAGATTATGGATATCCGGCTGAATATTGTGAAGAATGCCATAATGCAAATGGCTGGGAACCGATCATTTTTAGCCACCAATTGTCTTTGGCGTGCATGACGTGCCATATGCCGGATTATAACCAAGCCGATGATCCTGTTCATGATGAAGCATCCGGTTTTTCCACAACATGCGAAGACTGCCATACATCAACAGATACTTGGGAGGGAGCTGCATTTTCTCACACGGGAGTAATCGATGGTTGTGCAGACTGCCACATGGACGATTTTTACGAAGATCATAATGATGGAGATCCTACCAATTGTGAAGCATGTCATTCGACGGAAGATTGGGGAGATGTATTTTTTGACCACGAAGGCGTCGACGACGGTTGTGTGGACTGCCATATGGACGATTATAACGATTCCGATGATCCTGATCATGAATCGTGGGGTTACCCGACCGATTGCGAAGAGTGTCATGTTTCCACAACCGATTGGTCTGATGCTAGTTTCAGCCATTCATTTCCCATTTCACCTAATGAACATCAGGATGAAACAACGGAAATATGTGCATCCTGCCATCCGGATGGAAATGCAGATACGTTTACCTGTTTTGGTGCAGGATGTCATACAGAATCAGATATGAATAATGAACATTGCGAAGACGGTCCCAATGATTGCGAATCCTGCAATGGATTAACCTATCCATCTTCCGGTGTATCATCAGATGATTGTGTTGCATGCCATCCAAATGGCGATGAAGATGATTGTGATGGCGGCGATAGATTATTGATTAAAGATAAAAAAAATGATTGGAGAAATATTTTTCTTCCAAATCAATAACAATGATTTCTTACAGGATAATACTGATGTTGATGCTTACAAACCAGAATCCCATGGATGATCTGAAAATACCCTGTTCGGATTGCCACCATCCGGATGGCTGGCTTCCCTTGAGAGCTGGCATGAAATTTGAGCATGATAACACAGCATTTCCATTATTAGGCAATCATAATTTTGCTGATTGTGTCCAATGTCATTTTGGATCAACAACTGCTGAAAAGCATAATTTTAAACAATCATCATCTGATTGTTATGCCTGTCATTTTGATATTCACCAAACATCCTTTGGACAAGAATGCGAAGAATGCCATACCACATTTTCCTGGGATTTAACTCAACATACATTTGATCATGATTTTACTTTGTTTCCTTTGATAGGAGCACACAGACAAATTGAATGCAGTGCGTGTCATAATAAACCATTATCAGTTATAAAAAATGATTTATCGTTTACATGTTCAGCGTGTCATTATGATGTATTCATTGCAGCTAAAGAAAATGGTCACTCAGATAATGAAGATTGCATTATTTGTCATAATACACGTGTTTGGGTGCCATCAGATATGAGTAATCATGATCGCATGTTTCCCATCTATTCCGGAGAACATGCTGGAGAATGGTCATCGTGCGAAGCCGAATGTCATATCAATCCCAGCGATTATTCAGATTTTTCCTGCGGATTAAATGGAGTGTGTCATGAACATGATAAAAGTGATATGGATGATGAACATGAAGGAGAAACAAGTGGGTATGTATATGAAAGCCAGTCTTGTTTTCAATGCCATCCAAGAGGAAGTGAAGATGATTAAAAAGATTATTTTAATAACAATATACCTTACAATGAGTTTTGCTCAAGAAAAATTGGGACTACAAGTTGAAGGTACTGTTACTTATATCACTATTGAAAATGTTTACTGTGATTTGGGTTCAGAGCAGGGAGTAGGATTGGGTGATACACTTAAAGTTTTGCGCCGTAATGATGAAATAGGAATTTTAGTTGTACAAAGTACAGGTAGAAAATCGTCTGTAACAATTCCATTGGTTTCTGCAAATCTTTTTCAGTTAGGAGACAGAGTTTTATTTACCGCGAAAGAAAAGAAAACTGTTTCAGAAAACATAATTGAAGAGAAAAAAATTGAGGAACCCATCAAAAAGAAGAAAAGGACAAAACCATTATTTGATCAGGGTGGTTCAGTCTCGCTTCGTGGGAACTGGAATGAATACAGTGGAGGATCGCAACATCAACGCTTGCTGGGGAATTTAAATTATCGGTTGGGAATTGACTTACCCCTAAAAACCCAAATGTGGATTTATGGTCATAATAATTTTATGGAGAATTCATTTCGTTTGTATCAAATGCGATTGGAATTTGGAGACAAGAATGACCGGTTATTTGGACAGGTTGGGCGTCTTTATGCATCTGAATTGGCCGGTATAGGTGCGGTGGATGGTGCTATGGTGTCAGTAGGGAAAAATCGTCGTAGTCGTGTAGGCGTTTTGGCAGGATATCAACCACGTTTTTTGAAAACAGAATTATCAACCCACGTATCAAAAATCGGAGTTTATTCTACTAACGAATGGAAACCTAATAAGCAGATTATCCGATTTAACATCGCTTTGGTGGGGCAATATACCCAAAACGCAATTGATCGAGAATTTCTCTATTTCAGATTCTATTGGAAAACGAAGTCAAATTATGAATTTAGCTGGTACGAAACAGTCGACATGTATAGAGATTCTACCATTTATGACAGATCACAAATTGAGCCAATTTCTTCCCAGATTTCTATTCGATACAGACTTGGGAAAATTTTAACACTCAATTCCCGTTTATCATCCAGAAGACAAATTGTTTATCGGCAAACAGGCACCATGATTGCGGATTCATTATTTGTAGACGAATTACGTTCGGGCTGGTACAATGCGATCCAAATTCGCACAGAAGATTGGGGAACATTACGAATCAGCAGTAACCACCGTGTGCAGACAAACAGTTCGGAGTTATCTCAAGTCTATTCCGGTAGTTATACTGCACCACGATTTAGAAATAACATTTACGTTCGGTTTTCCTCATCATACATTAAAAATATGCTCATTACCGGATTAAGAAACAGGGTCAGCATTTCAAAATCATTTAATGGTAAAGGTTCTATGTTTGCCGATTATGATCTATATGTTTACGGATTTGGGAATCAATTGGCTGATTATAACAGGCATACACTATCCTTTGGTATGAACTATCGGTTAATGAAAAAAATAAGTACTAATTTATCTATGGACTTAAGTAAGGATGGTGAATTCAATTCCATTTATTCTTATTTTGGTTTCTCATACAGATTATAAAAAACCCCTCTTTCGAGGGGTTTTATTTTGTAGCCCGTAGGAGAATCGAACTCCTGTTGCCAGGATGAAAACCTGGAGTCCTAACCACTAGACGAACGGGCCGTGATTTCTTGTAAATAAGGGCCGCAAATTTATATTTATTAATTCGTCAGAACAAAAATTTTATTCAGTTTTTTCTCCTGCATTATCAAATATATCCAATAGTTCACCTTTTTCATGGAGTTCTATGGTAATATCTGCTCCGCCAATCAGCTCACTGTTTACAAATAATTGGGGAATTGTAGGCCAGTTAGAATATTCAGACAGTTTTACTCTTATTTCAGGATCAGTCAGTACATTTGTTGATTTATATTCAACTCCGTAATGATTCAAAACCTGAACGACTGAATTGGAAAATCCGCACATGGGCATTTCCGGTGTTCCCTTCATATAGAGCATGATAGAATTCGTTTTAATATCGTTAATTATTTGTTCTTTTAATTCCATTTTTATTCCTCTTTGAGATAGACGACAGTCGAAAAACGATAGCCGAAAGTTATGATATTGTATTTTTCCATTGTTCTTTGGTTAATGTTTTCAATTGCATTGCATGAATTTCATTTGTCATGAAACTGCCCAAGGCTTTGTAAACAAGCTGATGTTGCTGCACCATAGATTTTCCATCAAACGAATCACTAATGACAATAGCGCTAAAATGATCATTTGTCCCTGTGGTGTCGATGACTTCCACATAGGCATCAGGAATTTCGTTTAATATTAAATCTTTTACTTTTTCAGAATCCATAATCAAATGAGATGATTGCCAAACCAAGTACCATATGAAATTAGGAATCATTTTGCATAATGTCCGAACATTGTTATAACCTCATACCCTTATGAAATTGATTTCATGGAATGTTAACGGCGTCAGGGCCGTGAATAAAAAAGGATTCCTTAAATGGTTGCAAGACGCCGATCCTGATATCCTCTGTCTGCAGGAGACAAAAGCTCATGTGGAACAGTTACCCGGTGAATTATTGGAAGGTCATGGCTACCATACGTATTGGCATTCCGGTGAAAAAAGAGGATATAGCGGTGTGGCAACATATTGTAAGGCTGAAGCACTGTATGTACAAGAAGGGTTGGGAATTGATATTTTTGATCGAGAGGGACGTGTACTTATAACTGAACATCCAAACTTTTTACTCTATAATATTTATTTCCCTAACGGTCAGCGTGATCAGGAACGTCTGCAATATAAATTAGATTTTTATGATGCACTTTTGCCTATAATCAATGAACAAGTAGAATCCGGAAATAACGTTATAGTTACAGGTGATTGGAATACAGCTCATCATCCAATCGACTTGGCACGACCAAAAGATAATATAAAAAATAGCGGATTTATGCCCATCGAACGAGAGCGGTTGGATTCGTATGAAGAAAATGGTTGGGTGGATACTTTTCGCCTTTTTCATCCCGAAGGAGATCGGTATTCATGGTGGACATATCGCTTTGGAGCACGAACCAGAAACGTAGGTTGGCGTATCGATTATTTCTTTGTAAATGAAGGATTTACTGACCAAGTTCTGGATGGAGATATTCATCATGAAATCATGGGCTCTGACCATTGCCCAATATCATTAGAGGTGGAAGATTGAAAACAAAAGCAGATATAGTTAAAAATTGGATTAAGCGTTACACCGGTACACCACCCGAAAACTTTGGTGATTGGATATTGCTGACAAATTTTCAGAATTATGTGGAAAAGTTCGCCGAAAGATTTAATGTGGAAGTAAATGGTCTGGGTGGCCCCATGACATCTGCTACTAACAAGGATGGATTAAGTATTATTAATTTTGGTATCGGCAGTGCAAATGCGGCGACAATCATGGACTTACTTTCAGCCATTAATCCAAAAGGTGTTTTGTTTCTTGGGAAGTGTGGCGGATTAAAGCATTCTACGGAAATTGGCCATTTTATTCTCCCCAGTGCTGCCATTCGCGGTGAAGGTACAGGCAATGATTATTTTCCTAAAGAAGTACCCGCATTACCTTCATTTAAAATTCATAAATATGTTTCAGATAAATTATATGAAAAGGATTTAGAATATCGTACAGGTGTTATTTATACAACCAATCGCCGAGTGTGGGAATATGATGAAGATTTTAAGGAATATTTGAAAAAAGTACGTGTCATCGGAATTGATATGGAAACTGCTACCATTTTTGTTGTTGGCTTTGCCAACGGAATAGAACGGGGAGCACTGCTTCTTGTATCAGATACTCCTATGACACCTGAAGGAATAAAAACATCTGAATCAGATTCAAAAGTCACACAAAAATTTGTTGATCTACATTTAGATATTGGAATTGACGCCATGAGCCATATCGGTAATGAAGGTGAGCAGATTAAACATTTTAAATATTAATATGAAAAAGAAACTATTTACTCTTTTATTGACAATTGTTCTGGTTTTTCCTCAAACGGGAAAATTGAAAGTGGGATTTGATATTGATGATACAGTTCTTTTTTCAGAACCTATGTTTCAGTATCATATTAAACAGAAAGGGTTACCCATTGATTTTGGTTGGATCAATTCAAATGACAAGGATTTTTCCATTCCCATTTCACCCACCATTGAACTCATTCATTATTTCAGAGCGAATGGACATGAAGTATATTATATTACAGCACGCCCGGGTGAAAATGGTGATATTTTAGCACACTATCTCACAGAAGTTCTTGGTTACAAAATTCGTAAAAATACAGATTTGTATTTTATGCCCAAGGATACACTTGAAGGGGTAAAATATACATCCAAACACAGAAAAATGAATGAACTTGGACTGGACCTGTTTTATGGGGATTCAGATACGGATATTATTGCTGCTTTGAAAGCCGGAATTCATCCTGTACGTGTGGTACGTCATTACAAATCCATTGAACAATACGGGGCTAATTATTTTGGTAATACTCAAAAAGGTGATGTAAAAAAAGCACCATTTGATTCAAATAATCTAAATACATTTTACAGTAAATCAGTTGGCATTTTCGGCGAATCCATTTATCCCATTATTTGGACAGGTCCTGGTGAAGAATAAAATATTTTGGATCTGTTTGCTGGGTATAGTCACTGCGGCAGATTTGGAATGGAAAGGGGAATTTCGATACCGGGTAGAATCAGATAAAGGAATGTCTAATTCAGATTCACTATTTAATAGCGGTAGAAACACCTTTCATTATACGCGATCCAGAATCAGCTTAAGGATGGTTCAGGGACCCATTACAGGGTTTGCTCAAATTCAGGACTCACGATTGTTAGGTGGTGAAGAAAATTTATCTGGTTCTTCAAAACCTTCTGGAACAAAAATAGAATTTCATCAGGTGTATTTTGAGATCCACAATCTGCTGAAAAGAAATTGGTCCATGCGTTTCGGTCGTTTTGAATTACCTTTAGGGGGTGAAAGATTATTCAGTAAAACAAACTGGAATAATTTTGGGAGATCATTCGAAGGAATGCATTCGTTTGGTAGTAACCGTATTGGAAGGTTAGATCTTTTTAGCCTGTTTATTGTAGAAAGGTCCAATGAATACCCTTCTGATGAATATGATGAAGTTATCAATGGTTTGTATTTTACCAAGAAAAGAGATTTTGGTTTGTTTAAACTTTTAGATCTTTATATGATCAATGAACAAACACAATCCATTGACCTTAATAGAGATCCATATCGGAATACTGCTGGATCAAGAATGTTCATCAAATTTCTATTTTTAGATATTGTATCAGAATTTGCATATCAATTTGGAAAATGGGAAAATGGTTCTTTGTTTATGGATATTAAAAGTGAAATGTTTGTATTTAATGCAAGAATTGATTTGTCAATGATACCAATTGTAGAAATGATCAGTTTTGGGAAAGAGAATTTTACAGGGTTTGATTCAACCCTTTCCAATATTTCAGGATTTGCTAATCCATATGGTGCCGGCCATAAATACCACGGCTATTATGATAACCACACGAGGTTTAATGACAATTTTCAAAAAGGGCTTGATGAGTGGAATGTGAAAACAGTCTTTTCACTTCCGGGAGATTTTAAGCTTAATGTCCATTATCATGATTTTAAAGATGGTGTGCATTCTGATCCACTGGGGACAGAATTGGATCTGATTTTTTCCAAGAAACTGGGTTTTGGAGGTGTGTTGCAACAAGGCTTCGCCCGTTATTGGGAAGAGGGCGGTGACCAACTGGATTACAGTTGGCTCATGCTATCATTTACTCTGTAAGACTATTCAGGTCGTCGCGAATTAAAACAAGAATAGCAGACTGAGGAACAATCAAATAATTATCCTTTTCTACTTTGATTTCAATGGCAGCTTTATTTAGGAATAATGCATAATCACCTAATTCTGCTTGGGTGGGAATATATTTGATACCACCATGTGTTTCCGTTTTCCAAGGTTCATCACCCACGTCATCAGGATTCCCTACGGGGATTCCAGGGCCGACTTCCACAATGATTCCACCGCGGATTTCCTGCTTTTCCAACACGCTTGGAGGAAGGTAAAGCCCGGCAGCAGATTTACTTTCCCCTTTATCCGGTTGAATCAAAACTCTGTCACCTACAACAATTATTTGTTTTTTCTTATGTCGCATAGTGTAATATTACGAAATTAGCCAAAATGTTATCAGTTAAATATATCGAAACAGAAGATGAATACATCACTGCCGTAACCATCCGTAAAGCGGTTTTCATTGTAGAGCAACATGTTCCTCTGGAAGAAGAGATTGATGAATATGAAAAAATAGCGACACATATTCTTGCATTGGAAAATAGTAAAGCAGTGGGAACAGCCAGATGGAGATATACTGATGATGGAGTAAAATTAGAACGATTTGCAGTTTTGGAACCTTATAGAAATCATGGCGTAGGCAGGGCACTAGTAGAATTTGCTGTAGACGAATTGAGGGAAGAAAACATGCTGTATTTGAACGCACAGGAATATGTAATTCCATTTTACCGAAAGTTTAATTTTGAGGAAATTGGCGATATATTTTACGAAGCTGAAATACCTCACAAGAAAATGGTTTACAATAAAGAAAAAGTATAACTTTTACCTGTTTTTGTAAAGAAGTGTAAATTCTCAACAACCAAATCGCCTAACAAACAAATTTATGCAAGAATCCCTCTATAAACGTATGTTCAAATTGGTCATTCAGCATTGGCCCTATTTACTCCTTTCAACAGTGGCGGCCTTGGTATATGTTTCATTAAACAGTGCCTCGATTTGGTTAACGGCCTCATTGATCAATAACATATTGATGGACTTCAAACAATTAATGGCTGACCATACACAGTTGGCAGAGCAGAGTACACTTACTCTGAATGAAAAATTGAAATTTTGGACGAATGGGTTAATTCTTCGAGAAACGCCAAAGGAAACATTAAAAGTATTGTGTCTGACCATTTTGGTTGTATTCCTTACAAAAAATGTTTTTCTTTACTTGAAAAATATTTCCATGACGGTAATTCAGTATTATTTAATTACAGAAATGCGCAATCGTCTTTACAAACATTTTAACTCATTATCCCTGTCGTATTTTAATCAGAATAAATCAGGCGAATTAACATCAATTGTGATAAATGATGTTGCCAATTTGCGTCGTGCCTTAGGAACCAGTTTTCATCAACTCCTCGTTGAACCGATTAATTTATTGGCATTTATTTTACTTTTATTTATCATAAGCTGGAAATTGGCTTTACTGTCTCTAATAATACTTCCTGTTGCTGGATTTACGATTATAACAATAGGGAGAAGTATTCGCCGGAAGTCCAAACGTACAGCTGCCATGATTGCCGGTATCACCAATATTATAACGGAAACATTGTCTTCTATTCGTGTAGTTAAAGCATTTGCTATGGAAGAATATGAAGTTCAACGATTTTTCAAGGAGACACGCCAATATTTTAAATTAATTCTCCGCCGCGCAAAACTCCGTTTATTGGCATCACCCATCACAGAAACACTTGGTGTTATGATTGGAATTTTATTACTGTGGGTAGGCGGAATAGAAGTCTTGAGTGACAAGGGATTAACACCTGAAGATTTCTTACGTTTTATTCTTTTACTTTTTGCCATGATGGATCCGTTAAGAAAATTGAGTAAAGTAAATGTCGAGTTGCAGGCAGGAGCTGCGTCTGCAGAACGAATTTTTTCAATTTTAGACACACCTCCAAACATAATAAATAAACAAAATGCTATTAAAATTGATACTTTTGATGAAATGATACAGTTTCATAATGTGAATTTTAAATATGAATCTAATGATATTGTTTTGCATGATATATCCTTTGAAATTAAAAAAGGATCAATAGTCGCGTTGGTCGGAACCAGTGGTGCAGGGAAATCTACTTTGGCGGATTTAATCCCCCGTTTTTATGATGTAAATAATGGTTCTATTTCAATTGATGAACAAAACATTCAAAATATTACTTTAAAATCTCTGCGGAGTATGATGGGAATCGTAACACAAGAGACGATTTTATTTAATGATTCAATCAGGGCAAACATTGCTTATGGCCAGCAAATCATAAATGATGAGCTAGTTTTAGCAGCAGCCAAGGCTGCCAACGCATTGGAGTTCATTAATGATCTTCCTAAAGGATTCGAAACAGTGATTGGCGAGAAGGGTGTTAAACTTTCCGGCGGGCAGCGACAGCGCCTGGCCATCGCTCGTGCCATCATGAAAAACCCGCCGATTCTTATACTTGATGAAGCAACATCCGCTTTGGATACAGAATCTGAAAGATTGGTACAACAAGCACTTGAAACACTCATGGCTGACAGAACAGTACTTGTTATTGCCCACCGATTGTCAACAGTGACCAATGCTGATAAAATTATTGTATTGGAAAAAGGCAGGATTAAAGAAATGGGAACTCATGATGAACTCATGGAAAAAGCAGGACTTTACAGCAATTTATACAATATTCAGTTCAAGTAATTTTAGGGTTTAATTGTAGTTTATAAATGGATATATCCCGCCAATTAAAAACAAACCTTTTTGAATCTATAGTAACATTATTGAAAAATAATGACATTCCTTTCTGGTTGGATACCAAAACATTATTGGCTGTTATGGGAGAAAAATTGAATTTTACTTTTCCTCAAGACAGAAATGTACGATTAAGCATTCCGGGTGAACATTTTTCAAAATTATTAATTTTAGAAAAAGAATTAGGATTAATTTATCGTTTTCAATTAATCCCTGATCGATCCGGGCGCGATTGGATAAAAAATGAATTTTGCCGCCTTGCTGTTTTAAGCCGCTGGAAACATAAACAAAAAGCGTTTAAAATTTTTATAACTCCTAAATATAAAGTGGATAATCAATACAGATGGGTTGATAAACGCAGTTGCAAAGAAATTGAAAGCAAGTTCTACGACAAATTGGATGAAATTAAGTTGGGCAATCTTTCTTTTCCAGTTCCTCAAAATACTGAAAAATATTTAAGTATACGATTTGGAGGCGATTGGAAAAATCCAAATTTGAATTGGATCGCAAGTATTGATGATAGTACGATTGTAAACAATTCTACGTTAAACAATATACCTTTTAAAAAGGTGATTAATGCATCACCCTTAGAAAAAATCCAACTTCAGAAAGGAAACTATCATCGGCGTATGAAAAGTATGCTGTTGAAAACAATTGATATTTTGAATGAGAAAGGTCTCAAATATTGGTTAGAAGCCGGTACACTTTTGGGAATCATACGCGATGGAGATTTAATTTCTTGGGACTATGATGCAGATTTGGGAATACCTGCAGATTCTGCCGATGAAATCATGAAACTGCGTTTGGAATTTTTACCCAAATATTTGATTAAAAGAAGGAGAATCGATTCTCTTTGGATTCCGGGGGACATGCGTGTCATAAAAGTGAAAACACCTTGGGAAAAATTAAGACAGATCAATTTTCATATTGATTTATTTTGTGTATATCCAGTGAAGGATAAATATCGTTGGGTAGATAGCAATGCATTAAAACATGTGGATAGAAAATTTTACGATTCATTAAGTACAATCGAATGGGAAGGTCGTACAATTAATATACCTAATCATGCAGAAGAATATCTTTCACTGCGTTATGGAAATTGGCAAGTTCCGGAGCGAAATTATAACGCTGGATTGCACGATGGTTCTATTGCAGAAAAAGGATTTTAATCATAAAATATACAGAATTAATTATGGCAAATAATAAAAACATGAAAAAAGTATATATAGGAATGTCAGCTGATCTGATTCACCAAGGGCATTTGAACATAATCGCTGAAGGATGCAAACGGGGTAAAGTAATCATTGGATTGCTGACGGATGAAGCGATAGCTAGTTATAAGCGATTACCATTAATTGCGTTCGATGAACGTAAATTGATTGTTGAAAACCTAAAAGGCGTAGAGAAAGTTGTACCCCAATCGACCTTGGACTATGTTCCAAATTTAAAAATAATTAAACCGGATTATGTTGTTCACGGCGATGATTGGAAAACAGGTGTCCAGAGAGAGGTTCGTCAGCGAGTGATTGACGCATTATCTGAATGGGGCGGCGAACTGGTTGAACCTGAATATACAAAAGGTGTTTCTTCCACCGACTTAATTACCGCTGTAAAAGCGCAGGGAATTACACCCGGGAAACGCATGAAAACACTACGTCGCCTGATTAACGTAAAACCGGTGGTACGAATTTTAGAAGCACATAATGGGTTAACAGGATTGATCGCTGAGAAAACCAGCATTGAACAAAATGGACAAAAAGTTGAATTTGATGGTATTTGGGAAAGTAGTCTTACCGATTCAACAGCTAAAGGAAAACCGGATACGGAATTGGTTGATTTTTCTTCCCGATTTTCCACAATTGAAGAAATTTTAGAAGTCACAACAAAACCCATTATTGTTGATGGTGATACAGGCGGTCGGATAGATCATTTCAAATTCAGGGTAAAAACGTTGGAAAGATTAGGTGTCTCAGCTATCATTATAGAAGATAAAATTGGCGATAAACGAAATTCACTCTTTGGAACGACCGTCCCCCAACAGCAAGATTCAATCGATCATTTTTCTCAAAAGATCCATGAAGGAAAACAATCTCAAGTTACTTCAGACTTCATGATCATCGCTCGGGTAGAAAGCCTGATTTTGAAAAAGGGAATGGCTGATGCACTAAAAAGAACAGAAGCATATATTGATGCTGGAGCTGATGGAATTATGATTCACAGCAAGGAAAAAGACGGTAAAGAAATCATCGAGTTCTGTGAAAAATTCAAAGAATTCGAACAAAGAGTTCCTCTTGTTGTGGTGCCTTCAACCTATGCCCACATGTCTGAATCAGAATTACAGGATTTGGGTGTTAATGTCATTATATATGCAAACCATTTACTGCGATCAGCATACCCTTCTATGATCAATACAGCCCGATCTATTCTGGAAAATAGCAGGGCAAAAGAAGCGTCAGATGAATTCTGCATGTCCATTAAGGATATTATTACACTTATCCCCGAGGTCAATTGATGGCCATAAAACCGACTGATTTCTACGATCAGTTAGCGAGTCACGGTGTAGAATTTTTCGCGGGAGTGCCGGATTCTCTTCTGAAAGAATTTTGTTTGTGCATCGATGATCGAATTTCTAAAGAAAAACATATTATTGCTGCCAATGAAGGCAATGCTGTTGCATTAGCCAGTGGTCATTATTTAGCTCAAAATTCATTACCGTTAGTTTATATGCAGAATTCAGGATTAGGGAATGCTGTAAATCCACTTTTATCATTATGCGATCCAGATGTGTATTCAATTCCGTTATTGGTAATGATCGGTTGGAGAGGTGAACCGGGAGGAGTAAAGGATGAACCTCAGCATGTAACACAGGGTAGAGTGCAGATAGAACTGTTAGAGGCCTTGGGTCTTCCTTATGAAATTATATCAAAAGATGATAATCAGTTTGCAGAGAAAATTTCAAATGTAGTTGAAATTGCCAAAAACGAAAAAAGACCGGTTGCACTTTTGATCAAAAAAGGTACATTTGAAAAATACAATACTGAAACCCAAGAGTCTGATGGTCAGCGAATGAAACGGGAAGAAGCATTAGAAATCATCTTGGAAAATCTTCATGAAAATGCCGTAATTGTTTCAACGACAGGAAAAACATCCAGAGAAATTTTTGAGATTCGTGAACAAAAAGGACAAACTCACGAGCAGGACTTCCTAACTGTAGGATCCATGGGCCATTGTTCTTCAATTGCTCTGGGTATTGCTTTGTCTAAACCTCATAGAGAAGTGGTGTGCATTGATGGAGATGGGGCTATGTTAATGCATCTTGGGAGTCTCACTTCCATTGCAAGTATGCAACCGAAAAATTTTCGTCATATATTAATGAATAACGAGGTACATGAATCTGTAGGTGGACAAGAAACAGCTGCAAAGAAATTAGATTTGTCAGCAATAGTTGAAGCTGTGGGATCAAGCAAAGTGTTTAAAGCGGAAACACCAAATGATTTAAAAACAAACATTACAGATTTTATAACGTGTTCCGGTCCATCGTTTTTAGAAGTAAAAATAAAACCGGGCTCAAGAGAAGATTTAGGCAGGCCTACAATCAAACCTGTTGACAATAAAGAAAATTTCATGAAATTTCTGAATAAATAATTTTAATATCTGATTTGTCTAATTATTATAATCCTGTAAGAATCGTTAAAACTGAAAATTGGCATCGCGAATTAAACTTCAGAATTGGAGATTTAAGAATTTCTGCTCCAATTATAATTACAACCCCAGGAAATAGAAAACGGTTACATCTCAATTCAAAATTCGACTCTGATTCCATTTTTAGCGATGTTAGCAGTAATCCAAATTTTAAGGATTGTGCGAATGCTATAAAGTTTTGCCAGGAAAATATGTTTGACGGTGTTGTTGCTATAGGAGGTGGTTCTGCCATGGATCTGGCAAAAGTAGTCATGGCACACCTTTGCTTGGAAAAATCTGATATTAATGAACTAATAGAGTATGATGGAGAGTTTTCTCAATCGATACCATCCATTTTTCTACCCACGACTCACGGTACTGCAAGTGAAGTAACCATGTGGGGAACCGTGTGGAATTTGGAGGAAAAAAAGAAGTATTCAATTTCTCACCAGAACCTCTATCCAACCGTAGCTATTTTGGATGGAAATTTGACATTATCCCTGCCCATGGATATTTCAATCGCAACTTTGATGGATGCATTAAGCCATAGTTTTGAATCTATTTGGAATAAGAAAGCGAACCCCACTTCAACAAATTTAGCTATTTCAGCTATTTGCTCAATTCTAGAAAATGGTATCGCAATAAAGGACAAACCCAATGATTTAGACATTCGTAATAATTTATTAAAAGCGTCTACTGTTGCAGGTTTGGCATTTTCAAATACAACGACGGCTGCAGCTCATTCTATAAGTTATCCATTGACTATCCATTATGGGATTCCCCATGGTATTGCGTCTTCTATTAGTTTATTACCCTTATTGGAAATAAATGGAAAATTGATCGAAGGACCAGTAGATAGAATTTGTAAAAATAATGAATTGACTTATGTAGAATTAAAACAAAGGATAAAAGAAATTCCTCAAGGTATCATTCCATATACGTTGGATAAATGGAAAATCCCCAAAGATCAACTTCCAAAATTAGCAGAAGAATCATTTACGAAAGGTCGGATGGATAATAATATAGTGGATTTATCAACGGATGATGTATTGGGGATATTAGAAGAACTATATAGTGAAAAATGAACAACACACTTTAAAACAGATTACTTTTGTTCTTGTATTCTATCTGTCATAGGTACCACAGTAATAATGGATAGAGAAATAATACTGCTATTTAAACATGCAAAACAGCCCGCCCCGATGCGTCGGAGTAATTATGTAATAGGACAGTTTTACGTTTTATGCTCTATATTTCTCCAAAATATTCTTTTTTATCAATTTTACACTATTTCGAAGTTGGTAAGTCAATGAGGTTAAAGTATTTATTTTTTGTAACAAAACCATATTCGTTTTCAATTCTTAAACCGATTCAAGATTCAATTACTGAATTAAATAGTGGTACTGTAAAGTGGTTTTCAGCCAGTTCAGCTTCCAATTTTTCATGTCCAGGAGATCAATTAAAATCAAATGTGGAGGTTCAAGGTTATAATCCGGACGTAGTCCTTGTCCCTGGCAATGTTGTTCCTCATTTTTGGTCTGGATTAAAAGTACAGATTTTTCATGGGTTAGATGAGGAAGTAAAAGGCTTTTATAATATTACAGGATTTTTTGATCTTTACTGTACATCCGGACCAACTATGACAGAAAAATTTTCAGAAATTGCTAAACGGAAAAAACATTTTTTAGTAAAAGAAACAGGGTGGTCGAAACTTGATCCTGTTTATAATAATACATGGTCATTTAAAGATCAGAAAAATCAATTAATTCATCAACATGGTTTAAATCCTAAATTACCCATTTTACTTTATGCACCTACTTTTCCGACAAAATATACGTCAGCTCCGGATTTATATGACACCATCAAAAACTTGAATAATAATAAGTATAATTGGATTATTAAATTCCACCCTTTGATGGATAAAATTGTTCAAGAGAAATACAAACAATTGGAGAATGAAAATTTTCGAGTTGTAAACGAGTTAAATATTTTACCCATTATGGCAGGATCAGATTTAATGATTACGGATACATCTTCTGTAGCCTATGAATTTTTAACGTTTGATCGACCTTTAATTACGTATCAAGCACTTGCACGAAAAGATAAGGGAATAAATATCAAAAACACTGCAGATCTTCAACCTGCTATTGAACGTAGTCTGAATAATCCTGATGAATTTTCATCTTATAGAGATAAATGTCTTAAGGATTTACATCCATATTCGGATGGAAATTCATCTAAACGTTTGCTGTCTACAATTGCAGAAATTCTCATTGGTGGAATACAGAATTATTTAAATCAAAAACCTCTTAATTTTATCCGTAAATATCAGATTCGAAAATTAATTGAAAGGAGCCAAGCTTAATGGAAATGGATAAAACTAAAGTACTATTCAAAATGTTTTATCTGTATCATAAGGCCGCGTTTGATCCTCTAATTGAACTCTTCGAAAATGATCCAAATTATGATGTTGCTTTATCATTAACTCATGAAGTTGAGCGATCATTTGGTTTTTTTGATAAAGATGAAACAAATAAATATTTAAATAAATTTGAACAAGAGGGACATCGAATTAGTGATGAAAATGAAAAATTTGATATAGTGTTTGCACCGGATGTTGTGGATGAAAAAAGGTATGGAGATGCTTTACTCTGTTTGATTTATCATGGAATTACATTTACCAAAACAGTCACTTATCGTGAATTGAAAAAACATTCAAATTATCGTTACAATATTTTCGTTGAAGGAGATCTATCAGAAAAATCATTAAAAGAATCTGGTAGCGTGGGTAAATCTGAAGTTCATAAAGTTGGTTATCCTAAAATGGATCCTTATTTTTCCAAAGGGAATTTTGATAGAGATAAAATTTTAAAAACATTAGGTCTTGATCCTGAAAAACCTGTGATCTTGTTTGCACCAACGTATAAACCAACCTGCCTCTATGAGTTAAAAGATGAAATTTTTAAAGCAACAGAATGCTATAATCTAATTATAAAACTTCATCATTATGCTTGGATGGGAAAATATGCATCTCACAAGCAACATAAAATATTTGAAGAACAAATTGAGAATTACACCCACGCAATTATAATACCAAAAGATGATTATAATATTCTGCCTTTGCTTTATGTTGCTGATACGTTGGTTTCTGAAGCATCGGGAGCCATCACAGAATTTTTAGCCACAGGAAAAACCGGTATTATTTATAACTTGAATCAAAAAAGCTTAAAACACTCTGACGGCGAGATGTTATTGGGTGTTAATAATCATGAATATTTAAAAGATGCTTTTGTACATATCAATGCGCCTGACGAATTACAGTCAGGAATAAAGTTAGCATTAAACCCAACGGATGAGATGAAAAAAGTACAAAAAACAGATCGGGAAAATATATTTTTCAAATTGGATGGTAAAGCATCAGAACGTGTAAAACAAACGGTAGAGCAATTGATTTCAGTTAGATTGAAAGTGTAATTTTTGATATGGCAAATATTTTTCCATTTAAAGGTTGGCGATACAACAGTGAATTGATCGATGATCTTACAAAAGTAATTGTTCCGCCCTATGATGTAATTACTCATGAAGAACAGGAGACGCTATATAATAGATCCCCTTTTAATTGTGTCAGAATAAACTTAAACCGCAGGCATGGCGCAGACCAATATGATAATGCGGCACATCATTTACTGGATTGGAAGTCAAGAGGCGTTTTAAAGCAAGATGAAAAAGATTCTATTTATATTATTTCACAGTCGTTTGAATATAAGGGTAAAAATATTCAGCGAATTGGCTGTATTTGTGCAATAGAATTAACAGAATTAGGAAAAATAGTATTACCACATGAACAGACTATTGAGAAATATGTTAATGACCGATTTAATCTAATGGGGACCACATTAGCTAATACCGGACAAATATTTATGTGTTATAAAGATGAGGCGTTAGGATTAGAAAATATTTATCATGACTTAAATAGAAATCCAGTAATTGATGTTGTTATAGATGAGGTGCATTACAAGGTATGGCAAGTAACAGAGCAAAAGAAAATTAATAGATTTAAAGATGTCTTGAGCGGGAAAGATTTGGTAATTAAGGATGGTCATCACCGTTATAAAACTGCATTACGTTTTTCTCAAAATCATCCAGAAATTAAGGGGACTGATAAAGTTATGGCGACTCTGGTCAATAGTAAGGATCCAGGAATGATAGTTTTACCCACTCATAGGTTACTAAAAGGAATAAATTTGGATATAAACAAAATTATTTCAAGTCTAGAGAAATATTTTAAAATAGAAAAAATGACAGGACCAAATAGCATTGTTTCTTCTATGGAAAATGGTGTAGTAAAAAAAGGTACTTTTGGTGTTTATCATAAGGAAAGTGATACAGGTTTATTGTTAAATTTCAACCAATGGGATGAGTTGAATATCATGTTTTCACACCTTAGTAAATCCTCCAGAGAACTTGATACAAATATATTACACACTTTCGTCCTGAAACATGTGTTTAATATTGATACATCCAATCAAGATGACCTGAAACACGTTTCATATATCCGCGGAAATAAATCAACAATTGAGTTATTGCAAAGTGGACCTAATTATGATGTAGCGTGTTTTGTCATGCCCCCCACTTTAGAAGAAATTTTTTCCATCGCTGAATCGGGTGAAATTATGCCCCAGAAATCAACGTTCTTTTTCCCCAAAATATATTCTGGTTTGGTTACTCGTTGCTTTGGAGAATGAATATTAGAAGGAGTTAATAATGTCATTACTAATAAACAAACTTTGTGATAAGATTCCTGATTGGCGATATGAAGCAAAACAGATTATCGATGAAAAAGGTGATAGTATTATCAATAATGTAACCGTTCAACAAGTATACGGCGGAATGCGTGGTATCAAAGGACTCGTCTGTGACACTTCAGCTGTTTCTGCTGATAAAGGACTGATCATTCGCGGTATTCCTTTGCTGGAAATCACTCACATATTACCAGAAGAAGTATTCCTTCTTCTCCTTACGGGTGAATTACCTGATGAAGAAGCTTTAAAAGACTTTCAGAGTCAACTAACTGAACATGCAGATGTCCCAAATTATGTGTGGGATGTTTTAGAAGCTATGCCGGAAGATTCTCATCCAATGGCAATGTTTAATACAGCCATTCTCGTAATGGAAAAAGAATCAGTGTTTCATAAGAAATACGATGAAGGCCTTCAAAAACAAGATTATTGGAAAGCAATTCTTGAAGATGCAATTAGACTTGTTGCAAAACTTCCTGCAATTGGAGCAGGTGTTTATCGAATCCGATTTAATAAGGGTGAGTTGATTGCACCTGATAAAAATCTGGACTGGGGAGCAAATTTTGCTCATATGCTTGGAATTCCTGATCCCAATCGAATTCTGAAAAAACTCATGCGCCTTTATCTCATGCTCCATTGTGACCACGAAGGTGGGAATGTGAGTGCTTTCAGTGGATTAACTGTTGCTTCAGCATTATCTGATCCATACTATGCTGTTTCCGCTGGGTTGAATGGACTTGCCGGACCGCTTCACGGATTGGCAAATCAAGAATGTTTGAAATTTGTTCTGGAGATTAAAGATCATTTCGATGGTTCGCCATCCAAAGAAGACTTAACACAATTTGTGTGGGATCGACTAAACAGTGGACGTGTTGTTCCTGGTTACGGACATGCTGTACTGCGTTGTCCTGATCCGCGGTTTACTGCATTTATCAACTTCGGTAAAGAAAATATCAAAGATGATCCGGTTTTTGATATTGTTCAAAACTTATTTGATGTGGTTCCATCCGTATTAAAAGAACAAGGCAAAGCAAAGAATCCCTGGCCAAATGTAGACGCTGCATCAGGTTCGCTCCTCTACCATTTTGGCATGACTGAATTTAGCTTTTATACAGTTTTGTTCAGTATCTCACGTGCAATGGGTATGGTGTCTCAAATGGTGATTAATAGGGCACTTGGAATTCCTATTACCCGACCTAAATCAGTGACATACGACTGGCTTAAATCAAACGCCTGATTTTATAGAAGTGCAGTTTTATTCTTTAACAGCAGCAATGTTGTTGCTGGTCGGGCAGGTACATACTTCTGATATATATCAATCACTTCGAATATATGGTACAGATCCAACGACACTTGAGGTTTTACACACTGTTGGAGTTCCCTTAGATCATGTGCGCATTAAGAAAGATGTTTATATTGATGTTATATCTAGCAGTGATCAAACAATTCTGTTGGAACAAAATGGACTTGATTTTGATGTGTTAATTAATGATATGACTCGTTATTTCCTGGATCGCAATGTTCCGGAAGTCAGCAGGGATTTTGAATTGGGTTCTATGTTAGGCAATTATACACTCAGCGAAGTCGAGGAAAAAATGGATTCACTGGCTGTTTTATTTCCCAATTATGTTTCGGCAAAAGATTCCATTGGCACATCAATGGAAGGTCGTACGATCTGGGCGTTTAAAATTTCAGATAATCCCGATCAGGATGAAGATGAACCGGAAGTATTATATACAGGGCTCACTCATGCCAGGGAACCACTGGGTATGATGAATCAATTCTATTTTGTACAATGGCTCTGCGAAAATTATTCAACAAATAATGTTGCAGAATATTTAGTAAATAATCGCGAATTATGGTTTATCCCGGTGATCAACCCAGATGGTTATGTATACAATGAAAGCATAGCTCCAAACGGTGGTGGAATGCACAGAAAAAATCGACGGGATACTAATTGTGGTAATGGCACCCAGCGAGGAGTGGATTTAAACCGTAACTATGGTTATGAGTGGGGTGCAGATAATTCCGGATCATCACCTGATTCATGCTCTGCAACATTTAGGGGCGATTCAGCATTTTCTGAATCTGAAACTCAAGCAGTTAGAGATTTCATTTTAGATCATGAATTTTCCAATGTTCTCCATTATCATTCTTATTCAAATGTTCTAATCCATTCTTGGGGCGATGGAGCATTACCTGCTGAGCCTGATTTAACCACCCTTAGAGAAATCGGCTGGGAGATGTCAAAATACAATGGCTACCAAGTGGGCACAGGATACGAAACCATTGGCTATGGAGTAAACGGTGATGCAGTGGATTGGTCTTACGGTACCGCCGGGTTGATTTCGTATACACCTGAAGTGGGTTCATATCAGGATTATTTCTGGCCGCCTGAAAACAGGGTTATTCCCTTATGCGAAGATCAATTGTATTCAAACCAAATCTTTGGTTTAGTTGGTGGCGCTGATTATAGTGTTTATACATACAATACCAATGAACAACAAAGCGACACAATCCAATTTAATATTACAATTCAAAATAGGGGTTTGAAAGATTCTGATGGGGATGTAATGGTAGATGCGGTAACGTACACTAATGCGAGTTATATACTTGATTATTCCGAAAATATCGGCTCGTTAAATGCAAGAGAAACAGTACAAATAAGTATATCTTTGGTCTTCCCCGGTCCATCTGAAAATGGTATGGAAGTCGGCTTTTTGTTGACGTTAAATGATAATAGCAGTTTTGTAAGAACTGACACACTCACTACCATTATGGGTGTACCTACATCTGTTTTCAGTGATGATGCTGAAGTTGGACTCACACAGTGGGATACGTATGATTGGGGATTAACAACCAATTCTTATACTGGGGTATATTCCTTCACGGATAGTCCCCAAGGCAATTATAGTGATTATGCCTCAACAGCAATTAGGACCTCTAACGCTATCAATCTAATTGGTTTAAATTATCCCACAGCAAGATTCGCAGCTAAATGGAACATTGAGAATAATTATGATTTTGTTAAGTTCCAGGCTTCAACGGACGGAACCAACTGGACATCGTTACCCGGTATATACACAGAGAATGGATCAGGGATCGGTACCCAAAATCCAAATGACGTGGGTTATGATGGTGAGTCAGATTGGATTGAGGAGACAGTTGACCTTTCTGATTATATTAATGAATCGGCAGTTTATCTTCAATTTATACTGACATCAGACGGCGGAGTAACGAGAGATGGTTTTTATTTTGATGATTTTTCCATTCAGGGTTATTTGAACTATTTACCTGGAGATTTGGATGACAGTGGAGATGTGGATATTTTTGATGTGCTGAATATTATAGAATTAATACTGAGTGAAAATGAATTAAATGATTATCAACAAGCAACAGCAGATGTAAATTTTGACGGCGAAGTGAATATTTATGATGTTCTGAAAGTAGTTGATATTATACTGTCTAACTAATGAAAAAATATATTCTATTCGTATACATTTTTTATTTTCCCATTGAATCTGCTGCATCAGAAAAAATGTGGATTTACTTCACGGATAAAGATAATTCGAGACAGAATATTACATTAGATGGTAAAGCAATTAAGCGCAGACAAAAAATGAATATTAAAGATACACGATATGACCGATTGGTTACTCAATCATACATCACTGCTGTAGAAGAATTGGGTGTTATCATTCATAATAAGAGTCGCTGGCTGAATGCGATATCTGTTACTGCAACTGCCGATGTTATTAACAACATTTCAGCATTGCCCTTTGTGGAAAAAATTGAACCTGTAGCTATATTTAAAAATAATAAATTAAATTTATCAGATTTACAATCTTTTAGAAAACAGTCTATAACTGATTCCCTGGATTATGGTTTTGCCCAAGAGCAGATAGAACAGATCAATTGTCAAACTGCCCATCAAGCAGGTTTTACAGGTCAGGGTGTCCGTGTGCTTATTTTGGATACGGGCTTCAACACAGAACGGTCTGTATTTGATTCATTGACAATTATTGATGAATGGGATTTCATTAATAATGATGGTAATACAGCCAATGAAAATGATGACCATCCAAATCAACATAATCATGGGACACTGGTCTTTTCTACCTTGGCGGGTTATGATCCCGGAAATTTAATCGGACCTGCATTTGGATCAGAGTTTTTATTAGCTAAAACTGAAGACTACCCAAATGAGAGTCAAGTAGAAGAGGACAATTATGTAGCCGCATTGGAATGGGGAGAACAATTGGGAGCCGATGTAATGTCTTCATCCTTGGGATATCTTGACTGGTATTCTTATTGTGATATGGATGGAAATACCGGAGTAACCACCATTGCTGTGGATATTGCAACGTCTTTGGGAGTACTTTGTGTTACTGCAGCTGGTAATTGGGGTACGGCTGAACCGCCACCAAATCCTTGTGATACACTCTATTACTATATATCAGCACCGGCTGATGCGGATTCTGTGATTGCTGTCGGCGCGGTAAATAGAGATGGGGATATAGCGTCTTTCAGTTCACATGGTCCAACTTATGACGGCCGCATTAAACCGGAAGTGTGTGCCCGGGGTGTTTCAACTTGGGGTGTGAATGCAAATAGTGATTCTTATCGAACAGCTAATGGGACTTCCTTGTCAGCTCCTTTAGTTAGCGGAGTAGCAGCAGTTATTTTGAGTGCCCACCCAAATTGGACGCCTATGCAGGTTCGAGAAGCTTTAATGATGTCTGCAGATAGGGTGGATGCTCCGGACAATGATTATGGATATGGCGTAATTGATGCCATGGCAGCCATTGACTATGAAGTATCATCAATTGAAGGTAATAATGTTCCAAATGAATTTTCAATATTGAATGTATATCCCAATCCGTTTAACCCTACCACAACCATTCGGTTTACTGTATTGACGAGACAAACCTTACTCTTGCAGGTTTATGATATAAAAGGACGTTTGATTGAAAAAATTGCAAATGATACACTTTTACCGGGGGAATATACATATACATGGAAAGTTTCTGGTTTACCCAGCGGTATTTATTTTGTGCAGTTAAAGACACAGTCCAGCAGTATAACACAGAAAATTACCTACCTTAAATAAACCGTGCCCCGACGAAGATTATACTTGCGTCAGCCGGTATAATATCAGAACTTAGGTCTCGCCGAAAATCTTTTCTCATGAATAGAAATAAGCTAAACATCAAAGCATTGGGCATCTTGTTCCCTTTTCTGCTTTTTGGAGCAGTTATTAAGGAAAGTATGCCCCTTAAGATTGAAGCCCATAGCGGACCTGAATCCATTCTGCTGAAATGGGACTTACCCAAGGAAGAAATCATCACCTCTATCCGAATTTTTCGAAGTAGTGATATGATGTCTACGTATAAAATAATTGATCTTGACGGTATAATAACCGATCGCTATCTGGACAAAGATCTAATTTCAGATGAGTTATATTTTTATAGATTGGAAATAGAAACGATCGATGAGAAAGTTCTTTCCAGTACCTATGAAACACCTGCCTTTGCAAAACCAAAGGATGCACAAAATCTTGAACAAAATATAACAGAATTACAACAATCTTATCCTGTTACAGTTTCAGCCTACGTGGAAATAACAGATATTCATGAGTTAAAAAGTGTCCTGGTTCACGATTATATATTGAATCATATTCTTTCTGACATAAATCAAATTCACACGTTACAAATGTATTTATTAATGGAGGAGATACATATTGAATCATTTTTAAATATACTTCCTATTGAAGCATTCAAAGCGTGTCAATTTTTATTCGCTGAAAAGGACCCTAAATCACTGCAAGTTTTTTTTGATACAGCATTTAACGAATTTGACCTACTATTACGTCAGCAAATTTTATTAACACCTATTGAATGGCAGAATGAGAAAGAAAATTTATTAACTATTCTGGAAAATAAGTTTTTTAAAGCGGTTAATATTTATAAAAATGATGAAATATTTCTAAAATCACTACCACCGATTCGCGTAACAAACTTAGTGAGAGATTCAATTGGAGTAAAAATTTATTTACATCAATTTGAAGATCTTGGGAGTTCAGTTGAATTATTTATGAAAGAGGAATCTATTCCTGTGTTTTTTGAAAAAGATAATTCTCAAATGATCTTAATCCCTGATGATTGGGAATATGTAAAACTTCTGATTGCTGGGAATGTTGTGCAAACAATTCCAACTGTCAATGAAGAAGGTCTGCTTACTATTGCCATGGATAATCAGTACATATTTACTGATGAAATTACCAGCGTGAGTACCATTCGATCCATTCCGAAACAGGATTTCCAATTGAATGAAATCGCTTACAATGATATGGGGAAAAAACTTCAGGTTGAAGTTGCCGGGAGTTCAGATTGGTCGACACAGCTAGGATTATTTATAGATGATTCATTATTGTGGGAGTGGAATTCCATTCCGGGATTTGCAGTAAGTTTTGTTGATTCGAACTGGACATTACAGGCTTCAAATGATTATAGTTGGTTGCATCTTTGCTGGGTCAATGAAAATGAATCTTGGGAAATTATAGAAAGTCGACCGTTGATACTGGACGGATCGTTTCATGAAAGTAAGGTTCCGGATCTTGGTTCATGGAAGTCACTATTTTTCTATTCCTTTGGAGAATCAAACGATATTACAAAGGCAGAAAAGAATAATCAGATTATTCCAGAAATATTCGCTCTCTATCAAAATTACCCCAATCCATTTAATTCCAGCACTAACATCACGTTTGATCTGTTAGAAGAAGCGAATGTTAGTTTATACGTTGCAGATGCCAGAGGGCGTAAATTAAAGGTATTCCTTGAAGAAATATTTTTAGAAAAAGGATTTTATTCTTTCGATTGGTCCGGGGAATATCAATCCAGCGGTATTTATTTTATTACTCTTCAAGCACAATCGGGTGAATATATGCCTGTTGTTATGAGTAGAAAAATAATCTATTTGAAATAATTAAAATGAGGTGAGGAAATGCAGGAAAATCAATTTGATGATGAATTAAAACGTATGGATGAATTGGAAAATGATGCTTCATCGGGAATCCAAGAAGGCGTATCGATGGATGATCCACTTTCCGGTTTAGCCCTGCCCCAACCCATTGTTGTAAACACCGGGACACCTTTAAACGAAGCTGTTCAAAAATTGCAAGACAGGTCTTTGGGGTGTCTGCTCGTTGAAAGTGATGGCAAGTTGGCAGGTATTATGACCGAACGGGATATTCTATTGAAGGTCACGGGAAAGGGCTTGGATTTTGAAAAGGAAATTGTAGATGATTTTATGACACCCAATCCTGAATATCTAAAAATGGAAGATGCTGTTGCTTATGCATTGAATAGAATGGTGGTCAGTGGATTTCGTCATGTACCTATTGTAGATGATAATAAAAAATCCGTTGGTGTCGTTTCGCTTGTGGATATTGTTCAACAAGTCGCCTCTTCCCTGGGAGAAGAAATTTTCAATTTACCTCCCATCCCAGAGCGGAAAGGTTTTTCCAGACCCGAAGGCGGTTGATGAAACATCAATTATTTATTTTCACCGTCATTATTTTTCTTGGCGGATGTGCAACCCATCCAACTGTTAGTACAACACCCATGGAACAAGGTGAAAAGCGTTACGGCTGGAGTTGGTCAGCGGAAAATTTATTGCCCTACCTTTGGTATCGTTACGGACTGAGCGATAAAGATGACATTGGACTACGTCTTGGTCCTGTGTATGGGTCAGGGATTGATTATAGTCGAATTCTATTTACAAAAGATAATAAATGGGATGTGATGAATTTGGCTTGGAGTATGAATCCTAACTATAATACTGATTTTACGTATTACAAATTCAAGCAGCGTAAAAGTAAAGATGAAAAACCCGGTGCTGTATCTTGGTGGGGATTACGCATGATGTATATTGCAAAAGGAATCACCGGCGGAACGAGCACACGCATCGGATTCCTACTAGGCGGTCAACCCAATGATAGATGGGGTTATGAAATAGGCTATAACCATGATTTCAGTTCCATGCCCATTACAAATCTTTTCGATTTCAATTGGAATGATACTGTTAAGGATGACCCCAGCCTCAATAGGCGCTATAGTGACACTCCTCATACGGATCCCGCTTCAGGGTTACCGACGGAATATTCACGACTCACAGGAATTTCTTTCCGTGTTTATGTGAATTTGAAAATGAGACCTTCTCCAGCAGAAAAGAAAATATAATTTTATAGATTTCTGATAATTCATGCCATCTATAAAATCTCCTGAAACTTTTCATCAGGATAGTCAGGAATTAATCCAGAAAATTAACAACTTAATTACCCAAGCTGTCAAAGCTGAATTTGATGGTAGGTCCAATGACCATCCTTTGATATTAGTAAATGCAATCAAAAATATTATAGGTGATGACAGAGATAATCCTTCGAGCAAACTATTAGATCTTTCTGATAATTATATTAATCAATTTTCCTGTAGAGAAAATGAAAATCAAATAATAGATAAAGTTATGATAGATGGCTACGGTCTCGCTGTTTTTGTAGATGATGTCGAAGAAGCAATCATATACGGTAATAAAGATAATGCAGAGTTGGAGACAGCTAAACAACTTTTAGCATCCGATAAATCTCCAGCCATACTTGAATGTCTAGCTCAATTTGCGCTCCATGATATAGAATCACTGGGGTTATTTACATATCATTGGCTGCGGAGTTTTAATTTTCACCAAGAGAAAGAAATTTTATGGTCATATAGCCGGGCAATGATTAATGAAATCTTCAAAATTCATTTACAGCAGCAGCAAATTCAAACAGAAATCCTAAAACCACAAGATTATATGATTTTCTTTCTAAATTATGAAAACAAAGGAAATATCCCAACATTTTCTGCAATGAACCGACTATGGTATGCCGATTATGTCCGTGGGGAAAGTTATAGGAATTCCATTTCAACTTGGCTAGAAAAGACTAAAAATGCTGAAAAAACTGAAGTTGCTAATTCAATTGATTTAGAAAATTATATTAATAACGGAGGCAGATATTTTATTGATTTGAGTGAGCAACTTTTCGATACGTATCAAATTAATGTTGCCGCACAAAAAATTGTAGAATTGGAAGGACTAAGGGGGGTTGCAAAAAATGCATCACCTGAATATTTCCCCATCATTGCTCAATGCATTAACTTTACGGTCTCTTAATTATGAAAATCGGTCCTTATCAGCTCTATAGTATTGAAACCAGTGAATTTGCTTTGGACGGCGGTGCAATGTTTGGTATCATTCCAAAGCCTCTATGGGAAAAGCAGGCGCCTGCCGATGAGCAAAACCGCATAAAAATGGTGACCCGTTCACTGCTACTTGTTAGCGACGAGCATAAAATTATTGTGGATTCGGGTAATGGTACCAAGTGGCAGGAAAAATTCAAAGATATTTACAAAATCGAATTAGAAAATTCGAATCTGGAAAGATCACTCGGTAAATATGGGTATACCCCAGAGGACATTACAGATGTATATTGTACCCATCTCCATTTCGATCATGTGGGAGGAAACACAAAAATAGTTGATGGAAAACTTGAGCCTGTTTTTCCAAACGCTACATGTTGGATTCAAAATGAAAATTGGGATTTAGCCAATTCACCCAGTGAAAAAGATGCCGGGAGTTTTATGAGCGATGATTGGTCAGTTCTTGCAGAAAATGATTTGATTCAATATGTTGATGGCAAGGAATCTTTTTTGCCCGGAATAAATCAACTATTAACTTACGGACATACAACGGGTATGATGCATCCCATTATCGGTGATTCGTCGAAGAAATTGATTTACATGGCAGACCTTATTCCCATGGCAGCGCATATTTCTTTGCCCTGGGTGATGGCGTATGATATTCATCCCGTTCAAACCGTAAAGGAGAAAGAAGAAATTTTACCCAAAATAGTTGATGAAAATTGGATAATATTTTTTGAACATGACCCAGTTCATCAAGCATCTTCTGTGCAATTTGACGGTAAACATTATAGACTGAAAGATGCGGTGACTATTAGTGAATGATAAAGTAAAGAAAGAGGAACTTTTTTTAAAGGGATTGGAGGCGTATCACTTAGGAAAGTATAATGATGCCCATGAGTTTTGGGAAGATCTTTGGAGTCATTATTATTTAAAAGACAAAATATTTATTCAAGGCTTAATAATGCTGACTGTTAGTTTTGCCCATCTTCAGTATGGAAATCTGAATGGAGCAAAAGGGCTTATTAAAAAATGCCAAGAAAAATTTGTCGATTTTAATGGTATACACCGTAAAATCAATGTAGACAATTTGAAACAGGAAATACGCACTGTTGAAGAATATTATAACACCATTGAAAACCCATCAGAATTCAAATGGGAATTAGTACCGGAGTTGATATAATAATGAATGTTGGATTATTTATTAAAGATTTTGAATTGGGAACAAAAGTGTCTGCCAAACTAACTGAATTGGATTCTACTTTTGAATTTTGTGAAAAAAATACTGATTTATCCGATAATACAAAATTGGTGATAGTTGATCTTGATAATAAAGTAACAGGAAATGAATTTTTTATACATCAAATAGCTACTGATCGTAAAGGAATTCAAATAATTGGTTATATGAAAAAGGTTGTTAAAGAAAATCATGAAAAATTTAAAACAGCAGGGTGTAATGTAATATTACCACGTTCATCTTTGGTAAAAAATTTGTCTACATTTGTTAAATAATGATGGGAGAAGGTAAAGTTAAAAAAATTAAACGTGCTGCAAACATCGTTCAATATTTATATAATGAATATCCGGATTCAAAGTGTTCACTCAATTATAAAAGTGCACATCAATTATTAGTAGCTACGATTTTATCAGCTCAATGTACAGATCATCGTGTCAATATTGTAACAAATGATCTGTTTTTAAAATATAAAAAACCATCAGATTTTGCTTATTGTAAGATTACAGATCTGGCAAAGGATATCCATTCGTGTGGATACTACAATCAGAAATCAAAGAGTATACAGGGAGCAAGTTTAAAAATTGTGGAAGAGCATAATGGTGTCGTTCCCGATTCTATGAAGGAATTAATTAAACTACCTGGCGTTGGACGTAAAACTGCTAATTGTATTTTAGGTGAATACTATGGACAGCCCACTATGGTAATTGATACACACATGGTACGAATCATGAATTTACTGGATTTTACAAAATCAAAAGATCCTAAAAAGATTGAATTAGAACTAATGGACATATTTGATAAAAAAGATTGGGTTAAATTAACACATATGATTATCGATCATGGCAGGGCAGTATGCATAGCCCGTAGACCCAAATGTATAAATTGTGTATTGTCACCATATTGCCCCTCAGTAATTAATTAATAATACTCGTTTGCATGTCAAAAATTAGTATTTAATTTATAAGAGTTATTATGTTTGTATCATACAAGTAATTAATATGCAATATTTAACAAAAACATTCTATTTTTGTGCTGCCCACCAGTATGGTCACAAGGATTGGAGCGATGCAAAGAATACTGAAGTTTTTGGAGTCGATGCCAAAAACCATGGGCATAATTATACTTTAGAAGTTACTGTGAAAGGATCAATAAATCCTGAAACAGGTTTTATAGTCGATTTGGGTAAATTAAAGAAGATAGTTAAAAATAATATTCTTGATTCAATGGACCATTCTCAAATAGATAATGATATTCCCTGGTTTAAAGACAAACAGCCTTCCTCTGAAAATATGGTTGTTTTTATTTGGGAAATGATTGAATCAAAATTAACCGATTGTACACTTCATCGGATTCGTTTGATTGAAACACCAACAATTAAAACTGATTATTATGGACCTGATAGCTGCTGATGGATTTCAAAAGTAGATTATACCTCATATTAACAGGTATATTTATTGCATCATTGGTGTGTTCAAACCTCATTTTTCAGAAGTTTTTTACCTGGACTCCATTTGGAATCTATACATTTGAGATTTCTGTTGGAATTTTACCTTACCCTATAACTTTTTTAGTCACGGATCTCATTTCAGAATTATTTGGAAAAAAGAAGGCAAACCAAGTTGTAATTACCGGTTTAATTGCATCTGTATTTGTCATGGGTATTATTCTATTAGCAAATGCTCTACCACAAACAGATTGGTCACCGGTTGACTCAGAAACATTTAATCGTGTCTTTGGTCTTTTTGGTCCAGCGGTTTTTGCTTCAATGGTGGCATATTTAATTGCACAATTCATTGATATCAGGATGTTTCATTTTTGGAAACGATTAACCAAAGGGAAGTATCTCTGGTTGAGAAATAATGGATCAACAATTGTCAGTCAATTCGTAGATACTGCAGCAGTTCTATCTTTGCTATGTATTGCCGGTGTGATAGAATGGGGTCGTTTTATGTCTCTATTAGAAAATGGGTTTTTATTTAAAGTTTTAATTGCTCTTTTAGATACGCCTGTGATCTATGGCATAATTTATTTATTAAAAGGAAAAGTAGATATTGCACCATATCAAGAAGGAATTGAATATGAAGGATCATAAAAAACTGGAAGCAATAACAGAAGCATTGATAAATGAAATTGGTGAAGATCCAACACGAGATGGTTTGATAAAAACACCTCAGCGTGTCGCCAAAGCGTGGGAATATTTTTCACAGGGTTATTCAGCCAATATAGATGACATTGTAAATGATGCTGTGTTTGATGAAGACTGCAGTGAAATGGTTGTGGTAAGGGATATAGAATTTTTCAGTATGTGTGAACATCACATGATACCATTTTTTGGGCGCTGTCATGTAGGGTATTTGCCAAATAAAAAAATTATAGGTCTTTCTAAAATACCTCGAATTGTTGATGCATTCTCACAGCGACTTCAAGTTCAGGAGCGTCTTACCGGTCTTATAGCGGAATCGATAAAAGGTATACTTGATCCCATCGGAGTTGGGGTTGTGATGGAAGGTCGACATTTGTGTATGCAAATGCGTGGTGTGGAAAAGCAAAATAGCTTTGCAACAACATCGGCCATGTTAGGCCAATTTCGTGAATCTGCTGAAACGCGGGCTGAATTTTTAAGTATTATCAGAATGAGGCAATTTTAATTGGCAATTGTTAAAACACCAAGTCCACCCTATTACGCAGTCATTTTTACTTCTCAGCATACTGGGTTGAATAAAGATGAATACGACAGAACTTCAGCTAAAATGGTAGAATTAGCGAAAGAACAGCAAGGATTTCTTGGTGTTGAATCAGTGAGAAATGAAAACGGGTTTGGTATTACATCAGTTTATTGGAAAGATAAAGAATCAATAAAAGCATGGCGTAATCATACAGAACATAAAAAAGCTAAAAAACGCGGGAACGCAATCTGGTATGAAGAATATTTTTTGCGTATAGCGAAGGTTGAAAAGAATTATGGCAAAATTTGATATAGCAGTTTTAGGAGGTGGCCCCGGTGGATATGTGAGTGCGATTCGCGCTGCACAATTGGGCAAGAAGGTCGTCATTATTGATAAAGATCGATTAGGCGGTATTTGTCTGAATTGGGGCTGTATTCCAACTAAAGTTTTACTAAAAAATGCTGAAGTTCTAAATTATATTAAGAATGCTGATTCCTTCGGTGTAAATGTTTCAAAATATTCTGTTGATTTCCACGCCACTATTTCCAAAAGCCGTACTGTGTCAGACCAACTCTCTAAGGGTATTGCCTTTTTGATGAAGAAAAATAACATAACCCATATTGAAGGTACAGGAAAGCTGACTTCAGACACAACCATTATAGTAAAAAATGGAAAAAAAAATAAATCTGTCACAGCTGAAAAAATCATTCTAGCTACGGGGGGAAGACCTCGCTCATTTCCTGGGATGGAAATTGATGGTGAGCGAATTATCTCATCCAAGGAAGCAATGATCCTTAAGAAAATTCCCAAAAAAATGATTATAATTGGCTCAGGAGCTATTGGAGTTGAATTTGCTTATTTTTACAATGAATACGGAACGGAAGTTCATCTTATCGAAATGATGCCGCGAATTGTTCCTGTGGAAGATGAAGCTGTTTCCAAGGAATTAGCCCGCAATTTCAAGAAAACAAAAATCAAAATTTATACTGAAACAAAAGTTACAAAAATTGATGCACTTAAATCTAAAGTCAAGGTTCAAATAGAACGTAAAGGGAAAGAAGAAATTCTTGAAGGTGATATTGCCTTAGTCGCAGTTGGAGTAACAGGAAATATTGAAAATATAGGTCTTAAAAATGTTGGAGTTAATACGGAACTGGGTGCAATTACAATCAATGAGTTTAACCAAACATCAGTTCCTAATATTTATGCCATCGGCGATGTAACAGGGCCACCGTGGTTGGCGCATGTTGCATCTGCCCAAGGTCATGTGGCTGCGGAACATGCTGCCGGTTATGAAACAACACCTGTTGATTATACAAATATTCCCAGTTGTACATATTGCCAACCGCAAATTGCTTCGATCGGTTTAACAGAATCAGCTGCTAAAGAAAAAGGCAATGATGTAATAATAGGAAAGTTTGACTTTAAAGGAAGCGGAAAGGCAATGGCCGCAGGGTCAACAGCAGGATTTGTTAAACTTATATTTGATAGTAAGTATGGTGAATTGCTTGGTGCACATATAATAGGATCAGAAGCGACGGAAATGATTGCTGAATTGGGTTTGGCAAAAGCATTGGAATCTACTTGGAATGAGTTAGCAACAACTGTCCATGCTCACCCAACGTTATCGGAGGCTGTAATGGAAGCAGCGCTGGATGCCATGGGTCAGGGTGTCCATCAGTAATGGAATATCCAGCAATTGTCCAAGATCTTGAACCATTCAAAGGTTCGAAACCTTTGGTTATAATGGACTTGGGCAAGAAAAATTATCAAGAAGTTTGGGACATACAAAAAGAAATGCAGAATAAACGCATTATAAATGAAATTGAAGATACACTAATATTGGTTGAGCATGAACCTGTGTACACATTTGGTAAGAATACTGATGAGAATCATTTGTTGCAGCATTATCCTGAAGACGTAAAAGTGTTTCATATTGAGCGCGGAGGAGATATTACGTTTCACGGTCCAGGACAGCTTGTGGTTTACCCCATAATCGATCTCCATAATTACAAAAAGAGTATAAGTTGGTATATGCGTACTCTGGAAGATGTCATTATTCAATCATTAAAATACTATAATATTGAAGGAAAACGAAAGGAAGGCCTTACAGGTGTGTGGGTAAAGGATGAAAAAATAGCTGCACTGGGTGTACGAATTTCACATTGGGTAACCATGCATGGGTTTGCATTAAATGTGAATACACAACTTCATTATTACGATGGAATTATACCTTGTGGTATATTTGAATATGGTGTGACATCCATGCAGAAATTATTAGGAAATAAATTGGATTTGAATGAAGCAAAAACCATTGTGAAAGCGTGTTTTAAAAATGTTTTTTCTAATATAATAATCGAGGAAAACTGATGCCCAGACTTCATGGATTGCAAAAAAAAGAATTATTAGATATTTACCATAAAATGGTTTTATCCAGAAAGTTGGATGAAAAAATGATGGTAATGATTCGACAAGGAAAAGCATTTTTTCTTACTGCAGCTTCTGGTCATGAAGCAGCTCAATTGGCAGCAGCATCTGTTATGCAGTCCGGAAAAGATTGGGCATATGTATATTATCGTGATGCGGCTTTTTCCCTTGGGCTTGGAACTACATCTCGAGATCATTTGCTTTCATTTTTATCTCGAAAGGAAGATCCTGACTCCGGCGGCAGACAATTTCCCTATCATTTTAGTAGGAAAAAATTAAGACTGGTTTCTCCTTCCAGCGCAACTGGTATGCAGTTTTTACACGCAGTAGGTACTGGAATGGCAATCGTTAGAAAAAAATCAAAGGAAATTGTTTATGTTTCCAGCGGTGAAGGGACCACAAGCCAAGGAGACTTTCATGAAGCATTGAACTGGGCCAGCCGGGACAAATTACCTGTCATTTTTCATATTCAAGATAATGAATATGCAATCAGTGTCCATGTATCTGAACAGACAACAGGCGGATCAACCTATGCTATGGTGGCCGGATATAAAAATTTGGCGAGATTTGATACTGATGGTACAGATTTTTTTGAAACAAATCTTGCTTTCAAAAAAGCTGCAGATCGAGCAAGAAAAGGGAAGGGCCCATCAGTTATTGTGAGTCATGTTGTCCGTTTACTGCCACATTCTTCCTCTGATGACCAACGCAAATACAGATCGGAAAAAGAATTGGCTGGACTTGGAAAAAATGATCCAATCATCAAATTTGAATCTGCTTGTCTTGAAGCAAAAATATTAACTGAAAAAATGATTGAAACCACTCACAAAACTATAAAAAAACAAGTGGATAAGGATGCTGAATGGGCAGAAGGTGAAGATCATCCAGATACATCGACAGCATTGGATCATTTATATGCGAACGATCCACCCCTGAAAGAGACTGAATTAAAGACAGTTAGCGAGAAAGTTGTTTTGGTGGATGCGATTAATCATGCTTTAGATGAGGAAATGGAACGAAATCCAAAAATGGTTATTTATGGTGAAGATGTTGCAGATCCAAAAGGGGGTGTTTTTACTGCTACAAAGGGCTTATCAACAAAACATGGTAAAGAACGTGTTTTTAACTCGCAACTTGCAGAATCATCAATAGCGGGTACGGCTGTTGGATTGGCTGTTGCGGGTATTAAACCGGTTGTTGAAATTCAATTTGGTGATTATATCTGGACAGCTATGATGCATTTAAAAGATGAAATTTCCATGATGAGATACAGGTCAGCGGGGGAATGGTCTTGCCCAATAGTTATTCGAGTACCTGTTGGCGGGTATATCCACGGTGGACCATATCACAGTCAATCGATAGATGGATATTTTTTACATATGCATGGAATAAGATTAGCATATCCATCGAATGCAGCTGACGCAAAAGGCTTATTAAAAGCAGCATGCAGAATGAATGATCCAGTATTATTTTTTGAACATAAAGGATTGTATCGTCAAGGTTACTCCGCAACCCCTGAGCCAGATGAAAACTATATCCTCCCATTCGGAAAAGCAAAAATTGTCCAGGCAGGTAAGGAAATAACAATAATAACATGGGGAGCTATGGTTCAAAAATCAATTGAAGCTGTGAAATCCAGTGGATTTGAAAATGGCAAAGTAGAGATCATTGATTTACGCACTTTAAACCCAATGGACATGGAGACTATTCAAACATCAGTTCAAAAAACGGGAAAAGTTTTAATTGTTCATGAAGATACATTAACAGGAGGTCCTGGAGGAGAAATTGCTGCTAGAATTGCAAATGAGTTATTTGAATACTTAGATGGACCCATAGCCCGTGTAGCTGCAAAAGATTGTCATATTCCTTATAGTTGGGTACTGGAAGAACAGATTTTACCGCAAACACCTGATATTGAATCAGCATTAACAGATTTATTGGAGTATTAAATGGTTATTGATATAGTCATGCCCAAAATGGGTGAATCAATCGTGGACGGTACAATAATTGAATGGCGCAAAATGGTTGGAGATAGCATTGAAGTGGATGAAATCCTATTAGAAATCGGAACAGATAAGGTTGATTCTGAAATCCCATCCCCTAATTCTGGAATTATTACTGAAATACTAGCTGAACCTAATGATGTTATAGATGTAGGTGTTGTTATTGCCCGAATAGAAACAGATGTGGATACACTTATAAAAACACAGCCGAAGATTGAACAAAAAGATTCTCCAGAAAAAGTAACAGAAATTCCACCGGATAAATCTGTACAAATTGAATCTGAACAAAAAGTTGTATCATCAACAGGTGATAAAAAATATTATACACCCATAGTCAAATCCATCGCTCGTAAAGAAGGTGTGGGTCAGGATGAACTTGCATCTATTGCTGGTTCGGGGAAAAATAACCGTGTCACAAAAAAAGATATTCTTTCTTATCTTGAACAACGATCATCTGCACCCGCAACAGGGAAAAAATCTGCTGTTTTTGTTCCAGCTCCAATAATTTCAAATCTAAAAGATGAGCGCATAGAAATGGATAAAATGCGCAGATCAATCGCCGAGCATATGCGACTTAGCCTGGATACATCTGCTCATGTTCATCTGATGAATGAAGTGGATATGACACGAATTGTAAACTATGTAGATGAAAAAAATGATAGTTTTAAAATACGGGAAGGTTTTTCACTGACGTATACACCGTTTATTGTGTCAGCCTGTGTAAGAGCATTGCAAGCATTCCCAGATATGAATAGTTCTCTAGATGGAACATCCATCATTCGAAGGAAAAACATCAATATTGGATTAGCAGTGGCAGTTGAAGCAGGTTTAATTGTTCCAGTCATTCCCCAATGTGAAGAATTAAATTTCCTGGGTCTATGCAGAAAGGTTCGAGATTTATCAATTCGATCACACAATAAACAAATTAAACCGGAAGAACTTTCAGGTTCGACTTTCTCTATTTCTAATTTTGGAATGTTCAATGTTTCGATCGGGACACCCATTATCAATCAACCTAATGTTGGTATTTTGGGAGTGGGTACGATTAAGAAAAAACCTGTCGTAATTGAAACAGATCAAGGAGACACAATCGGAATTCGAAGTATGATGTATTTATCCATTGGTTTTGATCATCGATTGGTAGATGGAGCAGGCGGAGCTAAGTTTGTAGAGACTATACAAAAAAACCTAGAAAATATGGATTTGGAACACCTGTTTTGATGGAAACTGTTTTTTCACTCCAAATCAAAAAACCTAAAATTCGTTTGCAAATTGGAAATGGATATAAATTTGTAGATCGAATTGTGCAAGACAATAATCTCCATACTGTTTGCGAAGAAGCTCGATGCCCGAATATTTACGAATGCTGGAATCGTGGGATAGCAACTATTATGATACTGGGTGATACGTGTACTCGAGCGTGTGGGTTTTGTTCTGTAAAAACAGGACACCCAACGTGGGATGATCCTTTAGAACCAATAAGAACTGCAAAAGCTGTGAAAAAAATGAATTTAAGCCATGTTGTAATTACTTCGGTGGACAGAGATGATTTAAAAAGTGATTATGGTGCATCAATTTGGGCTGAAACAATCAAGGAAATTCATAAGCAAGCCCCTTCCTGTACAGTAGAAGTTCTAACACCGGATTTCCAGGGGTTTTACCCTGCATTAGAAAAAGTATTTATTGCAGAACCAGAAGTATTTTCTCATAATGTTGAATGTATTGAGCGTATCAGCAAGCAAGTACGGTCACAAGCCAACTGGCAACGTAGTTTATCGGTTTTGAAACAATCTGTAGAGTATGGGTTACTGACAAAAACGGGTATGATGGTTGGCTTGGGGGAAACAAAGGATGAAGTCATTGATACTATGAAGGAAGTTGTTGAGATTGGTGTAAAAATATTTACAATTGGGCAATATTTACAACCAACACAAAATCATTTACCGGTGGAAAGATATGTTGGTGAAGATGAATTTAAAGAATTCAAAGAATTAGGATTAAATATGGGATTTTACGCTGTAGAATCAGGTTCATTGGTTCGCAGTTCTTATCGTGCAGATGAACAGGTTCGATTAAAGGGAGTACTAAATTAAATGAATAAAAAAGTCGTTTATAGTATTATAGCTTTAGGTGGAATAATACTAGCAGTTATTGCATTTACAAAGCAAGATTTTAATAATTTAACAGAGCCTAACATTGTTAATAATGATGGAGTTGTTTTAGTTGATGGAAAGATTCCACCCCAATTATCAGATCTTTTCGCAGATCAGGAAGACGGTCCTCATCAAAAATATGTTGATGAAAAATCTTGTTTGAAGTGCCATAAGCAAGAAATGACAATCCCTGGAATTGGCTTGGTTTCCAAAATTCCCCATGAATTTCGTCCGGATTGTGTATCTTGTCATTTTTTGCCGTCGAAGACTATGTGACGATGGGGCTTATTAAGTCTGCCACATATGCATAATGAGTACATTGGCATGTTTTTTGACTAAATTAATACAAAAATTTATAAGGAATATCAATGGCTGAAGAACTAAAACAAAAAACTGAAGAATATCCGGTAATGCCTTTGAGGAATACTGTCCTGTTTCCACAGCAGGTTATTCCCATTTATGTTGGCAGGGAAAAATCCTTAAAACTGATTAACGACTTATCTCCTCAGGGAAAACACATCGTCGTTGTGGCGCAGGAAGATGGTTCTATCGAAGATCCAAAACCTGAAGATTTATATGCGTTTGGAACTCTTGCAGTTGTATTAAAAGTTTTCGATATGCCGGATAACAGTAAATCAGCCATCGTTCAGGGAGTAGAACGAGTCAAAATGCTGGATTACGTAGACAATGACCCCTATTATATTGCCAAAATTTCCCGTGTTAAAGATGTAGAAGAGTCTGATATTGAACTGGATGCACTGGTTAAAAATCTTCGTAGTACATTTTCAGAATTGATACAAGTGGCTCCTAACTTAACAGAAGAACATTCAGGAATGCTGTCTAACATTCAAAAGCCTGCCCGTCTTGCTGACCGAGCTATATCACTTTTAACAGTTTCCAATTCTGAAAAACAGGACATATTAGAAGAACTCGATGTTAAAGCACGTGTAGAAAAATCTATTGCAGTTTTAGCCAGAGAAATTCAGAGAATAAAACTGGGAGAGGAAATTCAAACTGAAGTCCATGATGAAATTTCCAAAACTCAACGTGAGTACTATCTGAGAGAACAAATGAAAGCCATCAAGAAAGAATTAGGTGAAGATGAAGGATCAGTAGAACTCACTGAATTGGAAACAAAAGTCAAAGATGCAAAAATGTCTGAAGATGCGGAAAAAGTTGCTTTGAAGGAATTAGACCGTCTATCAAATATACCCACACAATCACCTGAATATTCAGTCGCACGTACATATATAGAATGGCTGGCTGATTTGCCTTGGTCTAAATCGTCTAAGGAGACTGTAGACGTTAAAAAAGCCCATAAAATTTTGGATGAGGATCATTATGGATTGGATAAGGTTAAAGAACGGATTTTGGAATATTTAGCTGTTCGTGCACTAAAACAGAAAAAAGATCCAAAGGGTGCTGTTCGAGGTCCAATCCTTTGTTTTGCCGGCCCTCCGGGAGTGGGAAAAACGTCTTTGGGAAAATCCATTGCTCGCTCAATGGGACGGGAATTCATTCGTATTTCCCTTGGCGGCGTGCGAGATGAAGCTGAAATACGCGGCCATCGCAGGACTTATATAGGCGCATTACCGGGGCGTATTATTCAATCGCTAAAAAAATGTGGTAAAAATAACCCGGTATTTATGCTGGATGAGATTGACAAGTTGGGCATGGATTTTCGCGGTGATCCTTCTTCCGCTCTTTTGGAAGTGTTGGATCCGGAGCAAAATAACACTTTCAGCGATCATTATCTGGAAGTGGATTTTGATTTGAGCAAAGTCATGTTTATAGCTACAGCTAATTATCAGGACCCTATTCCTCCGGCTCTGAAAGATAGAATGGAAATATTGGAGTTCAGTGGTTATATTGAAGATGAAAAATTAAAGATTGCTGAGCGGCACTTGATACCCAAACAGATTGAAGAAAACGGTCTGACTGAAAAAGAAGTTGGATTTGATGATACATCTATTAAGGAATTAATTCGTTCATATACGCGTGAAGCCGGTGTGAGAAACTTGGAACGCGAAATAGCGAATGTGCTCAGAAAAGTAGCCCGGGATAAAGTTGATAAGAAAACTAAAAAAACAAACTTGTCAAAAAAGAAGGTATTAGGCTATTTAGGCGCACCGCGTTTTTATTCAGAAATTGCTGAACGAACTACAAAACCCGGAGTAGTAACAGGTCTGGCCTGGACAGCCGCAGGAGGCGACATACTTTTTATTGAATCCTCTAAGATGAAAGGAAAAGGGAATTTAACATTGACCGGACAACTTGGCGATGTGATGAAAGAATCTGCAACTGCAGCGTTAACCTATATTCGTTCCCATACAGACATTTTGGGACTTGAAGATGATTTTCATGAAAAGACTGATATTCATGTTCATGTACCTGCAGGAGCGATACCAAAAGATGGCCCCTCAGCAGGTGTGGGTATGTTTACATCAATCTTATCATTATTAACTGGAAAACCTGTGGAAAATAGAGTTGCAATGACAGGTGAAATCACTTTGCGGGGAAATGTTCTACCCATTGGCGGTGTAAAAGAAAAAGTGACCGCTGCCCATCGTTCGGGCATCAAGACAATTATACTTCCTGATCATAATAAAAAAGATCTTGAAGAAATACCTGATCATATCAAAAAAGATTTGACATTTCATTTTGCAAAAGAAATGATGGATGTGATTGATGTAGCTATCCCGGGTGTTAACGGTCGAAAGAAAAAAACCGTTAAGAAAACGGCTTCAAAAACAAAAAAAGCGTCATAATTTCACAACCGTTTTTGGGCGATTAACTTCCCGACAAAAAGTCGGGACAGGCAGCTGGCAAAGACCAGCTTCGTACATAAAAATGTTATTTTAAAAAGGGCGATTAACTTCCCGACAAAATGTCGGGACAGGCAGCTGGCAAAGACCAGCTTCGTACATAAAAAATGTTATTTTAAAAAGGGCGATTAACTCAGCTGGTCAGAGTGCCTCCCTTACAAGGAGGAAGTCGGGAGTTCAAATCTCTCATCGCCCACCGACAATAAACCCTCGTTTTATGACGGGGGTTTTGTTTTTGGGGTTGGTTACTTTAGTGTCATTCAAATCATTATAAAGCTCGAAAGAGGACACAAAAGTGGAGGACACGTTTCTACACCAAGGACGGCATGAACTTGGTTTGGTAACTGCCTCTTAAAATTTTTCCCCAAATCCCACATTTGAATTGAAAAATCCTTACATTCTTATGTGAGGATTAGATATAAAGATGAAGTTTTACTGTTAATTATACCCAACTTTGTAAAAATGTTGGAAGTCGGAGGTGCACCCACAAAGCCAAAAACTAATCCTATTTTTTGTAATTTGTTTAACCATGGAGGTTAAAATGAAAAACACAATAATACTTGTATTTGGATTAATACTTTCTAGTACTTTTGTTTTTTCACAGAGTATTGAAAATCTCACAACTGACCAAAAAAAAGAATACAATCGAAAAAAGTTGACTGTCGAGAAGGTTTCAGAATCATCAGGAAATATGGGATGGTATTGGGGATTCTTTGCAAAAAAGGTAGATACTTGGCGTGCATTCAAAGGTCTTGCTAATCAAATCGAAGCAGAAGAGTTTTTTAGAATAAGTGGTTACACAGAAGAAGCAAATACAGTCAAAAAGAATCTTGAAGATGCTAATAGCAAAATTGGGATGGGCTGGGTTTTATATTTGGGTGGGTTAGTTGTATCAATTATCCCAAAAACCGAAACAGAAGACCTTGGTTATGGTTATAGTTATGATACAGTTACTTACCCATATTTTCTCCCTGGAACAATTGCATGGGCAGGTGGTCTTTGGCTTGTTTACGACGGTATGTTAAAAAAATTAAAACCCGTAGCACCTTATCAATCTGCGGCGGATATAGCAGAAGAATATAATAATGGTATTATTGCTGAAATTACCAGATAATCATAATGGTTTTATAACCCCCACCCAAAGGATTTAAGCAAAAGCCCCACAGCAGCGGGGTTTTTTGTTTCCCCCACATTTGATTTGAAAAATCCTTACATTCATATGTGAGGATTAGATATATAGATGAAGTTTTACTGTTAATTATAGCCAACTTTATGAGCTGGGCATTAGAGAAACATCCAGAAATTCAACATGTTAATATGCAATTGGTTTAGCCAAGATGACTAAAATGAATCGTCTTATTATTAGTTTATTATTTTTTATCAGTTGTTCCACCATCCCAAGAGTTCAATATGAGGGTGAACGAAACCAAGAGGGTGAATATCACGGAAAAGGTGTAATTATTTACTCAAATGGTGAAAAGTATGTAGGTGGGTTCAAAGATGGTAAATATGATGGTCAGGGGACATTCACCTATTCTGATGGTTCGAAATGGGAAGGTGAGTGGAAAGAAGGTTTACGATATACAGGAAAGGGAACTATACACTTCGAAAGTGGAAGCAAGTATGTAGGAGAGTACAAAGATGGTAAATATAATGGTCAGGGGACATTAACCCATCCTAATGGTGATAAATATGTAGGAGAGTTCAAAGATGGTTTAAGAAATGGTCAAGGGACATACAACTATCCTGATGGTAGAAAGTATGTAGGTGAGTTCAAAGATAATAAAGCCAATGGTCAGGGTAGATTAGCCTTACCTAGTGGTGCAAAGTATGTAGGGCAGTGGAAAAAAGGTAAATATATTCAAGGTACATTATCCTTACCTAGTGGTGCAAAGTATGTAGGTGAGTTCAAAGATGATGAACGAAATGGTAAAGGAGTGAATTATTCGGTTAATGGTGTAATTAAATCGGGTATTTGGAAAGAAAACATATTGACTAATAATTGGACTTTTGAAGCCGTAGAGAATTTCCTAAAAAATAAATACCCCCAATTCAAAGGGTTTGATTATAAGATACCAACCCCAAGTGTGTCCTTACAAAAAATAGATATTACTGAATTACCACCCCCACCCGAGACTCTTACTAATATCGCAGTGGTTGATTTTAATGGAAATAATATATCAGATGGTGAAGTGAGAGCCCTCACAGACAGATTAAGGACAGAATTATTCAATACCAAGTATTTCAAGGTAATTGAGCGTGAGATGATGCAAGAAGTAATTAAAGAACAAGGGTTTCAACAAACAGGGTGTACGACGGATGAATGTATGGTTCAAATTGGTAGACTTATTGGGGTACAAAAGATTATAGGTGGGAGTATCAGTAAAGTCGGAAATATTTATTCTGTTTCATCGAGAATAGTAAATGTTGAGACAGGTGAGATTGAAAAAACAGAAGTATATGACCATACAGGAAATATCGGTCAATTACTTACAGAGGGTATGAGGATGGTTGCTATTGGATTGGTACAATAGTAGGCAATTAAGATAAAATAACCTCCCACCCAAAGGATTTAAGCAAAGGAGTCTGAAATGAAAAAGACACTATTAATTAGTATATTATTTGTAACAACCATTTTTGCTCAAGTTGAAAAAAAATCAATAGCAATATTAGATTTTATGTCTA
>NNSG01000012.1 GCA_002256485.1 Fidelibacterota bacterium 408169
AAAAAACTGCTAAACCGGGAGCAAAAAGCGCCCCGGCGCTTTTTTTGTTTTCGGGTGTTATTTGACTAAAAAGGAGGCATTATGCCTAGAAAAATAAAACCCAAATCCTCTTCAGAATCTTCATGGTCATTAAGTGTGGTGGAGCACTGGTGTTTGTATTCCCGCCAAACGGGATTTCAGCCCACCGGTGAACATCGCCCATTGCTGGATAAGCTGTTTTTTCCCTATTGGCACACATGTGAAATATGCAATGGAAAAGGGATTGTGGATGGAACTGACGAAGACACATGGAAAAATTGTCCTATCTGTTTTTCCAATGGAGGTTTTTATACAGGGACCGTGAACCAAATGGAAAAAATGATATACACAGTAATGGATAAATATCCTGAATGTGTATGCGGGAATACCAAACAATCGTATTTGAATATATATAATAAATACAGAGAATAATTAATACTATAAACAACGTGGAGATTTGCGAGGATTGCAGCCACAAAAAAAATGTGCTAAACCCTTGCCCGCCGTAGAGAATAGAGAATTCTATTACGTAGGCGGGCTCAAGGTCGGACATAGGCGCCGGCCCTGAATCAGACCCCCGCAAGTCTCCCTAAAAAAGGAGACTGAAAATGTCTAATAACAATCAGACGGAATCGTTCTTAATCCAAGACGGTTCGTTAAATGAAGAAACACCGGATATAGAAGCCAAACAGGATGCATCATTAATCCGCGCCAGGCTGGAAGGCGTGATGGCTTCCTACGGTCAATTCACACCTATTAACCAACAGTTGGTGGAATGGATGGCGGATTGGGCGCTCTATAGACAACTGCTGAATAAAAATTATGGTGGCGGTACACACGATTGGGATGTCCGATTTTTACGGCTGATGCTGAAAGGCAAAGTAAAAGACTTTGTCCATTACTGCAAAAAATATCCCGGCGAGAAAACAAACTTGGCCCTGTCCGGAATCATGTCCGCGTATGATTATAAATGGCCCCACAGTTCCGTGACAGGATATATCTTTTGGTATATGTGGGGATGGTTGCAGTTAGAGCTTGAAAAACCCGGGGAAGAAAAACCCAACACAGAAGAAGAACAAAGAGAGTTCTTGATAAAAGATGCAAAAGAAAATGGTAAAAAAATCGATCGTTTTATCTATGATGGCTTTGGCGGTGTAAAAGCAATACATAAGGAGAACGATGAATTCAGTAAGGAAAAACCCAAAACAAATAAAAAAAAGGAGCAATAATGGGCAAAATACTAAAAGAATACTTGGCGCCAGCAGACGACCCGGCACTTACAGAAGGTTATTCAGTCGTCTCGCTCCGCAGGCAGACAAAATCTACAGAAGACACTCCAGAAAAAACGGATGGAAAAACGCCCCAACCGTCAGAACCGGAGCGTCCTTTAGACTCGAGAACACCGGAAGAGATAGAAAAGGAAAGACTGGAACTGGTGGAGTACGCAATAAAGTTCAGATGGGAGAACAATATCACCGGGATTTAGGTGATGGTAGAGATTTCACTGATTTCTTCAGTGAGATAACAAACCGGGCAAACAATAAAACCTAGGTAGAAAAATGAAAAAAAACACTGAAAAGAAGAATACGAAACGCAATATCATCAGTTACAAGGACTTGCCGAAAGACCATTGGATACGGAATCTTGGGCCAATGATAATCTATTCGACCCCCTCAACGAAATCATCCAGCGAAACCCCGAGTTCTTCGGAGGAACCAGAGAACAACCCCCGGGAAGAGAAAACTCCCGACTCAGACCTGGAGAGAATGCCATAGCCAAAACTAAACTTTGCGGAAGCTCTGGAGTTTCAAAATATTTTCTTTTTAATAATATGCCCTTGATAGTGCAAGAACTTCCGCAAAGTTATTCGTACAACCAATTCTGTCATACTGATGAGGCAACCGCAGGTTGGTGAAGAAGTATCTCAAGCATCTTTATCATAACACGACTTGAGATTCTTCCTTTCACTCCGCTCATGTGCAGGATGACAAGGTTATTTGGTTTTTCACAGTTAAATACCTCCCCCCTTGTATTTCCCCAGTCTGTACAGAGGGGGGATTTTAGGGTGTGTTAAATGATTTAAATTTCCGTATTTTTCGTACTGTATATAATTAATATGTTAAATAATATCTGCATTTAGTTAATTATGTTTTCCGTATAGTACGGTAATGAGATATATTTAAGAATTTCTCAAAGATTGGTTATATGTATACATATCTCGCACTTTTACCACCCAGAGTTTTCCTTTCTTTTTTGCCGGCAATTTTCCTAAATGGATGAGTTGGCGTAAATAGTCTTGGGAATAATTAAAGAATTTTGCTGCTTCACGAAGTGGTATCATGGCATCTAAATCATGTGTTTTAATTCCTTTTTCTATTCGGTCAAGAGATTGATTTAAGCATTGTTGAATAATAGATTTCATTTTTGACAAATCACTTTCTTTAACTGCTTTATTGAATCGGGCTATCGTTGGTTTTTCGCCTTGTTCTATTTTGCGAAGCATCATTTCAATTTTATCATCCCCTTTTTCCAGCGCATGATAATATTTTTGTCGATCCGGCTTTTGTGTCCCCTTTATAGCAATGTTAATCAATCCATTTCCTATCAATAAATAAGACAACAAAATACGCCCCACCCTACCATTGCCATCCCGAAATGGGTGAATTGTTTCAAAAAGCACATGACTCGCAGCCATAAACGTTAGAATGTCTGGTTTTGGTTCTTTCAATTGAGCATTATTCCATTGGATAAATACGGGTAGAATTTCCGGGATAAATTGAAAATTCAATGGAGTAAACCTTGATTCAGTAACAGCAATATTCTCTTCTCTAAACCCGCCCAATTTCCCCGAAAATGTGCCGATTTGATGTTCATATCGCATTAATAATGTATGAACCTGTTTTAAATCTGCCTGGCGCAGTAGAAACTCATTGGAGTCATTTTGATTTTCAGCATATTCATAAAGCGTACTTGCCGCTTCAAAATATCCTAGGATTGCTGCGCTTTTTTGATTGAGCGTTCTTCGTCCCATTTCCAGAACGCTCAAAAGTTCGTTCCGATTAGAAAACACACCTTCAATGGCAATCGAATTCCGAATTTCATCCCGGAACAATGAATACCACTCGCTATTGTTTACCGTAATGAAGCGAGTTTCATCTTGTCTGAAACGATATAGTTTTTTTTGAATTGCTTTTAGTTTATTCATATTAATTTCCGTACTTTACGTACTATACTGTAGTCCAAAGTTACACAATATCTTCATTTAGTCAAATATGCTTTCCGTATAGTACGGTAATGGCTTCGGCCTGATAATCGTTTTTGTTATTGGGTGTTAACTCTGAAAATCAAAACTAAACTTTTCGGAAGCTCTGGAATTTCAAAATATTTTCTTTTTAATAATATGCTCTTGATAGTGCAAGAACTTCCGCAAAGTTATTCGTACAACCATTTCTGTCATACTGATGAAGCTACCGCAGGTTGATGAAGATGTATCTCAAGAGTCTTTATCCTAACAATACTTGAGATTCTTTCCCGCCAGTTGGCGGATCAGGATGACATAATTTTAATTATGATATTTATTCCAGAAACAGGTGTAATTTATAGAATTCAAAAACACTCATTACTTTAAAAAGGAGTGAAAAAATGAAACTAAATACAAGAATAAAACGGACCTTTCCCCTTGCGTTCGTTATTCTGTTTTCTTTGAGTGTAACCGCTTATAGCCAATCAGATCAGCAAACAGATAGCGCCGTAAAGGAAAACGTTTCCGAAGAAGCACCTAAAAATGAACACCCGACTAAAGAATATTCTTCAGGTGAGGATCCTGCCAATAAGGAAGCAACGTGTAATCATGCGGCTGACTTTAAAGGAACGTGCGATAAAACAACATGCAAATATTCGGCTGGTAAAACAGTTTCCAAGGAACATTCTTCTAAAGAACACCCGAAAAGTGAACACCCGTCTGGCGAGCATCCAAAAAGTGAGCATCCGAAAAGTGAACACCCTTCAGGCGAGCACCCATCTGAGGACTAGTTTTATCGAATCAAATATTTCGCCATCTTTTTCAGGACATGGTGAGCGAAAATCAATTGGTGCTTGGGGAATTCTGTGCATCTTATTAGCAACCTTCAGTGAAACGGCTGCCTCCGGGAAAAAAAGTCCCGATGTAGTGACAGCCGATATTCAAGTCGGCATTGAGAAACATATTGAAGAGCAGGCTAAGCTCGGTCATGGGTATTTTAAAATACCCTTCGAAGGTAAGGAGCTACGGCTAAAACTAGTTCGGGTTCATACGGAATACCTGGCTCACCTTGCCCCCGGCCGCCACTTTGCCTGCGTAGATCTTGCCAGCACAAACGGACATGTATATGATGTGGATTTTTTCCTTTCCGGCGATGTGGGCGAAATGGAGGTAACAGAAACCACCGTTCACAAAACAAACGGGCAGCCTCTCTACGTGTGGAAGCAAAAGGAAGATAAAACATGGTTTCGCCTCCCCACCGATGATGCAACACCCGATTTGCTCGGTGTTTTAAAGGAAGAAGATGAGTTTGATTTTTTCTATCAAATAACGCTTCCAGAGATGAAAGATGAGGGTCGCATTTGGATACCATACCCCATAACGGATCGCTTTCAGTCTGTAGAATTAAAACACATTCAAACTCCTGTAGATTACCAAATTTTGGAAGAAAAAATCAATGGGAATCAAGCATTTTACATGGTGTTTAATCCGGAGCATAGCGGAAAAACAATTGATATATCCTATCGAGTCAAACATCTTGAAAGAGGTGTGTATGAGGACGTGAGTCGAGATCCAAACGAATTTCTGGCTCCGAACCGTCTTGTGCCTGGGTTAGAAACATTCGATCAAATTGCAGAAGAGGTGACGAAAGGCAAATTGGGGAAACTGGCCCAGGCCCGTGCCTTATATGATCATACCATCGACCGAATGAGTTACATGAAATATGGCGATGGATGGGGAAAAGGTGATGCTGTGTATGCATGCGATGCCCGCACCGGTAACTGCACAGATTTCCATTCTTATTTTATTGCATTAGCAAGATCTGTAGATATTCCCGCTCGCTTTGCCATTGGTGCATCCATACCGTCTGCACGAAATGAAGGTGGAATTGATGGCTATCATTGCTGGGCCGAATTTTACACAGATGGGAAATGGTGGCCCGTTGACATTAGTGAGGGTGATAAATGTACGGCATTGTCTACCTATTATTTTGGCCATCATCCTGCGAATAGGATTGAATTCAGTCGTGGACGCGACTTGGTGTTTGCACCGGGTCCGATTTCCGGTCCCATCAATTTTCTCGCATATCCAGTTTTTGAACTAGGCGGTAAAATTACCAAAGCAAATGTGACTTTTTCCTTCCAGAGAATTATCGATTCTCTATAAAAATAACTTTTTATTCTTGACATCACCCTGAGTTGAAAAAGCCAAAACGATATTATGTATATGTAATTGAATTGGAACCTGCCGTCGCAGATAAGCGAAAATTTCGTACTAAAAATCCACAATATATACGAGGGAACTGTTGTGTCTATGTGGGGCAATCTTCACGAAAACCCCTCTTAAGGTTTGAACAGCATAAAGAAGGATATAAGTCCAACACATTTGCAAAAGTGTACGGTATGAAACTTCGACCGGATCTCTATGAAAAATATAATCCAATCCCTACGCGGAAAGATGCTGAAGAAATAGAAGAAATGCTGGGTAAAAAACTACGAAGCCAGGGTTTTGGGGTGTGGTATAATTAATTTGAAATAAAACGGAAATATTTAACTTATTAAAATTTCATTTTTAATTTCATCCACCCAGGATAAATTTTTAGGTGTACTCCCAACAGCACCTTTGCACGGTGTGGATCGGGGACAATTAGAGCGTCGTGGGCAGATAATCACAACAGGGTTTTCTAATCCATCTTTTATCCAGGAAATGTTCTGAATCCCCGCTGCGGTGGTGATGGCTGAAGCAATATGTTTTGGCATCATTGATTGCCCCGATTTTAAACAAACACTATCCAATTCGTTTAAAAGAGAAGGTACATCAAATCCCTGAAATTCCAGCATTGGAACTAAATCCACCCCCACAGAAACCACATGTGAATTTCCGGCAGCATCTTTTGTGCGGACGGCCGTACAGGCGTACAGGCGCAACAAATCATCCTGCTTTAGTAAAGATATTTGTGCCAAAGGTTTGCGCATTGTGCTATCTTGTGCCGCACGGAATAATGCCCATTGTTCACAAGCCGGTATACCCGCTTGCATGCTGCCCCAAGGTAAGGGTATTCTATTCCCCCGATAAGCTACGCGCAGCATCCCCGGGGGATAAATATCAAAATAATGCCAGCGATCATAGGGAGAGACAACTGTCATGCGCCGCATAACAACCCCGGGTGTTAATTCAAGCTTTTTTATCGCATGGACACTATAACCATTCCTTACCAGAAAACGTCTGAATGGTTGGCGGGGACACAGCAAAGCACCGGCAAAAAAACTGCATTCAAAATCTCTCCATGCAATGAGTATATCTTCTTGGGTAACGGCCCGCACGTGTACATTTGACGGCCGGGGTGATCCACCCAGTTCTCCGCCCGTAGCGTGAGACGATACCGCTCCGTCGCCATTGTGTAAAATTTTATGCGCCAGATAAAGGGCCAATTCATATTTCAGACGTTTGGGTTCATTTTCTAACTGCTTATTTATATATACTGTGTGAGGACTGTCATAAAAAGATCGAAACAGTGTTTTAATTTCCTGCCCTGCATCATTCTTTGTTAAAAATGTTGGCTTATGGAACCACTTAACATTTATTCCATGTTTTTTACACAACTTCATTAAACCGGACATATCCACGGGAAATTTCCTCCCCCCTGTTTCATCCGCGAGTCGTTCTAGATCAGGAAATTTATTTTTATTCTGCTCCTGATAAGCTCGTAATAAAACATGGGAAAACTGCCGGCCGGAAATACTTGCTTGTGATAACAACTCAGGGATAGCCCTTTCCATCAATTCCTTGGAAAACAAAATACCTGGTTCCAATAAAATTTTATTTTCCGGAAACCCAACTTCTTTTTTTGCATCTTCTAACAACTCCGTGCTGTCGTCTCTGAACCATGAAACATCCTTTTGAAATAATTCCGAAAACAGCATCAACAGTTTTTCAGATGGATTTCGCCGTCCGTTTTCTATCAGGCTTAAATAGGGAACAGATGGTACAGATTGACTGTCCAATTGGTGACATCTGTAAACCAAGTCATCCATTGTCATGCCGTTTCGCTTACGCAATGCACGAATTTTTGAACCAAGAAAATGAGCCTTCTTTTGTGGTGCGTTTAAAGATTTCATTATTCAGATTTCATTATGTCAAAATTCCTGGAGGTGTTTTTAGCAATTTGTTTCTGACTCAACATTGTAAAATTTACACTGTAAAGTATTATATGTAAAGTTTACTTTTATTCTTTTAATGATGAAGGTATTATTCATTAGAGTTTTTTATTCTCCAAGGAATTATTTATGAGTTTATATACATCATCAACGACAGCTAAAAACCGTTCCCTTTTGCCGGAAGGTGTTTCTGTGCTGGGAAAAACAGAACCGGGATATGAACAAATTCTGTCCTTTGAAGCCCTGGTTTTTGTTGCGGGTCTCCAGCGGAATTTTAATCCTCGGCGCCTTGAGCTTTTGCAAAATCGTACAGAGCGCCAAAAGGAAATTGACGCCGGTGCTCTTCCGGACTTTTTACCGGAAACAGAGCATATTCGCTCCAGCGGTTGGACAGTAGCTTCTGTTCCCCAAGATCTCCAGGATCGCCGCGTAGAAATCACCGGACCTGTGGATCGCAAGATGATTATCAATGCGTTGAATTCCCCCGTAAAAGTATTCATGGCTGATTTTGAAGATTCCAACTCCCCCTCCTGGGATAATTCTATTCAGGGGCAGATAAACCTTCGTGACGCAGTTGATGGCACTATTTCGTTTGTCCATCCGACTAATAAAAATGTATATAGTTTAAACGAAGAAACAGCCACGCTCATGGTTCGCCCCCGGGGATGGCATTTGCCTGATAAACATATTCATGTGGACGGAAAACACGTTTCCGGCAGTCTTTTGGATTTTGGTTTATTCTTTTTCCATAATGCAAAGAAACTTCTCCAAAACGGAACGGGGCCCTATTTTTATCTTCCGAAACTGGAAAATCATCTGGAAGCCCGGCTATGGAATGATGTATTCAATCATGCTCAGGACGCATTGGATATTCCCCGGGGTACGATAAAAGCGACAGTCCTTTTGGAAACAATTCTGGCTGCCTTTGAAATGGATGAAATTTTATACGAGCTCCGGGATCACTCCGCGGGCTTAAACTGCGGTCGCTGGGATTATATTTTCAGTTTTATCAAAAAATTTCGCAATCATAAAAACCATGTTCTCCCGGACAGAGCCGTCATTACTATGGATCGCCATTTTATGAAAAGCTATGTTGACCTCCTTGTAAAAACATGCCATAAACGCCAAGCCCATGCCATGGGTGGTATGGCGGCTCAAATCCCCATTAAAAATAATCCGGATGAAAACGAAGCTGCTCTAAACAAGGTCCGCCAGGATAAAGTCCGGGAAGCCCGCGCAGGCCACGACGGCACATGGATTGCCCACCCCGGATTGGCGGAGATAGCACTGGAAGCGTTTAATGATGTAATGCCCCACGCCAACCAACTGGACGTAAAACGGGAAAATGTTTCCGTAACGGCCGCTGACCTCTTAAAAGTTCCCACTGGCGAAATTACACAGGAAGGTTTCCGACACAATATTCGCGTGGGTATACAATATCTCGCTGCATGGCTGGACAGTAACGGCTGCGTTCCTCTTTACCACCTGATGGAAGATGCTGCCACGGCGGAAATTTGCCGCTCCCAACTTTGGCAATGGATAAAATTTGGTGCAAAATTGAATGAGGGCACCGTCATCACAGCAGATTTTTTTAAAGAAATAATGAAAGAAGAATTAAGCGAGTTGAAAAATGCAGATAGCGGAAAACTGGTGCTGGCATCTGATCTGTTTACAGATATGGTGTTGAAAGAAGATTTTGACGATTTTCTTACCTTACCTGCATATAATTTTTTGGACTAATACATAATCGAAAGGATCTATAAACATGGGCACTGTTGAAGAAAAAATAACTTCTCTATCTATTGAAGAAAGAGCCGTTGAGAGGGAAAAACACATTTTAAGTCATGCGGTGGATACTGACGATGTAAAACACCTTGAAAAACTTTGGGAAAATGATCCCAGATGGTCCGGAATTACCCGATCCTATTCAGCTGAGGAAATGCTCAGGCTTCGTGGAACATTAAAAGTGTGGCATACATTTGCCCAGGCTGGAGCCGAACGATTATGGCATCTTTTACAAACGGAAGACTACATTATTGCTTTAGGCGCAATGACCGGCAACCAAGCAGTGCAACAGGTTGAAGCTGGATTACAGGCTATTTATCTCAGCGGGTGGCAGGTGGCCGCAGATGCAAATCTCGCAGGAGAAATGTACCCGGATCAAAGTCTTTATCCCAGCAACAGTGTTCCTGCAGTCGTAAAAAAAATCAATAATGCCCTTCGTCGTGCAGACCAAATACAGGTTTTGGACAATCGTCAAGACGGGCCCTACTGGTTCGCCCCCATCGTTGCCGATGCGGAAGCGGGGTTCGGAGGCCCTTTGAATGCGTTTGAGCTTATGAAGGGAATGATTGAAGCCGGAGCTGCAGGGGTCCATTTTGAAGACCAGCTTGCATCTGCAAAAAAATGTGGACATATGGGCGGCAAGGTTCTAGTCCCGACCCAGGAGTTCATCACTAAGCTTATTTCCGCCAGACTGGCGGCTGATATTGCAGGTACTTCAACTATCCTTATTGCCCGGACAGATGCGGACGCCGCGAAACTCATTACCAGTGATATAGATGAAAGAGACCTTCCGTTTATTGTTGATGAAGACAGGAGCTCTGAAGGGTTTTATCGTATCAAAGGCGGAATCGAAATGGCCATTGCCCGGGGACTGGCCTATGCGCCCTACGCGGATATGATCTGGTGTGAAACATCTCACCCGAATTTGGAAGAAGCAAAACAATTTGCCGAAGGAATTAAGAATGAATATCCAGACAAACTGTTGAGTTATAATTGTTCACCCTCCTTTAATTGGAAACACCATTTGGATGATGCAACAATTGCAAAATTCCAGCGGGAGCTTGCTTCCATGGGTTACAAATTTCAGTTCGTAACCCTTGCGGGGTTTCATGCCTTAAACCTGGGTATGTTTGATCTTGCCAAAAGTTATAAACAGGATGGCATGCTGGCGTATTCTAAATTCCAAGAACTTGAATTTGAACACGAGAGGGCGAATGGCTATATGGCAACCACCCACCAGAAATTCGTGGGTACCGGTTATTTTGATCGTGTGGTGAATTGTGTGTCCGGAGGGGAAAGTTCCGTCCAGGCTCTTTCAGGCTCTACGGAAGAAGAACAATTTTAAGGAATTTGTTGCTCCCTTTCTGTCATATCCTGCAAAGGTTAATCCTTTGAAAGGTTGGCAATCATATACTTTTACGAATCAACTAACCGTACACACTTCCCTAAACGGCTTCTTGTCAATCGCCGGCACGTATGCCTCATCAGCAGGATACCCCACAGGAATTAACAAAAACGCCCTTTCATTTTTCGGACGTTTCAAAATTTTCTGTAAAAATTTCATGGGGCTTGGAGTGTGTGTTAATGAAGCCAGACCGGCGTTGTGTATTGCTGTTAATAAAAATCCCGCTGCAATACCGACGGATTCATTTACATAATAATTTTTCCGTGTCTCATCCCCGTGTGTATCAATCACCTCCTTAAAGATTACAATTAAATAGGGTGCTGTTTCCAAAAACGGTTTGCGCCAATCCGTCCCAAATTGATTCAAGTCCTCCAGCCATTCTTTTGTGGCACGGTGACTGTAAAATTCTTTTTCCTCTGTTTCCGCTGCGATTCGTATCTCTTTTTTTATGCTGGAATCTTTTACAATCACAAAATGCCAGGGTTGTTTATTGGCGCCTGATGGAGCGGATGCTGCTGTTTTGATACAATTATGTATAATCTCTTCCGAGACCGGACGTTGAGAAAAATCTCGTACGCTGCGCCGTGTTTTTAATGCGTTTAGTAAATTTCCAGACCTGTTTAGCATTTCGATTTCAGGTATTTCATTAAATTCTAATTTTTGGAATGACATGGCGCACCTTTCTTCGTTAGTTTTATACTAGCAAATTTAATATAATTGACTTCCATGCGCCTGTTTGAATCCATACTACTGTTAATCCTGATTGCGCTGATCTATCAGCTTGTTTTTTCAAAGCAAAAAACTGTACGCCCTATACATTTACTTTTGTTTGCACTTATTCTTGCAGTAGCACATTTGATGTTCGAGGGTTATCGCTGGCAAATGGTCCCGGCTTATTTAAGTTTTGGAATCGCATACCTCCGTGTAAAAACAGGTGGACTGAAATTCACACAACAATTTAATAAAATAACGTGGAGTTTGGGGACTGTGATTGCGGTAGGCTTGCCTTTCGCTGTTCCTATAATGACCCTTCCTGAACCAACAGGGCCTTTTCAAATTGGGACTTATATTTATCAATGGGCAGATACTTCACGGATGGAATGGTTTACGATCGAAGACGAAGATATAGACGATGTGCGTGAATTAGTTGTGCAGGTATGGTATCCCGCGGAAACGAAGACGGATAAGCCCATGCCATATCTGGATAATCTTAATCTCCGTATTGATGCTCTTGGGGGCGCTGGAGATTTTCCCGGGTTTTTAGCCAGCCATATTGATTTGGTAAAAACATATTCGTATTCAAATGCACCCGCAATTCCAGATAAGAAGTTTCCCCTATTAATACTGTCTCACGGCATTACCGGTTTTCGGCAAATCCACACAGCACTTATAGAAGAGCTGACGAGTAACGGCTATGTTGTGGTTGCTCCGGATCATACCTATGATTGCAACCTGACTGTTTTCCCTGACGGCCATACGGCCGATTATCGCTCTGATATTACCGGACACCCTGACAGTATTAATATTCGTCGGCAACAATTAAATACACGTACGGCAGATATCAAATTTATTCTAGACCAACTGTTGACTGCTGGCGAGTTCAGCAACATAATCAACTTTGAAAAAATAGGCGTATTAGGACATTCGTATGGCGGAGCTACGGCTATTCAAACGGCCTATGAAGATGATCGTTTTAAAGCTGTATTGACATTAGACAGCTGGATGAATCCTCTCCCGGAACATATTATTCAACAGGGGATAAATCAGCCGTTTCTGTACTTAGGCAGACCCAGTTGGGAAGATTCTGATTACCCCACAAGCCCTGATAAGCTAGAGCAATTTTTGGGAAAAGTAACAGGCGAAAAATTTCACTACATTTTACAGGGGGCCCGTCATTTGGATTTTAGTGATGTGCCATTATTTTCTCCATTTTCAGATTTAATATTGGAAACTGGCAGCATAATGCCCGAAAAAGCTCTTTCACAAACAAATACTGTTGTCTTGTCTTTTTTTGATCAATACCTAAAAAACAAAGTAAATCAAATTCCGGAAAATCTGTCCGGATATTCAGAACTATTAATGCAATAGAGCTATATTTTCGTTTATGCCAAAAAAAGTGTATATCATATCACTGTTGTTTTGTGTGTTAACAACACCTTTTTTTGTTTCTTCTGAGCGTATTATAATGGGGTTTCCTGCTTGGGCATTTTATTCTCTGGTAATGATTATACTGTATTCTTTTATTATTGCAATCTTGCTGCATATCTACTGGCCAACCCAAAAAAAGCGTCATGACTCCTGACCCTCTATTGGGTACAGGCGGGCTCATTTTCATGGGTCTGTACTTGTTTTCTTTAATTGGAATTGGCCTGGCTGGGCGATTAGCGCGTAAGGAAAATACATTATCTGATTTTTATCTTGCCGGCCGAGGCATGGGTGTTTTTGTTCTTTTTCTCACCCTCTATGCCACCCAATACAGCGGAAATACAATGATTGGCTTTGCCGGAAAAGCTTATAGGGGCGGATTACAATCCTTGGTAATGGTCATATTCATGAGTTCAATTGTTGGAGCCTATCTCATATATGCACCAAAATTGTTTAGGTTGTCAAAAAAGTACGGGTTTATTACTACGGGTGATTTCATTCACTATCAATTCAAGAATACAGCTCTGACGATTATTATCGTCTTACTATCAATTGTTGCCCTTGGAAATTATATCCTTACAAATTTGAAAGCTATCGGATACATCGTTGTAGCTGCTACAGGCGGCGTGGTTGGTTTTGCCCAGGGGATCATTGTATTATCGCTGATTATGGTTATTTATGAAACCTTGGGCGGTATGCGTAGCGTGGCTTGGACAGATGTAATTCAAGGTGTCCTTTTATTAATGGGTGTTATGTTGATTTTTATTGTGATTCAATTAGAATACGGTGGTATGTCAGAATCCGCTCATTTCATAAAAAACAATAATCCAGAATTCTTCATTCCTCCAAATTGGGCAGAAAAAAGGCTATGGTTAAGTACCATCGGATTGGCGTTTTTTGGTATATCCGTTTATCCCCACGCCATTCAGCGTATCTATGCCGCTAAAGACGAACACACATTAAAACGATCTTTGCAAATCATGGTTTTTATGCCCTTGGTCACCACAATGTTTATGATGGTTGTCGGTTGGGTCGGATTGGTTCAATTCCCTGATCTTGATCGCCAGGGCAGCGAACAAATCACAATCCTAATGCTGCAGGATATTGGTCACAGAATCCCCGCCATGTCCATCATGATTGTCCTTTTTCTTTCTGCTGCGGTTGCGGCGATTATGAGCACAGTTGATTCCGCTTTGCTTGCTATTTCGTCCATGGTTACAAAAGATTTATATGGACGATTGCAGCCGGGGAAAAGTCAGGGTGAACTAACAAAGCTTGGAAAATTATTTTCATGGCTCGTGATGGGCTTGGCTGTTTATTTGGCCATTGAACTGCCCCAGACAATCTGGCGCCTGATGGAAATAAAACTGGAATTGTTATGCCAAATTGCGCCGGCTATTTTTCTGGGGCTCCACATAAAGCATTTACGTGCAACATCCGTTCTTGCTGGTGTTATAACAGGGACGCTCATAGCTGTAATTATAACACTGTCGCCTTTTTTCCCTGCGAAGCCCTGGGGTATACATGCAGGAATTTGGGGATTGTTATTTAATGTTTCCGTATTAGCAATATTTCAGTTGGGTACACAAAAAAAATAGAAATCGTATATATTCCTGCTTTTAATTAATCAGTTTTCGGCTGTAATCTCGTCTTTCAATTTTTATATATTTTCGTGACGTTAAACGCCACCTTACCAAACCAGCCCTTGGCACATCGTGTCTTCCAATCCGTCTAACATAACGGCAATAGTCGGCGCTCAATGGGGCGATGAGGGCAAAGGTAAAATTACTGATTTCTTCGCGGGTGAATCGGATTTTGTAGTTCGTTTTCACGGGGGAAACAACGCTGGACATACCGTAATTGTAGACGGAAATACGTATAAATTGCATCTCATTCCTTCCGGTGTTGTATACGGAGAACCAATGAGCATTATCGGTAACGGTGTTGTTGTGGACCCCAAAGCTCTTTTAGATGAAATTGCTTATTTAAAAAATAAGGGGGTGAATCCTAATCTCATGGTAAGCGACAGAGCTCATGCCATCATGCCTTACCATATAGCCATGGACGGAGCGCTGTCTGGGCACCAAGGTGATTTGGCGGCTGGAAGCACTCGAAGGGGAATTGCTCCTGTTTATGCAGACAAAATGTTTCGCAATGGCATTCGTATGATTGACCTGTTAGAACCGGACGTATTTCGAGAAAAACTTGAAAAAGGGTATTCATTTGCCAAAGGAATTATAGAAAAAACACTTTGCCAATCTTTGGATATTTCATTAGAAGAAATTTTTAACACTTATTTGAACCATGGGCAAAAACTAAAACCTTATATTCAAGACACGTCCGTCGAACTTTATAAGGCCCATAAATCCGGGAAATCCATTTTATTTGAGGGCGCTCAAGGTATCAGTTTAGATGTGGATCATGGTGTATATCCTTTTACAACATCTTCCAACACTGCGGCGGGTCACATTTCCACAGGAACAGGTGTAAGTTTTCGTGATATTAATCGCATCATTGGTGTAGTAAAAGCATACTTGAGCCGTGTTGGCGAGAGCCCGTTACCATCTGAAATTCAGGGAGACGAGGCGGACGATTTACGAGAAAAAGGTGGTGAATATGGAACCACCACCGGCCGCCCAAGAAGAGTTGGTTGGTTAGATTTGGTGCAGGTGCGGCAGGCTGTTCGGGTAAATGGGCTTACTGAAATTGCACTTACCAAACTTGATGTGTTGAATGGTTTCGAGAAGCTTCCTGTATGCGTGGCCTATGATGTTGACGGGGAACAGATCAATGAAATGCCGGCAAGTTTAACCCAGTATCGTAAAGCAAAAGCTGTTTATGAAACATTGCCTGGATGGGGTGATCTCGCAGATAACGTCTGGGATCAAGGCTTTGACGCTCTCCCTGAAACCTTAAAAGACTATATTTCATTTATTGAGCAGGAAGTTGCTTGCCCTGTTAAAATTGTATCTGTTGGCCCACAAAGACATGAAACAATTATAAGGTGATAGTATGAATAGCGATTTACAGAAAATTCTTGTTGATGAACAAACAATATTAAACCGTATTGATGAATTGGCTGGCCAAATCAATTCTGACTATGCTCATTTAGAGAGCATTGTGATTGTATCTATTTTAAAAGGTGCGTTTATGTTTACTTCAGATTTATTGAAGCGTATTAACGTCCCCCATGTTGTTGATTTTATGGCATTGAGTACTTATGGTGCAGAATCAAAGGTGAGCGGTGAAGTGCGTGTTATTATGGACCTCCGTCACCCCGTTCAAAATCAACATGTACTTATTGTAGAAGATATTTTAGATACAGGCCTTACGCTTCAATTTTTAGAAAGAATTCTTCAGACGCGAAATGTAGCGTCATTAAAAACATGTGTTCTTACTCAAAAAGAAGGCAAAGAAAACAATCTTATTAATATTGATTATTTAGGATTTACTATTCCAGATGTTTGGGTTGTGGGATATGGATTAGATTATGCTGATAAACACAGGACGTTACCTTACATAGCAGAATTAAAACCGGAAGTATATACTTGACATAAATGACATTCTCGCAAGAATTATTAGATTTTTCGGGATTGTCAAACAATGAAATTTCGCGCGCCCTCAAGAATTATAATATTCCTCTTACCGTAGACGAAGCTCTTAAAATCCAAAATGATATGTTGGGCCGGGCACCATCTCTGGCTGAACTTATTTTATTTTCTATCCAAGGATCAGAACACTGTAGCTACAAAAGCAGTCGAAACCATTTAAAACAATTCACAACTGAAGGCCCAGATGTAGTTCTTGGCGCCAAAGAAGATGCTGGTGTGGTGGCGGTGACAACAGATAATGATGGTCACCGCTGGTGCATTGTTATGAGTCACGAATCTCATAATCACCCATCTCAAATTGTGCCTTACGAAGGGGCAGCCACAGGTGTTGGTGGAAATGTGCGAGATGTGCTATGCATGGGCGCAGAAGTGATTGCGGTCACCGATTCATTCCGATTCGGCGATATTAAAAACAATAAGACTAAATGGATCCATGACGGCGTAGTGGCTGGTGTGGCGGGCTATGGGAACCCGCTGGGTATTCCCAATATCGGTGGTGACCTTTATTATCATGAAGGATATAACGAAAATTGTTTGGTCACACTGGTGACGCTCGGCATCGTTAGGGAAGACCATATTATTCATTCCTATGCGCCGGAAAATGCGGATGGATATGACTTAATTTTAATTGGGAAACCAACCGATAACAGCGGATTCGGCGGCGCCAGTTTTGCTTCCCTTGAACTGGAGGAAGAAAAGAAGGAACAGAACAAGGGAGCCGTCCAGGAACCTAATGCATTTTTAGAACGACATTTACTTAAATCATCCTATGCCTTGTTTGACATTCTGAAAGACAAGAGGCTTATTGATAATATTGGTTTTAAAGATCTCGGGGCCGGGGGTGTGGCTTGTGCCAGCGTGGAATTGGCGGAAACGTCCGGCTATGGCGCAGAAGTTTGGATGGATAAAATTCACATCGGCATGGATAATCTGCATCCATCAGTTTATCTCTGTAGCGAAACGCAGGAACGATTCATGTGGGTCTGCTCTCCTGAAATTACACCATTAATATTAGAGCATTATAATAAGGTCTATGATCTTCCCGGCGTGAGTGAAGGCGCCCAAGCTTCAGTGGTGGGCAAGATTCGGAATGATGGCCAATATATCGTCCACAACGGCGATGAAGAAATTGTGAACGCCCCGGCGGCGGAAGTGACGGAAGGGTTTTTATACAACCGCCCCTATGAAGCGCGTGAAAATAATTTTACCGAGCCGGATATTCCTGAACCGTCCGATTATAATGAAACATTGCTCAATATTTTATCCCATGAAAATATGGCCAGCCGCGAACCCATTTTTGAGCAATACGATAAACAAGTACAAGGACGAATTCATACGGAAACCGGATTGGCCGATTCTGGTGTCATGGCGCCTTTCAATTCTGAAAATTATCCGGAAGAAATTCGGAAGGTAGGCATTGCCCTGTCCACCGATCACAACCCACGCTACGGGCTTATTGATCCATATTGGGGAGGCGTAAATGCGGTGGCAGAAGCCATGCGGAATATAGCCGCTGTGGGTGCCACACCACATGCATTATCAGATTGCCTTTGTTTTGGAAATCCAGAGAAACCCCACCAAATGTGGGAATTTGTTGAAGGTGTACGCGGTGTGGCCGATGCCTGTCATGCCATTACACTGAAGAATAATCTAGACCATGCCACGCCTATTATTGCGGGAAATGTCAGTTTTTATAATGAATCTAAAAATGGCGCTATTCCGCCCAGCCCCATCGTCAGTTGTTTGGGCCGGCTCAAAGATGTAAACAAAGCAGTCCCCGTGCATTTTCAAGCTTCCGATTCTATTCTGTTCATGGTTGGTGAGCGGAAAGATGAATTAGGTGGATCCGTCTATTATTCCCTTCATAATCAATTGGGCGCTAATGTTCCTAAACCTGATTTTGATGAAGTAAAAAACCAAATCTTTTCGCTCACCGATTGTATTGATGATGAATTAGTGCTCTCCTGTCACGATATTGCAGATGGCGGCATTGCATCGGCCATTGCTGAAATGACTTTTGGGAATGACATTGGTTGTGATGTGACAATAGAAAACGATCTTTCCACAGACAAAATTTTATTTTCCGAAACAGGCGGATTTGTATTGGAAGTGTCCCCGCAAAATCTTGAACGTGTTAAAGCGGCGTTTTCTAAATATGGGTTGGATGTGATTCAAATTGGGTCAACGGGCGGAGATAAAATTGAGTTAAATGGCGTGGTTAATATTTTGGTTAATGAAGCCAAAGATTCATGGCAAAACGGATTGAGAAATAAATTATGAGCAAGTTGGATTATAAATCAGCTGGTGTAAATATCGACGCTGGCAATGAAGTAGTCGATCGCATCAAGGATGGGGTGAAGTCCACCTTTGCGCCCAATGTGCTAACGGGTCTAGGCAGTTTTGGATCATTATATGATTTAAAACCTATTTTAGAAAATTATGATCACCCTGTTATGGTTCAGAGCATTGATGGTGTTGGAACAAAAACTATCATTGCGCGAAAAATGAAAAAATTTGATACCATCGGTATTGATTTATTGAGCGCAGCTGCAAACGATATTTTGGTCATGGGCGCTAGGCCGCTCACCTTTCTTGATTATATCGCTAATGATAAACTGAAACCAGAAATTGTAGAAGAAATTGTGTCCGGTATGGTGAAAGCCTGCAAAGAAACAGGCGTATCTTTAGTAGGCGGCGAAACAGCAGAAATGCCGGACACTTATCTTCCCGGAGAACACGACCTTGTGGGCATCGTCACCGGTGTGGTGGAAAAAGATAAAATTATTACGGGCGAAAATATCCGGCCGGGACAAGTTGTGTTGGGATTTCCTTCCAATGGATTGCACACCAACGGCTATTCATTCGCTCGAAAACTCTTTTTTGAAATTGGCGGATATGATGTGAATGATACCATCCCAGAATTAGAAAAATCAGTTGGACTCACGTTACTAGAACCCCATATTAATTATACGAATCATGTATTTGCGGCGCTGGGTGCAGGCATAGATATGAAGGGCATTGCCCATATTACCGGCGGCGGACTGGTGGAAAACATCCCGCGAATTTTACCGGACGGTTGCGGTGTGGAAATAAGAAAAGGGTCTTGGCCCAGCCTTCCTGTGTTTGATGTGATGCAATCCATCGGAAATGTGGATGATGATGAAATGGCCCGCGCATTCAATATGGGTATCGGCATGGTCTTTATCGTGGATGCGAATGATGTAGTTACTGTAAAAGATGCGCTGAAAGATTTGACAGATGTTTTTGAAATCGGTTTTGTTGTGAATGGAGAAAAGCATGTTTCAATTAAATAAGCCACAGAGAACACAGAGCTTAATGAGAAAAATATTTCAAGAGTTTTCTCTGTGAACTCTGTGGCTCAAATAGCTATCATCCAATTCCCCGGTTCCAATACGGAGCGTGAAACACTCATGGCCTGTCGACGTGTGGGACTAAATCCGGTAGAATTTTTATGGAATGAATCAGCCGAATCATTATCCGATTTTGATGGCTATGTGATCGTGGGCGGGTTTTCCTACGAAGACCGATCTCGGGCCGGCGTCATCGCAGCCTTGGACCCCATCATGAAGCAGATCAAAGTTGAAGCGGATAAAGGGAAACCTGTGTTAGGCATTTGTAACGGGGCCCAAATATTGGTAGAAAGCGGTCTCGTCCCGGGGCTTAATGATGGCCGTGTGGGTATGGCCCTGACGGATAACAAACGGGTGAAAGGCGGTCACGTGGTTGGGATCGGTTATTATAACACATGGTCCAATTTAAAGATGTCCGCACCACCAATCCGCTGTGCATTCACGCGCCACTTAAAGACTGACAATTTTATCAATATTCCTTTAGCCCATGGCGAAGGTCGATTTATTATTCCAGACGAACTCTTGGAAAAAATGATTATGAATGATCAGACGGTGTTTCGCTATTGTGATAATGATGGAAACGTGGTGGATGAATTCCCCACCAACCCAAACGGGTCCATGCACAATCTGGCAGCAGTGTGCAACCCAAAGGGGAACGTAATGGCCATGATGCCCCATCCGGAGCGGACGGAAAAGGGTGATGCTATTTTTTCATCCATGAAAGAATTTATTGAGAAGAACAACCCTGTCACCGATCACACCTTATCCTTTGAGCGTCCCCATTATAATGTGGGAAACTATACACCAACCCCCAACGCCACCGAATGGATCATTGATATGATCATCACAGACAATGAAGCGGCGTCCGTCCATAATGCGCTGGATCATTTGGGGCACGATGTGACCATCACACGACAGAACCACTGGGAAATATCCACGGACGGCAACCGAAATGACATCCTGAAAAAAATTGATGCCACGGGGGAACTTTATAACTCGAACAAAGAATTCATTAGCGACATTCAGACCGATGAAAACATCGCATCCTTCCTGGTGCGGCAAAAAGAAGACATGCACGGGCGGGCGAAATTTGAATCTCTGACCGAACGATTTGAAATTACCGAACTCGCTGAATTAAAACGCGGTGTCATATGGAATGTGACCGTAAACGGCGGTAATTTTGAAGTTGTTTTGGAAAACATGTTGAACACTCACATACTATACAATCCACTATCTCATGAATGCTATCGGATTAAATAAAAAATTCTTTTTGGGCACAATGATTGTTTTCGGCTTTCTATTCCAAGCTTGCTCAAATCAAAGCTCAAAAGATGTTGAAAAGATAATTAATCAGCAAAATCAAATCTATATGGATGGCTACAATCATAAAAACGCACAACTGGCGGTAGATATTCATACGGATGATGCGTTTGTAATGCCGCCGAACAATAAAATTTTGAGAAATAAAGAATCAATCAAAAAATTTATTGAAGATGATATTCAAAACGGTGTCCGTGATGTTGTATTTACCACATTAGAATTAAAGGTTGATGGATACTACGCTTATGAAGTCGGAATGTCTACAATGAAAATTGGCGCTGCGATCGACACCGGGAAATACATTGTGATTTGGGAAAAACAACAAAATGGAGATTGGCTCATTAAAGCTGACATTTGGAATTCTGATATTCCTAAATAAAGTCAATCAAATTAAAACGATATGAATGCTATAGAATCAACTAAACACTACAAAGGCCGCATCAAAGCGGAGTTGAATAATACATTAACTAAAACTAGTTTGACCGCCGGGACCAAAAAAACCGGAAAGGTCCGGGATCAGTATGACTTAGGCGATAAAGTTGCGCTCATTACCACAGATCGCCAAAGTGCGTTTGACCGGGTGCTGGCGTCTATTCCATTCAAAGGGCAGGTGCTGAATCTCACCAGCGCTTGGTGGTTTGAACAAACCAAGGAGATTATCCTCAACCAGGTGATTGACGTTCCTGATCCCAATGTAACATTGGCTAAAAAATGCGATGTTTTTCCCATTGAGTTTGTCGTCCGTGGATACATTACCGGCAGCACCAGCACGTCTCTCTGGACCGTGTACAACAACGGCGACCGGGAATATTGCGGAAACGTTTTACCTGAAGGATTGAAGAAAAACCAGAAGCTGGCGGAAAACATGCTCACACCAACCACAAAGGAAGAGCATCACGACCGCCCCATCGCACCGCCGGAAATTGTGAGCGAAGGCTGGATGACCCAGGAAGACTGGGATTATTGCAGTCGGAAGGCGCTTGAATTGTTTGCGTTCGGACAAAAAAAAGCGGCAGAGAATGGCATGATCTTGGTGGATACCAAATATGAAATGGGCCGGGATGCAGATGGGAACATTGTGCTCATTGATGAAATCCATACACCAGATTCAAGCCGTTACTGGATAGCTGAAACATACGATGAGCGGATGGCTGCGGGACAAGAGCCACAGAATATTGATAAAGAATTTTTACGATTATGGTTTGTGGATAATTGTGATCCGTATAACGATGAAGTGCTTCCTGAAGCACCGGAAGAATTGGTGGTAGAATTATCTAGTCGGTACATTTATCTCTATGAGACCATCACTGGTGGGGTATTCCCCTTCCCGGATACAGGTAAATCAGTTAACGAAAGAATTAACGAAAACTTAAAAGACTATTTATAAGCCACAGAGTTCACAGAGAAAAATGAGTAAAGATAAAAAAAAACGAAAACGCTGTGGGTATTGGGGTTGCGATGGGTGTTACTTTTGGCGTGGGAATCAGGACGGCTTTCGTAAATATCGCGATTTTAGCCGCTATTGGAACAAACTATCCACAATTATTTGATAAAATTGATAATAAATAACCGCAGGAACATAGAGTTTTAATACTTTTCTCTGTGAACTCTGTGGCTCTGCGGCAAGAAAAAGGAAATAAAATGAAAACAATTATTATTATGGGCTCAACTTCAGATGAACCCCACGCAAAAAAGATCACCGACAAATTAAACGACTACGGCATTGGCTGGGAACAGCATGCAGCGTCGGCCCACAAGCAGCCGTTGAAAGTTTTGGAAATTTTGGAAAACAACAAAGATGGCAAAGACATTGTTTACATCACCATTGCTGGTCGTTCTAATGCATTGTCCGGATTTGTGGCAGCGAATTCAGAATTCCCCACCTTAGGATGCCCGCCCTTTTCTGATAAAGCAGATATGCTGGTGAACATCCACTCTACCCTGCAAATGCCCAGCAACACTCCGGTCTTGACCGTTCTTGATCCAGGAAATTGTGCATTAGCCGTAAAGCGGATTTTTGGTATTTAGCCAAAAAACAAATGAGTATATTTTAAATAATAAGGAGAAACAAGAATGAGCGTAACGCATGAAATCCCAGATCTAACAAATATCAATGTTCAGATAGCAAATACATATTCTCATGTCGTTCGAGCTGGGGATGTTTTATATGTATCTGGCCAAGCTGGCGTAGATTATAATTCGGGTGAGCTCGTTGGTGACGATTTTGAATCACAAGCTCGACAAGCATTTAATAACATTTCAACATTGCTTGAGAATTGCGGAAGTAATATGAGTAACGTTGTTAAAACAACAGTTTGGCTGTGCGATGCAAATAATTTTGCAAAATTAAATGAGCTCTTTGTTGAATTTTTTCCTAAAAATCCACCGGCTAGATCAACGCCGATTGTTGGTATGCCAATTGATGGGATACACATTTCCATAGAATGTATCGCTCTGGTCTAAATCCATCAACATGAACACTCATTCAATTATTAAATAAGGAGAGCAATATGAAACCAATAATAAACGTTGATGATTTGACTGAATTCAAAGGACATAATCGCGGTGGCTTTAGTGCCCAATACGCAGATGTCGGTGGTAAAATAGGCGCAAATCAATTAGGGTATAATATTACCATAATTCCACCTGGTAAAAAATCTTGGCCATTCCATAATCATCATGTAAGTGAAGAAATGTTTCTTATTTTAGATGGAACAGGTGTTTTAAGGTATGGAGAAAATAATTACCCAATAAAAATGGATGTATTGTGAAAGTGACAAAAAGTTATTAGAAAAAAAAGGAGATTTTATGCAATCAGAAACAAGATTGATCAAAGTAATTATTTTATTAAGTTTCAGTTTATTTGTAATGCAAAACATTTATGCTGAAATTAGGCAGATGGAACCGGTAATTCTAATAGGAACTGATTTACCTGATGTGTATGATGTTCCGATAGATCAAATTCAATTATTCGTAAACAGAGATGATCTTTGGGTCCAAATACCTATGCAGATTGATGAAAGATCTACTGCCGGCTCATTATATGAGGATGATGACGGATTATGGGATGAAAATGATGAACTTGTCTTCCAGCCCCAAGACGGTGGAGCAAGTGTTTTGGCTTCAAATTGGATTGAGGATACAGAATCACAAAGCAATTCAAGATACAAAATAGCAGTAAATGATCCGGCAGAAAATGATTATACATTTGTCTATTTATATTACTCAAGCACAATTGAAGATACTGTCTCAACGAGTTATATTTCGTATAATGACGAGGAAGATGCAATCATCACAGAAGATTACAAAATAGGTTTTGATGATCAAAAATTGTTTTGGGATGAATTTCGATTTAAAGAAGGTATTGACTTTTCCAACGATTTAATGGATAGAGAAAAGATGAGAATTAATGGAACAGTTTGGCCTTTCCCTGAATATACTCTATCGGAAAATGATTTTTCACCAATAGATTATTGGGTTAAATCCGGCAAAATACGAGTAATGCGTAAAGTGCAAAATGAAGTCTCTGTATATGGCATAACTCAAACAACAGAAGCAGAAAAACATTTTTACAGATCTTTTCTTCAAGTGCCGGATCTTACCATTTCAGTTGATGAATCTGCAGGTGTAACTATGATCAGAAGGTCTTATGATCTAAGTTCCGAATCTGTGGGAGCAATTATTTCTACATCAAATAATGAATTCATTTTAGTTGATGGAAATCCTGATCCCAACGTTCAAACTGATATCGAATTATCTGAAATGTCTCACTATTGGATAAAAATGGATTTTGAAAACAAATCTTTAGTAACTGTTAGTGATTTTTCAGGAATTTCAGATGATTTCCTTTTATACTATTATGATAACAGTTCCGGTGGGACGAATGACGGAACTGACGACACAGGTGATATGGCTTCTTACGGTGACACAGGAATGAGATTCAATAATCCTAATGCCGGTGAGCATATAATTAAAACTAACATTTATGCAAGTATTGAAAATGATTTATCCGGGATTACTTGTCAGAGTTATTTTGATAATTCTTTTGAATGCGAAATAAATGAAGAAGTATATGTTCCTGTAGGAATTTCTAACGATGATGTATGTCTTTCGTCTAATATTTCGCTTTCAAACTACCCCAATCCTTTTAACCCATCTACGACAATAAAGTTTTATTTGCCAACAAATTCTTTTGTAGATTTATCAATTTTTAACATAAAAGGACAAAAAATAAAACAGTTGATAAAAGAAGAAACTCCTAAAGGCATCAAATCAGTTGTTTGGAATGGAAAAGATGAAACAGGAAATTTTGTAAGTTCAGGGATTTATTTGTATCAAATACAAACCGATCAAGATCAAGTATCAATAAAAAGAATGATTCTTATGAAATAATAATTGGGCATAACAAGCAACTCCACGCCAGAATTCGTATAAAAGTTTAGTGGTCATTTTGGGCTGGAATTTCGTATGAAAGTTGGGAAGTAAATCAGGGATGGCGTGGCAGTTGCAAAACATTAGTGGCATTAAGGAGAAATGTGAGAATTAATGAAAGACCCAAAAGCTATGGGAGAGTGGTTTGATAGCAAAAGGAAAGAATTTGAAGACATTGCAGAGTAATAATAGCCACAGAGCACACATAGTTTCTGGGAAGTTTAATAAAGGTTTTTCTCTGTGATTTCTATGGCTAAAAAATGAACGCTTTAAACACCATTTCCCCGTTAGATGGCCGTTACGCAAATAGTGTAAAAGAGCTGTCTGAATATTTTTCAGAATCTGCGCTCATGCGCTATCGCCTAAAGGTTGAGGTTGAATATCTCATTGCATTGGGAAAAGAAAAAGGAATCAAAGGGTTTCCTCCCTTTACCCAAGACGAACAAGTTCGCCTGCGGAAGATATATGAAAATTTCAATTCTGGTGGCGCTGAAAAAGTAAAAGAGATCGAAACCACCACCAATCATGACGTGAAAGCGGTTGAATACTATCTCCAGAGCAAGGTGAAAAAAACACTGCACCCTTGGATCCATTTTGCGCTTACATCTGAAGATGTAAATAATTTATCCTACACACTCATGTGGAAAGATGGGTTAAAACACGTTTACTTACCCTCGCTTCAATCGTTGAATAAAGAATTAAAAAAGCTGGCTCGTAGGTATAAAAATTCATCTATGCTGGCACTCACCCACGGACAACCAGCTACCCCAACTACATTCGGTAAAGAGTTGGCCGTATTCTGCGCTCGGCTGGATCGGCAGATCGATCAGATCAAATCCCATTCGTTATTGGGAAAATTCGGCGGCGCCACAGGAACCTGGTCTGCCCATATGGTTGCATACCCAAAAGTGAATTGGACAAGATTTGCTTCCATGTTCATTAAATCATTAGGGCTTGAGCCAAACCTAATCACCACCCAGATTGAACATCACGATTCTTTGGCAGAAAGTTTTCATCAAGTAGTGCGGGTGAATTCTATTCTCACTGATCTTTGTAGGGATATGTGGGCTTACATCAGCCGCGGTATTCTCGGACAAAAGAAAGTGGCAGGTGAAGTAGGTTCATCCACTATGCCTCATAAAATCAATCCAATTCAATTTGAAAATGCGGAAGGAAATATGGGCGTCGCCAATGCGCTGCTAAATCATTTGGCTACCAAACTACCCATTTCCAGAATGCAGCGGGATCTTACTGATTCCACCACATTGCGTAATCAAGGCGTTGCGCTCGGACATTCTTATTTAGCGCTGAAAAATATCCAAAAAGGGTTGGGCCGGATTACTATTAATAAAGTTCAAATGGAGAATGAGTTGGATGATCACTGGGAAGTATTAGCGGAAGCAATCCAAACCATTCTACGAAAAAACGGAAAGCAAGACGCCTACGAACAGCTTAAAGAACTGACCCGCGGACAATCTATTAATGTAGAATCTATGGCTGAATTTGTCTCCAGATTGAAAATTTCAGATGAAGATAAACGGATACTACTAAACCTAACGCCTGAATCTTATATCGGGTTGGCAAAAAAGTTAGTAGATTCATTATGATCGCAAAAGACCATAGCGCTTAACAATTAAAAATGAGGTAAACAAATGGACACATTACATACATTGGGCGTCTTTTTTGCTGGAGTTGGTATTTTACTAATTGCCGTTGGTTTTGTATGGTGGGTTTCAATACAAAATGTGAAAGATAATGAAAAATAAATATTTTACCTTTAACAACTCCTGATTTATTTGTGTTTCTCCGTGAATACTGTCTTCTAAAGAAAATATCATGTGTGGTATAGCCGGTATTTATTCCCATAAACCTGTTGCGACAGAACTCTACGACAGCATTATTCATTTACAGCATCGTGGTCAAGATGCCGCCGGCATTATGACTTATGACGACCGCATGCATAAAGAAAAAGGGATGGGGCTCGCCAAAGAAATTTTCAATACCGAGAACATGAAGTTGCTCACGGGCAACATCGGTATTTCTCACAATCGTTATCCCACCCACGGTGGATTCAGCCATGGCGAAGTGCAGCCATTTTGGACATCCGTTCCTTACGGTATCGCTCTGGCACATAATGGAAACCTCACAAATTATGCAGAGCTGGCAGAAGGAATAAAAACCAAGGATTCCCGATACTTAAACACCAATAGCGATACAGAAGTATTACTTCATTTTTTTGCTGACTTACTTCACACAAATAGTCCGCCGGAAGATAGTGAAGAATTTTTCTATCTCTTGTGTAATGCTGTTACCAAAATATTCAAACGAGTGAAAGGTGCTTATTCCGTTACAAGTATTGTCATTGGAAAAGGGCTCGTCGTTTTTCGTGATCCTCAGGGAATTCGACCATTGGTAAAAGGTGAGAGATCCAATGGAAATGGTGGAAAAGATTATATTTTCGCATCAGAGAACACCATGTTCTACGCCATGGGATACGAACCGAAAGGTACAGTTCTCCCGGGTGAACTCATTTATGTAGATGAAGAGGGAAAGGTCTTTAGTAAACGATTGGTTAAAAAATCTTTTAATCCCTGTATTTTTGAATATGTGTATTTTTCCCGTCCAGATGCCACATTGAACGATGTAAGCGTTTATCGTTCCCGACTTCGGATGGGGCAAAATTTGGCAGACGCATGGAAGAATAGATATCCCGATATCGTTCCGGATATTGTGATTCCAGCACCAAGCACAGCTAACACATCTGCCCTTTCTTTTGCACATGAGCTTGGCGTAAGATATTCAGAGGGGTTATATAAAAACACATTTATTGGTCGCACATTTATTATGCCGGGACAAGCGGAACGAAAGAAGTCTGTCAAATATAAATTGGTACCACAAGAAACAGAGATTCGTGATAAAAAAGTAATGATCATGGATGATAGCATTGTTCGTGGAAATACCAGCCGGGAAATCGTGCGAATGCTAAAAGATTTTGGCGCAAAGGAAGTCTATTTTGCTGTGGCTTGCCCGCCAGTGAAATCGCCATGTTTTTATGGTGTTGATATGCCAACCAATAGTGAACTCATTGCTGGAAATATGACGGAATCTGAAATCCAAAAATACTTAAATGTGGATGCGCTTCTTTATCAAAAAATTGATGATTTGGTAGAAGCGGTTACCCGAAAAGGGGATCATCATATTGATACGCCCTGCATGGCATGTTTGGATGGAAATTACGTGGCCAACGATATAGATGAAGCTAAAATCGCAGAAATGGAAAGGATGCGTGTGAACGATCGGAATGGGAAATAAATGAATAGCCACAGAGTTCACAGAGAAAAACGAAGAAAGCATGAATAAAATATTAGTCATTGGCTCCGGTGCACGTGAACATGCCATTGTCCGCGCATTAGACCGTTCCCCCCAAGAAAAAGAGATTTATTGTCTTGCATCCAATATGAATCCCGGGATTGCTGAACTCTGCGATGAATTAACGGTTGGCAACATCAACGACCCCGCTTTTGTAGTGAGCTATGCCAAAGAGACCGGCGCAGCTCTGGCTATTATTGGACCGGAAAATCCATTAGCTAACGGTGTGGCTGATGAATTGTGGAACGCTGGCGTAAAAACGGTGGGACCCAAAAAAGATTTAGCCCAATTGGAAACATCCAAAGCCTTCACGCGGGATTTGTTGAAAGAATATGACATCCCTGGCGGCCCAAAATATCAAACTTTTGATTCTATGAGCGGCGTGGTTGAATTCTTAAATGAATTGGGTGAAAATTACGTAGTAAAGTTTGACGGACTCATGGGCGGTAAGGGTGTAAAAGTGTCGGGTGACCATCTCCATTCCCACCACGAAGCAATTGCGTATTGTAAAGAATTGGTAGAAAAAGGCGGAGAGTTTGTTATTGAAGAAAAATTCATTGGACAGGAATTTTCTCTCATGAGTTTCTGTGATGGAAATTCCTTAAAACATATGCCTGCGGTTCAAGACCATAAACGAGCTTATGAAGGGGACACGGGCCCCAACACCGGCGGAATGGGCACTTATTCCGATGCGAATCATTCGCTTCCGTTTTTACAAGAATCCGATATTACTGAAGCACACGCCATCAACTTGGCTACAGCCAAGGCGCTGAAAGATAAATTTGGTGAAGGGTATAAAGGTATTCTTTACGGCGGGTTTATGGCTACGGCTAATGGAGTAAAACTCGTTGAATACAACGCACGTTTCGGGGATCCGGAAGCTATGAATGTTTTACCACTGTTAGCGTCCGATTTTATTGACATATGCAACGCCATCGCCGACGGCACCTTGGATCAAGTGGATGTGCAATTCGCCAATAAAGCAACGGTGTGCAAATACGCCGTGCCGGAAGGTTACCCGGACAGTCCAGTAAAAAATAAACCTATTGATGTGTCAAAAATTGAAAATCCGGATGGGTTGTTTTATGCGTCAGTTGATATTAAAGATGGACAATTAGTTGAAGCCGGCAGCCGAACAGCGGCAATTGTGGGTATTGCCGATTCTATTTCTGAATCTGAAAAATTTGCTGAAAAAGAAATATCGTCTGTTTCCGGTCCGCTTTTTCACCGGAAAGATATTGGGACGGATGAGGTGATTCAGAAACGGATTGATCATATGAGTGAACTGCGTGGATAGCCACAGAGCACACAGAGACGAATATTAGATTTAACCTTTATATAAAGACTCTGTGATCTCTGTGGCCAAGAAAATTAAACTCGGTATTTTAGGCTCAACCAACGGCACTGACCTTAAAGCCATTTTTGATGCCATCGCTTCAGGTGAACTGGATGCGGAAGTGTCAGTGGTCATCTCCAATCGGAAGAATGCCTACATTTTAGACCGGGCGGAGATTCATAGTGTTCCGGCAGTGTTCATTTCCCATAAGGGAAAAACGCGGGAAGAATTCGACGTCGAAATGACATCCGTTTTAAATGAACATGGTGTGGATCTGGTTCTGCTCATCGGTTTTATGCGCATCCTGTCTGCAGAATTTTGCAATACGTGGCGAGACAAGTTGTTAAACGTTCATCCATCGCTCTTGCCCAAATATGCTGGCGGGATGGACACTAACGTCCATGAAGAAGTATTAGAAAACGGTGAAACAGAAACGGGATGTACCATCCATTTTGTTACGGATGAAGTGGACGGTGGACCCATCCTGATCCAGAAAAAATGTGCAGTGGCAACCAATGAAACGGCGGAATCACTGAAAACAAAAGTACAAGAATTAGAAGGGCAAGCCTTTATTGAAGCAATAAAAATGATTAGCCACAGAGCACACAGAGATGATAATTAAGCCTAGCCTTGTTTTAATTTCTCTGTGATCTCTGTGGCTTAAAAAGTATGATAGAAAAACCAACAATAAACCAAAAACCAATCAAAATTAACCGAGCACTCATTTCTGTCTTTGACAAAACAGGCGTCATCGACTTGGCCCAATCTTTACATAACCACGGTGTGGAAATTCTGTCCACCGGTGGCACAGCCAAAGCATTGCGGGATGCAGACATTCCCGTTACTGATGTAAGTGATTATACAAAATTCCCCGAAATCATGGACGGCCGCGTGAAGACTATTAACCCGCTGGTAGAAGGGGGCATTCTTGGACTTCGTGATACCCACTGCGCCGATGCGGAAGCAAACCACATTCAATGGATCGATCTGGTGGTGTGCAATCTCTATCCATTCTCCGATACCATTTCCCGGGAAGATTGCGACTTGGCGCTGGCATTAGAAAATGTGGATATCGGCGGGCCTACCATGATCCGTTCTGCAGCAAAAAATGTGGGGTGGGTTTGTGTGGCTGTGGATCCTGCGGACTATTCCACCATTACCGATGAATTAAATTCCGGGGAAATTTCCTTCGAAACTCGGCAAAAACTTTCCGCCAAAGCATTCGGGCATACAGCCAAATACGATACCATCATTCATAACTACCTTAAGGATGAAAAATTGTCGGATGATTTTTCTCTCACTTTTGAAAAACATTCGGAAATGCGCTATGGTGAAAACCCCCATCAATCAGCCGCGTCTTATAAAATTCCCGGAAATAATGAAGCCAATATCTTGAATGCAAAAATCCACCAAGGGAAAAAACTGTCTTATAATAATATCATGGATGCGGATGGCGCCTTGGTGTGCGTCCGTGAATTTGATGATCCCGCCTGCGTGGTGGTGAAGCACGCCAACCCTTGCGGCGTGGCTACGGGGGATGATCTCTTGGATGTATACAATCGTGCCTTTAATGCGGATTCATTGTCTGCTTTTGGCGGTATTATTGCATTAAACCGAACCTGCACCAAAACGGTGGCAGAAGCCATTACGTCGGTTTTTGTGGAAATTGTATTGGCGCCAGACTTTGAACCGGAGGCGCTGGAAATATTCAAAAAGAAGAAGAATCTTCGTGTGTTGGAGAACGGTCAATTTGGTAAACGAACACCAAAACTTGAAGTCCGAAATGTAGATGGCGGTCTGCTCGTTCAAGATACAGATAACAAAACTCTAACACGTGAACACCTAAACACTGTAACCAAAACACAACCTTCTGAAAAAGATATTGACACGGTTTTATTCACATGGAAGGTGCTCCGACATGCCAAATCTAACGGTATATTAATTGCGAAAGATAATACAACGGTTGGGCTCGGTGCGGGACAAGTAAGCCGCGTGGATGCAGTTCACATGGCACTTCGTAAAGGGGGCGACAATGTGAAAGGCGGCGTTTTGGCTTCCGATGCATTTTTCCCTTTTCGGGACAGCATTGACGCCATCAAAGATTCGGGGATCAGAACGGTGGTCCAACCCGGCGGTTCAATTCGAGACCAGGAAGTGATAGACGCCTGTGATGAATACGGCATTGCCATGGTTTTTACTGGAACGCGTTGTTTTAAACACTGATTATTACCCGCTTAATACCTCACTGTTTCCATAAAACTCCATCCTGTCAGTTATAATACCATCAACCTCTTTTTCTGTTAACCAGTCTATAGCCGGTTTTGTATTCACTGTCCAAACGTTTACTCGCAACCCTTTTCTTTTTGTAAATGTCAATAAAGAATCTGTAATTAAATTACTGATTGGATGGAGAAAGTCTGGTCTTGCAATATATATAAAAGGAAGCATAAGTCTTTTTTCCACTATATAACCTGTCAAAATTGAACTGAAAAATGTTTTTATATAACATAACGTTAGAGGATTGAAGGCGGAGATCATAGCTCTGGATTCAAGTTTTCTTTCTTTTAGTATCTTTGCTGTCAATCTCGCTGTTTTAAAGTCCATCCGTTTTGATGTTTTAATCTCAATATTAATTCTCGTTGTTTCAGGAATTAAATCCAAAACTTGATCCAAGGTTGTTAGTTGTGCTTTTTTATTATTAAATGAACAAAAAACGTTTGTTTCTTTCACCTGGTTGTAATGTTTTTCATGTAAATAACCCTGACCATCTGTCTGTCTTTCAAGATCAAAGTTGTGTGAACAGCACACAATATTGTCCTGCGTAGAAATCACATCCACTTCAATAGCCGGAAACCCTGTGTATATAGCTTTCTTAAAAGATTCTCGTGTGTTTTCTGGCTCACTTAAAAGAGCTCCGCGATGGGCAAACCAAAGTTTTCTATTATTATAAAAACGTTTGGCTCTTTTTGGGTGCCACGATAACAAATATAAAATTACAAGGGCAAGGGTTGTTACAATGAAGTACAGCACAATATTCTCTGGATGATAAGAAATTTAAAGAAGATTGACTGCTTAAGAAAAATAAAAAGCCCTCCCAAGTGTAAGAAGGGCTTTTTTACAGAGCAACTACTAATTATATATCATAAAGGGTAGCATAGGATAATTCATCAATAATCCTCGCTAATATATTACTACTTTATCTATCTTTCGTCAATTATCACAATTGAGTATTTTTATGGTATAATCACTATGATTTTTTTGGTATAGTCTTTGTTTTGTTAGTACTTTCTAGTATTATGCTGAAGTTTTAGCTAATTTCACTTTTAAATGAGCTCCATATTGAAAAAGTCTCTTATCGTTTTAATGTATTTTCTCGTGGCCCCGTCCGCCTCGCCCGCCATAACTATCGATCTAAACCAGCAAGATATTTTTGTTCGCAAAGGCTTTGACAAAACATGGACTAACTCCCTCCCTTCTAAACATGATACCAATTGGATTCATGTCCCTGGTAAAACAGGTTCAAGACCGCTTGTTGTTCGAGAGTTAGGTTTTGAAGGTCTTCCTAATCGCTCATTTTTATCTATTAAAACTTTTCCGGCTGAATCATTTACGTTTGTTACCTCATTCAATATTGCTTCTTCTGATATTGACAACCTTCCTCACCTTTCTTTATTTTTAAAAGGGATTGGGTATAATTGGGCGATTTATCTTAACGGCGTTGCAATTGAAAAAGAATTACATTTTAAAAATAACGGGGACATGTCTCCAAGGCGAGGACATAAACTGCTTGTTTTTATTCCATCTAAATTAATCCGCCCGGGGGAAAACGTTCTTGTCTATCATATTATAGGTGATCCAACACATTTCGGCACTGGTTTTTATTACGGTGAACCTTATACAATAAGCTCAACATCAGAGTTTTTTCCGCCGAAATTAAACTTTTTCTCGTTTTCACATTTTATTCTTTATTTAGTAATTGCCCTTACATGGTTGTACTTTTTTATTCGCCAACGACAAAACCTCTTTTTTCTATATTTTTCTCTTCTTTCTTTTGCTTTCGCTGTATATAGCGCTGAGCGTGCCTTTGTTGAAATAAGCTCTGGTACCTTTAATTTTCTATCTTTTAGGATTGAATATTCGGCTATATTTTCAATTGCGTTCATGTTTGCACTGGTTGTTAATACATACTTGAAACATAAAACAACTCTCATAACAAAGTTCTACTGTTTCTTTTGTGGTTTATTCATATTGCTAGCCGTATGGGCACCGCCTAATTTTATACTGGACATATTGCGTTTATGGCAATTTACCCTTCCTTTAATGTCTGGATATTTACTGTATTTGTCTATTAGCTGTTTATTAGCAAACCGCAAAGCTCTCTCTAAACCGATGTTTGTACCTGACGATTGGAAACAAATCCCTGTAAACGAAATAATATTTTTTAGTATTTGTGTTACAATTTTGCTCGGGACGGTAATTGTAGACATGTTGGATTCAGTGATATGGAGAAAGGCTTTATTTGTGAATAAATATGGCTTTTTAATTTGTATGATCGGTATAGCCGGACTTTTATTTAACCGCTTTATCCGTGCCAGCGATAGGGTTGAAAAATGGAGCGAAGAGTTAGAAAAGGAGGTCCAGGATAAAACTCAAAATCTTCGTGCATTAAAAGATGATCTTGAAGCTGTATTTTTAGCTTTACCGGATTTATATTTTCGAATTGATCAGAACGGTCAATATTTAGAATACCGCGGACCAGAAGATCAACTATATAAACCTAAAGACAACATTGTTGGCTCAACCATATCTGAAAGGCTCCCAAAAAATTCTGCAAAAAAAGTTATGGAAGCTATTCAGGTCGTCGTTTCTCAACAAAAACGTGTTACAATTGAATACGAATTGGACATGCCCGGCGGCACGCGGGTGTTTGAAGCAGCTATGTTGCCTTTTCATAATAATGAGATAATCGCAGGTGTTCGCGATATTACGGACCGCCGCATAGTAGAAGAGAGTCTGCTAAAAAGTAATGAACAGTATCGTTCTTTGGTTGAAAACATGGAAGATATTGTATTAGTTATAGATCCAAACCACAAAATTCTTTTTGTAAACCAGTCTTTACTTATTTTAAATAGTACAAAAACATCTGCTGTTTTAGGTCATAATATTTCAACGCACCTAACTGAAAAAGGTACGCCCGTTATTGCTGAAACGATAGATCGTATAGTTAAATCTCTCCATGGTGAAAAAATTGATGTTGAAATAACTTTTTCTACATTTTCCAGTTGGTTCGAATTCTCGTTTGTTCCACAGTTTGATGCATCAAATTCATTATATTCCATTCTCTGTATTGGCCGTGATATAACTGAAAAAATCATGTATGAGCAGGGGTTGGTACAACATGTTGAAAAACTGCAAACACAACAGCATCAATTACGTAAACTTTCAAAAGAAATGCTGAATATACAGGAGGATGAGCGAAAATATATAAGCATGGAGCTACACGATGAAATAGGCCAATCCATGACAGCAATTAATATGACGTTACAAAGCATTCGTACGGGTGAATTAGATGACAAAAAAATAAAAATGCGTATTGCTGATTGTCAAAAACTTGTTGAAGAAACGTCCAGCAAAATTCATCAATTTTCTCTGGAGTTGCGCCCGCCAGAACTTGACGATCTTGGGCTTATTCCAGCTATAAAATCACATTCAAGAAAATTTACAGCTCGTACGGGCTTAACAGTTACTATTGAGAGTGATAACGAGGTGGAAAACCTTGGGGCTGAAATAAAAACAGCTTTTTATAGAGTGTTTCAAGAAGGGATCAACAATATAGCCAAACATGCGAATGCCTCTTCAATTAACGTCAGTATACATAAACAAAATGGTAAATTCCTTTGCTATATTGAAGACGATGGAGATGGGTTTGATTCAAATCAGATATTTGCAAACACAGCAGGCCTTGGATTAATTGGAATGAGTGAACGTATAAAGTCTATCGGTGGACATTTTGATATTCAAAGCAATTCCGGAAAAGGAACGCGGCTGTGTGTTGAGTTACCAAAAAATCGGGTGGAAAGATAGTGAACAAAGAAAAAATTAATATTCTATTGGCGGACGACCACACCATTTTACGCGATGGTATAAAAATGCTTCTGTCTGCTGAAAACGATTTAAATGTCGTTGGGGAAGCCAATAACGGCGATGAAGCTATTCAGATAGCTCGTAAACTAAAACCGGATATTGTTTTGATGGACATTTCCATGCCCAGTATAAATGGATTAGAAGCGGCGAAACAGATTTTACGCTTTGTAGAAACTAAAATCATTTTGCTTTCAATGTATACGGATGAAGAATACGTAATTCGGGCAATTCGAATAGGTGTCTCCGGTTACCTGCATAAGCAATCTGCTGCTACGACTTTATTAAAAGCTGTGAGGGCAGTTATGGCCGGGGAAGCATATTTCAGTTCCTCTATATCAAAAACTGTCTTGGAAACAGCTCGAAAAAACATCCATGAACAGTTAGATTATTCGCGGTTTAATCGTCTAACAAAAAGAGAGAAACAAATACTGCAAATGATTTCGGAAGGAACGTCCTCGCGAGAAATTGGAGATCAACTTTTTATCAGCATGCCAACAGTATATAAACATCGTCGCAACCTAATGAAAAAAATAGGTGTGTTTGATGCAACCGGATTAACGCGTTTTGCTATAAAAAACAAGCTCATAGCAGAATAGTGTCACCGTTGGTTTCTACCAGAAAAAAACTGTAAAATCTCAACCAATTTTTAAGGATATTTATGATTATAGCTCTGGCAATAGTTGCCTTATTATTAACTGTATATATGTTCATTCGAGATGCGGGCAATCCACAAGTAATTAGCAGTCAGTTTCATTCGTATTACCGCCCTTTTCAAGCTGAAACTATTGTACAGCATGAATATATTTCCAAACCGGACATGATCTGGAAAGCGTTAACCGCATTAGAAGATTACTGTTTATGGTTTCCCGGGGTTAATCGAATGTTACCCATCGTTGATACTTCCCGTTATGTTCATCGTTTTTCCTTTGACCGTTTTTTGTTTGAGCCCGGTGCTTTTATAAAAATTCGTCCCAAGTCTTTTTTGCCTTGGTTTAATGGCCGAATAATGGGTGTTGAAACAAATAAAAAACTGGAATTAGAAATGAGGTTCAGCCCTATTAATAAGGAAACGGTGTCCTTTGAAATTAATCTCACTTCATCCGGATCTTCAGAGGTTGTTTGCACTCGTAACAGCTATGGTTTTTTCTCTTTTCTAACAACGTGGGGTTTTGCTGATAGAGGTTCAAAAATTTTACATAATCTTGGACATTTTATCCCCGAGGATAAATCTGCCATCAAAGAAAATGACAGTGCTTCAATCAAAGATGTTGGACCTCAATTGAGCCGTGAAACCATCATTGCACAAGGCGTTCAGGCCGGGATTGATGGAAACATGGACCTTATTAACGCTATATCTGACAAACCGACTCGCGGCATGGCCAAAGCAGCGTTGGTAAAAGCTAAACGTGTGGGTAAAATGCCGGAAAACCTAATTGAAGCCTTAAAAGTCGGTCCCATTGCTTCGGCTCCAGACAGCGTTCACATTGGAAGCTTGCCTCTGTTTAAAAACAACGAAGATTTGATCGCCCATGTTGTAAATAAAGCCCTTGATGGCGACATGGATCCCATAAACAGTATTCCGGAAAGGCCGCTTCGTGGAAAGGCGAAAGCTGCTATGGTGAAGGCCAAGCGTACGGGAGAAAAACCCCTTATGCCGGATGTGCCGGACGGTCCGCCATCAGCTGTCACAACACCCTCTGTAGGAGAAGAATCTGAAGAGGCATTAATAGCGCGTCTTGTTGAATCTGGGACAAAAGGAAACATGGATGAAATCAACGCACTTGAAAACAAGGTCTTGAGAGGGAAAATCAAAGCATCAATCGTCCGCGCAAAGCGGGCAACAAAATAACACTATTATATAAACGAATGCCGCGTTACGCCATTTTATTTGAAGGCAATTTTAATCATCTCTATGGCAAAACAGGCAACGCTTTACTTCGCTATCGCCCGGAAGATGTTGTTTGTTGTATTGATTCAAAAAACTCGGGAAGAACAGCCAATGATATTGTAGGAATTGGAGGCTCTTTACCTGTAGTCGCTCACATAGAAGCTTCTTTACAATTCAATCCAGATACGCTGCTTGTTGGTGTAGCCACTGAAGGAGGTTATTTGCCGGATAATATGCGCGACAGTGTTGTAACAGCGATTAAAAACGGATTAAATATTATTTGTGGTCTTCATTCATTTTTGAGCCTCGATCCAGAGTTTTCTAAATTGGCAAACAAACATAATGTTATCATAACTGATTTACGTAAACCGCCTGATCCATTGCCTTTTACAAAAGGGACATGGAAAAACCGAAAAGTGCCTGTTTTGTTGACTGTGGGAACTGACTGCGACTCAGGAAAAATGACTGCTGCTTGGGAAACAACCAATGCGTTAGTTAAAAAAGATGTGTCCGCAAAGTTTGTCGGAACGGGCCAAACGGGTATTTTGCTCAGTGGTGCCGGAGTTGCAGTTGATGCTGTTGTCAGCGATTTTGTCGCCGGTGGTATTGAAAACGAAATTGATAAGCTCGGCGAGGAGAATGATATTATTATTGTAGAGGGCCAGGGAAGTATTACACATATGGCCTATTCGGGCGTAACTCTTGGTCTTCTTCATGGATCTATGCCGGATTTTCTCCTTATGTGTCACGACCCGTTACGCACGAAGGATACCTTTGGACAACCCATGTATGATATTAAACAAACATTAGATTTATATTTGAATCTTGTACAAATATTTAAATCATGCCGTTGTGTTGGGTTGGGTCTTGTTACTCGCGCTGAAAACGATGAATCAGCTAGAAAAACCATTGATGAATATCAAAACAGGTTCGACTTTCCGGTAAATGATTTTATAAGATATGGTGGTAAAAATATTGTTGAAAATATTATAAGCCAATTAAGTTAAGCAGCCACGACCATACTATTTAGCCGCCAAATTCTAATCCGCCCTATATTGAAATTGATAAACACCTTTTTCTTTAACGATTGGTTTCACATTTTCAAGTTCTAATTTTAGCTCCTTTATTTTTCCATCAAAAAGCGGTATCCCTTTTCCAAAAATTAAAGGATGAGTTGTTAAATATAAATGTGTCAAATGTGGTGCAAAACGGAAATTTGTTTTTCCTCCACCCGCTATAAAACATTTTTCTGATTTTATTTCATCTAATATAGCCTTAGTGTTGTCGTTTCTGTGAACAACTATAATCTCCCGTCCAATTAATACTTTTTGCAAGCAATCAAATGTGTTTGAACCCATTATTACAGGATAGCCAAGCGTTTGTTGTTTAAATAGGCGCAGGTCTTCTGACCAATCTATAACTTCATGGTGATGGCGGGCGATATACCCATCCATGGTTATCGCTGCAATAAGTATGACATCCATTTGGGTGCTATAAATTGGTCTTTGGGTGTTGAAGGTGGGAGAAAACGGAATTTATGGTTACAAGATTGAACGATTTGATTCGATTGATTGGGCTTCTATTTCTACGACCTAACATATAGTGTTATCGCTTATTATTCTTTTAAGGGCTGTCCTTCTTTATCAATTGAACCTGCTGCAACAATAACCAGTTTTTCAGGATTAATGTATTTATGAATTGCCAGATTGACCTGCTCTAAAGTTAATTTTTGAATTATGCTTGGATACTCATCCAACATTGAATCATCATATCCTTTTTCTGTGTTGCGTTTGATTTGTCCTGCCAAACCACCGGTCGTCGCCAATCCAACTTTATATGAACCTGTTATTGTTTCTTTTTTTGCACTCAATTCATCTTCTGTTATGCCTTCTACCCAACCGTTAACTTGATCTATAACAGCTTGTTTACCTTTTTTTAACATATCGGGTGCAAAGGTTCCCCATACACTCCAATAGCCGTCACTGCCGTTACTTGCACCGCGAATGCTGGAATAAACGCCGTATGTTAATCCCATTTTGTCTCTTACCGTTTGCATAAGGCGTGCGGCAAAATTTCCACCTAAAATATAGTTTCCAACCATAAGCGCATAATAATCTTCATGTGTATTGTCTATTCCAATCGGGACACCTATAAACATGTCTACGCTTGTTTTGTCTTCCACGGTTAAGTAGTGTGTTTTCGGTCCGGCGTCATTGGCTGAAAGCGTGAGGTTTGGGATAAATAGTTCGGATTTTTTCCAACCTCCAAAAGCATGCTCGAGTGCTTTTGAAATTATTTTATTATCTACATCTCCAACAGCTACAATACGCATATTTCCCATGCCATAATTCTTTTTATGAAACGATTTTAAATCCTCTGTTGATGCTTTTTTAACATCTGCTATTATATCATCTATTTCGCTTGAATAGTTTGGATGGTTTTTTGGGTATAAGGCTCTTTTGAATTCTCCACTTGCCCTTGTTCGTGTATTTTGTTTTGATCTTTGCAAGCTTCCAATTAGTCTTTTCTGCAAATTCTCAAGATCGGTTTCGTTGAAGGCGGGTGTTCTTAACTGTTCGCCCAATAACCCAACTACCAAAGGAATGTCTTTTTTTAGGCAGCGGGCGTTAAATCTTACTCTATATTTATCGCTTGAAAAACTTAAGCTGGCTCCAACAGATTCTAGTTTTTCGCTTATTTCAAATTTATTTTGCGTGGCGGTTCCTTCCCCAAGCATTTCTGCTGTTAGTTCTGCAATTGATTTGTTTTTTTCCGGGCTAAACTCGTCACCGCCAAAAATACTGCCCGTTAGCGTTACAACATCTTCTACAGATGTTTTCAGCGTTTTTAATTCTATTCCGGGTAGTGGTTTTGATGTAACGATCTGATTCGCGATTGATGCCTTTTTGTTTGCTTTTTTAATCTCTGTTGCTGTGCGTGCAGGCACATTTGTTTCAGTTATTTCTTCAGAACTATAATTAAGAGGTTGATGAACGTTATTTGCCCCGACTTGATTGCTTTTTTCTCCGTTTGATTCTGGAATAAAATACCCTGTTGTACTTTGGTCTTCCTTCAAGTATTTATTTGCGACTTGTTTAATATTTTCTGTTTTCACTGAAGAAATTTTTTCATTATATGTTGTATAAAATTTCCAGTCTCCAATTGCAATCGATTCGTTCAGGGCCGATGCGATTGAATATGACCCATCTCTGCTAAACGCCATTTCAGATTGAATTTGGGCCTTGGCTCTTTCAAGTTCTGACTTCTCAACTCCGTTTTGTTTTATATTTTCATATTCTTCAAGAACCAAACTCTCAACCTTGCTGTGTTCTGTGCCGGGAGTCATGAAAACATAGGTTATAAAAAGACCGTTATCCTTAAAAGGGAAATCCCACATGAATAAGCCCGTTGCCAACCCCTTATCAACGATTTTTCTATATAAACGGCTAGATTTGCCTCCCCCAAGAATCTTTGATAAAATCTGAAGTGCATATGTATCTTCTGTTAATCCTTCCGGCGATTTATGGGCAATTCCCACGATTCCTGTTTCTCCCCGGCGGTTTATTGAAATTCTTCGGGGGCCTTCTTGTTTCGGTTCTGTTGTATACATTTCAGGTATTTTGTGTTTGCTCTTCTTATGTTTTCCAAAATATTTTTTAACCATTTTCAGCGTTTCTTGTTTTTCAAAATCACCTATAATTGTGACGGTGGCGTTGTTTGGCCAATAATATGTATTATAGAATTCGCGTAGTCTTTCTGTGGATACATTTTCTATATCCGATCGCCACCCTATTGTTGAGTGGTGATAGGGATGTGCCTGATATGCTGTCGCCCAAATATTTTTATCCAGCGCATCAAAAGGATCGTTTTCTCCCCTTTCAAATTCATTTCTTACTACTGTCATTTCCGGTTGGCGATCTTCATCTCGCAAAAATGCGTTTCTCATCCGATCTGCTTCTATTGCAATAGCCGTTTCGAGGTGTTCACTGGGTAATAGTTCAAAATAATTTGTTCTGTCCAACCACGTTGTAGCATTTATTCGAGCACCAACATTTTGCAACACGGTCCAAATTGCAGTATTTCTTTTTTTATTAAAAGAGCGCGATCCTTTAAACATCATATGTTCCAACAGGTGCGTCGAGCCCGTATGACCTACAGCTTCGTTTCTGGACCCAACATGATAGGTTACCATAAAGGTTGCCACCGGCGCGGAATGATCTTCCATCAGTAGAACAGATAAATCATTTGATTTCATTGTATATTCTTCGATTCCGCCTGAAGACTGAACATATTCAAAGCCATTATTTTGATTTTTTCCCATTACAATTCCTAATATTAACGTTAATAAATAAATTCGTGTATTAAACAAGTTCATAATACATCTCCTCTTCAGTTTTTTGGAATGTGAAGTTACAAAACAGACTTAATTGTTTAAAATTTATACTTCCTTCTCTGTCTCTTTTTTTAATGCTTTCCAAGAGGGTAAAAACTGTCCTGTTTTTTCTTGATATTTTTTGTATTTTTTTCCGAATAAAGATATCATATAGTTTTCTTCCTTTTGGACCAACCATGCCCAAAAAAGAGAAATTGGCAATACAGACACTAAAATAATCCACGATTCTCGCCACACCGCCAACATCCCTGACCCGGAAAACATAATTGCGCTATAAATAGGGTGACGTATAAACCTAAACGGTCCGTGTGTAATTAATTTCTTTCCCCTTTCTTTGGGTATTAGTGTTAGTTGGCTTCCTAAAAACAAATATACTGCGTCTATAAAAAATACTATAAGCAGGAAATTTTTAAATGTTGGATTTATAATCATTTTTGGAATATCCATTGCTTTTTCAAGCTTGATGGCAACAAACCAAATAATTATAGTCACCACAAAACCAATGGGTCCTATACAAAAAATACGTTTTAATTCTAATTTCGTGTTCACTGTGATTTTGTTTTGATTAAAGTTACAATAACCTTCTATACCTTTATCTCTTTCCAATCTCCTTGTTTTATTTTCCAGAACAAAATGGCTGCAAAAAGCACAAGATAAACAGGAAAAATAAACCAAGGGCCATAGAAACCATAACCCAAAACAACCCCTGTTAAATAACTTCCGGGTAACAATAAGAACCAAATCAACAATGATTCTACCACTGCGGGAAAAAATGTATTTCCAGCGCCCGAAAGAGTAAACCAGAGGGTAATACCAACTGCGTCTACAAATTGTAAAAAACCTAGAATGCGCAAGCCAAACGTTCCCAGTCGTAAAACCTCTTTGTCGTTTGAAAAAAAAGATAAAAGAAACTCGGGAAACAAAAAAAAGATTATTCCCATCGAACCCATAATAATTTCTGCCCAGCGGATAGACTCCCAAATGCTTATTTCAGCTTTATCTATATTTTCTTCGCCCATGTGTTTTCCTACCAGTGTCGCACACGCCTGACCGACTCCCAGAGCCGGCATAAAAGAAGCATGCATAATCGTGAAGATTAATTCTGTTGTTGCTAATTCTATTAATCCTATAATACCAAGAATTTTGTAATATAATGACCACCCAACCGTTACGGCAACTTCTTGAGTGCTTTGGGGAATTGCTAATTTTATCTGCCGTTTCATCATTGTTGTATCAAATGTTGGGGTCCAAATTTTATATTTTAACCTCGATTCTTCTGTAAACAAATAATATGTGTAATGCAACGTCATCCACGCTGAAGCTATAACTGTAGAAATAGCCGCGCCCCTGACTCCAAGAGCAGGAAAATCATACCATACCCATAAATTTGCTATAAAACCCAACCCGTGGCTTATAAAATACTCTCTAACAGCTACACCACCATAAATAAGACCGGCGTTTAAGTAAACGTTAAGAATATTGCTTGTTACAGTAACGTTCATATGAATTTTCGTGCGCTCTATGCCGGTGAAAAACCCTTGAAATATAAAAGATATGCTTGAAAAAATGAGTCCTATATATACAAGCGATGTGTATTGAATGCACAACGAAAGAGCAATGGGTTGTGATATAAAAAAGGGGACTATTTCGTCTGCCAGATTATAACCAGCCAAAGACATTGGAAGTCCATATAGTGTAGCCATTAACATTCCGTTATGAAAAGCAGTTCCACATTCATTGAATTTTTTCTGGCCCAGCCTTCTCGAAGTCACAGTTTGTGTTGCTGTTCGAATGCCCAACACAAAACTTAATGCACCCCAGAATAACATGGCTCCCATCCCGGTTGCTGCTAATGCCGAGGCCCCCAGCCGACCCACCATAGCCACATCCACTACGCTCATAAAAACTCTGCTTAAATTGCTTATAATAACAGGAAAAGCCAGACTAATTACATTTTTTGAAACAGCTTTGTCTTTGGGAGAAATGAATTTTTTTATAGTAGAAAACATTATTCTGTTAGCTCTACGCCAATTCTATTTTGTTCTAAAAATAATTTTGTTTTACTGCACAGGGGGGCATTTGTTGTAAAAATTATTTTTTGATGGGGTAGTCCTTCTTTAATCTTTTTTGCTATTTTAATAATATTTACACCATCTTTCATTATAATGCGGCTTTTTCTGTTTTTCTCGATTAATATATCACCGTTGTTTTTTCGATAAATATTCGTTCGTGTGGTCAATCCATATTTTTTAGGGTTCATTTTTTGCATGTCTTTATCTTTCTTCTTAAAGCTTCGAAATTAATGCTAATTTATATGCACTACGCTGATAACTTTAACTATGTCCATTAACGGTTTTTTAATTCACCCGGATGTAAAAAAGGCTCTCAAAAACAACAAGCCTGTTTTGGCTATGGAGTCTACAATTTTGGCTCATGGCATGCCTTTTCCTGATAATCTTGCTTTTGCGAAAAGTTCTGAGGTTTTGGTAAAGAGCATGGGGGCCATCCCCGCCACGATTGCCATTATAAACGGAAGAATAAAAATAGGTCTTGATGAAAAAGAATTAGAGTTTGTTTGTAAAAATAAAGAAATTCACAAAACCTCTCTTCGAGATTTGGGGATGGTGATTTCTGAAAATAAATCTGGGGCGACGACTGTTTCTGCTACGATGCGTTTGGCTTATTTGGCCGGTATAGATGTTTTTGCAACTGGCGGTATAGGCGGGGTTCACCATAATTATACAAAAAATATGGACGCATCTCAGGACTTGAAGGCTCTAAGCAACATTCCTATAATTGTTGTTTCTTCTGGTGCAAAATCTATTCTTGATCTCCCAAAAACTCTTGAGGCTCTCGAATCCTTCAGCGTTCCGGTTATAGGATTTAAAACAAAAGAATTCCCGGCTTTTTATTCTCGAAACTCTGGTTTAATGTTGAATAATTATGTCGAATCTGTTGAAGAAATAATTAAACAATATAAAGCATCGCAATCGCTTAAAATTAATTCTGCCTTTTTGATTGCAAACCCTATCGAAAAAAAAGATGAAATTTCGAAAAATGAAATAAGGAGCTATATAGAAACTGCTTTATTATTGGCGGAAGAAAATGAAATATCAGGAAAAAGCGTAACCCCGTTTTTGTTAAAGACCGTTGCCGATCTTTCTAATGGAAAATGCCTTAAGGCCAATATTTCTTTGGCGCTTAATAATATAAAACTTGGGACTGAAATTGCTGTCGCATTAGCAAGCTAATAACCATGTTTGCCATGGTACACATAAACAGTTATTCTCTACGTGTGGTTTGTCTGGCTCCAAATATTGCCGTTCCTATTCTAACCATTGTGCTGCCTTCTTCAACGCCAATCAAATAATCTCCACTCATTCCCATAGATAAAGTGTCCAGTTTTTTATGGTTTGTTGGAAGTTGACTATTAATTTTATCTAATATCTTTTTTAATTCTGAAAAGGCGTCTCTAATTTTTTGTGCATTTTTTGTGTGTGGACCAATTGTCATTAATCCTTCTACCTTTAAGTTTTTCTTTTCTAAACAGGCTAAAATATTATCCGTTCCTGTTTTATCAAATCCATATTTTTGATTTTCTCCGCTTGTGTTTATTTCAAGTAAAACGGGTATCGTTTTGTTTAATTTCTGTGCGTTTTTACTAATGTTTTCTGCGAGTTTCAAAGAATCAACAGAATCTATACTATCAAATAATTTGATAGCCTTTTTGACTTTATTCGATTGTAGATGTCCAATCATATGTTTAATAACGTTGTTGGCGTGTTCAATATTAACAAATTTATTTTCTGCTTCTTGAACCCTGTTTTCACCAATATGTGTCAACCCTGCCTCAATCGCAAGTGAAGCTGTTTCTGGCGGGTGTGTTTTAGTGACCCCAATAATTGTTACAAGTTGGTTTTTACCTGTTTTTTCTTGGACGTTAAGTATTTTTTCCTGTATTCGTAGAATGTTTTTACGAATAGTATTCTCATAGCCCATCTTCGAGTGGGGTTTCTCCGGTGGTTTCTACTTTGAGAGATGTTTCTTCTTCTGTTTCGTTGTTTTCGTGAATTACCCGGCTAATGGATGAAATTGTTGTACCTTCGTCCAATTTGACCAATTTTACACCTTGTGTTACTCGCCCAATGGTTCGTATTGACGTAACGGGCTGTCGCATTAAAACTCCTTGATCTGTTATTACAACCAAATCGTCTGTATCTACAACTTCCATGATAGCTTTCATTTTGCCGGTTTTTTCCGTAACGCGCATTGTCATTACACCTTTTCCTCCGCGCGTTTGTGTTCTGTATTGAATCACATCTGTTCTTTTACCAAGGCCCTTTTCCGTGGCAACCAAGATTGTTCCTTCTCTTTTGACCACCAGCATTCCGATAACTTCGTCTGTTTTTGAGCTTAGTGTAATTCCCTTTACGCCCATTGTTTTGCGCCCTGTAGATCTTACGTTTTTTTCTGAAAAACGAATTGATTTTCCTTCTTTTGTACCCAAAAGAATATCGTTTTCACCGTCGGTTATTTTTGCTTCTATCAGTCTATCTCCTTCACGAATATCAATTGCGTATATACCGCCTTTTCTCGGCTTACTGTATGCAGAAAGAGTTGTTTTTTTTATGATTCCTTTTTGTGTAGCCATTGCAATGTGGTGTTGGTCGTCAAATTCTTTTACGCTCACAAACGCTTCAACTTTTTCTCCCGGCTCACAGCCTATTAAATTAACCACCGCCCGGCCCAATGTAGCCCGGCCTCCTTGTGGTATGTCATAGGCCTTTAACCAATAACATTTTCCTTTGTCGGTGAAAAACAAAAGATAACTATGAGTGTTTGTTATAAATAAATTTTCTACAAAATCCGTATCTTTAGAAAGGGCACCTTTAATTCCTCGGCCACCTCGTCGCTGGCTTTTATATGTGGTTACGGGGGTGCGTTTTATATATCCGCTATGGGTAATGGTTATTACAACATCTTCTTCAACTATCATATCCTCAAGGGAAACATCTGCTCCAAAAGGCATGATCTCTGTTCTTCTTTCATCGCTAAATCGTTCTCGGACATCTTCTAACTCGTGTTTTATAATGTCCATTCGTTGAGAGCGGCTTTCCAATATTCCTTTTAATTTTGCTATAGTTTTTATTATTTCTTTATACTGTTCAACTATTTTATCAACTTCGAGGCCCGTAAGTCTTTGCAATCGCATGTCTAAAATAGCTTGTGCTTGTTTTTCCGAAAGATCAAAAAGGTTCATCAATCCTTCTTTTGCTGATGAAGGGTCTTTGCTCGATTTTATCAATTCTATAACTTCGTCTATATTGTCTAGTGCTATTTTTAAACCCTCTAATACATGTGCCTTTGCCTCTGCTTCGTCTAGCTCAAACTGTGTGCGCCTAACAACAATTTCATGTCTAAAGGTAATAAAATGAGTCAACGTTTCTTTTAACGTCAAAAGCTTTGGTACACCATTTACCAACGCAAGTAAAATAATTCCAAACGTGTCTTGTAGTTGTGTGTATTTATAAAGCTGGTTTAAAATAACTTCGGGAATAGCGTCTTTTTTTGTGTCAATTACAACTCTAATGCCATCTTTATCTGACTCATCCCTAATGTCTTTTATACCAACAATTTTTTTGTTTCGCACATGGTCTGCAATTTTTTCAATTAGATTTGCCTTGTTTACCTGGTAAGGAAGTTCGCTTACAACAATGCTTGATCGACCCCTTGTGTCGCTTTCAATTGACGCCCGGGCACGAACAACAACTTTTCCTCTTCCCGTTTCATATGCGCTTTTAATTCCTTCATATCCCATAATTATTGCACCTGTAGGAAAATCAGGTCCCGTAACAATTTTCAACAGTTCGCTTGTTTCATAATCTGGGTTTTCAATGAGTGCAATAAGGGCATTAACAATTTCTGTTAGATTGTGTGGGGGAATTTTTGTGGCCATTCCCACAGCTATTCCTTCTGAACCGTTTACAAGTAAAGCTGGAAACGTTGTTGGCAGAACTGTGGGTTCTTTCATTGATTCGTCAAAGTTCAGCTGCCAATCAACTGTTTTCTTCTCAATATCAATCATTGTTTCACTACCAAGCCTTGTCATGCGTGCTTCTGTATATCTCATGGCGGCCGCCCGGTCTCCATCAACAGAACCAAAGTTTCCCTGTCCGTCTACAAGCTCATACCGCATGGCAAAATCTTGTGCCATTCTTACTAGGGCATCATACACAGAGGAGTCGCCGTGCGGGTGATATTTACCAAGAACATCACCAACAATTCTGGCTGATTTTTTGTAGGGTCTATTCCACCCAACCCCCAATTCGCTCATTCCAAACAGTATTCTTCTGTGTACCGGTTTTAACCCGTCTCTTACATCGGGCAGTGCCCGGGACACAATAACAGACATTGAATAATTAAGGTAACTTTCACGCATTTCATCAACGATGTCTAGTTTTACTATATTATCTCTAGATAAATCCATTTTTCTCTTTCTGTTTTTTTAAATGTCCAGGTTTCCAACAAACAATGCGTTTGCTTCTATAAACGATCGGCGGGCCTCTACGTCGCTTCCCATTAAGTCTGTAAATGTTTTTGCCGCCTCAGCTGCATCTTCAACAGTAACAAGCAACAGGGTTCTTTTTTCCGGATCCATTGTTGTTGACCAAAGCTGGTCGGGGTTCATTTCTCCCAAACCTTTATATCGTTGAATGTCTATTTTAGTTGTTTTATTGTCTTTTCTCATTCGTTCAAGAAGCATTTTTTGCTCAGCTTCGCTATATACATATACACTCTTTTTACCTTGTTTTAACCTATATAAAGGTGGCTGGGCAACATATACATTTCCGTTAGTAATAAGTTGGGGCATTTTGCGATAAAGAAAAGTTAGCAACAGCGTTCGAATGTGGCTGCCATCAACATCTGCATCTGTCATAATAATAATTTTATGGTATCGAAGTCTTTCAATGTCAAAATCCGCTGCGTTTTTCTTTTGTTCTCCTTCTTCTCTGTCTTCGGCATCACCCCCAAACCCAGTACCCAACGCAGTAATAATTGTTTGAATTTCGTTGTTTGACAATAGCTTGTCTATTCTTGCTTTTTCTGCGTTTATTACTTTGCCTCTAAGCGGCAGTATGGCCTGAAACCGCCTGTCTCTTCCTTGTTTTGCAGACCCGCCAGCAGAATCTCCCTCAACAAGATAAATTTCACACATTTCAGGGTCTTTATTTGAACAGTCTGCCAGCTTTCCTGGGAGCGATCCACCCTCAAGTGCGCTTTTTCTGCGGATTAAATCACGGGCTTTTCTCGCTGCTTCTCGGCTTCTGTGAGACATAAGCGCTTTGCCTATAACTCGCTTTGCAATAGAAGGGTTTTGTTCCAAAAATTCTTGTACCCCCTCATAAACAATAGCATCAACAATTCCTTTTATTTCGCCGTTTCCTAGTTTTGTTTTAGTTTGGCCCTCAAACTGTGGCTCTGCTACTTTTATTGAAACAACGGCCGTTAGTCCTTCTCTGAAATCTTCACCGCTTAGGGTTATTTTTTCTCCCTTAACCCCCTTTATAAGGTTGTTTTTATTGCCATAAGAGTTAAATCCCCTGGTAAGAGCGGACCTAAAGCCAGACATGTGGGTCCCGCCTTCTATTGTGTTTATGTTGTTTACAAAAGATAAAATGTTTTCTGAATAACCATCGTTATAACGCATAGCAACATCAATAGGGGCCTCTCCGCTTTCTTTGTTTATCGTAATGACTTTATTGTGCAAAGAATTGGTGGAGCTGTCTAAAAATTTGATGAAATCAGAAAGCCCCCCCTTAAATTTAAATGCATCTTTTCTTTTTTCTTCGCCAGTTGTGTCAACAAGAGAAATTTCTAACCCGCTGTTAAGGTATGCCAACTCTCTTAAGCGATCTGCTATAAGATCAAAATCCCAGCCTTTTACATTAAAAATTTTATCGTCTGGCATAAATGTGACTTTTGTGCCTGTCTTTTTTGTTTTTCCTATTATCTCAATTTTTGTTTTTGTGTTGCCCCGCTCATATCTTTGTTTGTGTATTTGCCCTTCTCTGTGAACTTCGGCTTCCAGCCACTCAGATAGGGCGTTTACAACTGAAACCCCTACGCCATGGAGTCCGCCCGATACCTTGTATGAGCCTTTATCAAATTTTCCTCCCGCATGCAACACCGTCATAACAACTTCAAGAGCGGGCTTCTTTTCTGTTTTGTGGATATCTACAGGTATTCCTCTGCCATTGTCTTCAATTGAAACACTTCCATCCGCATTAAATTCGACCTGTATTTTTGAACAGTGACCGGCCAGAGCCTCATCTACGCTATTGTCTACAACTTCGTATATCAGGTGGTGAAGTCCTCTTTTTCCAACGTCACCGATATACATTGCAGGGCGTTTTCGCACAGCCTCAAGACCTTTTAGGACCTGTATTTTTTCTGCGCTGTACTGTGCTGATTGTTCTTTGTTTGTCATAAAAAGATAATGTCCTTTATTGCTTTTTCACCAATACGCTTGTTTAATTTTATTATTATATCTTGTTTTTGAAATTGGAGCTCTTGCCTCCAGACAGGGGTTGTTGTTCTTATGGTTAGCGTTCCGTGTTCCACGCTTTCTGGTTTTGTATTTTTTGATACTTTTTCTCCCACAACATCAGGCCAAACATATATTGCTGTGTTTTGTGCTACACCTTTTGCTAACCCCGCCTTGTGGAGATAAATGTTTAATACTTGTTTTAAGCTTTGCACATTCTTTCCATGTGTAAAGAAGCGTTGTTTTCGGACTTTAAATCAATGCCGTGCTTTTCGATATCCACAATATCTGTTGTGGTTATAATTGTTTGATATTCTCCGTTCAATAGCGACAGTACGCTATCAGCTCTTTGAAAGTCCAGCTTCGCAAAAAAATCATCAAGCATCAAAATCGGAGTTTTTCCTGTCGCTTTTTTTATTGTGTTTATCTCTGCCATTTTTATAAGAACAAGGGCAAGCTTGTGCTCTCCTTGTGATCCAAAATTTCTCAACAACCTTCCGTTAAAAGAAAAACAATATTCGTCTCTGTGTGGGCCTGCAGTTGTCCGGCCTTTCACAATGTCTGAATTTAATGATCTTTCAAGGCGTTTTTTAAAGGTTTCTGTTTCTCCTTCCGGAAAAAATTCTAAACATAAATCTATATCTTCTTTGACGTATTTTTTATTTATTTTTTGCAATTCGTGAACAATTTGGTCAATTATAGCTGTTTTTAGTTTCCACAGTTTTTTCCCCGCAATAACAACCGGTTCGTTCCATGCTGTTATCGCCGTGTGGTTTATGTGTCTTTTTCGCGTTTCCCGAAGAGCAAAGTTGCGTTGTTTTATAAGCCTTTGATAGATAAGCAGCGTTTTTAAATATTCTCTTGAGATGGTTGATAAAATTTTATTGAAATAGTCGCGCCTGTCTCCAGGAGAACCTTTTGTTATAATTTGTTCTTCTGGAGACAATAAAACAATGGGTGTTTTTCCTATCAAATCCATTGTTTTTTTTATAGCCGTTCCGTTGATAAAAAAACGTCTCTGACCCGTCGACAAATGATTTAGTTTAATTTCCCTCATGGCGCAGCTTGTATTAAAAACACCTCTTAAGGAAGATTTATTTGAGTTTTCCTTTAGTGTTTCCTTGTGGTTTCGAGTGCGAAAACTCCTTCCCATCGAGAGCGTATAAACCGCCTCCAGCGCCGCTGTTTTTCCTGACCCATTTTCACCCCAAATCACATTAATTCCTTTTTTGAAATTAAGCTGAACGTAGTCGTGGTTTCTGTAGTTTTGTATTTCAACTGTCTCAATGTGTGGCATTGAAACTTGCTATTTTTGGTTGGTTGTGGATTTTTTTACCTTTTAATCATTAAGCCTAATGGGCATCAACAGCATGGTAATTTCGTTGTTGGGTCCTTGGTTTTCTGGAAAAACCAGACATGCGCTTATGGCTGTTTTTAGGTGAAGAACTATATTTTTTGTTTTCAGGTGCATCAATATGTCTTTCAAATAAGCAGCATTATAACCCACCGTTACATTTTCTCCTATAAGCTTTGAGGGAATTTCTTCTTTGGCTTTTGATGCTTTTTCCGGGTCTTCAGTTCTTACGGTTATTTTGTCTTCAACAACTTCGAGAGCTATCTGATGAGTAGAGCGATTAGAAAAAATTGAAACTCTTTTTACCGCGCTTAATAAAGCTTCTCTTTCTACTAAAAGTTCTTTGTCGTTATCGGAGGGTATTACGCTTTCAAAGTCTGGAAACCTTTCATCTATAATTCGTGTAAAAATAGAATCACCGCCCGTGTTTGCGGTTAAACTGTTGTCACCCATCCAGATTTGAACGTCTGCATTGGACACTAACAACGAATTCATAAGGTTTAAAAATTTTCTTGGTATTATTATGTCTCCCGAAAAGTCTTTACCTTCAAAATCTTTTTGTATATAGCGCACAAGTCTGTGACCGTCTGTTGCTACTGTGGTTAGTTTTTTCTCTTCAAATCGAAAAAGTACGCCTGTTAAAGCTGGTTTCAGCTCGTCTTTGCTGATAGCAAACGTTGTTGTTCTGATTATTTCTCTGAGCGCGCCTGAATCTATTCCGCTGGCTTTGCGATTATCTACGTCCGGAAGAGCTGGAAACTCCTCAACCGGCTTTCCCATTAGGTCGTATGTGCCGGTGTTTGTTACTAGTTCAATCTTCTGGTTGTCATCTGCTGACAGCGTAATGCGCGTGTCTTGCATTTCGTTGGTGATGTCCATGAGTGTTTGGAGTGGAATAGCAGCTGACCCCGGTTGTTCAATGCTTGCGTTGAGCTTGGTGCTTATGGTGATTTCAAGGTCTGTTGTTCGCAAAGAAACCCCGTCTTTATCAACCTCAAACAATACGCAGCTTAAAATAGGGAGGGTTGATCTTGCGGGTATTCCCTTAGAAAGCTTTTGAAGTGTTTTTAGAAGTTCTTCAGATGATGTTGTAATCCGCATTTAGTCGCCCGTTTAAAATTGTTATAAACTTAAAATTAATTGCTTTAATAAAGCTTGAGATGTTACCGACAAGGGGGTTTTTAGACAAGAAATTTTCACCCCACATAACTCTATATATTATATAAGATTAGTTTAATTAATAATTATATTAATTATATACTGTGTGGACAATGTGTATAAGTTTATTGATTAAAAAGAATAAAAAGGTTTAATACAAAATTTTAAATGCGTCCGTTAAAGAAAAAGTTGAAGTGGATAAAAGGAGAAAAATTGTGGACAAAGAAAGAAAAGAAGACAAAAAATATATTTTTTTTAACTTGTGGTTGAAGCTGCAGGCATTGTTAAAAACATGTTAAAAGATTTGTGGAAATCTACCACGTGTTTATTTGAATAAAGAACCTTTCACGAGCTTTTGATATCCAATCTTTATACCACTGGGCACGCTTATGGTTTAATGCCATGTTTTCTATTTCAGGCCAATGTGCGGTAAGGTTTGGCTCTCCTCCCTCTCTAAAAGAATCTACCCAGAATAAATGATATCCTTGTTCTGTTCTCACAGGAAGACTACATGTCCCTATTTCTAATAAGCTAAAAACTTGTGAAAGCTCGGGGATGGGCGAGTCGTTTGGATTAATCCAACCTAAATCTCCCCCAAGTTCTTTAGTTTGTGTATCGCCGGAATGGGTAGACACAAGTCTCTTAAAATCGTTAAGAGAACGAATGGAATCTTTCAAGGTTAACGCAAAGTGGTAAGCTAGAGATTCGTCATCATCGGAAATTTTTGGGATAAGCAAAATATGACGAACCTTGATTTTATCTCCACGTTTTTCCTCTGTTTCAATAATGTGATAACCAAATTGCGTTTTAATGATATCGCTAACAACACCGACCTCCTGCGAAAAAGCAACAGATTCAAATTCAGGAACTAGCGACCCCCTGCGAACATATCCTAAAGAGCCCCCGTTTTGTCTGCTTCCCGGATCCTCTGAGTGAAGAAGTGCAAGTTCTTCAAAAGACAAATCTTCTTCTTTAATTTTTTTCTTAATTTCAACAAGTTTCTCGTACGTCGCTTTGCTGCTTTTTTCCCCAGCAATAACCGGAACCAAAAGATGGCGTATTTTAATTAAAGAAGGAAACAAAGGTAAACTGTCTTTATAAGCAACAAAAAAGCTTTCAACATCCTCACGGTTCACGTTTATTTTATTGATCAACGTTTGTTGGTATCTTTCCGTTGTTAATCGATCTCTCATATCAAACCAGAACTCCCGACGAAAAGACTTTAGAGACTGCCCAAGCATTTCTTCCGCCCTTTCTTCGTTTCCAGACTGAGTGATAAACATTTCAATTTGTTGATCCAGGGCCCTGTCTACCTCCTTATCTTCCACAATGATAGAGTCAACAGAAGCCATTTCCAACATAATTTTTTGATCTATGATTGAACGAACTACGCCTTGTTGAAGGGGCAAGAGTTTTTCCATGTCTGCTGCCGGGTTCAGCTGTTGTTGTGTTGCTGCGATATTTACAAGTTGAGCAACATCACTTTTCAAGACAAGATGTTCACCAACAATTGCAGCAATGCCATCAACAAAAACAGAGTCTTCTTTGTCACCTGAATAAAGACAAGAACAAAGAAGCAGCGCAAGAATATTTATTTTTTTCATATAATTAGTTAATAATATAGGGTGTATGGTTACGTAAACTGTCTAGAACATGTAAAGATTTTAAGGCAAATTTTTGTTGAAAAACACGTTGAAAAACCTCATCATAAACTTCTTCTAGTATAAAAATAGACCCAGGCATATGTCTTTCTAAAACATATAATATATGATAACCGAAGCTACTTTTAATAGGCCCATAAAGTCTTTTTTTTGATTTCGTTGAAAACAAGGCTTTTTCCAGCTCTGGAATAAGCGAACCAGTTTCAACAACTACAGGAAGAATGTCGTATTTTACAAAAAGTTCATTTTTTTCCTGTTTTTTACCTTTGACCCCAAGGACGCGAGCTACCTCAGAAGCCTCTTTTTTGTTGTTGGTAAACACGTGATAAACTTTTACTGCTTTTTGTGTTCTTTTAAAGCTGTCAAGGTTGTTATTATAATATTCAATAACTTCTGCTCCAGAAACAGAAAGACCTTGACCCACAACGGCTCTCAAATAGTGTTGGCCTGCTAATTTACGAGCGTATTTATCAACGGAAAAATTCAAGTCGATATTATTGTTGAAACCGGATTTAACAGCATGGTTAAAAAGAATCTCCTCAGACACCCACCGGTTAACCAGTTGATCAATTTTTGTTTTGTTGTTTGTGGGATGCTCCAAAAGGTCTTTTTCCAACAACTCTATGCTCCCCACTTTTGCAAGAACAGTTAATTTGCTTGAAGGCTTATCGCAACCAATAAAAAGAAAAAGTAAAATAAAAAAATATTTTTGTACAGAAAACACAATAATAAACTTTAGTCTTTGATTCGAATCAGACCGGCAAAGTCCGTTAAAAAGGAAAAAGCGTCATTAAAAGAAACGGTTTCAACCAAAACAAAAAAACCTTCTTTGTTACCATAGCGAAAAACCCTCCCCATTGAAGAAAGATTCTTTTGTAAAGAGTTTAAGTCAAAAACCCCGCCTTGTTGTTGGTTCGAAAAGCAAACTTTAATAGAACTGTTTCGTATGTATATTTTTCTCACGCCACATCCTACAAAAAATTCACGAATTTTTGCAATAGATATAACATTGTTAGAAAAAAGAGGAAGCGCGCCAAAACGATCAAGCAATTCTTTGTTTACGGTTTCTACTTCACCCACACCACGAGCAACGGATAGACGCTGATAATAGAAAACCCTGTCCTGCGCTAAAGGAATATAATTTTCAGAAAAATATGCAGACCCATCAAAAACAACGCGAGGAGGCACAGGTGTTTTTTCTTCTGGTCGAAACTTTTCATCAACACACTGTTTAAGAATTTTGCAATACATGTCGTAGCCAATTTGGTTTACGTGCCCGCTTTGATCATACCCAAACAAACTTCCGGCTCCCCTTATTTCTAAATCCTTAAGAGCAATTTCATAACCAGACCCAAGGGCAGAATAATGCTCAATAGCCTTAAGTCTTTTTCGTGCATTTTCGTTAAGTTTTTTATTGGGTATTAACAACCAGCAGTATGCCTGTATGTTACCCCGACCAACGCGTCCGCGAACTTGATAAAGCTGTGCAAGCCCAAAACGGTGAGCATTGTTGATAATAACAGTATTAGCATTCGTTACATCTAATCCAGACTCGATAATCGTTGTACAAACAAGAACATCAACGTCGCCATCAAAAAAAGATAAAACAGTCTTTTCTAATTTCTTACTGGGCATAGAACCGTGTGCGCCCACAACAACAAGCTCTGGAAAGAAATCTTTTATTTTATTAACAACAAAAGGAAGAGATTGAATATTGTTATGTAAAAAATAGACCTGCCCACCGCGACGCACCTCTCTTTTTATTTGTTGCTTAACAGCTACCCAAGAAAAATATTGCACATTTGTTTTAATAGACAGTCTTTCTCGGGGAGGTGTGTTAATCCGGCTAATATCGCGAACCCCAACAAGCGATTGTTGTAATGTTCTCGGAATAGGCGTTGCTGTAAGAGTTAAAACGTCCACTTCTTTTTTCAAAACACGAAGCCACTCCTTATGTTTTACACCAAAACGGTGCTCTTCATCTATTATGAGCAGCCCGAGATTCTTTGTAACAACATCTTTAGAGAGCAATCGGTGTGTGCCAATCACGAGATCAACCTTTTTATTGTTAATTTTTTCAAGAACAGATAACTGTTCCTTTTTTGATTGGAAACGAGACAACAATGAAATGTTTACCCCCAACCCCCCAAGCCGCGTTTTAGCTGTAATAAAGTGTTGGTCGGCTAATATTGTTGTTGGGGCGAGAAAAAAAACCTGTCTCCCTCCAGCAATAACCTTCATTGCGCCGCGAAGAGCAACCTCTGTTTTTCCAAACCCAACATCTCCCAAAACAATACGGTCCATTGGGTTTGGTTTGTCCAAATCAACAAGAATCTCATTAATTGTTTTTGTTTGATCCACTGTTTCTTCAAAAGGAAAAGAATACGCTAAAGAATCTACAAATTCATTATCACGCGTATAACAATACCCCCGAGGTTGTTGACGAGAAGAAAAAACCTTAATTAAATCATCAACAACAATATCAACAGATTTTTTTGCTCGGGCGAGCTTGTTTTTCCATGCGCCGGAACCAAGGCGAGACAGCTTTATGATACTCTCTCCCGAAGGGGTATATTGATGGATTTTATCAAAACAGTCTAATGCAACATTGACAACGCCTCCATCAGCAAATTCGATTGCAACGCTGTCTTGTCGGCTTTCTTTATTACCAACAAAAGACAAACCCCTGTATTTACCAACACCATATTCTTCGTGCACAACATAATCTCCCCAACCAACATTTGCCAGACCAAAGTCTACTGAAGCATTTGGGTTGTGCATCGCAGGAGAAAGGGGTGGGGGTCGTACCAACATTAGGTCTTCATAACCTAAAACAGCTAAATTTAAATGTTTAGAAACAAATCCGCTCCGCAACGGCCTTGGCACAAAAGTAAGGTCGCCGAACCGCTCTTTTAATTTTGCTTTTTGATGAGTACTAGAAGCAAAAATATACACATTAAAACTATGGTCTTTTGATAATGCTTTTATTTTATTCGATACACAATCAACAGACAAACCGCGGCCTATTGAATGAGGATTATTTGTAACAGAGAAAAAACCATCTGTTTTTTTTATATAGTATTTTTCTTTTATGGAACGAGTAACTAGTTCACAAAATGAAATTTTTTCTTTTGCACTAAAGCCCGAAGGAGCACAAAGAACAAATTCATCTAATGATGAGATAGAAAGTTGCGAAACAGGGTTGAATGCGCGTATAGATTCGATTTTATTGCCAAAAAATTCAATGCGAATAGGCATAGAGGCGTACAAAGGGAATATATCCAATATACCGCCCCGCACAGAAAAGGACCTTGGTGACGAAGTTGTGTCAACAGGTTCATAACCCCAAAACGATAGTTTTTTTACTATTTCATCCATGGAAACAGAGGTTGATGTTTTCAAAACAACCCGATTAATATCTTTGTTTGGATCAAAAACAGGCTGATTAATAGCGCTTTCTGTGGATATTATTATGGGGGCGTTGTTTGAAAGAATTGCCGCATAGGCCGATTCAAAACTTTTTTCTTCTTCAGAAACAAAAAAACTTGGCTGGTTTTTCTTTTTTTCAATATGGGGAGCAAAAAAAACAGCACCAGGCAAAAGATCATATACGTCCAAATATAGGTTTTCAGCATTTGCGCTTGTATCTACTATTATTAAAAAACCGTTTTTATCATGAAGCGCTCTTATAGAAATCAATAACGATAAAAAACCAGAAGCACAGTTTTTTAGATAAGCAGGACCAAAACCACCAAAAAGGTGTTCATAATAAACAGATTGTTTGATTTTATTATAAAGAACCTCTGGAAAAGGTTGTGTTTCACGTGAAACCTGCATTTTTTACCTGGATAGATAAACAGATAAAACAGATACGTCAGCAGGAGTAACACCTGAAACCCGAAAAGCTTGACCAAGAGTTTCCGGACGAACAAAGCTCAGTTTTTCTCTCGACTCCTTAGAAAGGCTGGAGATTTTTAAATAATCAAAATCTACAGGAATCACTTTGTGCTCGAGTTTTTTTAACTGGTTAATTTGTTTGTGTTGTCGTTTTATGTATCCATCATATTTTATAATAACTTCAGCCTCCAATAACATTTCGTCAGTAAAAAAAGAAGAAAAGTTGTTAACTGATTTTATGTTTAATAATCTCGAAGGCATATGGTTGATGTTTACCGCAGGGCGCTTTAAGATGTCTTTCGCGGGGGTATTTTGTAATATAGGCTTCTCTCCTAAACGAAAAAGAGCTGGGTTTATTTCTTCTGGCAACAGTGTTAATTTTAGATTTTGGACAACAGTTTTTGAAAAATCAAAAAAGTTGCACACCTGTTCAAATTCTTCATTAGTAATTAAACCGTATTCAAGTGCTTTTTTGGCGAGCCTGTCTCCCGCATTGGAATAACGCATTAAGATTCGGTATTCCGCTCTTGAAGTAAACATTCTATAGGGTTCCAGAGTGTCTTTTGTAACAAGGTCGTCAATCAATACACCTATGTACGCCTCGTTTCTCCCAAGCAAAAGAGGGTCTTTATTTGATAAAAAATTAACTGAGTTTGCGCCAGCTATCAACCCCTGGGCGGCTGCCTCTTCATAGCCAGATGTGCCGTTTATTTGTCCAGCAAAAAAAAGGCCTGAAATAAATTTTGATTCAAGCGAAGATTTTAATTGCGCCGGTGGAAAAAAATCATATTCTATAGCATAACCCGGCCTGAAAAACTCAACTTTTTCTAAACCTTGTAAACTACGCAAAGCTCGCAACTGTGTTTTTTCGGGAAGACTGGTTGAAAAACCGTTTGTGTAAATTTGGTTTGAATCCGTCCATTCAGGCTCAAGAAAAAGCATGTGGGAGTCTCGACGAGGAAAACGATGAATCTTGTCTTCTATAGAGGGACAATAACGGGGGCCAACGCCGGAAACGTCGCCAGAAAACATTGGAGAAAGAGAAAGGTCCTTTTTTATATGATTATGGCAAGCAGTGTTTGTTTGTGTTGTGTAACATGGAATATTTGGAGGATTAAACTCTCTGGTGCGATAAGAAAAAGGGGTTGGTTTCTTGTCCCCAAGAGCAATGTTTGTTTTTTTCCAGTTAATAGATTGCGCAACAAGACGAGGGGGGGTGCCGGTTTTTAACCGACCGCTAGAAAAACCCAGCGAAACCAAGAACTCTGTTATGCCTTTTGCGCCGCGTTCCCCCATTCGACCAGCAACAATTTTTCTTTCCCCAATATGTACAAGTCCATTTAAAAAAGTTCCACACGTTAAAACAACTGCACGTGCAAATATTTTTTCGCCTCCTCTTAACAAAACACCACCAACAGAATTGTTTTTTATTTGAAGAGAAACAGCTTCCCCCACAATAATCTTGATACTATTTGAGGAATAAAGATGTGCATTGACATATTGTTCATATGTTCGCTTGTCAACTTGAGCCCGCGGAGACCAGACAGCTTTACCTTTTGTACGGTTTAAAATTTTGAACTGTAGGCCAGAGCGATCAGCCGCAAGCCCCATGATGCCCCCTAAAGCGTCAATTTCACGAACCATTTGTCCTTTTGCTATACCGCCAATAGCCGGATTACAAGACATTCTCCCAACAGCCAATTTATCCAATGTTAAAACGCAACACGTTTTACCCATACGGCTTACAGCAAGAGCTGCTTCAATTCCTGCATGGCCGCCCCCCACAACTATAACATCAAAACTATTAGAAGATTGTTTCACGTGAAACCTATTTTCCCACACAAAAATGACTAAACACATTGTTTAGTATTTCTTCGCTAGTTGTTTTGCCTAATATACGATCAATGGCGTCAAGAGAATCGCGGATTTCAATTGACAACAACTCAAAACTAATAGGTCTGTTTTTTATAAGGGATATGGCCTCATCAAGAGCAAGAAGACATCTTTTTGAAACGTCGTACTGTCTTTGGGTAATTAAAAAAACAGAATCTGATATATTTTCAGAAATGTCTAATGATTTCAATATCCTGTTTTTTAAATTTTCAATTCCGTCGCCGGTTTTTGCGGAAACAAAGAAACAGCTGTTTATTTTTGATTTGATTTTATATCTTTGATTCTCATTGTATAAGTCACATTTATTTAAAACAGGAATAACAACAGCGCGGCCTTTGTTTATGTTTTGTGGAGGTTGGGATTCTAAATCAAAAACGCTTAAGACAATATCTGCTTTGTGGGTTTTTTCTGTGGCGCGCCTTATGCCCTCCATTTCTATTTCTTCTTCACCCTCTCGAATGCCCGCTGTATCAGAAAAAACAATACTGACACCATTATAAACAACAGAAGCATCGATTAGATCGCGAGTTGTGCCAGGAAAGGAGGTTACGATTGCCTTGTTCTCATTTAGCAGCTTATTAAACAAGGTTGATTTTCCCACATTTGGTGGACCGGTTATTACCACAGACGCTCCACGATTCAACAGGCGTCCTTCTTTAAAAGATTTTGTAAGACTTGAAACTTCATTTTTGGCCAAAGAAAGGCTTTCAAGAATTCGCACGTCAGAAACACTTAATATATCTTCTTCGGAAACATCAAGCTCAAACTCAACGTGGGACAACGCATCAACAATAGATTTTCTTATGAGCTCAAGTTTTTTTGTAAGCTCTCCCGATATAATTCGATGATTCAGCCGAGAACATTTTTCACCTAACCCATGTATTGTTCCTGCTACAGACTCGGCTTGAACAAGGTCCAGTTTTCCATTAATAAACGCCCGTTGGGTAAACTCGCCCGGATCTGCGGTTCGAGCCCCAAGGTTTATTGCTTCCTCAATTATTGTTTCAACAATGGTAGGGCTACCATGACATGAAATTTCAAAAACATCTTCACCAGTATACGAGTTTGGGGTTTTAAAAAAGGTTACAAGAGCACTGTCAAACGGTTTATTGTTAGATTTATAAAGTTGAACCTTTGTTGCTTTACGATTCAAAAAGGAAGAGGGGTGTTGACATATTTTTTTTACGATTTCGTTTGCTGTTGTGCCGCTTAAACGAACGACCGCTATGCCACTAAACCCATACGGAGTTGCCGCAGCAACTATCGTATCGTTTGGCTTCATTTTCGTTTTAAAGCTGTTTCAGAAATATGAGTCGTAACGGGCGTGAGGTATTTTTGCTGGAGAATAGTTAAAAGATTAAAGAGAGTATAGTATAGGTTTAGCCCCGAAGGAAAATTGTTGAAAAGCAGTGTAAAAAAGATAGTCATAAAATAAGACATAAATTTTTGTTGGCCAGAAGCTTGAGTCGGCATCATTTTTTGCTGAAGAAACATAGTTATACCCATTAAAATTGGTAGAACAGCTATATGGCCACCATAAACAGGTATAGTAAAAGGCAGATCTACGATTGCGTCGGGACTGGAAAGATCTTTAATCCAGAGTACAAAAGGCGCACCTCTTAATTCGATTGTTGAACGGAAAACTTGAAAAAGTGAGAAAAGAAGGGGCATTTGCAATAAAACAGGAAAACAACCACCAAGCGGATTAACGCCGTGTTCTTTGAAAAGCGCCATTTGAGCCTGGCTCATTTTCTGCTGGTCGTTTTTATATTTTTCCTTAAGGGCATTTAATTGAGGTTGAACGGCTTGCATTTTTTGTGTTGATTCATAGCTCTTTTTGGTGAGAGGGTACACAACAATTTTTACCAAGAGAGAAAAGATAATTAACACAATACCATAGTTTGGAACAACAGTGTACATTTTTATAAGCAAAAAATGTACACCTTTTGCTATGGGGCGTATTAGAGACCATCCAAAATTCATAATAGAGTCTAAACCAACATTCAAAGATTTGATGCGACGATATTCTAAAGGACCAAGATAAAGCAGAGTGTTTTTATGTTGATAAGCCGCAAGTGAAACGGCAACATTGTATACCTTTTCAAGGTCGCCTCTTTTATATCCTGACGTTTGACCTCCCAAGCCCGGGGTTTCAGGAATTAGGGCGCCAACAAAATACTTTGATCTAATTGCAACCCAAGCAGTGCCACCCTTAATATTGTCTTCTTTTGCTGTTTTTTCTTCAGACAGTTTAGGGCTGTGAAGTTCTCCCCCTTGATAAATGTATGAATCAAAATAATTGAGATCGTCGCTTACGTTTTTTTCTGTAACAGGTAAACCGCCTGCCCAAGACAAATTGAAAACACCCTGCGATAAAAACGATTCAGCCGATGAAAAATCTGTTTTTACATTGATTGTATAATTGTCGTGATAAAAGGTAAGAGTTTTATATACCCAAACACCACCAACTGATTTCTTAAACTCAAGGGAAAAATCTTTTTCAATGTAGCCGGGTGACACGTTTTTAACTGGTACCCAAGGGCCGGAGAGCTCAACCTTTTCTCCGTCAATGCTGCGGAAAGATAAAAGCAGATTTTTGCTATTCTCTTCATTAATTAATTGAACAAGGCCATTATCTAAATATAAATAATTATTTAAAGTAAAAGACGTTATAGAACCGCCGTTGTTAGAGCTAATGGTTGCAGAGTAAAGGTCTGTATCTACATAATATAACTCTTCCTTCGCTTCTTTCTCTGGAGACGGCAGTTCATCCTTTTTAATCGTGGCAGTACTAGGAGCTCTTTCTCCTGCCTCCTCACGAGTTTCAACGACGGTCGTGTCTGTATCTACAGGCTCAAGAGGAGGATATAAAAGATTATAATAAGCGGGCGTAATTAAAATAATTACTGCAATAAGCAAAAAAGCAAAAAGTGTTTTTCTATCCATGCAATAAATAAGGTTATTTTACGGGATCAAAACCGCCACCGTGCAATGGATGGCACTTAGATAGCCGTTTAATGATTAATGCACACGCATGGAAAACATTTTTTGTTTTAAGCGCTTGGAGAGCATAATCGGAACACGTTGGGCGAAAGCGGCATTGATTTCCAAAAAACGGCGATAAGGTATATTTATATAGATAAATAATAAAGAGAAACAGAAAAGCCACAGACCTGTCTGATATAATTAAGATTGATTTAAGTAAGTCCATAATTATGCAGACAATAATTTGCGGCCCCTTTTGCGTCGATTGGCCAGCACTCGCTTTCCTCCCGGGCTTTTCATTCGGGCGCGAAAACCATGTTTGTTCTTTCGTTTCCGACGGCTGGGCTGATATGTACGTTTCATTAATTAACTCCTGAAAATTAGCCGGTGAAACTACATAAGCTCCAAAAAGAAATCAAAATGAAATACCCGAAATATATTTTGATGGTTTTTTTAACAAAACACGAAAACCAAATTGTAAGAAGAGAAAATTATTATATAAATTTAGGGTATAATTATATGTGGAAAACTTGTGGATAACATTTGGTTTGATATAAAAGAACAATTAAAATCGTCGCTTCCCGCGCATGCTTATAATACGTGGTTTGAGCCTATAAACCTTATAGGGCACTCAAATAATGAGCTGGTGCTTGAGGTACCAAACCAGTTTTTTTATGAATGGATTGAAAGCCATTATAAAAATCAAATTACTAAAACAGCAGAATCCATAACCGGTCAAAACCTGGAGGTGAAATATACTGTTTCTCTCGAAAGACAATTGCCGTTAGAAACAACAGAAAGTCCACATAAAATAAAAAAAGTAATTAAAGACAAACCGAACCTTAATAAAAGATATACGTTTTCAAATTTTATTGAAGGATCAAACAATCAGTTTGCAAGGGCAGCTGCCCTGTCTGTTTCAAAGTCTCCAGGGCTCCATTCCTTTAACCCGTTGTTAATATATGGCGGGGTTGGTTTGGGGAAAACCCACTTACTTCATGCAATTGGCAATTATATTCTTGATGAAAAAGAAACAGCCAAAATTATAATAGCTTCAAGCGAAAAATTTACATTGGATTTTATTTCCTCAATTCAAAAAAACAAAACGATAGATTTTTCTAAAACATATAGAAAAGCAGACGTTCTATTAATTGATGATATACAGTTTTTTCAAAAGAAGGAACAAACACAAGAACAATTTTTTCACACGTTTAATGATTTATACCAAAAAGGAAAACAAATTGTAATGACATCAGATCGACTGCCAAGCGAAATGAGCGGACTAACCGACAGGCTGCTTTCTCGGTTTGAGTCCGGGCTGGTTGTAGATGTACAGCAGCCGGACTTTGAAACGCGTGTTGCTATATTAATGGAAAAAGCAGAGCAAAACGGGTTAGATCTCCCATATGATATGGTTGAGCTTATGGCCACCCACATAAAATCAAGCGTTCGTGAGCTGGAAAGCACCATAATTAGATTGTTGGCCTATTCTTCTCTTTCAAATTGTGATATAGATTTTAACCTGGTTAAAAAAGTGGTTTTAGAAAGGCTGGGCAATGGCGCCCCAATTGATATTTCCACAACAGACATTGTAAAGCGCGTTGCAGAAGCAACAAAAGTTAATGAAAAAGAAATTGTCGGAAGCAGCCGCAAAAGACCCATCGCAGAAGCAAGACAAATTTCCATTTACCTCTGTCGAGAAATAATGGGTTCATCTTTAATGGACATTGGAATGAATTTTGGAGGACGAGATCACACAACAGTGTTGCACGCCTGCCGCAACATTGAAAATAAAATAAAATCTGATAAACGCATAAGTTACCTGGTTCGGTCATTACAGCAAGACCTGACCTTTTCCTTGATTTAATATCTTCGCCGGGTGTACAATGTTTGTACGCCAATGGACGCATTTATTACCTTGACAAGGTGGGAAAAAAGATCAAGAGAAAATCATAAGATGTATTATACCACCTTTTCAAGGTGAGCAAATCATGAAAAACAATTATTCTCATTTTTACAATAAAGGCTTCAACGGGCAGACAATCTTTTTTTCAAAATCTGATTATTTTATGTTGTTGGATTTAATGCATAAATATTGTTGCCGGTATAATATTACAATGGTTGCATATTGCTTAATCCCCAATCACTATCATTTTTTATTAAGACAAGACGGCGAAGTAAGTGATTCAAAATATGTCCAAACTTTATTTAATTCATTTGTGCAAAAAATAAACAAGAAATATAATAGGCAGGGCACCATTTTTAAAGGAAGGGCTCAATCTCGCGCCGTTGAAACAGAAGCATATCTTTATCACTTATGCAGATATATTCACGCAAATCCGGTTAAACACGGCCTTGTAAATAACCCCACCGATTGGTTGTATTCCAATTACCGTGAATATTTACAGGTAAGGGAAGGAAACCTATATGATAGTTCGTTTTTTGATAATGTATTTGAAAACCCGAACGATTATAAAAAGTGGGTGAATGAATATATAGAATCAATTTTTGATTCTCATGCAAAAACCGATCCAAATTATAAAGATTTGTATTTGGAGTAACATTACCTTGACAAGGTGGGAAAAAAGATCAAGAGAAAATCATAAGACGTATTATACCACCTTTTCAAGGTAAGGCAGACGAACGTTTTCCTTGATTTAATATCCTCCCTGGGCGTACAATGTTTGTACGCCATGACATTCACACCGAAACAAAAAGCAGTTTTTGACTATATAAAACACTATATAGACGAAAATGGATTTTCGCCCACATTCGAAGAAATTGCGTATAATTTCAAGTATAAATCAAAGGGAACGGTGTATAAACACATCAAGGCGTTAAAGCTAAAAGGGCTGATTCGGCAAGAGTGGAACCGTGTTCGTTCAATTCAGCTGACAGAAACGAAAAAACTCACATCGAATCTACTGCCGATAAAAGGAGAGTGGAAAAACAACAGCATAATGTGGTATGAACCAAATTATGAATTTGAAGAGGCCGCGGGAAACACGGTCTATAATAACAACTCGTTTCTTATTAAAATAAAAACAGCAGCCCTGAAAAAACACAATATAATACGAGAGGATCAAATCGTGGTGCAACCAACCGTATCAAAACACTGTACCGGTTTTGTAATTGTGAAGAACCGAAACAGTAGCCGCTCCCTGTATAAATCCTCTTGGAATAGAAACCCGGAGCGGATTTTAGGCCAAATTTCCGGCGTAATTAGAAAATATTGATTAGTAAAAACACAATTAACCGACGAAACCACAGATAAAATTTTCATATATACCAAATTCTTGACATGTATTAATACTTGTACTATATTGTACTGAATTTGAACCGAGGTAGGGACAGAGAATCGATTGATTTTCCGCCCTAAAATATACCAATTAATATAACACAAGGAGCAATGCCATGAGAAAATCGTTAGCGGCAACCATTTTAACAATCACTATTAGTTTTTTAAATGCCCAAGCCCTAATAAACGAGTTTGATACCAACACATCCTCCGCGGAATATTTAGAGCTATTTAACCCAACAGACGCCGACATAGACTTAGGCATGGATGGGTATTCTCTTGTTTTTTATAATGGGAGCAATGATAGTGAATATCAAACAACGATCCTAACGGGAACCCTTCCCGCAAACGGTTTCTTTGTGTTGGCCGAAAGCGGCGTAACGGATATTGGCGGTTATACCCCAGACCAGAACGCCGATTGGACTTCTTTCCAAAACGGCACAGACGCTGTTGCGCTGGTTGCCAACGGAACACAGGTTGATGCCATTATTTATGGCAATGGCGCAGACACGGGACTAGAAACTCTTTTAAGCTTGTCGGGCATACTGATTTCCAATGGTAGCTCCGGTTCATCATCAAGAGTTACAGATGGACAAGGCGGCGCCAGCTATGCCAACGATGATTGGCATATTACGGCAACAAGAACTCCGGGCTCTACAAATGAAGTAGCGCCACCAACATACACCGCATATACAATTGTTGAAATTCAAACCCCAGTATCCGATAGCGATGACGCCTCACAACACGTGGACGAATATGTAGAAACTAGTGGCATTATAACAGCTGCGACTAGCTACTCATTCTATATGCAGGACGGCACTGCGGACTATTCTGGTATTTATGTATATAACAGTCCGGGCACCGCAGTTGTTGGAGATAACGTTACCGTGACGGGTACGGTATCCGAATACTATGGGCTTACACAAATCACAAGCGTCGCAGACGTCACAATCAATTCAACAGGAAACGATCTGCCGACAGCCACAGCGCTTACTACAGGCTCTTTGTCTGAAGGTCACGAAGGAATGCTTGTAACGATATCAGGAGAATGCACAGCGGTTTCAACGAACGCAAGTAGTGACCACTGGGCCTTTAAGGTAGACGACAGTTCCGGAGATGCGTTTGTTGATGACCAAATTTTTTCTGCTGCTGAAAACGCAGCAACAGTGGGCTTATCCTATAGCGTAGTTGGTCCTGTTAATTATTATTACGATAATTTTACTGTTAACCCAAGAGACGCTGCTGATGTTGTAGAGGCTACAACTCCCGGCGAAACCTGCGAAGAAGCCATTGCTTATGGCGCAGTCAATGACGCAGCAGTAACTGGCGATTTGACAGCGGGTGGAGCAGTGTGGTATAGTTTTACCACTGATGGCAGTTATGGCCAGATCACACTGA
>NNSG01000013.1 GCA_002256485.1 Fidelibacterota bacterium 408169
GGTATTTATAGTAATTATAGTAATGATATTTCTTCTCATTTGGGCTGAACTTGCAGTTGGATTATTTGGAACACCATTTGCCGGGGATTGAATATCTACCCATCATCCCACAAACAAAAAACCCCACTGATGTGGGGCTTTTAAATGTAGAGTTTCTTACTTTTTTCTCAATTTTTTATACGCAAGCGCCGCACCTCCAGCCGCTAAGAGCCCTAAACCTCCGATTGGTGCCTGAGCGGGTTCATCAGGGAAAGTCACTCCTTGAGCAAGGATAGTAGCATTCGCGATAAATGCATTTAGTATCATATAGTATTTTTTATTCATTATACATTCCTACTTTATGAAGGTAATTTTTTGATGTCTGGTCTTGTTCTTTGTCTTGAGTTTAAAGAGATACATGCCAGATGCAAGTTCACTTGGTGGTGTCCACCTATATTGATAGGTTCCTGCAACTTTACTTTCATTTAGTAATGTCCCTACTAGTGCTCCTTTAAGATCATAGACGCTTAATGATACTTTTCCAGTCTCTGGTAGATCAAAGCTGATTGTAGTAGAAGGGTTAAATGGATTGGGATAAGCAGCATGTAAAGCAAACTCTGCTGGTAGCGTTTTGATAGTGCCACCATTGATTAGAGCGTCATAACTGACTGCTAAACTAAATCTAGCTTCACCAAGGGCAGGGTAAGTTCCTACTGGTCCACTATAGCTGGTACTAAAAGAACCCTTGGGCTCAGTGGTAAAAGTAATAGATGATACTAGACCCATATCTGTTTCAATAGTTGTAAGCTGATCAATAAGCGTTAACGAGATATGATCTGGTAGATTGCTGACATCCCATGTAAATGTAATTTCTTCTTCCTGAGTTACATAGGATTCTCCATCTAGCTGCAGCTTCATAATATCAAATGGGATCAATATATCTTCCTCATGATCATATGGAAGGTTATTGATATCTAGACCCGTATCATTTGCATAGATTAGTGCAATTAAACGGTCACTATGATTTAATGGGAAAAGCTTATACCCATCTGCATTATCTAGACCAGTTTCTCCTTCGCTTTGGAATGACATAAATGTTTGATCACTAAACTCAGAGGAACTTACATCAAAGGTAACACTGCCTGATTCTTGCATATCTGATACACGGTATAAGGTACCTGCTCGACCTGCTTTATCTGAAGTAGATATCGTAATCGATCCAGTTCCTCCACTCGCTTCAACCCAGAACCCTTGGTAAGGAGCGATCAAACCATCCGTAAGTCCGCCAGTAGAACCATTCCAACTTTTATAGGCACTAGTAGCATCATCCCAAACATATACTGTGGATGCAATATTAGTCTTTGATATTAAATCCCAATCTATTGTTGAAGAGTATGGGTTACCTGCGAGTCCCCAATCAGCACTGCCAATACTACCATAGGTAGCATCACTATTGTTTTCAGTACCACTCACACTGATTGTTGCAGGTAGATCTGCAGTACCATCATTATCTGTATCTTCAAACACATAGACTAAAAATCCTTGTCCAGCAGCAATAGAAGTTCCTGAAGTTGATATATCACTGAGAGCTGTCCAACTTTGCCCAGCAACATCTAATGTCCATACATTAGCACTAGCGCCAGTCATGTCAGCACCGGTCATTCCTTGGGTCCAAAGGTTTGTTAGTAAACTTCCTAAAATTTGCCCAGAAACAGGGGAAGAGAGCATGCGAAAACCTGAGTTACCAGAAATTGAGGTACCTAGTATTTTAGAGTTGGTCCAATCTGAACTAGCATCCATGTTGGTCATGGTGCCATTATTATCATTACTGGTAAGATCAAGAACGGATGCCCCTCTACCATCGTTAAAATTATAGTAAGCAACTAAATTACTTTCGTTGCCAACAAGTTCTTTGTACATATTATCTTGGATCTCAGCTTGGGTACGAACATCATCCCAAATACGAACTTCATCAATTTGACCATCCCAAATCCTAGCTGCCTTGCCAATAAGAGTGTTAGCGCTTTGAAATACAGTATTATCTGTTCCTGTATCTTCTAAAATACCATCTAAATATAATTTTATATCACCTGATGAGCTCCTTGTAGCGGCAAGATGATGCCAATCACCATCATTAAAGTCTGTTGGGGCATAAGCTTTATTAGCACCACTTTTCCAATAAATGAAATTACCTGATGTTATTGCCAATTTAAATCGGTTGGTTCCAGTAGTGCTTTGGCTTATTAAAGCTTTTGTACTTGCGCCAGTGTATGTAGTTTTAGCCCAACACTCTATAGTATATGCTTGCGAAGCATTTGAGGTTGAAAGTAAGCCAGACCCCAAGTCTACATAATCATCCGTACCATCAAAATCTAGTGCATAATCCTGCGCAAAAAGAGTGTTGGATACCCAATCACTGCTCGCATCCATGTTGGTCATGGTACCATCATTTGAATTAGAAGTTAGATCACTTGAAGTAGTACCACTACCATCATTAAAGTTATAGTACGCAACAAGATTAGCCTCGCTACCAGATAGTTCAGTATGCATATTTGCTTTGATCTCGGCTTGAGTGCGGACATCATTCCATACTCGTAATTCATCAATAGCACCATCCATGAAATTACAGTTGCAACTGGCTCCTTGTCGGCTAATATAGGCGACGCTGGAACCACCGCCATTACTTATTGCTGTTTGACTGCTAGTGTGGGGGCCATCCTTAACTCCATTAATATAAAAATACACCGTCAAATTTGAACCATTATCTATGACGGTTACCGCAACATGATTCCATTCGTTGTTTAAATATGTTCCGGTGCTTAAAATAGCAGAACCACATGCAGCCTGATCCCAAAAAGCTAATTTTAATGATGATTGGCAGGAAGTACTTGATCCTGTAAGAGCTAATCCGTATCCATAACTACCTTTCATCCAGATAGTTTGCCAATCTGTACGAGATGGTTTGACCCAAGCTTCAATAGTTACTTGGTCTGAAACATCTAAACTACTATTGTAAGAAATGCTGATTTGATCATCTGAACCATCAAAATCTAAAGCTTTATTTTGAGCAGAAAGAGGGGTTAAAAAAAATAAAGGTATGAACAGCTTTATAGCCAAACTGATAAAGATTAGCAAGTCCTTCATAGTAATTCCTTTAAATTGCTTTTAAAAACAACTAACTAATAGTTATGTGTAAAATACATAGCAATTTATTTTAACATCCATTTAAATATTTTCCAAAGGAGATTCTTTAAGTTATTGTTCATATTTAACTCCTAAAACAAGATGATTAATTTAGTAATTTCATAGACATACATCTAGCTATAAAAAAGCCCTCGAAAGAGGGTTTTTTTATGTATATAATATTTGATTTTAACCATGTACTTTGAGATATGTCCTAAAGAAATAATTAATAAAATTATTTTCATCACGATTTAATGCATTATAGTACTGGTTCCTATTATTATACTCAATAACTAGAACTGGATATCCAGAAAACCATAAAATGTGATTCATTAACAAACGACCGATCCTTCCGTTCCCATCACCAAATGGATGGATCTTTTCAAATCGGTAATGGACAATTGCAGCCAGCTCTACCGGGTTTATGTCTCCTTTCATTTGTTTGATGAACCTAATCAATTGGTTCATTAGTTTTTTCACTTCAGTATAATTTGGTGCAAGGTATGATCCGACTCGGACGTTATAATCTCTTATTTTCCCTGCTAACTCAGGTTTAGTTTCACCAAATATGGATTTATGCCAATCTAACATTAATGATGTTAAAACCGGTTTTTCTTCCTTTATCATTTCTAGAAAAACGGTGTTGTGTGAATCTGCTTCCTTTACATCTCGTAGTGGTTTCCCCGGAGATACTTTGTCCAGAATGATGCCACGGACTTCTGGCTCTGTGACGGTTGATCCTTCTATCGCATTGGTATGATATGTAAAAGTGATCGCTAATTCTTGCTGTTGTTTTACTTGGATGCTTTTAGGGAGTTTACCCCAATCCTGTTGGAAATTTTTGTGAATAGAGTCAAGACGCATATATAATTCCGGTTGGATTTCCATCCTGAAATCTCTTTTTACTTTATCCAATTCATCAGGCAGTGATTTACCCAGGTATTTCTCTTTTGTTGTTACTTTACCTTCAGACCTGAAAGAATGTTGAAGATAATAATACGGATGCCCCTTCCTTTTTCTGGTTAAAACTCTCACAATAATATTGCCATTACATTAATAATCTTTTCACTATTCATATCACTAATGTAATGGCAACCTACGAAGAATACAACAGATATTTATACAATAAGAGAAATCAAGTGAATGATAAATATGAAGAATTAAACATCAACGGAAAAAAGAGTTCTTTGAGTGTAATGTCCACCCCGCATCGTCTCCCGACGTAACACTCAGTGAACCCAGGTTCAATGTGTGTTTATCTTTTATCATTAATAAAACAATAATACACTTGAATGTATAGTAACTTATATGTTACCTTCCCTTGTGATAATTAGAGAATATATTACTGAAGATGGTACCAGTTCTTTTAGTAAATGGTTTAATAAACTGAATTCTCAAGCAGCAGCAAAAGTTACCGTTACACTGTCACGGATGGAAGCAGGTAATCTATCAAACGTTAAATGGTTTAAAGGAATCGGGGAATACAAAATTAATTGGGGTCCTGGTTACAGGATCTATTTAGCAAAAGATGGAGATAAACTAATTATTTTGTTTGGTGGCGGAACAAAAAAGAGCCAAGTAAGAGATATAGAAAAAGCTGTTCAACACCACAAGGAATACAAAAAACGTAAAAAAAGTAAGGATTAACCATGGCCAACTTCACAAAAGATTATAAAGAAACAATTAAAAATAGAATTAATCAAGATCCTGATTTTGCCCAACATCTTTTAGATGAAGCCATTTCACTAATACTAAATGATGAACCTGAAACAGCCCGCCTTGTTTTAAGAGATTTAGTCAACGCTACAATTGGCTTTGAAAAGCTATCTGAAGAAACACAAAAAAATAGTAAGAGCCTTCATCGAATGCTATCGGTCAAGGGGAATCCTTCTATGAATAACCTGACCCATATTATTAATGCTTTACGGAAAACTCTAAAGGTAAACTATGAAATTCATGCAGTTCCCGCTTAAAAGTTAATCTGTACTTCAAAAAGAGTTCTTTGAGGGTACAGCTTGTCCGCCGTATCCGTCAGTAGGGATAGTAGTCGGACCCGTCCCCGCAAATAAAAAAAGCCCTCATTCGAGAGCTTTTTTATATATTTTTAGGGTAAAGTCGCAGTTTAGCCACCAATGTTGATAAATTACACATATGAAAAAGCAATTAAAGTGTTTGCGTTGTGGCTGTCAAAAGCTTTACTCTGTCCGAAGAGAAAAGAAGCGTTGTAGTAATTGTGATTATGAATGGAAACCAGGCAAAATACCCTTGCATTTATCCCGGAAAGAATGGACCAATATTTTACACTGGTTTTTACGGGGTTTACCAGTGATTGCAATAGCTCAGGAAACAGGGATCCACAGACAACGGATATTGCGTGCATTAACCTATGTAAGAGAGAGTTTTCAGAAAGATGTACCAGATATCTTTTCAGGCACTGTAGAAGTTGACGAAACCTATATTGGCGGACAATGGAAAAACAAAAGACACAGTGCAAAAGCCGGTGGCAGTAAGCGTGGAAGAGGGACTTCCAAAACGCCTGTATTTGGCATCTTGTGCCGGGGTGGCAAGGTATGGGCACAAGTGGTATTCATATAAGTATTTCAGTCAGATTTGTTTGGGGAAATGATATTGGCTGTGAGCTCTATATTGGGACAGAAAAAGCAAAAGAAATTTTCCATAATCTACACAATCAAAAAAGCGAGATTGAGTCAAAATTTGGCTGTGAGCTTGACTGGAAAGAGCTACCTGAAGGAAAGGTCAGCCGTATCGTTTTAAGGAATGACATTAATCCAAATAATAAGGATAATTGGAATGATTGCTTTGATTGGTATGCTAACACTGTCGACCAATTTAGAACCATTTTAGTGCCATTGTTGAAATGAGTAAGGTAATTAACGTTCACGAAATCATTCTTCAACTTGTGAGAACAGACTCTCAATTTCAGGAAGAAGATTTAAACAAACTTATACCGATTAGCACCGTGCAAAAAGGATTTGGTTTATATAATGGTGTTCTTCCTATATCCTTTAGCCCACATGAAGATTATGATATCGACCCTTACGAATTAGATGTCAATTTAGATGATGATGAAGAACGTATTGAAAAATTAACGCAAATCAATTTGGATATTCAAAAATACAATAAATGGACAGCTGAAAAATCTGCAGATTATGAAGAAACAAATATATGGTATGCTCCAAAAAAGGAGTATCAGATGTGGCAGTTCGTTGTTTCAAGAGCCCCACCATCGTGGGGTTTTTTGTTTCCCTCATTTTGTGTAATTTTGGTGGAATTAGTATGAAGAATCAGTTGAAAAATAATATTATACTACTGTTGATGTTGGCAGGATGTTTATTTGCCACTGAAAAGACCTTTGTCCGTGAGTATACATACCAAGCCAGTGATTATGACAGTAAAGTAACATCCCGAGCCAATGCACTTGAACAGGTAAAGACAATCTTACTGGAAGAAGTCAGTGTCTTTATTCAAAGCGAATTCGAGATGAGAGACTGGGAAGAGCAGATCGGTGATAAGGTTGAATCAGGTGAATTCGCAGAACAGAGAATACTGGCTGTAACAGCTGGTGTTACGGAAACAAAGATACTTGATGAAAGGTGGAACGGTGTTGAATACTGGATCAAAGCAGAGATCACAATTGATCCTGATGATATCGAAAAGAAAGTAGATGCAATTATTAGCAATAAGGACAAGCTCAAGGAACTGGAGGAGATAAAGAACAAAGCTGATAATGCTTTGGCAGAAATAGAAAGGCTGAAAAAAGAACTGGCAAGATCCAAGTCTGATGCTGAACAGTTAAGGTTAACCAAAGCCTATAATAAAGAGACGGATATCTTGAGTGCTACAGATTGGTTTAACAAAGGCTACAATGCTGCAATGAATGAAGAATGGGATAAGGCAATTTCATTCTTTTTAAGAACCATTGAGTTAGATCCTGATTATGCTCTAGCCTATTACAACCTGGGGGTTGCTTACAAAAACCAAGGCAATCTTACCAAAGCCATAGAGAGTTATAAGAAAGCCATTGAGTTAGATCCTGATTATGCTCTAGCCTATAACAACCTGGGGGTTGCTTACAAAAACCAAGGCAATCTTACCAAAGCCATAGAGAGTTATAAGAAAGCCATTGAGAGTTATAAGAAAGCCATTGAGTTAGATCCTGATTATGCTCTAGCCTATAACAACCTGGGGGTTGCTTACAAAAACCAAGGCAATCTAACCAAAGCCATAGAGAGTTATAAGAAAGCCATTGAGTTAGATCCTGATGCTGCTGATGCCTATGTCAACCTGGGGAATGCTTACAAAAACCAAGGCAATCTCCCCAAAGCCATAGAGAGTTATAAGAAAGCCATTGAGTTAGATCCTGAATATGCTCAAGCCTATTACAACCTGGGGAATGCTTACAAAAACCAAGGCAATCTCCCCAAAGCCATAGAGAGTTATAAGAAAGCCATTGAGTTAGATCCTGAATATGCTGATGCCTATGTCAACCTGGGGAATGCTTATTATGACCAAGGCAATCTCCCCAAAGCCATAGAGAGTTATAAGAAAGCCATTGAGTTAGATCCTGATGCTGCTGATTCCTATAACAACCTGGGGGTTGCTTACAAAAACCAAGGCAATCTAACCAAAGCCATCCAGATGTATAAGAAAGCCATTGAGTTAGATCCTGAATATGCTGATGCCTATGTCAACCTGGGGAATGCTTATTATGACCTGGGCAAGCCAGAACTACAAATATCAAACTATAAGAAAGCGGCAAGGTTAGGGCACAAAGGTATTCAAGACTGGCTCAGGGAGAAGGGCTATGATTGGTAACCCAAAGAATTCAAGCAAGAGCCCCGCTAACCAGCGGGGTTTTTTGTTTCCCCCACATTTGTTCTTATATTTCAAAAGAGTAATAATCATTGAATCAAGACTAGAAATTGAATAACTTTAACCAACGTTATGGCCGTGCTTTAACCCAACTTGCAGGCGGCTCAAAAGAAACTGCTAAACCGGGAAGGAAATGACTCCGGCCCGGGAGTCATTTTTATTTTCGGGTGTTAATTGAAAACAGCGTGGAGATTTGCGAGGATTGCAGCCACGAAAAATATGTGCTAAACCCTCAAAGCCGGATATATACGCCGGCTCTGAAATAGATCCCCGCAGGTCTCCCTAAAATAAGGAGACTGAAAATGAATCATAACAATAATACGGAAGCGTCGTTAATCCATGCAAGGCTGGAAGGCGTGATGGCTTCCTATGGCCAATTCACACCCATTAACCAACAACTGGCAGAATGGATGGCGGATTGGGCATTCTACAGGCAGCTGCTGAATAAATCAGCCGGTTGCAGTACGAATGATTGGGATGTCCGATTTTTACGATGAAAACTTGCTCTAGAAGAATAGCAATATGTTTGGAGTATTCTAATATTTTTCCATTTTTTGATTAATAAATAATTCAATCCTTTTTTATTTCGAAGCGTAAGCACTCGGGAAACGTGATAAGAATGCAATCGCCAGTCGCAATTCTCGTTTATCAACACATTCACCAATTTTATGTGTATTTTGCTCAATCCCGGGACCGATGCCGAACATAGCAGGATGTTTATATCCACCAGCATGCACCCAATCTTTTTGATCGGAAATGTTTATTGAGTTATTCTCTTCAGGAATTGGGAATCCCACGCCATCAGTAGAGAATATCCATCGATCAATGCGTGGTTCTTTCCGTAAAGTTCCTCCCGTTTCCACTTCTGTTTCCACATTGGGAGACACCACATTTCGATACACATCTGCAGCTGTTTGAATGGCTGGATGTTCTTCAGGTGTCGCCCAACCCATATAAATTTGTTTATTCCCAGGTCTGTAATTACGCCATGTTAAATCGTCATATTCGGGGACAGACACACCCACATCCAATCCAGCATCACGTGCACGTTTTACTGATTCGAGGATTTCAATATCCTGTAAAGCTTCTTCAGGAACTTCACCCACCGTTAGTCTTCTGTCAAATCTGAATGTAAATCTATCCGGAACCGCACAATCGCTGGGAGTTTCTAATTGAGCCCAAGATGCTGTTCGTGTTCCATGACCTAAAAAGGGGTCATCTTTAAATCCTTCTCGATCATTATACTTTTGAGCTGCTTCCGCAATAATAGCACCACTATATTCTAAAGGATTTAATCCTTCCCAAGGCATTGATCCATGACAAGAACGTCCCGTAACTGTCACTTTAATTTGCATCCGACCACGTTGTCCACGATAAATTCCCAATGCACCTTTATTGGCATCCCCTGTACCTTCAGTTAGAACAACCACATCTGGTACTAAATCTGCACTTGCACCTGTCAATACCTTATTCATGAGATACATGGGGCCTGCTCCGTCATTGTCTTCTTCTGCTGCTGTGCCATAAGCACGAATTATTGTTCCTTTGAGTGCACCTTCATCTGCCAATTCTAAGGCTATTTTTGTAGCAATTATTTCAGAAATAACACCACCTAATTGATCTGCTGCACCTCGGCCAAAAATGAGATTATCCCACTCATCATCAGGTGGTAAGTAACCCAATTCATTCTTTAAGAAATCTTTAGCAATATTTTCTGGTTCTAATACGCCATCATATACATCAACACTACCACCTGTTTTTGCAAGCCATTGATCTCTCAATGCTCCTACCGTATCCGTATGACCATCAAAATAGATAATACGTTTTTCTTCATCAGGGATTCCATCATTGATATCTTTTACTGTCCAAACAATATTCCCATATTCATCGAACCAAACATCTTCTTCGGATCGAACTGCTTTAATTTCTACAATTCGTTTTTTTAAATATTCTAAACGAGGGCCTTCATGGTTACTCAAACCACAATCTGGATCTCCACCTTGATCAATCGGTCTATCCACATAATCCGCCGGAATGCGAATCGCTTCTTTTAATAATTCTTCAGCTAATGGTAAATATTTTTCACTTAATTCCGTAATTCTTCTGTCCAAAACATTCATTGTTCGTTTCCTATTTCCTTTTTTATTTTTACCGCAAAGGACGCGAAGGAACGCAAAGAAACAATTATAGTTTTTTAATCTTTGTGAAGCTTCGTGTACTTCGTGGCTATATATTCAATTGGTTTATTCCATTCAACACCTTTTCTGGTGTAATGGGACATTCTCTAATTCGTACACCACAGGCATTATAAATGGCATTTGCAACAGCAGGTGCGGGCCCATTAATGGGTATTTCCGCTACTGCTTTAGCGCCATATGGTCCTGTAGGTTCATCCGTATGGACAAATTCTGCGATTATCTCCGGCATATCAATGGATGTAAAAATATGGTAATTCTCAAAGTCTGTATTGATAGGTCTACCTTTATCATCAAAAATCATATGCTCCGATAATGCCATTCCTAAAGATTGGGGAATTGCACCCTCTGCCTGCCCTTCGGACATTTGAGGATTGATGACTTGCCCGGAATCTGTAATGGATACAATTTTATTTACTTTTACAAATCCTGTTTCCGTATCTACAGTCACATCAGCAAATGTGGCATTGTAGGGCGGTGGACTATCGTAACTAACTTTGGAAGCAACAGCCTGAATCTGGGTTTGATGATCTGTATAAAACGATTTTATACAAATATCCTCATAAGAAATGGATTTCCCATCTTTCGAAACAACATGATTATTTACAATGGATGCTTCTTCCACTTCAAGAATTTTCTTTCCCTGTTCTAATATTTGGCTTAATACATCTTCTGCTGCTTTCTTCACTGCAGCACCTGTTACATAGGTTGTACTGGAAGCATAGGCTCCCGTGTCAAATGGCGTCGTATCTGTGTCAGATGATATGACTATTATTTTTTCAACAGGAAGGCCCAGAACCTCTGCTGCAATTTGCGCTAAAGCTGTATCTGAACCTGTCCCCAAATCTGTAGCACCCATATTCAAATTAAAGCTGCCATCTTCATTCATTTTAATAAACACAGAACCCATATCGATACCTGCAATGCCAGATGCTTGTGCAACGGTCGCCATACCCACACCCCTTCGGAAAACACCTGATTTCTGTTCATTTTTTAGTGTATCCCAATCAATCAATTCACGTCCGCGATCAATACATGCATCTATTCCGTTGGATTGTAAAATTACAGGAAATCCTTCTCTTCCTTCTCCTAGAACTTTTGCAATTGGTACCTCTTCTCCTTCTCGGAAATAATTCTTTTTCCGTAATTCGATGGGGTCTACATTTAGTTGTTCAGCAATTTCATCCATAATTGATTCTAAAGCAAAATATCCTTGAGGCGCACCATAGCCACGGTATGCTCCTGCAGGTGGTAAGTTTGTATAAACCGAATTTGCTGTAACTTTCACATTTGGTGCACGATACAATGCCAACGTTTTACTGGCGCTCACAGACATGACCGTTAAAGCATGTGGGCCGTATCCACCGCAATTTTGAAGAATTTCCATATCAATGGATTGCATCATTAAATCTTTATTTAATCCAATTTTATAGGTCACCTTTTGCGGATGACGTGAACGGGCTGCATAAAATTCTTCTTCTCGGGTATATTCTAATCGACATGGTTTTCCCGTATCTAACGTAACAGCGGAACACACTTCTTCATTCAATATTTCTTGCTTTCCGCCAAATCCGCCACCAATTCTCGGTTTTATAACTCGAATCTTTCCCACAGGAATATCTAATATTTCCGCCACTACTCTCCGAACGTGATAGGGTACTTGCGTAGCTGTGCGTATGATGAGTCTATCGTTTTCATCCAACCAGGTTAATGTAATATGGGGCTCAATACTGCACTGCTGTGCGTAGGGTGTATAATACGTGCCTTCAAAAACATAGTCGGATTCATCAAACCCTTTTTGAACATCACCCAATTCTTCATTAATGTTTGCCGCTATATTTCTAGATGCATCATGGAGAAAACTAAATCCATCTTTACCAGGGTGAATCACCGTTTCATTGTCTAATGAATCTTCCATATCAAAAATAGCTGGCAATTCTTCGTATTTAACATCAATCAACGCTAACGCTTCTTCCACCACTTCCAATGAAGTTCCTGCAACAACAGCTACTCGATCGCCCACAAATCGCATTGTTTTATTGAACATACTCGTATCTCGCGGCGATGGTTCTGGATACCCTTGACCTGCCGTAGTAAAATAATGGGGTTCAAAATCTTCATGAGATAATATAGTTTCAATACCATCTAATGCGAGCGCCTTGCTTTTATCTATTGATACAATCTTTCCATGAGCAATCGGACTATGAAGAATTTTGGCAAATAAAAAATCTTTTTTAGGCATATCATCTGCAAAAACTGCCTTTCCTTTTGCCAAGGATAACCCATCTACACGTCGTGTCTTTTGTCCAACTACCTTCATGATAATAGCCACAGATTCACACGAATAAACGCGGATTGAAGTTGATATTTTATCATTATTATTTTGTCAAAATTAATCGTATCCATTTGAATTATTCGTGTCACTTTGCGTTCTTCGTGGTTAAGTAATTTGTTGCGGCTATGACAGGTTTTACATATCCTGTACATCGGCAGTATACACCGGCTAATACATCTTTTACATCAGATTCGGTTGGGTTTTCTTTTTCTCTTGCTAACGATTCAATCGCTAACACCATCCCTGGTGTGCAATATCCACATTGAATGGCACCCTCTTCGATAAATGCATCCTGCAATGGATGAATATCCTGACCGTGCGAAAATGATTCCACAGTTTCAATATATTTACCCTCAAGGGTATGAATAAGTATCAAAGATGCATTCATTATTTTTCCATCAACTAATACAGTATCTGCGCCTGTTTCTCCTTTATCTGAACCATATTTCACACTGAAAAACCCCTTTTCTCGAAGAAAGTCAAACAGTGTCGTACCAGAACGAACTTGCGCTTCTGTCAGTGTTCCATTTAATTGAAATTGAATCATAATGTTTCTCCAACTCTTTGGAGTGCCGTCGCTATCAACTTTTCTTTGTATTCCAAAGAACCAAAGTGATTTGCAACAAAGGCATTTACTGCTTCTTTCGCCCATGCCAAGTTTTTATTTTCAGACCATTCTTCTATTCGACAGCTAAATGTTTGAATCGTTCCAGAAGAACCACCGATTGAAAATTCAAAATGGTCTCCACTTTTTATCGCACCCACAATGACCAAAGCTGGAGCGGAGTCTAACACAGAAAATCGTTCTAATTCAATTCCGTCAATTTGATTAGGAAAATAACTGATTTTGGTAATGATTCCATCTCCATTCCAATCTCGAATTGATACAGTTTTTTCAGTTTCCATAATAACGGTTAATTCAGCATTCACTGCATGCAGGAATACCATGATTTCTGAATTGGGTCGTCCTTTTCCAATTTCTCCACCAAATGTCCTTTGATTGCGAATTTGTTTGGATGGACAGGAATATTTTATTCCTTTCAATAATCGGCATTCCGAATTAATGGATTCCACTGTATCTAAAAAGGTCTGTAGGGTAGCGCCTGCATCAATGTGGATGCCTTCCATACTGGCTGTCACCCCATGGCCCACCAAATCATTAATATCAATTAATGACTGTATAGAAGGATTTTTTTCTGCTACTAAATAACTCCCACCCGAAAACAATACACGCGTTTTATTCTGTAATGAATATGCTTCTTTGAGAGAATCGGGTTTAATAATTTTATTTATTGAATACCACATTTTATAAATTGGATTTATGGATTATTGAAATTTTATTCCTGTATTATCTTGCGCTTTTGTTAACATGTTTTTTGCAATTTGATTATGGGTTTTTGCTAATGATGTTTCATCTATTTTTGTTTTACCATTTTTAATTTGAATCTTTCCGTTCACAATTAAATAATCAACTGGAGTTGTTCGAACAGAAAATACAAGGGATGCCAATGGGTCCGATAAACCACCTGCGTACTCCAACCCTCCAAGCGAAAACAGTGCAATATCGGCTTGTTTCCCAGTAGACAATTGGCCTATGTCATCACGCCCGAGCACAGATGCTCCACCACGTGTTGCCATCCATAACACATCTCTTGCCGTTAGCCAATACTTTTCATCACGAAGACGGGAAATCATCATTGCATTCCGAATTTCCATGAGAATATTCCCCGCATCATTTGACGCAGAGCCATCAACACCAAGGCTAACTTTTACCCCTTTGTTCAACATTTCTTTTATTCGTGCTATCCCGCTCCCCAAGCGCATATTCGATGTAGGGCAGTGACTCATCCCTGTACCCGTATCTGCCATCCTTTGGATTTCTTCATCATTTAAATGTATCGCATGGGCATACCAGGCATTGGAGTTCATCCAACCCAGTTTATCCGCATAAATAGCGGGACGATCACCATATTGTTCGATACAAAATGCTTCTTCATCTAACGTTTCTGCAAGATGAGTATGTATCTGTAACCCATTGGCTATAGCAAATTCTGCGGTGGACTTCATGAGTTCTGGTGTCACCGAAAAGGGTGAGCAAGGCGCTAATGAAATTCGAGTCATGGCACCATCTGAATCATCATGGTATTTTGATAATAACCGTTCCGTATCTTTCTGTATTTTTTCTTCAGTTTGAACCGTATCGTCCGGTGGTAAACCACCTTTTGATTTCCCCAAAGACATTGACCCTCTAGTTGGTTGGAATCGGGCTCCCAATTCTATCGCACTGCCGATTTCAGCATCAATAAGTTCATCGCTTGTATGATGGGGGAATAAATATAAATGGTCAGAACTAGTTGTTGTTCCGGATTTCATCAATTCCAATAACCCCGTTTTTGTACTCACAGATACCGCTTCAGCTGTTAACTCTCGCCATACTTCATAATGATTGGACAACCAACTGAATAAGGGCTGATTTTGCATTAAAGGAATATTTCGCGTTAATGATTGATATAAATGATGGTGTGTATTTACAAATCCAGGTAATACAACCATACCAGAAGCATCAATAAATTCATCTGCTTGCACATCTATTCCCTCCGACCCCAAGGAAAGAATTTTATCATCTTCAATCAGAATGTGACCGCCGGAATATTCGTCTAATGAGTCATTCATCGTGGCAACAGCCAATGGATTTTGGATTAAAATTCTGCTCATGATATTCCTGAAATTAGTAATGGGTACTCATGAAGATTTTCGAATAACGAAATCATTTCCGCTAAATGAGTTAATGTTGTATTCGTGTTCCCATTTAAAAAGTCCGCTGATAATATTTCAAAATTTGAAGAATCTAATTGAATATCAATCACTTCAGATTTATATCTGTATCGTCCGTCACGCATCGTTAAAGATGATTCCACGCCACCTGATTTTGAATAGAGAGAGTTTCCATCCATCCAATACCCATTTCCTTCTTTTTCGTATGTTATTTTTGAAAGATAAAATTGGGGCTTTGTTTTATAGGGGTCACCAGAGGTTGGGCAAAATGTCGTGCAATTCCCGCATTCATTACAAAAGTCTCCAATGTTCAAAATTTGTGGTTCTTGAGCCAATACAAATGTATCTTTTTGTGCTGCTGAAAATCCAGATTCTGTTTTGGATACAGAATAAACAGGGTAGGATTTTGGTAATGCCATGTAGGATAGAAGCGCCAGATTCGGACAAACACTAACGCAAACATCACAGACTTCATCACAATAGAGACAACGGTCTGCCTCTGCCATTGCTTCTTCTTTAGTTAATGTGCGCGTAACCAAATCAAAATTGATGCGGTCATCCGGGGCCAAATGGGGTGTCGAAAGTCCATATTCACGAAAGGCTAATTTCTGTTGGTATTCTTCCTTTTTTAACCTCAAGCCATTTGATTCAATTTCATTACTGGATTGGCCAAATACTTTCATCATATTTAGAGCTGCATTCCGTCCATCCCCTATTGCATTAATGACCGAAGACGCTCCACGAACAACATCACCACCGGCAAAAACATTTTGAATCTTTGTTTCATTTGTTTCCGGATTAACGCGTAAATCATCCCAAGATAAGAAATCAAAGGCAATATCCTGCCCGATAGATGGGATAATCGTATCAAATTCCAAATCAAACTTGGACCCTTCAATTTTCACAGGTTGAGCACGGCCACTATCATCTACATCTCCCAATTCCATCCGAGAGCAATTCAAATACACACTGCCATTACCATTAGAATAGATTTTTTCCGGAGCTGTTAATTCTTCTAATGTGATGCCTTCATCTAATGCAGCAACAATTTCTTCTACATCAGCTGGCATTTCTTTCATGGTTCGTCGATAAACAATGGTCACATCTGCCCCTAATCTTCGGGAAGTTCTGGCCGCATCCATAGCCGTATTTCCACCACCAATTACCGCAACTCGATTCCCAATATTATCCATTTCATTGCGCCGGACTTTAGATAAAAAGGATAAGGGTTCTATCACATTTGGAAGCAATTCACCTTCTATGTTTAACTTTTTATTATTTTGAGCTCCCGCACCAAGATATATAGAATCGTAATCTCGCTGAAGTATTTCAAACTGTTTTTTATCAATAGATGAGTTATATTGGATATCCACGCCTACAGACTTCACCAAATCAATATCGTTCTTTATACTTTCGTCTTTCAATCTAAAAACAGGAATTGCATCTGATACCATTCCGCCGGAGAATGGTTTTGCTTCAAGAATGTCAACCTTGAATCCTTCCATAGCTAAAAAATAAGCGCAGGAAAGTCCGGATGGTCCTGCTCCCACAATGGCAATTTTCTTACCATTGAATGCTTTTGGTATAACCTGAACATCATTACTGTTCTCCTGGGCGAATCGTTTTATTTCTCGAATGAGCAATGTACTGTCCATATTATGTCGGGTACATTTTTGTTGGCATAAATGATCACAAACTGAACCTGTTACACCAGGCATTGAATTAGTATTTAAAATCGTTTTATACGCACTATTAAAATCACCTTTAGCGACATGGTGTATATATTCAGGAATTTCTTGGTCTGTGGCACAATTTTCCATACAGGGTGCAGAGACACAATCATAGGGTGTTAATGTTCGTTGTGTTTTTATGGAATCAAAATGTTTATTGTCTTTATGATAGGCAAAATTATCCAGTACTTCTTCCGCATATTGATATAATTTTTCTAATCCAGCATCTGTTACGTTTGAAGAATGGGTATCGGCTAAAATGAATTCATCGATTGTTGTTGCACCTTTTTCTATGAAACGAGACTTGATTTCATGCAAATATTGCGCAAGTCGTGTATATCCTCCCGGCTTTAAAATATCTGTACAAACAGTAATTGGTTTAATATTGGCAGCTAACACATCTGAAACATTAAATGCATCCATCCCAGCAGAGAATGAAATGTCCAATTGCCCATCAAATTCATTCTGGAGTTTTGCTGCAACATTGATGCTGATAGGGTGAAGAGATCGACCACTCATATACATCATTTTTTCATGTTCTGGGAAGATAGGTTTATGATTTTGGACTTCCAATGTATTCGTCAATTTCAATCCAAAATCAACGCCGTTTTCTGTCGCTTTTTTCTGCAAGTTTCGAATCAGATTAACACCATCTGGATACTTTAAATCATGTCCAAATGCTTCATCAGGAACTATGACATCTTTGTAACCCAAATGTTGATTTAAAATGTCACGTAATTGATCTGGTCCTAATAATGTCGGATTAAGCTTGACTGTTGTATGATATTTTCTCTCTTCAATCAAATAAGTAGCGATTGCTTCAATTTCATCCGGTGGACATCCATGCATTGTGGATAATGTTAAATTATTAGATAATTGGGCTGGAATATTTAGATTTTTCACATTTGGATAAATGGTAGAAATGGCATCAAGTCTTTTATCTAATTCAACTTGACCATTTTCTATTAAATCAAGGAAACCCTGCACATTTGCATTTTTCACACCAGCTAAATCATAACCAGCGCTCATATTAAAAAGCCCTCCCAACTCTGAATCTAATCCCCAACCGTATTTATCTTTCAAAATATGAATCACAATCCACGCATTTAAATATTCAGAATAAGATTGATGTAACTTTAATTCTTGTGACCATTCACAATTATAGCCTTCGTCCTGCATATCGATACATGGTTTGGAAACTTCTAATTCGTCTAAAGTTTGTATTGTTTTGAGTTCTATATACCTTGCGCCCAATAGCCACGATAAAATAATATTTTGAGACATTTGAGTATGGGGGCCAGCAGCAACACCAATGGGTGTTTCCATAAGCTGACCATATCGGTTCATCCGGAAAACATCATCTTCCTTTGGAATAAAAAATAAATCCTTTGTAACTCCAAAAATGGTTCCTTGTTTTTCTTCTTCAAAAACCCATTTTAACAAATGGCCTAATTCAATAGGATATAGTTTATCCGACATAAATTTCCTTGATTGTAAATTTTAAAACATTTTTCAACACAGAGCGTCTATAGTTCGAAGATGCGCGAATATCATCAATAGGCGATATATCGTTATCGACTAATTGAATGGATTCATCTACATTATTTCCATCGCATAGGGCGTTTGCAAATGTTGTTAAAGATGCCACTGTGGGTGCAACTGAACCGGCAGCAATTTTTAATGACTTCCAACGACCGTTACCATCTAACTCATAAGCAATTGCAAAATTTATCACTGAAATGGCCATTGATTGCCGTAATCCTAATTTGTAGAAAATGGATTTTTCATTTGATTTTGGTAAAATGATATTAATTACTATTTCGTCTTTTTTTAAAGCTGTCTGCCCAACACCTGTAATAAATTTTTGAATAGAAATTCTCTTTTTCCCCTTTGATCCGGCTATTTCTATGACAGCATTATAGACATACAAACTGGGAATTAAATCACCTGCTGGAGATGCATTGCAAATATTTCCGCCAATGGTGGCTCTATGTCTGATTTGAACACCAGCAAACTCTCTGGCAGATTGTGATAAGGCAGAAAATTCTTGTTGTATAATTGGGTCTATTTTCAACTCTTGAATTGTGGTTAATGCACCTATAATTATTTCTTTGTCAGAATATTGAATACTATTCAATTCATTCATTTTTTTAATATCAACCAACACTTTTGGCTTTATGGATGAATCACTCTGCCACCTGGGTAAAATATCTGTTCCACCAGCTAAAATGGATATATTATCATGGGCTTGACAATATTTATTGAATTCTTTCAATGTTGTGGGAGCGTAATAAATCATGAAGTTTCACTCACAGATTCTATAGCATCAACTATTTTTTGATAGCCTGTACATCTACATATATTTCCAGACAAATCTTCTTTTATTGTATCTCTGCTTGGCTTCTCATGATCTTTTATGATTTGTTCTCCCGATAAAACCATTCCAGGGATACAATAACCACATTGAACAGAATGATGATCTACAAATGCTTCCTGCATTTGATTTAGGTTGCCAACATCTGAAAGCCCTTCAATAGTGGTAATTTTTGAACCATTAACCTCTACCGCAAGAATAAGACAAGAGTTTACAGTCTTTCCATTTAATACAACTGTGCAAGCTCCACATTCCCCTTCACCACAAACTTCTTTAGCCCCAGTTAAATCCAATTCATACCGCAAAAAGTCCAGTAACCTCATTTCAGGAGACACATCCGCAGTGATAGTTTGGCCATTCACCTTACACGATATTGGATATGGTTGATTAATCATTAGATTAATTCCAATGTTCTTTAAATGATTCTAAATTTGGCGAAATTGCTGCGGGTATTTTTATCAAATTTTGAGCGGCTTTAATGTCTTTCAATCCTGTACCCGTCACTAAAACAACCACTCGTTCGTCTGCTGAAACTAATTCTTGATGGATCGATTTCACCAGCCCGGCAAATCCGGTTGCTGCAGCAGGTTCAGCAAATATACCAGAAGATTTAGCCAAAACATGTTGTGCATCCAAAATAGCGTCATCAGACACATTAATACCCGCTCCATTTGATTCCTTTACGGCACGTATTGCCTTTAATCCATCTCTGGGTAAATCAACAGAAATACTGTCTGCAATTGTACTTGCATTCACTGCGGATAATGTACCCGTGGATAAAGCGTTTACAATGGCCGAAGAACCATTCGATTGAACGGCATGAATTTTGGGTATTTTTTCAATCCAGCCTAATTTAAGTAAATCATAAAATCCCTTATAAACACCACCGATAATGCACCCATCACCTACAGGGACAAATACATGATCCGGGATTTGCCAATTCAATTGTTCTGCAATTTCCAAGGAGACCGTTTTTTTACCTTCGGATAATATGGGATTAATTCCCGTACTGCGTGAATACCAACCAGTGTCTTCTACCACTTTTGTAGACAAATCAAAGGCATCATCATAACTTCCATCCACTGGGAATAATTTTGCACCATATTGCAAAATTTGAGTGAGTTTTGCTTCTGGAGCTGATGATGGAGCAAAAATAACTGCTTCCATATCATGTTGGGCAGATAAGCACGCTAATGATGCAGCTGCATTCCCTGTAGAAGCGGCAACCATTGTTTCTTGACCCATTTCTTTTGCATGTTGAATTCCGACTTCCGTTGCCCTATCCTTCAATGATCCAGATGGGTTTCGAGTATCATCTTTTAACCACAATCCTTTGATTCCAAATGATTGAGCCAATGGCTCTGATTGAATTAACGGTGTACCACCTACTTGGATGGTTGTGTTAAAAGGTTGACTAAATACAGGTAATAGTGGAAGGTATCTCCAAATGGATCGTTCAGAATTTTTGAATAATTCATCTTTGGACCACATTCTACTAATGGCACTATAATCATAAACTACATCCAGATTTTCACCACACGCATGACATGTATAATGAAAATGCTCCGCTGAAGATAATTCTCCGCAAGAGACACATTTTAATCCAATATAGTTTGTTGTTTCCATTAACTTGTTTTATTTAGCGTTTCATTGCGACTTTTTCGGCTAAACATATTCCTTTGCTAAACCAGTTTTTTCATTGAATTCAGTTATCATTTCATCCCACATATCTTGTTGGTTAAATGACTCGCTCCAATAGGTATCATCATACCATTGAGCATCCAACTCTTCAACCGTTTTACCTTGCTGCTCAATCCATGTGAAATATTTCAAATTATGCATTCGTTTTTTATCATAATAAGATAATTCCATCACACCTTCTGAATCCAGCCCCATAAGTTTTGCTTCAAAATCAACCGCTGCACTTTGTGTGGAATAATTACCATGTTTTTGACGCTCTTCAACCAGGCGTGATCCATACATTTCCATTGAATCTGTACCAACAGTGAATACAGTATCATTTTCATTAAATTCATAATATTTAGCCATTTTGATGGCACCTGCAAGATTAGCAATACCAGAAATACCTAATAGATGAAGTTTCTCAACAACATCAGAATCAACACCTTGCTCTTTCAAAAAGTCTAATCCTGTTGGTTCATTAAACAGACGCATAAGATTTATAGAAATATTGTCATCAATACCGATAACCATATCCATATTTTTCATATTATGGATCCAAGGTACATGCTTATCACCAATACCTTCGATACGATGAGCACCATACCCATTATAAAGCAATGTGGGGCATTGGAGCGCTTCTCCAGCAGCAATTTTCATTGACGGGAATTTTGTTCGAAGATAATCTCCAGCACCCAATGTGCCAGCAGAGCCTTGAGTCAAAAACAAACCACTGAATTTTGAATCATTCGTTTTATTCTGCTCATACACATCTTCCAACGCACCACCTGTCACATGGTAATGCCAAAACGGATTTGAGATTTCTTCAAACTGATTTAAAACAACTAAATCTTCACCACGTTCAGCCTTTAATGCTTTTGTTCTATCATAAATTTCTTTCACATTACTTTCACTACCAGGAGTCCGATGAACTTCAGACCCAATATCTTCCAACCAATCAAATCGTTCTTTACTCATTTCTTCTGGTAAAACAGATACAGAACCACAACCCAATAATGCTGAATTGAATGAACCACCCCGACAATAATTCCCAGTTGAAGGCCATAGAGCTTTTTGATGCGTTGGATCAAATTCACCTGTAATCAGCCTTTGGACTAATGGACCAAATGTAGCGCCAACTTTATGAGCTCCTGTTGGAAAATATTTTCCTAAAAGAACAAAAATACGAGCTTTAACCCCTGTTAATTCTTTAGGAACTTCTAAATAATTTGCATTTCCAAATCCACCACCAGATGGGACTGGTTCATTTTTCCATGTGATGCGGAATAAATTTCGCGGATTAACATCCCATAAACCAATACCAGATAATTCATCTTTAATTTTGTCCGGTATGAGTTCAGGATTTTTCATTTGTTTGTATGTAGGGAGTAATACATTTCGTTCCCGACATTGATTAATTGTATTATCTAATACTTTTTCATTTATGTTCATTTTTTGTCCTTTAATTCAATATTATTTCTGTACCTGAATCACCGTTTAAGGCAGATAAGGCATTATTGATTGATGTTATAATTGCTCTTTCTCCCCCATTTTTAACAAAATCAATGCAAGCTCTCACTTTCGGCGCCATACTTCCTTCAGGAAATTGGCCATCCGCTAAATACTCATTTGCTTCTTCAATTGTCATTTGGCGAACTGGCTTTTCATTTTCTTTTCCATAGTTGATATAAACATGATCGACATCCGTTAGTACGAGGAATATATCGCCATCAACTACTTGAGCTAATTTCATTCCAGCCATATCTTTATCAATGACAGCTTCGATGCCAACTAATTCTCCATTTGGCTGTTTCATGACAGGAATTCCACCGCCACCTGATGTAATAACAATGACGCGTTTTCCTACCAGCGTGCGAATAACTTTTGCTTCAACAAGTCCAATGGGTGCGGGAGATGGCACAACTCGTCGCCAATTTTTATCCGTCCCAGATCGTGCTTCTTTTACAATATATCCTTTATATTTTTCAAGCTCTTTCGCTTCTTCTTCTGTGTAGAATGGACCAACCGGTTTGGATGGATCCTGAAAATCTGGATCATTCTTGTCCACAATCATTTGTGTAATAAGTGATGCGATGGGAATTTCCCTTCCGTCGCGACGAAATGCATTTTGTAGTTGGTTTTGAAACATATACCCAATTTCACCTTGTGTCATAGCATCCACCACATCTAAAGGCATAGAAGGAACTAATTTGCTCCCTTCTTCTTGCTGAATTAACAAATTTCCAGCTTGGGGGCCATTTCCATGAGTCAAGACCATCAAATAGTCCTGTTGGTTCATTTTCACCAATTGTTCACAAGAAATTGCAACATTGCGGAATTGGTCTTCAGCAGTCCCAATTTCACCAGACTTTTTAATGGCATTGCCACCTAAAGCAATAACAACCAGCTTTTTACCGTTAATCATTTTAGTGCCGCTTCTTATTTTGATTCACAAGTTCACTTAATTTTTCTATTGGATTATTTAATCGGCCCAAAAACATCATGGATGCTATGACGAAAGGCTTATAACTGGCTTCGATATAAGTATCCTTTCGATATCGATCAAATACGGTTTTACTGACTTCACCTTTTTCACAGCTCACATCCGTTATATCTGCTGGAAGGCAATGCATATAGAGCGCTTTCCCATCCTTTGTGGCTGCCATTTTTTCTTCATCACATTCCCAATCAGTGAACCGAGCATTATTCGCCAATGCATCTTGCTCAAGAGACTTTAACCCAGCTTTATCCCCTGCTTTTAGCAATTCTGTTCGTTGCCCCATTACATCATAGGGAGCCCAGGATTTTGGATAAACGATATCCGCAACTTGAAAAGCTTCGGTCATGTCATTACTTACTGAAAAAGACCCACCGCTGGCAACAGCCTGCTTACCTGCTAATTCTGTCACATCTGGAATGAGCCCATATCCTTCAGGATGGGCCAATGTTACATCCATGCCAAAGCGAGTCATTAGTCCAATGATTCCCTGGGGGACAGAAAGTGGTTTCCCATAACTTGGGGAATAGGCCCATGTCATTGCAATCTTTTTTCCTTTTAAGTTGTCCAAAGATCCGAATGTATGTTTCAACATTGCTAAATCTGACATACTTTGGGTTGGGTGGTCAATATCACACTGAAGATTCACAAGTGCAGGTCGTTGGTGCAATGTACCTTCTTCAAATCCAGTTTGAACAGCGTCTGCTACTTCTCTCATATAGGTATTTCCTTCACCCAAGAACATATCATCACGAATACCAATCACATCTGTCATAAACGAAATCATGTTGGCTGTTTCACGAACAGTTTCCCCATGGGCTATTTGTGATTTTTCTTCATCTAAATCTGCAACTTCTAAACCAAGCGCATTGGCGGCAGACGCAAAACTAAAACGAGTCCGAGTAGAATTATCACGAAAAATGGATAATGCTAAACCCGCATCAAATGTTTTATAGGTTAAACCTTGTTTATGCATTTCTTTGAATAATTCTGCCAAATATAATGTAGCTTTTATTTCATCATCCGACTTATCCCAAGTGAGTAAAAAGTCTTTACCGTATCCACTAATATCCAGCTGGGATATGGCCTTTAATTGGTCTTGTATGTTCATTCTTTTCGTATTCCTATTTTTTTTTATACCAAGTAGGCTCAAAGACACAAAGTGTTATTAATTATTTTTACTTCGTGTTTCTTTGCGTGCTTGGCGGCTATCATATTTTTTCCATTTTTTGCCACAATTGTTGTGACTGATTTTCTGCATTTTTTATTAAATCTTTTTCATTAAATCCGATGAATTCATTATTTCTAATTCTAAAAATTCCATTTGTCATAACATCACTTGGCTTTTCCATTCCAAACAACGTATGTCCAATCCAATTGTTTCCATTGAATTCTGTTCTTGGGATATAATCAAAAATGACCAAGTCTGCTGCATATCCAGGGTCGAGTTTTCCAATTTTTCGCCCAAAAAGTTTTGTAGCTATTTCAGGGTTATTTTTGAATAACAATTCGGCATAATTCACACTGGCTGCACCCCCTGCAAGATGTCCGCTCCGAATGAGCGTTCCTTCTTTGGCTTCTGCTAACATATTTCCCTGCATCCCATCTGTTCCTAATCCTGATTTCAATTGTTGAATTGTTTCATTAGGTGTCATGCCAACACGGTTGTTTGCATTTGATGAAGGATTATGCACTAACATAGCACCTGTATCTTTTGCGATTTTTAAATCTTCTTCAACAAAATGAATTCCATGAATAACAAGACTATTTTCATTTAATAAACCAAAATGATTCAATCGATCCAATGTGGACTTATACCCGCGTGAGACAGCATCTAATTGATCAGCTTTATCTTCAGCAGTATGGATATGAATTCCCCAGTGTGACTCAACCTTCAATACATCAGATATAGCCTGAAGTGATTCATCAGAGAGAGTAAATGACGCATGTAGTCCAATTAATGGACGAATGTTGTTCGACTGATCAAAAGATCGATGAAAGGAAATATTTTCATTTAAACTTTCTTGAAATGTTTTTTCGCCATTTCTATCTGTCATTTCAAATGCGCCAGAAATATTGACTCCCAATTTTTCGGCCGTTTCAGCAAGGAGTTGCAAAGAGCCATTTATAAATGATTGGCTGGAATGATGATCAATCACAGTTGTTACGCCATGGCGTAAATGATCGATCAATCCTGACTCATAAGATGCACGTGTACTATCTTTGTCTAAAGCTAAATCTAAAATCCACCATACTTGTTCCAACACTTCTGTAAAGTTGGTTGGATTTCCCGTTGGAAAAGGCATTCCTACAGCTAAAGCAGAATACAAATGGGCATGGGCATTAATCATTCCTGGTAAAACAGTTTTGCCGGCTAAATCGACAGTTTCATCCACTTGAATGGATGAGTCTAATAATCCTAATTTTTTAATAATCCCATTTTCAATTAAGATGGATCCATTATCCAAAAATGGTATTTCACCATAAGGATTTATAATTCTGCAATTATTTAATAAAGTTCTCATATTATTTTCCATTTAATGCATTTAATACACGTTCTGGTGTAAGCGGGATTTCATTCATTTGGATTCCAATGGCGTTACTAACTGCATTTGCTACTGCACCTGCTGTGGGGATTATGCTTGGCTCACCTATTCCTTTCGCTCCCCAAGGGCCTTCTGGTTCCGGTTTTTCAATGATAGCTGTTTCTACGTCAGCACTATCCATTGCTGTTGGTAACAAATACGTCGTCAAGTTTGGAGTTTGCACTACACCATCATTAATTCTAAAATCTTCCGTTGTTGCCCAACCAATTCCTTGCGAAGATCCACCTTCAACTTGTCCTTCTATTCCGGAAGGATTGATTGCTTTCCCCACATCGTATGCAGCATAAATATTTTGCACATTAACGAAGCCTGTCAATGTATCCACTTTTACTTTGGCTATTTGAGTTGCAAAAGAATAAGAGAAATAAGCTTCTCCGATCCCTGTTTCAGCATTATAGTCTAATTCAGGTGTATGCCACCAGCCAGTGAATTCCATATCTGTTTGTGCTTTACCCATATAATCACATAATTCATGGAATTGAATTTCTGTCCCCGAAGAACGATCTTTAATTATATCATTACCAATGGATATATCTTCGATTGAACAATTCATCCATTCTGCAGCAGAATTTTTCAATACAGGGAGAATTTTTTTAGTCGCATTTTGAATGGCATTTCCGGTCATAACCACATTTCGACTTGCTACTGCTGGCCCACTATCTGGGACTTGAGCCGAGTTTGTAGGCAGCACAGTTATTCTATCGATGGAAATACCCATGGCTTCTGCTGTCATTTGGCGTACGGCAGTTTCGGATCCTTGCCCCATTTCAACTAAACCATAAGCCACATGAACATTTCCGTCTGGAAATATTTTTATATTAACTCCAGAGCCATCCATATGCCATCCAGCGGCGCCAAGACAATTTCCATAGTGAATAGAACTCATTCCCAATCCATATCTATACCGACTATCATTGGTTGGTTTAAATGTATCCCATTTTGCAAGTTTAGCCGCTTCTTGAATTGTTTCTTCTGCGCCCACACTTTCATTTAGCACTTGTGCTGTCTGTGTTTGGTCTCCGGGTTTAACAATATTTATTAATCGTAATTCCATGGGCTCAATGCCTAACGCATCCGCAATGACATCCATCATGCGTTCATGGCCAAAAGCCGCTTGTGGAGATCCAAATCCACGAAACGCACCGGTGGTTGGTAAGTTTGTAAGGTATGAATTGGAATCAACATGAATATTTGGAATCACATAAGGTCCCATTGCTTGTGCACAAGATCGATAAGAAACTACCGTGGATAATGTGGCGTATGCGCCTGCATTTTCTTCTAATAATATTTCAGCTGAAACCAATGTTCCATCATTCTTAACGCCCACTTTATAATGCATTTGAAATGGATGTCGTTTACTGGTGAGTTGCACATCATCATGACGCGTGTAGACTACTTTCACAGGGCGATTAATTTTCATGGCAGCTACGGCAGCACGCGCGCAAACTTCTGACGGAATATCTTCCTTACCACCAAATGCACCACCGGTTGGTGCTTGTTCAACTAATATATTCTCATAGGGCCAATCAAATACTCTCGCGATAGCTTTTTGGATATAAAACGGACATTGGAGCGACCCCAATATTTTAATTTTATCCGGACCGTCCGGCGAAGCAATACATGCTTGGGGTTCTAAATAATAATGTTCTTGGTATGGTGTTTTGAATCGCGCTTCGATGATATGATCAGATTCTGCAAAACCTTTTTGGATATCGCCTTTTCTTACCTTGTGACGACAAGCCAAATTGGATTCACCAATAAAATTGTCTTCAGCATCTCTGCTTTCATCAATAGTATAATAGGGTGTTTTTTCTCTGTATGCTATGGATACAGCTTTGGCAGCTTTAATCGCAGCTTCATGTGTTTCAGCTACAACCAATCCAATGCTATCACCAATAAATCGAACTGTTTTATCTGCAAAAAGGGGTTGGTCGGGAACAATGACACCAATTTGATTTTCAGCAAGGATATCCTTGGCAGAAACAAAATCAATATACCCATCCACTTTTTTTGCTTTAGACAAATCAATATTTGTGTATTCACCAAATGGAATAGATGAATAAACGGGTGCTCCATGAACCATATTTTCAACGGTGATATCGGTTAAAAACCGAGTTTCCCCTGTTGTCTTTCCCGGTGCATCGGGTCGGTTGATTGATTTACCCAGTATACTCAATTGTTAATTGTTATTTTTTTGATAATATTGTTCTATTTTCCGAATCATTATTTCTTTATCATCATCAGATAAAAAGCTGGATTGAAAACTGTTTTTCGCCAATTCCTTAATCTGTTCTTTGGATAGGTTCAATGCAGATGCAATACGACAATAATTTTCATTCATATATCCACCAAAATACGCCGGATCATCAGAATTAATGGTAACCATTAACCCCGCATCCATTAATTTAAGCAATGGGTGATTTATTAAATCGTCAACCACTTTTAATTCAAGATTGGATAATGGACAGATTGTTAATGGAATTTGTTTATCTGAAAGGAATTTTATTAATTGATCATCATCAAGAGATCGATTTCCATGATCGATTCTGGAAACTTTCAACAGATTAATAGCTTCCCATATATAATCTGCAGGTCCTTCTTCTCCTGCATGGGCAACTGTAATAAATCCTTCATCGATCGCTTTAGAAAACACACGCTCAAATTTTGATGGTGGATTTCCCAGTTCAGATGAATCTAACCCCACCGCTGTAATCCACTTTTTATAGGGTAATGCTTGGTTTAATGTTTCAAATGCAGATTCTTCATCCAAATGACGCAAAAAGCACATAATCAAATGGGAACTGATGCCTAGTTTTTCTTTTCCAACTTCTAAAGCATTATGGATACCATGGATAACCGTTTCAAAAGAAACACCACGATCCGTATGGGTTTGTGGATCAAAAAATATTTCAGTATGAACTATATTTTGTTCATGAACTTTTGTGAGATAGGCCCAGGTTAAATCATAAAAATCCTGTTCTGTTATGAGCACACTTGCGCCAGCATAATAAATATCAAGAAATTCTTGAAGATTATTAAAGTTGTATGCTTTTTTAAGATCATCAACAGATGAATAATTGATCGAAATATTATTTCGATGTGCAATTTCAAACATAAGTTCTGGCTCAAATGTACCTTCGATATGTAAATGGAGTTCCGCTTTCGGAATCCCTTCAATAAATTCGTTAATTGAGATTTGATTCATAGTGTTTTGGTATTTTGATTTGAGTTTTTTCTAAAGGTCTTTTATCAAATGATATTCTTCTTCGAATTAAATTGATTATATCTCCATAAAATGGATTTGACTAATTATTTCTATATTCCCAAGAATTTCATGAATCTACACATTTTTTCAAATTAGACCCAAAAAAAGGGCTGGTTGAACGACCAGCCCTTTATTCCATTCCTGAATGGATACATATGTGCCAAGAAGTTAAAATATTACAGATAAAATTCCAAAACCTGCTGAAAATATACACATTAAATCCTCGTTTGGATTATGACGATTATTTTACCTGAATTATCATGATTTTTGTTCTCTTGAAAAGGGTTTCCCAAGAGCGCTGGGTCCCATGGAGACAGAAAGACCAACCGCTTTCTTTTTGGCTCGCCACATAGAAATAGCTAATAGGAAAATCGTAAACACATAAGGAAGCATTCCCAATAAATGAGTAGAAATTTGAGCACCGCGTGCTTGGAGAGCAAACCCAAGGGCATCCATTCCTCCAAATAAGTAGGCGCCAAATACAGCCATTTTCGGATTCCACATAGAAAAAATAACAAGAGCAATAGCGACCCAGCCGCGACCTGCAACCATATTTTCAATCCACATTGGTGTATAGGCTAATGAAAGATAGGCGCCGGCCAAGCCCATCATTGCACCACCGGTAAAAATGGATGCATAACGAATTCTGGTTACATTTAAACCCACTGTATCAGCTGTTTGGGGATTTTCCCCCACACTTCTGATATACAGACCAATTTTTGTTTTAAATAAAACAATCCATGAAATGGGTACGAATAAATATGAAAAGTAAACCAGTGCATTATGTTGGAAAAACACCTGTCCAATCAATGGAATATCACTTAATAACCACACATTAATTTCTTCAAAAGAGGGTGCAATTACACCAACCAACGGCGCCCCCAGCACTGCGCTAACACCCGTCCCAAAAAATACGAGAGACAAACCGCTTACAATTTGGTTCACATTTAATGTAACAGTTAAGAAAGCATGTATCATACTAACAGCACCTCCAGAAAAGCATCCAATGATAGCACCTACTATAGGATTTCCTGTCCAAAGAGAAGCCATAAAACCTGTGACGGCACCAATAAGCATTAGTCCTTCAATCCCCAAATTAATATTCCCGGAACGTTCCGTATATATTTCACCAACCGTAGCAAAAAGAAGAGGTGTTCCAGACCTAACAGCCGCTTGGAGAAATGGTCCTAAAAACTCAATCATTTTTTAATCCACTGTATTTTATATCTTTTAAATGCTTCTCCGGCCAGTACAAAAAAGAGTACCATCCCTTCAAACATATGAACAACACCTTTTCCAAAACCCATTGTCATTTGAAGACTGTCTCCACCTACTAGCAACGCCCCCATAAATAAGGCGACAAAAATGACCGCTAATGGATTTCCATTTGCCAAAAAAGCAATTATTATTCCGGTATACCCATAGTTGTTAGATATTCCGCCCAAGCGAAGTTTATGCTGAAGACCGGAAATCTGAAGCATGCCGCCTAATCCGGCAATGGCACCACTAATCATCAATACCCTGACAATATTTCTATTTACTCTTATTCCCGCATATGTTGCTGTTTTTCTACTTTGACCAATCACTTGAATTTTATATCCCCATCCGGTTTTTTTATATAAGACGTATAGAACAATAGCTAATATTACACCAATTATAATACCCATACTTAAACGAGTATTAAAGTATTGGTGAAGTAAGGCGGCATCCGGATAGCGGGGAGTTTGAGGGAAACCCGGATATCGAGGATCTTTCCAAGGTCCATACAATAAATAATTCACATAAAAGATAGCTACATAATTTAAAAGAAGTGTGGTAAGGATTTCATTCACTTGTAATCTTGTTTTTAGAATTGCTGGCGGTAATCCCCAAAGTGCACCAGCAACTACAGCTGACAACATCAATAATGGAATTAAAATCCACGGCGGTTGGTTGGAAAATGCTTGAGCTGCCCAGGTGGCGCCCATGGCCCCCATGAAAAATTGTCCCTCTGCGCCTATATTCCATAGAAGCGTTCTTAATGTTAAAGAAACGGCTAATCCTGTAAAAAGCAGAGGTGTTGTTTGTACCAGCGTTTCCGACAATGAATATCCATCGCCAAAGGCACCAACGAACATTTCTTTGTATGCTTCAAATGGGTTTGCACCATTTATCCAAAACACAAAACTTCCAGCAATAAGTGCAAAAAGCATTGAAACAACCGGAACGATGTAATCTAAGTTCTTGTTGTAAGATAATCGTTTTTCTAATTTAAACTGCAGCAATTTTCCCACCTGTCATTAGAAGCCCCAATGCTTCAATATTGGTATCTTTTGTTAGCGACACGTCAACGATTTCACCCTCGTAAATAACTCCTATTCGATCTGAAACGGCTAATAGTTCTTCCAAATCTTCTGAAATTAACAGAATTGCAGCACCATCGATTCTTTGTTTCTCCAAAGAATCTCTAACAAATTCTGTGGCACCAACATCTAATCCTTGTGTAGGATGTACTGCAACTAATGCGGATGGGGATTCCGATATTTCACGGGCAATAATTACTTTTTGTAAATTTCCGCCGGAAAGAAGTTTTACAGGAGACTCAATTCCAGAAGTTTTTATATTAAATTTTTCAATCAATTTTTTGGTATAGTTAATGATGGCTTCATTTTTTAGAAATATACCTTTAAATGAGAATCTTTCTTCACGATAATTTTTTAATACCATACTTTTAGGCATGCCTAAATCAGGAACAACCCCCATACCAATTCGATCGTCCGGTATATGGCCCACACCTTCTCTTATGGCTTTACGAGGAGTATTTTCCGATATATCTTTTCCATTTATAACCATCTTACCATCTGTGGAAGGACGTAACCCTGTAATCACTTCGGCTAATTCCTTCTGTCCATTACCGGACACACCTGCTAATCCAAAAATTTCTCCTTGATTCACGGTAATAGAAAGTTTATTTAGTGCTGGTGTTTTCCTATCGCTTAATGCAGAAATTCCTATTAATTCAATCACAGGAGGTCCGGGTGTATATTCCGCTTTATTTGTTTTTAGAAACACTTCCCGTCCAACCATCATTTTTGCTAATTCTTTTTCATTGGTATCCGTAACGTTTACAGTTCCAATATGTTTTCCTTTTCTTAACACAGTGATTCGATCACAAATAGAAAACACTTCCGGTAATTTGTGAGAAATAAATATAATTGATGTTCCTTCCATTGCTAATTTTTTTACAATTTTAAAAAGATCATCTGATTCTTGAGGGGTCAATACAGCTGTCGGTTCATCCATTATAAGTACTTTGGTCTCATGCATCAACGCTTTTATAATTTCTACGCGCTGTTTTTCCCCAACAGAAAGCTGCCATATTTTAGCGTTTGGGTCAATTTCCAATTGATATTTTATACCCAGTTCTGTAATGGTATTATAAATTTTTTCATAATCTGGAAAAAATGGAATTGATAGATCTGCCAAAGCAATATTTTCAAGAACAGTATGCTCTTCAACCAGCATAAAGTCTTGATATATCATTCCAATACCCTGTTCAAGTGCATCTCGGGCAGACCATTTTAGAGCATTTACTTTATTCCCCTTTATTGATAGTTCTCCTTCATCTAACTGGTATCGTCCGGACAGAATATTGGTGAGTACTGTTTTGCCAGCTCCATTTTCGCCGAGAAGGGCGTGGATTTCTCCCGGGAGAACATCAAAATCCACATTGTCCAAAGCAAGCACACCTGGAAATCTTTTTGTAATTCTCTGCAACTTGACGTACGGTTTCATCAGTTTTTATATGCTCAAGGTGTTAATAAATTATAAATAGATTGAATTGTAACTAACCCGTTGCACAAAAATTTGCACAACGGGTTAGTGATTTCTAACTAATGGTAGCGAACTTCGCCGCCGGGAAGGCTACCAACAATACCTTTTACAAGATAATATTGGCTTAATAATTCATCGTCCGTTGGTGTTACACCAGTTGGGATTACAATATTTCCACTTTGATCATGTATTTCACCCCCAAAAACAGCAAATTTTCCATCAAGTATTTCCTGTTTCTTGGCTTCAATTTTTGCAATCACATCTTCAGGGACCATTTTACCAAAAGGAGATAATCCAACCACTCCTTCTTTAAGTCCCCACCAAATAGATTCCGGTTCCCAAGTACCTTCATGTAGATCTTTTGCTAAACTGTTTAATATTGGTGACCAATCCCAAACAGCTGAAACCAAATGTGCCTTGGGGGCGAATTTGGTCATATCAGAATTGTATCCTGTAGAGTACAGTCCTTTTCTCTGGGCAACCTGTTGAACAGCGGGAGAATCTTGATCCTGGCCCAATACATCTGCTCCTATTGCTACAAGGCTTTCTGCACCTTCTCTTTCTCGAGGAGGATCAAACCAGGAATTCGTCCAAACTACATGTACTTTTACATCTGGGTTTACAGCTTGAGCACCTAATGCCCAAGCATTAACATTGCGAATAACTTCAGGAATAGGATGAGCTGCTACAATGCCAAGAATATTGGATTCTGTCATTGCACCTGCTGCCATACCTGCCAAGTACATAGCATCATGTACACGGCCAAAATAATTGCCCATATTTTCACTGGTAAGAAAACCGGAGCAATGCTGAAAAACAGCGTTTGGAAAACGGCGTGCAACATTTAATGTTGGATCAGCATATCCATAACTTGTAGTAAATATGAGATTAAAACCCTTTCGAGCAAATTCCATAATGACTCGTTCAGATTCACCTTCGGGTACGGATTCTATAAAAGCCGTCTTTTTTACATAGGGAAGCTTCCCCAATGCTTTTCGTCCTTCATTATGCATGTATGACCAACCGCCGTCACCGACAGGTCCTACCAGCACGAATGCTGCTTTAATATCACCCGGTTTTCCCGGTGCAGCCATATCGCCTGCTTGTACTTGCATCAATGGGATTAATAGAAAAATCCCTGTGATACTGCTTATGATAAACTTTTTAAGATTATTTTTCATTTTTAATACCTCTAAATAAAGGGTTAATTGTCCACACTAAAATAAGTAAACGAGCCTACACATAAAGATCTTAATATCTTCTGCTGCTTCATCACCCGCAGGATTCTGAATTACGGTAAAACCAGGAATTACATCCATTCCCGGTGACAATTGATGACGCCAGAAAAATTCGATCCGTTGTTCATCTCCTGAAATATAATCACTAATCCTCGGAGCAAACCTTGCATCAACTTGGATAGGTCCATCTGCCCAATTTGGGTCCATTAATGACATACCTGGATCATCAAGAGTTGTTGCTTCATGGGAGGTTATTTTCGCCCAACCAATTCCAAAATAGTCTTCAGCAATAAAGCCGAATCCATTAGGTGAATACGTAATTCCTGCACCGATTTTAGATTTATTTCCTGTAAGTGAATAATTGATTGGATTTGCTTCTGCTTCATCATAGATGAAGTAAGCCATAATACCGCCGATACCTGTATTGGGGGTAATTTCATGATCAATATTGATAAACCAAGCAGACGCTGGATTGTCATCAATTGCAAGGGCACTGTTCCAAACTTGTCCGTATCCTGCTCTCCATCCACCTTTTAAACCCATAAAATGAGAATAATATCCAACTTGAGCATAAGCTGCATTATAATCTGTATGTTCCTTTCCTGCTACTCCCACTTCAGGTGGGCTGTTAAAACCAGGGCCAGATAATGGACCGCCTGTATTCATTACGTCATTAATATCAGATGTGTGCCAACCAACTTCCAATGACAACAATTTACTTGTCATACGTCCGGCCACACCCCAAACTGAAGGAGTTGCAGTAATAAGAGTTGGTGTAAAAGAATCTCCTGTGTAGCCGATAGTACCCACAAAAGCCCTGTCTTCATAAGCAACAGCATTATTGTTAGTGATACCTACCGCACCTGTGAAATATTGATCCAATGGAAAGTGCTCAAAAATATCATATAGACCTGCAACAACTTCGTAGGAAGTTGCACCCGGTATAGGTTTCCAGTAAATATTTGCTTTTTCAAGTGTTACACCGGGTATATTTGCTCCAGCTTCCATCTGTCTATCTGAAGAAACTGTATTTATAATATCCCAGGTGGGCCTGAATTGATTCAAGTTGTCGGGTGCAAAGGGTAAAATATTATATGGACCATGAGCGGACACAAATCCTATAGTTGCTTTAAGAGTTTGCCATTCTTGAAACGTGATTTCTGCTCTTAACCTAGCACGATAGGGCAGCATAAGGACACTTCCATTTTCAATTTCTGTCCCTGCGAATGAAACAATTCCAAATTCATCTAAAAATGGTTCACCCGCTGGCAAATACTGAGGCGCCAAATGAAATCCGCCATGAAAGTTGATTTTGGGTTGGGAGTATATTGGATTAAGAAGAAAGATAATTGTTAAAATGGGAACAAAAACCATCTTGCTTATCCAAGTGAACTTTTTGTTTAACATCTTTGAATCTCCTTGGTTTTTTATTTTTTAAAAATATCCATGTTTTCAAATCAGGCAAAAAAAAGGTCGGCGCTCGTGCCTGACCTTATTTTCCATTCCTGAATGGATACAAAACGTTATAGAACGTACTTTTATATTTAATAATGCTACAAGAAAAATATTTAGGATAATAGGATAGAAATATACAATTAATTACATAATCTAAAATAATTCTGGTCTATTAATAAAATTGAGAATTATTTATTAAAAAAGAATCCATTGATAAAACTACGTTAATTTTAACTATGAAATTCTCCAATCTTCTTTCAAAAAACACAACCGATAAAAGTAAACTGATTATTGCTTTATTTGGTGGGGGAGGAAAAACATCTTTACTGTATCAACTTGGTATAGAATTCACACAAGAGTATGATAGAGTATTGCTTACTTCTATAGTGAAAGCCGGACCTTCACCAGATATTCCAATCGTTCTTTCAAAACCAAAAAACAGTATAGAAAATTTATTTGTTGATCATAAACCCCTGTATCTTTTAAAAGAAAAAATCAGCACATTCAAATATAAAGGATTTGAATCCATTGAGTTAAGGAATTTTTATTTGAAAACTGATATTACTATATTTGAAAGTGATGGTTCTAGAAATTTACCTTTAAAGGTTCACAGCGAATGGGACCCTGTTGTTCCAGATTTTGCCACTCATGTGATTATCGTTATTGGAGCTGATGTAATAAATACAAAACTTGTTGACGGCAAAGTACACAGGTCCGATCAGTTTAAATCTCTTTGGGAAATTGAAGATGATACTCTCATTGATATACCATTGATAACAAAAGTTGTAACGGATAAAAAAGGATATCTTTCAAAAATACCTGAAGGAATCGAAACAGTTTACTTCGTTAATAAAGCGAATACATATCATGGTCAAGCAAGTAACTTGGCTCATTCGATAAGATCTAAATCGAATGCTTCAGTATTTTATGGAAATGTGTTTGAAAATTGGTGGAAACAAGTAAAGTAGATAAATTGAAAATAACCAAACCAAAACTATTAATCTGGATTCGTGGAGCTGGTGAGATTGGAAGTGCCACTGCTGTTTCTCTTTGGAAATCCGGGTTCAATGTTATAATTAGTGAAATTAATCCTCCTTTAGCCATTCGCCGATCCGTTACTTTTAGTGATGCAATTGTAGATGGTAAAACGACTGTTGCCGGTATACACGCGAAGCATATTCAATTAAATCCATTCGATAATAAATTTCAAACGAATTATATCCCAGTTTATCTTGACAATCCTGTAAAAATACGATCCCTTTCTCCAACAATTCTAATTGATGCTAGGATGATTAAAACTTACAATGAAGATTATCGAAATTGGGCTGATTATGTTATAGGATTTGGACCCGGATTTTCTACTTCCTCGAATTGTCATACTGTAATTGAAACAATGCGGGGACACAATCTTGGAGAAATTATATTTGATGGTTCGGCAATGAAAGATACCCTTATTCCCGGAACCATTGGCGGGGAATCAAAAAGACGTGTTCTTTATGCAGAGTCGGAAGGCTATCTAAAATGGAGTGTGAAATTTGGAGATATCGTTGAAGAAGGTGAATTAATGGGATTTATTGATTCCTCTGTTGAAATTCTGTCACCATTTTACGGAATGGTTCGCGGATTAATTCATCCGTCTGTCCAAATAAAACCTGGATTGAAAATCGCAGATGTTGACCCAAGAGGTAAAGAAATTGACTTTAGAAGCCTATCTGATAAAGCAAGAAGTCTGAGCAGAGCTGGATTAGAAGCAACTATGATTTTTTTGAAAAACCATCCGTAATTTTCAACCCTAATGGAAAAACGATTTTACCAGCAATTACTTGATTTTGATTTCAGTGAACCCAGCGCCCTTTGTACAGTTTTAGAATGGAAAGGATCTGTCCCCAGAAAAGATTATCCCATGATGTTAGTATGTAAATCCGGGAAAACCATTGGGACAATTGGCGGAGGCACCATGGAAAAAGAAGCAATCGAAAAAGCATTGGTATCCCTTGAAAATAATCAAACCTCACTCGATTCATTTGATTTCACAAACAATGATTTATCCAAAGATGGGGGACTTTGCGGCGGAACTGTCAAAGTTGCCGTTGAACCTTATACGAATGAAGTACAATCATTTTGGGCGGGATTATATGAGATGGAAAAGGAACAAACCTGGCTCACATCATATCATTTTCAAACAAAAGAAATAACCCGACATTTGGTAGAATCTAGAAATGAAATTTCTGGTGTTTCTGTGGAAAAATTGGTTCAAGATAAAAAAAGTAAAACCATAGTTGAGGAAAATGCTATTCATCTATTTAGATACATTTCTCCTAGTCCAGTTCTTCATATTTTTGGCGGAGGTCATGTAGGTAAAGCTGTGGGAGAACTTGCTCACTATATAGATATTGATATTACAATTTATGATGATCGTAAAGATTTTGTGAGTGAGGAAAGATTCCCCTTTGCAATATCTCGTTCGTTTGAACCTTTGAAATCATATATAAATAACACACGTTTATCATCAAATGCCTTGGCTCTCGTAGCAACGCGAGGCCATCATCATGATTTAAAATTAATTCGATGGATATTAAAAACTAATGCCCAATGGATCGGACTTGTAAGCAGTAAACGAAAATGGAAAATGCTATCTCAAGGGTTAAAAAAAGAAGGATTTACTCTAAAAGATTTAGAGCGGGTTCATGCACCTGTAGGATTGGATATCCATGCTCAAACAGTCCCGGAAATTGCCGTGAGCATTATAGGTGGAATTGTTGAATTTTTACGAACAACCAAAACAAAGGATTAATGTTTTGTTGATAAAAAATGATCTAATAATCCACTCATGTGGAAAATGTCAAGAATATATTCGAATTACCGGGAAACAATTCACAGAAGTCCAACCAAACAACCGTAAAAGATTAAGTCGTTCTTAACACAAAAGGGAGATTGTATTTACCCTGTGACCACAGGATTAGCTAGCTCATGAAAATCCCGATGGTGCACCACAGGAATTACTGGGTGTAGCTGAACTTCCATTTGTGGATATACTTGGTGCAGACAGCATCCGTTTTGATTTTTTATCATTACATTTTGGACATTTTATTTCCGAATCTGATTTGGAAAATGATACCAATTCATCAAATCGGTTTCCGCACGATTCACATCTATAATCATATACTGGCATAGTTAGTGCTCTCGTTTATTAATTTTTGATATTTCATTATTTATATTTTCTTTCTCAACCTGAGGATGGGGATTCTGTCATGTGGGAATACCTATTTTAGGAAAAATAACTCTGTTTATAAAATACCACGCACCTAAAATAATGATGCCCAATAGAACATCATTCATACTGCGTCTACTGCTGTTTTCAGCCACAAATTGACTTGACCTGCAAGTTCATTTAAATCATCTCGACCGGTGACAGATAGCATTTTTTTTGCATTGATAGCTGATAACGTAACTGTTCCATCATCATTTTCCCAAATAGTTACATTGCAAGGTAATAATAATCCAATCTCCAATTCTTCAGACAAAGCTTGAAATGCTGTAGGTGGATGACACGCACCCAAGATTTTATATGGGCGGAAATCTTCATTTAATTTTTTCTTCAGTGTTTCATTCACTGCAATTTCAGTCAACACACCAAATCCTTGTTCCTGCAGAGTTTCTCTTATTTTTGTATCCACTTCATCGAATGATTTATTAAGTATTCGTTGGTATCCATAATCCATATTTTATTTCTCCTTATCTTTTTTACTTGGCCAACCCCAAACCAAACCAATTAATGCTCCATAGATGGTACTGTTTAGAGGAGAACCGGTAATAGCACACCCATTCTTACAACCTATGAGCATATAATACAAATACCCTAATACAGCTCCTCCGGCTAAAAATAAAATTCGTTTATTCACCGGAAATAACGGGTCCTTGCCATTTATTCATGCCACCTGCAAGATTTACAGCATTATAGCCATGCTTAATTAATATGTTAGTTCCGGTTTTAGATCTGTTACCACTCCGACAATAAACGACTATTATTTTATCCTTATACTTTTTCAACTCATCAATCCGGCTTTCTAATTCTTGAATTGGAATAACAGGTGTATTGGGAATCGCTTTTGCAAGGTGTTCTTTTATCGTTCTTACATCCACAAAGACATAGTCTTTATTCCCATACAGTTCTACTCCTTTTGCGGATATAATAGTCGGTATTTCAATGTTCTTGCCTTCTTTATTATCATTGATAGAATTGTAGGCAAATCTACCCAGCACACCCATGAGTAGTATAATTATTACTATTTTCATTTATACATTTCCAGTTTCAGAGATTTATATAGTCTTTTTTCCACATCAATGGGAAGATTTGTATTCACATCAATATTTTTAATCAAATTAATCGTTTGCTTAACACTATCCAAATATATATGGCAATCAGGGCAATCTTTCATGTGCAGTGAGACTTCTGCAATGACTTCAGCATTCACATCTTTTCCCAATTGTTTTTGAACCAATTGTATAATTTTATCATCTTTTTTATGGATATGTTTCATTATGCATTTGCCTCAATACAATGGAGATTTTTTGCCATATTATCTCTAAGAAAAAGCCTTGCTCTCATCAGTCGTACTTTGACATTTGATTCACTTAAATCAAGCATGTTAGCTGTGCGTTTAACGGATATTCCCTCCAAATCTCTCATGACAAAAACAGTTCGATATGATTCAGGTAATTTTTCCAACGCTGCTTTCATACATGATTGGATGGATTCGTCTTTCCACATTTGATTTACTTCTTCCGGCCAGGAAAGTAATTGTGTACCGGTTAACGGTTCAAACTCCAACTCATCCAAGTCCATATCTGATTGCCGATTCTGTTTATCCCGAAGTTTTCCTAAAGCAATATTGGTTGCAATTCGATATAACCACGTTGATAAAGTAGAATTTTCTTTGAATGTGTCTAATTTTTGAATCATGATAAGGAATGTTTCCTGAAGCACATCTTCTGCTTCAGATTCATTCTGCATGAGCCTCAATCCTACATTATAAATATTAGAAGAATGTTGCTTTACCAATTCAGCCATTGCTGTTGAATCACCTGATTTAGCTTGTTGTATTAATTCTTTTTCAATCTGTTCCAAGTATTAGTTTGCCATTAAATAATAATCTAGTTTTTCAACCAGCGATTGCTTTGGAACTACTCCAACAATGCGATCCACCTCCTGTCCGTTTTTGAAAATGAGCATTGTGGGTATTCCGGAGACACTAAGTTCAGCCGGTTTTCTATTTTCGTCAGCATTTAATTTACAAATTTTTACTTTATTGACATAGACATGGGCTAATTCTTCCACCACAGGTCCGATCATTCTACAAGGTGCACACCAAGGTGCCCAAATATCCACAAAAGCTACACCTTTGTAATCTTGAATTTCTTTAGTCCAGTTCCCATCTGTTATTTGAATTGATTTATGTGTCATGATTTTTTCCTTTTTAACATTGTTTATCATTAGATGAAAAGTAGGAGAATTGGTTACAGTTTTTTTTATTGATTATAATCCATAATTCATTCCGTGAAAAATTCAATAATCAATATATTATTTGTAGTTATAGTTAAGCAGGTAGTAGTCTCGTCAATTAAATAAGGGCTAATATTGCAGGAAATACTCCAATTTTTCACAAATATCTCCGACGAATTCCGATTAATCTTTCTTGTCTCGGGATTGGTTTTTTTCTTTTTTCTTGAAATGGTTATTCCACTTTTCAAGATGAATTATAGTAAAGGAAAACATGCTTTAATTAATATTACGCTTACAATAATAACTCTTATTGTAAATCTTTTAGGCGCTGTTTTAATCCTCTCTGCAGTCAAATACAATGAAACAAATGGCACAGGATTATTAAATCTTGCCGAAATGCCTTTATGGCTTTATGTGATTATGGGATTGATATTGATGGATTTAATCGGTGCGTGGCTCATCCATTGGATTGAGCATAAAATCAAGTGGCTTTGGAAATTCCACCTCATCCATCACACCGATCCAAATGTGGATGTCACCAGCGGGTTGCGCCATCATCCAGGTGAGAATATCTTCCGTTTGTTATTCACAACACTGGCCGTTTTTGTAACAGGAGCTTCATTTGGGCTTGTGATGATGTACCAAACCATTTCAGCATTTTTTGCCCATTTAACCCATGCCAATATCAAAATGCCACACATGTTGGATAAAGTACTATCTTATATTTTTGTCACACCCCATTTTCATAAAATACATCATCATTATATCCAGCCACATACAGATAGTAATTACGGCAATATTTTTTCCATTTGGGATCACGTTTTCAAAACAGTAACACGTGTGAAAAATATGGATGACATTTTCTATGGTATCGACACCCACATGAAACTGGAAGAACATTCCAGCATTAAGAATCTATTAATGATCCCTTTTCAAAACTATCGCCCACCCGTTGGATCTAAATTCAATTAATAAATTTTTTAATTAAAAATCCATATCCATTCCACCGCCACCATCTCCTTTATCTCGACTCACTTTTCCCCAGCGTTTCTTTTGTTCCATCTTCCCGAAATTGTAGCTTAATACTAGATAAACAGTTCTTGGACGACGTCTTCTTTCTGCGTCCAGAATATTATTACTGATCGTTTCTGTCAACTCATTATAGGCCTCTCGCTCAGTATGTACTGTAAATATTCCACTATCGAAAACATCGCTTACTTTAAACGTTAAGTTCAATTTATTATCCATAAATCCCTTTTGTATAGATAAATCTGCAGTCAAACTACTTCCTATACTCCCATCGGTGATTTTCATAGAACCTCGGTAACGGCCAGATAATTCCACCCGAGCAATATTTGGGACGGTTAATGTGGCCATTCCGAAAGCAAAATACCCATTTGCTGTTCCATTTAAATCCGATTCACCGGAACCATAAATTCTGGAATTCCATGTGGTAAGGGACAACATCATATTTAATAATGGCATAGGCCTATAATTCACCATGAATTCTATACCGTGAGATTCAGCATTACCCGCATTATCAGCTGTATGTACTTCATAAATCGTATCGTTCACTGCAAGAAAGTCGCTATCCCACCACCGCATCATATCTGTTGTATTTTTATAATATAATCCAGAATTGAGTGTCAGTTTTCTGGTAAAGTGAGAAAAATTCAATTCAAATACATCACTGAATTCCGGTTTCAAATAGGGATTTCCGTTACGGATCATTGCAGTATCATAAAAATCTCTCGGGAAGGGATTGATACTTCTTCGACGAGGTCTATTTACCCGTTTACTAAAACCAAATTGTATCTGGTCTTTTTCTGAAATGGTATACAACCAAAATAAGCTCGGATACATTTTAAAATACGGATTTTCATAGGGAGATTCAGCAATAGCATTATCAATTATTGTAGTAAATATATTAACCGTATCCTGTTGAGATTCATTACTTATCGATACGTCTGAACTTGTATTGGCTTGTTCAATTCTTGCTCCAAATTTTAACCCCCACTTTTCATTAAATTCATGACCAAGCGTTATATAAAATGCGTGAACATCTTCATTATAAAGGAATAAATAGGGAACAATTAAATACTCTAAATCAGTATTAAATCGTTTTAACGTACTTTTAAAACCAGTTTCCATTATTGTTCGATCACTCAATGGATGTATGTAATCCCCTTTAACAATCAAATTCGAACGCCATTCATCAAAATGGGAATGCCCTTCATTTATTCCTCCATGTTCCTCATGGTCATGACCATCAACTTCTTCATTATGTTCCTGCTCCTGTCTATCATCCGTGAATGAATAAGACACTTCAAAATCCAGCTTTTGTTTTGGGTCATCATAATCATGAGAAAAACTTAAATCAACTTGTTTTGTCGAGCCTATGTCCGTTTCTTTTGAATGTATCTCATATTCAAATGGATAAAGATAATGTGCTTCCTCTTCAGATGAGTTGGAATGGTTACTAAGAGTTGAACTTAATGAAAGGGTATTTTTTTTATCTATAAAATAATCGCCTCCAACTTTTAATGAGTACGTTTCAGGAATTCGTGTACGGTCATTGTGTTGGAATGATGAATCCCTGATGGTGGGGAATTCCACAACAAAAGATCTCTCACTATACCCTGCATTATTACCTAATCTATAACTACCATTCACATATGCATTCCACTTTTTACTACGAAAATTCATCATTCCAGACGCATTGTATTGATTGAACTGGCCTACAGACAAAGATGTATTACCGTTAATCCCTTCAAATTTTCCTCTTTTCAAAATAATATTGATAATCCCGCCCATACCATCAGGATCATACTTTGCTGAAGGATTCGTTATCACTTCCACTCTATCAATCATTGCAGCTGGAATATTATCCACCATTGACCTTCTGTCGCCATGGGTAAGTCCGCTTGGCTTTCCATCAATCAACACAGTAACATTTTGATCTCCTCGTACACTGATATTGCCATCAATATCAACATCAACAGATGGAATATTCTTCAAAGCATCTGAAGCAGTTCCCCCCTGTACTGATAAATTTTTATCTACAAAAAATATTTTCTTATCAATTGTTTGTATTATTTGTGGAAGTTCACCCACAACTTCCACTTCTTGCAATTGTACAGAAGAGAGAGATAGTGAAATTTGACCTAGATTTTTTTCTATTCCACCACCTTCACCAGGAAATAAATTTATTGGTTCAATAATCTTTTTTTCAAATCCAATAAATTCAATTACAACTTTGTATTGGCCTAATGGTATTTGTGGTATATAGAAATGTCCTTCAGCATTTGTAACTCCACCAGTTACAACATCATTATTACGCATTCTAATAATAGACACAGATGCATATTCAATTGGTTCATTGTTGCTTGAATCAATTACATTTCCTTGCATCACCCCGATTGCAGCGGGATTTCTTGATATTTTACCTTGAGCATATAGGCAAGTAATGCTCAATACTATGAGTATTAGAATTTTTTTCATTTTTTTCCTAAAATTTTGTTAATTAATGTTTATAAAGTTTTATTGGAAACTAAACAAACAAAGGCGGTGCTCTGGAGATAAAACCATAATCGACTATATCTACATATAATTCATTTGATATTTGAAAATAATAAGGAAAAACAAAAGTTATAATAGAATAATTTGAATCATAAAATGTCGTATTTATATTTCTTTTTTGCAGGCACCATAAACAATCTTTTAATACGCGGTGATGAGACTCATCAATGCAGTTTTCCTGACAAAAACCTAAGGTATTAATATCACTTTTATCATCATGAGGGTTTAAATCCATAGTGACAATAACTGTTACAGTTGGCAGCCAGATTGATAAAAATATGTTTATATACTTTTTCATAACAACTTTTTATAAGATATATAAGTTAACACGTTCACTTTTATTACACTATTGAAGATTCAAACTCCGACAACTGTTGTTTCAAATCTCTTGGTGATTTGACTTGTATGAGTTTCTTATTCGGAATTTCAAATAAATCGGCTTTTGTCCTGAATGAGGTTTTATCTGAGCGAAATCTTTTGGTTCCTTTTGGAAAAAATTTTGCTTTATCCTCTAATTTATTTTTTGTTAACCAACCGCAAATTGTCAGTTCTTTTTTATCTTTATAATAACTACAAAAAATATAAACATCTGTTGGGTAATCTTTCTGGAGAGCGATAAAATTATTTACATAATAGTCCTTCACATCCGTGGTTCGGCCCATTGTTTTTACATCAATTGATAATCCCGAAAATTCTAGATCTTCACCATGATCAAACCCTTCCTCACCTGTAAGCAGATCAACATGGAACATCGTTTGGATTGTACATTGACCAATGATACCGGTAAGCTGCTCATTATAATTTCCATCGGCAATTCCCCTGTTACCAAAATTATGTTCCTCCAGCAATCCTGTTGCATAATCAATAATCTTATTGGAAACTTTTATTTTAAACAACGTTCATCCAATTAAAGTTTATTCCAATCGTGATCGAGCCGTTTCGCAATATTGTTCTGAAGTATCAATACCTATATAATTCCTACTCAATTTTTTTGCTACAGTTGTTGTCGTTCCTGCTCCGTTAAAAGGATCAATAATTATATCATTTTTATAGCTGAACAATTTTAATACTCTTTCCACCAATTTTTCGGGAAACATAGCGGGGTGATCATATTTTTTCATTTTGCGTTCAGGCGCCACAGACCATTTAGCCACCACCCATTCCTTGAATTCATCCGCTGAAATATCGATATTTTCTTTTTCACCTGTCTTTTTCATTTCACCTTTGCAAAATATTTCGATGAATTCCCACGTATACTTCAGGTAAGGATTGCTGGGGCTTTTCCAGCTACCCCATGCAGTATATTTGCAATTATAATTATTCTTTTCCCAGAGGACTTCTCCTTTCCAAATCAATTTCTTTTTAATACAATAATTACTGATAAGATGATGGCTGGGGATATAATCAGAAAAAAGTGGCTGAACATTAATAATTAACCGACCGCCGTATTTTAGTACGCGAATGCATTCATCCAAGATGCGGAAGAGTTTTTTGAAATATGCATCCCAATTATGATCATCATTACTATCCTCATAATCAAGACCAAAATTATAGGGTGGGGACGTAAAAACGAGGTCAATGCAATTATTGGGTAATTTTTGGAGTACATTCTGACTGTCATCGCATATGATTTGATTTTTGAATTTTTCAGGTAAATCGTTATTTTGATTTAAATATTGATTGTTCAGGGCATAAAAATACTTACCTCGTCGTCCTTCTTTAACAATCCTGTTTTTTACTTTACGTTCACTATTATAATTTATATATAGGCGTTTTCCATTTTTGATACCATAACTTTTAATAGCATTGATGGATTTTTCTATTTCAGTAAGGATATAACCAATTTCCTTACCAAAATCTGCTTCAACTGTATTTTTAATTAGAGAGAATTGTTGCAAATCAATTAATCGCAGATTTATAGTCAATTCAGATTGATCAATGGTCACGTTGAAGTCATTGGGGTTAAAATAAGAATTCAATTCTTTTAGAGCCATCTTTCCCAGGGCATCCAGTTTAGAATCCAAATTGATAGTGATTTCTTTAAAGTCCTTCATGTAATAAAATTAACTGTTTTCAAAACCCTTAACAATACAGATGTTATAAATTTTTAGCTTTTTAAAAGTTCAATGATAAGCAATTACTAAAAAACATACATGATAGAAATATATCATAGAAATTACTATTCTATAAAAAATACGCCTAAATCCTAATACGATATATTAATTGATTAAGGAATTGAATCCAATTCAGTCGTTATAATATCCAACAATAATTCATCATTAAATCCAGCTTGTGAATACACCACGTTCATTTTGTGATCAATAATAACATTGTACGGTATAGCACTTAAACCGAACTGATTGAAAACAGCATATTCTGTATCATCCAATATTGGATATGATAAATTAAATGTTTCTGCCCAAGCTTCACAATCAAGTGGTGTCCAATCAATTCCAAATGAAAAGATCTCCAATCCTGCATCTTTAAATTCTTTATAATGAGCTTCCATTAAAGGTGCTTCTTGCTGGCAAGGAGTACACCAACTAGCAAATATGTTTAATACAATAACTTTATAGTCACCACCATTTATTAATCCATTATAATCTGCTAAGCTCCATGTTCCAGTATCATTATAACATATTTCGCTGGGAGGGACCCAAATAGTATCGCCCTGATAGAAAACAGCAGTTGTATCGCCAGAAACTAAAGCTATATTGTCTTCTACAATCACTTTTTCAGCTTGTTCATCACACGCTTGAAAAAGCCATAGGGTCATGAAACAATATTTAATAAACCAATTCATTTAATTAATATTACTTTACCTTTAGATTGTGTAGTTTTTTAATTAGCCGGACTATTTTGATATAAAAGTTAAGGTGATACTTTTGGGTAATTTACCGTTGAACGAAAGGACAAATAATGACCCCAAAATCAAGTTCCGAAAAGACAGTCCGTGAGATCAAACGGAGAACTCGCCGGAAGTATTCAGCAGAAGAGAAAATCAGAATAATCATGGATGGTCTTCGTGGAGAAGACAGCATAGCAGA
>NNSG01000014.1 GCA_002256485.1 Fidelibacterota bacterium 408169
TTGTTGCGGTTTTTCTACATCTAATTTTAAAGGGAATCTTCCCGTGGTACTTTCTTCTGTAAAGCCAATGGAAACGTCGATGCTCTTGCCCACGGTCTTGGAAGTATTGAAGGAAAATTCCAGGTCTTTAAATTCCCCGGGTTTCAGGGATGAAAATGAATAATCCTGCCGGCTGTCAGGGGTAAAATAAACGCCCTTGGGCAGGTTGATGCTGAATTTCACGTCCTCCGCCGATCCTTGTCCACGGTTCTGGACCCGGGCCTGGACTTCCGTAGTGGTCTGGGGACGAATCTCGTTCCCTTCATTAGGTGTGCTGACACCGAAATCTACCAGTTCTAAATTGGGCGGAATGAAAGGAAATGTTTCGAAACTGATTTCCATCGGATCCGGCGGGAAGCCGTAGCTCTCCGTGGCGGAAATGGTAAAACGATTTTCCATTCTGGTGACAGATTTTGATGCGGAAATGACAAATTCCGTCGTCTTTGTTTGTCCAACAGAAACTTCTCCGATAATCTTGGATGTTTCAGCAGTAATATCATTATTGGATGTTTTTGCGCTTAACTTAATAAAAACACCCATGGCTGAACCTTGCCCGCTGTTTGAAATTGACACCTTAACTTTACCTTTTTCTTCCGCATCTAAAAAGCCGTTGCCGTTGGGTTCTACAAAGGCTACCCGCATAGAAAGGTCCGGCGGCACTACGGACTTTTTGCCGGCAATCACCGGAGCGGCGGCAAGGTCTTTTGTCGGGCCAAATTGAAAGCGTGATCCCGTTATGGGATGAATGGCCACCATGTTAAAATAATCATACGTTTTCAGGTCCCGTTGCAGTTGCTTATACCCCTCCACTTTTACAGATGAAAAATTCTTTTTAAAATCTCTGGCTTCAGACCTTGGTACGTTAACGGTATAAGATTTCCCATTTATTTTAAATGGAAACGTATTATTCTCCGCATTATACCGGCCAAGGTCTTGTGGTGTAAATTCCGCCGGTGCCAAAGACTCGGCGATCTTGATCTGCAATAACCGTTCTTCTTCTGCGGCTCTTTCCGCTGCCAGCCTTTCTTTTTCTTTCTTGCGGGCTTCCACTTCCGCCAATAACTCTGCGCGAAGCGTTTTGATAAGAGTCTTTTGTTTTTGCACCCTCTGGCCATATTCTGCCTTGGTTTCAAATTCATCTTTCGGTAAAAATAAATCTGGATTTTGCTCCCTGGCAATTTCTTCAATCCCTTTTATCTTGATGGTGTTGCTCACATCATCCTGAGCATGAATAAAGCCTAAAAATAATATTAGACAAAATATTTGGTACATATGTTTCTTCATTACAAACCTCTTATCGACTTGATCTTTAATTTTATGCAACACGTTCATTCACATTACTTGCCTTACACAATATTGAGTATTTTTGGATTTCTTTTAAAATCACGAGAATAGGGCTGGACTCCTCCATCTGCATTATCATTTGAATCCCTTCAAACAAAACAAGCGAAAAAGAGACTTGCGAAAGAACCAAACGAAAGCCGTTGTTGTTGTTCCTGTTGTCAGGATTGTTCCTGTTGCGATTGGCAACCCGACAGTTGTTGTCGTTGTTGTTCCAGCTACCACCGCGAAGAACGCGTCTGGTTTTCTGCCTATCCTCATTGGCTAAACACCAAATTTCTAAAAATATCTTTTCGCAAACGATACGTGTCACCATAGTTCAAATGCGATACCCAACTTTGAATAGATTGACCAATCTCATCCATCCCCTTCAACCCATTTTTATAATCATCCTGTAAATTTTTCATGCGTCTTCTTGCCCGTCTCAAGTTATCACTTTTAACACGAATTTTATTAGGAAATATTCTAAACCCAAGAAAGTTCTCTCCGTATGTTACATGCGTTATTTGACTTTTTACAGGGTGGATACGAAGACGGTATTTTTCCAATTCCATTTCAATCTTTTGGCGAAGTTTCTTCAAAAATAGCTTATCATGGCTGAATATGGCAAAATCATCTACATAACGAACGTATTTTTTTATACCCAATTCATCTTTGATAAAATGGTCTAATTGATTCAAATAGATATTTGCAAAAAACTGGCTTGTTAAATTGCCAATGGGCAACCCTTTTTTTCTTTCAAAAGGTGTAAAAAGACTATCACCTGCAAAATATTCATTTGCGAGTATTTGCGGATTGCTATTGTCAATGATCAAGTTAATCAACCATAACGTATCTTTGCATTTTATTTTTTGGCGAAGAAGATTCTTCAAAATTTCATGGTCAATGGATGGGAAATATTTTACTATATCACATTTTAAGACATATTGGCTTGAACGGAAATATTTTACAAACCTGTCCAATGCCTTATGTGTCCCTTTTCCTTTTCTATTTGCGTAAGAATCATAAATAAAACTCTTTTCAAAGATGGGTTCAATGACATTGCACAATGCGTGGTGAACGACCCTATCCCGATATGGGGCGGCGGAGATCATGCGTTTTTTCGGTTCGGTTATTTCAAACGTTTTGTATTCCCCGGGCTGATAGGTCTTCTCCATAAGTTCGTCCCGAATATCAAATAATTCCCCTTCCAAGTCATAATTGAACCGTAAAACGTTCTCTTGAAATCTCTTGCCTTTTTGCGCCTTTTTAGACGCAGTTAACAGATTTTCGAAATCAATTATTTTATACCACAGATTACCGACTCTTTTCATTTCTTACCTTGACTTGAATTGCCCATTTTCCCAGTAATCTCCCTATGTCATTCACTGATTTTGAGGCAAATTCGTATCGTTTTCTGTTCCATAAATTGTCCGACAATATCAGACGTTGATAAAACCGTGTTATTTCCAACCCCACATTTGCCTGTTCCAACAATTCTATCTTTTTTCGGCTTCTGTATTTTGCCTTAATCAAATCTTCCAGCACATCATACAGCCTGTTCAATAATCTGTCTCCTATGGTAAATTTTTTATCCCGAGGCAGCCGATTGATTATTGGACTAATCCATACCAAATAATCATACAATTTCTGTATAATTAATAATTCATCTGTTTTTTCCAGTTTCTTCATCTTTAATATTTTCAAAAAATTCTCAAATTCCGCTATAGCGAAATTAGGGGATAAGGTGATACATCAGTCCTGCGAAAGAACCAAACGAAAGCCGAGGTAGTAGTACCTGCCGTCAGGATTGCTCCTGTAGCGATAGGCAACCCGACAGTCGAAGGCGCTGTTGCCCCAGCTACCACCGCGAAGAACGCGACTGGCGCCTGAATTTGGACCTTGCGGGTCATTCTGCGGTGAACTGCTGTAATAGCCTTTAACATACCAATCCGAACACCATTCCCATACATTGCCGCTCATATCGTACAGTCCCAGCTCATTGGGCTGTTTTTGTGCCACAGGATGGGTCTTACTGCGGGAATTGCTATTATACCATCCCACAGCATCAAGGTCGTTGCTGCCGCTGTATTTGTACCCTTTACTTTTGTTTCCACCACGGGCGGCATATTCCCATTCTGCTTCTGTAGGCAAGCGTTTTCCTACTTTATTAGCATAAGCAACCGCATCATGCCAAGATACTTGTTCTACAGGGCAGTCATCACAACCGCTGAAATTAGATGGGTTTTTGCCCATCACTTTTCTGTATTCCGCCTGTGTCACTTCCGTTTTATCCATATAAAAACTGCTCACCGTTACCGTGTGAATGGGTTTTTCATCACTCTCGCTGTTGCTCCCCATCTGGAATGTGCCGCCGGCAACGTAAACCATGCCCTGGGGTGCTTTTACACCTACAAACACTTTAAAATTTGCATTTAATCCACTAAGGTCATTTTGTGTCATAAAATTGATTTCTTTTCTTTTTCCCGGTTTTACATTTTTGCCAATATCGCCCCTGGCATTAGTTACGGTTTCATAGTTTCGGCCCCCATCGGTGGAAACATCCAGCATTATTTCTTCTTTTCCCCTGATTCCACCGGCCATGTCATAGGTAATAATAATTTCCAGCCCTTCCTGCCGGGCCTGGACGTTGGTGATGGTTTGAGCAAATGTGAAATCATTTGCGAATAATAGCAAAGTGCTCATTAGAGACACCATTGGGATTTGTTTAATCTTTTTCATATCAATAGCTACATTTTATTAATTTTAAAACACACTTAATTTTTTGACACGTGATAGATCAAATTCTTTTCCACCCGCTGGTCCAGGGGTATATTGGTCAGCCAGCGCTGCAGCTTTACAAAGTCTTGGCTCTTTCCCGAGAAAGACTGGATGGATGTCCCTACCCGGGGCAGTTCACGGATGGCGGGGACTTCCTCTTTGGTGCACACAATGTATACTGATTCACTGGTCATATCTTCACCGGGCATGGTCCCTACCTTGAACTTTCGATATTTCCGGATGACCGGGTCCGGGATCTGCATGGTTGTGCCGCCTTTAATAAAATTGTCCTCAAAATACTCATTGGGCAGCATGAGCATGATGTTCTGGTCGGCCATGAGGTTGAACACGTAGAGGTAGCAGTCCTTGCTGGGGGTAACTGAAAACGCCAGCTCATCACCGGCCTTAAGCAAATTATTTTCCAGCGCTACGTCAACATAAAAGCCGGGGTCCCGCTGCCCGTTGACGGGCTCCACATAGGCCTTTAAACGAACCGTTTTTGTATATCCATTTTCCAGATTCTTTAAATTGTCAATGAGAATCTGTTCGGCTGTTATCACCCCGGACACTGTGCTGCGAAAGAATCCGGACCAGGCCGTCTGCTCCCTGGAAGAGCCCTCTGACTCACTCATCATATCCGTTAGCAGCGATGTGACCTCAACATTGGCCGGTACTTTTAAAGTGACAGCCTTGTTGCGAAGAATCTGTAGTAGCTCCTGGGTTGCCCTATCAGGCGAGACAGAGTTTGAAAAGTTTCGGGTATCCTCCACCTCTACCCAGCCCGGTTCACCGGTACGGTAGTCAATAATTTCTGTATTGGATGGTTCAGAAATAGTTTCAATGCCTGCGGCGCCGGCAGCATCAGTTTTTACTCCGGTCAAATCTTGTGTGGTGCCGCCTCCATCATCCTCTAACCTTTCAAATGCTTCTTTTGATTTAGTTTGTATTAATTCATTTGACGGTTCTACAGATTCAGAGGGTCCTTGAGAGCAGGCACTAAAATAGAATAGGGAACAGCACAAAATGATCACTGCTCTATCTCTATTATTGATTTTTAAGTATTTCATTTATAAAAATTTAATGATTTTTTAAATATACTATATATATATCTACTGATGAAATAATCATTCAAATGAACTGATAATTTAACTACAATTATTTTACAAGTAAATTTTGACTATAGTTGCGAGTATTATTAAATTGTGGTTACCAAACCAATACTTTCAAATGAATACCAAGGAGGTTTTCAAATGAATAATCAATTTGTAATAGTTGTTTTGCTTGTCGGAGCATTCGCTGCTTCAATTATGCTTCATGAGCAAGAAAAGAAAGTTGCTGCTGATGAGATGGCGACCCAAGAAGCAAATCGATTAGCCAAGATCGTAGCCCAAGAGAGGGCTGATGAGGAGGCAAAAAAACTCAAGAAAATAGAAAAGGCCAAATTCAAAGATGCCATTGAACATGATAGTGATCCCAAAACAGATACCTATAAAGTGATCATGTCCGGTAGCGAATCCTTTGATCCCGATAAAGGCGATCAGCTGAAATTTTCCTGGGTTCAAAAAGCCGGTGAAGATGTAAAATTAAGCAGCAACACTGCTTCGAGTGTTTCGTTTTCGGCGCCTTCTGGCGAATATACATTTGCATTGACTGCAACAGATGATTATGGCCTTTCAACTACAGCATCCAAAACTGTGAAGATCGGACCAGAGCCAAATAAAGCACCTGTGGTTATAATTGATGTAAGAAAAGGCAAATAAGAGAGTAAACATGAACTAAAAAAAGGGCGGTCATCCGCCCTTTTTTCTTTAGGTAAAATAACCAAGGAGATGTAGATCATGGTTAGAAGCAGTATTATATTTTCTTTATTATTCGCATCTCTCATGGGACAGGATGCGGGTGGTGATTTCTCATTGGGTGAGATCTCATTTGTGATTAAGGATTTCCATTTAGGCGGTACAATGGAGGATCGCTCCTCCCGTTCAGAAATTAATAATGGAATTGGTTCTCTAGATATTGGTTTACTTAAGTATGGTTTTTCTGATATAGATGTCTCTGGTGAGTTTAACGATTATAATGAACGGGCCAAATTAAAGTACAAGTTCTCTGGCCCTGAATTTGAAATGTCTAACTTTAAAATGGATATATCTTTTGATGCTTCACATATATGGGAACAGTTAATGGATTATAATTCGTCTGCTTATGCTTCTGAAGCAAAATCTGTTATAGGAAACATAGAAAACGGTGCCAAAATGTATTACCAAACCTACGGTGAGTGGCCAAGCGACATAGAAGAGCTCGAACGCCGTGGACTATTAGAAATTCACCGTTCTACCAAAATGAAATGGGCTTTCACACTTTCACTAAGCGATGATGGTGGGCAGATTTATGCTGAAAGCACCGAAGAAATGAAAGGTGGTCCCGGAAAGATGGTGGTCTATGACCGCGCCAGAGGAAAATATATAGGATCAGAGGATGACTGGAAAAAGTTCGTTTTTACAGTCATAAATGAATATCCTAATTCAGCTTGTGGACATACAAAGGACAGATACAAAAAAATATATCAAGAATTAAAAAAACATGATTGATATACTTATTAAACATTGAATTAAAGTAGGAATGGTTGATTTTTAATCAAGGAACCCCGCAACAGCGGGGTTTTTATTTACATGATAATAAGTGAGTGGTAAATAATACTAATTATTAGGTATTCATTGTAAAATAAGACGTTGTTTTAACGTTTATATTAAATCTATTAGTATTTACAGTTTAATATTGTAAATTTACATTACAATTTATGAACGTTAAAAAAACTCAACTACGTGTAGATATAACGAATTATATATCTGAACACCCCAACGCTGAAATAAAGACGATTGCTGATCACTTTGATCTTCAGAAACACGCGTTATACTATCATATTAAATTACTTCTCAATAATAGTGATATTTATATCTCTAAAACAGAGATTGTTAATGGAATTGAGAAAAAATACTACTCTGTATGGGATGATGATCAAGATACTAATATAGATTATAATGAAGAAGAAAGTGAAAATATATTAAACGTTAAAACTATAACTCCTCATACCACTGAACCTATACAGGTTGAAACAACTACTAATAAATCACAGATAAGTCAAAATACTATAAAAAGTTCGACTGTTTCCGACGACGATGATGCAAAAGAAATAACTAATATAGAAGATGATAAAGAAGAATTAAACGTTAAAGATTCACATCATGATACATTAAACACTCAGAAATTTGATAGAACATCAAAAAATCAAAATATCATAGAAGAAATAACTCCATTAGATGCCCCTGATATCGACGATAAACATCTAGTAACCGAACAAGAAATATCTGATCAAAAACACATTATTACTGAAGATATTAGTAATAAAACGAATGAAAAAGAGATCTCTACTCCAATTATAGAGGACTTGACAAAAGATAAAGAGGAAAAAAAGAAGAAATTTAACATTAAAATATCATCTTTATTCAAATCAAGATTTTTTAAATTTAAGAAAAGAAAAAATTCAAAAACATTTTCTGAAAAAATATCTGAATTAATATCTTTATTTAAAAATAAGAAAATATTAGAACTCGATGTTTTTGATACTTTTACTAGCAGGACCTTATTAATTAATCGAAATACTATTATATCATTTCAGAATAATAAAGATCAAAACAAATTTCATATAATTGATAAAGAGCAATTAAATACTCTTATTGCAAACAAAAAAAATAAAATAGCGGTTATAGACGAGGACCTTTTAGATAATCATGAGAAAATTGAGTCAATATTAAATAAAAGAAAACAACAAGAATTATTTCTGGAAAAATATATTTCTCGAAAATATAATTTTGATAAGGATGATATCTATTATACATACGAGGTAAACAATACTCTCCAAAAAAATAATTATGAATTAAATACATTATTCACAAAAAAAAGCTATTTATCTCCATTTCTTGAAATGCTTGAAAAGCCTGAAATACCAAATAATATTTATTTTATGTCTTTTGCAGGCATTTTTAGCAGGTATAATCAACGTATACTAAAAAATACTGCTGTAACGCTCTACGTTTATGCAGGAAAGAAGGATTGTGTTGTTACGTTGTTAGAACGTGGAAATATTATTGCTCATAGAAAAATTTTAATTAGTAACCGTGAGCTAGACAGGAAAACCTACAGAAGGGAAGTTATCAATAGGCTCACTAAAACAATTGAGATTTTTAGTGATGATTTTGATTCGACTCATGATACATTTTCTAAATGTGAAAAAATATTATTTTGCGGCCCAAATTTATCACAGTCTATTGTTGATGAGGTAAGCGACAAATTTAATGTGCAGTGTGAAGTTATAGAGGGTATACTGCCAAATAACGATGAAGATGCAAAAATAAATGATTATATCCCAACGTTAAAGTTTATATCAAAATCATTATCAAATTTAGGGAATCATCATTACGTCTTTGATCAAAAGAAAAAGAAAATATATAGATTAAATAGAATTAAAAAAATACTTGCTTATGTATCATTAATACTGTTTCTATCGTTGATTGTCATAAATATTAAAGTGTATGAGCAAAAAATGATTTCAACATATAATTTAGATATAGAAACCACTTCTTTTAATTCTAATATAGAACTCATAAAAAAAATTGAAACGAATCTTCAAAATAATATACAAAAACGACATTTTGATAATTATTTGAATAATATCTATTTAAATAAGAAGAATATTAAAAAAATCCTCTTATTTATGAATTCTGATATTTTTGATTATTTACAGATCAATAGTTTAGATATAGAAACTACTAATCATGATGAGATAGATATAAAGAATCAAAAAATATATATATCGGGATCAATAAATGATTTAAAACCTGAAGCACTTTTAGAATCAAAAAACATTCAAAATGCGCTTAGTGATATAAGTTTTTTAACAGATATTGAGTTAAAGACGAGTAATTACCAGAAAGGCAGATTGCCAATAACTATCATTATGGAGATTAAAAATTGAAATTTTTAAAAAATAATATTTATCTCATAATTTTCAATACTGTCAATGTTGTATTAATAAGCTATCTATTTTACAATTATAATAATATAAACAATAATAATGAGCACGTATCAACGCTTAATAATACAAATAACAAAAATTCCATATACCTTACCAAAATAACTGAACTACAGAGTAAAAATAGCTCCTCATTTACACATTACAATAACTTTATGGATGACTATATTTTTGATAGTCCTACCGAGGCATTAATATTAAGAGAATTTTTCCAGAATAAGGGAATAGAATTACCAGAATATGAAATCAAACAGGAAAAAAAGCCACTAATGGAAATTGAAGGAAACAGTGTCCATTATTTGCAGTTGATGTATCGATTCAATGATATAAAATTCAAAGATGGTGTTTCAATAATTGAACACATTTCTAATAATAATAAATACGACTTTCTCAACAATATTTCGATTAACAGAAAAAATAATAATTCAATATCTATGTCATTTATCTATTCGAATATGGGTATCCTGGTCGATTAGTCATGCAATCCAGAGAAAAAATATTATTATTTATTTTTTTAATTATATCCACTACGAGCGGTATTAGATATGCGTTATCAAATTTTAATACTAAAGATGTTAAAGCAGATTTACCTGTCTATGAATTAAAAGATCTCACTAAATATATTAACAGTAATGATCTTATTAATTTAACAGAGATTGATATTGAGGATGATCAGGTTATCAATTTTTTTAATAAACAAGCTGAAGAAATAGAAATTACCATGCTGGATCCAATTTTGGATGAAATAATAATCGGGCCAAACGGTTATGCTGCAATCATTAATGGAAATTTTTATATAGAAAATGAATACGTTGGTGGTTATTTAATCAAAAAAATCAATGAAGATAATGTTGTTCTTGAGATGGAAGAAAAATCATTAATTATTAGGAGATAACTATGTTAAAAAAATTGAAAAAATGTATATTATTATTGCAGATAGTTTTTCTTTTTGGAGAGGTACCAAAAATATCTTTTTCCGAAACAGACTCGATTGTTACCATAACAACATCATTAAACTTTATAGATGAGATCGAAACAGATTACGATATTAATAATTCCCTGTTTCTGGTACGATATGAAACGGATGAGGAGGTATACGATGAACGATTCAATACTGATTATAATGGAAAGAATATTTATAGGGTCAGTTTTATGCCTGAAACGGATGAAAAAGGAGTCATAAAATACTATTTTAAAAAATTGCCATTCATAAACTTCTATCACTCAGATTCAACATTAGTTTTATCTTACGAAAAAGAGCAGTTTAAAGCTATTGATACAGTTACTGAAATTCATGATATTATTCCTGACACTATTATTTCTGTAAATTTTAATTCCGTAGCTATTTCAGATGTATTTAAGACCTTATCATTCAGATACGGAATGAATTTGATGAACAATAGCACCAATGAAAATTCAATAACCATGAACGCGGGAGGTATTTCCTTAAAGAACCTATTTTACTCCATTTTAGAGTCGAACAACATGACCTCCGTTGTTGTTGATAATATAATTATTTTATCAGATACTGAAACGTTAATTAATTCAAAAATTGGTTTAAAAACTGATATTATTCAATTGAATTATATCAGCTCTAAAATAGCAGTTGAAAGTTTTGTTGACCAGTTGTCTGAAAGAGGATCAATGAAACCTTTGATTTTGGGCCAAACTTCAAACAAAGTAATTATCACAGATACCCATGAGAAAATTGAATTAATTAAAGAATTAGTATCCCTGATAGATGTCAAGCCAAAGCAGATAAATATTGCTGTAAAATTCATTGAAACAAGCCTCCAAGAGGATGAAAGGCTTGGTATAGATTGGACCACCAGGGCAACAATGGAAGGTCCCGCTACCGTTTCAGACTCCTCACTTATGGAGATAGGTATTGGTAACTGGGAATCATTTGCCATGGCAAAACTAGACCTGCCTCTGTATCAGATTATCATAGACGCGCTGGAGAGTGACAACTACACTCAGCTGTTACAGGAGCCCCAGGTGACAACATTTGATAATCATGAAGCAACAGTCAATATTGGTACATCTTTACCCGTTCTGGTGCCTCAGGGAGAGGGGAGTGTCTTTGGGACAAACCCTTATACATTTCAAAATGTCAGTGTAAATATCAGCTTAAAGGTTACACCAACTGTTAGTTCAAACAATGAAATTAAGATGGCTATCTCTACCAATGTTTCAGCAATCATTAATTTTGTTGGGCCAGACAAAGACCGACCAGTGGTAAGTACTCGATCAGCAAATACTAATGTACTCATAGGCGATCAGGAAACCCTTTTAATTGGAGGCCTGATTATTGATGACTTCAGCGACTCAATGGGTAAAGTACCATTATTGAGTAAAATACCATTATTAAAGTATTTTTTTACAATGAAAACAAAAACCGATACGCAACGAGAGCTTCTAATTTTTATTACTCCCTCAATAATTGGATAGTGACATGATAATCCATATTATAAGCAATGATGATTTTTTTAGTCGGGAGTTAATGATGGGTCTGGGTAGTGAGGTGAACATTGAGATTAGTACCAATAGCCTTATGGCAATAAATGAGATCAGAAAAGAATCTCCTCATGTAGTTATCTTGGATAATGATTCGGATGGGCTTAACCCATTGGTCTTTACAAAGCTTGTAAAAAGAGATAGAGGCCTGGAAAAGATTAGGATATTTTTTGTTATAAATGATGAAAACTTCGTGGACGATAGTCAATATCAATTTGATGGAGTCTTTGCAAAAAATAATAATGTTAGTTTGCTTATAGATTCGCTCAATAAAAATGAAAACAAATAGATTAAAGAAACATCATAACCTGCTGGGCGAGTCCTTAAAATCTCAGGGTAAGCTTAATGAACAGCAGATAGAGAGTATTCTCTCATACAATGGCGAGGATGAATTGTTGTTCGGTGAAATAGCAATAAAGCTGGGCTATGTAAGTGAATTTGATATTCTTAAGGGTCTATCGGACCAGCAAATGGTCCCATGTGTGGATTTAAATAATTTTAATGTAGATCATATTGCGGTAAAGTTTCTGGATAAGGACACAGCAAGAAAACTCCTAGCGATACCCTTATTCGAGGTTGAAGATATACTTGCTGTTGGTTTATCGGATGCGTCTGACATTGATATCCTAGATGAGCTCGAAATTAAAACTGGAAAAACTATTCAGGCGGTACTCTGCTCTAAAGAAGCATTAAAAAATATTATTCAAAGTTCTTACTCAATTGATCTGATGGATAATGAAGACCTTGATGATAAAGATGATTCAGTTGTGATTGAACTGGTTCAAAGAATTATAGAGGAAGCTGTTGAATCCGATGCCAGTGACATACACATACAGCCATCAGAGTTTGAATTGGATATTCGATTTCGTATAGATGGCGTGTTACAATCAATTATGGTAATGCCGAATTATCGAGTGAAAGCCATCAGCTCTAGGTTAAAGGTAATGTCAAACCTTGACATAGCTGAATCGAGAAAACCTCAAGATGGTCGGTTTAAGCACCAGATGCCATCGGGAAAGGTTTTTGACTTTAGAATTTCAACCTATCCCACAGAATATGGCGAAAAAACAGTTATGAGAATTTTGGACCCGAGCAAGGGGCAGATATCTCTAGATAAATTAGGGTTTTCTCCGATCACACTAAAGAAGTGGCAAAATGCGATCGCAAATTCAACAGGAATTATTTTAGTTACCGGGCCCACTGGTAGCGGAAAATCAACGACATTATATGCAACATTGAGTATTCTAAATTCCCCAGATGTAAATATAATAACAGTAGAAGATCCTGTTGAGTATAATATGAAAGGAATAGCTCAGGGTCAGCTCAATGAAAAAGCAGGTATGACATTCGCGGCGGCCTTGAGCTCTATGTTGAGACAAGATCCAGATATAATTATGGTAGGTGAAATGAGAGACGTAGCTACGATAGAATTAGCTGTACGTGCAGCTCTTACGGGGCACCTTGTTTTGAGTACGTTGCATACGAATGATACTGCTTCTTCCTATTCTAGGCTCCTTGATATGGGAATGGATCCGTTTCTTGTCACGGCAACAGTCCGAGCAATAATCGCACAACGATTAATCAGAAAAGTATGTCAAACATGCAAGAAGCAAAGAAAGGTCAATGAAAAAGAAATAGAAAACCTTGGCTTTGAAGAGAATGATCACATTTATTCTGCAGATCCAGAGGGATGTCAAAATTGTGGTAGTAAGGGATATAAGGGCCGAGCAGGTCTTTATGAACTGCTGATCCCGAGCCAGGAGATTAATAGTCTAGTAAATGATAGAAGGCCGGATAATGAGATAAAGGCACAGGCGATAGAAGATGGCATGATGACTCTTTCTGATGAAGCAAGATCTATGGTAATGAGCGGAACAACCTCTATTGAAGAAATTTCCAGAGTGTTGTAGTGGCTAAAAAATACAAAGTCCAATTTCTTGATTCAAATGGTAAGCTGAATAATGTTACTGTAAACGGCAATAGTGAGTTGGAAGTGGAGAATACTCTAAATGCCAGTGGAAATGATGTACTTTCAGTTCATGAGGAAAAGAAAAGTGCTCTAAATATTCAGCTAGGTGAAACAGTTAAGCTTCAGGATAAAACAAATTTTTTCCAGCAACTACAAACCATGTTAAGCTCTGGGGTCGCTCTAGTAAGCTCAATTGAAATTATTTCAAACCAGATCAAGAACACAGTTTTCAAGGAAGCCATCGATGAAATAATTTCCTCACTTAAGCAGGGTAATTCATTTTCAGAATCATTGAAAAAACATCCCAAAATATTTGATAATATCACAATTTCTATGGTAGAAGCTGGCGAAAAAGGCGGTATCCTTGATGCAATGCTTGAGGAATTAGTAAAGAGTCTTAAGCAGGATGTTGAGATTGAGGATAATGTAAAAAAAGCGACCAGATATCCCAAGATCGTTGGATCTATCATGGTGATTGCAATGTATGTAGTGATGACAAAAGTGATTCCCACATTTACAGGGATATTGGTCAATTCAGGCACTGAAATCCCGGCGCTTACGCAGGGAATACTAAATTTCAGTGATTTTTTAAGTTCAAACACCCTAGCTATTTTGGTTGTAGGCGCGCTCATTTTTGGCTCGACCTATTTCTACAAGAAAACCGATAACGGTAGGCTCTTTTTTGACAAGCTTGCACTAAAGAATCCTATATACAAGAATATTACTGTCTCATCTATAAATTTAAGGATAACAAAAATATTAGGTACTCTCCTGAAGTTTGGTGTGCCACTCAAGGAATCACTGATGGTAGTGAAAAACGTAGCTAATAATTCAATCTATCTTCACGCGATTGACAAAATAGCTAACGATATAGAAACCGGTAAAAGTGTCTCTATATCCATGACAGAATCAGGAGTGTTTTCAGATTATTTGTGCAGCATGGTTGGTGTGGGTGAAGAGATCGGTGCGTTGGATAAAATGCTACTATCTGCGTCCGACTACTATGAAATTGAATTAAACAACGCCACCGATGGATTATCTGCATCTATTGAGCCAATTATTACTGTGGTGATGGGATTATTCATCGCGATGTTTGTTGGTAGCGTTTTTATGCCCATGTTCAAGATGTATGAAAATATATCTATGTAAATTTTCTGATAATTGTTAAAATGAGATAACGAATATAGAAACGAATACTATTTCTTTGTCAAAAGATTAAGATTACAGTATTTTATAGAAGGAGTGAAAAATGATTAACAAGCTTAACAATAAAAGAATGAGTAGTGGTTTCACGCTAATTGAATTGATTATTGTGATCGCTATTATTGGAATTTTAGCCACCTTGGCTGTTCCTGCATTTAATAATGCTACACGAACATCAAAAGTAGCTTCCGCACGTGCGCTGGCGGCTACCATCAACACGGGAGTGGTTCAGAGTTATATCGAATCTACTATGACGGGAACCGGTGCGTATCCTGCCACAACAGGCGCTAATGCTGATGGTAATGCTATGAAATCCCAATTTGTAGATGCGGATATTGCAGCTAATTGGACATTCTCCTATTTAGATGATGAACCCTTCAGGCATGCAATATGGGCTCTCAATTCGGATGATGATATTATCGTTGTATACTCTTTAGATAGCCAGGGGAATACTGCAACAAACAAAAGGTATAACGCATATTTTTCTGTTCCAGGTGCTGCTTACACCTCTGTGGGATCTAATGATTTAACACAAGCACAGTTGAACGGTGCTACTGCACCGTCAACTGGCCGAAACGATGACGGAGATCGAAATACTCTACCTGATGGTGGATAATTAATAATACAGCTGAAACACAAAAAGGGCCCTTTTATGAGGGCCTTTTTTGTTGTGAATCATTTATATGAAAAGTAAAGGATACACACTAATAGAGCTCATACTGGTTGTGGCTATAATAAGCATTGTTGCTAGCTCAGCCATTGTACTCATAACCCCAAACGACAGGACTATTAGTACCAAAAAGAGTGCTGAAAAATTTATTTCTCACTTACACTATGTTCAGGAAACTGCAATCGCCAATAATACAAACGCTGGTATATATATTGTAAAATCTGAAAAAAAATATTTTGCACAAATACAGGATATTTCATCAAGCTCATTTGAAACCCTTCAGCTTCCTCATAATGGCCAGTCCTTTAACTCGATTGATCTAGAGTTAGAAAGACTCACAACAAATCCATTAATAGTAAATGATACTGTAAAACTTATGTTTTCACCCTGGGGATTATCAGACCGTGATAGTGAACTAGCATTTGAATTTAATAGTACAACCTTTACTCTCCATGGTATAACGGGTTTTGTGGAATGAGATCAAGCAGAGGATTTACTTATTTAGACACTATCTTTGGCCTCACAGCATTGCTCCTGCTTATAGGGTTTATCTATGGATCTTTACAGCTGGTCAAGCAACGGACAATGAATAACAAGCTGACCACAATTGCAGATGCATTTTCCAATGAGATATTTAACGAATTGTCTCTCCGAATTTTTGATGAGAATATTGAGGACTTTAGAACGCTAGGGCTTACAATAAAAAATGATTTTGGAGCCGATGAATCTGAGAGTCAAGATGATTTTTCTACTTTAGACGATATTGATGACTTCCACGGGATTACCATTACCAATCCCGCATACGTAGGAATGACAGCTAGTGTTGAACTGGACTATGTTAAGCTGGATACGATCAACTTAAATATAAATACATCAAACGCGCCAACCACACTAAAGCGTACGGAAATAGAAATTTCTCATACTAGTTTGAGTAACCCATATAGAACATCTCGAATCTTTGGCGCAAATATGTTACCCGCTGAATTGATCAACCCACCCTATGTTACCAAGATGCTGCTTGTTGACGAGACACCGGGTATAAACATCATTATGCCAGGAGATGCGCTGTCATTTAAGGTCGCATTTAATGAAGATGTATTTATAAGGGACCAAGAGGATGATTTTGCATTATACATCAATTTAAACTTTGGTATTTTGACAGGTGACATTGGAACATACCAGAACCGGTCCTCACTCCCAGGAGAGGTCAGAGCTAACTATGTATCAGGAAACGGTACCGATACACTAATGTTCAGGTACGAAGTAGAAGAGAATCACGCCAGTACAGATATTGATCAATTTTTAGGATACACAAATGAATTAACTATCCAAAATGGGAGGCTCGTTAATAGTGAGGACAAGGAAATGATTAACTCTCTGCCTGGACCAGATTCAGAGGATTCTAATTTTGATCAGTTCAATATAGTTGGTTTACTTGAACCGATTGAAAGCTATATCTACACCCAGGACCAAGTAGATCAATTCAATCAGCAAAATGAACAGCAGTTTATTGAACAGAGTATGCTAACAATTTTTAACACATGGGCTAGATTTGATGGCCAAAACTATAGTGACCGTGCGCCTTTTTCAGGTAATTCGCTTGCGTGGAGGATGAATGCTGATCAGACCGCAGTGTTCATGCCATTAAATGTTGATCCCGCCAATGGTTTTGTTAGTCCAGATGCATTGGAAAATTATACGCTTGAAGCGACACTCGCAGGAGGCCCTGGTGATAATGATACTATCGGATTAATAGCTATTTTTTCAAGAGTCGATGATACAAGTTATAATGTAGCTGTCATAAGGTCGATGAATGGTTCAACACCAAATGGGAATAAAGGAGTTTTTGGTATTGTATCAGGAGAAGCAGGAGATCATACGATTGATTATAGTCATAATTCGAGAGTAGTGGGCATACCATCTCCAACAATAAGTCAAGGAGGCGTTTGGACAGATAGATATGTTCGTATCAAAGTTCAGAGAAATGGGAGTATCATTCGTGCATGGATAAAGCCTTCTCAATCAAGCCGAGCATCAGCGCTAGATGAAGATTATATTGAAGAATCATTGATTGAGATTGACATTGATGACCTTGACCATAGCCAACACTTTCAGGGGCCACAAAAATATGGCTACATTACCTTCAGTCAGCCAAACAGCACCTGGTATGATGTGGAACTTTTGGGGGGCGCAGGAAGCAGGTTAGATGTAAGTATATTGGTATCCGGAACAGGTAGTGATACCAGTGTAGATGAATTTAATCAAGCAAACGATGATGGTGTTTATGAAGAGCAAAATGTAGATGAAATCCAATCGGCTCTTGGGTATCCACGAAAAGCAACCAATCCAAATACGGACATAGTGTTTCTTATCACCAGTGACAATGTCATTTTTTATCCTGAAGATTGGCCATGAGATATTTTAAAACTATACAAATTAAATCACAAGGTTTCACGCTTATTGAAATGTTAATTGCAGTAACAATGGTTGGAATCATATTTCCTATGATATTTTCCGTGATGAGTTTCGCTCTGAATGGACTAACTGAAACAGAGCAGTTTCAAATGAAAAATATAAATCATAAACGATTATCTAATCGTCTTGAGGAAGATTTTAGAACAATTACAAAATTTGAATATTTGTTTGATGATTCGGTCGGATTCTATACGATCCGAAATCATTTATTCCAGGACAAAGTTGAATTTGTTTTAGATCAGAATTCATTATTTTATCGTATCAATTCCGGTGATAAGAAAAAAATCTTTAAAGATGTAAATACAGATTCATCAAAATTTGAATTTATTACCTATGGTGGTGACATATATGAGCCAGAGAACGGGTTATTCTTCATACCTCCCGAGCTTAATACTATGGATAAGTTTAGGTTGCGTCTTTTTTATAATGAGAGTGGTGTATTGCATAAAAAAATATATACAAAGGTCTTTGAACTAGAATGAAAAAAAGTAAAGGAGGCATCACCCTACTGTTTGCTCTGATAGTGACTGTTTTCTCTCTTGGAGTATTATTTTTGTTAAACTATACATCTATCATCGGCTTTGAAATAAATAGGATAGATTATGTTAATACCCAGCTTAAGAATAATATTGAATCAGCAAAAAATATTTTAAACAGCTCTGATATACCTTTCTTTGATGAAGATAACCCGGTAACTATTCAGACAATCAATAACGGAACAATTCTCTTTAAAAAATCAGAAAAAAGGGCAACAAAATTTTGGGGTCAACATAATTATGTTGATTTTGGAGATAAGAATGAACATAGATTAAGCAATCAGTTTACTATTTCGATTTGGTGCATGCCTCAAAATTTTCCCATAGATGGTATTGATTTACCTCTGAATAATGAATCAATATTAAGTAAAGGATCTACCAATACGGTGGATCCTGGAACTGGTTATGAATTTTTATTTATCAGGTACGATAATAATACAAAAGCTAGGCTCAAATTTTTTGTGACTCTTGAGAATGATGGTGGAGAACCGGAACTATTTATAGTTCAAAAAGATAATATTGTTGATGATACCTGGCTCCATTGTGTTGTAACATACAATGGATCATTTTTACGGATGTTTATTAATGGTAATTTAGAGCATCAGGTAGCTGCAGCGGGTAGCGTTTATTGGACGGATGGAGAAAGAAGGCTATATTTAGGTAAAAGAGGTACAACACTCTATTCTGGAATGTTACGCAATGTAGGCCTCTGGTCAAATGCTCTAAGCGATGCAGGTGTCCTTGAAGCTCATACTAAGGGGCTCAATTTCAATCCACTTGTCAACGGAAATAATTATCAACAAAAAGAAGATCTAAAGGCCTTCTACCGATTAAATGAAACAGGCGGACTCTATATATACGACAGCTCGATCTATCAGAATACAGGAACGATTACAAATAACTTTATGAACCAATCAGCCTTTGTTACCGTTACAGATAGCTTCTCATTCTACATACAAACCAGCTACCTTGGACATTCACGGGTTGAATTTTATAAATAACCAATAGCAAGGATTTCATTAAAAATAATACATGAATACTGTAGCCATATTTCTTGTTGTTATTTTGCTTATCATTATATCAATGGTTGATATAAAATATAAGCTGATCTATGACTGGCACTTGTTATTATTATTTATTGTTATTTCCTCATTATTATTTATTGAGAAGACCCAATTAGTAACAGCTGTCTCTGGGAGCCTATCATTTGGCGGCACATTATTTTTACTTGGTATCTTAGGCAAACTATTATTCAAAAAAGAAGCAATGGGTAATGGTGACACAAAATTAGGTTTCATTTTGGGACTCTTGCTAGGTTGGAAACTATCATTTTTAGCGCTCTACATTTGTTTTATAAGTGCATCAGTTATTGCAATATTATATAAATATTTCCTGAAAAATAAAATAGAGACTATCCCATTTGCACCATTCTTATCTTTTGGGACTGTTATTGCATACCTATATGGGAGTGAATTAATAAATATATATTTATCATATTAAAGTTAATGATTTAAATAATGTAAATCTCACTTGATCCGGTTGTTTGGTTACCTTTATTTATTCTTACATTATAGACCATAGAATAGGAGCGAATCAGATGACTCATTCCACAAAATCACCATGAAGATTCTGAAGAGGATTTGGGTTTTATTTTTCTAGGCATAATGCCTCCTTTTTAGTCAAATAACACCCGAAAACAAAAAAAGCGCCGGGGCGCTTTTTGCTCCCGGTTTAGCAGTTTTTTTTGAGCCGCCTGCAAGTTGGGTTAAAGCACGGCCATATTCAATCAAGTTTAAATAATTCAAATCGTTTGCAATCCGATTTCATGAAGATATGCAAAAGTAGGATCATAAAAATCTGGATTTCTTGTAGGATCTTCCGAGTCTCCTTCAGGGACAACAATAACCATTCCTTGACGGGCTCTGGTTAATAATACTCTGTAAGCATTTTTTAGATAATTCTGTCTTTCAATTTTATGTATTTTTTGCATACCGAATTCAGATCTGTCGGATCTCTGAACTCTAATGGATATTTTATCGTTTGTAGCATTATAATCATAGTGATTTACACCTTTTAAAGTAGTGCAGACATTCCTGTCTGCACTACGACAGGCAAGAATGCCTGTCGTACCTCTAAAGGGTCAAATTTAGTAAATCAAAACGGTTTTCTTCATTTATGTTATTTTCATTATTATGAATATTAATTGTATAATAAGCTTTGGTCCGTATTTTGCATAATTACCTAATCATTTAAGTATAAAACCAGCCTTCTTTCTCTCTAAAGAAGCTGCAGATCGGTAAAAACCCATCATATTGCCATTGCTGGATAAGCTCAAATGGACTGTTTTACCGTTATTTTAGCAGGACCTTCCAATGTCCGCCCCGTTTACCGCCTATGCGTTCAAGCACCCCTAATTTCTTCAATTTGGCAAGATGTTTTTGTATGGCTGAAGGGTTAATACCAACCTTATTGGCTAATTTCTTTTTCGTTATTGTTTCATCAACTAAAATATAATTAACTATTTCAATTTGCCTATCAGTCAATTGTTCTTTGTTTTTTAGACCACCTTTTAACTCATCCCGTATTGCCCGGACAATAAATTCGATAAAGACGGTGCTGTCAGCCTGATTGTCTGAACTTTCCAACGCAGAATAATATTCCTGTTGTCTGTCTTTAATCAGTGTTTCAACTGTCTTAATATATACATATTTTTGAAGTTTTATAAAAAACATTCATGGACAAAATACCTTGAAAAGGTTTAATCTTACCGCCAATCAATCTGTAATTTACTGTAGCAAATTCAACCACAACCAAAAAGGATAAACACATATGGACGATTTTAGTATCTACCACAACCCCCGGTGAGGCAAGAGCAGGACAACACTGCAGCTGCTGCGTGACAGCGGCGTCGAGCCAACAATTATAGAATATTTAAAAGACATTCCCACTGTGGATGTATTAAAAGATTTGTCAAGCAAATTGGGCAAACGCCCAAGTGAATTTGTCCGCAAGGGAGAAACAGATTTTAAGGAAAACAATCTGAAAGAGGTTCTGGACGACGATGAGGCTCTTTTTGCCGCCATGGCGAAATTTCCGAAAATTATGGAACGGCCAATTGTGGTTAAGGGCGAAAAGGCTGTCCTGGGGAGGCCTCCGGAAAATGTGCTGGAATTACGTTGATAAAGAGAAATATCATTAAAATTGATCCTGTGAAGTTGAACAAATGAGTCATTTGGTAGAGAAAACTGAAGACGGGAAACGAGTATCCCCGTCCTTGCCTGAAGGTGTAAAAAACTATCTAATAGACATTGATGGTACCATCTGTGACGATATACCCAATGAAGAACCGGAAAGAATGACTAATGCAAAATTATATCCGGATGCATTAAAAACACTAAACGGTTGGTATGATAAAGGTCACCAAATCACATTTTTTTCATCCAGATTAGAAGAGCACCGGGAAGTTACAGAAGCATGGTTAAAAGAAAATGGTTTTAAATACCACAGTCTTTTATTGGAAAAACCCAGAGGCGGGAATTATCATTGGGTAGATAACCATATTGTTCGTGCGACCAGATTTGATGGGAAATTTACAGAGTTGGTGGAAAAAGAAGTGTCCATTCAAGTTTTTGAACCCTAAGGAATAGAATATGGCTATACGCATATTTATCACCGGCGGCACCTTTGATAAAGAGTACAATGAAATAACAGGCGAACTGTTTTTTAAGGATACCCACATGCGTGAAATCCTGGAACTGGGCCGAGCACACATTGATGTGAATATCCGCACACTTATGATGATAGACAGCTTGGACATGACAGATGCCGACCGAAAAATAATCCTGGAAAATTGCAAACAGGTTGTTGAAGAACGGATTATAATCACCCACGGTACAGACACCATGACAAAAACAGCCAAATGGCTGGCGGAAGCAAACATGGAAAAAACGATTGTCCTCACCGGCGCCATGATACCGTTTAAGTTTGGAACATCAGATGGGTTATTTAATATGGGCAGCGCCCTGGGATTTGTTCAAAGCCTGCCTCAGGGCGTCTACATCGCCATGAACGGAAGGTGTTTTGATTTTGATAAAGTGCAGAAGAACAAAAAAACAGGTATTTTTGAAGAGATTTAAAATTGTCTCCTATCCACAAAAATAATTTTTTAAAAGGAAATAAAATGCATAAACACGTTTTAATAATCATTTTGTTGTTTTCGGCAAATATGATAATGGCCAAGAGTCAGAGGCCGGTTAATACCTATTCCATTGTTGCTCTAGATGAAGAAACAGGAGAACTCGGTGTGGCGGTGCAAAGTCACTGGTTTTCTGTGGGGTCTCTTGTCCCTTGGGCTCAAGCCGGTGTGGGCGCAGTGGCCACACAGTCCTTTGTGAAAGTAGAATATGGACCCGATGGATTACAGCTCATGAGCGAAGGGAAATCAGCGGAAGAAGCGTTAACCGCCTTGTTAGCCAAAGACGAAGGAAAGGCCGTTCGCCAGGTGGGCATGGTGGATGCCAAGGGAAACGCAAGAGCCCATACAGGAAAAAACTGTATAGATTTTGCGGGACATTTTGTTGGAAAAAATTATACGGTTCAGGCGAATATCATGGAAAAGAATACCGTACCCCAAGCCATGTCCAAAGCGTTTGAAACAGCAAAAGGTTCATTGGCTGATCGAATGCTGGCAGCCTTGGAAGCAGCCCAAAAGGAAGGGGGTGATTTGCGGGGGAAACAATCGGCTGCCATGTTAATCGTCAGCGGAACGCCAACGGGAATTCCCTATAAAGATGTGGTGATGGATTTACGCATTGAAGACCATCCAACGCCCATTAAGGAATTAAAGCGATTGATCCGAATTCATAAAGCCTATCATCATGCCAATAAAGGCGATCATTATATGGAAACAGGGCAAACGGAATTAGCTCTGAAGGAATATGATATGGCAGCAAACTATTATCCGGAAAATCCGGAACTGCCTTTTTGGACGGCAGTTACTTTAGCCGGAGCAAACCGCGCGGATGAAGCACTACCCATTTTTAAGGATGTCTTTTCCCGGGATCCTCATTTAAAAATTCTAGTGCCACGGCTGGTAAAATCCGAGCTGTTTCCGAATGATAAAGACATTTTGCGGCGTGTTATGAATCAGTAATAAGTTCAATACATGCACCGGACTAAACAGCTTTTATATCTTCTTTTAATTACGTTGTTCAGTTGTGAACCTCTGGTCACGACCTTTGAAGATACAGAAGATGCTGTTTTATACGAAGCCAAAACGTTCACCACAATTCCGAATCCCGATAATGCATTAATCATTTTGTCCTGGAATATCCGTTTTGGTATCGGGCGTCTGCCTTTTTTCGGCGATTCCTGCGGGGACCGAACCGTTATGACGGAAAAAGAAGTATTGGATGCTCTGGAACTAATCGCCGCAGAAATCGATGCCATTGACCCGGACATTATTTTGTTCCAAGAGGTAGACCGGGAATCCAAACGAACGCAATATATTGATCAGGTTCAGTGGCTATTGGATCATACGGATATGAATTACGCTGCCTATGCATCCATGTGGAAAGCCCAAACAATTCCCAGCGACGGCATTGGCAGAATTGATGCGGGGAATGTTGTTATGACTCGCCATGAAATCGAATCAGCCGAACGAATTCAGCTGCCCCTGCGCACTGATCAGGATGCCTTGACAAAAATGTTTTACCTGCGCAGGAATATACTGAAAGCGAAAATAGCCATTCCTGATCAGGATAATTTTTATGCAGTTGCGGTTCATGCTACTGCCTTTGCCACGGACGACACAAAACAAAAACACATTGACAAATTTAAAGATGTTTTAGATGAAATGGCTGCAGCGGGAGATGTGTTTGTGGCCGGGGGAGATTTGAATTCCGTCCCACCCGGAGCAGAAACAGATTTCTGCGATGAAGACGCCTGTGAAGAGGATGTGTTCCACACTGATTCTGATGGCGGACCCCATTTGGAAGGCAGCTATTTTGAAAATTTTGACACTGAACCAACATTGCTCCAACCGCTGTATGATACCTATAATCCAGCCATTCAGTTGTCTGCTGCTGTTGGGGTAGACCATAATACACACAGCACATCTGAAAACAGGTTTTGGGATCGCAAGCTGGATTATATTTTTACGAATAAAAACGTCGCGTCCGGTAGTGGCACTACCCATCAGGGACTCTTTCAAGAGACCATTCATTTGTCTGATCACGCACCGGTCAGCTGCGTGATTATATTAGAGTAATGAATTATGGATTGTATTTATCCTTAAGGTCTTTGTAGGATTTAATACTTAAATAAACAACAATAACAATAAGGAGTTAAATATGTCAAACAGACCCGAATTTAAATCCCAATATGAAAATTATATTGGTGGAGAATGGGTAGCACCGGTGGATGGTGAATATTTTGAAAATAAATCACCTGTTGATGGCAGCATCATTGCTAATGTACCGAAATCAAATAAAAAGGATATTGATTTAGCAGTGAAAGCTGCGTGGAAAGCAGCTCCAACTTGGAATAAATCCTCTGCAACTGAACGTAGTACACTGCTCAATAAAATTGCAGATCGGATTGAAGAAAATCTAGAAAAACTCGCATTGGTCGAAACCTGGGATAATGGAAAAGCTATACGCGAAACGAATGCGGCGGATATTCCCTTAACCATTGACCATTTTCGATATTTTGCCGGAGTAATTCGAGCAGAATCGGGTGAAGTGTCCGATCTGGATGCGAATACTGTTTCAATGGAAATCCATGAACCATTAGGTGTTGTGGGACAAATTATCCCTTGGAATTTTCCAATTTTAATGGCTGCCTGGAAATTGGCACCTGCGTTGGCAGCGGGAAACTGCGTTGTATTGAAACCTGCAGAACAAACACCTGTTTCAATTTTATTTTTGATTGAAGCAATTGCAGATCTATTACCACCTGGTGTGGTAAATGTTATCAATGGATTTGGCCCTGAAGCTGGAAAGCCGTTAGCGACCCATCCTGATGTAAAGAAAATTGCTTTCACAGGTGAGACTACCACTGGTCGTCTCATCATGCAATACGCATCTGAAAACATTATCCCATTCACATTGGAATTGGGTGGAAAGTCTCCCAATGTTTTCTTTGATAGTGTTATGGCAGAAGATGATAATTTTCTCGATAAAGCAATCGAAGGACTTGTCTTATTTGCCTTTAACCAGGGTGAAGTTTGTACGTGCCCATCCAGAGCGCTGATTCAAGAAAATATCTATGATGCTTTCATGGAACGATGCTTAAAACGGATTGAAGCCATTACCATGGGTGATACCCTAGATGGTGGTACCATGATGGGGGCTCAAGCATCCAATGATCAATATGAGAAAATCCTAAACTACATTGATATTGGCAAACAAGAAGGTGCTGAAGTTCTCATTGGCGGCGAAGCTTACCAAAATGAAACTTACCCTGATGGTTTTTATATTCAACCAACGGTATTTAAAGGCAATAACAAAATGCGCATTTTCCAGGAAGAAATTTTTGGGCCTGTGTTAAGTGTTACTACTTTTAAAGACGAAGCGGAAGCATTGGAAATTGCCAATGATACACTTTATGGTTTGGGCGCAGGTGTTTGGACGCGTGATATTCATCAAATGCAATCCATGTCTCGCGGCATTGAAGCGGGTCGAGTTTGGTGTAACTGCTATCACGCATACCCTGCACATGCTTCATTTGGTGGATACAAAAAATCCGGGATTGGTAGAGAGACACATAAAATGATGCTTGATCATTATCGTCATACCAAGAACGTATTAACATCCTTTGACAAAAATCCATTAGGATTCTTTTAAACTCAAATACGATAAATGGGCAGTTTAAAATCTGCCCATTTATTTAATCAATTATGTATACTGAACGAGTAAGCGTAACTGATAAAGCCAAAGCTGTCATAGACCAATTACGTGAAAAGCATGGTGAACTTATGTTTCATCAAAGTGGTGGTTGTTGTGATGGATCTGCGCCCATGTGCTTCGAAAAAGGCGATTTTTTGATTGGATCTAGAGACTTATGCCTTGGTACTATTCATGGTTGTGAATTTTTTATGGCTGAAGATCAATTTGAATATTATAAATATTCACATATTACCATTGATGTTTCCGAAGGGCGCGGCTCAAGTTTCTCATTAGAAATTCCCCTTGGTTTAAGGTTCATGTCTGTTTCTCGAATTTTAACAGAAGAAGAAAGCGCTAAAATGAAATCACCGCAAACTCAATAAACAATTGTAATGAAATATTTTATTATAATCATTATGTCAACCCAACTATTTTCCCAGGGAGAATGGCTTCCCGGCACTGCGAACACGTTGCCTCAAGGGAGATGGGAGTATGGCGTCTTTCAGCCGGTGCGCTGGGGACAATCTGAAGACAGGGAAATTTCATTTTACAAGTTGACTGCTTTGCTTATGCCCGGCGTAGCCGTTAAGCAGCGCTGGGTACAGCGTTATGATTGGACAGTTTCATCTTCTCATTCGGTCTATTACCCAACACCCTTATTAAAAATGGTGACAAAAGAAGGAATTGGCGGAATGATTTCTCCGGAATTTGACATCCCGAATATGGTATCATTATGGAATATGGTGTTGGCTAGCAAACAAATTGATCAGGATAAAATTTTCACAGCAAAAGCCGGTATTGCAATCGCGCTTGGAGGAAGTGATTTGGCCATGGAATCCACCATTGATCTGCCGTTAATTTATCACAGGCTGGCAGTGTATTATAATAGCTGGCTATTGAGATTTGGTTCTGATATGAACGGGCGATTAAGTAATAAATGGACCTATTTGGTTGATGGTGATTTGTTCATCATTCCGGGGATGAAGGGCTCTTTTGCTCTGGAACATAAGGGAATGGTTACCTGGGAAAAATCTTCACGTTTTCATATATCATTAGGTTACAAAATGGTTTACGGTCAATACCCTGACGGCTATCCTAACGAAAATATTACACGAACACACATATTACCCATGATTGATTTTGTGTGGGGTCGATAAAAATTTGTTAAAAAAATAAATTTTTTTGTGTAAATTCCGACCGACCAGTCAGTCACAAGCATAATGAATAAACGTGAATTAATCATCGAAGCTGCCATTGAAGTGTTTGCCCGGGACGGGCTTGAAAAAGGGAAAATTGCCGATATTGCCAAAGAAGCGGGAATAGGAAAAGGAACGGTGTATGAATATTTCCGCAGCAAGGATGATATTTTCCAGGCAATTGAACAATATGTTTTTACAGATTTCAATTTAATATTTGATCAATTAAGCTCATCATCTCTTTCTCCACCGCAAAAACTCACAGCATTGATGGAAAATGCCTTGGATATGTTTATGGAGATGGGTGACGTTATGCTCATTTTAATGGAACTTTGGGCCCAAGCAGGGCGGGGACACGTCCACGGCTCGGATCCTTCATTATTTGTAGAATATTATGATGATTTCCGTCAACGCGTTGAATCGATTTTGGAAGACGGTATAAAAACCGGAGAATTGCGGAAGATGAATAAAGAAGGCGTTGCCACTCTTCTGTTGGCTTTTATGGATGGATTAGTTTGGCAGTTTGTTATTTTAAATGAGCCTGAAAAATTTAATAAAATAAAATCGGAAGCTATTAAATCATTTATGAGGGGAATTGTAAATTGAGCAAAGCAATTCTTATTTTAGGCGGCAGCGGCAATACGGGTGAAAAAATCGCTCGGCTACTATTAGACATTACCGATGTTCGGATTATTCTTGGCGCTCGAAATAAGGAAAAACTTCGAAAAACAGCTGAAAACCTGAAAGAACCGGAACGGGTAACATTGACATTGGCAGATGCAAGCGACCCTCATTCTCTCTCTGCAGCATTTTCCGGAATGGATATGGTTCTTTCTGCCGCATCTACGGCAGAATTTACAGAAAATGTTGCCAGCGCTTGTATTAAAGCTGGATGTGATTATTTGGATGTTCAATATTCCAACACAAAAGTTTCCATTCTCAAATCCATGACAGCAGACATTGAAAAATCGGGACAATGTTTCATCAGCGAAGCAGGATTTCACCCGGGACTGCCCGCGGCGTTAGTGCGGTATGCAGATACTCAAATGGACATATTGGAATCGGCCATCACAGCCGGAGCGATCAGCGCCAACTGGGATGATGCAACTATCACTGAATCCACAAAAAGAGAATTTGTCAGAGAGTTGGGAAACTATAAAATGGAATTCCTGAAAAATGGTGATTGGAAAAAGCCGGGATTCTGGTCCATGAGAGATTTCCCCGCCATTGATTTTGGTAATCCGGTGGGAAAGAAAATGTGCGTTCCCATGTTTTTTGAAGAATTACGAAATTTACCCCAAATGATTCCATCGTTGAAACACACCGGTTTTTATATTGCAGGGTTTGGATGGTTTGCAGATTATGTTGTCATGCCCTTAGTTTTACTGATGATGAAATGGTTTCCAAAAACAATGGAAAAACCCATGGGAAATCTTTTTGTCTGGGCATGGAAATTGTCATCTAAACCGCCCTATTACACCATGCTGAAGTTAGAAGCGAATGGAGAAATACAAGGAGAAAAAACATCTTTTTACATGACCTTAAACCATGAGGACGGCTATTGGTTTACAGCTATTCCTGTGGTAGCGTGTCTCCTTCAATATTTAGATGGGTCTATCCAAAAACAGGGCCTTCATTGGATGGGACAGTTGGTGGAGCCGATTCGATTGATAGAAGATATGGAAAAGATGGGAATTTTGGTTAGCTACGAAGCGCATGAAGAGACGAGAAATAATACGGTTATCGTGAAGTGAAATTATTTTTTAGGTTACTCTTGATATTTATTCCAATCATGTTGGTTTCCCAATTCATTTCAACAAAAGGTCAATTTTGGGTGAGCAGTATTACAGGAAATGACGTGCCCACCGGGCAATCTGCTTTTGAATCAACATTGGGTTACATTCCCACCCTCTCCCTATTTCACAATTTATCTGATTTTTCATTTATTGATTTTGAATGGGCTTACCGCCTCGACAGTTCCTATTCCGGCGATTCTCTTGTTTCCAATCATGAGAAAAATCACCGTCTTTGGGTTCGATATTCATCTGAAACATTGGAAGCTCGATTCGGTTTGCAAAAAATAATTTTTGGACCGTCACAAATTTTACGAACACTTTCCTGGTTTGATACATTTGACCTCACTGACCCTACGGGCCAAACAGATGGCGTGGAAGCATTGCGGCTGAAATGGTTTCCGTCTAACTCATTTTCTGTTTGGTCATGGGCGATTCAAAATGAGCAGGATACGGTGTCTTTTGGCGGGCGGGCGGAACTTTCGTCATCGTTTGGCGAATTCGGACTTACGATTCATTCGGATCCGACTAAAACTCAACAATTTATGGGACAAACCGGGATCCCGATTTTTGAACCTCACAAACGATTTGCTTTGGATATTCGCCATGATGGATTTGTAGGCTCTTGGTTGGAAACTATGCTTATAACTTCAGAGAATTCAGATATTAAAATGCTTACAGTTGGCGCCGATTATACATTGCCTGTTTCCAACGGTCTTTTGATTATGACCGAATCCATGTTTATCAATAATAGTGAATCAGACAATCAAACATTCACAGCTATTATGGCAATGCTTCCCATAGGAATGGTTCATTCTGTTCTGTTTATTTCTCAAATTGATTGGAAAGAAGATCGGACTTATCATTATCTGCGATGGAGTGCGACCTATGATCAATTCAGTTTAAATTTGATTTTGTCTCGTAACCCAAAACGGACAGATTACACTTTTGGGGAAGAATTTTTGCCTAAGACAATAGCTGGATTCGGAACCGGTGTTCAAATCATGTTCATTTACAATCATTAAATATGGAATGGATTAACCATGTTAATCCGTGCGTCAACACGGTTGATGCAATCCAAAAAAAGGGAAAATATGTCAAATAAAAATGTAGTAGAAATTCAAAATCTTTTAAAACAATTTCCCGTTGGTGGCGGTTTCTTTACTGCACTGAAGGATGTGAATCTTCAATTTAAAACAGGAGAATTTTCCGGTTTGGTGGGGCCATCAGGCTCGGGAAAAACAACTCTTTTAAATCAAATTGGCGGACTGGACTCCCCCACAGAAGGGTCTGTTAATGTATTAAATATGGATTTGGTTAATGCATCCCATAATCAGAGAGCTGATTTACGAAAAACAAAAATGGGATTTATTTTTCAAAGCTATAATTTGCTTCCTGTTTATACAGTTTTTGAAAATGTAGAACTTCCCTTGATATTGAACAAAATAGAGTCTAAAAAACGAAAAGAGCTTGTTGAGCAAGCAGTTGAATGGGTTGGACTCACAGATAAATTAGAATCTCGCCCATCCCAATTAAGCGGTGGTGAATGCCAGCGGACAGCCATTGCCAGAGCCATCGTTCACAAACCTGCACTCGTATTGGCAGATGAGCCTACGGCAAATTTAGATGCAAAAAATTCACATCAAATAATGAAGATTCTCGTGAATCTAAATCAAGAATTGGATACATCTTTTATTTTTGCCACTCATGATGAAAAAATAATGGAATACTTAAAACGAATTATACATTTGGACGATGGGCAAGTAACACAAGATGATATTATCGAAAAACCTAAAATGAGTTTATGATGCTATTTCATCTTGCATTAAAAAATCTTATTGGTGCAGGTTTGCGGACCTGGCTCAATGTTTTTGTTACCGCCCTTTCCTTTTTCATGATTATCTTTATTTCAGGAATGTATGATGGCATGCGGAAACATGCACGGCAAGTCACCATTGATACAGAAGTAGCAGGCGGTTCCTATTGGCATCCTGAATTTGACCCATTGGATCCTTTCACCTTTGAAGATTCTCATGGTCAACCGCCAGCATCCATACAAAACGCTATCCAAAAACAACAAGCGCTTCCTGTTTTAGTCAGTCAAGCATCTATTTATCCTCACGGACGCATCATGCCGGTGGTTATGAAAGGCATCGAGCCAAGCCAAGAAATTGTTAATCTTCCAACACATACACTTTTAGAAAAAACAGATGGACTCATCCCTGTTCTTATTGGAAGCGGTATGGCAGATTACACCAAATTAAAGTTGGGTGATACGTTTATGATTCGATGGTTGGATGTGCACCAATCTTATGATGCAGATGAAGGTATTGTTGTCCACATTATGGAGACGGAAAATTTCAAAGTGGACATGGGGACGATTTGGATTCCCATCCGAAAAGCCCAAACAATGTTAAGCATGGAAAATGAAGCAACGTATGTGACAATTGCTAAAGGTGTCCCTCTTTTAAATGGTACACATAATTGGATTCATCGTGATATTGATTATTTGATGCGCGACATGGAAGCCATGATTGAAGCAGATGAACCCGGCGCTCAAATCATGTATGTTATTTTATTAGCCTTAGCTGGAATGGGAATATTCAATTCACAAATATTATCTATTTTTCGAAGACGAAAAGAAATAGGTACCTTAATGGCCGTCGGTATGACACGATCAAGAGTAGTTGGACTTTTCACAATGGAAGGTGGAATGAATGCATTTTTAGCCTTAATTATGACGATTGTTTTAGGGGGACCATTCCTTATTTATTTTGCCATATATGGGATTCCTATGCCTATTGATTATACGGAAATGGGATTAATTATGGCTAAAAGATTAATGCCGGTTTATTCTATTGCTCTATTGGTTTCAACAACATTGTTTATTGCTTTTGTAGTGTTAATCTTGAGTTATTTGCCATCAAGACGAATTGCAAAGATGAAACCCACTGACGCCATAAGGGGGAAGATCACCTAATGTTTAAATTTGTATTAAATGGAATATTAAGAGACAGATCCCGAAGTCTTTTTCCCATTATTATTGTTTCTCTCATTGTGGCTTTGGTGGTGTTCTATAAAGGCTTTCTGGTTGGTGCAATGGGAAACATGTTTAAAGATTCTGCCGTCATTACGTCCGGTCATGTGAAAGTTATGACAACTGCCTACAAAGAAGAGCGACAAATGCTGCCAAATGATTTAGCTCTGCTTGAAGTAGATCATTTAATAGCAGACTTATCTCAATCTCATCCGGATCATTTCTGGTCGCCAAGGATTTCCTTTGCAGGGTTATTGGATTTACCGGATGAAAATGGAGAGACCAAATCCCAAGGACCAGTGTTTACTACAGGAATTGATTTCCTTTCTGAAAATTCCAGGCAAGCAGAATTATGGGAATTAGACACGCGGATTGTATCCGGCAGAGAAATCCGACATTTTAACGAATCTCTCGTAAGTGCAAAACTCGCTGAACAATTAGGCCTTTCATTGGGAGACGCTGTTACATTTGTGGGAACAACAATGGATAATGCTTTCACAACATTCAACTTTATTGTTGTGGGTACATTTGATTTAAAGATGGGACCTGTTGATAAACAAATGATGTTAGCGGATATCCAAGGTGCACGAATGGCATTGAATATGGAAAATGCAGCTGCTGAAATATTTGGTTTTAAGCATGATATGTTTTATGATGATAAAAACTCACAAGTTTTAAGAAATCAATTCAATAAAATGCATTCGGATACATCCGATATTTTCCGCCCCACAATGATGGCCTTGAGAGATCAAAACCAAATGGGAACGATGGTGGATCTAGCGGATGTAGCCACAATCATCATTCTTGGTATTTTTATCCTGATTGCCATGATTGTACTATGGAATATGGGAATCATGAGTGGTCTTCGGCGCTATGGTGAAATGGGGATTCGATTGGCCATGGGAGAAACAAAGGGACAAGTGTATCGATCTCTCATTTTAGAATCGGTCATAATAGGCACTATCGGTACATTTATTGGAACAGCCATTGGAATTCCCTTGACATGGTATGTACAAGAATACGGCATTGATTATTCAAGCGCGTTTGAAAATTTGAGTAACAATACAATGATGATGACAACTGTTTTTTATGCAAAGATTACGCCGGATTTATTTTTCATCGGAATTGTACCTGGAGTTGTAGCTACTGTTTTGGGAACCATGTTGGCAGGACGGGCAATTTATAAACGAGAAATGGCACAGCTATTTAAAGAGTTGGAAAACTAGTTGGATTAGGAATTACAATATGCGAAAACAAATTATTTTCTTGTTATTATGCTCATTTTCGTTTGGTCAAACTGACATGACCGTGGAGCAAATCCTTCAAGCCATTGATCAAAATCTATATGCAAAAAGTCGAGTATTGACCAGCAAAATGGTTGTTCATGGACGCAGAGCCAGCCGAACAATTGAATCAAAAAACTGGGTTGTTGGAAGCCACAAAGCTTTCACAGAATATTTATCCCCACCACGTGAAGCAGGGACAAAAATGCTTAAACTGGGAGATAAACTTTGGACCTATTCCCCACAAACAGATCGCGTCATTCAAATTTCCGGACACATGTTGCGACAATCAGTCATGGGATCCGACATGTCCTATAACGATATGATGGAAGATCGTCCTTTAACTGATTTATATGAAGCAACTTTGGAAGAATCCATACTCATCGATGGAAGAGATCATTGGGTGATGTTATTAAAGGCAAAAGAGAAGGGATTGCCTTATCCAAAACGGCGTGCCTGGATTGATAAAGAATACCTATTACCCACAAAAGAAGAATTGTATGCCAAAAGCGGAAAATTATTAAAAACTGCGCGTCTGGATGGCTTTAAAAAAGTCCAAGGAAGGTGGTTTCCATCTCGTTTTACATATAAAGACGAATTAAAACGAAATAGCAAGGGAACAGAATGGATCATTGATGAAATTATATTTGACTCTGATATTCCTGACTCTCGTTTCTCAAAAGCCCTGTTGAGAAAGTAGTTTTGAACCAAAGAATATATTTCCTGGACAATTTACGAACCTTCATGGTTTTTTTTGTAGTGGTGATACATGCCGGGTTAGTATATGAATCAATTTTAGATAGCAGTTGGATTGTTAGCGATTCTGCAAAAAATGATAATATTGGATTGGTGCGATTAATTTTAGACGTGTTTGTTATGTTTACATTCTTTTTTATTTCCGGTTATTTCATGCCAAAATCAATTCAGAGCAAACCCAATATAAAACTTATTGGATCAAAACTAAAACGCATCATGCTGCCTTGGTTTATTGGCGTGTTGATTCTTATTCCCATTTATAAAATGATTTTTCTTTATTCTAGAGGGATGCCCCAAGAAGAATGGTATTCTTATTTTCACTGGTTCAACAGAGCTGGTGGAAATCCATATCTTTTTTCTGATAATCCTGTACAGAGTTGGCTGTGGTTTTTGCCCGTATTATTTTTGTTTCAAATGATGTATTTGGGTTTGTCAAAAATGAAAGTTGATTTAAATATTTCTTTCAAAACCGGTGTGATACTTACCATCATTTTTAGCGTCATTTACAGCATGGTTATTTCAACAACGGGGTTTACGGGGTGGCATCATTCCTTCTTTTTACATTTTCAACGAGAACGGTTTTTGGTGTATTTCTTTGTGTTTTTGTTAGGTTCTTTAGCGTATAAAGAAAATGTGTTTGGGAATGAAACCCGAAATAAAAAACAAGTCATTTGGGTGAACATTATTTTGTATGTGGCTTTGACGATTTATATCATTACCATATTGAATCTATTTTTCAATATGATAACTTCCGGCAGAGAATATTATTTCATCTCCAAATTTTGGGATAAGCTAACGATGTACATTTCATTGATGGTGAGTATGTTATCATTTATTTATGTTTGGGTGGATTTGTTCCGTTTCAAATTTAACAAGACCAATGTGTTATTAGCAGAAATGAGCCGTAATTCATATAATGTGTACGTTATTCACATGATTGTTATAGGTGTGATTGCTTTGGCCTTTTTGAATATAGAACTGCCGGTGTTTGTAAAATTTATTGTGTTATCGTGTTTGTCCTTTGCAGGATCCCATGCCATTATTTACACACTAAGAAAGTTGGTATAAACGATCACTCTGGATAGAATGGATTATTGATGAAGTTGAGTTTGACAGAAAAATTTCTGATGTTCTGTTTTCGAAAACGTTATTAAAAAATAAAATTTATACACCAAATAGCCCAACAAATAGAAGCAGAAACCTGATTACACTCACGTTTTAAATTCGTTAACTTTCAAACGGATTTAAATCACAATGAAACGACAACTATTTATACTCTTAACACCACTGTTTTTTCTTTTGGGCGAAGAAATAACAATTAAAGGAAAAACCATCAATCAAATAGATGGCGCTCCTATTGCTGGTGTAAACATCATAATTCAAGGAACAGACCGGGGAGCCGCATCTAAACTCGATGGATCTTTTGAAATAAACAAAAAGTCGCAACATGCAATTCTCACTATAAGTTACCCCCTCCTTAATAACAATGTAAATCATCAGCGATGAATATGAATAGGATAAATAATAGAAGTTTTATCTCGAAGAAACTCATAATCCCTCCAAACCTCCAAAAGCGCCCATGTCGTTTCGAGACCCATCTAAATCATTGTATTTAATATCGGGATGCCCCGCATCAATGCAAGGGGAAAAGTCAGATAATCTATAGTCTAAACAAGGGATAAGGCCAGGGGAAACAAATAAAGGATCGTTCGAGATATTGTCGTTCTGATTATTTGATTCTTTAAACCGGTTATATGCGATGGTTGATTGAGTTGAATTTTCAACCAATAAATCAAAATAAAAGTGGTTTGCGATTACATTATTTATAAAGATTACTGAAGATTGGTTGTCTATAGCCACACCTGCAAAATCATTATCTGCAAAAGTATTATTGATTATATTTCCTGAACCATTTGAAATTAGGATGCCGCCAATCAAGGCACCTGTATTACTATGAAATACATTATTATATAAACTAACATTGCCAGTGATGTAGGCTCCACCACCTTGTCTGGGGGCGATGTTATTTGAAATACAATTATTTTTTAAAATGGCGCTTCCGCTTGCATAAACGCCGCCACCGGAAGCGGTGTTTCCGGTAGGTGCCCCGCCGGTAATTAAAAAACCCTGAAGCACACCTTTATTTATATTGACACAGCGACTATAATTATCAGCGATAATAAATGTTTCTGTGAAGCCATGAGTTGATTTAACTACAACATTTTTTCCAAGGAGCCCCAATGAACCGGTATATTCTCCGGGTGATACAATTATAGAATCACCGTCATCTGTAATTGGTGTTGAATACGCACTTTGTATGTTATCATAATCATCAGGAACAAATAATGCTTTAGTAAGGGGTATGGTTGTTGAATCTTTTCCCCAACGGATATTTTCATTTATATCTGAAATCCCTACCCGATAATAAAATGTTGTATCATCATTTACCATATCTGTATAAAAAGTTATAGCAGGATTTGAAATAACAGTCCGTTTTTTCCATTCAATCTCCGTTGCTGATTTCCTTTCAATAATAAAATGGGAAAAATCTTCAATAGTGATTCCACTCCAAGAAATTTCAACAGCAGCTGAATCAACAATTCGTGTTATTTCGTGAGAAATACTTACGTTAAATAATGAATCCTCGTCTGTTGATGTTGTTTCAAATGGCCATTCGCAGGAGAGAAATATTAATGCTGATAAAAATAGAGATTTTTTCATGCTATCTAATTTATTCAATTAATAAAACTAATTTTTAATGAAAGTAATTTTCTGTGAACATCATAATAATTAAACGGATCCGCTGCGGACCAATTAGAATAATTAACTGTTGTATTTTGAGTCGACAAAACATTACGAACGGTGTATGTAAGTCCAATATCAAATTTCCAAATTGTTTTGAAAAGAGAAATGGTCATATTTGTGTTATTTAGATTTTCCGATTGGTAAAAAACCACTCCGCCTTTATGAATCATTTTTGGACCTTCAAAAATATGGCTGATATTAATGTTTAGAATTCCTCGTCGCCAATTGATGCTGGCGGCGGCTAATGTTTGCGGTTTGTTTGGGAATACATTCAAATTACTGAAATTCATCAATGCCGCATTCCCCTGAATAATCATTATACCGCGAAATATTCCCAACATTGTTGCATCCATACTTATTTCCATACCATTGATAGATGCTATCGTTGTATTGTAGGGTACTAATAGCCCATCACCCAATTGTCGATAGGATATTTTTTCAATAAAATGATTTCGAAAGATACTCCCTTTCATTTCCCATTTATTAATAGGAGCAATTGTATTTTTATCCCATAATACTGACCATCCCACCTCAGTTGTAGACACATGTTCAGAGATCAATCTGTCTGATGACCAAACAGAATAAAGCCACTCAATTTCTTCATCATTTAAGTCGTGCATTAATAATACATCTTCATTGCGAGACGTATACCAAAGGAATTGATCATTTAGCGTGGGAAAACGTTTATTCCATCCTTGGTTGAAAAATAAACTGTATTCAAAATATTTACCAGCACCTTTTACAAATACACCCAATCGAAATGATTTCAGTTTTTGACTATTTTCAGCATTATAATTATTGGTTCGAACAAGTGCAGTATCAAATTTAGATGTTTTTTGATTATGCTGATATTCGATATTCCCGTTTCTTATTCCCAACTCCCACCGAACCAAACCCAGCCTTGGATCATCTGCTCGTGCTGAATATTGTAAAACACCTGCCCAAGCTTTATCAATGGATTGAAGATCAATATAATCTTTAAAGTAGAGTAAGGAGTCTAATGAGCTTATTTCATTACGACCATCAAAATTTAACTGTTCTTTTTCCAGTTGAAGTGTCCCGCTCCACTGTTTCCACAGCCAGGATTTAGAGATGTATGCCCTATGAGAATCTTCCGATAGTTTTCGGTCAATATTATCAAAAAAAGTATCTGTCCAATTCCACTCGCGTTTTCCGAAGGAAATATCTAATCCTTTAATATTTAACAGCTGTCCGTTATATGTAAATAGGTTCGTTGAAAGACTGTCAGAAGTATTAATCGAACCAGATGGATATTTCAACGAATTTGAGAGAATCATATGCTTAATGGTTATTTTCCCTTTTGGAACATCTGCTAATCCCGAAATATTCGAAAACAAGGTTGTATATAATGACCTGCCGTCAAATAGTCTGGACTTACCGGAAAATCTACCGCTAAAACCGAGTCGTTTTATTCGCAGGTTTAATTCACCGGAAAGGTCTTGATCCCGATCATCTGTTAAACCGATGTTTCGTGAAACAATAACTGAATTATTATTTGGACTTTTTGAAATTAATCTCACTGTTCCGCCAAAATTACCCCCTCCGGATAAAACACCATTACCTCCTTTGATAATCTCTACACTATTTAAAGAATTAATATTTATGTATGATAAATCTGCAACGCGATCAAGAGGGCGATTCATTTTAACACCATCAAGAAACACCGCTACCTCATTGGCATTTGCTCCGCGAATACTAATTGTTTGATGACCTGTTTCAGTTGTAGAAATAACAACACTACCCATTTTATCTATTACTTCGCTTACGTCACGGAAACCTCGAGCAGTTACATTTTTTAGATCAATATGTTCAACACCACTGGAGACTTCGTTACCGCTGAATGCTTTTTCACCTAAAACAAGGACTTCTTCACCTTTTATAACTTTGGTTTTTAAGCCGATCCATATGTTTCCAGGTTTAAGCACTATGATTTCTCTTAATTTATATCCAATATGAGATGCTTGGATCTTGATTGGATAATTTCCTGACCATTCCAAATTGAAGAAACCTGAAGCGTCAGTTGTTGTTCCTGTATTTGAATCAATGACGATTAAATGGACACCAGCGACCCCATCGTTTGTATCAATATCAACCACTTTTCCGTTGATGACAGGAGAGGAATAGCCGAAAACGACAAACAATACAAAAATATAAACAATCTTATATTGTGATTTTATCATGAGAATAAATTTAGTCTTTAAAATGTTCATTTAAAATTTAATCAAATTATACGTATAACTTATTTAGTATTAGAATTATATAATTCGGATAAAATGCTCGTAAAATAAATAGTTGGACTGTATTGAAATTTATTATACCTTCCCTGTGATAATAACATTAAGTTGTTACCAATAATTAAAAAACCCCAATTCTCATGAGTAGAATTGTGTTTATTTCTTAAATAATAACAAGAGAGGTTAGTTTATGAAAAAGCTACTTACCTTAACGATAGCCTTGGTTATTTTTCCAACAATGTTGCTAGCGCAAACAAGCGGAAAAGTTTCCGGTACAATCATTAATGAAGAAGGCGCCCCACTTGCTGGTGCCAACGTCAGTATTGTGGGAACAAGCAATGGTGGCGCAACGGATGCAAATGGTAAATACTTTATATTAGATGTTTCGGTTGGAGCCCAATCCGTACGAGTGGATTATATTGGATACAAAAGCATTACGATGAAGAATGTGAATGTGTCTGATAATCAAACAACAACTTTAAACTTCTCCTTAGAAGTAGCAGCTCTTGAGGGAGAAGCAGTTGAAATTATTGCAGAAAGACCTATTGTAAATACGTCTGCTACAAACACAACTCGAACCATAGATAAAGACGTTATTCAAAATGTTGCAATCCGGGGTGTGGAAAATTTAGTTGCTTTACAAACAGGTGCCGTAAGCAGTGGCGGAGCAATATATGTTCGTGGTAGTCGTAGCGGCGATATGGCATATTATGTTGACGGTGTGTACACCGTTAACCCATTTACACTTTCAAATACCGGTGTTGTCAGCAATAATGCAATGGAACAAATTTCATTCCAGTCCGGTGGTTTTGACGCAGAATTTGGTAATTCAAATGGTGGCGTTGTCAGTACAACCACACGTACCGGTGGAGAAAAAGTTTCCATGGGCGCAGAATTTGTATCCGATCTTGGATCTGCTGCTTCTGAAGATAAAGATGCTCTCCACAGCTATGGTTATAATCTAATGAGTTTTGATGTTGGCGGTCCTTTGGGAAACAGTATTAAATATTTCGGTAGTTTTGAGCGGACCAGCATGGACGATGCAAGTCCGTCTGTTTCATACTATCCTTCAATGAGTCGCGCAGAAGGTGATTCAGCTGCTGGCGCTGCTGCGGAAGCAAGTGAATCAACAGTATTGGTTGATTTTACAAGCGATTCCACCTCAATCATTTATTCTGATTATAAACGTTTGTACGGTGCCAAAGAAAATGCCGGACTTACGCGTGATGTCGTAACAGGAAATATTGTTTTTGACTTGAACACCATAAAGGTAAAAGCAGGAGGTTCCTTCACGAAAAAAGATTCTCGAGGAGACTTGGGAGAAAGTATTACCATGAGCCAAGGAGATTATCCTCATTCATATACGCTCCTAAATACAGAGAACACCCCGTGGTATGAATCTACTACACAATCGGCTTATGCCAATTTTACTTTGCGATTAGGTTCAACATCTTTTGCAAAGGTTAATCTCAGTTCTTATAACTTTAGCCGGGAACTTGGTGATCATCGCCATAAAGATGAAATTATGAATTATGGGAACCCCGATGTTAAAGGTAATGAAGAATTGCGTGACTGGGGTTCAAACCCGCTCGCCGTTGAAGATTTCGCATATTTTAGCAATTATGGCGGCGTGTATGATGAATACAGAAAAAATAATATTAGTTATATCGGCGCCAAAGCTGATTATTTAAATCAAATGGGGAACCATGAGATTAAAACAGGTTTCGAATGGAGAAAACATACCATTCGGGATTATCGTCTGGCTCAACCAATGGAGATTGCCGAAGGATATGATAAAGCTTCGCAATCAGGACAGAGCACGAGTGATGCGGATTGGCTATATACATTGTATCGGAATGCCTATACCATGAATATTGGTTATGATCAGCAAGGAAATGAAGCTGATAGCTACGATGCAACTACTGGGACATCTGCTCCCGGTGAGCCGGTAATTTTGGGTGCATATATCCAAGATAAAATTGAATTGGAAGACCTTGTATTGAACATTGGTCTTCGTTATGATAGTTTCAATTTTGGATCCGAAGCGCCAGAATCATGGAATGCAATTTATTTAGACGGAGGTCGGATTGATCATGAAGCGTCCGGATATTCAACAGTTGATCCATATACGTATATATCTCCACGAGTTGGTGTTACATTTCCTGTAACGGATCAAACGGTATTACACGCACAATATGGGAAATTCGTTCAGCACCCCATTTTGAGCAGATTGTACTTGTCTGATTCACATTTTGCTGCAAACCTAAGCCAGGGGAATATGACTGTATCCCCAAATGGAAGTTTAAAACCGGAACGTACAACACAGTATGAGATTGGTTTTGCACAGCAATTGGGTGCTTTTGCCGCTGTGGATATAACGGGTTATTACAAAGAAGTTCGTGATTATACAGCCATGTCCAATCGTCAAGGGGCCATGGTTGATGGCGCAGAGTTTAGTTGGGCCCAATATGAAAATGGTGATTATGGTGTTGTGAAAGGATTATCAACCGCCTTGAAAATGCGACGGATGCGCGGTGTGTTGATTGATGTGAACTATACAATGCAGTGGGCAAACGGAACAGGCTCTGATCCGGCAACAAACTTCAATATTGCCTGGATTGGTGATAATTATCCAACATCCGTAAACCCTCTTGATTATGATCAACGCCATACGGGTTCTGTTATGGTAGATTATCAAGCTGGCAAAGTCGCTGGCCTTTTTGATTTGGGTGTAAATGCTCTCTATCAATTTGGTAGTGGAACTGCTTATACCCCGTCTGTCATGCAGTCTGCAGTTTTTGGCCGTGGATGGTATCAACCTGTTGCAGGTGTTAACTCAGCATATAAACCATGGACATCAACTTTGGATTTAAGAATAAATCTATCTGATATTGCCGGAACAGGCTTAACAGCCTATGTTCTTATCATGAATGCACTGAATGCAGAAAACGTAAACAGTGTATATGAAGGTACAGGCTCTACAGGTGAAGATGGATGGCTCGCAACTAGTGAAGGACAAACCTGGATTAAAGGAAATCCTTTAGGTGCATCATTTTATGAAGACCGCTTGAAAAACCCCGGTCGATGGGATACCCCTCGAATGATCCGGTTTGGTTTAGCATACAGCTTATAATTTCAAAGAATAAGAGGTGAAAATCATGAGAAAGTATTTACAGATTAAAAACGTATTGTTCTTTACCTTGCTCTTATCCATGATGACTACATGGTTAGTAGCAGAAAAGAGAGGTATGAGGAATTTGCCAGGTCCATTATACAAAGCAGATTCCGGACAATTTGATGGGAATCGCATCCGAGATGATTTGGAAAATAACGGTATGTTGGTATCCCATAGAATAACGGGACACTCAGGCATGGAATGGCCCAAAGGTTCCCATAAATATATTAATTATGCTTCGGGTCTATGGATAGCCGGTAAGGTAAATGGTGACATTAGAACTGCAGTTGGTGAATATGGTCCTGAGTTTGTTGCCGGACCTTGGGGTGGCGATGCAGGGGCTTCAGAACACCAGCTCTATATTGTGAATAAAAGCGACCTTGCAGATCCGTTGGCAAGCGATGATTTCCAGAACTGGCCCGCTGATCTGGGTGCCCCCTGGGTTGATGTGGATGGTGATGGTTCATACGATCCGCTACCCAATGGCAACGATCATCCTGAATTCATCGGAGACCAAGTAATTTGGTGGGTAATGAATGATGCGGATCAAGCTCAACACTCCATTTTCAGCACATTACCAATTGGTATTGAAGTGCAAATGACCATTTGGGGCTACGACAGACCAGATGCCTTTGGCGATATGATGTTTGTTAAAGCTCTAATGATAAATAAAGGTGGAACTGATGTTGACTCTACCATTATTGGACTGTGGGCAGATCCAGATTTAGGTGATGCTGGAGACGACTTCGTTGGATGTGACACAACCCTTAGTCTAGGATTTTGCTATAACGATGGAGCTGATGGAGATTATGGTACTGATGCACCGGCTATTGGATATGACTTTTTCCAGGGACCCATTGTAGCATCTGCTGGTGACACAGCATTTGCTTTTGGAAGAAATATACCGGGATATAAAAATTTAGGAATGAGTTCCTTTACTAAATATATTAATGGTGACCCTGTTTATACGGATCCAAATAGCGCAGAAGAAGCATATAATTATATGTCAGGTTTTTTACGCGATGGTTCTCCATTTGTTAATTCTGAAACAGGTGAAGTAAGTATGTTTGTCCATCCGGACGACCCAAACCTTAATACAGGAGCCGGTGACGGTGTATGGGTTGACTCAGATGATCACGCTTCCGGTGACCGCCGTTTCTTAATGAATGCAGGTCCTTTTACATTGGCAGATGGTGATTCACAAGAAGTTGTATTTGGTATGTTAATTGCTCGCGGGAGTGATGCGTTGACATCAGTTACGGCTTTAAAACAGGCAGATCAATTAGCACAGCTTGCATATGATATTCAGTTTGCGCTACCTGCTTCTCCAACATCGCCTAACGTTGCTGTAAGTACTGCAAAAGACGCAATTATTCTTAATTGGGATGATGGTGTGAATGAAGTAGAAAGCTATACAGCCCTTGATGTTATTGACAAACTTCCTGTTCCTGTTTCGTTTGATACGACGTGGGTTACAGATATTACATTTGGTGTAACATCAGATACTTCAATTGTAGGAACCGATACAACGATTACATTTGACACAACATATACATTTATTCAAGTAGTAGATTTTATTGACACCACATTTGAAGGTGAAAATACTTTATTTACGTTTCAAGGGTACAATGTATATCAATTAGAAACTGCGTCCGGTCAAGGAGCTGTCAAACGAGTAGCTACCTATGATTTGATGGATGGAATTACAGAAATTTTTGACAATGTTTTTGATCCTGTTCTTGGTGAAACTATTAATCGCCGAGTACAATTTGGATCTGATAGTGGTATTAAGCGTAGTATCGAAATTGATACAGATGGCTTAAATGCCGGTATTCCATTAAAGACTAACAGAGCATATTATTTTGCTGTTACAGCCTACGGATATAATCCTTATGGTATACCTAGAACATTAGAAAGTTCAATGCAAATAATGACAATACGACCTCAAATGTCACCCACTAGCGACGACGCTGTGACAAGTTATGGTACTTCGTCTATTGCTGCTGAACATAGTGTAGGTGTTTCTGACGGATCAGTTGTAGGGGTTGTTATTGAACCTTTACTTGTTACGGGAGACGACTATCAAATATCATTTCACTTTAATGATGGCAGTTCTGCTATCGTTTGGGATGTCGATAACACAACCGATGGTACCACTCTTGTTTTGGGGAATGCCATACAGACGGGTACCGATATGGAAACAGGAGACAACGTTGGCTTAGATGCCAACCCCATTGTTGAAGGATTACAGATACAAGTTACGGGTGCGCCTGATGACTTGAAATGGGTTGGCGTAACCGCTAATGCTTCAGGCGAACTGGCGTCACCAGTTGATGCTCTAGCATATTGGT
>NNSG01000015.1 GCA_002256485.1 Fidelibacterota bacterium 408169
GGGAGATAACATAGAAGTGGATGTGGTATTAATTACATCGATTGCAATGGATAAGGAACTGCGTTTTGCTATTCGTGAAGGCGGACGGACTGTAGGTGCCGGGGTCGTAACGGAGATTGTTGAGTAAATATTTTGGCTAATCAAACTATACGCATAAGTCTTAAAGCATACGATCATCATTTGTTGGATAAATCAACGGAAAAGATTGTAAAAACGGCTAAGTCAACTGGTGCTGTGATTTCCGGTCCAATCCCATTGCCGACAAAACGGACTGTTTATACAGTCTTACGGTCACCCTTTGTAGATAAGAAATCAAGAGAGCAATTTCAGTCTAAAATACACAAGAGAGTTGTAGATATTTTGAATTCCACCCCTAAAACAGTAGAGGCATTAATGAAGTTAGATTTGCCAGCCGGTGTCGATATTCAAATCAAGGTGTAATTATGCGCGGATTAATTGGTAAAAAAATTGGTATGACACAAGTTTTCGGTGATCACGGAAAGATGATTCCCGTAACGGTTGTTGATGCGGGTCCATGTGTTGTAACTCAAGTAAAAACTGAAGATAAGGATGGTTATACATCTATTCAATTAGGTTTTGGTGAGAAAAAAGAAAAGCATACAAATAAACCAATGCAAGGGATGTTTGATAAAGCAAAAACAACCCCGAAGCGAATTTTATCTGAATTCGAGCCTATTCATGGATTCGATTATCGGGTGGGGCAAGAATTTGGTGCAGCAATTTTTAAAGAAGGTGATATTGTAAATGTTACCGGTACATCAAAAGGAAAAGGATTTGCAGGTGTAATGAAACGCCATGGTTTTTCAGGCGGTCCAAAAACACATGGACAGCGTGAATATGATCGTGCGCCTGGTTCAATTGGGCAGGGTTCTGATCCTTCAAGAGTCTACAAAGGAATGCGCATGGCAGGGCATATGGGTGTTGAAAAAGTGACAGTAAAAAATCTAGAAATAGTACACGTTGATGACGGGAAAAATCAATTGCTTATTAAAGGTGCAGTTCCCGGTGTGCAAAATAGTTTTATACTAATTAAGAAATAATGATGGAATTACAAGTTTTTAAACAAGATGGAAGTAAAGCTTCAAAAATGAAACTTAATGAAGTTGTATTTGGTATTGAGCCAAATAAAGATGTTGTTTTTCGCGCTGTTCAATCTGAATTAACAAATAGTCGACAAGGAACACACTCTGCTAAAAATCGAAGTAAGGTTCGTGGAGGTGGTCGTAAGCCCTTTAAACAGAAAGGGCGCGGTGTGGCCCGTGCAGGATCTACGCGTTCTCCATTATGGAAGGGCGGAGGTACTGTCTTTGGTCCTGAACCACACGGTTATTCATATAACATACCAAAAAAGATGAAGAGTCTGGCTCGCCGTTCTGTGCTTTCCAGTAAAGCAAAAAACGATGGAGTAATTATTGTTGATGAATTAAATGTTTCATCTCCAAAAACAAAAGATTTTGTAAAAGTATTAAATGATTTAAAAATCGCAGATAAGAAAATCGCAATTTTATTAGGTGAAAATAAAAATGATGTTTTTTTGGCCGGTCGAAATTTACCTAATGTTGCAATTTTAGAAGCCGCTCATGCAAGTACATATGATCTCATTGATTGTGATGTAATCCTTATTGAAAAAAGCGGTGTTAAAGCATTAACTGAACAATTGATGGTAAAATAATGTCAATACGAGAAATCATAATAAAACCATTATTTACTGAAAAAATGAGTCAATTAGAAGAAATTCAAAGAAAATACGCATTTCAAGTAGATGGTTCCGCGAATAAGATTGAGATTAAAGATGCAGTTGAAAAAAGATTTGATGTAGAAGTTGCAAAAGTAGCAACAATGAACAGATTAGGCAAAGCAAAACAAATGACAGTTCGTAGCGGTGGAAGAACAATCCGAACAAATGGACATCGATCCAATTGGAAAAAAGCAATAATTACTTTAAAAGAAGGATCGGCGATAGATCTTTTAAAAGGAGAAGTTGGATAATGGGTATCCGCAAACTTAAATCAACTACTCCAGGGAATCGATTTGCAACGCGATCTGACTTTTCTGAAATAACGAAAAGTATTCCTGAAAAAAGTCTAACTGAAGCCAAACGTAAAACGGGTGGACGTAATAATAAAGGCCGTATTACTACACGTCATCGTGGAGGTGGCCATAAACAACGCTATCGAATTATAGATTTTAAACGAAGTAAGCATGATATTCCTGCAAAAGTATTTGCAATTGAATATGATCCAAATCGATCAGCAAATATTGCTTTATTGCATTACGCTGATGGTGAAAAACGTTACATTCTTTCACCTTTTGGTATCAAAGTCGGTGACACAGTTTTCTCTGGCGAGAATGCACCATTGAAAATTGGTAATGCTTTACCATTAATTAAAATACCCACAGGTATGTTTGTTCATAATGTAGAATTATATCCGGGTAATGGTGGACAAATGGTTCGCAGTGCTGGTGCATCTGCACAGGTAATGGCTCATGAAGGCGGTTTCACTACATTAAAATTACCTTCAGGAGAAGATCGATTAATCCGCAGTGAATGTTTAGCAACTTTGGGCGAAGTTGGGAATAAATCCCATGAACAGATCGTTTCGGGAAAGGCCGGACGTTCTCGCTGGTTAGGTCGCAGACCTACTGTGCGAGGTGTGGCAATGAATCCTGTGGATCATCCAATGGGTGGTGGTGAAGGAAAATCTTCAGGTGGTCGTCATCCGACGACTCCTTGGGGTAAACCAACTAAAGGATATAAAACCAGGAAGAAGAATAAAAAATCTAATGATTATATCGTGAAGAGGAGAAAGTAGGATGGCAAGATCATTAAAAAAAGGCCCCTACGTAGATGAAAAACTTATGAAAAAAGTTCAGACAATGAATGATGGAGGAAAGAAAAAAGTAGTCAAAACTTGGTCACGTCGTTCAATGATCACTCCCGATTTTGTGGGTCATACGTTTGCTGTACATAATGGTAACAAGTTTATTCCTGTATTTATTTCAGAAAATATGGTTGGACATAAATTAGGTGAATTTGCACCAACTCGAATTTTTAGAATGCACTCTGGAGACCGTAAATAGCCATGAAAGCTACAGCCAGCAGCAGATACGTAAGACAATCTCCACGAAAGATTCGCATTGTGATGGATGAGGTTCGCGGTAAAAATGTAGGAGATGCTTTAAATTACTTGCACTTTTCCCCAAAAAAAGGATCTGAAGTTATTGAAAAAACACTTCGATCTGCCGTGAGTAATCTGCTTCAAAAAGCGGATGATGCAAATATTGATCCAGATGGATTAATTGTGTCCGAAGCTTTTGTTAATGGTGGTCCATCACTGAAGCGATTTAGGGCTGCATCTATGGGTCGTATTTCACGTTTAAATAAACCAACAAGTCACGTCACAGTAGTTGTGAGTGACAACTAAGGAGTTATTTTGGGTCAAAAGACACATCCGGTCGGTTTTCGTTTAGCAGTTAAAAAGAATTGGAGTTCAAATTGGTTTGCTGAAAAAACATTTTCAAGTGAATTAGAAGAAGATGTAAGAATTCGTAAATATATTAAACATAGATTACCGAATGCCGGAATCTCCCGAGTAGACATTAGTCGAACATCAAAAGTAGTGACAGTTACAATTTATACAGCTCGACCAGGAATTGTGATAGGTAAAGGTGGAGAAGAAGTTGGTCGATTAAAGAAAGAAATAAACCAATTAACAGATAAAGATGTACAAATAAATATTTCAGAAGTAAAACGTCCCGAATTAGATGCTGCGTTGGTGGGGTCAAATATTGCCCATCAATTGGTAAAAAAGATTTCATATCGACGAGTCGTTAATAAAGCAATCCAATCGACTATGCGCATGGGCGCATTAGGTATTCGTATAAACGTTGCCGGTCGCTTGGGCGGTACTGAAATTGCTCGAAGTGAAAAATTTCATGAAGGACGTGTTCCGCTGCATACATTGCGAGCAGATATAGATTATGCATTAACTGAAGCCCAAACGACGTATGGTATCATTGGGATAAAAGTTTGGATTTGTAACGGATAAACCGGTTTAAATGATATTATGTTAGAACCCAGAAAAGTAAAATTTCGTAGACACCATCGCGGTAATCGCCGTGGTTTAGCTACTCGAGGTAATCAAGTTTCCTTTGGTAGTTTTGGTTTAAAAGCTGTTGAACCCGGATGGATTACTGCTCGACAGATAGAAGCGGCTCGAGTAACTATCTCCAGGGTGGTTCGTAAAACAGGTAAAATGTGGATTCGTATCTTCCCGGATAAACCTATTACGAAAAAACCAGCTGAAACTAGAATGGGTAAAGGTAAAGGGACGCCGGAATACTGGGTAGCTGTTGTAAAACCAGGTCGAGTCATTTTCGAAGTAGAAGGTGTCGATCGTGAAATGGCAGAATTGGCTTTTATTAACGCCTCACACAAATTACCAATTAAAACAAAAATTGTGGAACGGAGAGACATTTAATGAAACGTTCGGAATTGAATGAAATGACTCATTCAGAATTAGATGTTAAGCTCGATGAAAATATGGAAGCTCTACAAAATATTCGTTTTCAAAAATCTCTACAGCAATTAGAAAATCCGTTACAGATAAGACATTTGAAAAAAGAAATTGCCCAGATAAAAACTGTGATTCATGAATATGAATTAGGTATTAGAGAAGAGAAAGGCTCGAAAAATTAATGGATCGTAAAAGACAATCATTGACAGGCGAAGTTATTAGCACAAAAATGGATAAAACCGTAGTAGTTAAAGTCACAAGACGCATTAAACATAAAGTGTATAAAAAAATTATTAATACATCAAAAAAACACATGGCCCATGTGGCCAGTGTTACTCCGAAAGATGGTGATATTGTACGAATTACTTCTACAAGTCCAGTCAGTAAAAATAAGCGTTGGCAAGTCAGTGAAATTATTCGTGAATCGGTAAAAATTGGATAAAGATTGTGATTCAGCAAGAAACAAGACTAAAAGTTGCAGATAATACGGGCGCAAAAGAAATTTTGTGTTTCAAGATTATTGGTGGTTCGAAACGACGATATGCCACTGTGGGAGACATTATTGTGATTACAGTTAAAAATGCTATTCCAAATGGAATGGTTAAAAAAGGGGATGTCTCACGGGCAGTTGTGGTTCGAACAAAAAAGGAAATTCGTCGTGTTGACGGATCCTATATTCGCTTTGATGACAATGCAGCTGTATTGTTGACAAGTGCTGGTGAACCGCGTGGAACACGTATATTTGGCCCAGTTGCCAGAGAGTTAAGAGATGGTGGATATATGAAAATTATTTCTATGGCTCCGGAGGTATTATAATGCATATTAAAAAAGGCATGACAGTACGTGTGATTACCGGCAATCACAAAGGATCAGAAGGTAAAGTTTTACATATCTTTCCGGATTCACAAAAAGTGATTGTTGAAGGTATTAATTTGGTTAAACGTGCTTCGCGCCCAACTCAGGAAAATCCTACCGGCGGATTTGTAGAAAAAGAAGCTCCTATCCATATTTCAAATATGCTACCAGTGCATAAAGGAAATGTAACACGGGTTGGATATAAGATTTTAGAGAATAACCGTAAAGTAAGAATTGCATCAAAAACAGGTGAAGAATTAGAATAGAATTATGGCAAAAAAAGAAACAAGCGAAAAGCCAGATAAGAAAAAACCAGTTGCAAAAAAGAGCGCTGCTAAAAAAACTGCTGCAAAAATATCGACAGCAAAAAAGAGTGCACCTAAAAAAACAACTGTAAAAGAATCTACAAGTAAAAAGAATGCGCCAAAGAAAAGTACACCATCTAAAAAAGAAATGTATGTACCTAATTTGAAAAAGCAGTATAAGGAAAATATAGTGCCTGCATTGATGAAGCGTTTTGGTTACAAGAATGTGATGGAAGTGCCTCATGTTTCTGCTATTTCAGTTAATATGGGAATTGGTGATGCAAAATTGAATCCGAAAGCTTTAGAAAGAGCTGTCGAAGAATTAACTGCAATCACAGGTCAAAAAGCAGTCATAACACGTTCGAAAAAGGATATTTCTAATTTCAAAATTCGCAAAGGATTTCCTGTGGGGTGCAAGGTTATGATTCGAGGGAATCGCATGTATGAATTTCTTGAAAGACTTATTTCGATTGCTTTACCACGTACACGCGATTTCAGAGGATTATCTTTTAAATCTTTTGATAGAAAAGGAAATTATTCTTTCGGAATAAAAGAACAGATAGTTTTTACTGAAATTGATTACGATAAAATTGATTCAATCCGAGGAATGGATATTACACTAGGAACAACTGCTAATTCGGATGATGAATCCTATTGGCTGCTAAAAGAATTTGGATTTCCTTTAAGGGAAAAACCTGTAAAACAAGAAGAAGTAGTTGAGGCTGCCTAATGGCAAAAAAATCACTAATTGTTAAATCAAAAAGAAAACCGAAATTTTCCAGTAGGGCTTATAACCGTTGTTTCAATTGCGGACGTCCCGATGGCTATTTACGCAAATTCGGATTGTGTCGTATTTGTTTTCGAGAAATGGCTTTAAAAGGTGAAATCCCGGGTATAACAAAAGCAAGTTGGTAAGGAGAGTAAGAATTAAATGAGTATGACAGATCCAATAGCTGATTTGCTGACGCGAATTCGGAATGGCTTAAGGGTTAATAAAAGATGGGTTGATATTCCATCCTCTAACGAAAAGAAACGAATTGTATTTATTTTAAAGGAAGAAAAATATATCGAAGATTTTATCTTAATCGAAGATAAAGACAGGAGGCATATTCGAGTCTTTCTGAAATATGATTATCATGGTAAATCAGTTATATCAGGAATAAATAGAGTAAGCAAGCCTGGTTTACGAGTATATAAAGGGAAAAAAGAATTACCCCGAGTACTCGATGGATTAGGAATTTCAATCATGTCCACATCAAAAGGTGTCATTTCAAATAAAATGGCTAAGAAACTTGGTGTGGGTGGTGAAGTACTATGCAACGTTTGGTAAGAAAATGTCGAGAATAGGAAAAGAACCCGTAGAAATTCCAGATGGTATCAAAGTTGAGATTCAACCCGATACTGTTTTGGTAAATGGCCCAAAAGGTGAACTGAAGGTTAATATTAATTCTGTTATTAAAGTTGAACAAATTGATAATACACTAAATATACAAAGAATGTCTGATTTAAAATTTGATCGATCAATGCATGGGACTACTCGTGTGTTAATAGCAAATGCAATCCAAGGTGTTTCAGAAGGCTTTTCGAAAGATTTAGAAATCAGAGGAATTGGTTTTCAAGCCAACATGCAGGGGAATAGATTAAAGTTACAATTAGGATTCTCTCACGATATATATTTTGATCCGCCGGAAGGCATTGAAATTAAAGCAAACCGAGCAGACATTAATATTTCTGGTATTGACAAACAGCTTGTTGGAGAAGTGGCTGCTAAAATACGATCATTCAGAAAACCGGAACCCTATAAGGGAAAAGGTATTCGCTATAAAGATGAATATGTTCGGTCTAAACAAGGTAAAACTATAGCAACAGGTGCTTAATAAATGAGTCGTATTAAAGCTAAAAATATTCGTTTTGCACGTCGACGTAATCGCAGTAAACAACTCAATCGGTTACAGTCTGATAGATGTCGACTGGTGGTTACACGCAGTCTGAAAAATATTTCTGCACAGATTGTTGATGATTCTCAGGGTGTAACTCTTGCATCTGCTTCTTCAATGGATAAAAACTTGCAGACAAAATTGAAGAATGCAGGGAGTAAAGTTAAGCAAGGTAAAATAGTCGGTGAGGAACTCGCTGCCAGAGCAAAAGCAAAAGATATTGAGAAAGTAATTTTTGATAGAAATGGTTTCCCATATCACGGACGCGTGAAAGCATTAGCTGACGGCGCTCGTGAAGGTGGATTGGTTTTTTAAAAGGAGTTTTCATTGGCAATAATAAATCCAGCAGAATTAGATCTTAAAGAAGAAGAAGTTATCCGTATCAATCGTGTTGCAAAAGTGACGTCCCGCGGAAAACGTTTTCGTTTTTCAGCACTTGTTGTAGTTGGCGACGGAAAAGGCCATGTTGGCGTTGGATTAGGAAAAGCAAATGAAGTTATGGGTAGTATATCCAAAGCAAAAGACAATGCGAAAAGAAATATATTTAAAGCACCAATTATAAATGAAACTATTCCCCATAAAATTACTGGCAAACATGGAGCCAGTAGAGTCATGTTGAAACCGGCTTCTCCGGGTACAGGTATTATTGCCGGATCAGCAGTTCGTGCTATTATGGAACAAGTGGGAGTGAATAATATTTTATCCAAACGCTATGGATCAAATAATATTTTAAATGTAGTTAGGGCAACCGTAAATGCTCTGGAAAATTTACAAGATGCTGTTACAATTGCAAATAAGCGTGGAATAACAATTAAAGAAGTATTTAGTTAAAATGGCTAAAGCAAAAACAAAAACATTACAAATAACACAAGTTCGCAGCCGAATTGGAAGGCGACCAAATCAAAAAGCAACTTTGGATGCATTAGGTTTAAGAAAAATTAATCAAACTGTCGAACACAGTGATTCAGAAATTATACGCGGAATGATTAATACGGTAAACTTTTTGGTAAATGTAAAGGAAGTTTGATGAAACTTGGTGAAATAAAACCAACAAAAGGTTCTGTTAAGAATACAAAACGTCGAGGTAGAGGCCACGGAACAGGATTAGGCCGAACAGGCGGACGAGGTGAAAAAGGATATCACTCACGTAGTGGAAGCAAATCATTATCTTGGTTTGAAGGTGGTCAAATGCAATTGCAGCGTCGCGTACCAAAACGTGGTTTTTCGAACAAAATGTTTAAAAAATCATTTCAAGTTGTGAATTTAGCTGCATTAGAAAAACTAGACGCTGTCGAAATAGATGGTCAAACATTAGAAGAAAATGGATTGGTGCGATCTGCTTTGCAACCCATAAAGATTTTAGCTAATGGGGACATTTCACGAAAAGTGAATATTACAGCAAGCGCCTTTAGTGCGTCTGCAAAGGATAAAATTGAAAAAGCAGGTGGGTCGGTAACGCTTCAATGATTGATAAGATCAGAAACGTCTTTAGTATACCTGAACTCCGAGCCAGAATTCTTTTCACTTTCGGAGTGTTAGTTGTTGTTCGCCTCGGTGCACATGTTCCTATTCCCGGAGTCAATGGTGATGCTTTACATGCTGCATTTGAATCAATGCAAAATACTCTTTTTGGGCTATTTGATATGTTTGCTGGTGGTGCTTTCCAAAAAGCAACCTTGTTTGCTTTGGGAATTATGCCTTATATATCAGCTTCCATTATGATTCAACTTATGGGTACTGTTGTTCCTTATTTTCAGCGTTTGCAGAAAGAAGGGGAAGCAGGTCGTAAAAAAATTACCCAGATTACTCGCTATGGGACAGTTTTAATAGCTGCATTCCAAGCCTATAGTGTAACGGTATTTCTCGAATCTATGACAGCAAATTCTGGCGCTGGAACAATTTCTGTTGTAACCAATCCCGGTTTTGGATTCAAATTTGTAGCCATTACCACAATTATAACTGGTACTATGCTTTTGATGTGGCTTGGAGAGCGTATAACAGAAAGAGGAATTGGTAACGGGATATCCCTGATAATTATGATTGGTATTATGTCCCGGCTTCCAACTGTAATCATAAGTGAAATAGCGTTAATAAACGAAGGAGTACGTAGCCTTCTTTCTGAATTAATCCTATTAGCTATCATGTTTGTTATTATCTCTTTTGTAGTATTTTTAACACAGGGTACTCGAAAGATCCCTGTCCAATATGCCAAACGAGTTGTGGGGCGTAAAGTGTATGGAGGTCAATCAACACATATACCTTTACGTGTCAATACTGCTGGAGTTATGCCTATAATTTTTGCACAGTCCATTATGTTCTTGCCTAGCACAATTGCAATGTTTTTCACTGATAGTGAATTTATGCAAGGCGTTATGCGCTGGTTTTCATTTGATCATCCATTTTATTGGGGTGTCTTTGGAACATTGATTGTATTCTTTACATATTTTTATACAGCAATAGCTTTTGATCCAGTTCAAGTGTCTACTCAAATGAAACAGCATGGTGGTTTTATTCCTGGAATCAGACCAGGGAAAAAGACAGCTGATTATATAGACAATATTTTGACACGAGTGACTTTACCCGGTTCATTCTTTCTGGCATTTATTGCTATTTTCCCTTATATCTTGATGAATGCCATGAATGTAGGATATGATTTAGCATCTTTTTTTGGTGGAACAAGTTTATTAATTATTGTAGGTGTTGCATTAGATACCTTGCAGCAAGTTGAATCTCATTTGTTGATGCGCCATTACGATGGTTTTTTATCTAAAGGTAAGATTCGTGGTCGGAGACGAATGTAATGGTTCGCGTTCGAAACGAGAGAGAAATAGATTTAATTGCAGAAAGCTGCCAAATTGTTGCAGATACCTTAGACATGTTAACAAATCATATAAAGCCTGGAGCAGTTTTGTTAGAATTAGACTCAATGGCTGAAGATTTTATTAGATCAAAAGGAGCACGCCCGGCTTTTAAAGGATATATGGGATTTCCTGCTTCACTTTGTATCTCGATTGATGAAGAAGTTGTTCATGGAATTCCCGCAAAACGGACATTAAAAGAAGGCCAAATTGTGGGGATTGATTGTGGTGCTGAGAAAAAGGGGTATTATGGAGATTCAGCTCGAACTTTTGCAGTAGGCAAAATCAGTGCAGATAAAAAGAAATTGATGGATATTACAAAAGAATCTTTAATGAAAGGTATTGAAGCAGCAAAAACTGGGAATTATGTATCGGATATTGGTCATGCCATCCAAACATTTGTCGAAGCTGAAGGATTTTCAGTTGTTCGTGAATTAGTAGGCCACGGAATTGGAACATCCCTACATGAAGACCCGCAAGTACCCAATTACGGCGTACCGAAACAAGGATATAAATTACAAGAAGGAATGTGTCTGGCAATTGAACCTATGATTAACTTGGGTGAAAAGGAAATTTTTACAGATAGAGATGGGTGGACTGTTAAAACAAAAGATGGTAAATCATCTGCTCATTTTGAACATACCATTGCTATTTTATCTGATGGTCCTAAAATACTTACAATGGGTAAAGCATAATGGCCAAGGAACAACCTATAACAGTAGATGGCATTATTAAGGAAACATTACCCAATGCTACATTTAGAGTTGAAATTGAAATTGGTGAGCAAAAACATATTGTTTTGGCACACGTCAGCGGAAAAATGCGTATGCATTTTATAAAGATATTACCAGGAGATGTGGTGACTTTAGAAGTTTCACCATATGATTTGAATAGAGGAAGAATTATTTACCGTCAAAAATAAAAAATTATGAAAGTACGTCCATCAGTTAAAAAAATGTGTTCAAAGTGCAAGATCATTCGCCGCAAAGGTGTGGTGTTAGTGATTTGCGAAAATCCAAAACATAAACAGAGACAAGGTTAGGAGTAAGGTTTGGCGCGTATTGCTGGAATTGATATTCCCCGAGATAAAAAAGTCGCTTATTCCCTATGTTATATTTATGGGATTGGCTTAACAAAAGCCCAAGCTATTTGTGCAAAAGCAAAAGTTGATGAGAATATTCGTGTAAAAGATTTAAAAGAAAAACAGGTAATTGCCATTCGTGATGCGATTACAAAATTGGAAATTAAAGTTGAAGGTGAAGCACGTTCAGACATGGCAATGAACATTAAACGTCTGAAAGATGTTGGATCATATAGAGGTGTGAGACATCGCAGAGGTTTACCGGTGAATGGTCAACGTACTAAAACAAATGCCCGTACTCGAAAAGGTAAGAAACGTACAATCGGGTTGGGTAAAGGTTCCGAATAAGGAAGGATAATAAATTGGCAAAGCAAAAAGGATCAGGGAAGAAAAAATCTAAAAAGAAATCAGTTGAGCCCAATGGCGTTGCTCATATAAAAGCAACGTTCAATAATACACACATTACTATTACAGATATTTATGGGAATGTTGTTGCTTGGTCAACAGCAGGTACATCTGGTTTTAAGGGATCACGGAAAAGTACTGCTTATGCTGCAACTATGGCTGCAGATAAAGTAGCTTTAGAAGCAATGGCAATGGGTTTAATGCGAGTGGATGTGCGTGTTAAAGGTCCCGGGTCAGGTCGTGAATCAGCTATTCGTGCATTAGGTGTAGCTGGTTTAGAAGTTCTTTCTATTAAGGATGTTACACCTTTACCGCATAACGGATGTCGTCCACCAAAAAAGAGACGTGTTTAGGACGGAGATAAAATTATGGCAAAATTAAAAACACCTAAGGGAAAACTTGTTCGCAAATTTGGTGAAAATATTTTTGGTAATCCAAAATATGATCGAATTTTAAATCGCAAACCTTATGGACCCGGTCAACATGGCCAAGCTAGACGTCGTAGACCGTCTAACTATGGAGTACAGTTAAGGGAAAAACAGAAGATTAAAGTCCTATATGGAATTTTGGAAAAACAATTCCGGAATTATTTTGAAAAAGCCGATAAAATGGCTGGAGAAACGGGTACAAATTTGATGCAGCTTCTTGAAAAAAGGTTAGACAATGTAGTGTATCGCATGGGATTTGCCTCCACTCGTCCTGCTGCCAGACAAATGGTAAACCATGGACATTTTCTTGTGAATAACAGGAAAGTAAATATAGCGTCTTTTTCTCTAAAACCAGGTGATGTAATTCAAGTGCGGGATCGTAGTAAAAAAATGGACATTATCCTTGATTCCATGAAACGCATCAAAGGCGATCTTGATCTGCCTTGGCTAGAATTAGATAAAGCGAAAATGACCGGTAACGTAATTGCAATTCCTGAACGTGAAGACATGCAAGTTTTGGTGAATGAGCAATTAGTTGTGGAATTATATTCTAAATAATTAACAAAAGGGCATTCTATAAATGACTAACAAACTGAATATTAAAGTTAAAATTGATGAAAATAAACAATCAGATACGCAAGGTACATTTGAATTGCAGCCTCTCGAAAGAGGATATGGAATTACGTTAGGTAATTCATTGCGACGAGTTTTATTAACGTGCATCCCTGGGGCAGCAATTACCAATATACGTATTGATGGTGTTCAGCATGAATTCTCAACAATCAAAGGTGTCCGAGAAGATGTTGCTGATATTATTCAAAACTTAAAAGGTGTTCGTTTTAAATTGATGGAAAATGATCCTGACAAAGTAACTGTGACTGTAAAAGGGCCAGGAAAATTCACTGCTAAAGATATACAAAAAGTCAGTGATCAGTTTGAAATACTCAATGGTGATCATTATATCACCGAATTGAACAAAGATTCAAAAATGGATATTGAATTACGAATTGGAATTGGTAAAGGATATGTTCCTTCTGAAGAAAATGAATTACCCAATGCTCCAGTAGGTACTTTAGCAATTGACAGTATTTTTAATCCAGTTACAAAAGTGACATATGATGTAAGCCCTGTCCCCGGAGCAAAGGAACCTATCGAAATACTAACAATGTCAGTTGAAACCGACGGTTCTATTACATCCAAAGATGCTATAAGTCACGCATCTTCAGTTATGATTGATCATTTAAAATATGTTGAAGCAATTGCAAGTCCAGAAGTATTAGAAGTTTCTGCAGGAATCAGTGAAGAAGATCTTAAAATTAGAGATTTACTAAAGCGGACAATTGACGAAATGGAACTTTCAGTAAGAAGTCATAATTGTCTCCAAGCAGCTGGAATCAAATTCATTTATGAAATGGTGAAAAAAGAAGAAAGTGAAATGCTGAAGTATAAAAACTTTGGACGAAAATCACTCACAGAACTTGTTGAAAAATTAGATGAAATGGGACTTCACTTTGGTATGGATGTAGATTCATATTTGAAAGATCCTGCTTAATCATGGCAAAAAATAATAAACATCGTAAATTAGGTGTCAATCCGTCACATCGTCGAGCGATGCTCATGAATCTGGCTGAAAACCTAATTAAACATAAACGTATTAAGACGACTGATTCACGGGCAAAAGCGCTGCGTGAATATATTGAGCCACTCATTACGAAAGCGAAAAAGGGTGATCTTACATCCCGGCGTATGGTGTTGAGAAAATTGCACAAAGATGCAACTCAAACTTTATTTGATGAAATAGGCCCTGCTTTTGCTGATCGTCCCGGTGGGTATACGCGTATAATAAAATTAGGTTTTCGTAAAGATGATACTGCTTCCATGTCTTTGATAGAATTTGTTGATTATGAAGGTGGGGGTGAAGTCATTGCTGAAACAGCTAGCAAAGATGCAAAATAACTAATTTGACCAAACAAATAAACACTATTATAAGGGCAGTCTTTTTGACTGCCTTTCTTTTTATCAATTTTTCAGAACTGCGCGCTGATTTTGATACGTTTGACAAACGTTGTCTATGGGTTGTTCGGAATACAATGGTGAATGCGAATTCAATTGATGAAATGTTAGATTTTGCAACGGATAAAGGATTTAATCATTTGTTGGTTCAAGTCAGAGGCAGGGGAGATGCATATTATAATTCTCAATTAGTTCCGCGAAGTGAATTATTAATCAATACCGAATTTGATCCATTAGATTATGTGATCGAAAAAGCTCATGAACGTGGATTAAAAGTTCATGCCTGGGTAAACGTGTATTTTATTTGGGCTACAGAAAAGAAACCTCGTGCTTTACACCATGTTATTAACAGTAAACCTCATTGGTTAGATTCTAATGGAAACGATATTGATAAACGATTAAAAAATGAACAAAATGGAGAATGGCATTTTTTAGCACCCCATCATCCCGATGTATCTCCTCATTTACTGGCAGTGTTTCGTGAGCTGGCTGCGTTATATGAGATCGATGGACTTCATTTAGACTATGTTCGGTTTAATGATGCTGAATATGGAAATAATGTTAGAGCAAAAACATTTTACCTCCAAAACAGGTATAATGATAAAAAACGTGTATTTGAAAATGACGATAATATTGAATGGGATAATTATAGAAGAGCTTCTATTACAAATCTCGTAAAAGAAACCAAGCAAATGCTATTGGATGTTCGACAGGATTGTGTATTATCTGCAGCGGTAAAACCAAATCTGCTCTTGGCGAAGAATCGATATTTCCAGGAATGGGATGTATGGTTAGCGGCCGGTTATTTGGATTGGGCTTTACCCATGAATTACACACCAAATCTTCGTGACTTTGCGAGTAATATTGATATTATTTATGAAAATTTACCCAGGAAATATCGTGATAAAGTTATAATGGGTATCGCATTATATAATCAAAAACCTATCGAGGCAGTTGATAAGATTCATTATACTGAAATTACACGATTTAGAGGAATTTCTATTTTTTCATATAATGTAATCACAGAACAACCGCAATACTTCCCCCAACTGCAAAGTGCATTAAAATATTGAAACCTTGACAACCTTTTGACATTTATGATGTCACAAGGATTATGTATCAAGGAATCAAGAAAATGCGTATTATTTCAGTTGCATTCGCAACATCCATGTCTTTTATATTTTCACACCCAACATTTGACCGCCCCACTTTAGAAGCATTCCCGTTAAATGAACAGATAAGCATCGATGGTAGGCTAGACGAATCATTTTGGAATGCAATCGAACCTGCAACTGGTTTTATTCAAAGGGGGCCTTTGTCTGGCGAACCTGCAACACAAAAAACTGAAGTTAGAATTTGTTATAATGAAAATTACATTTTTGTCGGTGCAACAATGTATGAAACAGATCCAAATGAAATTGCAGCACAACTTTTTCGACGAGATGGTAGTGGGTATTCCGATTGGTTTGCTGTTTCAATTGACAGTTATTTTGATAGAAGAACAGGTTTTAGGTTTTGGGTAAATCCAAGGGGTGTAAAAAAAGATGTGTTAATATATAACGATGAAAGTTTTGATTCATCCTGGGATGCAGTATGGGAAGGTTCAGCTCAAATAAATGAAAAAGGATGGACAGTTGAAATCAGAATTCCATTTAGCCAATTACGATTCAATAGTGACGAAACTGAAAAAAATTGGGGGTTGCAATTCAATCGTTATATAGCCAGACATGATGAAGATGATTTTTGGGCTCCTATTTTAAGTGATACACAAGGTTTTGTATCCCAATTTGGAACACTGACAGGCATTAAGACAACCACCAAATCAAAACGATTGGAAATTATGCCTTATTCTTCAGGGAAATTATTTCGTACTGAAGGAAATACAGCAGATCCTTACTATGATGAAAATGATTTGACAGGAAATTTGGGAGTGGATTTCAAATATGGTTTGGGTTCTAATTTTACATTAACAGGAACAGTAAACCCTGATTTTGGGCAAGTAGAAGCGGACCCGGCGGTCATCAACTTGTCAGCGTATGAGACATTTTTTCAGGAACGTCGCCCATTTTTCCTGGAAGGGATGGATATTTTCAGTTATGGACGAACACGCACATTCACTTCAAATGCACCACAGATATTTTATTCACGCCGAATTGGACGTCAACCTCGGGGCAGCATTATTGATGACAATGCTATTTATGGAGATTACCCTGAAGAAACGACTATTCTGGCAGCAGCAAAGTTGAGTGGCAAGACGAGCAACGGCTGGTCGATTGGAATATTAGATGCTGTAACAGCAGAAGAATCGGCTGTTTATCGGGACACTTCCAAATCAGAATTATCGCAGTCCATTGAACCGCAGGCCAATACATTTATTTCCCGTATTAAAAAAGATTATAATGAAGGAAGAACAATATTTGGCGGGTTTATTGGTCACAGAAAACAGCGTTTAAATTCAAATTATTTCCAATCTATTCTGCGTGATGATGCATTCGTAGGAGGAGTGGATTTTGAACACAGGTTAGGTGAATCAGATTGGGTGGCAAGTGGTGTGATTACTTTCAGTCAAATTAATGGATCGACGGAAGTTATAACTACAGCCCAAAAATCCTCTGCTCGCTATTACCAGCGACCAGACCAGGATTATTTAACTGTGGATACAACAGCTACATCATTATCAGGAAACACACTCGAATTTTCAATTACCAAAAATAGTGGAGAACATTGGATGGGCGCAGTAACGTATGGACAAACGAGTCCGGGATTTGAAATAAATGACATTGGGTTTTTAAATTCTGCAGATTATCGTTCTCTTTCTACAATTCTGATTTATCAACAACCAACTCCGGGTAAATACATTCGTAATTGGCATACATACAGTGGCATGCAAACCAATATTACATTTGGTAATGAAAGAGGAGGGACAGGACTTTTCTTTGGAGCAAATTTTCAATTAAACTCATTCTGGGATTTAAATCTTGGAGGTAATAGAAGTTTAGGTGGTAAGAATTTTACATTAATGCGTGGTGGACCAACGACATATACGCCTGCTTCATATAATTTCAATATAAACGTGAGTGGAGACAGGCGTAAAATAATTCAGCCTGCATTTGGAGCTGGTTACAGATTAGATGAAAGTGGTGAATACGATAAATGGTTATACACAGAACTGCAAATAAGGCCGAATCCCACCATGGAATTTGAAGTGGAATTTTCCTGGGGTAAGCAAAAAGATACTGATCAGTATATCACATCTATCGAAGATGAAATTGCTGTGGATACCTATGGAAAACGTTATGTTTTTGGTGATTATTTGATCGATTCACAAGAAATTGAATTGGGTGTCGATTGGACATTTTCACCGAATTTGAGCCTCCAGTTTTTTGCCAAACCCTTCATCATGTCTTATGATTTTATCGCTTTCAAGGAATTCACAACACCCGGGGAGTTCGCCTTTGATTATTATGGTAAAGATTCCGGTACACTTGAATTTGAGGATAATTATTATTCAGTGGATATTGATGGTGACGGACCGGCAAAAGGGACAGGTTTTTATAATCCCGATTTTAACTTTAGATCTTTACGATTAAATGCTGTTCTGCGCTGGGAATTCCGTCCGGGATCAACACTTTATTTTGTCTGGCAGCAGAACAGGGACGATTATGTGCCCTTCATCGGTGGGCTAGATCCCAAACGGGATGTTGAAGGATTATTTGAAAAACGTCCTGATAATATTTTTATGATCAAGGCATCATACTGGATTGGCTATTAAACTGTAGACGATAACTGTTTAAGCAGTATTTTTCCACGGCTTTGCATTGCAGGGGATCCTTCTTTCATCAATTTTTTAATAATCGGACGTACGCCAGATTTCATTGAATAGTCATTACCTGACAAATCAACCAAAGCCTGCATGGAAAATGTAATAACAATTTTACTTTTATCCTTTAGGTAGAGTTTAAAATGCTCTATTAATTCCTTCCTCTCTGAAAATGTAAGTTCCAATCGTGGAATAATTTGGCATAAATGCCAGCGGACTTCCTGCTGATTTGCAGTTTTCACCAAATTCAATAGTTGATTTTTATAAGGCTGCAGCCATTGCGGGTTGATTAAAGTTAATTTTTCAACGGCATCTGCAGATCGCATGGCTACTAGTTTATTTTCACTGCTTAATCCATCTATAAGTACAGAAAAAAGGGTCGGATCATTGATTACAGATTCAAGAGCTTCATCAACCCCTTTAACCATTCGTTTATCGCCATGGGAAAGTGATTCTAATAGAGGATGTAATTTCATTTTCCTGTTAATTCGTATGCTTCATTAATCCAGCCGAGAAACTGCTCATCAATATCATGATGGCTTCTAATTTTTACATGATGGATGTAAAGTGATTTTGAAATTTGTTGGGTACGGTGAATTCGTTCTTCCATAAAGGGCAATCCATTTGCAAATTCAATCACAAGGTGCTCCTTGCGAACATAAATAGCTACAAAATTTGATTCAGCCCTTAGGTAAATTTCTGATTTTAGGGGTGTTAATGTGAAAACTAAATCGCTTGCTAGTGCTTTTACCAATTCATCAAACAACTCTTTTACTTCGAGAGATTTACCTTCAAAGTGTTTTTCGAGAGTTTGGGTAGTGCAAGAATGCCATTGATTGGGATGCTTGAATGACCGTTCACAATCAGGACATGTCCATTTTTCACGCTTTTTCATAGGCCTGTTTTAGCCAACCTTTAAGCTCTGCATTCATATCATCCTTAGAATGTACAGCCACACAGTGGGTCATCATTCCGCTGAATTGCTTCCCTGACTGAAGTCGATTTGTCTCTGGTTCTCCTTTTAAAATTAATCCTACATCCAGCCGATCCTTTGTGGAAGCCTTGAAAATGGCAAATTGTTTGGATCGCCGAATAGTGACATATGTTTTTCTGGGAGACACATCTACATCATTACCAAACCCCTTTACAATTTTACATAATTCGTCATATAATGGTTTGAGTTTTGCTTTAGCACCAGAATATTGTTCACTCACCAAATCTATGCTGGATTTAGGAGATTCAAATTGTTCCCGGTACTTGAAAGCAATGAAATTGGCATATCCATGGGTCAATCCATGTTCACTTTTTAAATATTTAATGATGGCCATGTGCTTTTCTTCTCCTGATTTAGCTGCAGCTTTAAGCCAATATTTCATATTATGACCGGTTTTTTCTATCAGATTATTGGTCATGGCAGCCATCATTTCATTTGGACTTTTAGGCATTGGTTTCTTCCTTTTTGATTGAATATACTACCGTAGGGAAATTACGATTCCTGGGATTTAGAAATGTTTTTTCAATTTGCATACCGTTTCGTTCAGCTACTCTTCGTGAAGCATGATGATCTTCTGCCATATATGAACACAATTTGGTTAATCCAAGTTTTTCAAATCCATATTCTTTCACAGCTTGAGCAGCTTCTATTGCATATCCATTTCCCCAATGATCCTTATGAAAATGATAACCGATCTCGTATTCGTTAACACCATCAATATCTTGAATTGTGATACCACAATCGCCAATTAGTTGATTGGTTTCTTGCAAAACACATCCCCACAATCCACAGTTGATTGTTTGATACAGTTCAATATTTTTATATATAAATGAATTCACTTCATCGGAAGTATAAGGAGCAGGATAATGAGACATTGTATCAGCATCAGATAAAAATGCCTTGAGGGTTTGATGATCATCGTGAGCTAATTCTCTTAAGATCAATCTATTAGTTTTTAGAATCATTCTTATGGTATACCGTCTTTGAGTGTATGGGATATTAGCAAAAATTCGTTACGAAATTCAGGAGTAAAAAACGCACAAAAGAAAGGTGCTATTTTCAATCATGAATAGGTTTATAATTATAAGGAAGTTGATCGCCTACACGTTCCCAGCCCATATATTCCTGTTGTTCAATCATAAATTTCTCAAAATACCGACCATACTTATCAAAAACTACAGAATCCTTTCTCAATATTAATAAGGATGTTTGAAAATTTTTTGGTTTAGAATAACTCTCAAATGTATATAATGGATAATTTAATTCTTCGTCTTCATCCATATACCTAACCATCAACTTATTTTTAAATGAAATCATGAGCTCGTTATCATTTTTTGAAATCCACACTAAGCTATCATTCAGCAATTCTCGATAATTATTTCCTTGTTTGTTTTCATCTGTTGGAAACACTTCAAATCCTTCTCTAATCAGTGGATCATACTTTGATCCGGAAATCAATGTCCAGTCAATTCGTTCTTTTGGGCGGTTTCCTTTCATATTATATCGCCAATCAAAGCGTTCTCCCATTGTCGTCAAAAAATGGCGCAATGATCCATTATAGGCCGTTCGTCGGTTACGAATCCACCTTTGTTGTTGTTTTTCAGATTTGGGCTCCATTTCAGTAAAAAACGATTCACCTGAATACCGAGTGAATTTTGTACTTAATATAAAAAAAGATTTAAAAAATGATTCAATATCATAACGTAAATATGTATTGTTTGTGGTGAATTCTTCTAAATAGTATGTAATTAAATAACCAAGTCGTTTATTCTCAATGGTTAATGGTGATTGCGATGATGCAGTAAATATTTTCCCATCACGCTTAAAAGACAAAACATATTCATTTCTTATTTTACAAGATTTACCATTTTTACTATGACCTAAAAAAGTATTCTTAAAAACCTTATAATCTTTTTTCCATTGTTTATTGGAATTTTTTGTGACCAGAACCTCCTTCATTTTAATGGCCGTAGGAGTTAATTCAATATCCAACTTTATCTTTTCGCTGGTAAATATATTTAATGACTTTTTTACCATTGTATAACCAATCATTGAAACCACCAGCTCATATCGGCCGTTTGAAATATTTGTTATTGCATAAAAACCATTATTATCTGTTGTTGACCCAATGGATGTTTTAGAAAAAAATACATTTACACCTATGAGTGGATTGCCTGTTTCTTTATCTACAATTTGTCCATCAATTCGCGATTGACCTGAACAAACAGCAATGGTAATCAGGATGATAAATAACCTCATCCATTCGTAATAATTCCTGTCAATTAATCCTCTATAAAGAATCATGATTGTGGAATATAATAACAAAACCCCTTAATCTTATATTTATCATCGCTATCAATATCTTGAATTGTGATACCACTATCGCTAATTAGTTGATTGGTTTCTTGCAAAATATTTTCTCATAATCCACAATTGATTGTTTGATATCATTCAATATTTGCTTTTAGAATCATTCTTATGGTATACCGTCTTTGAGTGTATGGGATATTAGCATAAATTCGTAACGAAATTCAGGAGAAAAAATGCCCAGAACTATTCATGCTCCAAGAGGGAGTAAGTTAACGTGTAAAAATTGGCAGATCGAAGCACCTTACAGGATGATCCAGCATAATTTAGATCCTGATGTGGCTGAAGATCCAGAAAATCTTATTGTTTATGGTGGCAAAGGGAAGGCGGCCCGAAACTGGGAAAGTTTTGATGCAATTTTAGATACCTTGATAAGACTTGAGCCGGACGAAACACTTTTGGTGCAATCGGGGAAACCGGTGGGTGTGATTCGTACCCATGCCTCTTCTCCACGAGTGTTGATTGCAAATTCAAATCTTGTTCCAGAATGGGCGAATTGGGAGCACTTTAATGAACTGGATCAAAAAGGCCTCATGATGTACGGCCAAATGACAGCCGGTTCGTGGATATATATTGGTACGCAAGGAATTTTGCAGGGGACCTATGAAACATTTGCTGCTGCGGGAAAACAGCATTTTGATACTGATTTGACTGGAAAATTCGTACTTACTGCTGGGTTAGGGGGGATGGGCGGAGCACAGCCCTTATCTGTAACGATGAACAATGGCGTGTGCATTTGTATCGAGATTGATCCCCATCGGATCCAACGTCGCCTGGAGACTAAATATCTTGATGTAGCAACTGAATCATTGGATGATGCTCTTACTTTAGCCAGAAACGCCGCTGCAAAGGGAGAACCGCTATCCATTGGATTATTGGGAAATGCGGCCGATATAGTACCAAAGATTGCCAAAATGGGCATAATTCCAGATATGGTGACGGACCAAACATCTGCCCATGATGAATTAGATGGTTATGTCCCCAATGGTATGACTTATCAACAAGCATTAGATCTTCGTCAATCTGATCCCAACACATATGTAAAAGAAAGCTTCCGTTCTATGGCTGAACATTGCCAAGGGATGCTGGATCTGCAGAAAATGGGAGCCATCACGTTTGATTATGGGAATAATCTTCGTGGACAAGCCAAAAAAGCAGGAGTAAAAAATGCATTCGATTTCCCGGGATTTGTTCCAGCGTATGTACGACCATTATTCTGTGATGGAAGAGGACCGTTTCGTTGGGTGGCATTATCAGGTGATCCGGAGGATATATATAAAACAGATGATAAAATATTAGAAATGTTTCCAAATGATGAAACACAAACACGCTGGATCAAGTTAGCGCGGGAAAAAGTTCAGTTTCAGGGATTACCATCGAGGATATGTTGGTTGGATTATACTCAACGTTCACAATTTGGAGTGGAATTGAATCGCATGGTAGCCAGTGGAGAGTTATCTGCTCCCATCGTTATTGGAAGAGATCATCTGGACACCGGTTCTGTTGCATCACCATATCGAGAAACTGAAGATATGAAAGATGGATCAGATGCTGTAGCAGATTGGCCTTTATTGAATGCATTGGCAAATACTGCCAGTGGAGCAACGTGGGTTTCTATCCACCATGGAGGCGGGGTTGGTATGGGGCTAGCTATTCATGCCGGTCAAGTGATCTGTGTGGATGGTACTCCTGAAATGGAAGAGAGGGTAAAACGTGTTCTAACCACGGATCCTGGGATGGGTTTATTCCGTCATGTGGATGCAGGTTATGATCGCGCAATTGAAAATGCGAAGAAGTGGAATGTTGATATTCCGATGATGGATAAGGATTAGGATAAGGATTAGGATTAGGATGAGGGAAAATCCAAATTTCTGATCCGTATCTTAATTCATTCGTATTATGATTTTAGAAAAGATTGGAAATCTAACAACATTTGATCCTGCTTCAGGAGAAGTTGAAACAACATCAAATACATCACTGGCAATCGAAGACGGTTTGATAGTTGAAAATTCTGGAGGCGAGATTATTGACTGTGGCGGTTCTCTCGTAACACCCGGGTTTGTGGACCCCCATACACATCCGGTATTTTTAAATTTAAGAATTGACGAAGTTGCGATGAGAAAAGCCGGTGCAACCTATGAAGAAATAGCTGCAAAGGGTGGAGGCATTAATTCAAGCATACATGGTGTACGAAATTCTTCGGAAGATGAACTGATTGAACGCGTCTCCAAGCGAATGGATCAATTCCTAAATTTGGGCACAACTACTGTTGAATGTAAATCAGGATATGGTTTAAATACTGAATCAGAACTGAAATCACTTAAAGTTATACATGAAGTAAATCAAACACATGTGATGGATATGATTCCTACCTTTTTAGGTGCCCATGCGTTTCCACCTGAATTTGCAGATGATCATGAAGGATATGTGGATCTAATATGTACAGAAATGATCCCGGCAGTGGCTGAACAGGGTATTGCAGTATTTTGTGATGTATTTTGTGAAAATGGGTATTTCGATGTAGATCAATCCAGAAGGATAATTGAAACGGCAAAAGAACATGGTTTATCGCCACGTATCCATGCCGATGAATTTGAAGATTCCGGTGGTGCGGAATTGGCAGCAGAAGTGGGTGCTGTTTCAGCAGACCATCTTATGACAGTGAGTTCTGTAGGAATGCAAAAATTGTCGGATAATAATGTAACAGCAACATTGTTACCCGGTACAACATTCTTTCTCGATAAAGATACATACGCTCCGGCGAAAACATTAATGGAAATGAATATCGATGTTGCCTTAGCCACGGACTTTAATCCTGGTAGCTGTCATTTCCAATCCATGCCATTCATTATGTCATTAGGTGTACAACATATGAATATGTCAGTTGAACAGGCATTTGCTTCTGCTACTTATTTTTCAGCCAAAGCATTGAAATTAGAGAATGAAGTAGGGTCGATCGCCATCGGTAGTAAAGCGGATTTAATTGTGTGGGATGTAGAAAAACTAATTGATATTCCATTTCATGATTCAGACTTACCCATAAAAATGATAATCAAGAATGGAAAAGCAATTGACTCATGATTCTGATTCGTGTAAACTTGCGCCTGCTTTTATTGACAGATTGATGACAAAACGATTTCATAAAATACTAATTACAGTACTGCTGATTTTTGGCTTTGAGGGACTATGGGCTAATTATGCATTTTACCGAACCGTTACGAATACGTGCAAATCATACCGGATCGAAATGCAAGAGGGTGAAATGTATTTTGGCAGAGAAGAAGCGACAAAAAACAAATTCTACCTTTCAGTAAAAAGTAATAGAAATAATTTTGAACTGGCTCTCATTGTTGCTTTTGTATCAGTTGGACAAGCAGTGAAGCATCAACGCTACATGGTTCAAAAAGGATTGATTGAAAAATCAGCCGAACCAAAAACAGTCCATGTAACGGTGAATGTTCCGGTCACACGAGATGAAATGGTCATCTCTGCAAGCGCCACGGCGGATCAAGTGGTGCAACTGGCAGCTGGAAAGATCGATTCTGCCGAGTTTATGCGTTTAATCAAAAATTCAATGGTAACACTATAGGAGGTCTCCATGGATCCATTTGGAATAGAATCAACCTTATTGAGCTACTTACGAGCCATTGGCTGGTCTATCGCAGCAGCGATCGGCTTTTCCTTTGGAATCGGTTTAGCTATTAAGGTCTTCGATTGGCTCTCCACCGATATTGATGAATGGGAAGAGATTAAAAAAGGAAATATGGGTGTAGCCCTGATCTTTGTTTCTCTCATCGTTATGGTGGGCGTTCTCGTTTATAAAGTTATTTAAAAATACCGAGAACAAAATAATCACGTTTCTTTAGCGGGGATTGGTGCATCCGATTCCCGTTTTTTGTATCTATAGGTAATCCACTGAGCGCTGGAGTGTATTTATACCAGATTCATGCCGAGGACTTTGTCCAGACGAAAAAGATGGTATTACTAAAGTAAAGAAGACTAATCCAGCGAAATCCGCTCAATGTGGATGCAGATGGATGGTGCTGTTGATATAATTTGTTAAACCTTTCGAAGGTTTAAAACCTTCGAAAGGTTAACATAATCAACGCACCCACGATCGTATTCACAAAATTTACTCCATCATTATCCAGCCATTTAAAACCACTTGAATGGCTGGTTTGTCTTTCACAATGCAGTCGTTTTTCCGTTTCCTTATTACATACTGCACACGTGAACTTGGCTTGAATACTTCCACCGAGAATTGAATCCACCGAACTCCCGACAAATCCAGCTATTATAATCCAATATCCACTTACCAAAAACCACTCACCAGCTACCGATCTACCAATTGCTACAATCACTGCTGCACCTAAAGCCGAGCCCATAAATCCCAATAGCGTCACACCGCCGGAAGTTCCTTTTTTAATTCTCTTAAAATTCAAAATATGCCTGGGATTTCGTTTACTGAAAAATCCGATCTCTGTTGCCCACGTATCTGCAGTGGCGGCAGCAATAGATCCCAGAAACATGACATACGCCAGATCAAAGGGATGAAAGAAATGAACAATGGCAATGATCATGGGCACACCACCGTTGGCCAATACTTGCAGCACATCCCTGTTCGAGCCCTTTTGAGTTGATTCAGCAGACTTTTTCCCCAATTTCGACAAAATGGAGGATAAAACAAAAAACGCCAGGATAGGAGCGATCCATTTAATTCCGCCAGTACCAAATATAAGTATCCCCATCATAAATGCTGTAACGGCTCCACCACTATTCAGCGAGCGCAGTTTAAATGCCAGGTAAAAGATCAATGCTGAACCAACTATCCAGATGAGAAGGATAGGTAATGAACCATGAGTGTAGTTAATGAGGAAAATTTCATATGAAATAGCCGTAACCAATGGTACAGAAAGATTATCAGATCCTTTAATGCTGGTGGCCTCTGCTAATGAAGCCATGAGTCCGGTAAAAGCTGCACAACCGATCAATACCTCTAATGGAAGGTAGAATGCAGCACCAAAGAGCCAAGCGAAAAAGTCCGTTCCCACATATATGATCATTGTAGTGGAAAGGAACATGGCTGCGCTTCCCTGGAGTGATTTTTCATCATTCCAAAGCCGAAAATTTAGTGGAAATTTTTCATGTTCTCCAATGATGGATGCCAATGTATCTGCAAATGTCATGACTAACATGGAAAGCATAAGTGTGATTGGTTTATCCCAAAAAAATGCTGCCAATACTAAAAATGCCAATGGGAAATATACAGTACCGTATGTTGTCCGACTAGTATCATGCATTCCTTTAAACGCTTCATTTTTTAATGCTGCTGCATTTACGAAAATAAAAATCGCCGCCAATGCCATAGGCTGGATATTGGATGAAAAGATAAGGGGACAAGTAGCCACCATGATCCCTACGATCACATGGACCATTTTTCTGCTGGCTTCCGGGCCCCATTTCAACGAAGAACGGACGAATTCAGCTGCGCCGATCAAGAGAAAGATACCAATGAAAAATGCACCGAATGTGATCCATTCGTTTTCGAAGGGTGTGTAGAGGGGTAAATTCATGGTAAATCCGGATGGAATATATTAAAATGTTATAAGATAATTTTGTAGAATTATTACTACAATTATTAATTAGAAATCAAAAGAAACCCAAAAAATGTCAAACAAAAAGAAAATTAACTCTAAAGCTGTAGGTCTGGATATCGGTTTACTCATCGGCCGGTTTTTTATGGAAACAGAAGATCTTCATTATGGTTATTGGCCGGATGATAAAACAGCTACTGCACAGAATTTTGCTGAAGCACAATATAGACATTCACAACTGATCATTGATCATATACCTGGTGGTGTTAATCGTATTTTAGATGTGGGGAGCGGTTCAGGTAATTTGGCTAAAAAATTACAAGGAATAGGCTATGAAGTGGATTGTGTGATCCCCAGTGAATTTTTAGCAGAAAATGTTCAAAAAAAATTAGATGGTCGTTCAGCAGTTCATGTATGTGACTTTGAAGATCTGGATACAGATAAAACATATGATTTGATATTATTCAGTGAAAGTTTTCAATATGTTAAACTGGGATTTTCCATTGATAAAATTGTGGATATGCTTCCAGAAGGAGGCCATCTTCTAATCTGCGATTTTTTCAAAAAGGATGTTCCAGGAAAAAGTCCTTTGGGCGGTGGACATAAATGGACAGCATTCGAAAATAAAATAGTATCAGCTCCATTGGCGAGGATCACAGATATTGATATTACAGAAGAAACAGCACCTACAAACGATCTATTGGATAAATTTGTCACACAGGTTTTGGAGCCAATCAAAAATATGTCTGGGCAATATCTTGATTCCAATTATCCACGATTAACCAGCTTTATGAAATGGAAATATGAAAAACGAATTAACAAGATCAACAGGGTGTATTTTACGGGCCAACTGACAGGGGAGAACTTCATGAAATATAAAACGTATCGGTTAATGCTATTTCAAAAATAAATTAGAGGAATAATATTACTTAACGTTGTTTCAATCAGCTGGAGGGAGCTTCACTCAAGGTATCCAAAAAATATCCTGTATATACCAATATATTATAAGCAATAAAATTGGTCCAGAATCGTTTCTTATTTGAATGGTCTTTCCCAAAATGCATCGTGTATGCTGCTTTAGCAGTGAATCCAGCTGAAAGTAAATAATAACCAATTTTTTGAATCTCTTGATCTTTTTGCAATCCATTTTGGATTCCGGCATAGGTAAAGAATAAATCAAATGCTCCTACAATCAAATGTCCATATACATTTTCTTTATTGGCTAAAGCACTCAATCCAGTGAATGCAGCCTGTTGTGCTAATATATATCCGGCTTCTTCGGCAATGGATGATTGTGCATATATGTGTGATGAAGCAATAATGAGGATCGACAAAATGACTTTTTTCATTACAAAATACTTTTATTAGTTGATGTAATTTTTTACAATTAATCCAGAAAACAAAATGAATTCAGTTTTTGCAATATTTAAAATCAACCTAGATGATGAATGATGTAATTTCACTCTTTAATATTCAGTATATAATAAAGAATTGGCTAAAGGATACAATGAGGACAAATATATTAATATTTACTTTTCTGTTATTATTCTCCTGTAGTAAAACAGTAGAAACAAATAAAGTTTTTTACAGTGGAGCACTGAAAAATTTCATGCATAAAGGAGATATATCTGCCAAAATTGATCTAAAAGATATTGAATCAATTCCTCATTTGTATGCAATAGGTGCAGCAGAAAATTTGAAAGGGGAGATCATTATAATGGATGGCCAACCGATCATTAGTAAAGATATTGATGATCAATTGATTTTGGACAGATCATTTGACCATAAAGCTTCATTATTGGTATATGCAGGAGTGGAAAATTGGAACACTGTTGATATACCTGATCATATTTTAACAATGGAAGAATTGGAACATTATGTTGATCAATTAGCTGCAGAAAAAGGGATAAACACAGAAGAACCATTTCCATTTTTAGTCGAAGGTAAAGTTGCTTATGTGGATTGGCATGTGATTGACTGGGATGAGAATGACAATGAGCATACACATGAAAAGCATGTTAATTCAGGTTTAAATGGAACATTAACCAATGTGGATGTTTCAATTTTAGGATTTTATTCAAAACATCATCATGCTATTTTTACACATCATACAACCAATATGCATTTGCATGTGGTTGCGAATAATAATCAGATAGCCGGACATTTGGATAATGTAGTTTTATCATCTGGTATGATTTTAAAATTAATGGAGAATTAAGTAAAACAAATGAGTAATTTGTCTTTGTTGATCATGGCCGCCGGAATGGGTTCAAGATATGGCGGTTTGAAACAATTAGATGAGGTTGGACCTAACGGAGAAACAATCATTGATTATTCTGTATATGATGCCATAAAAGCCGGTTTTGACAAAGTGGTATTTATAATTCGAAAGGATTTTGCAGAGGAATTCAAATCAAAAATAACGGATAAATATTCCGGGAAGATCCAAGTAGAATATGCTTATCAAGACTTGAATGATCTTCCCGATGGATTTGTTTGTCCTGATGGAAGAGTAAAACCTTGGGGAACTGGCCATGCGATTTTATCTGCTGCTGATTTGATCAATGAACCGTTTGTTGCTATTAATGGAGATGATTTTTATGGAAGTGGCTCATTCAAAGTTGTGGCAGACTATTATAAAAATGGTGCTAAAGATTTTTCCATGGTTGCCTTTCAACTGGATAAAACACTGTCAACATTCGGAGGTGTTACTCGGGGGTTATGCACGTTGAAAGATGGGAAATTAGATACAGTTATTGAAACAGGTGATTTAATTCAAACTGATATTGGTGTAGCATCTGATAGAGATATAAAACTGGATGGGAATGAACCGGTTTCAATGAATGTATGGGGATTTACCCCAAAGCTGTTTGATTATCTCCGAGCTGATTTCAGTGAATTTCTGAAAAAATATGGTACTGAATTAAAAAGTGAATTTTTAATACCGACAGTTGTAAATGATCTTATTCAATCTGGTAAAGAAGATGTCCATGTATTAAGAAGTGATGAATCCTGGTTTGGAGTAACGTACAAGGAAGATAAACAATTTGTTCAAAGTGAAATACTAAAGCTGATAAATGCAGGAGTGTATTCACAACATTTATTTTAGTAAATTTGATTATGGCTGAAAAAACGAAACTCTGGTATTTGGAAAATTTCAATCTTTTTTCCGGTATGGCTCAAAAATCCATGGAAGAAATGGATCGCAAGAGTAAAATGAAAACAAACAAGAAGAAAGAAATTATTGTAAGTCTTTTAAATCTTTCGGAATAATCAGTTAAAAAGTTAAGGTGTACTTTTCCCATTTATAGTTGGGTGTAATTTACCTGGTTTATTTGTTTACAGCCCATATTTTGAGCGTATCTCAT
>NNSG01000016.1 GCA_002256485.1 Fidelibacterota bacterium 408169
AAATATGTAAATCAGGCTGTTAAGAAACTTGTTACATTTTACATTGAATCTGTGAAATAAGATACGCCGTTTTTTATATGCAATGACAACAAAAACGCATAACCAGGCAGTCCAGCGGACAATTGGGAGAAATAATGTTAAGTAATCAATTAAAAAATCAGAATAATTACACAAGCCGGTGTAAAAACGAGTATTAGAGAGATAAGTTGGTGAGAAAGTTCTTAACGTTAGTAAACGGTTTCGCTGTCCTGTTCAGCATTGTCTGGCTTATAGGTCATGCCACTGTTCGGATCGGCGACTGGGAGTTTTGGTTCGCAGTGGGTTACTTGCTGGTAGTGGCTCTGAATTTAGGATATGTTGTTGGTTGGATCGGTAAGCCCACCGATGAGCGTGACCGTTAACTCTGCCGTTGTGCCAATTCCACCAATACACCTCCTGTACTTTTTGGATGGATAAAGGTCACTAAAAAACCTTCCGCTCCCACTTTTGGTTTGTCATAGATCACTGTAATATTTTTTTCTTTCAGTTCAGCAATTGTTTCGTGGATATCTTCCACTTCAAAACAAATATGATGTATGCCCTGCCCTCTTTTTTCTATATACTTGGCAATGGTGGAATCTTCATTCATTGCTTCCAATAATTCAATTTTCCCTTTACCTGTATTGTAAATATCCGTGGATACTTTTTCAGATTCCACTGTTTCAGTCCCGGAATGATCCAATCCCAAAATATGCTTCCAAAATGGAGCATCTTCTGCCAAAGAGTTGACAGCAATGCCGATATGTTCTATACCTTTGATCTTCATAATGCTCTTATGTCATTCTGCATTTTTCGGACTCAAAATAAAATTACTCTCGTTTTAATTATTAGCCTGATTCAAATTACTTAATTAATTATGTTTTGATTAAGAAATTCAATCTTAGTGATTTACACTTTTTAAAGTAGTGCAGACATTCTAGTCTGCACTACGACAGGCAAGAATGCCTGTCGTACTTCTAAAGGGTCAAATTTGGTAATTCAAAACGGTTTTCTTCATAACTATCATTTATTTTAATCCTTTATATTTAGAATTTAACTCAACTCCTAAACCGTCTCCATTAGGAATAATGACACGTCCATCTTCAATTTGCATACCAATATATGGGTCATTATCAATTAATAAATGGCCGTCTAGGTCTGCAAAATCCACTAATGGTGCGAGATGCGCCGCCGCCGTAATACCAATAGACGATTCCACCATACATCCCAGCATGATTTGCAAATCTACTTCCCGAGCCATATCAATCATTTGTTTTGCTTTGAGCATACTGCCGCATTTCATGAGTTTAATATTGATTCCATCGAATGCATGTGCAATTTCGGGAATATTTTCCGGTATTAGGCAATTTTCATCCGCAATTAAGGGTATGGGCGACTTTTTCTTTAATTCTGCTGTATCATGCACTTTATCAGCCGGCAATGGTTGTTCCACAAATTCAACATTCTGATCGGCGAGCCATTTGCACATTATTTCTCCAGATGCCAAGTCCCATCCTTCATTTGCATCCACGCGTATCACTTTATCCGTTTCAGCTCGAATAGCATGAATAATTTCTTTATCATTTTCAGAACCCAATTTCACTTTAAGAATATGGTACGGTTTCGCTTCTTCCACTTTCTGTGCAATTAGGTCCATATTTCCAATTGCAATGGTAAAAGAAGTGAGTGGACCTGAGTTAGTCGTTACACCAAAGAAATCTTTCATTGGCATTCCATTATTTTGTGTCCACCAGTCTAAATATGCTATACTCAATGCCACCTCTAACGCTTTTAACCCATTACATTGCGATAAAACAGTTTCTTCAAAAATATTCGGATGTACTATTGCTTCTGGAAATTGGATTCCTTTTCCCAGAGTATTGAGGATTAGATCTGCAGATTCACCATAACGATCCGATGGTGACGCTTCTCCTCTACCGATCAAGCCATCTTTCTCTAAATAAACGAAAATTTCTGGGTAGGATTCGTGCGTATTCCGGGAAATGCCAAAAGGATGAGTGCAATGCACATCATACTGATTATAACTTAATTTCATTTTGTAGCTAAAAGTTAAGAACGGAAATTGGCTTTCCGTTTTTCTACAAAAGCTGATAATCCTTCTTTCGTTTCTTCCGTAGAAAATAAATTTGCAAATGCATCGACTTCAATTTCCAGACCTAATTCAATTGATTTGTCAAAACTTTCATGAATACAGTTTAATGATTTTGCAATAGCATTGGGTCCATTTTTAAGAATCTTTTTTCCAATTTCTTTACACGTATCCATTAGTTCATTTTGAGCAACGACATGATTAGCCAAACCGATTCGATGAGCTTCTTGTGCAGCTATTTGATTTCCAGTTGTTATTAACTCATTTGCTATGCCAGTCCCAACAATTTTAGGCAATCGCTGTGTACCTCCCCAACCGGGAATGATTCCAAGCAATACTTCCGGTTGTCCAAAAACAGCATTATCACTGGCAATGCGAATATGACACGCTAACGCAATCTCACAGCCGCCGCCAAGGGCAAAACCATTCACTGCTGCAATAACCGGTTTGGGTGAATTTTCAATAACTAACGTCATTTTTTGACCTGTCTTACCAAATTCACGGGCATCTTCAGCATTCATCTCCTGCATGGCTTTAATGTCAGCGCCGGCGACAAATGCCTTTTCTCCACTGCCTGTTATAATAATAACACCAATGTCTTTATCTGCAATCATGTCTGAAACGGTAATTGATAATTCTGATACAACATCTGAATTCATGGCGTTCATTGCATCAGGACGATTTATTGTTATAACACCAATTCCATCTGATTTTTCTGTTAATAAATATTTCATTGAAATCTCGTTAATTTTATTTCCAAAAAGTCCTACTAAACAAAACCATAATTGTAAAGATCTCAAGCCTTCCAAGCAGCATACAAAAACACAACATCCATTTACCAAAAGCCGGTAACAAAGCATAATTATCCGTGGGACCGAAGGCGCCTAAACCAGGGCCAATATTTCCGATAGCGGAGGCGGCAGCACCAATTGATGATTCAAGGTCAATATTCATAGTTGTGAGTACCAAAGTCGTTATGGCAAAAATGGACATGTAAAAAAGAAAAAATCCTAACGTATTTCGAATAACATCTTCTGAAATATTGCGACTTCCAATGCGTATAGGAATAATTGCTTTTAAATGCAACATTCGTCGAGTTTCAGTTGCCGCATATTTAAAGAGAAGCATCATACGTACAATTTTCATTCCGCCACCTGTAGAACCGCCCATTCCCCCAACAAACATCATGAGTAAAATCATAAATTGAACGAAGTAAGACCATAATTCATAATCGGCAGTGGCAAAGCCAGTCGTTGTTAAAATAGATACTGTTTGAAATAGTGAATCACGAAAATGTTTTTCCGACCACTCATTCACTCCGGCCGATACACTGGAGAAAATGAGGAATGCGACAACCAGTATAATGCCAAAATAAGCCAGAAATTCTTTATCGTGAAAATATGATTTTACATTTCCAGTAATTGCATGAAAATGTAGAGAAAAATTGATACCTGCTAAAAACATAAAAAATATTATTATATATTGAATTGTTGCACTCTCGTAAAAACCAATACTTGCATTTTTAATAGAAAATCCACCAGTGGGCATTGTGGTAAACGAATGACAAACTGCATCAAACCATGGCATTCCACTAATAACTAATAACACAATTTGAACAGCAGTGATACCAAGATAAACCATCCATAATATTTTTGCAGTTTCACGGACTCGGGGGCGAATTTTATCTGCAACCGGACCTGGTACTTCTGCTTTAAATAATTGGACACCGCCAACACCCAATAATGGCAAAATGGCTATGTAAAAAACAATAATACCCATTCCTCCAATCCATTGAATAAATGATCTCCAAAAAAGAGTTGCGTGAGGCAGGCTTTCAATACCATTTGGAAGATGAGGTAATGTTACAGAACTACCAATTATGGAGGCACCTGTTGTAGTTACACCAGACATTGATTCAAAAAATGCGTCTGTAAAATTTGGTATAACTCCGGAAATGTAAAATGGCAATGCACCAATCAATGCGGTAGTAATCCACGTAAATGATACAATTACAAAACCATCTTTATTGGTTAATTTTCTGTTTTTTCTTGTGGATAACCAGATAGGAATTCCAAATACAAAACAGATAAGCATCGACCTTAAAAAACCATTGAGGTCGTTTTCGCCATACCCGTAGGCTATCCCTGCAGGGAATAGCATTGATGTTCCCAAAATCACCAATAAAGCGCTTAAAATATTTAATATAGTACGAATATTCATCAGGCTCGAAAGAGCTTACGGACAGCATTGAATGCTTCATTTTTGGCAAATACCAAAACTGTATCTTCAGCTGTCAGGCGGGAACTCCCGCGGGCGATACTTAAATGTCCATGATGATTAATTACACCGACAATACTTCCTTTTGGAAAAGAAATTTCTGATAATTCCATATGTGTTACACGACTTCCTGGATCGGGCTGGAGTTCCAAAACATCCACATCAATTTCCTCAAACGTTATGACAGACGTATCTGCCAAGTCGCTACGAATTTTGCGAAGGATAGTATTTACAGTTGACATATTCTTACTAATAATCGGACCGATACCTAACTCTTGAATAATGGGCAAAAATTCCGTATTACTTACATGTATAATCGCTTGTTTAACTCCAAAATGATGAGCCAAAAGTCCTGACAGAATATTCGTTTGTTCATTCTCTGTAACTGAAATAAAACTATCTATTTCTTGTATGTTTTCAGATTTCAAAAACTCCATATCTGTCCCATCTGCATTGATGACCAAAATATTATCCATATGGTTTGCAATATGTTCAGCTTTTTCTCTATTACTTTCTACCATTCGAACGTTCATTTCATCTTGCAGCTTTTCCGCTAATGAACGGCCAATTTTACTGCCTCCGATGATCATAACGCGTTTGGAATATTGAATTGTTTTACCTAACAATTCAATCAAACTGGGTACATGGTCCGTGCGAAGTATAAAATAGACAATATCTCCCTCTTGAAATTGAAAATCAGACCAAGGTACTATTGTTTCTGATTTTCTTAAGACGGCAATCACACCAAACTTATAATCATCCGTATCTTTACAAATTTCTTTTACAGTTTTTCCAATTATTTTTGTACAACCATTACCAATCATAAATCCCAACATTTGTAATCGACCACCTTCAAAATCCATCACTTGTGTTGCGTAGGGATGTCGAACCAACCTACTTATTTCCAAACACGCTTCACGTTCAGGATGGATCACAAGATCCACGCCGAATTTTTCAGGTTTAATAATTGAATCCCTGTCACTGTATTGTTGATTGCGCAAGCGGGCAACAATACGCTTTGCGCCTAATTCATGGGCTTGTTGAGCGGCGATTAGATTTACTTCATCGACTCGAGTGAGACATAACGTATAGTCCGCTTCTTCTACACGAGCTTTATGGAGTATCTTTGGGCTGGCCCCATTGCCTTCGACATCGATGGCATCGAGGTTTTCGGTAATTCGACGACATTTCTCCGGATTGATGTCCACCGCAGTAATATCGTGACCGTCTTCAATTAAGGCTTTGGCGACGTGGAAACCCACTTCACCCGCACCAATTAGTACTATCTTCATCAGACTGTTATTATAAGTGCCAAGTGAGAATGTATACAGTTAATAATATAAGAAAAAAGAAATATTGTTATTCTGATACACGATATATTTCAGCACCTAAAGAGCTGAATTTTACCTCTATGTTCTCATATCCCCTGTCAATATGATAAATGCGACTCACGTCAGTTTGCCCTTCAGCTATCAGTCCTGCCAAAATAAGTGACGCACTCGCTCGTATATCTGTAGACATTACTTCTGCTCCTTTTAATGATTTAGTTCCTTTTATTGTTGCTACGTTGTCATGCAAAGAAATATTTGCTCCTAATCGATTTAATTCCGGTATATGAGTGAAACGGTCGTGATAAACAGTATCTGTTACAATTGACTGTCCATCAGTAATACTCATCAATGCCATCCATTGAGCTTGCAAATCCGTTGGAAATCCCGGATATACTTCTGTGGTTACATCAACTGCATTAAATTCTTCAGCCTTGGTGATTTGAATTTTACCTGGTTCAGTTGTGTAATGCGCTCCAAATTCTTCTAACTTATTCAACACTGTTTTCAGATGATCCGGTTCTGCATGATTTAAAGTTATGTCACCTAAGGCTGCCCCGGCCATAAGAAATGTACCCGCCTCAATTCGATCGGGAATCACTGTCATTTCAACCGGATTCAACCCATTGACTCCTTCTATTGTTAATGTACTCGTATTAAGTCCTGAGATTTTTGCACCCATTTTATTGAGCATTTGACACAGTTGTATAATATCAGGTTCTTTTGCTGCGCGTTCAATTACTGTGGTCCCTTTGGCTAAAACAGCTGCCATAACTACATTACCTGTTGCCCCAACTGATGGAAAGTCAAAACAAATATTTGCACCTTTCAACGATGACCCTTGCGCTAGAATATAACCCTGTTCCAATTTAACATTTGCGCCAAGTTTTTCCATGCCCATCAAATGAAAATCAACTGGTCTTGGACCCCAAGCGCACCCACCGGGCAGGGAAACTTTTACTTCCCCAAAGCGACCTAATAACGGACCCATTACATAGAAGGACGCCCGCATTGTTTTGACTAAATCATAGGGCGCTTCAAGTTTACTAACCGTTGACCCATCAATTTTTAATGTACCATTTTCGAATTCAACTCCGGCTCCGATCATTTCCAATAATTTAATCATCGTGCGGGTATCGCGTAAATCCGGTACTTTATGAATTGTAGTGATACCTTCAGTTAAAAGCGCTGCTGTCATCATGGGTAAAACAGCATTTTTAGCACCGCTAATTTCTACAGTCCCCTTTAAGGACTTTTTTCCATGAATGACTAATTTATCCACGAGCACCTCCCATCAATCCTTTTGCAGAATCTAAAGTCCCGGGTGTTATTGATTCACCACTGAACAGCTGAACAATTGTTTGTACTTTTTCTTCATCTTTCAAATAGTCTATTTTTACAATCGTTCTCCCATCCTTTTGCATTTTTGAAATATGAAGATGGTGGTTTGCTTTTGCAGCAATTTGAGGTAAATGTGTAACACAAATAATTTGTTTTGATAAAGATAAATTGAATAATGAGTTTGCAACTTTTTCAGCTGCTATTCCGGATATTCCTGCATCAATTTCATCAAATACTAATGTATCAACAGGATCAACTTCTTGAAATATTGTTTTGATCGCCAACATAATTCTAGATACTTCACCGCCGGAAGCCACATCAGTTAACGGTTTAGCTGCTTCTCCAGGATTTGCGCTTAAATAAAATTCAATTTGATCAAATCCTTTCGGTCCATACTTGACAGTTTGACCATTTAATTCAATGTGAGAATTGACCGATGAGATTACTTCCATCCGTACCTCAAATGATGCTCTGGGGATATTTAATAATGCCAATTCAGTTTCAATTTTTGAACATAAGCCTTGAATACTGTTTGAACGTAATTCATGTAATTTAATTGCCATTTTTTGAAAGTCTGAACGATAATGATTAATGCATTCTGTTAACTCATCAATTTCATTTTTTAATGATTTCAATGATTCTAATTCAATTTTGATTTCATCCCGATAATTAAGCACTGCTTCCAAAGAACCGCCATATTTGCGTTTTAAACTTTCAATTTCCTGCAGTCGGGATTCAACATTTTCCAATTGTTCAGGATTATGATCGATTTGTGTTGCGTATTTCCTTAATCCTTCAGATGTATCCATGAGGGCATTTAATGCTTCTTCCAGTGTTCTTAAATGTGGAGTTACTTGCTCATCGATTGAACTTATTTCTTCCAATTCTTTACGTATACTCGCCAATTCATTATAGAGTGAATTATCCTGTTCAGTTATTCGAGCATTTAAGTCATTTGCTGTTGTTAAAAGTTTCCCTGCATGTTTTAATATTTTGAATTCAGCTAAAAGAGTTTCATCTTCCTCAAGAAGTGGACTGATTAATTCAATTTCCTGCAACTGAAATGCTAATAATTCTTTTCGATCGGTAGCTTGGGCTTGCTTTTCGATTGCATGATCCAGATCTTTTTCTGTTTTTACAAGAAGTTGATACATGTCTTCCAATTTGCTTACATCATTATTCAATTTTGCAAATGTATCAAGAAAGTCAATATGTGTTTCTCGATTCATAATATATTGTTGTTCATGTTGACCATGAAAATCTGCAATGGATCTTACACGATCTAAAAAGTCCTTCTCTTTATAAGGTTCATCGTTAAAGAATGCTCGACTTCGCCCTGACTTGTTGATAATTCGTCTGCATGTATTCATTTCACCGTTGAGAGTTACTTCAATTTCTACTATTGCTTTATCTACACCACTTCGTACTGCTGTTCCTTTTACTTTGCCGCCTAAAGAAGACCTAATCGCATGTAGCAGAATAGATTTTCCCGCACCTGTTTCTCCGGTAATAACTGTTAGTCCATTATAAAAATCTAATTCCATTTCTTTTAAAATGGCAAAATTCTTTATAGTTATATTATTAATCATTGAATTTCCTTGAACGATAATACAAAGTACCTGCAACCAATATAAAGCCGATTATATCAGCAATTACATCATAAATACTTGGAGATCGTCCCGGAATAAAAGACTGCCAAAACTCATCAAATCCTGCAAATATTAAAGCACCAATAAATAAAATTAATGAAACTGATTCAAAACTTTTATATGCTAAATAACCCAAAATACTATATTCAGCTACGTGTAAAAGTTTATCCGGAGATAGAACAATTAGACTGGGCAATGATTTCCCTGGAATACTTGATGCTGTCAAAATTGCTAGGGCAAATAATCCCAATCCTATACGATAATGTTTTTTAGTCAAATTCACGCATAACCTTTGGCAATGCATCTAAAAGATCTGAAGCAATTAAACCACGCAGTCCTTTTTCTTCTGATTTACGATCTGCTGCAAGTCCATGAAGAAATACACCTGCTTTTGCTGCCTGGTAAATATCCATTCCTTGGGCAACAAATGTTCCCAATATTCCAGCTAAAACATCTCCCATTCCGGCTGTGGCCATGCCGGGGTTACCGCTTGAATTCACCATTGCTTGTTTTTGATAAAATGTAATTGTGGGTGCATTTTTTAATACCAGCACTCCGGGGAAATCAACCATAAATTTCTCAATATTATTAGGAAAGTTGTCTATGTATATTTCCCGATCAATTCCAAGAAGTTCACAGAATTCACCTTCGTGAGGTGTAATGATAAAGGGGACATTGATTTTTTCAAATAATTTTAAATTGTCATGAAATATTCTTAAGCCATCCGCATCAATAATTAATGGTTTTTTCGCATTCAAGATGACATCTTTTACTAATTCATCGGTTTTAGAATCTCTTCCTAGACCCGGACCTATAACTATTGCATCGCACCATTCAAATTTTTCTGCAATAGTATCAAAACTTTCATGAATTAAATATCCAAGTCCATCATCCGGGCAGCCAACGGTCATTCCTTCAATTATCGTTCTTTCATATATGTCTTCAATGGATTCGGGAGCACATGTAACAGTCAATCCTGCGCCGGAGCGTAAAGCGCCAAATGTAGTTAAAACAGCTGCCCCAGTCATTCCTTTTGAACCAGCGACGATCAATACTTTTCCCTGTCGATGTTTATATGTTTCTGTATCTACATCGAAAAGCATGTTTGCAATTGTTTCTTTTTCTATTTTGCTCCATCTCATACCGGTTAATTCATTTACGATATCAGGAAAGCCAATATCAACAGATTGTATTTCCCCTGAATGTGTTTGACCTTGTTTAATACACAGACCCAGTTTAGGATAGCCCATGGAAACTGTTGCCGTAGCTCGTACGGAAAATTGTGATGCTGTTCCTCTATTTCCATCGATTCCAGTGGGACAATCAACAGCCAGGACTTGGCACGAAAGGGAATTTATCCATTTTGACCATTTAGCATAATTTTCTTTTAATTCTCCTTGGCAGCCCGTGCCAAGTATTGCATCTATTATTAAATCACATTCCAGATCATGTGGTGGTTCATTTCCGTAATGGATAGTCATTTTATTCCGAACGCATAATTCATGAAAATAGGCACTATCCCCTTTTATGCTATTTTCCTCAATAAGACTAAATATTTGAATGGACATATTTTTAAGAAAAGTTGCTGAGGCAAATCCATCACCTCCATTATTTCCTTTTCCGCACACAATCACAATCCGGGGATTGTGAATCTCTACTGTCAAACTTTTTGTTTTTTCCGCAATTGTTTTCCCTGCAGCACTCATTAAATCCAATCCGGAAATACCATGATCTTGCATGGCTTTTTGATCCAATTCAGCTGCTTGATCAGCTGTTATCAGTTTCATGATTATTTAATAATTACAGCCGTAGCAATGGCTGTATCTAGTGTATGAGAAATGGAAACTTTACAGTCTAAATTTGAAAATAAATTACCGTGTAAATTCACAATCGGAGCACCATTATGATCAGAAACAATTTCCAAATCTACCCATGAAATTGGATCCGTAATCCCTGAGGTCATTAACGCTTTCTTTATGGCTTCTTTGGCTGCAAATCGACCAGAATAGTGAACGGCGGGATCTGATTTCCCAACACAGTATGATTGTTCTGGCTCTGTAAATGTACGTTTTAAAAATCGTTCGGGATGGATATCGATCAAATCACGAATGCGAGATACATCTACAATATCCGTTCCGATGAAAATATCAGGTTGCATTGAGATTAGACACTATTTCGACAATTTGATGAATATCATCTACGTCCCAGTCTGCGCCTGAATCTTTTGTACCAAATGTATCTCCATAACGTGCAAATATCGTTTTCATACCTAACTGCTTTGCACCTTCCACATCTCTTTCTGGCCAATCACCCACCATTAATGTATTTTCAGCAGCACAGTTCAATTTTTCCAATGCCATCTTGAAAGGAACCGGCGATGGCTTTCGTTCTCCAGTATCATCAAATGTAAGTACAACATCAAAAATATGATGGAGATTTAAATAGTATAACCGCATCCACGCTTCCCTGCTGGGCGCATCAGATACAACAGCTAATTGAATTCCCATTTTCATCAATTCAGACAAAGTACTGTTTACGTTTGGATACACTTGGAGATTTGCTTCTCTAGCACGTCGATACGAAACAATGCCGGCAGCTAAAAGCTTATTATCAACATGACCAATAGTTTCGGTAAGAAATAGATCAAAGATTTTCTGGTGTTCCCAGCCTTCCTCATTATACATGTCAATAATACGTTCATATGCTTTTTCAGTATCAATTTTCAAACCTGCTTCTTGCATGCCAGATATTGCTGCTTTCACTGCATATTCCTTCATCTTCATGAAGTCCAGTAAAGTATTATCTAGGTCGAATATGACCGCGTTTAACATATTAATATGTTTCGAGGAAATAAAATTATGGTGAATTACTTCTGGTATTTTTCAGGATTGCGCACTTTATCCAACTCATACTCTGCGCTTTTACGCCACGTACGATCGTTACGAGCTTCTTCGAAGGCATTTTCTGCAGCTCGTTTACTTCCCCGGCCATTACACCATTCAGCAACACCCAGTTCTAACCAACTTCCACCAAAATTTGATTTTTTATCTGTAGCTTCACGAGCAGAGCGTTTAGCATTTTCACAATCACCCAATGCGTTATAAGCAACAGCCAATCTATACCAACCCTTATATCCTTTAGAATCTAAGGATGTAGCCATTTCAAGATTAGAAACAGCAGAATCAAACTGTTCCAGTCCAGAATAAACAATCCCAAGACTTAAGTAACCTTTAGCATATTGGGGATTTACTTGAATCGCTATGTTTAAAACATTCAATGCTTTATCAAATTGTTTTTCGATTATATATATATCACCCATTGCGCCATAGGCCTTATCATAACCAGGATGAATTTCGACTGCTTCTTCAAGAGAAGATAAAGCATCTTGAATATCCCCATTTGCTTTTTGGGATAACGCCATTGCGTAATACCCTTTGTAGAATTCGGGTGAAATATCCAGGGATTTTTTGTAATGATCAATTGCAGCAGAACGATCTCCCATTTTGGCTAAAATAACTCCAATTTGATAATGTGCTTGAAAAAAGGATTCATCTATTTTTAATACGTCTTCATAAGCAGATAATGCTCCTTCAAGATCACGACGACGATAGGAATTATTACCTTCATTGAACTTATTTTTAGCAACGTTTGCAATCGCTGTCCTGGCATTTTCATGTGAATGATTTAATTCCAAGGCTTTCTTAAAATAATCAACTGCAGCATCAAAATCCTGTTCGCGAAATTTCACAAGACCCATACTATAAGCAGATTCAGCGAAAAATGGGAATTTTTCTAAAACAACTCTATAGGATTCATATGCTGCAGATAAATCACCTGATTGCATATTTCGCTGACCATCTGCCATCAAAGTATTGATTTCATTTAATCGTTCGAATTCATCCCGATATTCTTGATTCTCCGGATCTGTGTCAATTGCTCTACGAATATATTCTTGCGTTTTCTGCATATTGCCAAAACGTAAATGCACTTTAGATAGGGCAATCATTGCCGGGGCCAATGTTGGGTCTGCTTGCAGTGCTTCATTCAGGGCTTCTTCTGCCCCTTCAAAGTCACCACTATTGAGCATTTCCTGACCATTTTGCAAAAGGACATCAGGCGTTTGCGCAAACATGATTGAGAAAAATATGAGTTGGATTAGATATTTATGCATAATTCCTTCTATGTGTTTTTTGTGCCGAAAGCCGGACTCGAACCGGCACGGGGTTTCCCCCACTGCCCCCTCAAGACAGCGTGTCTACCAGTTCCACCACTTCGGCATATTTATTTAAGATCTTCTATTTCCTGTGAGGCTGGCAAAGACAAGTCAAGAACTCGTTCATCAGCATCTTTTTTCAAAATTGATTCTGTTTGGACTGCAGTCGGTGTACTGAATAACCCAATCACAAGAGCCAATAACATAAAAGAAACAGCGAACCATACTGTCATTTTACTCAAGATTGTAGCTGTTCCTCGTCCACCAAAAATTGCATTGGATGCACCACCACCAATTGTACCGGAGAGTCCACCGCCTTGGCTTGCCTGCATTAGGATAACACTGACTAATAAAATACAGATCAATGTATGAATTGTTATTAAAAATCCTACCACGTCTATTCCTTTATATGATTTTCTGTTTGGTGGATGATGGAAACGAATTCTTCCGCATCCAGACTTGCACCACCGATTAAATAGCCATTTACTTCTTTAATTTTCAGTAATTCTTTTACATTCTTACTATTCACTGAACCCCCATACAAAATAGGAATTCTGAAAGCATCAGTTGCTCCAACATCTGCTAAAACATTACGAATAGCATGATGTGCTTCTTCAATCTGAATGGGTGTTGCTCTTTCTCCTGTCCCGATGGCCCATACAGGTTCATAAGCAAATATCATTTTATGAATATCTTCGCTCTTGATATCATTTAAACCAACCATTAATTGTTCTCTCAACACTGCCAATGTTTCATTATTATTTCTCTGCTCTATCGTTTCACCAATACACATAATGGGTTTCAATCCACTTGATAGTGCTTTCGATACTCGTTTATTAACTGATTCATTTGTTTCATCAAATAGCTGTCTCCGCTCTGAATGCCCAATAATTACATGGGAAACATTACAGGAAATTAACATTTCTGCAGATACTTCTCCTGTAAAAGCACCTTTATCTTCCCAAAATACATTTTGTGCTCCCAAAACATAAGATGTTCCATCAAGCAAAGCATTCATGGTAAAGAGTGCTGAAAAAGGCGGGCAGAATATAACTTTTGACTCGGGGATATCCAAAAGCAAATTCTTAAATTTATCGAGGAATTCTTCGCATTCCTCAAGTGTCATATTCATTTTCCAATTTGCTGCTATCACATACTGACTTTTCATTATGACTCCAATGCTGAAAATGCAGGTAAAGTTTCACCACTTAATAATTCCAAGGAAGCACCACCACCGGTTGATACATGTGACACATTATCTTGATATCCGAAAGATCTAACAGCTGCTGCAGTATCGCCTCCACCAACAATAGTGGTTTTCCCTTCCTCAGTTGCCTCGGATAATGCTTCAGCAATCAATTGTGTTCCTTCTGCATAAAATTCTTTTTCAAAAACACCCATAGGTCCATTCCATAAGATTGTATTAGATGATAAAATTATTTTCTTAAACCGTTCAATAGATTTTGGACCAATATCTAATCCCATTAATCCTTTCGGTATTTCTCTCCATGAATAAATACCTTCCGGTTGGTTTTCTATGTCCTTAGAACATACAAAATCTGAGGGATAAATCAATTGAGCTCTATTGTTTTTTGCTGAATCTATAATGTGTGCAGCAGTTGTTATCATTTTTTCATCGATTAGTGATCCACCTACTTCCTGACCCTTTGATTTAATAAATGTAAATGCCATACCACCACTAATAATTATAGTATCTGCTTTATTTAGAAAGCGAAGAATAAGGGATAATTTTGTATCTATTTTGGCACCACCTAAAATTAATGTGACCGGACGCCGCGGATGGTCAAAAGAATCCTTTAAATATCTCAACTCCTTTTCCATCAAAAAGCCCATTCCTTTTTGTTTAAAATGATTTACAACACCCACATTTGATGCATGGGCACGGTGAGCAGTACCAAATGCTTCATTTATGAAAACTTCACCATGTTTAGCTAATAGCATGGAAAATTGGGAATCATTCAATGTTTCTTCATTATGGAAGCGCAAGTTTTCCAACAAATGAATTTCACCTGCACTGATGCCTAATGATGTATCTAAGGCATCTTCACTAATACAATCATCAGAATATTTGATGGGCATTTCCAGTAAATCTGCTAAATGTTCACCAACAGGAATTAAACTCATGTCATCTTCTATTTTGCCTTTGGGTCTACCCAAATGAGACATTAATACAACAGCTGCACCTTGTTCTAGACAATGCTGAATTGTAGGAATAACTGCACGGAGCCTAAAATCGTCTGTAATGCGGCCATTATTTAACGGAACATTAAAATCTACTCGCATTAAAATTCGCTTATCTTTTAAATCAAATGTGTGGAGGTTTTTTATCATGTTTATGCTTGATCCAATGGTGTAGATACAGTTAAACCATACACATGTGTCGCACCGTCTTGTTTTAAAGACATAGCACAGGCAGACATTGTGGAACCTGTCGTTAGCACATCGTCTACAATGACGATTGATTGATTTTTTACACTCACCTGCGATTTGAATGCGTTAGCCATGTTCGATTTTCTTTCTTCTTTATTTAAAGTTGTTTGTGAAACTGTAAAACGATTGCGTTTAAGAATGTGTTTTTTATAAGGTATTTGCCAAACGTCTGCTACACCTTTACTAATCCACTCTGCCTGATTATATCCCCGATCTCGAAATTTAACATTGTGTAAGGGAACATCGGTCAAATAGTCAACCTTTCCAAATGTTTCAGGTGATAAATATTGACCTAAATGTCGCCCCAATTCTAATCCCAATTTAGCTCTGTCATTGTATTTCAAGGAATGAATAACATCATCTATTCCATCTGAATAATACCAACCTGAATAGGCAGCATCTAATCCTTCAGAAATCAATAAATTTTCTCTTCTGTCTGTTTTTGGAATTGGGTTGAATTTTTGTCTGCACACAGAACAAAATGAATTATCATGGTTTTCCATAAACTGCTTGCAAAGCATGCAACTATTTGGATATATCTGATCCAGACAGAAATAATATACGTTCTTTAACAAATTCACGCTTCTTAAAATTACATTATAATTTTATCATTTTCTATGCGATGTAAACAAAATTAAGGTTAATTTTTATCATCATGGAAGTTCATAAAGCAACACCTGCAGACAAACATTCATTGCAGGACCTCATTCTGCACAGAGTTCACGAGATTCTTCTGATCGCCAGTCCATACGATGCCTTTGTGATGGAAGAAGACGGTGGACTTACTGAACAGATTCTTCAAGAATATATCGGTATGAATTTCAGTTACGCCCCCAGAATCTGGAGAGCTGATACTGCTGCAGATGCTATGGAAATGATATTCAAAAACTCCTTTGACATGGTCATTGTAATGATGCGCATTTCTGATATGGATCCTATTTCAATCGCCACACAGATTAAAAATATCCACCCAAAAATTCCAATTATATTACTGGCTTTTGATGATTCTGAATTAAAACAACTCTCTGATCACTTTCAAGACAGTGCAATCGATCAAGTCTTTATCTGGACTGGAAATGCCAATGTATTTTTAGCCATCGTCAAACAAATTGAAGATCGATTAAACTTAAAACGTGATATTGAAATCGGGGATGTCCGTTGTATTATTGTTATCGAAGACAAACCACGGTATTACTCAAAAATTTTGCCTCTAATCTATAAGGAGATAACTTACAATATTAAACGCCTGATAGATAAGAGTCTTAATGACACAGAACGATTATTACACATGAGAGCAAGACCTAAAATTCTACTTACAACAACTTACGAAGAAGCACAAAATTATTTTAAACGATACCAACAAAATACATTAGGAATCGTTTCAGACATACGATTTCCAAAGAAAGGAAAAATGGATGATAAAGCCGGGGAAAAATTCGTACGATGGGCACGATCCAAAGATCCTTCCATCCCTATTTTATTGCAATCCACACATGACATAAATGCGGAATTAGCTAAAGAACTCCATGTGAATTTTATCCACAAGAAATCAAAAACGCTTCTTCAGGATTTAAGGAGTTTTATCGTAAATAATTTTGGTTTTGGCGATTTTATTTTCAGAAAACAGGATGGTAGCGTTGTTTATGAAGCCACAGATTTGGATGGTTTAAAAGAAGGATTAAAAAATGTTCCTGAAGAGTCCTATAAATATCATGCCACCAGTAATCATTTTTCTAACTGGTTGGCAGCTAGAGGTGAATTTATTTTGGCTTCCAAAATAAGACCTCTAGTTTACAAAGATACCGATGAATCTACATCTCAGCGTGAATTAGTTATTTCTCTTTTAGATAATGCCATTGAAATGAAAAAGGAAACCCAAGTTGTTGAATTCACTTCAGGTGATCTCGACACCAAAAGTAATTTTATTCGTCTATGTGCAGGATCTTTAGGGGGAAAAGCTCGGGGACTGGCATTTTCGAATGCATTAATTAAAGAAAGTAAATTAAAGAAAGAATTTAAAAATGTAAAAATTAGAGTTCCCCAGGCTTACGTAATTGGTACAGCTGAATTTGATCAATTCATGGAAGATAATGATCTTTGGAAACGAGCCATGGAAGCCAAAACAAATAAGAAAATCGATACCTTATTCTTAAAATCAGAATTTTCAGAAAAACTGCAAAATTCACTTCGCTCACTTATAAAGAAAATTCATTACCCCTTGGCCATCAGGTCATCCAGTTTATTGGAAGATTCTCAATATCAACCCCTGTCAGGAATGTATGCTACCTATATGCTGCCTAATATCCATAAAAATGAGAATATAAGGTTTAATCTGCTTTGTGATGCTATAAAACGAGTGTTTGCTTCCACGTTTTACAAAGAAGCGACTTCTCTTATTGAATCATCTGTTCATGCACTTGAAGAAGAAAAAATGGCAGTGGTAATCATGGAATTAGTTGGACAAATATCCGAAAATAGATTTTATCCAACTTTTAGCGGAACAGCCCAAAGTTTTAACTATTATCCTGTATCCTATATGCAACGTAACGAGGGTGTTGCTTTTGTCGCACTCGGATTAGGTAGGACTGTCGCAGCTGGAGAAAAATCTCTTCGATTTTCACCGCAATATCCGGCAATTTTACCACAGTATTATTCCATTAAAGCAACATTAGGAAGTTCACAAAATTCATTTTATGCTTTAATCCTTGACAAAAATTCAGACGATCTGTTAGACAGAGAAACAACAAATTTGGATATATTTGATTTAAATGTAGCTGAAAAAGATAATGTACTATCTTGGGTCGGAAGTGTTGTCTGTCAAGAAGACAATGTCATCAGAGATTCATTGAAGCAAACAGGAACCCGAGTTATTACATTTGCTCCTGTTTTAAAATTTGGTGTTTTTCCTTTAACAGAAATACTGAAAAAATTATTAACAATGGGAAAACGATCCTTTGGATGTGAAATCGAAATCGAATTTGCCGTTAACCTATCCAAAGATAAAGATACACCTCATGAATTTTGTTTATTGCAAATCAAACCCATGGTATTAGGTGTTTCAGATGATTTAGTCCAAGAAATAGAACATGATCCGGATAATATTATATGCCACAGTTCATTAACGTTGGGAAATGGTAAATTTAATAATATACAAAATATTGTCTTTGTTGATCCTAAAATTTTTGATAGATCAAAGAGTAAATCTATTGCGAAAGAAATTGAAAGAATCACATCTGAAATCGACTCTAAAACACCCTATATGCTTATTGGTCCAGGACGTTGGGGCACTGAAGATCCATGGTTGGGTATACCTATAAAATGGCAGCAAATCCATGGTGCGAAAATTATAGTTGAAGTCGGTATGCCGAAGTTCCCGGTTGATCCATCTTTTGGAAGTCATTTTTTCCAAAATGTTACTTCAATGCGATTAGGCTATTTCACCGTAAACCATAAATCCAATGAAGATAAATTGGATACAAAATGGTTATCAGAACAAAGAGTAATTAAAGAAAAGAAATATACAAAATGGATTCAAACTGATGACCCGTTTACAGTTGTTATCGATGGAAAAACAGGTATCGGAAATATTGTAAAACCAATACCCCTAGAACCGGAAATTATGGACGAGCGAGAAGCGTCACTTATATAATATTATTTGACTATACTACGCCCTGATCTAACATTGCATCTGCAACTTTAATGAAACCGGCAATATTTGCTCCTTTAACGTAATTAGTAAATTTACCATCACGTCCATTTTCAACACATGATGTATGGATATTTTTCATTATTTCATGAAGCTTTGCATCTACATCTATCCTGCTCCAATTCAAGCGCATGCTGTTTTGACTCATTTCCAACCCAGAAGTAGCTACTCCACCTGCATTGGCTGCTTTTCCGGGTCCGAATAAAATTTTATTCTCTAGAAATACATCCACTGCTTCTGGTTCAGTTGGCATATTTGCACCTTCTGAAACACAAGTGCAGCCATTTTTCAGCAATTCTTTTGCTTCATTACTACTAATCTCATTTTGAGTAGCAGATGGAAGGGCAACATCACATGATATCGACCAAGGTCGCTTCCCTTCTAAATATGTGCATTTATATTCTTTAGCATATTCACTTATTCGACCGCGTTTAATATTTTTTAAATTCATGACAAATGCCAATTTTTCTGCATCAATTCCATCCGGATCATGAATAGAACCGCTAGAGTCAGAGAGAGTCACAACTTTTCCACCCAATTCGTTGACCTTTTCAACAGAGTATTGTGCAACATTTCCAGACCCGGATACAGACACAGTTTTTCCATCAAAAGATTCTCCATTCGCTTGGAGCATTTCTTGTGCGAAATAAACATTTCCATATCCAGTTGCTTCCGGTCTTATCAAACTTCCACCCCAATTCAGTCCTTTTCCAGTTAAAACACCGGTAAATTCATTTCGTATACGTTTATATTGTCCAAACATGTAGCCAATTTCCCGGCCGCCAACTCCAATATCTCCAGCTGGTACATCCGTATCTGGTCCGATGTGACGGCATAATTCAGTCATAAATGATTGGCAAAAACTCATGACTTCATTATCTGATTTTCCTTTTGGATCAAAATCAGAACCACCTTTTCCTCCACCCATGGGTAATGTTGTTAGACTATTCTTGAAAACTTGTTCAAAACCTAAAAATTTAAGAATGCTTAAATTTACTGATGGATGAAAGCGCAGACCACCTTTGTATGGACCAATAGCAGAATTAAACTCCACTCTAAAACCGCGATTAACCTCCACATCGCCTCTATCATTTCGCCAGGGGATACGAAAAATGATTACACGTTCAGGTTCAACGATGCGATCTAAAATTTTGGCATGAAGATAGTTTGGATTATCTTGCAAGAAATCCCAGATACTTCCGATAACTTCTTCTACTGCTTGATGAAATTCATTTTCTCCGGGGCTTCGAGTAGTAACAGAATCCATGAAATCTTTTACTGATGAGTACATAATATTCTCCATTTTTTCGTTTAAATTATACAAGAAATTACGGAGCTAAAAGTATTGAACAATCAATAATTTATTGACTTTTGCCTTTGGTTTTCCTAAAGGGAAATTCTAATTTCGCGGGCTTAATTATTTGTCTTTACTAATTAATGGCGGCGTAGCTCAGTTGGTTAGAGCACCGGAATCATAATCCGGGTGTCCGGGGTTCGAGTCCCTGCGCCGCTACATACAAAAAAGCCTCATCCTATTTTAACCGGATGAGGCTTTTATGTATTACTGTAAAACTAAAGATTAGTTCAGTTTAGTAACATTTGCGGCTTGATCACCTTTAGGGCCGGATACTATTTCGAATTCAACTTCATCGCCTTCATTGAGGGATTTAAATCCATCTCCGTTTAAGGCGCTAAAATGTACGAATACATCTTTATCATCTTCGTTTGAAGTGACAAATCCGAATCCCTTCTTGTCATTAAACCACTTTACTTTTCCTTGTACCATTAAAAGTACCTTTCATTTATGTTTCAATTAATAGATATGTTTCTAAACTTAACTAAAAAAATACCGCGTTTGTTGTTAACCGCGGTTTTGTGTATTATTTAAACCAAGTTTCTTAAAACAACTATTGTAACTACCCGGAATTTATTTCTTTATTTAAATATGAACATACTTTTAATTAAATCTATTTATTTTACTATTATTGTGTTTTTTTCTTTTTAAAATAAAATTTTTACTGCTTTTCCGTAATTGTATGAATTGTCATTTCCCTGACGTTTTAATACAGTACACATCCTGTAATATTTTGGTACAATTTAGGAGAAAATTATGAAATTAAACCGACTCTCACTATTGCTTCTACTCAATTTCAGCGGATTGCTGTTTGGCAAAAATCTGTCAATTTTATCTTCCGGTTCTATTAACAATATTGAATTACTTGATGTTTATTTGCATGAATATAATGGAAATTCAATTGCAATTATTCCCGGAGGTTTGGGTGGTACAAATTTTGTAGATATTTCTGATCCAACTGACCTACAGGTTTTTGGTTCATATCCTGCACAGTATTGCGATTTTGGCCGTTTATATGCCTGGTCTGCTAAAATGTCTATTGCCTATGGTGCCGGTAGAGATTGCGGTATTCACGTTGTTGACTTTTCCAATATAGAGCAACCTGTCCTGGTCAATACTATCCATGACAATACTTATGAGGATAACGTTCGTTATGAGCATACTTCAGTAAGGGAAGACTTAATGTTTGCTTCAAGACACCAATTTGGTATAGAAATATTTAATATTGATAATCCTGAAGATCCCCAAAAAATAGTATCATATCCAACTGATAATGCCTGGGCTACACTAGCTATCGGTCCATATTTATATGTAGCTGATGGGGCATTTGGAATAAAAGTATTAGAAATTTCAACTCCAGTCATACCATCATTAGTTGCAGAAATTGAAACCAGCGGTACAGCTAAGGATGTAGATATTTTCGGAAACTACCTGTTTGTAGCAGTAGGTGCAGCAGGTGTTGATATGTTTGACATTAGTAACCCTGAAGATCCTGTTTTCGTCGATTAGAATGACCTAATACTGCTACAGAATCATTTTTAGTTAGATGTCCTTCGCAACGAATGCAGTATAATACCTGTTCTCGATTAGCGAAGGGATAAATCCATTTTGGAGTTTCTTCCCATTCTCCTTTTTTGTTTTGTTTCAAAATATGGGGTTGTTTATCCATAACTCCTGTTGATAAAACAACGGAATTCCCTTCAATATTTTCATCACCAATTCTAACAGAAAATCCAAAATCTGTTTTTTTCAAATATGTAACTTCCCCTTCCATAATTTTTACATTTGGGAATCCCATTTCAATCCGTTGAATGGTGTTTTTGATGAGTATTCTATTATTGATATGATAATGCTCATTTTCAAGGAATGTGATTGCTTCTTCCTGTTTATACTTTTTCAATGTTTTAATGGCTTGGCTTTTGATAATATCTTCATGAAACCCTACAATATTATCCAAATTCTTTACCCAATGTGATCTACTTCTTTTTCGAGTTTTTTTTGATCCCAAAACCCACAAAGCTTGCATTCCGTTTTGAGCGGCTCTCAATACGGCAGCAGATCCTCCAATGCCACCACCTATAATTATAATGTTATACATACCTAATTCTTACGGTTTTATTCAATTGGTCACTGTATAAGTCTCTCCACATTCTAGAGTCTTTCAAGCTCAATTTGAAAATGGAAATTTTTTTATATATAATCTTGATATTCAGCAGAATACATCATTTTTCCAATCAACTTTTCTGGTTGATCACCCAAGTCAATTTCAGTCAAATTTTCTTTTATAGCTTCAACTCCAACGGCACAAGCTATTTTCAAGGATAAATCACGAATCGTTGTCAATGGGGGAAATATTCGGCCATGTTTTAAATCAGCTTCACTTAAGGATTCTGCAATTTTTTTCGCTGCTAGAAGAAACATTTCATCCGAAACCTTTGATGATTTTGTCGCAACAATTCCTAATCCAACTCCGGGAAAAACGTAAGCATTATTTCCCTGTCCAGGTATATGAGTAACTCCATTTACAGTTACAGGATCAAAGGGGCTTCCACTTGCAAAAACACATCGACCTTTAGTCCATTGATATGCCTGTTCTGCAGTGCATTCTGATTTTGAAGTTGGATTGGACAAAGCAAATATAATTGGTCTATCATTCAATGTAGCCATAGATTCAATAGCTTCTTGGCTAAATGACTGACCCTGTCCAGAGACACCAATTAATGCCGTGGGCTTTACTGCCTGAATTATCTCTGTTAAATCAGACAAATGATTAAAATCCTGGGCAAATGGCTTTTTGTCATCTGATACATTTTCCCTTCCTTTTACCAACAATCCACGACTATCAATATACCAACACCGTTCTCGTGCTAGTTCAATTGGAACACCCTTTTTAGTAAGAGCTTGAGAATATAATTCACCAATTCCAATTCCTGCTTCACCAGCACCGTAAAACAGTAATTTTTCTTCTTCTAATTTTCGACCGGTAATTTTTTGACTACCTAATATTCCCGCAACACCAATAGCAGCAGTACCTTGGATGTCATCATTCATCATTCGATAGTTATGTCTATATTTTCTTAATAATCTGGATGCATTTCTATTGGCAAAATCTTCAAATTGAATTAGAGTTTTAGGAAATTCGGAAGAAACAGCATCCATGAATTCATCTATGAATTCGTCATATTCTTCCCCGCGAATTCGGCAATGCTTTACACCTAAATAATTAGGATCATCCAATAGATCCTGATTCTCTGTGCCCACGTCCAACATAATCGGTAAAGTCTTCGAAGGGTCGATACCAGCACAGGCCGTATAAAGAGAGAGTTTTCCAATGGGGATTCCCATTCCATTTGCTCCCTGATCTCCCAAACCCAAAATTCGTTCGCCGTCTGTAACAACAATGACATCAACTTCCTTAATTTGCCAATTTTGTAATACTGCTTTAATTTTACCGCGATCTAAATAAGATATATACAATCCCCGTGGACGACGAAATAAATATCCAAATTTCTGACATGCCTCACCAACAGTTGGAGTATAAATAATAGGCATCATTTCTTCAATTTCATCTATGACAGTTCGATAGAATAAGGTTTCATTTCTATCATGTAAACCCATCAAATATATATATTTTTCTAAATCATTTTGTTTAGAGTTATAATTTTTTATTATGCGTTGCTTTTGTTCTTCAATTGTAATCACACGAGGTGGCAATAAACCATGTAATCCGAATGCATCTCTTTCTTTTTCTGGAAAAGCTGTTCCTTTGTTAAGGAGTGGTTCATGAAGTATATGTGAGCCCCCATGTAATTCTTTAATCATTTGTATAAAATCAGTCATAATTCCTACATGGAATTTAAGGTTTAAATTTAATTCAAAAATGACAAGATGTGCTGAAAATCAAGATGATCCCCAATATTTTTTCCATAATAGGCTGTATGAATCGAACCATGTTCATCTATAAGAAAATCTGCAGGGACCATGGCCCAATCACCTTCCATTTTACCTGGGAAAATTCCTTTTAAAATTGCTTTCATTACAGTTGGAGCACCCAAAACATATTTTATCCATGATGCTTCTACACCAAATTGTTTATACAAGTTTCTGTCTGGATCTGGGATAATTGAAAACGGCAATTCACCCGCTGCAACATACTTCATAATGCTTTCTTTTGGCGATTCAAACACAGCCAAAATTGCAAGTCCTTTTTCCTGTAATTCATCATATACTTTAGTTAATTCATGAATCCGCAAATTGCACGCCGGACAAGAAGCATACCGAAAAAAGGATAACATCCATTTTTGTCCCAGATATTTTTCCGGAGTGTGCACTTCTCCTTTAATATCTTTAACAGAAAATCCAGGAATAGGCTGTCTTTCAATAATATTAGCCAATTTATCGCCTCCAATTATGAAATTTTTCTACCCAATTCAGTAACCCTTCCGGGGCGTGGGCTTTTTTCCAATTTCCCGCGAGATATTTATTGGCTTCGCCCATGGTTGGATAAGCATGGATTGTTCCCAATATTTTATTCAATCCTAAACCGTGTTTCATGGCAAGGACAAATTCCGCCAGAAGATCACCGGCGTGTGAACCTACAATGGTGGCCCCCAAAATTGTATCTTTACCTTTTGGCGTAATTACCTTTACAAATCCACTATCTTCTCCATCAGCAATGGCTCTGTCCAAATCGTCTAATCCATACCGAGTGACCCCAAAATCAAGTTCCGAAAAGACAGTCCGTGAGATCAAACGGAGAACTCGCCGGAAGTATTCAGCAGAAGAGAAAATCAGAATAATCATGGATGGTCTTCGTGGAGAAGACAGCATAGCAGA
>NNSG01000017.1 GCA_002256485.1 Fidelibacterota bacterium 408169
CATTCCACGGGCTGACTGGACCAGCGTTACCGCTGCTGTCAACGTCGTCTTACCATGATCCACGTGACCTATCGTCCCGATATTCACATGGGGTTTTGTTCTCTCGAATTTTTCCTTAGACATCTTTTTACTCCACTACTTTATGATGCTTTACCGTGTACTTTTTCTACAATTTCTGTTTCCACACTTGCTGGAACCTGCTTGAATTCGACAAACTCCATATGGAAAACAGCTCTACCCTGCGTAAGGGATCTTAAATCTGTAACATAACCAAACATTTTGCTTAAAGGAACATGGGCATTAATCACTTGAGCTTCATTTCGTTGACCCATACCCTGTACATTTCCTCTACGAGAATTTATATCACCCATAACATCACCTAAATATTTTTCAGGAACAATCACTTCGACTTTCATGATTGGTTCCATTAATACTGGTTTGGCTTTTCTACACGCTTCTTGGATAGCCATTGATCCAGCAATTTTAAATGCCATTTCTGAAGAATCAACTTCATGATACGATCCATCAATTAGCTCGACTCGAACATCTTCGATAGGATAACCGGCAACCACACCATTTTTAATCGCATCCTCAATGCCCTTACTCACAGATGAAATGTATTCACGCGGGATAGATCCACCCACAATTTTATCTTCGAAATGATACCCTTTACCAGATTCATTTGGTTCTGCATTAATAACCACATGTCCATATTGACCACGGCCACCTGACTGACGCACAAATTTAGTTTCAATATTTTCTACACGTTTAGTAATAGCTTCAGTGTAGGCAACTTGGGGAGTACCTACATGTGCTTGCACATTGAATTCTCGTAATAATCTATCCACCAAAATTTCCAAGTGTAGCTCACCCATTCCAGCTATGATAGTTTGTCCTGTATCTTGATTGATAGAAACTTGGAAAGTTGGATCTTCTTCCCCAAGCTTAACTAAAGCTTTAGACAAATTTTCTTGATCAGCTTTAGATGCTGGTTCAACCGATACTTCAACAACGGGTTCTGGAAAGTCCATTGATTCCAATAGAATAGCTTTCTTCTCTTCGCAGAGTGTATTACCTGTTTTAGTATTCTTTAATCCAACTGCTGCCACAATTTCACCAGCAGATATTCTATCTAATTCTTCACGTTTATTAGCATGCATCAACAGGATTCGACTAATCCTCTCACGCTTACCTGTATTTGGATTGTAAATATATGACCCTTTATCAAGTGAACCAGAATAGACACGCATATAAGTTAATTTTCCCACATAAGGATCTGTCATTATTTTAAATGCTAAAGCACTAAATGGTACATCAGGATCTACATCACGAGTTAATTCAATGTCAGAATCATGAGGATCTAGACCATTAACTGCACCAATATCACTAGGTGAGGGCATAAAATCGATCACAGCATCCAGCAGCCTTTGCACACCTTTATTTTTAAAAGCAGATCCACACAATGTTGGAATGAATGTATTATCAATACATCCTTTTCGTACGGCAGCTTTTATTTCATCAACAGTGATTTCCTCTTCCTCAAGATATTTTTCCATCAAATGTTCATCATAAGTAGCTGTCTCTTCAATTAAATGATGACGCCATTTTTTTGCCTCTTCAAGTAAATCATGTGGTATTTCTGAATATTCGAATCTAGCTCCCAAAGTAGATTCATTATATAAAATCGCTTTCATCGAAAGCAAATCAACAATTCCCGTAAACATTTCACCATTACCAATGGGAATAACAATTGGCAATGGATTTGCACCAAGACGCTCTTTCATCATGGTTAATACATTATAATAGTCTCCACCCACTCGGTCCATTTTATTTACGAAAGCAATTCGTGGCACATTATATTTATCTGCTTGACGCCAAACTGTTTCACTTTGAGGCTCTACACCTCCGACTGCACAAAAAACGGCTACCGACCCGTCTAAAACACGGAGTGACCGTTCAACCTCAACAGTAAAATCGACATGACCAGGAGTATCAATAATATTAATACGATGATCATCCCAGATGGCAGTTGTAGCAGCAGATGTAATTGTGATTCCGCGCTCTTTTTCTTGCTCCATCCAATCCATAGTAGCACCGCCATCATGAACTTCACCAATCCGATGCGTTCGACCAGTATAGAAAAGAATTCTTTCGGTCAAAGTCGTTTTACCGGCATCAATATGAGCCATTATACCAATGTTACGAACTTTATCTAATGAGATGTGTTTCATGATTTAAATTTTAACGAAAATGCGCGAATGCTTTATTTGCTTCAGCCATACGGTGAGTATCATCTTTTTTCTTAATAGCCCCGCCCTCTTCATTCGCCGCTGCTATCAATTCCAATGCTAACCTATCTGCCATTGGTTTTCCTTTACGTCCATTAGCAGCATTGATTAACCAGTGCGATGCCAAATAAAATCTTCGATGAGCTGGTACTTCGATGGGTACTTGATAAGTTGCACCGCCAATCCTTCGAGATTTTACTTCTACAGTCGGTGACGTTTTTTCGATTGCTTTCTCAAATATTTTGACACCATCTGTTTTTGTCTTGGTTTTAATAGAACTCATAGCTGAATAAAAAATCTGTTCTGCTACACCCTTTTTACCTTTTTTCATTAGGTAGTTAATGAATTTTGCAATTGCAAGATCATTATATACTGGATCAGGTAAAATAACTCTTTTTTCTGGTCGTCTACGTCTCATTTGTTATTACTTTGGTTTTTTGGTTCCATATCGTGATCGACTTGTTTTCCTATCAGAAACACCTGCAGTATCCAAAGAGCCACGAACAATATGATATCGCACACCTGGCAAATCTTTTACACGACCACCTTCAATGAGTACAATTGAGTGCTCCTGAAGATTATGCCCTTCTCCTGGGATATATGCATTTACTTCACGGCCATTTGTTAATCGCACACGCGCTACTTTCCGCAATGCAGAATTAGGTTTTTTAGGTGTTGTAGTATATACACGTGTACACACACCCCGTTTTTGGGGGTTACCCATTAGCGCAGGTGTAGATGTCTTTTTTTCTGCACTCTTGCGCCCTTTTCTTATTAATTGATTTATCGTCGGCATATCACTTCCGAAAAAGCTAACAAAATTACCATATTATTTGAATTTTAGTCAATTGCTTTTTAGTTATAATTATAAGATTATTTTTTAGTTAACTAACTGCTTTAGATATGGGTTCTTCAGCGATCATAGAATCCGGATCTTCCACTAGAATATTTTCAAGTCCTGGAGTTCCTGTACCTGCTGGAATTAAACGACCAACTGCAATGTTTTCTTTCAAACCCCGTAGATAATCTGTTTTGCATTCCACAGCAGCGTTAGTTAATACTCGGGTTGTTTCTTGGAATGAGGCTGCAGAAATAAAACTTTCCGTATTCAATGACGCCTGAGTAATACCCATGAGCAATGGCTTGAAAGTTGGAGGTTTTGGTTTACGTGATTTTGCAGGAGTCTTTCCATCTTCCTTAAGAGCTTTATTAATCTCTCGTAATTCCTTCTTATCGACGAGAGAATCTTCTTCCAAATCTGAATCTCCTGGGTTAGCAATAACAGCCATATTCATTAAGATTCGATTCGTTTCAAAGAAATTACTTTTATTTACGCGATCACCTTGCATATACTTACTATCGCCAGGATCTATTACGGTTATTTTCAACATCATCTGACGAACAATGACCTCAATATGCTTGTCATTGATTTTTACACCTTGTAATCGATAAACTTCTTGAATTTCATTCACAAGATATTCACGGACTTTTCCAGATCCAAGAATGTTCAAAATATCAGAAGGTGATATTGATCCTTCACACAATGCTGTTCCAGCTATGATTTCATCACCTTCATGTACAATAATGTGCTTACCATAAGGAATGGAATATTTATGCACAACTTCATCTTCACTTATCACATGTATTTTACGTATACCACGTTTAACTTCTCCAAACTGGACCCGACCATCAATTTCACTAACGACTGATGGATTTGAAGGTTTTCGAGCTTCAAACAATTCAGCAACTCTAGGTAATCCACCGGTGATATCTCGTGTTTTACCAATTTCCTTCGGTATTTTAACAAGTGTTTGACCTTGCTGCACTTTTTGACCATCACGTACGACAAGTGTTGCCTTCACGGGTAGTATAGTTCCGCCGGAAAGAATTTTATCATTTTTATCCACAATTTCTATATGCGGACTTAATTGACGATCTTTCGCTTCGATGATAACCATCTGTTTTTTACCACCTTCAACAGCTTCAATTTTATAAGTTTCACCTTCAATAAAATCCTTCAATTGTATCTTCCCAGTTTGTCTGGCAAGGATTAGATCTGTATATGGATCCCATTGAAATAAAACATGTCCGCCTTTTACATTTTCTCCATCTGTAACAGTTACATCAGAACCATAAGGAACGTTATAGTCATTTAATTCTTTGCCTTTATTATCGACAACTGTGATCTTGGCATTCCGAACCATACAGCGAGTCACCTTACTATCATCTTCATCTTTCGTAGTTGCAGTTTCAAGTGAATCTGAAAACTTTATTGATCCGGCAAACTTAGTTGTCATTTCTGATTGTTCAATAATTCGTGTTGCCGTTCCGCCAATATGAAACGTACGCAATGTTAACTGTGTACCCGGCTCGCCGATACTCTGGGCAGCTTGAATACCCACTGATGTTCCTCTATTAACCAGGTTGTGGGTAGATAAATTCCAGCCATAACACTTTGCACATACACCTCGCATTGCTTCACAGGTTAAAACAGAACGAATTCGAACATTATCAATATTATTATTTTCAATTAGTTCAGCTTCATCTTCACTGATTAATTGACCAGACTTGATTATGGTTTTACCATCGACAATCAAATCATCAAGAATTGTTCGACCTAATACACGGTCAGCAAGAGGTTCAATAATTTCTTCACCTTCTTTAAGATCAGAAACAATAAGACCATTAATTGTACCGCAATCTTCATCATAGATCACTACATCCTGAGCAACATCAACGAGTCGACGAGTAAGATAACCAGCATCAGCTGTTTTTAAAGCTGTATCAGCCAATCCCTTTCGTGCACCGTGAGTGGATATAAAATATTCTAAGACGGATAATCCTTCTTTAAAGTTGGATGTAATTGGAGATTCAATAATTTCACCTTTACTACCCGTCATTGATTTTTTTGGTTTAGCCATAAGGCCACGCATTCCGGCAAGCTGTTTTATCTGATCTTGACTTCCGCGCGCACCTGAATCTGCCATCATATAAACCGGGTTAAATCCTTGATCATCTTTCTTTAGATTATCCATCATAGATGTAGCCACTTGATTCGTCGCATGTGTCCAAATATCAATAACTTTATTATAGCGCTCACCTTCAGTTAAAATATGACGATCGAATTTACCTTGAATGGAAGCAACTTCTTTTTCTGCTGCTTCAATTATACTATCTTTTTTATTTGGAATTAATACATCACTTATTGAGATGGAGCTACCACTCTTCGTAGCAACACCAAAACCCAGATCTTTCAATTTATCCAAAAATTCAACTGTAGCATAATTTCCAGAAACCAGAAAGGCATCATTAACGATTTTTTGAAGAGACTTTTTATCAATAATACCATCAAAGTATTCAAGTTCTTCAGGCATAATTGCATTAAAAATCACTCGGCCGACTGTTGTATCTTTTTGCCATTGACCCTTATGGCGAACATTGATAATTGCATTCATATCAACTGTTTTATTTTCGTATGCCATTATTACTTCATCAAATGAGCCAAAACTCTTACCATCCCCTTTAGCATTTTTACGTGGACGGGTCAAATAATGACAACCCAGTACCATATCCTGTGAAGGGATTGCGATTGGTTTACCATTAGCCGGATGCAAAATATTATGACTGGATAACATTAAAATGCGAGCTTCCAACTGAGATTGAATGGATAATGGAACATGAACTGCCATTTGATCGCCATCAAAGTCAGCATTGAATGCAGCACACACTAATGGATGAATTTTAATAGCTTTACCTTCAACCAATATGGGTTGAAAAGCCTGAATTCCCAAACGATGCAGTGTGGGTGCACGATTCAATAAAATAGGATGATCCAATACCACGTATTCAAGTACTTTAAATACAATTGGGTCACTATTTTCAATCATGAGTTTGGCACCTCGAGGAGTTGTAGCAAAACCTCGCTTAATCAATTCATTGATCATATGTGGTTTAAATAATTCCAAAGCCATTGGCTTAGGTAATCCACATTCATTTAATTTTAATTCTGGTCCAACAACAATAACTGAACGACCGGAATAATCAACGCGTTTACCTAAAAGATTTTGACGGAAACGGCCCGTTTTACCTCGGAGCATATCAGAAATTGATTTTAGCGGGCGGCGCGTTCCTGACCTAATTGCTGTTTTTCTTCGGTTATTATCAAAAATTGCATCAACGGATTCCTGAAGCATACGTTTCTCGTTACGTAAGATGACATCAGGTGCTTTGATTTCCATTAATTGCGTTAAGCGATTATTGCGAATAATAATTCGACGGTAAAGATCATTTAAATCACTGGCAGCAAAACGACCGCCATCAAGCGGAACAAGCGGCCTGAGCTCTGGTGGCATAACTGGTAAAACAGATATGACCATCCATTCAGGATTGTTGACTTTTTTCTTTTCAGGTGTAGGTAAAAATGCTTTGGCAACCTTCAATCTTTTTAATGCGTCTTCCCTCTTTTGCTTCGATTTTGATGTATTGATAATTTCAATAAGATCATTTTTTAATTCGATCATATTCAATCGCGATAGCATTTCACGAAGAGCTTCTCCGCCCATGGATGCATAGAAGAAATCATCATTATCCCTTTCTTCCTCAGTTGCTGCATAAAATCCATATTTTGTTTCAAGTTCGTAATATTCCTCTTCGTCAATCAGCTCCATTTTTTCACGGCCACTCGCACCCGGTTCAATTATGACAAAAATTTCGTAATATATAATTCGTTCAAGGTTTTTAGTACTTAAACCAAGCAAATAACTCAATTTGCTGGGAATTGATCGCAAATACCAGATATGCACTACTGGAACAGCTAAAGTAATATGTCCCATTCGTTCACGACGAACGCGTTTACGTGTTACTTCAACACCACAACGATCGCAAATAATTCCACGGTAACGAATACCTTTATATTTACCACAATGGCATTCATAATCTTTAACCGGTCCAAATATCTTTTCACAGAAAAGACCATCTTTTTCAGGTTTATACGAACGATAGTTGATTGTTTCTGGTTTTAACACTTCACCATAAGACCTCGTCAATATCATTTCTGGCGATGCCAAACTAATAGTGATTGAGCTATAGTCTTTTGATGTATCTATTTTTGTGGACTGAATGAACGTCAAACCGTCATCCTCCCTTTATTTTTATTCAAGTTCAATATCTAAACCAAGACCTTGCAATTCTTTGATCAGTACGCTAAATGATTCCGGGGAACCAAATGTCGGCAGATCCTCTCCACGAACAATTGCATTGTAAACTTTTGATCTTCCTTCAACGTCGTCAGATTTTACAGTTAAAATTTCACGAAGTGTACTGGCTGCACCATATGCTTCCAATGCCCAACATTCCATTTCACCAAATCTCTGTCCGCCAAATTGCGCCTTACCGCCCAAAGGTTGTTGTGTTATTAACGAATAAGGCCCTGTTGAACGAGCATGCATCTTATCTTCAACCATATGACTCAATTTCATCATATAGATCATGCCAATTGTAACAGGATTATCAAATTTTTCTCCGGTACGACCATCCACAAGAGTTGTTTTACCTGTTATAGGTAAGTTAGCTTTATTCAATTCAGCTTCAACTTCTTCGGGTTTTGCTCCGTCAAATGCAGGAGTTTCATATGTACATCCTAACACATGTCCTGCCCAGCCCAGCATCGTTTCATATAACTGTCCTAAATTCATACGTGAAGGCACACCTAATGGATTCAAGATAATATCTATTGGAGTACCATCGTCCATGAAAGGCATATCTTCTTCAGGAACAACTGTAGCAACTACACCTTTATTACCATGACGACCAGCCATTTTATCTCCAACTTGTATCTTTCGCTTGTTAGCAACATACACTTTAGCTAGCTGTAAAATTCCCGGCTGTAATTCATCTCCCACACGAAGTTTAAAAACTTCTCGTTCTAAATAATCTTCGATAGCTTGCCACTCTTTTCGGTATGAACGCCAGACTGTTTTGATCTTTTTCCAAGTATCTTTATCTTCAATCCAAGGAGCATCATGAGCGAAACGTTCAATATCATAACTTTTTATGCGTTTTACCGTCAGTTTTGTAGATTTTTTAATCAGAGTTTTACCGGTAGATCTATCGCGAATACCACTGGAAATCTGCCCTTTTAGGAGAACAAGAAGTTTTTCATCGCGTTCTTTTTTAAGGGACTGTTTCTTTGCCATGGTTTCTCTCTGAAAGAAAATGATTGATTCCTTTAATTCCCTTTTAGAAATTTTCTTTTTCTTTTCAAAAAGCTTTGTATTGATTACGACACCTTTGATACCGGGATCAGCAGTTTTTGAAGCGTCTTTAACTTCACCTGCTTTCTCTCCAAAAATGGCTCGGAGAAGTTTCTCCTCTGGCGTAGGATCTGTCTCACCTTTTGGCGTTACTTTACCAATTAAGATATCTCCTTGTCGAACTTTTGCTCCTATTCGAATGATTCCACGCTCATCTAATTGACGAGTTGCATCTTCACTTACGTTTGGAATTTCAGCAGTTAGTTCCTCTTCTCCGCGTTTTGTATCGCGGACTTCTAAATCAATTTCATTTATGTGCACACTGCTGAAAACATCACTTTTTACCAATCGTTCGCTAATAACAATTGCATCTTCAAAGTTATATCCACGCCATGGCATGAAAGCAACCATCACATTTCGACCAAGTGCAAGTTCTCCATCATTGCTCGAGGCCCCATCGGCTATTACATCACCTGCTTTTATTTTATTCTTTACACTTACAAGCGGACGCTGATTTTGAGATGAATTCTGATTTGTTCTCTGATATTTCTTTAAAGGAATCTCCACAACGTTTGTATGTTCAGTTAATGTCAATTCATCAGGTACTTCACTCGATCGAATTAGGATTCTCTCTGCATCAACATAATCAATTACACCATCAACGGGAGATACAATTGCTGTACGTGAATCTGTAGCAACTTTTGTTTCCAATCCTGTGCCTACAATAGGTCTTTCAGGCATCATGAGAGGTACAGATTGACGTTGCATATTTGACCCCATCAAAGCTCTATTGGCATCATCATGCTCTAGAAACGGAATTAATGCGGCTGCAACACTTAAAATTTGGTTCGGTGAAACATCCATGTAATCAACTTTTATTGGAGGTAAAACCGGAAAGTCTCCGCGAATTCGAGCTCGAACTACATCGTCCATCAAACGTCCTTTGTTGTCCATTTTCACACTGGATTGAGCAATCATAACTCTATCTTCATCATCTGCTGACAAGTATTTAACCTTTTTTGAACCGTAAGAATTCTTTCCTTTCTTTTCCAAAAGACGATAAGGTGCTTCAATAAATCCATGATTATTTACAACAGCAAATAACGCCAAAGATGAAATCAGACCAATATTTGGACCTTCAGGTGTTTCAATCGGACACAAACGACCGTAATGAGTATAATGGACATCACGAACTTCAAAACCTGCCCTCTCTCTTGTTAAACCACCGGGTCCAAGAGCAGAAATACGTCTCTTATGAGTAATCTCTGCCAAAGGATTTGTCTGATCACCAAATTGAGATAATTGGCTTGTTCCAAAAAATGTATTGATCACCGTGGTAACAACACGTGAATTAATCAAATCCTGAGGAGTAATAGATTCTTGTTCACGCAGATTCATACGTTCATAAATAGTACGCAGCATTCGACTCAAAGCAACACTGAATTGATTTGTAAGTTGCTCACCAATCGTTTTAACGCGACGATTGCCTAAATGATCGATGTCATCCGGACCACGATCACCTTTACGCATAATTATAAGGAATTTTAAAACCTGTATAATATCATCCATAGTTAAAACTGTGTCCTCTACAGGAACATCAAGGTCAAACTGCTGATTCAAGCGATAACGTCCAACCTGGCCTAAGTCATACTTTTTAGGACTGAAGAACATACGTTCAATAAATTTCTGTGCAGTTTCAAGATTTGGCGGATCACCGGAACGGAGTAATTGATATACAACACTTAACGCTTCTTCAGTATTGTGCGTTGGATCCTTTTCCATTGTATTTAAAAGAAGCATCGAAGAGAAACTCTTATTTCCATCCACAACTTCAATAGATTTAATACCTGCTTCTTTTAACGTATCAACTACTTCTTGATTGACTTCTGTCCCACCTTCATAAAAGATTTCACCAGTTAATTCATCAACAATATCCTGTACGAGAGTATGACCAAACGAGTCTTCGATATTTTTGTCTGTTAAACCAAATGAAACAACAGATCCAAATGCTTCGAAGATATCGCGATTCGTTGAATAGCCCAATGCACGCAGTAACATCGTCACAGGAAATTTCCTGCGACGATCAATAATTGCGAATAAGCAATCATTAATATCCGTTGTGAAATCAACCCAAGAACCTCGAAAAGGAATTATCCGGGCTTGAAAAAGCTTTGTGCCGTTGGGATGGATATTTTCATCGAAAAATACTCCGGGTGAACGCTGTAATTGGGAAACAATCACGCGCTCAGCACCATTAATTACAAAGGTGCCTTTTTCTGTCATATAAGGAATGTTTCCAAAATACACTTCCTGCTCAATACTTTGGGCAAATTTATTTTTGTCTTCCTCATCTGTAATATGAAGTACAAGACGCACTTTTAAGGGGATAGAATATGTAACACCTCTATCAATGCACTCTTCAGGAGTATACTTAGGCAAACCCAGAAAATAATTACTGTATTCAAGTACATAATTGCGATGGGTATCTTCCAACGGAAAAACATTTTGAAAAACACCTTCTAAACCAATATGATTTCTTTCATCTTCAGCCTCATCTTCCTGCAAAAATTCTTGAAACGAATCTTTTTGCAATGCAAGTAAATCAGGCATGTCTACAAATGACTTGATTTGCGAAAAAGAAATACGGTTAGACGTACGTTTAGTCGTGGCTCCCAATTAAGCCTCCTTTGTTAAAATTGAAGAATGGATAGATATAATGACGATTGTTGATTTATTTCAATTCGACAGTTGCACCAGCTTCTTCCAGCTTGGCTTTCAACTCGTCAGCTTCAGCTTGAGCAACACCTTCTTTGATAGCTTTCGGTGCTGAATCAACCAATTCTTTGGCTTCTTTCAATCCCAAGTCTGTCACAGCGCGAACAACTTTGATTACGCTTATTTTTGATTGACCTACTTCAGTAATGACAACGTCGAATGCATCTTTTTCTTCAGCGGCACCTGCTTCACCAGCTGCAGGCGCAGCGGCAGCAACAGCTACCGGAGCGGCAGCGGTAACACCAAATTTTTCTTCTATATCAGAAATTAATTCTGATATTTCAATCATGTTTGCAGTCTCAAGATAACTCATCACATCAGCTCTTTTTACTTCAGCCATTTTTTCACTCCTTATTGATATTAAGATTTCTGTTCTTTTAAATTATTTAACACATTAGCCACATTTGTTAATGGAGCATTCAGTGTATTTACTAGTTTATTCAACGTACTTTGCAATACAGCAGCCAGTATAGCTAATGACTCTTCCTTGCTGGGGATATCAGCCAAGCGCTTGAATTCCGACCCGTCTAACAAATTACCGTCAAATAAAATACCTTTAACTTCTGGTTTATCATGTTCTTTTGAAAAAGATTTTATCACTTTAGCAGGACTTGTTGGCTCATCATACGAAATAGCGATTGCTGTGGGTCCTTTTAATAATTTATCTAACCCATCAATTTCGTTTTCTTCAGCAGCTATTTTTATCAATGTATTTTTTGCGACTGAATATTCAACATTTTTCTGAAAGAATTGACTTCGTAAATCGGTGATACTTTCTACATCTAACCCAAGATAATCTGTAAAATAAACTGCTTTAGCACGATTCAGTTTATCTTTTAATTCTGCTACTGCTTCAATATTTTTAGTATTAGGCATTCGTATTTCTACCTTATCTTTGTTAAATCTACTTTAATTCCAGGCCCCATTGTCGTGGACAAAGTCAACTTTTTAAAATATGTTCCTTTTACAGATGCCGGTCTTGCCTTTATAACAGTTTCATAAATAGCACGAACATTTTCCAATAATTGATTCTTGTTAAAGGATGTTTTTCCGCAAATAGTATGTATAATACCATTTTTGTCTACTCGCAATTCTACCTTACCTGCTTTGATTTCCTTTACTGCTTTGCTCACATCCATTGTGACTGTACCGCTTTTCGGATTTGGCATAAGCCCTTTGGGTCCTAAAATTTTACCAAGTTTTCCTAAATCTGCCATTAAATCTGGAGTTGCAATTATTTTATCTATATCCGCCCAACCGCCTTTAATTTTTTCAAGAAAATCATCATTGCCAATATAATCTGCACCTGCATCTTGTGCTTCTTTTTCTTTAGGGCCACGAGTCAAAACAAGTACCTTTACTTCCTTACCGGTTCCATTTGGGAGACTAGTAGTAACGCGAATATTTTCTTCAGCATGGCGAGGATCAACACCTAAATTAATTGCCATATCGACTGTTTCATCAAAGTTAGCAAATTTTAATTCATCCAGAAGCTTAATAGCATCTTCTAATGAATATTCTTTTGTGTTATCAAAATGTTCTGCTGCTGCTTTACTTTGTTTTGATTTTTTCATTATTATCGCACCTCCAATCCCATGCTTCTGGCAGTGCCTCTAATCATTTCCATTGCTTGTTCAATCGTATTTGCGTTCAAATCTTCCATTTTAATTTCTGCAATATCTTTTAAATCATTTTCAGAAACATTTCCTACTTTATCTCTATTTGGTTCAGGTGATCCTTTATCAATTTTTGCTGCTTTTTTTAGCAGTATCGCCGCAGGAGGCGTTTTGGTAATAAATTTAAAACTGCGATCTGCAAAAACGGTAATAACCACAGGTATTATCATACCCTGTTGATCTTGAGTTGCGGCATTAAATGCTTTACAGAACTCCATAATATTTACACCGTGCTGACCCAAAGCAGGTCCAACAGGCGGTGCAGGATTTGCCTGTCCTGCAGGAATTTGTAATTTGATAAAACCTATTTCTTTTTTTGCCATTTTTGACAGGTCCTATTTTTCAAGTTCTACTTGTAAATAATTCAACTCAACTGGGGTTGGTCGACCAAAAATACTTACAGATACTTTCAATTTTTGCTTCTCTTCATTCACTTCTTGCACATAACCGCTAAATTCTAAAAAGGGGCCATCCGTCACTTTCACATGATCACCGACACGATAAAGAGTTTTAATTACTTCTCTAGCTTCACCGCTTTCAACAACGCCGATAATTCGATTAATTTCATCTGTCTTAACTGGCTGAGGTTCACCTTGAGGCCCAACAAAACTCATTACACCTGTTATATTTTCAACCAAATAACGAGTTTCTTTATTCATTTCCATATTAACTAACAAATACCCCGGGAAGAAAACTCTATTACGAACTTTCTTTTTACCATCTTTCATTTCGATAATGTTCTCCGAAGGTACAAGTATATCTGTCACTACGTCTTTCATACCTTCACTTTCCACTTCATATAGGATATTATCTCGAATTTTCTTTTCCTTACCGGAAATGACTCTTAATGTATACCATTCCATAATTAGAGCAGTACATTCATGATTCGTGACAGGATAATATCAATGAAAAACAAAAAAACACCAATTAATAGGGACACCGAAATCACAACATAAGTTGATCCTTTTAATTCTTCCCATGTCGGCCAGGATACTTTTCCCATTTCAAACTGCACGTCGTTGAAAAACTGATGTATTTTTTTTATCATACTTCTTTTTTAAAGAGCGTTTAATTTTTCTGCAGGAGTGGAAGGACTTGAACCCTCAACCCCCGGTTTTGGAGACCGGTGCTCTACCAATTGAGCTACACTCCTATGTGTAATTGAAATATTCACCCCAATCAGTCCGGTTACTTCGTTTCTTTAAAGATCACGTGTTTTCGTACCATAGGATCGTATTTTCTATATTCAACACGATCAGGATGAAGACGCCTACTTTTTGTTATCGTATAACGATAACCCGTACCAGCTGTACTTTCTATTTGGATAATATCTCTTTTGCTGTTTCCAGCCATAACTTACTCAACAATCTCCGTTACGACCCCGGCACCTACAGTCCGTCCGCCTTCACGAATAGCAAAACGCAGTTCCTTATCCATTGCAATCGATGTAATTAATACCACATCCACTTCTATGTTATCTCCC
>NNSG01000018.1 GCA_002256485.1 Fidelibacterota bacterium 408169
ATTCATATGCACATTCATTTGGAGAACAATATCTTATTTCCCAAAGCATTGGAATTGGAAGAAAGTTTGTTGGGTTAAAAAGATATATGCAAATGCAACTTAAACTCGTTACGCTTTTAATCTTTGGTATTGGATTAATTGTTGTTTTAAGTAACAGCACATTTCGTATGCCCGGGAATCAACAAAATTATGAGCCCATTCAGCCTATTGATTTTTCCCATCGTCTGCATGCAGGTGAAATGGAAGTTCCCTGCCAATATTGTCATTATGGAGCATCCCAAAGTCGCCATGCTGGAATACCGGCAACAAATGTTTGTATGAATTGTCATAAATATGTTTCTGCAACCCGGGATGATATGCGATTAGAAGAAGAGTTAGCTGCAGCAGAAAAAAGGGAAATACGAACTTTAACTTCTCTTGAAATAGTAAAAATATATTCTGCAATGGGATATGATCCCCAAGGGAATCCACTTGAAGGAAAAGAAGGAAAATCAGTTGAATGGGTGAAAGTGCATAATATTCCGGACTTTGTCTTTTTCAGTCATAAACCACATATTACCGCTGGAGTGGATTGTGCTGATTGTCATGGTGATGTAGCATCCATGGAACGGGTAAAACAAACTGAAGATCTTTCTATGGGCTGGTGCTTGGATTGTCATAGAAAAGATCATGAATTTGCTGATGCAGCACCGGAAAGAACACAGCTTTTATTGGATTGTGCAACCTGCCATTATTAAAAAGAAATTGTATGACTAAAGTAAAAAAATATTGGATGAGTAAAGATGAGATTACAACAGTAGAACCTGTTGCTGGTCCTATAGATTTGCAAACACCATCTACTGAATGGAATAGACGAGACTTCTTAAAAACGGCGGGATTTTCTTTGGCTGCGTTTATGACTGCTTGTTCCAAAACACCGGTGAATAAAGCAATCCCATTTTTGATTCAGCCGGAAGAAGTGATTCCTGGGAAAGCGTATTGGTATGCTTCCACAAGTCATGCCTGCGGATCGGGGTGTGGTGTGTTGGTGAAAAATAGAGACAGCCGGCCTATTAAATTAGAAGGGAACCCAGAGCATCCAGTGAGTCAAGGCGGATTATGCCCTGTTTGTCAGGCCAGTGTTATTGAATTGTATGATTCCAAACGCTTATTCTATCCAACAATATCAGGTGAGAAAGTGACTTGGGAAAAGTTGAATAAATCAGTTACTCAAGGATTACAAAAAGCTCGGAAAAACGGAAAAAAAATTGTGTTACTAACGGACACAATAACAAGTCCTTCCACAAAATATTACATCCAAAAATTCATTAAAAAATATTCAAACGCTATTCATGTGGAATACGACCCCATTTCTTATTCAGCGATTATGGACGCGCATAAAATGAATTATGGGAAGCGGATTTTACCCCATTATGATTTTGAAAAAGCGGATATGATTTTAAGTTTTGATGCGGATTTTTTAGGTACTTGGCTTTCTCCAATCCAGTTTACAAAAGATTATCGGAAGAACAGAAATTTAGTAGCAAAGCATATTTCTAAACACATTCAAGTTGAATCTCGATTATCCCTTACCGGAGCAAAAGCGGATGAGCGACTTGTAAAATCACCAGCTGACATGTTGCAGCTTGCCAACGAAATTGATCAGGCATTACAAGGAAAAAGTGGACATGGAATTGCATCAGATATTGCGAAAGAATTAAAACAATATAAGGGAAAAAGTCTGGTTATATCTGGAATGAACGATACAGGAATGCAAATCCTTGTGAACAGAATCAACAACGCTTTGGATAATATTGGGAAAACAGTTCATCTCAAAAATCCAAGTTTCCAAAAGAGTGGCAGCGATTCCTCGGTTACACAATTATTAACGGACATGAAAGCAGGAAAAGTTGGAGCATTATTGATTTCCGATGTAAATCCTGTTTATGACTTACCTGAAGGCGAGTCCTTTGGTGAACTCATTCAATCTATTCCAACAACAGTATCATTTTCTACAAAAAATAATGAAACTACAGAACTATGCAATGTGATTTGCCCATCGCCTCATTATTTGGAATCCTGGTCAGACAATGAATATACGTCCGGTGTTTTATCTATGACTCAACCCGCAATCCAAGCGTTGGGTGACACAAAAAGTTTAAGAACATCACTTGCCACTTTGATAGGATTTGTAGATGATGAGCGAAATTTAGTTCGTAATTATTGGAAGAAAATATATAGTACACGAAAAAAAGGAAGTCAATCTTTTAACCAATGGTGGGACAATTTGGTCCATGATGGTTTTGTCAACATCAAAGTGAAATCACTTTCAATTGGTAGATTTACAAAAGGATCGTTGCCGAAATCAAATTTCAATAATGGGCTTACACTCATGGCATATCCGTCATTACAGATGTTGGATGGTCGCCATTCGGAAAATCCGTGGTTACAAGAACTACCGGATCCAATTTCAAAACTGACTTGGGATAATGCAGCGAACCTTTCCCCGAAAAAAGCAAAAGAATTGGGATTGAATCAGAGCGATGTTATTTCATTGAAGGCCAACGGAAATTCAGTAGAATTACCCGTTTATATTCAAGAAGGGCAGAGTGATGAAGTCGTTTCTGTCTCTTTAGGATACGGACGAAAAGGAACAGAACGATTTAAAAATCTTGGACCGGAGTGGATTCAGAAAAAGGCGACACTTGCTGAAGGTGAATTAGTAGGTGAACGTATTTCTCATCTTCTAGAGAGAAAAGAAAATGTCTTGTCTTTTTCCGGAATTTCCGTGAGCATATCCAAAACAGGAAAGACTGCGGATTTGGCTTTGACTCAAACATATAACACATTAAAAAACCCTGAAAACACGGCACCGCCATCTATGGAAGTACGGCCTTTTATCCAAGAAACTACTTTCGGTGAATATAAAGAAGACCCGGCTTCAGGTGCGCATCACGGACATCAAGTTGTAACGCTCTGGAAAGATGACCATCCCTATGAAAAACATCATTGGGGCATGGCAATTGATTTGAGTGCTTGCACTGGTTGTTCTGCCTGCGTCATTTCTTGCCAAGTGGAAAACAATGTGCCGGTTGTGGGAAAAGATGAAGTATTTCGTCGCCGAGATATGGCGTGGATGCGGATTGACCGTTATTATTCTGGTGAAGGGAAAGATGTGGATGTGGCGTTCCAACCAATGATGTGCCAGCATTGTGATAATTCACCATGTGAACCTGTATGCCCTGTTCTTGCTACTGTACATAGTTCAGAAGGGTTGAATCAGCAAGTATATAATCGTTGTGTAGGAACACGATTTTGCGCCAATAATTGTCCGTATAAAGTTCGTCGTTTTAATTGGTTTGATTATGCCCATGATGACGAATTAGAGAATATGGTTTTGAATCCGGATATTACAGTGCGTAGTCGTGGAGTTATGGAAAAATGTTCCATGTGTATTCAACGAATTCAGGAATCAAAATTTGAAGCAAAACAGAAAGGAATACCATTAGCCGATGGTGATATTAAATTAGCGTGCCAGCAATCTTGTCCGGCAGATGCTATCACATTTGGTGATTTAAATGATCCTGAAAGTGACATCTCAAAATTGGTGAAAGACCCCCGACATTATCATGTATTGGAAGAATTGAATTCCCGTCCAACAACTGGATACTTAACTTTAGTGAGAAATCGTGAAGAAGAAAAAGGGGGAAGTCACCATGGCTAACCATGTTGAAACAGTGAGAGAGCCCCTGGTTCATGGGAATAAAAATTTAAAAACAGTTACCAACGATGTTGTTGGTATCATGGATAAAAAGCCAACAGGATTATGGTGGATAGGATTTTTGATTGCTGCAAGTGCGTTAACCCTTGGAATCGTGGCTGTATCCTATCAAATCATGACAGGAATTGGAACATGGGGGTTGAACAAAACTGTTGGTTGGGCATTTGATATTACCAATTTCGTTTTTTGGGTAGGAATTGGTCACGCCGGAACATTGATCTCTGCAATTTTATTTTTATTTAGGCAAAAATGGCGAACATCCATAAATCGATCAGCAGAAGCCATGACCATTTTCGCAGTAATGTGCGCTGGTTTGTTTCCTATCATTCACATGGGAAGACCTTGGATGGCTTATTGGATGTTTCCTTATCCAAATGCCCGCGGTCCATTATGGGTTAATTTCCGTTCACCGCTGGCATGGGATGTTTTTGCTATCGGTACTTATTTGATTATTTCTGCTGTGTTTTGGTATATCGGTATGATTCCTGATTTAGCAACAGTTCGGGACCGGGCAAAAACCAAAATAAAAAAATGGATTTTTGGATTTTTGAGTTTTGGTTGGTCAGGTTCATTCAGAACATGGCACCGTTATGAAACAGTGTATGGATTATTAGCTGGATTGGCAGCGCCTTTAGTGGTGTCTGTTCATACCATTGTTAGTTTTGACTTTGCTACATCCGCTATTCCTGGATGGCATACCACTACCTTTCCACCCTATTTCGTAGCCGGTGCAGTTTTTTCAGGATTTGCCATGGTCTTAACTCTGCTTATAATCGCACGAAAAGCTATGCGACTGGAAGAATACATTACTGTCAAACATATTGAGAATATGACAAAAGTGATTATTCTAACCGGTGGAATTGTAACACTATCTTATGCCACAGAATTTTTCATGGCTTGGTATTCTGGGAATGGCTATGAGCAATTTGTATTTTTAAATCGTGCAATGGGCCCATTTGCTTGGGCATATTGGATTATGGTTGGATGTAATTTACTTACACCACAGTTTTTCTGGTTTAAGAAAATCCGAACCAATATGATGATGGTTTTTATTCTTTCAATTTTTATCAATATTGGGATGTGGTTTGAGAGATTTGTAATAATTGTCACTTCTCTGCACAGAGATTTTTTGCCCTCTGCATGGGCAATGTACACACCATCGTATGTGGAAATCGCCACACTCATTGGCAGCTTCGGATTATTCTTCACATTGTTTATGCTCTTTATCCGATATTTACCCATTATTTCTATCGGCGAAGTAAAGAGCGTCCTGCAGTTTAAAGGTAGAAATGGGGGTGGAAAATGAAGAAATATTTTGTTGTATCATTTGACAATGAATATGATTTAGTGAATGCAACGAAAAGTTTTAAGGATAAGGGATTTACGCTTTTGGATGCATTTACACCTTATGCTGTACATGGATTGGGTAAAGTCATGGGTTTGAAACCATCGCGGCTTTCTAAAATTTGTTTTGGGTTTGCTTTTATTGGATTGGTCATTGGTTTATATGGACAATATTGGATCTCTGCAGTGAATTGGCCCATCAATATCGGTGGAAAGCCTTGGAATTCTATGCCGGGATTTATGCCAATCGCATTTGAAACAACGGTGCTATTTGCCGGATTGGGAACAGTGTTTACTCTGCTCTGGCGAACCGGTGTTCTGCCTGGACGAAAACCAAAAATCTATGCACCGGATGTTACGGATGACAAATTTGTTCTCGTGTTGACAGAAGAATTAGGTTCATTCAACAGCGAAAAAGCTGAAGAAATCTCTACCACGCATCATGCAATTGAATGGCATGAAAAATTGGAATCTAAATGATGGACATGAAATCAATTGTAAAATTGGGAATTGTGGTGATTCTTTTATTGGGACTGCAAAAATGTCTATATAATAATCCCCGTGAACTAAATGTTGAATTTATTCCGGAAATGGTGCATTCAGTTCCATTTGATGCCTTTGCAGAAAATCCAAATTATTCTAATGGACAGACCTTACAAATGCCCGTAGAAGGCACTATCGCTAGGGGATTCTTGCCGGAATATTCCCATGGGGAACTAACGGAGGAATTAGCAGGAAAAGTATTGATAAACCCCATTGAGAATTCAGATAACAATATTGCTCGTGGAGAATGGATATATCGTAATTATTGTCAGGTTTGCCATGGAATGACTGGATTAGGAGATGGCCCCGTTACAAAACGCGGCGTTCCTCCTCCGCCATCATTACTTACCGAAAATGTGATAAATATGAATGATGGTCAGTTGTATTACATCATTTCAAATGGAAAAGGCAATATGGCATCCTATCGCTCGCAAGTACAACGGAATGATCGATGGAAAGTGATACAATTTTTAAGAACAATGGGAAATTAATAATGACGATGAAAAATAAAAATATACTATCGAGTCGTCAAAAAATGTGGCTGAAAATATTCATGGGATTTGGTGTGTTGATTTTTGCCTTTGGTGTTTTTACTGACCCAACAAGGGCTTGGTTAAATTTTCTATTGTCAGGGTATTTTCTTACAGGAATTGGATTTTGCGGAATGATGATGGTTGCTATTCATTATGTATCAAATTCCGGATGGGATGTGGTTATTCGAAGAGTACCGGAATCTATGTTTTCAGTATTGCCATTTGGATTTATTATCATGATATTATTGTACTTTGGTATGCACGATATCTATGAATGGTCTCATGAAGATGTAGTTGCAAATGATCCCATTTTAGCGGGGAAATCAGTTTGGTTAAATCCAATGGGATTTATGATTCGCATGATCATTTATTTTGTTTTTTGGATATGGGTTGGGCGGAAAATAATTTCAAAATCATATACAATGGACTCGGAAGGAGATACCAGAAATACAAAGTCGCCAACAGGATTGTCTGCATTTTGGCTCTATATTGGCGGAATTATGTTTATTTTTTCCAGCTTTGACTGGATAATGTCATTGGAACCCCATTGGTTTAGCACCATTTTTGGCCTGTATAATTTTTCAGGAATGTTTACAAGTGGTCTGGCATTTATCATGATAGCACTTATTTTTCTTCGACGAGCCGGAGTATTAAGAGGAATAGTAAAAATTGATCATTTATATGAATTGTCTCGCTATCTTTTTGGCTTTGTAACTTTTTGGGTTTACATTTGGTTTTCTCAACACATGCTTATATGGTATGCGAACATACCTGAAGAAACAGTCTATTATATCAAACGTCATGTGGGTGTTTTTGGCTCACTCACTGTGGTAAATATTTTACTGAACTGGTTTATTCCATTCGTCATTTTATTATTCAGAAAAACCAAGAGAAACGAGAAAAGTTTACTTATTGCTGCATCATTGGTATTAGTGGGAAGATGGGTAGATCTATACATGATGATCTTTCCTTCACATATGGAAACACCTGTCTTTGGTTTAATGGAAATTGTAATGTTTATTGGTGCATTAGCATTAACAGTCTGGGTATTTACAATGACATTTGTTAAAGAAAAACCAATGCCAGTTAATGATGTATTTTTAGAAGAAAGTTTACATTTACATACTTAATCAACAAAATAAGGAGAACTGCACCATGTTAAAAAACACACTCGTACTCATATCACTTTTTGGAGTACTCATTGCTGAAGGAAATCCTTTGAAATTTTCGGGTCAGATCCGCCAGCGTTATGAAATGGTGGACAAGGATTTTGCAGATTCCACAGGTTTTAACAATGCCAATTACCTTCGAACCCGATTTGCCGTATCGTTCGAAAATGACGATTACAGCACATTCGTTCAACTGCAAGATTCCCGTGTTTTCGGAACAGAAATAAGTACATTGACAGACGGAACTGCTGATGCTTTGGATGTTCATCAGGCTTACTTCAACCTCAAAAACTTATTTGGGATGCCATTAAGTGCAAAAGTGGGTCGATTTGAAGCGGCTTACGGACCCGAACGACTCATGGGCGCTGTGGGTTGGCATAATATTGGTCGCAGTTTTGATGGTGTTGTTTTCAATTTTACCAACAATTTTGCAAATGTGGACTTTTTTAACTTAAAACAAGTTGAAGCAGGCACAGTCAACAACGAGGATGATTTTAATGTCCGTGGTGCATATGCCCATTTAAGCTTAATGAAAGGTCATAAGACTCAAGCATTTGCCATTCAGGATGGGGAGAGAATGACATTTGGTGGATATGGAAAAGGAGCATTTGCCGGTGTGAGTTATGAAGCAGAATTTGCCATGCAAAATGGGTCCGAATCTGATGATGTGAATTATGGCGGTATTATGTATGGATTAAATGCGGGATATAAAGTTGCAGGTATGACAGTCTCTGCAGGGTTGGATTTTGTTTCTGGCGATGATACCACCACAACAGATGTAAATGAATCTTTCAATACACTCTATGCTACGAATCATAAATATTACGGATACATGGATTACTTTCTGAATGTACCTGTGCATACAGGTGGATTGGGATTATCAGATATTCATGTAAAATTGTCAGGGTTAAAATTTGCGGGACTTACACTTAAAGTGGCTTATCATATGTTTGGTGCTGATCAAAGCAGTGACTCATTTGGAGATGAATTGGATGTAACTGTGGTAAAACCCATTGCAGAAAAAGTAAAAATAGTGGGCGGATATTCATTATTTATGCCAGGAAAATTGAAAGCAGAAAATGGTGTGAATGGAAGTTTTGCTTACTTAATGACAATCGTCAATTTTTAAAACAGAGTTAAAAAGGAGATAAACATGAATATCGTAAAACAAATCTTAAAATCAGTGTTCGCGGTCTCCATGATTTTAACAATGGGAATTGCTAAAGATGTGCTGCCCAATGAAATGACTGATGAAACTCAAGAATGTCTGGAATGTCATAAAACGGATAATGTGAGCTTATATCAACAATGGGGAAAAAGTAAACATTATGGTGCCAATGTAGGTTGCTACGAGTGTCACCAAGCAGAAGAAGGTGATGTGGATGCATTTGAACATAATGATTATTTTATATCGGTCATTGTTTCGCCCAAAGATTGCGCACGATGTCATGAAAATGAAGTAGATGAATTTGCCAATTCTCATCATTCAAAAGCAGGACGCATCATGGGCTCACTCGATAATGTTTTGGCAGAAGTGGTTGAAGGAAATCGCGGATTGGTAACACCAGGCTTTCCCCATGGAAATTCCGCAGCAGCAGTAAACGGTTGTTGGCAATGCCATGGGTCAGCCGTAAAAGTTTTGGAAGACGGAA
>NNSG01000019.1 GCA_002256485.1 Fidelibacterota bacterium 408169
AAAGTGAGTATTTCGAAGCCAGAATCGAACGAGAAATATGGCGATGTATTCGTGGATACAAATAAATCATTCGAACATTTTAAAAAATGGAATGAATGGGCCAAAGAACGAGAAACACATCCAGATGGTTTACGAAGACCGCTTTGGATGGGACGGCCACTAACACCACAAAAAGAGCAGTTTTATATTAAATGAAATCTGTTAGGATTTCGTTCGAACTTTTTCATTTGTAATCCAACGGATGGCTTCTTCTATAGCTCTTGAAAGAGTGCGATCCTTTCTTGTGATGATTCCAGTTGTACGAAAGTATTTGCCATCACTTAAGGGGATTGAAATTAAACTATTATTTTTTACTTCCTGAATTATTGTATTTATAGGAAGAATAGAAACACCAGTTCCCAATTCAATCGACCTTTTCAATGTTTCAATATTGTCAAATTCCTGCTTTATATTTACTGTAATATTTTCTTTAAGTAAGATTTTGTCAATAGCATCACGTGTTGGAATTTCTTTTATAAATGCTATAAAATTTTTGTTATTCATTTTATTAAAACTCATTTTCTTTAATTTGGATAAGTTATCATCGGTAGAACATACAAAAACAAGTTCCTCTTTCATGCCATAAGTAATATTGACCATGGGTTGTTCCCAGGGATATGCAACAATTCCAAAATCACAAACACCCTTTATAACATCAGAATAAATTCTGTCTGACCTATTATATTCAATATGGAGATTGATGTTTTTGTAACGATTCATAAATGATTTTACCAGGGGAGGTAGGTGATAGAAACCTAATGAATAAACGGTCTGGATATTGATTGTTTGTGTGATTTCGCCTATATCAAGTTGAATATTATCAAATGTTTTTTGATATATTTCCAAGATTTCAGAGCATCCATTTAAAAAGACACGTCCCTCACTTGTTAAGGCAAATTTCCCTTTACCCCTAATGATCATTTTTTTATCGAATAATCGCTCAATAAAAGCAATTTGTTGGCTTACTGCAGATTGAGTGATATAGTTTCTATTCGCTGCTTCAGAGAAACTTTTTGTTTCTGCAACGTCGCGAAACACTTTCAACATATCTATATAAAGACGGGAACCTTTCATTCTATTAGCATTGCTAATAGTAAAATTTACTAAATCTTATTAGACAAATGATATGAAATAGTAATATTATTCATCGGACAATAAGGTCTGATTATCCAATAGTCCTATATTATGATACATATTTTATCAAAATCATCTCAATACGCTATTCAAGCTGTAATGTTCTTGGGTGCACAACCAAAGAATCATCCGGTGTTTCAAAGAGATATAGCTGAAGCATTAGATATTCCCAATCACTTCCTAGGGAAAGTACTTCAGATATTAGTAAAACATGATTTGGTTATCTCGCATAAAGGTATTAATGGTGGATTCATTAGAAACGACAGTACTGGTAAAATCAATATTGAACAAATCGTAAAAATTATAGATGGAGACAATTATTTAGAGGGATGTATGGTTGGATTTCCTCATTGTTCTGATGAACACCCATGTCCAATTCATGATGATTGGGTAAAAGCAAGAGAAAAAATCATGGATATTTTTCAGCAGAAAGATATCAATCAATTCAGTGAAGAACTTCAGTCTAAACTGGATATCATGGCAGAAAAAAGCAAACAAAAAGAGAATGCAGAATGAAAAACATCTTTTCAATAAATACAATTATTTCAATAACATTATTTATTAACGTAAATAGTTTCTTATTCAGCCAAAGTGACCCGGAGGAATTTTTTGAAAAAAATTGTTTCAGCTGTCACACAATAGGTGGAGGGCGATTAACCGGTCCTGATTTAAAAGATGTAGAAAAACGGAAAGATGCTGCCTGGTTAGAAAAATTTATTTTAAATCCAGAATCTGTTATAAACAGTGGTGATGCGTATGCATCAAAATTATTGAAGGAAGCCCGCGGTGTTGTTATGCCTAAAGTGGCAAACTTGGATCAATCAATGTCAAGGGCATTATTAAAATTTATTCGTGAAGAATCTAGTAAAGAAAAATCCCGTTTTGCTGGTTCTACATTTGCAGATAGGCCATTAACCGAAGAAGATTATATGATAGGGAATGAACTTTTTATTGGTACAAAACGGTTGAAAAATAAAGGTCCTTCCTGTATCAGCTGTCATGAAATTGCTGGAGAAGGATTTCTCGGTGGTGGACTATTAGGTCCTGATTTAACGGAAGCTTATGGTCGTCTTGGCGGAAAAAAAGCCATCGCTGCTTGGTTGGCGAACCCGTCATCTGAGACCATGTCACCCATTTATAAGAAGCATCCCATCGATGAAGACGAAGTGCTTCCGCTTGTGGCATTTTTGAAAAACAAAGCAGAAGGAAAGGACATTGTAAGCGATGCCCACGATTTCAATTTTATGATATTTGGATTTATTGGTTTAGCCCTTTGTTTGGTATTATTTGATTTAGCCTGGGGGAATCGCTTACGTGCGGTTCGAAAGCCCATGGTAAAAGGAGAGTTATCATGAGTAACAATAAGTTGTCTTGGATTAGAGATGAAGTCGTTCCGCAAAACAGAAGCTGGGAGGAGTTTTATCGTAATCGCTGGCAGTATGATAAGGTAGTTCGTAGTACACATGGAGTCAACTGTACTGGTAGCTGCACATGGCAAATTCATGTGAAAGACGGCATTGTTACATGGGAAATGCAAGGATTGGATTATCCAAAATTGGAACATGGTATTCCGCCTTACGAACCACGTGGATGTCAGCGTGGAATTTCTTTTTCCTGGTATCTCTACAGTCCATTGCGTGTTAAATATCCAACAATTCGTGGAGCACTGCTGGATTTATGGTTAGAAGCAAAAAATGAATTTGATGACCCTGTTGAAGCTTGGCAGTCCATGGTGAACAATCCGGAAAAAAGAAAACGTTGGCAGCGTGCCCGCGGTAAAGGTGGCTTCCGTCGAACAAGCTGGGATACTGTAAAAGAAATTATTTCTGCTTCAATGGTACATACTATAAAACAGCATGGTCCAGACAGGATTGCAGGCTTTTCACCCATTCCTGCCATGTCGATGGTTTCATATGCTGCCGGGGCGAGATTGATGCAGCTTATGGGAGGAGTTTCTCTTTCGTTTTATGACTGGTATTGTGACTTACCAAATGCTTCACCTGAAACGTGGGGTGAACAGACAGATGTTCAGGAATCTGCTGATTGGTATAATGCAAAAATGTTGGCTGTTATGGGGGCAAACTTAAATATGACAAGAACTCCAGATGTACATTTTGCATCCGAAGCGCGCCACAATGGTACAAAGATGGTGGTCTTTTCACCTGATTTTTCTCAGGTATCAAAATTCTCCGATGAATGGATTCCCATTAATGCTGGACAAGATGGGGCATTTTGGATGGCTGTTAATCATATTATACTCAAAGAATTTCACCATGAAAAACAAGAAAAGTCATTCCTGGATTACTCTAAACAATATACTGATTCACCTTTTCTTGTTGAGTTAACAAAAGATGGTGATTCTTACAAAGCCGGACAATTATTGCGGGCAAATCGTTTGCAGGAGCATAAAGAGATAGAAAACGGTGATTGGCAATTTTTAATGTGGGATGAGATTGAAAATAAAACGAAAGTTCCACAAGGTTCCATGGGATATCGCTGGGCGACAGAAAATAAAGGAAAGTGGAATTTGAAATTGGAAGATGCAGTGGATGGTTCCAAAATCAATCCAAAGCTCTCATTTTTAAATGAATCAGATAATGTTTTATCTGTTGAATTGGATGACTTTTCCGAAGGCCAAACGATCAATCGAAAAGTCCCGGTAAAAATGATTGAAACAGCAGATGGAAAAGTTCCTGTTGCAACTGTTTATGATTTACTCATGGCTCAATATGGAGTCGGTCGCGGACTGGAAGGATACCCCGAAACTTATGAAGAAGATGCAAACTTTACACCGGCATGGGCAGAAAAATATACTGGAATATCTTCAGATACTCTGATCCGATTTGCACGTGAATGGGCGAATACAGCAGAAAAAACCGGCGGAAAATGTACGGTTATTATTGGTGCCGGGATCAACCACTGGTATCATGCAAATCTTATGTACCGTGCTGCAATTCATGCATTGATGTTTACCGGTTGTATTGGTAAAAATGGCGGTGGTCTTGCACATTATGTAGGTCAGGAAAAATTAGCTCCGGGAGAATCGTGGGCATCGATTGCCTTAGCGAAAGATTGGTTTGGTCCTTCACGAGTTCAGAATACTCCAAGCTGGCATTATATCCATTCAGATCAATGGAGATATGAAAAATCATTTACAGATTATCATACGGTTCCCGAAAAACAACCTGAAAATACTTTGGCTAAAGGGCACACGATTGATGTGAATGTGAAAGCGGTAAAAAATGGCTGGTTACCCTTTTACCCCCAATACGAAGCAAATCCTCTAGAGCTGGCAAAAGAAGCTCGTGAAAATGGTGCAACAGATGAAAAAAGTATCGTGGACTACGTTGTAAACAAGTTAAAAAATAAAGAACTGAAATATTCTATTGAAGATCCTGACAATTCAAATAACTGGCCCAGGGTTTGGTTTGTGTGGCGTGGGAATGCTATCGGTGGAAGTGCTAAAGGTCATGAATTCTTTTTAGACCATTATTTAGGCACTCATACAAATCAAGTTTCAGATCCGCAATTTGCTAAAGGTTCTACAGATGAAGTTGTTTGGCATGATAAAGTTCCTCAAGGGAAGATGGATTTGGTTGTGGACTTGAATTTCAGAATGGATACATCGGCTCTCTATTCGGATATTGTTTTACCCGCGGCTACATGGTATGAAAAAGCAGATTTGAATTCCACAGATATGCATAGTTTCATTCACCCATTAGCAGAAGCAGTTCCACCGGCATGGGAATCCAAAAGTGATTGGGATATTTTTCGATCTATAGCAGAAACATTTTCCAGAATTTCAGAAAAACATTTTCCGGAACAAATGGAAGATGTTGTGTCTGTAGCATTAGCGCATGATACCCCGGCTGAAATTGCGCAAAAAGAAATACGTGATTGGCAAACCGGTGAAGTAGATGCCATACCGGGGAAAACAATGCCCGGCATGAAAGTAGTGAAACGGGATTACAAAAATCTTTACAAGAGATTTATTTCATACGGCCCGAATGTAAGAGCGAATGGTCTTGGTGCACACGGAACCCATTATGAAGTGAAAGACGAATATGACCGCCTGAAAATTGAATGTCCTACCGAAACTTGGGAGGGGGAAACCTATCCATCCTTGAAAGAAGCGAAGGATGTATGTAATACAGTATTGGAATTGGCGTCTGTGACAAATGGTGAATTAGCTTATCGATCCTATAAAAATATGGAAGAAAAGACAGGATTAGTATTAGCTGATCTTGCGGAAAAGAATCGTGGTGTGCGTATGAGTTATGACGATTTATGTTCCCAGCCACGGCGACTTCATAATACGCCCATGTGGTCCGGACTTTTGGAAAATGGCAGAGCATATTCTCCATTTACTTATAATGTGGAACGATTAGTTCCATGGCGGACATTGACGGGTCGTCAGCATTTTTATTTGGATCATCCCGGTTATATCCAATATGGCGAACATCTTCCTACGTATAAACCAAAACCGACACCCACTCAGTATGCGGAACTAACTACAAGCGAAAGTGAGCATAAGACTAAAATATTCAACTATTTAACACCTCATGGTAAATGGCATATTCACTCTACTTATGGAGATAACCACCGTATGTCCACATTGAGCCGTGGCGTTGAGCCTTTCTGGATTAATGACAAAGATGCGGAAGAGTTGGGTATTGTGGATAACGATTGGGTGGAAGTGTATAACGATAATGGAGTTGTCGTTACACGAGCAAGTGTAAGTGCCAGGATTCCAAGGGGAATCGTCATCATTTATCATGCAACTGAACGGACATTATCAGTACCAAAATCACCTTTACGGGGTAATAAACGCGCTGGTATGAATAATTCTCTTACACGTGCTCGGTTAAAACCAAATCTAATGGTTGGCGGTTATGGTCAATTCACGTACCATTTTAATTATTGGGGTCCGACTGGTAATAATAGAGACACATTTATTATGGTGCGAAAACTGCCCATCTTGAACTGGTAAAAGGGAAAATAATTATGGACATAAGAAGTCAAATATCAATGGTGTTCCACTTGGACAAATGTATCGGCTGCCACACATGCAGTATTGCATGTAAAAATATCTGGACGGATAGAAAAGGTACTGAATACATGTGGTGGAATAATGTGGAAACTAAACCAGGAACGGGTTTTCCAACCAGATGGGAAGACCAGGAAAAATATAAAGGCGGCTGGAAAGTCGAGAATGGTGAGTTAAAGCTTCGTTCAACAAGCAAAACCAAAACCGTTACAAATATTTTCCATAATCCAAATATGCCAACTTTGGATGATTATTACGAACCTTGGACATACAAGTATAAAGATTTGTTCGATTCCCCTGAAAGTGATGATCAGCCAACAGCTCGCCCCATTTCCATGGTTACTGGTGAAGAAATGGATATTGAAGCGGGACCAAATTGGGATGATGATTTGGCTGGTTCACCGATTTATGCAGAGAATGACATAAATCTTGATGGTTTATCAGAAGAACAACGAAATCAAATGTTTGCAATTGAGCGGCTTATGATGTTTTACTTTCCGCGTATTTGTAATCATTGTGTAAATCCTTCATGTGTAGCTTCCTGCCCTTCGGGTGCTTTATATAAACGGGGAGAAGACGGAATCGTTTTGCTGGATCAGGAACGGTGCCGTGCATGGCGTTCTTGCATATCTGCCTGTCCGTACAAGAAAACTTACTACAACTGGAATACAGGAAAATCTGAAAAATGTATTTTATGCTTTCCTCGTGTAGAGACAGGGCAAGCTCCTGCCTGTTTTCATTCTTGTGTTGGACGTATTCGTTATTTAGGCGTACTTCTTTATGATGCAGAATTGATTGAAGAAACAGCCAAAAGACCGGACGATGAATTGGTAGATGCTCAGCGGGAAATGATATTAAATCCATTCGATGAAAATATTATTCGTGAAGCGAAAAAGAATGGAATTGCAGATTCAACAATCGAAGCTGCACAAAAATCACCTGTCTATAAATTTGTGAAAGAGTGGGGAATTGCTTTACCTCCACATGTAGAATACAGAACCTTGCCCATGCTTTTTTATGTTCCACCCATGCTTCCTGTAATGTCTGCACAAGAAGGAGATGCTGTTCGAAATATTAATGAGGAATTTTTCCCCGATTTCGAAAAAGCTCGTGCACCCATAAAATATTTGGCCAAAATGTTTGGTGGCGGAAATGAAAGCCATTTACGGTACGTATTGAAAAAGCAATCAGCCATTCGTGCTTATCGTAGAGCAGAAACGGTGGGAGATATTGAAAAATTAGATGCTGAAAAAGCATTGTTAGAAGCTGATTGCACTCCGAAAGAAGCAGAAGGAATCTATCAGCTTACTTCCCTTTGCACCTTTGAAGACCGTTTTGTAATTCCGGCTGCTCATAGAGAAGAAGCTATCGAAATGATGAAAGACCCATTAGAGCATAAACAAGAAGCAGGTTTTGGATTCAAAGAAGCACCGGCGCGAGGTTGGTAAAATTTTTGAAAGCCACAGAGGATACAGAGAAAATAATGGTAAACCTTATAAATATGAATGATAGTAATAAAATGAACACAGAAATTTACACTCAACTTGTTCCATTGATTTCCTATCCAGAGTTGGATATTCGTTCTGATTTGGAAAAAGTGAGCCAATCCTTAAATGGAGAAAAAACAGACGATTTTCATATTTTCAGAGAACATGTAAACAAAACTGAATTGACAAAATTACAGGAAGAGTTTACTCAATTGTTTGATTTTACACCAAATACATGTCTCGACTTGGGTTGGCATTTACATGGCGAAAATTATGAACGGGGCGTATTTATGGTTCGAGTGCGAGAAATGCTTCGAGAATTTGGTGTCTCTGAATCTTCAGAATTGCCAGATCATTTGACCCATATTCTCACTGTTCTACCAAAAATGGACGATAGTGACCGAGATGAATTCGTCCGGACGCGCGTTATCCCTGCTACTGAGAAAATCATCAAAGGGTTTGGAGAGAAGGAAAACCCATATAAACACTTAATTCAGTTTATTCATGATGTACTGAAAAATCAATCAACCACCCAAGAGGTACAAACCTAATGGATTTGTTACAAAATTACCTTGATACATTTTTCTTTGTGCTTTTTCCATATGTAACACTTTTCACATTTTTTGTTGTTACAATTCAACGGTATCGCTCAAAGGCATTCACTTATTCCAGTTTATCTTCACAATTTCTGGAAAATCGTCAACATTTTTGGGGACTGGTTCCGTTCCATTATGGGATTATTGCTGTCCTTACAGCACACTTTGTATGGTTCTTGGTCCCGGAAACGGTTCTTTGGTGGAATAGCGTACCAGCAAGAATGTATGTCATGGAAATCGCCATGTTTATTTTTGGACTTATGACATTGGTTGGTCTTATTAATATCGTTTCCCGTAGAAAAACCAATGTGCGGGCGCGATTTGTTACATCTACTGCAGACTGGTGGGTTTTAGGTATTTTGGCATTCCAAGTCATCACTGGAATTTTAGCAGCATATTTTTATCGCTGGGGATCCAGCTGGTTTGCTGCTTCACTCGCCCCATACTTATGGTCTGTATTTAAGTTAAGTCCTGATTTATCTTATGTATCTGCCATGCCTATTACAATAAAACTACATATAGTTGGTGCGTTCTCAATCATTCTATTATTCCCATATACAAG
>NNSG01000002.1 GCA_002256485.1 Fidelibacterota bacterium 408169
AATTGGTTGAAAACGGACTGAATGGAGTAAATGGAATGGTTGAATATCCAAAAGAGTTTAATGAATAAAAAATACGACACCACAACAATGTGTAAATTGCATTAAAACGCATTTTACTCGCAACGTTGTGCGTCATTTAATAGCAAAGCAAACCATAAGAACAAAAAAATATGAAACGATTATTTTTAATATTACTGATTTTTGTATCGATAAATTTATTTGCTCAACAAGAGAACGAAAGAGAAATAAAAGTTGGAATTGAAACAAATATTTTACCATTCTTTTATAATGGGTATCACGGTTCATTATGGGTTGGAAAAAATGGATATAGAGCAAGGTTAGTTGCGGCAAAAGCAGATTATCCGAAAAACACTGTGCCAGATGGATTTAGAAAAATGACATTATCGTTCTATGAAATAGAATTTGACATTTTCTTTGGAGATAAAAAAACTGAATTTTTAGGCTGGTGGTTAGCAACAGGGATTGGACAAACAAACCATCAAGTTACTACCCTGATAAATGACCTTACAGAAAATGTAAATACAATAGATATTCATATAGGAATTGGATATACATTTAACCTTTGGAAAGGATTGACAGTTAACCCTTGGGGAGGTTTAGCTTGGCATACAAATTTCCCAAATGAAATTACTGTAGGTTCTGAAGTATGGGAACCTAAGAGTATTTCTCCTGTGGGTGGTTTAAAAATAGGATATACTATTTTCTAATTTTAAAAAGAATAATGATATGAACATACCAATTTTAATAGCAAATATTCTGACTTTTTTAGCATTCATAATTCATACATTTATGGGTGATAAAGAACTTAAAACTATTGAACCAGAAAATGAAAATGACGAAAAATATTTAAAACGAGAAAAATGGACAATGGCGAGAAGCGGTTGGCATTGGATTTCGTTTGACTTATTATTTGCCACAATCGGACTTGGAATAATAAATTTCACTGACTATTTAGAAAGTGAAAGACTGTTACTTCAAATATTAGCAATTTATTTTCTTGGATACGGAATTGTATGGCTGATTGGAATAGCGATTTCAAAAAAATTCCCTAAAAACTATTTAAAATTAGGACAGTGGATTTTATTGTGGCTAATAAGTGGACTAATTTATTGGGGACTAAACTAAATGAATATGTTAAGACTTGGTGGATATATAAATATATTAATTGCAATCGGACATGTAGTTGGATTGATTTGGGCTGAACAAATGTTTGAAGTAACTGGAATTGGAAAAGAAATGAACGAACTTGCTCAAACACATTCATCTTTACCGTATTTATTGACGGTTTTTGTCGCAGTTGTGTTTTTCATTTTCGGACTTTATGGACTTTCCGCAGATGGAAAATTTAAAAAATTGCCATTTTTAAAATTGAGTATATTTGGAATTGCCGGAATTTATATTTTTCGTGGAATAGGAGAATTTATATTTGATATTTCACAACAAGAAGCACCACCAATGACTGAAACAATATATTCATTAATTGCATTAGGAATTGGACTATTGTTTCTATTCGGAGGACTAAAAAAATGGAACTTAAAGAAAGAATAACGAACGCACAACAAAAGATAAAAATAATAGCCGAGTTTGTGCTAACTTGAAAACTTGTAGCTCGCATAAAGTTTATTTATAACTTGAAAAATTTGAGTTCCGAAATCGGCTACTATTCTTATCAAAACCGTTGTGGTGCATATAAAAAGACGTTTGAAAATGATATTAAGACAAGAAAATAAAAACGACCATAAAGACGTCTTTAGCGTAATTGAAAAAGCGTTTAAAGACGCAGAATTCGCTGACAATACTGAACAGTTTTTAGTCGAACGATTAAGAAAATCAGTCGCTTTCATTCCCGAACTATCAATGGTTGCAGAAATTGACGGAAAAATTGTAGGACATATTCTATTGACGAAACTTATAATTAAAAACAAATCGACCGAATTTGACTCATTGGCTTTGGCACCTGTTTCTGTCCTACCCGAATTTCAAGGAATAGGAATAGGTGGAAAATTGATACTGGAATCACATAAAAAAGCGAAAGAATTAGGTTACAAGTCAATCGTTCTACTTGGACACGAAAATTATTATCCACGATTCGGTTATGAACGAGCAGATAAATACGGAATTGAATTACCATTTGAAGTTCCTAAAGAGAATTGTATGGTAATTGAATTGGTTGAAAACGGACTGAATGGAGTAAATGGAATGGTTGAATATCCAAAAGAGTTTAATGAATAAAAAATACGACACCACAACAATGTGTAAATTGCATTAAAACGCATTTTACTCGCAACGTTATACGAAATTGTCCTCCACCCTATCGCAAGTTTGATAAACTTTAACTTTTTACATTATCATATGGAAAATACTAAACTTGAAAATAAGATTCTAGAAATCATATCAAAATCACCAGTTAAAACTGATTTATCACATGCTAAATCTACTAGAAAATGGATTCTTAAATTAAAACCAGATGCAGATTATGCTCTTCAAATTTCTGCTTTAGCTCACGATATTGAAAGAGGTTTTGAATCAAACTATCATAATAAAACAAAAGAAAAATTTGATAATTATAAAGAGCATAAACGTATACATTCTGAAAAAAGTGCGAAAATTATAGTTGAACTTCTTGAAAAACATAATTTTGATAAAGAGTTTATATCTAAAGTGAAGCATCTGGTTTTAAAACATGAATTTGGCGGCGATTTTGAATCTAATCTTTTAATGGATGCAGATAGTATTTCATTTTTTGAAGAAAATTTTGTGCAATACAATGAAAAATTTGGAGAAGAAAAAACGAGAAAAAAGATTAGATTTATGTATGACAGGATGTCTGATAAAGCTAAAAGTTTAGTCAAAGATATTCAATATGATGATCCTAAATTAAATCTCATTTTCAAGGAAGAAATTTCTGATAAATAACGGGTGGAGAACAACTCAAGGGGACGCTGCGCTTTCGTCGCTATCGCTCCTCACCCTCGTATAACAAGGGATAATTAAAACCAATTATGAAACTACTTATTTTTCTTGCATCATTTTGTTACACAACGGGTTACGGTCAATATTTGAATAATAGAGATGTTGATGCGTCAAAACTTTATGAAGAGAGTAAACGTAATATTGCCATCACAATTGATGATGTTCCAAACACACGAAACTATCTTTTAAATGGTTTTCATTCAAAATTACTATCTCAACTTGATTCATTGAATATTCCTATTACCATTTTTTTAAACGAAGGCCTTCTATACAAAACCGACTCAATAAGCAATAATTTAGATTTATATGAGAATTGGATTAAAAGAAATTATACCACTTTAGGCAATCATACATTTTCACATTTAAGATATTCGGAGGTTGTTTTTGAGCAGTTTGTAACGGACATAGAGAACGGAGAAAAACTACTCAAAGAACTTGCAACTACATATCATAAACCTTTAATTCATTTTCGTTTTCCATACAATGACTTGGGAATAGATTCTATACAACACACAAAAATTGACAGTACTCTTCGTATGAAGAATTACGTCAGTTCTCCCTTCACGGTCGAAAGTTCCGATTGGATGTTCAATTATATCTACGAGTACTATTTATCGCAATCTAAATTCAAAAAAGCAAAGGAGATTGGACAACTTTACGTTTCGAAAACGATAGACTATATTCATTTCTTTGATTCACTATCCGCACAAAAATATGGTAGAAGTATAAATCAAATATACCTATGCCATGACAACACCCTAAATGCGGACTATTTGAATGACATCATTTTGGAATTAAAAAAAAGGAGATTCACATTTATCAGCATAGATGATGCACTAACTGACACTGTTTATCAACAAGAAAATAATTACTATAAAAAATGGGGAGTTTCATGGCTATACAGATGGATGCCAACACAATCAGAAAGGCTAAAATGGATGCATATTGAACCTGATATCAGTAGTATCGAACACCTATACCAAGACCTTTCAAAAAAATAAATAGTACCATGAAAAATGTCTTAATTACTACAATTCTATCTTTTTCGATTAGTGTTAGTTTCGCTCAAAATGGAAAAATTCTTTCGAAGGAATTAGTGGATATAAAGAAATCAGAATACTGGTATAAGCTTTCAGAAAATGATACTTTAAAAACAAAATACAAATATTTGAACAAACTTGATTTCTATGCAATCACTTACCAAAGCGACAGTTCAATTGTAAAGGGAATGATTGTTGAGCCTAAAAAAGAAGGAATCTATCCCGTAGTAATTTTTAACAGAGGAGGAAATATAGATGCTGGAAAGTTGTGCATCATACAAAAGAACGAAATATGAAAGATAATACTCAAATAATAGTTTATGGTGGAACTGGTTTTTATGGACAAAAAGTGGTTGAGAAATTAGTTGCAAAAGGACAGTCTGTAAAAGTTGTTACAAGAAATTATGAAAACGCAAAAAAAATAGTTGGAGATGAAGTCGAAATATTTCAAGGAGACGTAACAGAAAAGGGAACGATTGAAAAATCCTTGAAAAATGTAAGTGCTATTGTAATTTGTCTTTCAGCAATGAGCAATAAACTAATCAGAAAAATGAAAGCAATTGAGCGTGATGCTGTTCTCGAAATAATGGAACAGGCAAAAAAAACAAACATTTCAAGATTAGTTTATATGTCGGGATATGAAATGAGAAAACAACTTCTTGATGATTTAAAAATACCTGAATTCGGAGAAATAAAAATAGAAGTAGAAGAAAAAATTAGACAATCGGATTTTAACTGGACAATATTAGGTGATGCACCTGCCTTTGAAATGTTTTTTGCATTTACAAGCAAAGGAAGAATGACTGTCCCAGGTGGTGGATTGAATGCGTTCCCGACCATATCACCAGAAGATGTTGGAGAGATAACAGCACAAATTGTAATGCGTGATGATTTGAATGGAAAAAGAATAAAACTAACAGGACCAAAAGCCTTTACTTTTCCCGAAGTAGCAAAATTAATGACTGATATAGGTGGAAAAAAAATAAAGCATATAACCATCCCTTTATTTCTAATTAACATTGTTTCATTTTTACTTTTACCATTTACACCTTTCGTAAGGTATTTATACAAAAGTTTAAAAATGCTAAATAATTTCCCAGTAGATTTAGCGGAAAATGTTCCAAAAGACCATAAATTATTGAGAGAATTATTTGATTATGAACCAGTAACTTTGGAAATGGAGATTAATAGTAGAGTTAAAGAAAATAATCTGTAAAAGAAAGAAGTACGAATGCACAACAAAGTATAAAAATAATAGCCGAAATAGTAGTAAATATGAACATTTTAGTACGCAACAACATTAGTAGTAAATTGAAAATTTCTGCTTCCGAAATCGGCTACTATTCTTATCCAAACCGTTAAATCATCCCCTTCACTTTATACAGTTTATTCACACCGTCTCTTGCGAGGGCATATTCAAAAGTCCACTTGATACAGGCGGAACCGATCTCTCCGTCTTTGCGAATAGCGATATAGGCAATCTGAAAATCGGGGTTCCCCTTATGTTTTTTGATGACGCGGTTCAGTGCTTCTTCACAGGCGGCTGTGGGTTCGTATCCCTGGCGCATCAGTTCCACCACCAAAAAACTTCCTGTTGTTTTTATCACTTCCTCTCCCAAGCCTGTGGCGGCGGCGCATCCGATCTCATTATCCACAAAAAGCCCGGCGCCAATGATGGGGCTATCCCCTACTCTACCATGTAATTTATAGGCCCAGCCGCTGGTGGTGCAGGCACCGGCAAGATCGCCTTTTTTATCCTGGACCAAAACTGAAATAGTATCGTGTGTTTCATGGGGCGTCATTTCTCTGCGTTTCTTTTTCCATTTTTCCCAGGCTGCTTTAGATTCATCCGTTAGGAGATTCATTTCTTCAAATCCTTGAGCAAGGGCAAACTGACGAGCCCCTTCCCCTACGAGCATGACGTGTTTCGTGTCTTCCATGACCTTCCGCGCCACGGATACCGGATGTTTGATATTTTGCAAAAATGCCACCGAACCGGCATTGCCAGTTGAATCCATGACGCAGGCATCCAGCGTTACATTTCCCAGTTCGTCCGGCAGTCCACCGAAACCGACTGATGTACTTTTGGGATCTGCTTCCGGTACCCTGGCACCCGCTTCCGCAGCATCCATGGCCGATCTTCCCTTTTGCAGCACAGCCCACGCCGCATCATTCGCCGGCAACCCATGCTCCCATGTGGAAAGGATCAATGGGTCATTCATATTCGGCTCAATGGTTACACCGCTGAACAGTGCCGACGGCGCCGCCAACCCAACGGCGCTGGTTTTTAAAAAATCACGTCGTTTCATACCCATAATGCTAATATGCCTCCTACAATCATTAAACCAACAAATTGATACCCCATATTGACCATAAATAACTTCCAGGACTGTTTTTCAAATACGACGCCCGTTATACCAAATGTAAAAATATAACCCAACCAAAGCCAAAAAGCAGATGTGAGGCCCACCGTTAAATTGGATAAATCATGATAAACTACTTTCATGAAATCCACCATGTGGGCCGTAACAAAAACGAGAACGAGTGTTCCAAAAAATTGATAAAGTAATCCGATTCCGTGACCACCAATTTTTTTTCTCTTTTGCATCTTCCCGGGTCATACCCATACCATCCAACCATTGATTTAAAAACAGAGCTGGTGAATACCATAATCCGCCTAATAAATAATGTGCTAAAGTGGCGACAATTACTGCAAAATAATTTATGGTAGGTTCATACATATTTATCTCTTTGTTTTACTGTGGTGGAATTTAGGGATTATAATTATAAACCGTTAAAACGGTTTCGTCTCTTTCCACTTCAACCTTTCGAAGGTTTCAAACCTTCGAAAGGTTAAGGTTTTAGCCGGGGGTTAATGAATCCATCAAACCAAAAACCACTTTAGTGGTTTCCCATTTTGTTTTCACGCCATTCAAAATGTTTTTTTTTGAAAAAAATAATTTTATATTAGGATTCCCCTTGGGGGATTAATCAAACCAAAAGGAAGAGTACAGATGCCATTTACAACAATAAGAGTGATTGAAAAAGTATTTACTGACGAGCAAAAAAAACAAATGCTTGAAAATGTAACTGAAGCGTTAATTGAAGTCTGTGGAGAGAAAACCAGACAAGGACAATGGGTTACCATTGAAGAAGTCAAAAAGGGAGACTGGGCAATTGGTGGTCAAATAGCCAATCCTAAATAATTGGGATCCTTACGAAAGGATTAAACAAATTAAGTATCGTAGGCAGCCATACCTGTTTCTTGCTGGCCGATGATAAGCGTATGCATCTCGTGGGTCCCTTCGTAGGTATAGACCGACTCAATATTGGCCATGTGCCGCATAATAGGATAATCTTCCGTCACCCCGTTAGCCCCTAACATTCCACGAGAAATTTTGGCAATATCTCTGGCCAATTCACAATTATTCCGCTTCGCCATGGACACTTGCTGAAAGGTCATGGTGCATTCATCTTTTAACCGTCCCAATCGATAAACCAAAAGTTGCGCTTCAGTGATACGTGTCACCATGTCCGCTAGTTTCGCTTGTGTCAATTGATATCCGCCGATAGGCTTGGAGAATTGTTTCCGCTCTTTTGAATAATCCAGTGCTGTGTTGTAGCAGTCCACCGCAGCGCCAATCATACCCCAGGAGATGCCATACCGCGCTTGGGTAAGACAGCCCAGTGGACCTTTTAATCCTTCGATATTGGGGAGCCGTGCTGAATCGTGCACGCGCACATTCACCATAGATAGTTCAGACGTAACGGATGCTCTTAAACTCAATTTCCCATGAATATCGCTGGATTTGAAGCCTTCCATCCCTTTTTCAAGCAAGAATCCACGAACGATCCCTTCTTCGTCCCGAGCCCAAACCACAGCCACATCTGCAAGTGTGCCATTGGTGATCCACATTTTATTTCCATTGATGATCCAGTCGTCGCCATCTCGTTTGCATCGTGTGGCCATCCCGCCGGGGTTAGAACCAAAGTTCGGTTCTGTAAGTCCAAAGCAGCCGATCTTTTCACCAGAACCTAATCCCGGAAGCCATTTGGCTTTTTGTTCATCCGAACCGTAAGCATGGATGGGATACATGACCAATGCCCCCTGCACACTGGCAAAAGATCGTAAGCCAGAATCGCCCCGTTCCAATTCATGGAGAATGAGTCCATAGGCCACATTGCTCACGCCCGCACCGCCGCTTTCTTCCGGCAGAGATGATCCCATGAAGCCCAATTCACCCAACTTGGAGACCAGTTCCATGGGGAAGGTAGCCTTTTCATAATGTTCATTAATGACGGGCATGAATTCTGTTTGGACGAAATCGTAAGCCGTTTGCTGGATCAGCAATTCTTCTTCGGTGAGAAGCTCGGTTATATTGTAAAAATCGGGTCCAAATTTTTTCATAAATTTTCCTTTCTAACTAACCACAAGTTGTGACATAAAATCGCGGACAGTAAAATTCTCACAATCAAAAATCAATTCTTTGAGAGCTGTTAATTCGTTTTCATTGAATTTATCCCCGGCAAGAGAATTAAACTTATTTTCCAAGTCATCCATAGTCATAGGTTCTCGAGGATCACCTTTGGGGTATTCAAGGTATTCAGAGTACTCATTTCCGTTGTTTGTGGTAATCACAACTTTTGACGGCTGCTTTGCAGGAAACATTTTTTCGAATTCCTGTGAAGGTTCGCCCTTAATTTTATCTATTACTTCAAAGATTTTTGGATCGTTTAATTTTTCATCAGAAAAGGAATCAGTAGTAATCTTTTTATCCACAATTGCTGCTGCCATACAATAAGGCAGCGAATGATCTGCTGTTTCTCTTGATTCTGGGCGGTATTTTGTAGGATCAAACAAAATATCATATGCTTGAGCAAAAGCAGTTACTTTGACTTCTTTAATATCTGTGAAAACCAAATCATTGTTGATCATTGCATTCAAGGCACAGGAAATGTGAGTATGGGTTAGGGCTTCTGTGGGGAATGCTTTCATACCGCATTCGAGTATTTTAAAATCCTTTCCTAAATTCCCCACGAGGGCATCCACATCCCACGTCCAGGATGAAATTCCATCTCTTCCTTCCATGTCGGTCGGATTTATTGTTTCATCTTTGGCATCCCAACCGATGAACGCATCCATAAATCCTTCTTTACCTTCAAATACTTTCTCCGTTCCTGAATATCCTCTTTGTGCCATAAGCGCAGCAAATACTCCACTTTGTACTGCCATGGGATCTACCGTATTTTTCATCATGGTCAATTTCCCTGCTGTTGGGCAACCGATTGTATGATTATGACAACCACTTATTCCTATCGCATTAACCATCTGATCAACAGTTAAACCAAGAATTTTTCCAGCTACTATGGGCGAAACAAACTGTGTTAATGTGGCATGATGCCATTTCCGCTCACGAACACCGGGTTTTGCAAAAAGACATAATCGCTGTTCAAATTCGTATGCTAATACGATGGCAACAATTACTTCTTTCATGGATGAATCCACTTTTTCTGCTGTACTCAACGCCGCCGGAATTATGTCACTGGGATGGCTGGGGTCGTCTTTCCAATAAATATCGTTAAAATCCAGGGCACGAATCATGAGCGAATTGATCAAGGCAGTATTCACAGCAGGTAACTCATCGCCAAAGCCAATAACTGTCGATTCCATTGTACCACCCATTTCACGGTAAATTTCCAATATGGTATTTACATCATGTGTATTCATGCTGCCAAAAGCACATCCCACTGAATCATAGAGATACCGTTTGACTTCATAAATGATATCTTCTGGAAGATCTTCATATTTCAGGTTTACAGCAAATTCTGCTATCTGTCTTGATATTGATTTATTCATCTTTCTCCTTTATATACAACAAATTTTACGTATAAAACGAAAAGTTGATTTCTTTCTTTATTCGTTTTTCGTTTCTTTCGTTGTTAATCAAAGTTTAGCAATGATGGCATCTGCCATTTCTTGTGTTGAAGCAGCACCATTTATCACTACATCAGCACGTCCGGACATTTTCGCCATATCGTAAGTTCTTACTTTTCCTTCTGCAACTACCTCAGCTACAGCTTTCCTCAATTTTGACGCAATTTCCTGTTCATCAATAAAGTCTAACATCATACAAGCTGATTCTACCATTGCGATTGGATTGACAATTGAAACAGAATAATCCGCATATTTAGGTGCGCTTCCGTGGGTTGGCTCAAATACACCCACACCTGTTTCAGGGTTGTATTGAGCACTGCAAGCAAAACCAAGTCCACCAATGAGTCCCGCAAAACCATCAGATACAATATCGCCAAACATGTTTCCAGCCACAATAACACCATAATTTTCCGGGTTTTTTGTTAGCCACATCATTTGAGCATCAATGTTTGTATTCCAAAGTTCAATTTCAGGAAAGTCCGCTTTTTGAATCTGTTGCGCCATTTTATACATCATTCCAGACGTTTCTCTGATAACATTTGGTTTTTCGCAAACGGTGACAGATTTATAGCTGTATTTTTTAGCATGTTCAAACGCAGCCCGCAAAATTCTTTCTGTGGCATTTTTAGTGAATATCCTCGTTGATACAGAAATTTCCTCTTTGGGTGAGTCACCAAAATTCTGTTGAAATTTAGGATGAGTCATGAGTGCATCATATACGTGGGGTGGTGGGTCGCTCCATTCTACTCCACCATACAATCCTTCTGTATTCTGACGAAATATTGCTACATCCACTTCCGGTTCATCTATAGTGTCGCCAGCTCCTCTGCGAATAAAATTCAGGGGATTTCCAGTATAAGTCCGACACGGACGCAAACAAATATCCAACCCAAAGTGCTGGCGAAGTCCCACAATCGGGCTGGAATAAACCAATCCTTTTTCCTTTAATTCAGGCGATAATTCTTCAAATGCTTCGTCCTTGGGTTTGGATGTAATAGCCCCAAACAGCGCTATTTTATGTTCTTCTATCAAATCAAGAGTCCTTTGAGGAAGAGGATTCCCCTCATTGCACCAAAATTCCCAACCAATATCTCCTTCAACATAATCAGCTTCAAATCCTGCTGAGTCCAATACTCGCAGTGTTTCTTCTAGTACAACTTTCCCGATACCGTCTCCGGGCATTTTTACGATTGTTCTTTTTGTCATTTTATTTCCTTTTTTAACAACGAATTAAATTCTTTCTTTCACCCAGTTTTCTAAACCTGTACTCAAAATCAGTTCTTGTGCAGCTGTTCCAACTGCGGAAATAGGATATTTTTTGTTATGAACATTAATCACAGATGAAACAAAATCAATATCAGCTCTCATTCCAGTCTTTACAGTTAAGTTATCTGTTCCGAATTTTTCTTTTAGATCTATCACAAGTTCCGGTGCCTCTATTACTAAATATCCATTATTTATAGCATTTCGTTTATATGTCTGGCTATACGAACCTGCAATAACAAGTTGAATGCCTCGATATTTTAATGAAGTAGCTGCTTGTTCCCTTGAACTACCGGAACCAAAATTAAATCCACCAACCAATATGTTATCTTTTTCTACCATTTTTCCAAATTCTGGATCATAATTTTCCATAACTACAGCTGCCATTTGGTCAGGTGTCAAACCATCTACATAAGTGTATTTACCGGGATAAATGCCATCTGTATTTAAGTTATCCTGATGGCAAAAAATAAGATCACCAGAAATTTTATCTGGAAATCCATCTAACAACGTAACAGAACTTTTTTCTCTGGAAGGTTGACTATTTATTTCAATATTACTTTTTGGTTTAGTCTTTGCATAAGATTCTGGGCCTGTTATTTTACCGTCTATTGCTGAAGCTGCTACCACTGCTGGTGACGCCAAATACGCTTTGGCACTTCGGCTGCCCATGCGACCTTTAAAATTCCTGTTCGTTGCAGAAATTCCAATTTCATTATCATCTAGTAAACCAACCCCCAATCCTATACAAGGTCCGCATCCCGGGGGCAGAGAAATAGCCCCTGCCTCTAATAATGTTTGCCAATCACCGTTTTGTTCGCTTGCTGCCTGTACTTCACTTGATGCTGCAGCAATATAAAAGTCTACATGATCAGCTACTTTTTTCCCTCGTACAACATCTGCTGCTTGAGCTAAATCATCTGTCCGGCTATTCGTACAACTCACCAGATAGGCCTTATTAATTGAGACATTTCGATTAGACATTTCCGTTGAAGAAGTCATGGTTTTTACATTGTCAGGACCAGCGACATGAGGGGTAATTGTAGAAAGGTCCAATGACAATTCTTTTACATAAAAAGCATCAGAATCTGCTGAAATATTTTCATTTTCCAGTTGCTGAATACGGCTGGAATTTATTCTGGGATGCTCTCCATTTTGACTGTCTTCATCAGATGGAACATTTTCCAATCCGCGTATAGCTAGAAAGTCGGCACGATCCTTTAACCAGCGAAATGTTACATTATCAACTGGAAACAAACCTGCGAGGGCGCCCCATTCAGTTGTCATGTTTGCAATTGTTAACCTGTCATTTATGGACAATGATTTTATACCATCTCCAGAAAATTCCAAGGCATGATTCAACACTTCATCATTATTAAATATTCCAGCCAGTGTAATTATTACATCTTTTCCTGTAACTCCTGCAGATAATGACCCGGTTAAATTAATTTTAGCAACAGGTGGTACTTGCCACCATGTTCTTCCAGTTGCCCAAATCGCGGCTGCATCAGTTCTTACAACGGGAGTACCTAAACAGCCTAACCCACCATACATATTTGAATGGCTGTCTGAAGCGACTGCCATAGCTCCCGGAAAAGCATATCCTTCTTCACACATTACCTGGTGACCTATTCCCCGTCCTGCCGGATAAAAATCTACATTCATTTTTTTTGCAAATGATTCTATTTCAGTATATTTTTTTAAATTGTCTTCAGAAGTATCCTGTACATTATGATCTAGTGCAAACATGGGTTGACGCGGATTGGCCATTTTTGCGGCACCAATTTTATTAAATTTTTCTGCTACAGGCGCTGTATTGTCGTGGGTTAAAATATGTTTTGGTTGGATGGATATATAATCTCCAGAGTGTACTTTATTCCCTTTTGGCAAATCAACTGCAAATTTCTGTGCTATTTTTTCAACTAAATTTTGTGCCATTATTAAGCCTTGAATGGTTCAAAAGAAACAAAATCAGCATGGTGAACAATGATAGATTCTACTGTTCGTTTACCCAAATCGCCTTCTTTGGAATGTGTACCAATAATATGCTGAACATCAGCCGGTAAATCAAATCTTGCCGCAATAGCTACTCCACTGAAGGGATGACGTACTTTACTTCCAAAATCGCTAGTGGTAAGCTTTCCATCAACAATTTCATATTCTAATAATTTTCCTACATCAATTAAAATAGCTCCTGCAACCAGGATATCCATATTAATACTAATTTCATCACCAAAATTTTCCTGCATACGATTAGCAATATCAACAGCAAGATGGACACAGGTTCTCTTATGATTCATAAAGGTAACATTACAATCTTTTATTAATAATGAAAATGGGATTTCCATTAAATCATCTGCAGACAATACACTGTTTTCAATTGCCCATTCCCATGCTACCGTAACTTTGTCTTTTAATTCTTTATCCCTTATCCAATCTATTTCCGGCCAAATTTTTAATATGTTTTCTTTATTGCTCATTCTTCTTCCTTTATTTTATAAATACTATCTAACACTGTTCCATCAACCCATTTTACGATACTTACTACTTCATCAGTTAGTTCAGGTTTGGTTGGAGGTCCACCGATCAGATCATCTACTTCTGCTTTTATTTCCTCAATTTTTCGAATGGGAAGCTTACTGTTTTTAGTTGCAGAAATTAAATCCTTTCGTAAGGGATTTATGGCAATTCCTCTTTCGGTAACAATAACGTCTATTAATTCTCCGGGGCCGACTACTGTTGTCACTTTATCTACAATTATTGGAATTCTATCACGAAATGCGGGTATGGGTAATATAGTGCATTTACTGAAAAGACAATTTTGCCAGCCGCCAATTCCGTGAAGCATTCTGCCATCTGAATGAGTAACTACATTTGCATTGAAATTCACATCTACTTCTGTAGCGCCCAAAACAACAACATCCAGCATTGTAGCAAAATTCCCCTTTCCATGCCAATTATAACTGGTAAATGGAGATGTATTAACATGTCCAAAATTTTCTCTCATGGAACGAACACCTTCCAAATCAAATGTCTGTCCATCCAAAATAAAATCGGTGAGTCCCTCTTCCAACATTTCCACAAGATATTTTGTTGAACCACCTCTGATAAAACGTGCTTTGATGCCTGCATTTTTCATCATTTCTTTCAAATAGATTGCGAAAGCAAGCGCTGTACCCCCCGCACCGGCTTGGAAGCTGAATCCATCATGAAGAATATCAGCAGCCTTAACAAACTTTGCAGTTAATTCAGCTATATATAGTCTGTCGGGAGACCGAGTAAGTTTGGTGGTTCCAGACACAATTTTTTCCGGTTCACCTACTTTGTCCAATACGACCACTACATCTACATTCTGCCCTTGAATCTGCCAAGGCAAACAAGGAAAGGGTACCAAATTATCTGTAACTACAATGACTTTATCAGCATAAAGTGTATCTACTAACCCAAATCCCAAAAGACCACATGCGGAAGGACCGCGATCTCCTGTGGCGTTCCCAAACTCATCTGCAGTTGGAGCGGCGATGACAGCAATATCAATATGTACTTCACCATCTTGAACAGCTTGCCAGCGTCCTCCATGACTTCTTAAAACTCCTGTTCCTCTCATTCCACCTCCTGAGGCAAAATCCCCCAGAGGTCCATTTAAGGATCCTTCAATCCAATCAATGGTTCCGTTGTTAATATGATCAATTACAGGTTTATGGCATGGGAAAGCTGCAGATGGAAACCAGCGCAATCCTTTTACACCCATTTCAGAAGCTATTTCGAATACTTGATTCATGACCAAGTCGCCATTACGAAAATGATGGTGATTGGATATGGTCATTCCATCTTTTAATCCGCATTTTTTTAATGCTTCTTGTAATGAACTGACTACTTTATTTCCATCCGTTGGATAATCTGAACAAGATCGAATAGGTGGGGCAGCTTTTAAGCCTTCAGGTTTGTATTTTGCAACTCCTTTAAAAGGAATTTGTTTAACACCGTTTACTTCACCTGGAATCATCCGGCCGATAGAATTTTTTATCATGTTTTGCTTACTCATTTTTCTTCCAATTCTTTGACAAAAGGCTGGAGGCTATGGCCATATTTATCGTTTTCTCGGCTTTTTGTACAACGGGAGCATCAATCATTTTTGAACCGAGTGATACCACACCAAGGCCTTGTTCTTTTGCATCATCAAAAGCTAAAATAATTTTTTTAGCTTTTTCAATTTCTGAATGAGTTGGAGCAAATTCTTCATGGATAGGCTGAATCTGCCTTGGGTGGATACAGCCCTTTCCATCAAATCCAAGAGCCTTTGCCTCCATGGCTGAAGCTCTTAAAGCTCTTTCGTCCTCGATATCAACAGACACCGTATCAATAGCTTGTATCCCTGCTGCGCGTGCTGCATTGACAATGGTACTTCGAGCAAATAATGATTCTTTCCCATCTTCGGTTCGAACTACACCTAAATCTGCAGTATAATCCTCTAATCCAATAGTCAGGGCAACATTTCTTTTAGATGCTTCTGCTATTTCCAAGGCATGCAAAACTCCTTTAGCACTTTCAATTATTGGCATAAGAAAAACTGGATCCACTCTACCGCAACCTTTAGTGATTTCATCAATTTTATTATCCACTGATTTAAGTTGATCTGCGCTTTCCACTTTTGGCACTAATATTAGATGCACATTATTCGGTATAACAAATTCGAGGTCTTTCAAACCCATCTCACCCTGATTAATACGTACCATTCGTTCTGAACCGAAAAAGTCTAATACTCTTAAAGCATTTCTTACAAGATAGCGTGTTGATTCTTTTTCTGCAGGAGCCACTGCATCTTCCAAATCCAAAATAACACCGTCCGGTTTATGTATACCTGCATTTAACATTAGTTTAGGTTGGTTTCCTGGAATATATAACCTGCTTCTTCGAAATCGTCCTCTTTTTGATTTCCCAATGCTACAGGGCTTTATTTCAGGTAATGATTCAGCTGTAATATCCGGATGAGCAGATTTTATTACTGCTTCCATTCGAGCTGAAATAACAAAAGGAAGGGCACCAAAATCTTCAAGTAAAAAGGTACCGGTAGTAATTCCCAAATCTTTACAAATAGTTTCAGCCTGATTAATAATAGATTTGCCAAACATCAACTTTACTTTACTTGACAAAGAAATGTCTAATGATTTAGAGTTTTTTGAATAAGTAATTCTTAAATCAGATTTGGGTTTATCTCCCTTTGGTCCTACAATATATTCTTTTGTCATAATCTATTGTTGAATTTGAATTCTGTAATTAATTACAAGGTCGCAAATTTATAACTGTCTTTTCACCCATTCCAAGAAATGCTAAATGAATCTGATAATTCAATCTATATACTGAGTATCAACCTTATCTAATTCCACCATTTTTTTTACTTGTTCATCAAGTGTTTTAAATTTTGTCAAATCAACAACTTTCAAATAGGATGGTGACACTTTTTCAGTTTGTTTTAATATTCCATTTACAATTCCATCCATCGCTTTTTTCGGGACATTTTCGCTTCTCATAATATCCCCTTTTTCTACCATTCCGTTCACAACCTTATAATTATATGCCGCTATTTCCAAATTGCCATCTTTCTTTTCTTTTGTCAGCACTCGATATTCAAAATGGTATCCGGGATATTTTTTGGGAATAATGCGATAAACCTTAAACATTTTTTCCCCTTTATCAATTTTCATAATGGCACCGCCAAAAGGACGTCCTTGTGTATCAATAGTCATTTTAAATTTGTTTTAAATTTCTTCATTGTGTAGCCACAGAGGACACAGAGAGTTTAAATATTGGTAAACCGATCCTTTCCTATTTCTGCTTCTTTATATAGTTTTAATCTTATTATTTTTTCATATCCTTATATTTTTTCTCTGTGAACTCTGTAGCTCCGTGGCTTTTAAATCAACCCATGATCTGCAAAAGAATACACATCATTATTTGCAATGATTAGGTGATCATGAATATAAATGTCAATTGCTTCTGCTGCTGTTTTTAATTGTTTAGTTAGTGCTATATCATCCTGGCTAGGGTTAGAATTTCCACTGGGATGGTTATGTACAAAAACCAATGCAGCTGCATTGTTTGCCAATGCTCCTTTAATAACTTCCCTTGGATATACTGCTGATGTTGTAAGCGTTCCCTCGAATAATTCTTCCATTTTTAATATTTGATTACGTCCATTTAGATATATCACCAGAAAGATTTCCTTATTTTTATCTCTCAAGTTATGTTTTAAATATTCCATGACTTCATCTGCTGAATGGATGAAATCTTTATCAACAATTCTGTCAGCTAAATATCGGCGAGAAACCGCTTGGGCAATTTTGAGACCAAAAACGTTTTTATCTCCAATACCTTTAATTTCTTTCAAATCCTCAATGTGTGCTTCCAATACAGCTTTCAGAGAACCAAATTTCTTTAGTGCATCTTTTGCGGGTTGTTTACAATCTGTTCTTGGGGTACCTAATGTGAGTAAAAGTTCGATAATTTCATAATCATGGAAACCATCTAATCCACTTATCAAAAATTTTTCACGGAGCCTTTGACGATGACCTTTATTTTCATTTGATGCAGACATATTTATTTTAGTGAAATTAGCTTTTCTTTGAATTCTCGTAATTCCCGAACATTGCTAGTTTCGATTTCACCGGAACTCCACTTCAATATGAAATCTTCTTCGGAATCAGAGCCGCCTTGTTTCTGGTATAAGGGAAATAAATCAGCATCTTCCCTAGGTTTTCCTTTATGAAGCGTTGCTGTTATCTGGTAGGCAATATCTTCTACAATATCATCGACCACGCGCGGCGGCAATTGTTTTTCCAATAGATTTTGTTCTATCCGAGAGAAACGCATACCATGGACAACATAATCTTGATAGGCTTCCCATGCAAATGGTGCTACTTTTTTAACCGATTCCGCCATGGCATCAGAAAAAACACGAATTTCATATTGTGCATGACTATCAGAGCGCAAACCAATAAAATGAAGTAAATTGTGTAGGTCGTTTTTCCAATACCATTCCGTATAGAGATTTACAGGCAAAAGTGATCGAACCAATTCGCGTGCAACACCGGCTTCGTTTAATTCAGAATACATGGCAAAGCTTCGTTCGGAGTTTTCTTTGAAATAGTCTAACACTTTTTGTTTCAACTCTCCTGGGACTTCACCCAAACGACCTTGTTTATTCAAGGTACTCTGAAACTGGATATGTTCTGGATCCGGATAATAAAATTCATCCCGAGCTTCAGAATATCTTAATGAATATTCATTAATATTAGCTGTGCGGTGACGCACCCATTGCCTTGCTACAAAAATTGGCATTTTACAATGGAACTTGAATTCCACCATTTCAAAAGGTGTTGTATGGCGGTGACGCATAAGATAGCGGATCAATCCTCGATCTTGGGAAACCTTGCTGGTACCCTGTCCATAACTTACTCGTGCAGATTGAACAATAGCGTCGTCACCACCCATAGAATCCACAAGTCGGACAAATCCTTTATCTAAACATATAATAGCATCTTCTGGTATTTTTGTCATTTTTTAATTATTTCCTGTTAATATTTTAAAAGTCTTATCTACAGCATTTATATCACCGGCGATCAATCCCGGTTCTATTAATGTAATCTCTTGGTTATACAACCTTGAGGCTCCATTCAGGTCAATAAGTTTTCCACCGGCCTCATTAATAATACAATTCCCTGCGCAAATGTCCCACTCGTTTTTTGGTCTTAAAGATGCAAAAATATCTGCTTGTCCAGCGGCAGTTAGACCTAGTTTATATGCAACAGAACCAATGGCCCGAAGTTCACCAAACGTACCATCAAATGGTGACCATAATCCACGTCTTGTTTCTGATCGACTGTTCAGAATGACCATTTCACCAACATTATCTTTTGATATACATTTTATAGGAGCACCATTCAGATAAGCACCTTCGCCTCGTGAAGCTGAAAATAATTCCTTTGAGACTGGATTAAATAATACACCAACTATTGGTACACCATTCTCTACCAGTGCAACACTCACCACAAAATGAGGAACTCCTTCTACAAATTCTTTAGTGCCATCAAGCGGGTCAACTACCCATACCCTTTCTTTGCTTAATCGATCTGCTGAATCAACTGTTTCCTCTGACAACCAGCCATATTCAGGACAAGCTTCGGATAGGATTTCTTTTAATCGTGTATCTGCTGCATAATCTGCAGTCGTGACCGGATTATGATACCCTTTATCTTGAATTTCATAATCGGTTTTATAATAATTCATTATTAATGTGCCGGCTTCAATGGCAGCATTAATTGCAATTTTTAAATCTGAATTCATGGCGTCAAAGTTAGTTTAAAAATTAAAGTGGGAAAATGTGTTATAAGACTAATTCTTTTTAAATATAATCAGTATCTCTCTTCCTTTTCTTGGTTCAATGGATAATTCAGGGAATTCTTCCTTTACAATTTCCCATCCCGAACCAAAAATAGTTTTAACTTCATCAATCCTTGTCGCATAGGGCGGACCTCCTTCCTCCACTGTTTTATCTAAAGGAAACCAAAGCCCAATTAATTGTCCACCCGGTTTTAATATTGATCTTACAACACGCTCATATTCATTTCGTCGATTAGGGTTTATAGCGCAAAAGCATGTTTGTTCAATAATATAATCGAATGCGTTTGGATATTCTTCTGCTAACAAAAACAGGTCACCTTTTACAGTATTTATATCAACGTTAGCCAATGATGCAGAAGTTTTTAGTGATTTAATAGCAGACGGTGCAAAATCCACAGCTGTTACATCAAATCCATTTTGGGCAAACATAACTGCATCATATCCACGACCACAGCCAATGATGCACAATTTACCGGTTGGTATCGACTCTGAAATTGATTCAAAAACAGGTGTTGGACATTTGAGATCCCATCCTGCATCATCTTCTAAATAAATATCATCCCAAAATTGGGATTTATCTTCTTTAAAGTTCAATTTCACTTACAGAAAAATATCTTGATTCAGGATGAGAGAAATACCATCCACAAATGGATGCGGCGGGATACATTGCCCGACTTTCTGTTAAAGAAATACCAGTATTATCTTCAACATTCAAAAGTGCCCAGATTTTATCTTTTTCAGCATGATCGGGACAGGCGGGGTATCCCGGTGCCGGACGAATACCCTGATATTTTTCATTGATTAATGCTTCATTGGTTAATTTTTCATTTCCATCATATCCCCAAAATTCTTTTCGTACTCTTTCATGTAGTCTTTCTGCAAACGCTTCGGCCAATCGATCAGCCAATACTTTAACCATTATAGAATTATAATCATCATGCTGATTTTTAAATTCCTTAACAATTTCCTCTAATCCATGACCAGTCGTTACGGCAAATGTGCCGATATAATCATCTTTGGGCGCAATAAAATCGGCCAAACAGAAATTGGGTTTTTTCGACCCTTTATCCACTGTTTGCCGGGGAAAATTAAACACGTCATTATTTGTAAAAACAGATTCATTTTCAGCATAGGCAGGATGAATACCCATCACCCCTTTTGCTATGAGTAATTTTTCAGATACTATTCTTTTCAATAGGGCATGACCGTCATCAAAAAGTTTTTGGGCTTCACCGCCATATCTAACATGGGATAAAATATTTGGGTAAACACCTTTTAATTCCCATGCATGAAAAAAAGGTGACCAGTCAATATAGTCCACCAGTTCGTCTAATGGATAATCATCAAAAACTTTTACCCCTTGAAATTTGGGTGTTGGTACTTGATATTGGTCCCAGTCAATTTGATATTTTCTTGTTCTTGCTGTAGCAATATCGAGTCGATTCAGCTTTAATCCTTTGGCGCGCGCTTCCCGTATTTTCGAAAAATTGGCTTTTGTATTGGAAATAAAGGAATCTTTTTCGTCTGTATTTAATAGTTTACTTACTACACCCACCGCTCGAGAGGCATCAATCACATGGATGGTTGGCCCAGAATAATTTTCTTCAATTTTTACTGCTGTATGTTTTTTGCTCGTTGTGGCACCGCCTATCAATAATGGGATATCAAACTTGAGTCGTTCCATTTCGCTGGCCACATGAACCATTTCATCCAGACTAGGCGTTATCAATCCTGAAAGGCCTATAATATCGGCACCTTTTTCTTTTGCAGTTGAAAGGATTTTGTCCGATGATACCATGACGCCAAGGTCAATAATATCATAGCCATTGCACCCCAGTACAACACCGACGATATTTTTTCCAATATCATGAACATCGCCTTTCACTGTGGCCATAATAATTATACCGTTGGACTTTCCCGTCAATCCCAACTCGTCTTTTTCTGTTTCAATAAATGGCATCAAGTGCGCGACTGCTTTTTTCATTACTCTCGCTGATTTCACAACTTGGGGTAAAAACATTTTCCCGGAGCCAAACAGATCTCCCACCACATTCATTCCATCCATTAAGGGGCCTTCAATTACATGAATTGGGCGATCATACGATTTGCGTGCTTCTTCTGTATCCTCTATCACATAATCTGTAATTCCCTCTACCAATGCATGACTTAACCTTTTCTCAACGGAATTTTCCCGCCACGATAAATCTTTTTGCTTTGACTTTTTAATGCCACGATATTCATCAGCAATTTCGATAAGACGTTCTGTTGCATCTTCTCTTCGGTTAAATAACACATCCTCCACCCGTTCCTTTAAATCGTGCGGGATATCATCATAAACAGTAAGTTGACCTGCATTGACAATGCCCATATCCATTCCCGCTTGAACGGCATGGTATAAAAAGGCTGAATGCATGGCTTCACGAACACCGTTATTACCGCGGAATGAAAATGATAGGTTGGACACACCACCGCTGATATGAATCCCGGGCAATGTTTCTTTAATTGTTTTTACCGCTTTAATAAAATCCAATCCATACCCATTGTGTTCTTTAATCCCGGTAGCTACTGCAAAAATATTGGGATCGAAAATGATATCTTCAGAGGGAAATACAACCTCGTCAGTGAGGAGCTTATAAGCTCTTGAACAAATGTCAACTTTTCTTTGATATGAATCGGCTTGTCCTTTTTCATCAAAAGCCATTACGATAACAGCCGCACCGTACTTCTTGATAATTTTTGCTTGGCGGATGAATTCTACTTCACCCTCTTTCATGGAAATTGAATTTATAATCCCTTTCCCCTGCAGGTTTTTTAGGCCGAGTTCCAGAACTGACCATTTGGATGAATCCACCATTACAGGAACTTTGGCAATGTCTGGTTCCGAAGCAATTAATCGTAAAAATGTTTCCATTGCTTTTTCAGAGTCAAGCAATCCCTCATCCATATTTACGTCAATAATTTGAGCACCATTTTCTATTTGTTGGCGTGCAACAGATAATGCTTCTTCATAATTATTTTCCGAAATGAGCCGACGGAATTTTGCAGACCCTGTAACATTGGTTCTTTCACCAATATTTATAAAATTACTCTCCGGACGAATAGTGACCGGTTCAAGTCCGCTCAGTTTTGTAAGTGATTTAATATTTTGAATTTGTCTGGGTTTAATGCCTTTTACCGCTTCGGATATTGCTTTTGTATTCGCCGGTGTTGTACCACAGCATCCACCAACTAAATTCACCAATCCACTTTCAGCGAATTCTTTAATGATTTCCGCCATCGCTTCTGGTGTTTCGTCATACTCACCAAACTCATTTGGTAATCCTGCATTTGGATATACGAAAACAGGAATATCTGCAATCGTTGATAATTCATCCAACCAAGGACGAATTTGTTCAGCACCTAAGGCACAGTTAAGTCCCACGGCTGTTAAATTTGCATGTTGAATAGAATGCCAAAAAGCTTCTACTGTTTGGCCGGATAAAGTTCGACCACTTGCATCTGTTATTGTACCTGATACCATGATGGGAATTTCAATCGCACTTTCTTCCAACAGAGTTTGAACAGCAAAAAGAGCCGCCTTACAATTGAGTGTGTCAAAAACAGTTTCAATCAAAAAGAGGTCAACGTCTCCATCTAAAAGACCTTTTGCTTGGTCATAATATGCATTTTTTAATTCGTCAAATGTAATATTTCGAAATCCAGGATCATTTACATCAGGGCTCATAGAAGCGGTGCGGTTTGTAGGACCCAATGCTCCAGCCACAAACCGTGATTTATCAGTATAGCTTCTTGCTACGGATTTGGCAATTTTAGCCGCTTCAAGATTAATCTCATAAGCTAAATCATCCATGGCATAATCCGCCTGGGATATGGCATTGGCATTAAACGTATTGGTTTCAACAATATCCGCCCCCGCGTCAAAATAAGCTTTATGGATTTCACCCACCACATCAGGGCGACTCAAACACAATAAATCGTTATTCCCCTTTAAATTGCAAGAATGATCAATGAATCGATTTCCACAGAAATCTGCCTCGGTTAATTTATACGACTGGACCATTGTTCCCATGGCTCCGTCAAAAACCATAATGCGATTGTTGAGTATTTTCTTCATCTTTTTCATAATAAAAAACCCCAATGCTAAATCGGGGTAAATACCTTTTTAGCACCATTCTTTCACGTCGCGGCAATAGGGTCAAATCACGACGGTGCTATTTTACACAATAAATCTAACATTTTTCAAGAAATCACATTGCAGACAATTACCTTGCGCAGATTTCCTGAAACAGGTAATTTTGCACTAGTTGGTTAGGAAGAAACGAAGGCTAACTAATAGTTTTTTTACAAGGATTTTTTTGAAACAAAAACAAGAATTTTACACATTTTTCCCTCCTTCAACCCTTCCAACCTGACATAGCAGCATAGAATTCCTCCGTTCGCGGAGCGATTAATGCTGTATACATAATAATAGGCGATAACGACGGTAATTTATAGGTACAGGTTATGAAAAAAGAAATATACATAAACGAGAGCATGGGTGAAACCCGTATTGCTATTCTCGAAGATACACAATTAGTTGAAGTATATGTCGAAAAGCAGGAAAAACAGCGTATGGTCGGCAATATTTATAAAGGCAAGGTTGAAAATGTATTGCCGGGAATGCAGGCTGCTTTTGTGGATATCGGTTATGATGTTAACGCATTTTTACCCTTCTCTGAAATTGAAAACAGTGATTATCTAATGGATGTTGATGATGATGATGGCAGAAATGGTTCGTCAAGAAATAATCGTAAAAACCATGATAACATTTCAGTTGATTTAACAACAGGTCAGGATATTTATGTCCAAGTAATTAAAGAACCTTTTGCAGGAAAAGGACCACGTGTAACTACTGAAGTTGCTATTCCCGGCCGTTTGTTGGTATTAGTTCCTGACGCAAATTATATTGGTATTTCTAAAAAGGTCTGGGATAAATATGAGCGTCGCCGATTGAAAAAAATCGTAAGTTCAATTAAACATAAAGGGTTTGGTGTTATTGTTCGTACTGTAGCCGAAGGAAAGAGTGAGGACGTATTAAAGAATGATTACGAACAATTGAAATCATCATGGGACCGTTTGCAAGGAAAAGCCGAGCGTACACAAGTGCCAACAATCGTTTATGAAGATCTTGAAACAGCTTCATCAGTTATACGTGATTTATTAACATCCGACGTCGAAAAAATTGTAATTGACTCAAAAAAATTATATCGAAAAACTTCCCGTTATTTAGAAGACGTTTCTTCTAATATGGCAAACCGACTTGACCTTTACCGTCTGAAAACACCTTTATTCGAAGGGATGGGTATTGAAGATGAATTGGCGAAACTAATGCGCCCTAAAGCTTGGCTGAAAAGTGGTGCTTATCTTATTATAGAAAAAACGGAAGCAATGGTGGTTGTTGATGTTAACAGCGGACGGTTTATTGGGAAAAAACAACATGAAGAAAATTCATTAAAAATAAACCTTGAAGCTGCAAGAGAAGTGGCCCGTCAGCTTCGCCTTCGTGATCTTTCTGGTCTGATTGTTATCGATTTTATTGATATGCGAGCAGATGCCAATCGTCGAAAAGTTTATTATGAATTGCGTAAAGAATTGAAAAAAGATCGAGCCAAGGTCGCTGTTTCACCCATTAGTGAATTTGGTTTGTTAGAAATGACTCGCCAGAGAATCAGGTTAAGTTTGATTGATTCAATGAGCGAAAATTGTCCAACATGTCATGGGTCCGGACATATAATTTCTAAAGAAACATTAATTACCCGCATTGATCACTGGCTCAGGCGCTATAAAAGCAAACATAGAGATTTACGTATAAAATTACTTTTACACCCTGAAAATGCAGAGTTTATTACAAAAAGTAAAAAGAAGGTGTTACGTGGGCTCATGTGGCAAAATTTTATTCATATTTCCATAGTGGGTGAAATCGATGTTAACCGGGATGAATTTCGCTTTATTCGTGTAAAGGACAGCCAGGACATTACTGACCACGTAGGACTTGATAATCAAGATAATTCCACTTAATTTTGCCGGCTTTTGGAGACACAAAAATGAATGCTACAGTAGAAATATCCGGAAAACAATATACAGTCAGTGTAGGGGATCGTGTAAAGGTCGCCCTCCAGCCATCTGCAGTTGGTGATAAATTGTCGTTTGACAAGGTTCTTTTTGCCACTGATGGTGAAAAATATCACATTGGTAAACCCATTATTAAAGGCGCTTCTGTTGAAACCAGCGTTCTTGAACAAGGTCGCGATCGTAAAATTCTTATTTATAAGAAAAAACGTCGAAAGGGATATCAGCGGAAAAATGGACATCGTCAAGATTATACATTACTGCAAATTGATAAAATAAAATTATCAGCAGCTAAAAAAACTAATAAAAAGAAACAGGCAGAAGAGACTGCCAAGGAAGATTAATTATGGCACATAAAAAAGGAGTAGGCAGTTCCAGAAATGGACGCGATTCAAATGCTAAACGATTAGGTGTGAAAGTTTCTGATGGACAAACGATCCTTGCCGGTGGTATAATTTTAAAACAACGTGGTACAAAAATTCATCCCGGCGTGAATGTAAAACGCAGTGGAGATGATTCCTTATTTGCTACGGCTGATGGTATTGTCAAATTTTCTAATAAAGGTCGAAACCGAAAAATTGTTAGTGTTGATGCTGTAAGTTAAAAATTAACAAACACACTATTTTATAAAACCCTCGCATATGAGGGTTTTTTATTTAAGATAAATTTGTCGTAATTTTCTAATATTCAAAAACACATAAAAGGAACAACTCATGTCTAGACCAAAAATTTCATTAATCGGTGGCGGCCAAATTGGCGGGAATCTTGCTCTCCTCGCAGCGCAAAAAGAACTCGGTGATGTTGTCATTTTTGACATCCCAAAAGCAGAGGGCATGGTAAAAGGTAAGGCACTTGATCTTCTGCAACTGCGCCCACATGATGGGTATGATGCAAACATAGTTGGCACATCCGATTGGAACGATGTTAAAGATTCAGATGTGTTTATTATTACTGCAGGAATTCCCAGAAAACCCGGTATGGATCGAGAAGATCTGCTGGGAATCAATCTGGGTATTATGAAGGATGTTGCTTCAAATATCAAAGAACAGGCTCCAAATGCATTTGTAATTGTTATTTCTAACCCATTAGACGCAATGGTGTATGCATTCTATAAAATATCAGGATTTTCTAAGAATCAAGTTGTCGGAATGGCAGGTGCTCTAGACTCCGGTCGATTCAGAGCATTTATTGCTATGGAAACAGGTTTGTCTGTGCAAGATGTAACATGTATGGTATTAGGGGGTCATGGTGATACAATGGTACCCATTACACGTTTAGCCACAGTGGGTGGTGTACCTGTTACTGATTTGATTCCAGCCGAACGCCTGGCTGAAATTGAACACAGAACACGCTTCGCCGGCGGGGAAATTGTTAAACTATTCGGTAATGGATCAGCATTTTACGCACCGGCTCAATGCGCCATTGAAATGGCAGAATCTTATTTAAAAGATAAAAAACGTGTCATTCCATGTGCTTCACTTTGTGAAGGTGAATTCGATATCGATGGATATTTTATCGGTGTCCCCACGGTAATTGGTTCTGGAGGTGTAGAGAAGATTCTTGAATTCGATTTAACGGATGATGAAAAAACTGAATTAAATAATACATTGGATGCTGTTAAGAAAACAGTGAATGAAACAGGTCTTTAATACGTCTTTTTTAAATTAATTTCAATTGAAACCCTCGTTTTCGAGGGTTTCTTTTTTTAGAATGTATTGCAAAACTTTCTTGTAATTTGTTGACAACCATATATAATTATTGTGTGTCATAGCATACATGAATTCACAAAAAGATGACGGACGAAATAAAACAATTAATAAAAAACGCTCAAAGCGGGGACAGTAAAGCATTTCATCGTCTCGTTGCTTTGCATGATGAAAGGATTATGGTTTTATCCTATCAATTAATGAAAAATGAACAAGATGCTGAAGATCTATACCAAGAGTCTTTTGTAAAAGCATACAAAAGTTTACATACTTTCCGAATGGAAAGTTCTTTTTATACATGGTTATATCGAATCACTGTGAACACTGCAATAAATATGAAACATAAACTGGCCCGCATGCAATTACAGGAGCCGATAAAAGATTATAATCCATTGGATAGTCTGGCAGCTTCATCACATAATTATAATAGTAGAGAAATCACCCAAGCCGTTAAAAACGCAGCGGATACACTTCCCGAAAAACAACGGACAGTATTTATTCTAAAATATTTACAAAAAATGAAAATTAGAGAAATAGCCGTTATTATGGATATTGGTGACGGAACTGTAAAAAAATATCTTTTCAGAGCCATGGAAAAAATGCGGAATGAATTAAAGGAGTATCGTTATGTCTAAAACAATCTCTCGGAATCTTCAAGACAAAGCAATCGCTTATGTGGCAGATATTATGTCCGATCAGAAACGCATGGATTTTGAATTAGAACTAAAAACAAATGATGAATTAAAAGCACTGATTAATGAATATAAAACAACATTAAATCTTTCAACTGAAGCATTTTCATTCTCTCCCAGTGAAGAACAACTCCAAAGCCAAAGACTCTTATTAAAAGGCAGGATACAGCAATTAGAATCAGAAAATTTTAGATCTCCACTACCTAATTTGGGTTCACGAATTAAAGATTTTCTCACAGCACCACAACCAGCTTGGGCAGTGATTACATATATGGTGATTGCTGTTTTAATCAGCAGAACTCTCCCTCTTACTTCATTCGATCAAAAATTACCGTTTCACGAATCGGGCATCAATGTTGTTGATTTGATGAGAGCTAATGAATTAAAAAATATAAAACTTACCAGCAATTTAAATGGCGATAGCCGCATTCACTTTGCTTTGGAAACAGGTAAAAATTATGACATCAGCGGTGGAGTGAATGATTCAGACATCCAGCAATTACTTTTTTACTTATTATTGAATGACGAAAATCCAGGTAAACGCCTAAAAGCAGTACGGTTGCTGAAAGAATCTGCCCACCAGTTGGATGCCCAAGCAGTCTTGGTTTCCGCATTACTCACAGACACAAATCCGGGGGTTCGCTTGCGATCCATTGAAATATTAAAAAATTATGAATCTTCAGACCTGATTATTGATGCATGCATTAAAACTTTGCTGGAAGATGAAAATGAAGCTCTTCGCCAAAAAGCATTGGAGATTATATCAGATAATCCTGTAGAAAAATCTCTCCCTGTTTTACAAATCGTAAGTGTAATGGACGACAATGAATTCATCCGAACCCAAGCCGCTCGAACGCTTAAAACATTTAAAGAAGAAGTAAATCCGGAAAAGGTTGAGGTTAAATAGTGAAAATTCTCACATTCATTTTTTCAATCTCTGTATTTTTATTCCCTCAAAAGATTTTTGAATCATTCGACTATGATTCTAAACATTCTTTTGTAGGTATAAATACGTACGAATTCACCGTTGATGAAGACGGTAAAGAAAACCGCACATTAATCATTAAAGATATTTTTGGCGATATTACAATTGAGGGACAAGAAACATATAAAGTGAATATTCAGGAAGAAATAAGGGTGCGATCCAGTTCTGAACGAAGAGCCAAAAAATATTATGAAGAAAGCCGTACAGAAATCAAAAAATCCAGCGATGGTAATATTATCGAAATCAAAGGAAGTTCAAAACATAAGGAAAGTGTTTCTTATAAATTTACAATTACTGTTCCCGTTCAATTTAGCATTAAAACGATGATTACTGGCGGGGATATTGATATTTCAACTATTTCCGGTGTTATAAAAGCGACCACCAGTGGAGGCGATATTGAGCTCAATGGCATTAGTGGAAAAATTGATGCAAAGACAGCCGGAGGGAATGTTGAGATTCGAAATTCTGAAGGAAATGTAAATCTTTCAACTTCCGGTGGAGACATTGAAGTATTGTATACCGATGGTCAAATAACAGGAACTACCAGCGGTGGAGATATTGACATTCAATATATAGAAGGTAATGTGAATGTGAAAACCAGCGGAGGGAGTATTGAATTTGTCAATATTAATGGACAAACAATTGTGGGGATTACATCCGGTGGGGATATTGAGGTTGAAGATGTTCGTGGTAATATGGAATTAAAAACATCCGGTGGGGATTTGATAATCGAAGATTTGGATGGTAATCTTATTGGTAAAACATCCGGTGGGGATATTAAACTAGAATCGGTGAATGGGAATGTAGATATTTCCACAAGCGCAGGATCGATTGAAGGAAAAGAACTGAATGGGAGTATCTCAGCCGAAACGGGTAGTGGAGATATTGAAATTGTGAAAATTTGGAACCAGTCTTTGACAAATCATACGATAAACTTGAAAACAGGAAATGGATCAATAGATCTTTCTCTACCAGATAAATTCCCAGCAACAATCAATGCCCGAATACTAGGAAGCCACACAGGACATACTATTGAAAGTGAATTCCCTATAACACTTACATCAAATAGCAACAAAGTCCATGGTCTAATAGTAAATGGTGATGGAACATTTCCCATAGAACTAAAAACGGGTCATGGCGATATCACTTTAGAAAAGGAATAAACAATGAGAGAAATATTATTAACTATACTTTTATCTTCATTCGTATTTGCACAAGAAGGAAATGAAGATTCTATTTTTGATTCTGTAGAAGAACATTTTGATGAAGCCGGTGAGAAACTTGAAAACTTTGGTGAAAATCTCGATGAAGTTGGTGAGCATCTTGATGATTTCATGGAGGGTGATAAAAATAAAGAAACTCACGCATCGATTAAACAGAAAATAATAACAGGTGAAACTAAATTATTTGGTGACCATACCATCGAAGCCGGTGTAATTAACAGTGATAATATTCGTGTTCTTGGTGGTGACCTCTTTGTTTATGGTACTGTTGATGGAAAAATAACCTTAGTAGGCGGAGATGTAACACTGGGTTCAACTGCTGTGGTGAACGGTACAATCATTGCCATTGGTGGACGTGTTCAGAAAAATGAAGCAGCTATAATCAATGGCAAGATAGTTGAAACACATTTGAAAGAAGGATTGGTCTACCGGGAAATGGAGCCGGCTGAAAGTATTGACGGTGAGTCAAAGTTAGTAATAAAAGATCGTTCAATCCGTGCAACTGAGAGTTGGATTCATCCAGAAAAAGAAAATTTGATATTTAATCGAAATGAAGGGTTTGTCCTTTCTCTAAACCATACGTGGGATGGAGCAAAGAAATCATCCGTTCGCTTGAACACAACTCTCGGATACCGCTTTGGTTCAGATGAACCGGCAGGCCGTTTAACGTTGGAAAAATCATTCTTCTCCAACAGCAACATAGTTTTTTTTGGAAGTCTTTTTAAAGAGAGTCGAACGGATGATTTTTATCGATTAGGTGAGGGTGAAAATACCTGGGCCGGTATACTTGGACGCCAGGATTTTTACGATCGCTGGGATGAAGAAGGCTGGTCTGCCGGAATTGGATTGGATTTATACCGTGTTAAAATGAAATTAAAAATAGCATCCATTAAACAGGACTCCATTGCTGTAGATGATGATCTTTGGAGTTTTTTTCATAAAGAACGTGATTTACGTCCAAACCCTACATTTGATGTTCAGGATCAAATGGATTATATCCAAATAACGGCTGCATTTAAAACCAAATCCTATTCTCCGATTTCTACAGGGTTGAAAATATTTGTCCAAGGAGAGGCCTATCAAAAAGCGGATGATGGATCAAACATCTATACACTTGAATCAGTTCAATTGCGTAAACGCATTTTTGGCTTTGTAAAATTAAATTGGGAAATGGCTTATGGACTTGTTTTTCATTCTCAATTTATGGCCGGAACGTCCGAAGGGCGTCTCCATGAATTTCGCAAATTTGGAGTAGGCGGACTCGGCTCTGTCAGTGCTTTCCCATACAAATTTCAAATCGGTGACCAAATGGTACAAATGAATGGAGAACTTATTTTCACCGAAGATTTTACAGATGAGTGGTTTTTCTTAAAACTGTTTGTAGATGGTGGATATGCATGGACAGGTTCATCATTTAGCTTCAATCAGCAGAATTTTATAGACTACGGTATATCATCTGCGGGTATTGGTTTTGGCAGTGCAGACGAGGATGATTTAAACTGGTCTATGAATATTGCAAAACCATTGGATGGCAGTGACTATCTGGAAACGACTGTCAGATTAAATTACAATTTTTAACATGAAAAATATACTATTATACTCAATCATTTTTGTTCTTCCATTATTTAGTAAAGGTGGACAAGAAGATGATAAAGATGTCATTATCCGCGATCATTTTCATTACTTTATTAAAGAAATTGATCGCCTAGATGTTGAAATTAATTTTCAGATGGGGCAATTAGATTTATTACCCAACAATGAAAACCCCACTGATTTCGATGGGTTTTCTGAATACAGCCCAATCCATTTTAAATCACCGGATGTACTTTATAATGTAATTGGCAATAGTGGACAATTAGATATTCGTACAAATCCACTAAAGCATGATGAATTTTCTTTTTCCTGGGATAAGGATCAATTTCATAATAGAAGTGAATTCAAGCTTCCGTTAAATATACCCACCGACGTTGAACTTGATTTCGGCATGGGTGAGGCTAACCTCGATTTATCAGATATTCAGATTAGTTTGCTTAACATTGAAAGTGGGATGGGTCGTGTTGAATTAGAAATTAATTCTCCAAATATGATCCAATGTGAGATTGTCGATATTGAAACAGGAATGGGCGAATTTACGGGCCGTGGTTTGAGTAATCTAAATGCTGAAATTGTGAATATTGAAGTAGGCATGGGCGCTGCAGAACTTGATTTTTCTGATGCAATCAATGGAGATATGGAAATCGAACTTGAAGTAGGGTTGGGTTCCATCGAATTGATTTTACCGAATAATGTTAATATTTCTGCAAAAGTTCATGATCACTTTTTGTCATCTATTGAACTTGAGAGTTTGGTGAAAAAAAGGAATAAATATGTTTCAGAACATTGGGACAATTCTAAACCAACAGTAACCTTGGATATGTCGGTTGGATTGGGATCTATTGAATTAGATATAGCAGATTAGATTTTTAGAAATATCTCCCCTTCTCTTATCTCTACAGAAAATGGTTTCAGTTTAATTGCTTCATTTTCCACAGCGCATTCTTTCTTTATATCAAATTCCCATAAATGAAATTTGCACTGGATGGTGGTATCAGAGATGTGTCCATCCGCCAATGATGCACCCCGGTGAGGGCAGCGGTTATCCCAGGCGAATATCTTTCCTTCCACATTGAATACTGCTATGGGCGTATCATGAACCATAACCACTTTGGCAGATTTTTCAGGCAGGTCGTTTATATGGCATACTTTGATCATTTAATACATCTTGTAATTGCAATTAAAAATAATAATCACCAGCCCACGAGACCCCTCTTCATATGATGAGGGGATTTAGGGGAGGTGTAAAACAATAAAATCATTCAAACTCCGAATTGAAACCTAACTAATTATTATAATTCTTTAACACTATAACGCTAAATCATACTTAATACTTCTGCCACCAGCTTGGAGATACCTTCAGCAGTCTCCTTGATACGTTTAGCTTCCATATACGCCGGAGTTGAGACAACCTTCTTTTCCATATCAACAACTATATCTTCCACGGGGCAAGATACATGCTTGGCACCCATCGTATTGATGTCCTTCGCTGTTTGTTCATCGAAACCAATGGTCATTTCTGTTTCTTCACCAAGAATTTTGGCCATCATTGCCGGTGCAATGCAAATAACACCGATGGGCTTTTTATCTTCGTGGACTTCTTTTGTAAGACGCATGACATCCGGATTCACAGAACAATCCGCTCCTGCCATGGCATAATCACTTAAATTTTTCGCAACGCCAAATCCTCCGGGAAAAATCAATGCATCCACATCACTTGAAGAAACTTCAGCCATATCTTTTATGTCCCCCCGGGCGATACGCGCCGATTCCATAAGAACATTTCGATATTCATCCATTTCAGTCCCGGTATAATGATTCACCACATGCATTTGATCAATGTTAGGTGCCATTAGAACCATTTCTGCTCCCGCCTTATCTAATTCCAACATGGTAATAACTGCTTCATGGATTTCGGACCCATCATTCACTCCACAACCGGATAAAACAACTCCTATTCTTGACATAATATCTCCTTTGAATTAATTTTAATGTTTCTGGATAATCCCGAAAATTTTGTTCTTTTGACAGCAGAACCTTTGAACAATTTACGAAATCCTGCTTCATCCATCGACTGCCAATCTTCATTTTTCCATATGATAATTTCATTTTTGGGTTGATAATATTTTAATTCTGTTTTTTGTGAAAATTTCAGATTCCACGGACATACTTCCTGACAAATATCACATCCATATATCCAGTCATGTAATTCTGTCTGATCTTCTGGTAATTCACCTCGATGTTCGATGGACAAATAAGAAATACATTTTTCTCCGTAAATCTCATATTCCCCCAATGCTTGTGTAGGGCAGGCGTCAATACATGCAGTACAGGAACCGCACAAATCTTCACTAAATGGTTTGTCGTAGTCGAGCTCAATATCTAAAATTAATTCTCCTAAAAATAGCCAACTGCCATAATCTCTGGAAATAAGATTCGTATGTTTTCCCTGCCATCCTAACCCGGCTTTTCGAGCCCACACTTTGTCCATAACCGGCGATGTGTCCACACACACAACTCCTTTCACATCGACGACTTCTCCTTTTAGCCATTCAAGTAATTTGAAAAGACTCGATTTTAGAATATCGTGATAATCGTCTCCCCATGCATAATTACTTATTTTATACTCTGACTTTAAATCATTTTGATTATATCCGGAATAATAATTCATTCCTACAGAAATAACTGATTTTGCTTCAGGGAAATATTCAAAAATGTCACCACGTTCATCTTTTCGTTTTACGATCCACTCCATACTGCCATGATGCCCTTTTTCAAGCCATGTGTCTAAATTAGCTTTTTCTTGTGGAGTGGAAACTGCTGGTGTTATTCCTACTTTTTGAAACCCAAATTCAAGCGCTTTGGATTTAATTTTAGATGGTAAATTGGAAAACATGGACGAAATTTACAAAACCAACACAAAGAAAACTTATAGAACAAAAAAGCCCCCTAAAATACAGGAGGCTTTTCTTTTTATAATTAATAAAGGATATTATTGAAAGTTAATACGATTGTATTAAAGGTAATTATTACATTTTCCTTACATTTTTTCTTAAGTGTTTATCTATGAAAGTATTCGTTTGTTTAAGTTATCGTGTAACGAGAATGACTGCTGGAATTAATATGAGTAATAATCCTTGCTTTACATATTACTCATGAGTAATATGACTTGTGGTAAATAATACTCATAAACATGATTAAACGATATTTAAGCTCATTCGTAGAGAATGATTTAAAGTCCAAAATGGTTTTTATTGGGGGGCCACGCCAAGTAGGGAAAACAACCTTTGCTCTATCATTTTTGCCTGATAGTCATGAAAGAAATCCCGCTTATTTAAATTGGGATTATATAGAAGATCGTGGCATGATAAAAAGAGGAGAAATTCCTCCTGATGAACCATTGATTATTTTTGATGAAATTCATAAATACGCACGGTGGCGGAACCTAATTAAGGGTTTCTATGATACAATGAAAAGTGACCGTTCATTTATGGTTACAGGGTCCGCAAGATTAGATTACTATCGAAAGGGTGGGGATTCTCTACAAGGTAGATATTACTATTATAGGTTACATCCATTTTCCATTTTGGAATTAAACTCCAACCCAACTCAATCTGATTTAGAAATTTTACTAAACTTTGGAGGATTTCCCGAGCCTTTATTAACGGGAGAAAGATCTGTATGGCGTCGCTGGCAACGGGATCGTTTACATCGAGTCATAAATGAAGATATAAGAGACTTAGAACATATACGAGAAATCAGTTTAATGGAATTGTTGGCAGATGAGTTACCAAATCGGGTCGGGGCACCTCTTTCAATAAGAAATCTCAGTATATTGCTTGAGATAGCACCAAAAACATGTAAGAAGTGGATCGAAATATTTGACCGAATGTATTATTCTTTCAGAATTTCTCCTTTCGGGGCGCCTAATATCCGTGCAGTTAAAAAAGAACAAAAGCTCTATTTATGGGATTGGTCTATCCTAGATGATATTGGTTATAAATTTGAAAATCTTGTGGCCTGTCAATTACTTAAATATTGCCATTTTATAGAAGACACTGAAGGTTTCAATATGGAATTGCGTTTTATCCGTGATACGGACAAACGAGAAGTAGACTTTGTTATCCTTAAGGATAAAAAACCGTTATTTGCAGTAGAAAGTAAAACTGGAGAAAGGAACTTAAGCGCTACCATTCCATATTTCAACGAACGAACAAATATACCCAAATTTTATCAAGTTCATATGGGGACAAAAGATGTGCTTAAAGACGGTTTTCGAATTTTACCGTTTAATACATTTTGTAAAGAAATGGGTATGCCTTAATAATTCACCAAACTTGTATTAACAAAAAAGCCTCCTAAAAAAACAGGAGGCTTTTTTTATACTTCATAAAGGATATTATTTGAGTAACACCATCTTTTTGGTTGTTGAAAAGTGAGATGCTTGGATTTTGTAAAAGTACATTCCTGCACTGACAGGCTGACCCAAATCGTTGGTAGCATCCCACGTAACAGATTTAAAACCTGCATTTTGTACATCATTTACCAAATGCCGTACTGTACGGCCCATAATATCATAAATCATGATATTTACTTGTGAGTCTTCAGGTAAATCATATCGAAGAGTTGTGACCGGATTAAACGGGTTTGGATAGTTTTGGTGGAGGGAAAATACTTCTGGTATTTTACTTTCATCTTCAATTCCAACCGTTGTTTTTATAAATGTAGCAACAATATTTTCAACAATATCATTTTCATTTATTCGATATTCATTAATTGAGATTTCAAATGACTCTTCTGGAAATTCATTGGATACAATTAATTTCAAATTACCAAATATTCCACCTTGCCCATCAGGCGTAGATCCTGCACCTGCAATGTTTATAATACCATTTTCAATATTTTGTTCAACTGTAAAATGATTAATAATATCAGACCATTCAATGCTTTCAAATGTGAGAAATGATGGATCAAATTGAATGTCCATTTCAAATGAAAGTAAGTTACCGCCGCCTATGAGTTGGATAGGAATTTCAATTACTGCACCAACAGAAAACTCGCCATCATCAATACCAAAATCCCCAGTTCCTGCGAGAGCTGAACCGTCACTATAAGGAAGTTCAGTAATTAATTCAGCGACATATTGCGCGATGACTGATGCATCTAAAGCAGAAATGGTTTCATCTAATGTCACATCAGCTACTTGAGTTTGATATGGATTAAATGTCTCCAAGCCGACTAAATATTGTAAAACCATTGCTGCATCTAGAGAAGATACATCATCATTCATTGTTACATCTCCATATAACAAGTGTTTTATATTAACACTTCCACTATCAACTGCAACTGAATCCGTATTTTCGTCCAATGCAACTTCAGTAATATAAATTGGAATTGTGTCTTCATTTAAGCTGTCAGGAATAAATAACTTAAGGTTAAACAAGGTTCCATCTCCTGTAATAGCGGTTGCCCCATATCCAACAGTTATCAATAAATCAGTTTGTTCATTGATCACAATATCCCACCCGACTCCCCCAGACAATGTATTGTTTGTATCAACATCCAAAAACTCTAACTGGTTTTGAAAACCATTAAATCGTAATTCAGCCGAATAGAGTTCATTGTCCATTAAATCAATATTGACTGACACTAAAATTGTATCACCAATAATATTGTGAAAAATGAGCGCTTCTTCTTCTTCTATATCTAAAGAGGCAAAATATGGTTCGACAACAGGGGCGCCATCTGCATCCCACGTAGCATTATTGATTGTGGCATGATAATTATTCCCACTTCCATCGGTGAGAGATGTGCCAATGCCATCATTAAATTGCCAATAAGAAATCAAACCAGATTCATTACCGGATAACTCATAATTATACAAGCCGGATACTTCTTCAGAAGTCAATGCTCGGTTCCAAATACTTACTTCATCCATTAATCCTGTATAGTCATCTCCACTATAGACATCCGCTCCAATTCTTCCATCATGAGAATTACTTAAAATAAAATCTGTTGTAGATACATTTGCATTTACAGACACTGAATCACCATTTATATATAATTTATAGTTTTGATAGTCTGCAGTTACTGTGATTAAGACCCATTCATTTTCAATAGCAGAAGTATTTAGCTGATAAGTTACATATACATGGGAACCTAAATCAGAACCCTCAGTAAAAAATTTTAACCCCGAACTTCCATATTGTAACTCGTACCTTTGAGTATGTGTATTCGATGAACCAGATCCATTATTAAAAGTTATCAAAGTAAATCTGGAATCACTCCATGAAGATTTCACCCACATAGATAACGTAAATCCAGGTGAACTCGGGAATGAAATATCATCCGGTAAATCAACATAATCACCCGATCCATCAAAGTTTTAAGAATAATTACTATTTTGGCTAAATCCAAGTGATAACATTATGAATATACTGGCTATAATCGTTTTCTTCATTTTATTATCCTTTCATTTTATTGAATAGGAAAAATTAGTAATGTGCTAGTGTCACTTATAAATTAAAAGAAACTTAAAAAACTTAAATTTTACTTACTTATAGAGGATCTTACATTTTAGGGAAATGGTTTTATTTTGATTAATGAGTTGATCCCCATAGGGAGAAATAAGTTTTCGGCATTCATGGATGGCTACATTCAAACTGTTTGTAAAACTTTCATCCATTACATGGGGCCAAAGTGCTTCTTGCAATGCATGATGGGTTATTTTTTGCTCTGGAGTTTTGGCAATAAGTTTTATTAGATTAATCGCTTTTTTCAATTTTACTTTTTCTAAATTTTTCTTTTCTCCGTTTATGAATAATTCCATTACTTTATTTTCCAATGAAATTTGAATTGGAATTTCCATATCAGGTTTTGCATTATTATGTTTTCTGTAAACATAAACTGCTAAAACCATCCCAAATAATAAAATTAAATAAATAGAGTCATTTCTATTTTTACTCTCTTTCGATTTATTTTCAATATACACCGGCGGCATGGCTAATTGATAAATCTTAATTGTAGTTTCATTATCTATTAACAGGTTTAAATAATATTCTTCGCGGGATGAAACCAACATCGTTTGATGATTTGGGGAAATTATTTGATCGGGAGACAGTTCTTGTATTTTTTCTGTTTGTATTGAAGAGTAAAAAAATCTCACTTGGTGGGTTAATTGGTCAATGGTTAAAAATGTTAATAACGAATCCCCAATGACCCTCATGTCAACAACTTGAAGTTCCGGATGACCATCCCATTCCCACATTTTTGTCATTTGCTTTTCCTGCAAATCCAATTTCCATAAGTCAAAAAATGTCTGAAACCCATCTTCTTGCTTTCCGGAAATATTGCCTTCTCCACCAAAAATCCAATGGAAAGTAGAATCTGAAGAAATAGAATATGATATTTTATCTCTCGGGTAAAATACTTCATTTTTTTCAACTGTATATGAAATTGTATCCCATTGAGTTGTATTCCAATCATACTTTAATAACTGGTTCTTAACCGTATAATTCCCATATCCTCCCAATTGATACATATCACCACGAATATCTTTCAATATTGCACTATTGTAATATTGATTGTTTGAGTGGGTTGTATCTACTTCACTCCATTGGCTGGTTCGATCGTCATAAACAGAAATAGGACCTTCTCCCCCTGCATGAAATGAGAATAAGCTCTCATTATCAAAAAAATGAATAAACTTTTCTGGAATATTAATTATGTTTAAGAAATCTATATGAATTTCATTTTTCTCTTTAATAATGCCCGTCAATTTGTTGTCAACATTAATGATTCCATCATAATGATCTGGCGTAAAATCAACAAATTTAATATCTGATTTTGATATCGAATCTAACAACGTCCAGTTTTGATGTTTTGAGTTAAGCCATAAACAGCCCGTTTGGATTCCATCCTTATTCCCTGCAATATCAGTTACTTTTTCAAATTGGAATTCATTCAAAGGCCAGTTATTGTTTTCTTCTCCATCAATATAGAATTTTATATTTCTAATGCCCATAGAAGGAACATCGTTTCGATTTATTGGTTTACCAAAAACCCAATTGAATTTCCAATAATCTTCGATTAAAATATTTGCTATACCAATATGATCTTTATTTAATGTTACCTTAATCAAATTGGATATAGGGTCAATTTCTAAAACAAATTGCATCCAATTTTCGATATTTAAATCACTTTTTAATATTGGTAAACTGATACCTATATCATTTCCTTTATAGACTAAACTAACAAATGAAGTATCCGTTGATTGAAAATCAATGTAAGAAACTGACAACATTGATTCATTTCTATTTCTCGCTTGAAATATTACACCATAAGGACTTGTTAGAGAAATAGAGAATTCAAATGAAATGGAAAACGGTTTATATATATTGAATTCACCCTTTTCGGGAAGAACAAGCTTTGATCCACTTCCCCATTTTTCATAATTTGAATAAAACTTGAGACCGCCGGCTAGACCTTGATCACTGTAGCACCAATTAAGAACCAATAAAACTGTTATAAAAAAAAATTTCATTTGCTCAATATTTTTTCCGCCCACAAAATCCCTATAATCGTCTTCACATCTGTAATTTTACCATCCCACACCATTTGAACAGCGTCTTCTAGATAAGTAGGCATAAGTTCCAAGAATTCATCATGGTCTGTATTTTCAGTCGTTTTAACTAAATCTTCAGCAAGAAATATCCACATTTTTTCACTGGCGAATCCAATGGCTGGATGAATATTGCAAAGGAATGTTAGCTTGCCAACCGAATATCCAATTTCTTCTTCAAGTTCTCTTTTGGCGCACGCTTCCGGTTCTTCTCCGGGATCCAACTTACCGGCCGGTAATTCGATCATTTCTTCTTGAACCGGATAACGGTATTGTTTGATCAACGCAATTTTTCCATCGGTTAACACTGGGATTATACACGCAGCTCCGGGGTGATTTATCCATTCACGAGTAGATGTTTTTCCATTGGGTAATTCCACTTCATCTTTACGCACATCTAAAAATAAACCTTGATAAACTTGTTTTGTGGAAAGTTTTGTTTCTTTTAGCTTGGACATGATGTCCTAATAAATGTGCTAAAAATATTCTATATAAATAATTTTCAGTTCCCTGTTGAAATAATCAACTTTATCTTCATTAAACAGTAGATTGTTGAAATCCATTTCAATGTGTAATCTTTCTACAAACGTCCAGCGAACAGCTGCATTTAAATATCCGCCATTATTTAGGGCAATATCTTTTGCTTCATTATCATTTTCATTCAAAGCAGCATTATATTCAACAAGTAAGGAAAGTTCAGGGTTGAATTCCAAATCAATCCCCATAAACAGGTTTTGATCTTCATCGTGATCTTTAATTTCGAGAAAATTTTGATTTACTCCTGCGTGTAGTCCCATATTCCCCAAAGGTGTTGTCCAGTTCTTACTGGCAGAAGCATATATTCCATATGCTTTTGTTTCGTACCTTTCTAATATGTCATCATAGGCACCAAATCCCTGACTGTTTAAACCAACAGCAATCCCCGGCATGGACATTGTTTCGTCAATTAATTGATATTTCAAATTCACTTCCGGGTGGGGATACCATTTTAAACTATCATCACCGATAAGATTACTGGCACCAAATGACATTCCAAACTGAAACCGATCTGTGATTCCCACTTTAAGTCCGGAACTAAAACCACCATTCTTCTGGACACGCATATCCATGGCAAAGCTACCACGGACTAAAGTACCTGCTGTTGGAATAGTTACAAGATTAGTGGGAGGTGGATAAGCAGTTTGGCCCAGTATTAAACTAGAAAAGAAGAATAAAAGGAAACCCTTTGATACAAACTGCATACTCAAAATTTACTCTAAACTCTTACGGAGTTGCAACGTATGGGTAAATCAATTCCCCGTACGTATTGGTTATGGATGATACTCTATCAAGTGAAATACTCAATACATCTTTGCTTAGCGGCAAACTGAAACGAATTCTATTGTTATTAATTCCTACAAAAACTATATCCATTACTTCATTGTTCGTTAATTTTAATCGATCCCATTCTGTTTTAGGAATTAGTGCTGGTCCAGGTGCAATCACTCGTTTAGAAATTAATTCTTTTATTATAATATCAACTTCATCTAATTCATTTCCTGTTCTGGGTGGAGGTGTTGTATATAATTTATCTTCCGGCGCCATACTCAAAGCGACGTGACTGACTTCTTCTTCTCCCCAACCAAATTCCCATATCTGCTGCACATTATTTATAATATCAAAATCATAGACAAACTTTCTAATGTTATTTTCGTCGGGCAGTGTACGCCAAACCTCTTCCTGCAAAAAACCAAGATGATTATAACTCAAATGAATCATTCCATATTCATGATTGTCTATACTTCGAAAAATAATTTTAGAAATCTTATCTGTACCGTTTAAAATGAATTCTGTTTGCTGTCCAAGGAAAGAAGTGGCCTCTTTTTCTGAAATAGCATATCTCCTGAATTCCACACTCCAAGGCTCCTTTTTTCCATAATGGATTATTTTTTCTGTTCCGCGATCACTATTTAAAAACAATCTTTTTTGCAATGCCTTTGTTTCATTATAAACAAACATTTCTTCTCGAATCAACTCATGCTTTTCATTGAGCCAGCGCTTTAGAATGGGATGTTTATTTTCATTGAATGTGACTTCCAAATGGGATTGCCCCCTTCGATCTGTCGCAAACATGGGCGCATCTGCGATAAAATCCCTATCAGATAAATAATATTTTATATACGCTGTTTCCGTCACTTGCCCAATGATTAATGAACAAAAAGACAAAAATATAAACAGCTTAAGGAATGGGTTGTAAATCTTCATCTAATTGATTAGAAAGTCGATAGCGTAAAATACGTCCTGTTATTGTATCGCAAATATAAACAATTCCGCGATCATCAACTGTGATTGCCGATGGTTCAACAAGAAACCCTTTTTCTTCAACAGTGAGAAATGTATCCACAACAACCGTATCGGTGCCGTGAATAACCTGCATAATTGTATCAATGATGAATGATTCAATTCCGGCCTTTAGGAAAAATTCACCATTTGAATCGAAGACCTGAATCTCTTGAGCTTCCGTATTTGCCACATAAATAAACTGATTATTATCCACAGCTACATCAGCAGGGCTTGAAAAGCGATACAAATCCATGATTTCATTAACACCATTATCAAAAACAGATGGATAATAATTTGAGCCTGATGCTTTTCGAATTTTATGAACCGTAAAAAATTCACCTGTTTGGGAATAATAAATATTGCCATTATAATCTACATCGATGCCTGTAGGGTCATCCACTTTCCCGGCACCTGTTCCTTTGTCTGTTGCTGTATGAGCAAATACACCACGGTGTACCCAGATTTCTTCGCTGTTGGCTAATTTTAGTAAATGAGTACGCTGCAGATCAATTCGAATAATCCTGTCGTGTGGATAATCCAATGTATAAATAAAATTATTTTCATCACGGGTGGCTGATAAACCTGAAAATGATGAATTTTCAGATTCATAATAAATATCATTGAATGAATGGATTGCAAGAGCACCATCATAAAACACATGAGGAGCCAACAAGGAATCTATCACTGCTTGCGGGGTACCCCAATTCACGTATTCAAGAGCCCAATCTTCGTCGCTTAAATAATAAGTCCATTCTTCAGAAAAAGCATCAATAGTAACGGATCCTGTGCCCTCATTATAAAATGAACCGGAAACGGCCATTTCCTCTATACCTATAGTATTAACGTAATGATTCCAACTATAGATTTTTTGATTACCATCAGTAAAATACACATTCATTTTTTGATCTATGTCTACATCAATGGGTGTAATATTTAAATTTTGTAAATCTTCAAAACCTGGTAAAACATCTCCACTTTGATTAAAAGCAAAAATGGATTTTAATCCAGAATCCGCCACAAATACATATCCATTTGGTGCAACTGAAATTTCGACAGGATTTTGCAATCCCATTTCTTCATCCCAGATTGGTTGTATAAGTAAAAATGTTGTATCACCTGCAGAAAACTCACCATCATCGAGTGATTTTGGGAGTTGCATTTTTTCCACGCAGGAATTGGTAAACACAACAATTACGAATATTAAAAAGAACGATTTCAGTTTCAAAACGCTAATCCTATAGACAATCGTTGAGGATCAGATAAATGATTAAAGTTTGCAAAGCCATAATCCACGCGGAGTTTCAGTTTACCAATAGGAACAATTAAACCGGCACCGAATGATGCATTTTCTTCTTCTTTATTGATTTTATATCCACCACGTAAAAAGAATATGTTTCCATAATTATATTCAAAACCTGTGGATATATTTTCAGCATTATCCACAGGATGATTCAATTGCAATGAAAATAAAATTGATTGGTGTGCCGTTTTCCAAATATCCATTGCGGCTCCAACCCTAAAAACGGTGGGTGGTGAAAAGTATTCAAATTCAGTCGTAACCGTTTTTTCTTCACCCGTATCCGTATCCAGGACATTTTTCTCAAATGTTCCTTCCGGTTGAGCTTGAGGACCAAAATGAGATAGGGAAGCTGAAAAACGTAATGATCTAAATCCCGTCCAGTAAAATGTACCCATATCCAACATAGCTGTTTTCATGGTACTGCCGGCTAAATTTTCTTCCACTTGTTTTAACGTAATTCCAAAACTAAAACGATCCGTCATTCGCGTTCCATAGGTCAGAGCAACAAAACGGTCTTGAAAAACAAAATAGCTTCCCGTTCCGTGAGGTAAAAATTCTGTTGTTTCCATCATGGGAGACATGTGCAGAATACCGAAAGAAAATCCGGCATAATGTCGGCCAATTATTTTTCGAGTTATACTGAAGAAATCATAGCTGATTTCAGCCGGCCATTGAATTCGTGAAGCTGAAAATTCTGTCTGATCAAATTGGGCGATGGTTCCAGGATTATAATAAACGGATGCAGCATCTTGCTGCAGTGCAACGACAGCTTCACCCATACCAACCGCCCTGGCGCTGACTCCGATCTTAAGAAATGTAAAAACGGATGTTCCTGCACGCTGACCACCCAGAATAGGAAAGAAATTTTGCCCATAAACGCATGTAAATAGGAGCAGAAATAATATACATTTATTACGCATTAAAAAATTACCTGTATTCCCAATTCTATTGTACGAGGCTTGCCATTTCGTGATGGATCATAATTAGGATTCGGTCTGCTAATCATGCTATAAGGGATGATTTCTCCGGGGTTGTAACCATGCCCCGTATATGGATTAATCCGCCTTGGAATTTGTTCATCAAATATATTTTCAAGCTCCAAATACAGTTTATATTTCAACCCTACCAGATTAAAAGTTTTGTGAAGTTTCACATCCATCATGCTGTATCCACTTACATTTTCCATACCGAGCTTTCTAAATAATTCCGGTGTGTATTCACTGAAATATGCATAGGGATTATCTCCATCCCGTGGACCAACATAATAGGGTACACCATCTACATAACGAATGCCGTCTTCATATTCATTCGTACCTGGGATTGAACGGGTATACCTTCTGCCGGAGCCGAACTCGATACGCAGAGCCACGCCCCATTTTGCAGGATGGTTATAGTATATATTGCTGAAGAATTGGAGCGGTTTATCCCAACTCATGAAATTTTCACCCAAGGGTTTTTCATTCAATGCACCTGCTTGCACAAGAAGATTATCCAATGGAGTTGAGCTTTTACCGGTTATGATTGAATAATTAAAATTCAAATCCACATACCAATGTTTAAACACCCTACTTTTAAGAATGATCTCAATTCCGCGGGCTCGGGCATAGTCTGCATTGAAATACATATTAAACCGTAGATGAGCGTATTTCGGATTGGAAGGGGTAATCGTTTGAGACGTTTCATAATCGAACATATCCTTCCAATAGGCCTTTAATTCCAATACTTGATCTTCACTGAAACGGTGTTTTATTCCTAACTCATACTGAACGGTTGTTTTGGGATTCAGGTTTGGATTACCAAAAACCTGATAAGTTGATTGCGAAACTGAATTCAATTTGGCATACACATATTGAAATGTGGGCAATTGAGAAAAATGACCGTAATAAAAATATAAGACATCGTTGTCAGTGACAGGGTGAGAGATACCAAAACGCGGAGAGAATCTTCCTTTACCTCTATAACCGAACAGATCAAATGTTTCATCGTTAAATTTTTCACGGGCCGCATCTGTAATAATCACCGTATTTGGATTATTTATGGCATCTTCAACGTATTGCCCCGGGAACCAGTAATCATAACGCATGCCGACGTTTACGGTCATCCCTTCAAATGTGATGCGATCCTGAATGTAAAATGCACCAAATGTGGTGTACGCACGATACATATCATAATTGGCACCAAAGCCTGAGGTTCCTGCCCATGGTTCATCAATATCAAGTACTTGAATTTCTGATAGTGTATTTTCAACACCGGCTTTGATCTTATGTCGGTTTTGGGTTCGGTAAACCCAATCGGCATCAATTCGATAATTATCGCTGGACACATCATACCACTCCGGAGCAAATCCTGTATCATAAAATTCATCACCATAGGTAATGGTAATATTTCCATCCTGATCAACAACAGTATAGTTTATGGGATCAAGATCCAGGCGTTCATCATATTCAGTCCAGTGCAAATTTTGTACAGCGCTATGTTCCAATGTGAGAAATCTACCCATTGTAATTTCATAAAAAGATCTGGTGTTCAAGGTATGGGTCCAGTTCATGTTCAACAACCGTGTCTCACGCGTAATGGTATTATAATTATCCAGGATTTGCTGATAAGTATAAGGGAAATAAGTGGATGAAAATGCCCGGGGCATAAAGTAACCTTGATTGATATTCAGAGATAAATCATAGGATATACTAAATTTTTTCTTCGGAGTAATTCCCCATGTCAGTTTATAAAGTCCATGCCAGTCATTATTTTCTCTTGATGCTAACGAAGCCAAAAAATCATCTTGTGCGTTGTCTTCCATTCCGGGTACGGACCAATAGCGATGAGGATAAAGTTTGGTTGAGGTGGGCAAATTGCTGTCATACATCTTTCCGTAACCATTGATAAAAATTGAAAATGAACCGGGAAGATTGATACCTAATTTTGGTAAAAGCAGTTCCAAAATTGGATCGGGTCCGCCCACATTAAATTCGATTCTGTCCGTAGAATAATGCGTTAAAACATCCTGTCCCATTCCCCAATTATCACTGGCGTATTTGAACGATCCTTCAAAATCTTTTTGTCCTTCTTTTAAGCGGATATTTATTATTCCGGACATGGCCTGACCATATTCAGCATTGTATCCTCCCGTAACAATTTCTAAATCTTGAATTGCTTCCGGATTAACAAAGAGATTTCCTGAATAACCGGAAAGGGGATCTTTCACGGATTGGCCATCAACAATAAACATACTTTCATCAATACGCCCACCACGAATATGAATTTCATTATCCTGTGTTGTAACACCAATCTGTTCAGACAAAATATCTTCAACACTGGAAACAACTTTATTGGAAATATCATCACTGGAAACACGAACAACACTTGACGTTTCATCTACGTCAAAAAGTGGTTTTGAACCTAAAACAACAATTTCTTCACCGAGGGTTAAAACCGTTTCTTCCATTTGGTAATCAAGGATTGTTGTTTTGCCTGTTTCTACATTTATTCCCGTTTGGAGTAAAATTTTATAACCAATGATAGATGCTTCAATATTATATGTCCCGGCAGAAATACCGGAAATATAATAACGTCCGTTTAAATCTGAAGCTGCGCCATAATACGTGCCTTTAACAATTACATTTACACCTGCTAAAGGACGATGTGTTTTTCCATCAAGAATTGTACCGGAGACAATCCCTGTGTTTTGAGCTATTAACCAAAAAGGAACAAGTATAAAAAACCAGCGGAATCTCATTCTACAAATTCAACATTAATTAGATAGTTCAGAAAGTCAAGATAATTACCATTACCGTCTAACAATGGGTCATAGCCGTTATGTACTGGCAATGATAAAAGAACAGCTTTTCCAGCTGATAACGGATACTGAAATTGATAGACTCCACAAACATTCGGTGTCCCGGTCCACTCATCAAATTGATCTTCCGGTAACTGAAGACGATATAAGCTTCGAAAGTTCGGATCATTATTATTTTCAAAACCTTCTAGATCAAGATATATTCCTTGTTCATCGCCAGTACGCAAATCCAAAGCAGAATCAACTTGAGAATAAAGTGTTCTATTAGGAGAAATTTGAGCGTATTGACCCGTAAGAGGAATAATTGAATCAATTGGAAACCAGGTAAAACTTGTGTCCTTTACTTCGGCTGCTGAAATGAAATAGTTGCCTCCATTTAGAACATAATTTGTAATACTTGCACTTGCTTCACCATACAATGAAATACCTGTATAAGCACTATTCCAGAAAACATATTTAAAATATCCTAAATTAGCCTTTATATCATTGGATGAATAAGGTAATGCCTGACCTAACTCCCAAACTGAATAATTATTTTCGCCAACAAGAGTATCTAGAACACTTTTATACCATGTCATTGCATTATTTTGTGAATCCTGCATAAAATCATCTACTAGCAATAAATCTCCTTTTACGGGAATCACTTTCCAATTATCAGGTTCTTCATTGTTTGTAGTATCTGGGAAAAATATCAAATTACTTTCAGCACCTGCAACATCTACAGCTTTTAAATAAAAAACATGCAAACCGGGTTCTATTTCAGTCAGCGTTAAACTGGGACTAGAAACTTCATCAATTGTATTCCAACATGTATCGCATGTATCATCCAATGCATAATAAATAAACTCAACACTTTCCAACCCGTCTTGATCATATAAATCCCAAACAAATGTTCTGGTTGGGAATGTAAAACTAGTGTCCCCCTGTATATTGTGAACTTTTGGATTACTATTAAATCTAAAGTGTATTTCAGGAGCTGAATTTTTTATAGGCAAAGTAAGCTTTGCAGTGGTTTGGTCCTCTAAACTATCATTATCAATAGCTTTAACTTCGAAACTGAAAACATCTAAATCAGTACGAATCGGGACATAAAACAACCCTTCTTCTTCAGTTGTATAGGTCCATGATATATCTGAACTCCACTTGTATTTATAGCCGATAACTGTGCCGTCTTTATCTTCTCCCCACCAATGTAACTGCTGCTTACTCGTTGTAATAGTTGTAAACGCATAATCCAAAGTGTCCCACACAATTCCCGGTGACGGATCTTGGTCTATGGCATATGTGAATTCTCCACTGGTAGAATCATAATGAGCAAAAATCGTATCACTGGCTATTAATGATAAATAAGTTTCAGGATATTCATTTTCATGAGGGATAGATGGATCCTCATATTCCCACAAGGAACAGGAAATTAATAATAGAGAAAAAATTCCGAGCCGTCTCATAAGCAAAAAACCTTCTGAAGGTTATAACCTTCAGAAGGTTTAATCCGTTTATCGTACCAAAAGCATTTTACGATGATCAATAAAATCATCTGCTTTGATTCGATAAATATACATCCCGGATGCAGCATCGATACCTGAGTCATCTAATCCATTCCAGTTAATGATATGGTTTCCTGCATCCATTTTTTCAGAAATCAATGTTCTCACCTTGCGACCCAAAACATCATAGATTATCAGTTTCACATTGGAATTTTCAGCCAATTGAAATCCAATCCGTGTTTCCGGGTTGAATGGATTAGGGAAATTAGGATAGAGTACAAATTCCTTTGCAATACCATCAAAATCTTCAGCTATACTCAATTGTCCCAAGTCAGCCATATCACGAACTTCTATTTTATATGTACCAAAACTGAAATTGAAAATTCCAGACACTGTTTCTAAAGTAGATCCAACTTCAAGGCCGCTTAAAAAATTATCAGCCTCCATGGTGGACATATCATCATCCATTAAACAACTAATACCTGAATCATCTTTGATAGACCAATCGTATTGATTAACCTCTGAAATAGTTACATTTGATACGTTGACAAGACATCCTTCATAAGCCTCTGGTTCATCAGAATCCTGCGCCAAATCAGCAGTACTGACTAATAGTGGTGATATAACATTATTAGAACTTAATATTGATACAGCCGTTACGCTGTCAAGCTTCGTACTACCGTAATGTTCGTATACTTTTCCGGACAACGTTATTTCATCACCTCTGGTTAGTCCCGGTAAATTATCACCATCAAAAAAGAGACCAGACCATTGAGCACTTGCACTTTGCATAGCATAGGAATTGTATGAACCAGTAGAATAATCCAGACTATCAACAGTTACTATTCCCGTTAAGGTTACACTGCAATCAATATAGGGAGAGACTCCTGAAGGCCAAGGAGAATACTGTATATCATAAATTGTTAAATCGCCATTTTTAGATATATAACCCAAATAATTTTCAACTTCAATATTTGGAAAATGTGAGGATTTAATTTCAATTTGATCTACCCCATCATCGTAAGCTGAAATATAGTATTCGACAAAAATATCATCACTTGAAGAAGATGGTATATCTCCCGACCAAATATCATCGGCACCAAGACTCATAGCTACAGAATCCCAAACTCCACCGTCGTATCGAAAATGGACAAATGCTTGGGAAATTGTGGAATTATCCGTAATCATAGTCGAAACCTGAACTTGATCTGATGGAGATACCACACACGGATCTCTTTGGACTTCTGCAATAATTGGAGGACCTGCACCAAATACTATATCCGATGGATAATTGGGTTCCAATTTGTAAGCAGTTGAATCATCATAAAATCCATGTCGATGATAAACCCATCCGCGAATGGATTCAACAAATGAGCCGACAGGAGGTCTTTCCCAGCCAGTCCATTCTTCTGATTCAGAATTTGTTCCGATTTTAATTTCACCACTTCCATCATCTATTGTCCATTGACCATAATCAAGGTCATTTCGGATGACCATTGCATCATTGATTTCAATCCATACTGCTCCCCATTGCTCAGCGGTTAATGGATCTCTTAAGTCTCCTGTATTAATCGTATCCACAGGAACAGCTGTTGGATCAAATCCAAGTACTTGAATGGGTTGAGTAATATCAATTTCCGTAACATTCCCATCATAGGAATCACTTCCATATTCACTGATTAAACCTGTTGCTCTTATTTTTCTACCAATAGGCTGACTGCCTAAAGCGGCCGGATCTGCACTATAACACACCATACCGCTCCAAGGACCACCATTATAATCTTCAAAAATAAGTTTTATTCCACTACCGGCATAAGCTAAACCAGTAGCAACAGTTACGATACCTTCCACTATGACAGTATCTTCTTCTGTATAATAGGACATATCGGAAACATTGTCCTCCGCCACTTTCAGCAAATCACTGTATAATACCTGATTTATCCTTTGGATTCGAGTAACGCCATCTTCCGCCACATCACGAGCTAACCTGGGTTCAAGTTTCGCATCACTATATGTGTAAGTCATAACGCCGGCAACACCAGCCAATGCCTGTCCGGTTTCAGGAAAATAATAATAATCCCAAATATCATCTACGTGTAAAGAGTTGGTGCCGTCTGTAACTGACCATTCACCATTACCAAGATCAGCATTATCAACAGTAACATTATCTACTTTTACCAAACATCCCTCATAGGCTTCCGCTTCTGTTCCACCTGTCATTACCTGTCCAGGTGTAACAACGGTCGGACTGATCATATTAACAGCTGGACCATGAACAATCACTTCCGTCACATCCACAATTTCTGTAAGGTTATAATATTCATCCACAGTACCAGTTAGTGTAATGCTGTCTCCTTCAGCTACAGAATGGACTACACCTGCAGTCGTTGAAAAATCAAACGTATCCCAACCATTTGAATTATAAGCAACTATACCATTCCATGGTCCAACTGCATCTTGTACATTGAGATATTTATTTCCGCTGCTTCCCCAAAATTCAGCTGTAACAATACCGCTAATCGATACTGATTGGCCGTCTAATGGTGAATCACCTGAAGCGTCGGTTGTGTATTGAATATCGTAAATTGCTGTAATATCCCCCCCTGATGAAATAACTAAATAAGAAGAAACATCTGATGTAGAATTATTACCCTCATTATCAACAGCAGTAATCGAGTATGAAACAGTCGTTCCTGAAGTTTGAGCAGGTATTGTTCCAGCATAGATATCACCTGATGTGTTGGACATTGTTATATCTGTATTACCTGAGCCTGCATCATATGTGAGTGTAGCACTGGCAATCGTTCCATTATCAGTGATTGTTGCAGAAACGATCACATCATCTGTATCAGTAGGAGAAGAGGGATTTATTACAATATTAGATATTGAGGGTGAATCTCCGGTGAGATCTATATCATCAATATCACGAGGATTAAGTTCATACTCAGAATATCCAAAACTAACCACACCGGAAATTGAAGGAATTACATCTCCTACGGATGGTGCATAAGCAAAAAATGAATCTTCAACTTCGCATGCTCCAGATCCGTCATCAATAAACCATTGACCGTATTGATCTGCAGCAGTTGTAACAACCACATTCTCAATTTTGATTAATAATCCTTCATAGGATTCTCCAATTGCAGCACATCCACCGGACAAGTCACCTGTTGTAATTACTATAGGATCATATACACTATTTCCTGAAGATAATATTGTAGCGGCTGCTACATTTTTTAATTCTGTAAGTCCATAGTATTCATCTACTTCTGCTGTCATATTTATTTCATCTCCTACTGTAGGCATAACAGACGTATCATAAACATAAACACCATCCCATGCATCAGGGCCATCTTGAATATAGAATCTACCACTACTCATGACAGCTGTTATAATCCCTTCTACTGTAACATTATTTCCATCTTCAGGTGAAGGATAACAATCGTTGTCAGTTCCTGCATCGGTTGCAGTTTGAATTTCAGAAATGGGAGTTGCTGTTAATGCAGGTGCCACAGTAAAAGAAACTGTATCCGCCACATGTGGGCTCAAGTTTGCATGACTGTCATCAACAAGCCAAATAATAAATGTATGAGATGTTTCTGATAAACCAGTTAATGCTATATCGTCATCTGTATATTGCATTACAGTTGAGCCGTTATCCAATGAATAATGAATATGCCCATCTCCACTTCCTGCTGTTCCTACTGTAAAATTGCTGATATCAAAAGATATTGTTACTTCGGAAGAGTATAATGTTGCTCCATCGGTTGGACTTGTTATTGCAATTAAAGGATCTACGTGTGGATGTGAACCTATATAATCCCATGTATTTTGTGCATATACAACCCATTCTGAATCATCAGTTGTTGTTCCGGCTGAAGATGACCAGTCCGTATTACCGATAGTAATAGTAGATTTTCTAACTAATGTATGTTCTTTTGTTCCGTCAGTTACACCAGCCACATCCCAACCTGAACCGGGGTCTTCGCCAAATAAACCAATTACATCAATCACTTCTGTAGAATTGTCAAAAGTACCATCTGCATTTGCATCATAAACTAATCCAAGATAATCATCTCCATTAAACCATGTAGCACCTGAATTCGTACCATCATCGTCATTATAAGGTAAAATGCCTGTTGCATCAGCACTGGAATTGGCAATTACATAAACATCTCCATCTGATAAGGTACCTGATAGAACATATAGATTTTCATCAGTTGTTGAACCATTGTTGTATCTCACAATTGCATAATTGGTAAGATCTTTGTCGCTACCTGTACCATTATAAATTTCAAGATATTTATTATTGCTGCTACCTTCAGCATATTCTGATAAAAACAGATCCGTCGTCTGACCCAATATCAACGAACACATCGTTAAAATTATAATCGTTAATCGATTCATTTTGTACTCCTTTTTATTTTTTCATTTACTTTATGATTAAAAATTTACCTTCTTTTATTTTACCATAGGATAAACTTTCGTTATCCAAATTTTCAACTGTGAATAAATACAGTCCTGTTGCTGCGGCCTGATCATGGCGGGTAATAAGGTCCCATGCATGTTCACCACCGCCGAATTGCGGGTTTTTTCGGTCATCGATATTTTGAATATCACTTCCTTTATAATCTTTATTATGATCCAATACGTCAACCAAATCCCCGGCAAGAGAAAAAATTCGTATTTCTGCTTTTTCAGGAAGATTTTGAAACCAGATCTGTCTCTCTCTACTGCCAAAGCCATCCCATTTTGCCTGCCCCCGATAAGGATTTGGATATACGCTTGGCTGATCTGCCCATTCAGACGTGGATTTAACACCGGGATAAACATATTTGCGATTGGCATAGACAGAACTTTCTAAACTTTCCAAATTTGCGTTTGGATCCCCGCGATCATAAGCTGTAACTGCATAATAATTCAGCCATCCGTTTTTCACATCACTATTCACAAATTTATAATGATAAAAATTCCCGTCTACCTCAACACTGTCCTGTTCACCGAATTCATTCAAAATTCTTATATAGTCGAATCCCGTATTATAACCGATATCCATATAATCTGGGTGAGCCAAATCAAATTCCCCTAACAATGTAAATTCCTTCTCTGATTCTCCTACTGTTTTCCTGGCTCCATATATACGATAACCTTCGAAATCTTGCTCACGGCTAATGGGATCGGAAAAAAATTCCGAATTGTTTTCCCAATAAACGGTGACTTCTTGATCACTGACTTTCAGTGCCATGTTAGGCGTAGGTGGCGGTTCTGGCAAAATATATCGGGTTAATATACCATCTTCATTCAGGTCCTCACCATCATCCAAAATATTATTACGATTGACATCTTCCCCATCAAACGCTTTTTGCGCCCAATCGTTATTAACATGAAGATTTGCTCTACGCTCAGGGGAATCATCGGTTGCACCGCTCCAACGGGCACAAACAATAGTCATAACTATATTGCATGAATCACCCGGTGGAAGTTCCCATTGAGATGAATCTATATTAGCTGGATTGCTTCCGAAAGGGCCAGCTGAAAAGAGATATATCCAACTGTTTGGATCTGAAGGATACCCTTCTTCAGTATAATCTACACCCGTCCCTTTAGGCACATTTGATTTCATTGCATCATAACGATCTTCATCTCTCAATGGCATACTGTATTGTGGATAATCTGAATTATTTGAACTAGTCCAAACCCATTGGCTATAATGAGATTGCACATGGGGGTTGGGAACTGATCCACCTAATAAGGAAACACCAATATATGACTCTGCCCAACCGTCGTCTCCATCTGCATCATATTGATAAGCTATGTCCCTTGTAAAGCCTGCTTCGTCTGTGGATTGATCAAAACCGTCTAAATTATCGTACCAGGTAAAGCCGCCTCCCGGTTCATATTTATTGGTATAATTCATATTTGCTACAGATGCATCCATCCATAATCCCGCATAAATATCTTTTATAGTTTCATTTGATGAATTATGAATTGTGTAGTTTAAGATGACAAACGCATCAGCAAACGTAAAATTCCATGCATAAGACTCGAGGTGCAGATCAATACCCAAAGGAGTATGATTGGGAATATCATAATCATCTGTAGGTGAAACACCATAATCCTTAAAATCCATAATAAAGTCTTGATGAGACACAGCAAAAGGTGAAAAATATTGAGCCATGGAGTCCAATGATGTGGAGGAAATGGATGATCTTATTTCTACACCGGAGTTTGCAAAATATTCAAATCCCTCTTGCCCTGATTCAAATACACCATCTACAATAGCTGTTGATACGCGGCGTTCACCATTTACTTTGCCCCCGATCCATAGACCTGCATAAGAAAAATGTTCAACTTGTTCCCGTAGAATTTCTGTCTTTTGCTTATACTGGCAAGAGGGTTGAATTCGGCCGTCTATTTTGTTCCAGCCATTACCCAAAACACCAAAATTTGTTACGGCTAAACCTAACTGACCTACAGACGTATATTTATCATATACATCATCTGCAAATTGGGCTTGGACAGGTTTGTTTAAACCAATAATGAGTATTAAAAATGTGAAATGATACCAGTATTTTTTCATGTTTTACCACGGATAAAAACAGCAGATGAGTCCACCTGCTGAAAAATTCGCCCGCCAAGTTAATATTGACGATAAGGGAAGTCAATTAAGACTCGAAATTATTTTAATATAATAAGCTTTTGGGTTTGTACTGATTCTCCATTGGATAATTGTACAAAATACACACCGCTTGGCATACTGGATGCATTCCAAGTTATTTCATATTTACCAGTTGCATGTGTTTTATCCAAAAGTGTTTCTACCAATCGTCCGGTAATATCATAAATATGTAGGGAATGCAAACCAGTTTTTCTTACTGAAAACCGGATGGTGGTTGTGGGGTTGAATGGGTTGGGATATGATGGAAATAAAACAAACGTTTGAGGTAATCCAAAACCAATATCACTATTGGTTGATAACGAATCATCCCAAGCACGGCCCGGTGTACCCAAATCTCCCAAACCATATTCCATCTCAGACATGACCCAACTGGAATCAACATTATTATCTAATTCAACATTTTTCAAATACATGGACGCACCCGATGAAAAAGGAAAGGAAGAATTATATTCTACTTCATCAACTATGAGCCCGTCACCATCAATGATTTTTATTTCATCATCGCTATTGGATAATTGAAAACCTGAATACTCATAATCAGCGCTATATCCTCCATTAATGGTACTGTCAGCATTTCTGCCAAAGACCAAATATTCACCGGGAGAAATAAAAAATTGATCCTGAGGCGGGAAAATGGTGTGAAGATCATTATCACGATCGGCAATCTGCCAGTTGGATAAATTTATTGACATAGTATCGTTATTGTAGATTTCAAACCATTCACCATAACTATCTGAAACAGCGCTAGGATTCACCATTACTTCTGTAACGACAACATTATATGGAGAGGGGTCTCCGCCGGGGAATGAAAATGTGGCCATGACCGGAAGATGGTCTGATGCATCGTGGAGTGCATCCGCCACTGCATCATTCACAGACGTATTATTCCCATCGTTGATGGCTTGATTGAAATGGTTTCCATCATTACCCACTGCCCAATAGGTTTCTTCCATAATATTTAATTCGTACGTTTCATCCAATACTGCTTCGGAAACAAAAATCCAATCGAAACGATCATCCATTCCACCGTAGCTTCCGCTTCTTGGGGATTGGGTATGAACATCCGCATAAGAACTATTATTATGCCAGTAACCAATCCGATCCACTGGATCAAACAAACGACCGTCATCATCACTTCCCGCTCCAGTTAACATATTAAAAGCCGGTTCTGATGATGAACTATTGGAATAAATATTAAAATCACCCGCTACAATAAAATGACTCCCTGATGGGAGATCATTCAAGTAATCACGTAATATCGTTGCTTCAGTTAATCGTGTTTGAGCATTCGATTCACCAGAACTCGCTTTAAAGTGAACACCATACACGTTAAACTGCACACCAGAGTCATTATGCTCTATCACCCATTCTACAACATCACGTAAACCCGACGATTGAGCAGTGCTGACCAGGCTAGTACTAATAAAAGTAAAAATATCGTGTCGATAGTATAGAGCAATATCCTGACTTGCACTTTGGTTGGTAAAATCAGCTCCTGACCACCCTCCGAATTCTATAACCTCTAACACATCTGATAAAAAATGATCGTATCCAGTTTGACCCGTCACTTCCTCGGCAATGATAATATCCGGTTCTACGTATTCTATTACTGTAATAAAATCATCTTCTCGATCGTTTTCGTCTTGATAATTCAGCAAATTATATGTCATAAAAACATGATCGGATTGAGCAGTGATTTGGCTCAACAATAATACACCTATAATCGTAATTCTTTTAATCACATTATCTCCACTTCAATTGATCCTACACTTAATTTATTATGATTTTTCAAAATTGTTTTTTGGTATTTTGTCAGCTGACTCTTTTCGTCAATTGAAAGTAATTCCATTTTCTTTAATACATTCATCATTGCAATTGGAGAACATCGTTGATTTCCATCAAGGACTTTCAATGCAATACCATACACGTCACCGTTTTCCTTACGAATACCCAAACCGCGTACAGCCTCACCACCAACTTTTGTGATGGCTCTGCCGGTCATCGCTGAAATAAAATCTGTGTCAAATCGATCCGTTCCTGCAACCAACATTGGGTTCGAAACCATGGCATCATATAAAACGTTTAATTCAGGATAATTACTTCCGGCTAATTTTTGGAACATTAGTGCAATATTGTAAAGAGGCATAAAAGGGATAGGCGCGCTACATCCGTCAACTTCCAAGGGAAAATCGTTTAACTCTGAATACATCCTTACTTGTTTCATGATAGACTGCTGCACGGGATGGTCTATGTGTGTATATCCTTTTGGGTCTGCTTGCAAATGTTTCGACAAGCATAACATTCCCCCATGTTTTCCACTACAATTATTATGAAGAGCTGTGGGTTTTTGAAACTGTTTGATTAATTCGTGTTTAGAGTTTTTATCATAAGGCGCATGGCTGCCGCATTCATAATACGATATATCAAAATCCAGTTTTTCAAGCATACTCTCGGCTGTTTTCACATGAATACCTTCCCCATTATGGGATGCGCACATTAAAGCTAATTCTTTAGTTGAAAAGCCCGCCGCTTCCGTTGCTCCGGCTTTCACAGCCACTGAGGCTTGAAACGGTTTTAAAGACGATCGAATACACGTCAAATAATTGGGATCACCCCAATTTTGAACTATTTTTCCATCACCATCCACAACAACTGCATAAGCCACATGCATGCTTTCAATAAAATCACCACGCATGATTTTGCACATTATTGCCATATACTAATTCACCACTTCAGAAATAAATACGAATTCATAATTGTCAGCTTTGAGTTTGGGGATTTCCCGCTGCAGCACATTTAGAGTATTTTTTTTCACGTGACCAATTCCTACAGCAAATCCATTTGCTTTGGCTGTTTCAGCCAGTAAATACAGTTGTTGGATTATCGATGTTTCATCTGGATTATTATCTAAAAAAACATGTCTACGACCTGTAGGGACGCCTATCAAACGCATGGTACTTTCAGCTTGGGTTTCTTTAGTTGTACGACTGTCTATAAAATATTTTCCATTCTCTTTTAGAACAGTTCCCATCACATTCATCACTCGTTTGTTTGCCGAAGCGTTTGACCCTTGATGATTATTCATACCTACAATCTCTGGTAAGTGTCGCAACACTTTATTCATCCGTGCTTCAATTTCTGCACTGGTCATGGATGCTTTTATGATATATTCTTCTTCACCAAAGCTCGGCACAGTCGTCCCCATGGGCATGTGGGCTATAACTTCATATCCAGATTGGTATGCCTTTTTAGACATGGTTTGACTGTATTCATGCCCGGGAATAACAGCATACGTCAAATCAGTATCTATGTTTAAAAACCCTTCTGAAACAGTATCATTTCGATAGCCAAAATCGTCAATAATTATTGCGATTTTACCTACGCTTACAGAAACTGTTTTTTCGATTGGTTCTATATCGGGGAACTCTTTAACAGGAGGCTTTTCAAGAAGATTGATTTTATTAAATGTGCCGACAATAATACTGATAAGAATCAAAACAAGGAATAACAGAAAGACGATGATTTTTTGTTGGCGTTCACTTTTATCTTTGTGATTCGTCATTTTATGGCAGTTGAATTGTTAGATCAATCATTTGGGGCATGCCTAAATTTTGAGAACCAAATCGTACTCCGTAGTTCAATCTATACATACCGAATTGCAAACCAAGACCTCCAGAAATTTCAGTGATATTTTCCGCCAATTTGCTGCTTAAACGAAATGAGAGATTTTTCCATTTTGAAATTGTAGACACATAAAAAATACTTCCGTTTATCAGGTTGGACCATTCGCCAGTTATTGCAATATTATTTATTAGCTGATCCATTTCAATCTTTAGATTTGCAGTGGATACAATCCTTAATGGCAATTTGGGTTCTTCATTCCGAAGAGCAGACATTTTTCCCAAATTCAAAATTGCCCCTCCAAAATTGATGTTTGGAGAAAGGGTCTTTGTGAGACCAATGTCCCCGGAAAAGCCACTGCTATTTTCCGTATAAAGATCAATCCGCACATAACGTATTGCAGCACCAACGTCCATGCCAAGAAATTCTTTACTAAACGAACCACCCAAAGCAAAACCACTTGCACCAAATGTTGCTAAAGGATCGTCTGTCGGTCTTTCAGATCGCAATTCTAAATCATCCAAATCAACATATTTCAAATCCAGACCGAAGGACATTTTTTGCCCCGGAAATAGTACTTTAATAGCTGACATTTTTGTATCAGCTAACCATGATCCATATGAAACGCCCATTATTGGGCCAGGGCTATGTGTAAAAAATCCAGCGGGATTAATACTGTTTTTTTGAATAGCATTCACGCCGATTGCCAATTCCAATCCACTCGAAGGAATGGATAAAAATTGGGTTCCTGTACCATATAATGCACAAGAAATGATCAGTAACAAAAATTTAAAAATGGAACGCATAGGTAATTATATGAGCCATTCCAGCAGGGAATTCTGCAATCATAGCATAATCCAGAAAGGCATCATTCTTTTTAATAAAAGAAAAATTCATTCCTCCGCCGACTCCAATTCTACCATTTCCATATCCACCGCGGAAAAAATAATTTTTCCTATATGTATATTCAACTCCTGCGCGAATTGATTGTCCCAAATGCCCATAAGAACCATCGGACTTTTCCCCGGCAATAATTCCAGCATCACCTGTAAAATATAGTTTTCTTTTCTTATAGGTTATACCTGCTCTGAAAATGGATGGAAATACATCTCTATAAACACGCCCTTCTTCTTCGAATACTGAACTTGTGTTCCATTGGTAATAAGAATTCAAATCTTGAACCATGAATCCAATAGTCATACTCTTTCCCGATCGCAGCATAATACCGACATCAAATCCTGTCCCTTTTCCTGCCAAATCACTTTCATTCATGGGTAATTGATTATAGAGAATTTTTATATTGATTCCCAGGCTGATCCACGGTTGCAGCCGCTGGGCAAAACTAATATAAAAAGCATCTTCCGATGTTGACAATGTTGTGGTTGCTTCTCCTGCCGAAGTTCGCCCGTCAATGCCATCCACTCCGGCGCTAACCCAAGCAACGCCGAGCCCAGCTGTGGGTGGAAGATGAGCAGCAACGCTGCTGGCAATAAATTGCCGGTCCAGTGAAAGTGAATGATAGGTAAAGGATGCTTGACGCTTTACCAAAAATGCAATACTGGCGGGATTATGATATGCTGTAAATCCCTGATCAAGTTCTGCCGTAAATCCACTACCCATTGCCATGGCACGGGCGGATGTGCCCATTCGCAAAAACGAACCTGAATATCCTGCATAATCTGCAGCATTTAATGAAAAAGCACATAATAGAATAGTGGAAAATAATCGCTTCATTTTACTACAATAAGTTTAAGCCAATGATTTTTGGCAGAAGCATTCAAGCTTTGAGAATATTTCAGTTTGATAAAGTACACACCATTGTCTACCAAGCGCCCATTTGCGTCTTTACCATTCCATTTTATTGAACCTGTATCTGACTTTTGTCTGTTTAATGTTACAGTATACACATTTTCCATAGCAAAATTGTAGACATCCATTTCTACCTCAAAAGATGCAATATCACCCAAATGAAAACGAACATATCCATCCCCATCCAGTATGTTATGGGAATTTGGAGAAAATGGATTTGGATAAGCATAAATAATTTCCGGATCATAATCTGCTCGGTAGATTTCCCAATTACTGCCATCCAGATCTGATGATCGAGCAACACCATCACCAGTACCAATCCAAAGCACCGGTCCGTTATAATATACCCGTTCATCCAGCATAACGGCAAACACTTCGCTGGATAATGTTTCATCTCCTTGTAAAGGGGTCACATTTCTTGCAGGATTAAACAATGCCCAGTTTTGTCCATCATTTGTTTTCCAAAGCCCATTTGCAGATGCGGCAAACACCAGTGAATCCTTTGCATACACATTGTACACTCGCTCACCGATCAAAGTTGTGTGCCATGTACCACCATCATTCAATGTATAGCTCACACCACGCTGCTCAGTCGGATCATCTGCATTCATGGTTGCCGCCCATATAATTCGCTGTCCATTCCAGTTTTGCTTGGCGATACTAACCACGAAATTTCCAGATAAGTTTTCAAATGGATAAGCATAATGTTGCCAATCGATACAACCTTGACTCCCAATAATTCCCCGATTGATACCATTTGCTGTCCCCACCCAAACTGTATCATTATATGTTAAAACTGAAAATGCTTTATGATTATGATTTCCTCCATCAATTGGATCTCGAGGATTCATATAAAAGTTCATAAGAATTTTTTTACCATCCACCATTTCATAAGATGAATCTGCGCATGTGATAAGAGTAAGTTTGTCATCTTCCGGGGTTGGAACTCGCTCCCAACTGCCATCTGAAATTTTATACCGTCTTAAACCGCCGGCCCAACTGGTAATCCATACAAACCCACTGCCGATTGATGCGTCATATGTAATATTATATTCCTCAGCTGTTATAGGCAATCCTTGGACAAATCCAATGCCACCCCATGGAAATGTTTCTGCATCCGCAAAATCTATAGGCTGGCTATAATATGTCCATACCGGAAATTCAGTTGTAGTATTTGCTGTATAAACAACGCCTCTGCCAATGGGAAAATCATTTTCACTTCCGGCAAAAGCTGCAAAAACAGTATCACCACTAACAGCAATTGCAGATACGCCGCCTTCAGGAAAAAATCCGCCTGTACTTGAACCATTCGTCAGTTCTGAACTTGTAAAGAATGTTTCTACTTTTAGTGAATCTTTTACCCTAGAAAGACCTCTCCCGGTTCCTAACCATACCCAGCTACTGTCACCTTGTAGGCGAATTTCTGATACAACATTGCTCAATAAACCCGGTTGTGATGTGTCCGTCGCAGTTGTTGTTTTAAAATTGGCAATATTGTTCGGTAATTTAAACGAAACAGGTGATGTAACTTGGGCAATCAAAAACGATAATAGAAAAATAATGCTAAATAGAAATCGTTTAATCATTCTACAACCAGTGTTGTTATAAATGGCTCAGATAAAATTCCTGAATAATCCCGGGCATAAAAATAAGATGTATATGTTCCCAATGGATTATTTGAATCAATAATAATATACCGGGAAAATTTTCCATCATACGCTTCTTCATCCCAAAGATACATTGAAAAATCTTGAACACCATCATCATATAAAGAAATGGGACTTCCACTGGAATAAGTACCATCCGGTTTCTGAAACATTAGATAACACGTTTGTACATCTTCATGGCCATCCGGATCAGAAACTGTAACGACAAGATTCCCCACTGCAACACTATCCGCTCCGGGTCTGCGCATGGTATCCGGCATACTGACCGACAATATTTTCGGCCCCTGATTTCCTGTTTCAAAGATGAGCATACTGCCCTTGAGAGTGGAACCATATTGAGCGAGAAACTTGATATAAACATTTCCCGTATCTGTTGGCTCTAAAACATAAGATACATTATTCGTATCATTGCTGACATTGATAGAATAAATATCATCATAAGGAATAATATCACCTGAATAACCAATATCATTCAACACGAGTGTGTCAGCTTTTTGAGTTGAATCAAATCCAAAATATAGTGCATTCACCGCTTGAAGTTGAGCCCCAAGGAAAGATGACTCAACTCGAACGCTGAAAAAAAGCTTATTCAAGCCTTGATGATAATTGAACTGCAAATTCTGTAAAGAAGCAATTTCTTCATCGGTGGCATCGCCGCCGGGGCAGCCCATGTTAAATAAAAGCAGCCCGGAAAGCAGCCAAAAGGTTTTATGCATAGAAAAAAAGTAATGCAGTTTCATCATTCAGTTCTATAAATATGATGAGTTAATAAAGTTCCCACTTGTTCCAGGCTGGCGGGTGAACATTTATCCGGAGTATCCTCTTGAGTATGCCAATAATTATCAAATTTATTTGGATAATCAAAATCTATAATGTCAATTGCAGGAATTTCTGCAAATTCCCAAAGAGGTACATGATCATCAAAAATTGTATATCCAAGGGATTGGTCAAACGCCGGTAAATTTAATTTATTGGCCAGTTTCCATATATCACGTGCTAACCGTGGAGCATGGCGATAAGATAATCTTTCGATGGGTAGATGAAGATATTTATCACCTACCATATCAAGAATGATTGCATAGTCCGGTTTGGAAATAGGTAAATTTTTGGCAAAATATTGTGAACCTTGCGCATAGGATCTATTTTCACCGGACATCCCTAAATCTTCTCCATCGAAGAAAATAATTGTAACACCTGTTTCAGTTGGATTTAATTTTAATATATAAGCTATTTCTAAAAGAACAGCCACACCACTGGCACCATCGTTTGCGCCTAAAAGGGGCATATTTTGATTTTCAATTTCTGATTCCTTATCCGACCATGGTCGTGTATCCCAATGCGCTCCGAGTAAAATTTGTTTTGCAGCATTTGGATTAAATCTAGCAATGATATTTTGCAAATCATAACTGTCCCCACGATACAAATCATTATACCTAAAAGGTTGTGTCCAAACAGTATCTGCGGTTGCTTTCAATTCCTGCAATAAATAGGTGAGACATTCTTTGTAACCGATAGAACCGGGATTACGTGGTCCAAATGAACATTGTTTTTCTAGATACTGAAACGCACTTTTACCTGAAAATTTCGGTACTGCATTCCCACAACCGGTATTTATGAGCATAATAAATATGATTAATATTATTTTTAGTATTTTTTTCATTTTTCTTTCGCTCACCAGTCTTATCCACTAATGGCAATATTTACATCAAACCCGAAATCACGATCAATTTTCTTACCTGTCGTTTTAGAATCTGATTCCCTGTATTCATAAATGATTCCACCGCTTATTTGGGAACTGAATGAATATGAAATTCTCAATGATGTTTTCCAACCGGAATTAAATGCAGTCTGTCCAAATTCTGCACCACCATCCTTACTTCCAAGTGATTCACTTTCATTCATATCAAAATTCAACGTAAAGTTTACGGTATTTTGGATATTCCAATCGTCCATATATGGAAGTGGAATAGTGAATCCTCCACGGTGGCTGTAATTACTGCTTGCAGTCCATGATTTTTCATTACGTACACTTAATCCATTGGATTCGTCCTGAACTGACCTGGACACATTGTGACGAACATTCATTGAAATTCCTTTTTTCAAGTTCATGTTCAAACCGATTAAAGGTGAAAAGCTGATGTTTTTTCTCGCTGATCGCTGGTTTTCAGTGTAATCATCAATAAATTGAGTTAAATCAAATAAGGGCATTCCCGGACCATCAAAATTCTCAAATTGCCACGAGCGGGCTTCCTTTCCATTTACGGCATGTTCCATACTGGCTGAACGTGCAATTCTATTAATGAGTGGCCATTTTTCCACTCCGGTCCAACGTAGACTCCAACCAAAAAATGGAATTCCATTTTCCAGTTTTTCTCCCCAAAACAAATAATCTCGAGACATGGTCCGTTGTTCAATATTGGATGCCCCTATGGTTGTGGAAATATTCTGTGCATAATTCATTGACGTGGATATATTCCGAGTAAAATTCACACCAGAACGTATAGAAAAATCACGCTTGTGATCCCAAGCCCCCTGATCAGATCCAACATCAGCAGCATGATTTAAACCATGTTCAGGCAACCATCCGAATTTGTAACCGGTAGGTACGGTTCCCTGCACACCTCGACCAGTTCGGTTGAGATTTTCTGTGTATGAAAAACTAATTGGGTTTAATTTTTTTACCATTCCGTGCATTGCAGTTAAAATTGCATTTTCTTTTTGTTCTGGTTTAGCTTCTTTAACCTCTTCATCTTTAGTTCGCCCCCTACGCCTAGTGCTGCCTGGGCGTTTCTTCGCTTTTGAAGGCGGTTTATAGAACATTTCAAAAAATTGCGATGGTAAAATATTAAAGCTAGATGAAAATCGTAATTGGGTTCCTATTGTTGCCCCATCGATGGAACTGGCTCGCGGCTTATTCCAGCGGAAAGCAGCGGTATGGTTAAAATTAGGCTTGAGCCATGTAAAAAATTGTGGATTAAATGACGTTGTCAGATTTTCAGTAATGTTTTCCACGACACCCGGGTCTAAGTCTCGAATAGCCATCCAGGCATATCCACGAAAATCTCTAAGGTCACTGCTGACAGATCGCTTGTATTTGGTTTTCAGCTTATCTGTCAAACTGTAGTCCAATGAAAATGAACGGCTTAAACCAAAAGAATATGTATCTGTTCGGCTGCCGATTCGCTTTGTTGTTTGTGATAAAGCTTCACTTATATTTAAACTGGTATTGAAGGCAGAAGGAGAATAATACAGATTCATTTCTCCCAATTTTTCACCCAGCCAGGGGACATCTTTAAGCCACTTAAATGGTGTAATATAATTATCCCTGCTGAATGGATAGGAATAGCTAACCTTTCCTGAATATTTTTCATTCAACACCTCTTTATTAAGCGAATTAGAAGATGTGGACTGGGAAGCTGAAAAACTGGGTTTAATTTTATCGAGTGTTGCTTTAATAAACCTATTATCTGATTTACTTGATTTTGTTAGGGACGTACTGAAAGAAATTTCTTGTTTCTTGCTCATAATAGAATCTGGGACATTTTCCTGATCTACCAATATATCTGAATCGGGGAAGTATTTTGGTCTATTCTCTGATTGTGCAAAAGTTGTGTTTAAGGGAATACTTATACCCCACTTCTTGGGGAGTAATTTGTGCAGTTGAATATTTGTACTGACTCTGAAATTTTCTGTATTTGTATTACTACCTAACCGTTGTTGTAAAACATGGAAATCAGCATCTTTTCTGCTATAGGAAAAAGTAGACGATGCAATATCCGCCAAATTGAATTTGGATTGTATGCGCATTGCCACACCACGTTCTTTTTTCACGCCGCTTAGGCGCAATTCATCTAGCCAAACTTCTCCTGAAATAGATTCACTCGCCTGATTATTGATTCCCACTATAAAAAATTGAATACTGGAAAGCGATGGTTTTCCCCTAATATGAATCTGTTTACCAGTTTCAATTCCATTTTCATCCGTAAATGTATAATACCTTTCATTATCTATTACTTCATATATATCTGTTTCATTGAATTTCTTAACACTTGATGAATCCTGCAGTTTCAGTTTAGTAAGCCAATCCAAATCTATTTCAACAGAATTTCTACCACGTGTTTCATCCCATCCACTGTAAACAGGCTGGACAAATTCGTAATAATTATCTCCCTGACCGAACCGCAGAAACAGTTCCACACTGGTTTCTTCTTTACCGATCCATTGATTGGTTGTTTCTCCATAAACATACATTTTTAATTTATCATAGGTTAAATAATTCACACCGGATATCTTCATCAAACTTTTCATGGCAGCACCACTGTAATTCATAGGAAGATCCGTGAACTTCATCACCAGAGATTGTTCCTTGGAACGAATATCGTTCAGCCTGTCATATTCCCCTTTTACTCCTTCAGGTGGAACATAATTATCATTGTCTTCTGTATTAATAACGGCAATTGAAAAAATACTGTCAGCATTTTCTTTGGTAAATGTATTGGATGAATCCGGTGCAATGCCCATTTCCTGCCATTCATTTCCAACCAATTCTATTTTTGCAACACTTATGTTAACATTTCCTGTATCAGACACGACCAGTCGCATATGGCGAATATCCGTCCATTCCGTGCTCATGCTGGAATCTATTCGGCTGAAATGGTTTAATGGAATTCGGTATAATTTCCAACCGGTATAATTTCCATCGGATTTTTTTGTGCGGCCTGCCAAATAAGTTGTATCCGTTAAGAAAAAGGATTTTGTGAAATATTTATTTACACTTAATAATTCAAACGAACGATCTAAGCTTTCAGAATCAGGATATTTCCCTGCATCAAGGCCATTACCCTCTGTTCCATTAATTTTTGAAAAATCTGAACTCCCTTCTTTATAGGTCCAATTGTCATTATTAGGATCATCCAAGTTTCGATCCAGCCCTGTATATACTTGATCTTCCCAGAGTGGATTGTCTACAACATCTGCATACAAAGTATCTAAACAGCCTCCCCAGCCATCTTCGTAATCATCCGAACAGCCATCCAAACCAATATCTTCATGATCTTGAAGTATTCCATCACCGCTCATACCGGCTACTTTTTCATCTTCAGTATCCAATAGTCCATCACCATCACGATCCTCACTAATTCGGCCCAAGTCAATGGTCAATTCTCCATTTTCGCCATATAACCAGATTTCAAAAAATTTGGTTTGGGTCTGATCATAATCACCTGAATATAATGGTGATGTTACTCCAGCCCATAAAGAATCTTGCTCCATTCCGCTTTGTAAATCCCGGGGTCTGTAATTTAATCTTAATATATCTGTTGTTTCGTTTTGGGCGCGTATAGATGTGGATTGGTTTGGCCAAATATCTTTCGTTCGAACTTGAACGTAAGGATTGTACCAAACAAGTTTGGCTCGATTATTCAGATTCAGTACTTCTTCATTTTCTGAAGCCACCGGAGCAGACGATTCTTTCCAGTACCGTCGTTGGATCGGAATAGATGTTGTACGTTTTGATCCTTCAAAATCATCAATAAATGCTACACCATTTGGATCGCCTGTAGCGGTATTATTGATCGGGTTTGGATTGGGTAAAACCTGAGCAATTTCTCCCTCAATAGAAAATGCAGACACCTTTTCTGTTTCAATGATGGGTAATCGATCCAATGCCCGTGTTAAACCATCAAACTCAAGTTGATACCGACCATTCATATCCCAGATAAAATTTCGCATAGGCTCATATCCAACTTCAATTTTTTCATTCATAATCGTCTGGTTATAATATAATGCTGTAGCACCAACAAATGATTTTTCACCCAAATCCATTTGAGCGCGTGTTCCTACAATTGTTTTCTTATCAAAAGATACCAATTCATGTTTATCATATAAAATTTTTAGGTTTGCTTCCGGGCCGGATTCAACGTTCATAATCAGCGTTCCGCTGAAATAATCTATTTGATAATCTTGACCGCGTTTGAGTTCTACATTATCCAAAAATACCTGTTCACTACCTTCAACTATCATAAATCCAAGATTGATTGTGGAACTTGGGTTTGTGTATTTAACTTCAATTTCCCAATGCTTATCCCGGGTAATCTCACTGGTAATAGTAGATGTATACATACTTCCTTCTCCCAGTAAGCCTTTTAGAGCTGAATTCGTATTACCTCCTTCCAGTGAATCATTGGCAAACGGATGAAATGCAGGAAAAAACAATTCACCTGTTTGCAGGCTAACAATATTGGGGTTGTACATATCAATAATTTCATCATTTACCGGTTCATTCGATGTATCTACACTATCCAAACCAAATTGGGTTAAATACTCAACTCCAGTGGGATCATAATTTTTAACAGGTTGTAAGTATGTATTCCAGATTGTTACACCAAACCCCTCTTCGTTAATCTTTGTGGCGCCCAAGTAATACACATTTTTAAACATGAGATCCCATAAGTCATGGGATGGCGTCAGGCTTTTTGGTTTAATCATTTGTAATGTAAGCATGGTATCACTTTCCGAAATACCATGACCAACAGCCAAAACGGTATCGAGTATAGTTTGGCGATCATTATCTAATTCAACGATATAGTAGTGACAAGCAATAACATTATCCGCAGAACGATTATTTAATCGAATAAATCCCAGATCCCTACTGATGGAATAATCCGGCCCTTCCTCCAGTCGCTTGAAATTGACATTATTGTGATCATCATCTGAAGGATTGTTAATATCCACCATAGCAGAACCAGGTTCTGTTGTTGGATCTGAAGCACTATCCATACGGTATAATTCAAAATTACGAATCGCGTAGCGCCCAATGCGGTGAAGTCCGCCTACCAGTGGATAAAACGGTGGAATATATTGGATATTCTTGGATTGACCCAGATACTCCGTTGGCTGATTTTGGGCGCCGTTGCGATAAAATGTGTTAATAAAGAAATATTGATTTTTTATATAATCGTAATCATTGATACGCATTGATTGTGCTTCATTTGTTCCTTTGTATTCTTGTTGTTCCTTCCTAGTTTTTTCAATTGAAGCAATCGTCGTTATATCTATGGGACCCAGTTTTGAAACTGCTTTCATGCCAAACAGCCCTTTATTCTGTCCAGAAAATGTTACGTATTGCGTTGCCGGCAAGGAAAGTGAAATATTCCCCGCATCGATCTTTTGAATAATATCATCCTCTGCTCCTTCATAAGAAATACGAATATTATTTTCCCAGTCAAAATCCCGTTCAGAGTCATTATCCATAAGTACTGTAATGCGATCGCCGATTTTTCCTTCCACATTCAAATTTTGTTTTTGATCAAATTCAAGATGGGTATTCTGGGATTCGGTCAAACTTGAGCGTATTAATTCCTGATCCTGGAACACCATTTTACCCGAAATATTTATATTTCCCCTTACCCTCAATGAAGCAGTCCCCAAGGCACCCATATCAACTATGTCAAACGTAATTCCTTTTCCGCCTCGTCGGGTTTCTTCAGTCATACCTTCACCACCCAACGATACCTTTTCAGAAAATAACAACCGGCGCTTGACATTCATCATGTGCTCAAAATACCAATCTACCGGTGCAGTGAACGGTACACGTAATATTTCATCATCGATATATTCTGTAAATGTGATGTGTGTCCAATCACGATCTATATGAATTTCAATATCACGATCTCCAAAATCAGCATTAATCCAACCTAAGGGAACTAATAATGTATCGGACAAAAGACTTAATGGTTTAGGCAAATTAGGAAGAGCAGGTGCGATATAATCGGATGAAGGAATAAAATTATCTTGGAAATATTGGGCGGACGAATCCGGTTGACCATCCTGGGCAAAGATTGCCGAGAAAGCCATAAAAAGTACTAATATGACCGCATGCCCTTTATTCAAAGGGAACTCCTATGATAGATATTTTCGGTGTTTTAAAGCCCCGGTTTATTGGGGTCAATCCGATAGCGGTAGGTCTATAGGTTATTCTCCTGTTGGTTTATTCGCTCTCCAGTGAGCGGATAAAAGTTTACAAAGTTTTTGTAACGCAAGTCCACGATGGCTTATTTTATTCTTTTCTTCTGCAGAAAGTTCCGCGAATGTACGTTTCAATTCTGGAATATAAAATACCGGATCATATCCAAAACCATTGGCGCCTTTCGGTTCTTTTGTAATCAATCCGTCTATTTTACCCTCGGCAATTAATTCATCTTTACCATCTACAAAGACTGTGACAGTTCGAAATTGAGCATTTCTATCAACTTTAATTTTCATTTCAGTGAGTAATTTATTTATGTTGTCCTCAAATGATGCATTTTCTCCTGCATAACGAGCTGAATACACACCTGGTGCTCCATTTAATGTCTCGACCTCTAAACCAGTGTCGTCACCAATAGCTGGAATCCCGGTTAATCGGTTCACAGTTCGTGCTTTGATCAATGCATTCTCTTTCATTGTTTCTCCTGTTTCAGGAATATCTTCGATATTTGGAAATTGCTCTAAAGTTAAAATATCGATAGCGAGATCTTTCAATACATCTCTCATTTCTTCCATTTTATGGAGATTGTGAGTTGCTAATATAATTTTCTTCATAAAAAGTCGGGGAAAATAGAATGATGACTCCAATACAGCAAGAACTAAAAATGGGTGAGTTTGGGTTTGCAAAAGGATATAATCGCCGTTAATTTCAGCGGCTTTTTTATGGTGGTAATTGTGGCTTGGTAGCTCAGACGGTAGAGCAGAGGACTGAAAATCCTTGTGTCGGCGGTTCGATTCCGTCCCGAGCCACTTTTTTATAATCTACATCTAAATACCTTTTATTTAAAAACTTTCCTCTCTTGTTTTTCTCAATTTGAAGACTGTTATACCTTTCAAACCATAAACACAATGTATCAATTTGGGCCATTTTACTTTAATTAAGTGATACATCTCACTGTACTTTTTTTAGTGTCTTACCATAGACCTTGTTTACAGTTAGGGAACATAAAGAAGCCCTGGAATATGGGAATGGAGACGTGGCGTAGAATAAAAAGAATAATAAAGAAAAGCCTGTCCGATTAATCGGACAGGCTTTCTAAACTTGAGCCTTCTTTCAAACAAAAAAGTAAGGATTTCAAGATGGTTAAAGTTATGAAGAATAAATATCAATTGAACTTCCACGTTTTGAGGATGAAAAAATCAACGATTAGGATGTGAATGCTTGAGTGTTTATGAAGAAGGAATTGGATGGCTACAACTCTATTGAAAGTGATTTTGATGCACAAAATAGATGTAAATAACAAATCAAGAGAACTGAAATTATTTCTTGAATCATTTTAACTAATTGATTTAATTCAGTAAGAACATTATTGTTGAAATAATTACATTAACAATCAATATGACCAGAAAAATTTACATACTGTACTTTCTCATATTATTCCTGGGTTGTCAAGATAACCTATTGGACCCATCGGTGACAAAGTCTGTCAGCAACGATAATTTCAAATTATCAATGTCGCTATCAGATGATATAGTTCATGAAGCAGGCAATATTAAAGTAGACGTTTCATTAGAGCGAACTGTTGATGCTCCCTTTTTCCTGCCAAGTAAAATGCTGGGAGAATGGTATCTTCGGGAAATAAATGACCAAATCCTTACAGAAGATTCATTGCAGATTGTTTATGAATTTTTAGCTGACAGCACATACGGTATCAGTAAAACGTTTTCTTTCAACAGCAAATCTTTGGGTTCACAAGTTTTGGGGAAATGGAATGTATACAGCGACACAGATTACCAATTAATCCACGGCTATGATACAACAACCACGGCAGAAGAAACTTTAAATGAATGGCCTGTTGGTGATACAACATATACTGTTACCACCCATGATATTATTCATATTGACTCTATCCGAACATTAGAATACACATTTTCAAATGATTATGGCGTAACTCTTACAAACAAGATTATTTATAATTATATGACTGTTACAGAATTAGATACGACGATAACATGGAATAATGGTGATAGTGGTGCCTGGGGAACCGGAAGAGATACAGTAAATACCACTGATAGTACAAGCACAGACAGAGATGGTTTGTGGGATTTTACACAGGATAATATCACAACTTTAACTGTTCATTTCTATGATGTTCAGGGTGGAGAGCATAGCTCATTCAACACAACGTTTGATATAGATATTGCTACAATTCCAATAGGCAGTTTTATGTATTGGGCGGGGGATAATTACCGCAGCGTCGTTCTGCAAAAAACTGGTGCATCCACAACATTTGATACACCGGATGATTCCACAGCTTCTTTCCAAGGAGGTTGGACATTTACTCAAACAGCTAATGAATTAACTGTAACGACTAATTTGAATAATACAGAAGAATCCGGATTAATCAGTTTTGATACACCTGGCTCTGTTGTTCCTGTGGGTGGTTATATGTACTGGATTACGAATGATAATCAATATACATTTGAAAAGAAAGCAGATCCCGGTACTTCCGATCCAAACTTTGAATTGTTGGATATGAGTTTAATCGTTTCAGCTTTAGGCGGTGATATTTATGTTTTGAATTCAACTTATGGATCTGAATACAAATCATTTGATGTTGAAATTGGCAGCGGTACAGGAGATGAATATAAAGCAACTTGCTTTTTTGAACCGAGTTCCAGCGCTGGCTCTAACGGTTATATTTCAACACAGTTCGACGATATTACTTTAACAATCTCTGTTTATATCATACAGGACTGATGTTCAGAAAATTTCTTTATACTTCGTTTATAATCCTTTTTCTATCTGCAATTCATGGGCAGACACTACAACGGACAAATACAGCCACAAAGGGGATTTCACTTCGTGATCTTGAATATGAAGTAATTAAATTAAGTTATATCCGCACAGATCGTGCAGTGGGTATTCTAAAGTCTATGGGATATGTCGTTATCGAATTTGAATCTGGCAAAGATGATCCAGCCGGAGAACGCCAGTATAATCCTAAACAATCAAAAAAGATAAATATTAATAATATTAAACCGGATGAATTTCCCATCATTATCAAACTTCCGGAAACTGAATCAGTGACTTTGGTGGCAGAAGATAAATCCAAGAAATCCAGTAAAAAGAAAGCAGAACTCGGGGTAGATCTTGGTGGAATTCCTTTAGAAGACATTACAGACGGCGACCCAATGCAACGGCTTCTTGTCGGGTACAATACAGGTAAATTTGATGAAGTAGCACAATTACTTAATTTGATTCATAATAAAATTGATATTCCGGCTCCTCAAATATTAATAGAAGCATTGGTCATTGAATTGGACTCGGATAAATTGGATGAGTTAGGAATTGATTATAGTGGTACAGGAACAGGTTTTTCAGCAGCATTTCCTCCACCTGATCCTGAATCTGGAGAGATTAATCCATTCACAGTTATATTGGATCGAACACTACTTGGAAATGCAAATACATTCAGAACAAATGTCCAAGCACTAATCAGTACAAAGGCAGCCGAAATATTATCAAAACCTTCCGTTCTGGTTTTGGATGGCCGCCAAGCACGCATCCAAGTAGGACAGCAAATCCCAATTGTTAAAACAACAGATACACAAATTTCCCAAACGAAATCTGTTGATTATATTCCCGTTGGAATTGTATTGAATTTGCGTCCAAGAATCAATGAAGATAACACACGTATTACCATTCAAGTGGAAACAATTATCAGTGAAACAGAAGAACGTATCGGTGCTTCATCCGGTGGAGGTGTTTTGGAAGCACCTGTAATTAATAATCGTCGAGTTCAGTCCTTTGTACGTGTAGCCAATAATACCCCATTTATAATCGGTGGATTGATTTCCAATAAGAAATCCAATAGTGAGGGTGGAATTCCTCTTTTAAAAGACCTTCCCTTTTTAGGAAAAATATTTTCTATTTCAACTGAAAGAACAATTAAGAAAGAAGTTATCGTTGTCATAACTCCCCATATAATCCAGGAATCAGAAAATAATTTCAGTCGAGTTATTCCGCAAGATTCTGATCTCTTTAACGCATTTGGTAACCGTTCTTTTCCAAATAGTTATCGGGTACAAAATACAGATGTTTTTGATTTGAGTTTTATTTACAGTAGTCCAATATATAAAAAAATCAGATCTGCAGTGAGTAATGAAGCTAAAAAAGATAAAACTATGTATATGGAAGAACCATATAAAAGTGTCTTAGAGGGACGTGTTTTTGGCGAAGATATCCTTGTGCGAAGGATGATTTATGAAATCATCGAAAAAATGGATTATTATAAATATATTGATCCTGAAAAAGTAATGTTTTTCAAGGATAATCCAGACGATCCATCTGGTTTTAAAGTTGAACCATTAGCAGAATATATTCGTGGAGTTTTTGATTTGAAAGGTGATAAATATTTACGCCTTACTTACTCTGTACGCGGACTAGCATCGCTGGATAAACCATTCGTTCGTCCCACTGCGCTTATAGCCTATGATGATAAAAGCGGGCAATATAGTTTTAAACAATTGAATCGTATTAAAAATAAACGTGATACAAATTCAAGTGATAATGATTATACCATATTGATTGGTGAAGAAAAAAACGAACGCCGATTATATGAAATTTTAGTTTTGAAAAAAGTTTTAGAATTAAACCCTGATTTGTTACTTGAGCTGGATTATTTTAAACCTGGAATTGAGATACTTTTTCCCTCCCCTGAAGTATTGATTAAAGATTATCATATAGTTGATAGAGATGGAGCAAAATATTTCTATGAAATAAATGATTATTATGGTGCTTTTGAAGACGTATTTAACCGTCAAACTTCCGCTTTTGTCGATTTAATTATAAAATAAACGTAAATCACTTATGTGATTTAACGCATATAATTGTTTTGATTTATACTATATATTGTGTTTATAATAATACACCAACCACAAGAAAGTAAGGAGAGATCATGAATAGAATGATTAAAAACGTCCTCATACCAATTTTCATTATCATCACTTTTGGCTTATACGGCCAGGATGATTGCCCAGATGACCTGAATATGCTACATGCACCTGGTGAAGGTGAACCTGGATGTATCGATTACACCGATTGCAACGACAATGGTGCTTTTGATGTGGGTGAACCATGTTACGATGCACCACCTGAAGGTGAAAATGAAGGCGAACATGAAGGTGAAGAAGAAGGAGATCCAGTGTCAGAAGCATTTTTCAACGCATTAGATGATGGAGCTGACCCAACAGCTGCTTTTGACGCAGCTGCTGGAGTGGTCTATCAACTGGAAGTAGTCGAAGGTGGTATGCCAGAAGATGAATATCAAGAAGGACTGGATGCTGTTTCACAAGCTTTTAATGAGGCTCTCGAAGATGGAGTTGATCCTGGAGAAGCTTGGGGTGCAGCAATGGAAGCCGCAGAACAGTTAGATGATGTGAATGACTCAGAATATGGTGAACATACTGTACATAATTGTATTGCTTTAGCAGAAGATCGTGGAACATATTGGATTGGCGAAGAAGAATTTGTTGTCTGGGATGACCCAAATGTTGATTGCGATTATCTACTAGATGAAATTGGGTATCAACCACCACCTGAAGGTGAAGAAGATTCCCAGCATGATTGGTACTGTGCTATTTGTGATGAACATTTTGCTACAGAAGCTGAAATGGATCAACATGCTGCAGAAATGGGACATACAATGGGTGGATCAGCTGGAGGTTGCGATCCAGAAGCAGACTATCCTGAAAATCCACCTGGTGATGGTGAAGGATGTATGGCTTATGAAGATTGCAACGGCAATGGAGTTTTTGATATTGGTGAACCATGTCATGATGGTCCACCTCCAGGTGATGGAGAAGGTCATTAATCATTTATCTATTTCTTTTTCAAAGAACCCCGCTCAAGCGGGGTTCTTTGTTTTATTTACATTCCCTTACACTGACATTTATCTTCTTCGATTAAATTTATGAATAAAGCAACTGAACCCTTTCTAAAACAGGGCGTGGAGTCACATATCAGGTTATACAATTATTTTTGGAATATTTGTTAGAGCTGTGATGTATGAAAGTCAATCGTGACAAAATCCCAAAATCTTTATTACATTGTGGCAGAATTATAATTAAAGATTTGAATGATTTAATAAACTAGTATTTGAAAGAAACTATACAATGAGTAATCGCAATATCAACATTGGGAAAAACGTACTTAAGATTGAAGGTGAAGCTGTCTTAAATCTTATAGATCGAATCGATGATAATTTTGATGAAGCTGTTAAAGCACTAAAAAATTGTGAAGGAAGAGTCATAGTTACCGGTATGGGAAAATCAGGGTTAATTTCTCAAAAAATTGCTTCTACATTGTCAAGCACTGGAACACCATCTTTATTTTTACATCCTGGGGAAGCAAGCCACGGAGATTTGGGAATGGCCACAAGAAATGATATTATTCTAGCCATTAGTAATAGTGGCGAGACATATGAATTAATCCAAATAATACCTTCTTTCAAAAAAATGGGATTAAAAATAATTGCATTAATAGGACGACAAAAATCTACAATTACTAAAATGACAGATATTTACATCGATACATCTGTTGACCAAGAAGCGTGTACATTGGAATTAGCACCTACAGCTAGTACGACTGCTACGTTGGCAATGGGTGATGCACTCGCTGTAGCGCTTTTGGAAAATCGAGGGTTTAAACCTGAAGACTTTGCTTTGTTACATCCTGGAGGAAATTTAGGTAAACGATTATTGCTTACGGTCGGGGACATTATGCATTCTGGAAATGAAATACCTTTTGTAAATGAATCATCAACAGTAAATGAAGCCCTATTAACAATGACAGAAAAAGGATTTGGAGTGACAGGAGTTTTAGATAATGCAGGAAAAATAACAGGAATAATAACCGACGGAGATATTCGGAGGGGAATGGAAAAGTCAGGAAACCAGATTTTTGAACAGACTGCAGCTTTTCTACAATCCAAAAATTTCAAATGGGTTGAAAAATCTACTTTAGCAATAAATGCTCTGGAAGTAATGGAAGATCATAATATTACCAGCTTATTTGTATTTTCAGATAAAATAAAAAATGCTCCAGAGGGGCTTATCCATATCCATGATATTCTCAAAACAGGTATACTTTAGTTAATGTGATTTAAATCAACTGCTGGATTCAATTAGTAAGTGCAACATTGTATGGTTCTCCAAAAAATACTTGATTGGGCGTTTTATACCCAAGTCTTTTTCTTGGACGATTGTTAAGTCTTTTCATGGTGTGGATTAACTCCTTATCTGTGATGGATCTGAAGGGAAGAAAGATAATCCTAAGTCCTTCTTTGGTAAACTTTTTGGTAAAAGTACCAAAAGTTCAGCTTCTGCAAAATCTACTTCATCTGGAAAATCTGCTCCCGGCAGTTCAAGCGCTAAAAAAGGCGGAAAAACAAAAGGTAAATCCAGCGATTCCCCCCCTTCAGTTGGAGGTGACGAAAAAGGTGAAGAATCGAAAGATGAACATCGTCAAGATAAAGATGATGGTGGCCGTTAATAATTATTTTTGATTAATTATAAAGAAAAAAACAGGGCAGTTCATCTACCCTGTTTTTTTTTACAATAATTTCTAAATTAACATATCTAAAAGGAGAATTTTTTCAACAAAATAATGAGGAATAGATGAATCGACTTCTAATAACATCATGTTTTATCTCTTTAATTATAGCTGAACCCATGTCTCTGAAATTTTCAGGATCATATTATGGTCGACGAGGAAATTTAGATTATCATTATTACACAGGCTCTTTTTCTATATCCAAATATGGTCATATACAATTTGGTGGTTTATCCCTACCGGACACGGAATTTCTTTTCGCTGCTGACAGAGCTAAATCAACTTATGATAACGACCCTTATGAAGATGATGGTAGTGCAATCTTAAAAGTAGACTTATCAGCCAATCAGAAATTTTCTCCATTTATTTTTGCTGAGTGGGAATTTGATTCACTTTATGCTCTTGAAAGCAGAACAAACATTGGAGCAGGTGGGAAATATCGTTTTGGTCCATTTTTTTCTATTAGCTATGCCGCTCTTTATGAACAGGAAAAATATACTGATGATACGACACATACTCTACTATATCGCCATTCGTTCAGACCAAAATATAAACGTAAATTTGAATCATTAGGTTTATTCATGGATTGGCAAATATTCTATAAACCAAGGTTTGATAATAATAATCAATATTTATTGAAAAATATTCTATTACTATCTTTCCAAACGTTTTATGATGCACTAACACTCGATATTAGTTACCAATATGAATTCAACTCCAAGTATGAATTAAATAATGTAGTAAGAAGTTATCAATATTCAATTGATGATACTCTGGGATACTATTTTGTTGAAGATTATTCAGAATATTATGGTACAGATATTCCTTTTGTTTATACGACAGATTCTGATGGATATGTGATGATCCCAAGTGAATATTACAAACCAGAAGATTATACAGTTTCAATTGGTTTTACATTTATATTTTAACTTAAACCTGGAAGCAAAATGATAAAACATACACTCATACTAGTTGCGTTTACTTTAATGCTAAATAGTCAGACGATGCTAACTCATGATTCACCGGGGCTTGGCAATTATGATTTACCTTTTAATTCAAATGGTACATATAATAATGAGATCCAATCTCCATCAGAATTTCTAGGGTTTGAATTGGGCTCAAGACCCGTTCATCATTGGGAAACAAAAACATACTTCGAATACCTAGATGCCACAGTTGATAATGTAACTTTATACAGCTATGGAAAAACTTACGAGGGTCGTGAACTGATTTATCTTATCATTACCAGTAAGGAAAATTATCAAAAAATAGATAATTTGAGGAAAAATATTGCTAAACTGGCAGATCCTCGTACAATGAACCGAAAAGAAGATGTTGAAAATATTATTGCAAAAACACCCGCTGTTGCCTGGATGGCTTACGCAATTCATGGGGATGAAATTTCAAGCGCTGACGCTGCCCTGCAAGTTGCTTACCAACTTGCTGCCGGCACAGATGAAAAAACACAAGCGATCCGAGATAATGTTATTGTGGGTATTGATCCCATTGAAAATCCCGATGGTAGGGAACGAATTTTATCACAGTATCAACAATGGCGAGGTGTTGTTCCAAATTCTGACTTACAAAGTTTGAATCACAGGGGGATGTGGCCTTGGGGCAGAACAAACCACTACCTATTTGATTTAAACAGAGATTGGTTTGCTACAGTCCATCCAGAAACACGAGGTAAAGTCAAAACCATTTTAGAATGGAAACCACAATTCCTGGTAGACTCTCATGAAATGGGAGCTTATGATACCTATTTATTTAATCCACCCCGTGAACCTTTTAACCCTTATTACCATAAAGTTATTCATAAATGGTGGGGTAGAATCGCAAATGACCATGCAAATGCATTTGATCAATATGGTTGGAGTTATTATACACGAGATTGGAATGAAGAAATTTATCCGGGATACGGCAGTTCTTGGGGAATTTATGCTGGAGTTGTAGGTATTTTGTACGAACAATCCCGGACATCTGGACAATTGGTAAAACGCCCCGATGGGTCGGTAACAACATTCAGGGAAGCTATCCATCATCAATTTATAAGCTCCATTTCAAACCTCTCTACCGTTGCTGCACATCGAGAAGAATTATTATACGATTATTATGAAATTCGTAAAAATGCTGTAAATAGTAATCCAAATGAAGCTTATATCTTTCCCTTATCCAATAATCTGGATCGTCTCGATGATTTTGTAGAGACGCTGCAAAGACAATCAATCGAAGTTCATTTTACTCCGAACCATTTAAAACTAGTTTCTGCACAATCTCATGAAAATAAAAAAATAAAAAATATTAATATCGATGGAGGGGCATTGGTGATAAAGGTAAATCAACCTTTGCAAGCACTTATCCAGAATATCCTGCAATTTGATATTCGTCTTGATACTAAATCGATGGAAAAAGAACGTCAGAAAGTTTTAAAAAATGATGGCTCCACGCTCTATGATGTAACAGCTTGGTCTCTTCCGCTAGCATTTGGACTAGAAGGATATTATACAACATCCCTGCCTCGCGTAGATCTAAATCCATACACAAAATTATCAGGGAAGGGTCATTTAACAAATGTTGATGCAGATTACGGATTTGTTTTAGACGGATCTGAAGATGGCATTTATATTGCGATATCGCGGTTAATGGAGAAGGGTATCCATATCTATGCCATTGAGGAAGAAGTGAAAATTGAGGGGAATCGTTACCCCCTTGGAAGTATATTGATACGTAAACAGTCTAACCCTGATTTAGAGGATGATTTTCTTCAAGAAATTGCTAAAGAAAGTGGAATTAATGTTGTTGGCATTGGGACAGCATTAGCTGAAAATGGACCGGATTTAGGCGGTAGTAAAGTTAATTTGCTAGAAGAATCCCGTATTGCCTTGATCGGCGGACCGCCCACAAGTCCTTATAGTTTCGGTTCAATGTGGTATTTACTTGATTCGAGGTTGAAAGCCAGAGCTTCATTATTGAATTTCATGGATGTGCGCCGGACGGATTTGAGAAAGTATAATGTATTGGTTTTACCATCAACTTGGGGTGGATCTCTAGAACAAGTACTGGGAGACAAAGGATTAAAGAAACTGAAAGATTGGGTTAGTGATGGAGGTACACTCATTGCCTTAGGCGGAACGGCTAATTCTATCGCTGATTCTTCATCTGGATTAAGCAGCGTCAGGAAAAAAAGAAATATACTTAAAGAATTAGAGAGTTATAATTACAACTTGATACAATATCAGTCAGCAGCAGAAATCAGAGTGGATAGTTTGGAATTGTGGGAAGGAAAAACTACGACTGATGACGAAACTGAAGCTGTTCAGGAAAAACCCGGTTTTAAGGAATTAAAAGATCGTGATGAACTGGGACGAAAATTGAGTCCCCAAGGAGCAATTCTTCGTGTCAATCTGGATCAGGAACACTGGCTTAATTTTGGTTGTGGTGGCATGGTTCCTGTTCTGTTTAATTCTTCTACAGTATTAATGACAAAAAATCCCTCTGCAACTCCTGCTCGATTCGCTTCAAAAGAAGATTTACGTCTCGGCGGCTTATTATGGCCCGAAGCAAAAGAGCGAATCGCAAACGGTTCATGGGCTACACGGGAACGATTGGGTAATGGTCAAGTAATTCTTTTTGCCACACAACCAAATTTTAGAGGTTATTTCAGAGGATCTGAACGCTTACTTCTTAATGCCATATTTTATGGCCCAGGATTAGGTGCAAACGCTTCAGTCGACTGGTAATAAATTCTGTAAATACATATTTTTAAACTCATATAAATCACTAAAAATAGTTGCATCCGTTTCTAGTAAACGTGACTTACTTGTATGACCTTGTGCAATTAAAATACAATTTACACCCATATTATTGGCAACATCAAAATCATGGAGCGTATCACCAATCATCAATACTTCGTGAGGATCATAATGCATTTCGTTGATCCATGTATTACCAATGTCCGTTTTCCCGCTGGCATAATGATTGTTTATTCCTAGTACCTTAATAAAATATTTTTCTAAACCATGAAAGGCAACCCAATCCTGAACATAATCATGTTTTCCAGCAGATAGGATTGATTGCGTTAACCCTCTAGATTGTACAAATTCAAGTAGATCTACTACACCATCCTGAAGATTAGGTTCATGAAATTTTGAATTATAATTTTCAATAAACTCAGTACCCGAAACAGTGAAAGGTTCTTTTTCAAAGTCAAATCCTAGTTTTATATAATAATCTTCCACGGGGAATGTAAAAATATCTAAATACTTTTCTTCGGACATTTGAGGTAAGTTTCTTTTATGAAGAGCTTTATTCATAGCTTCTACGCAAAGCCAGCGATCATTAAGCAACGTACCGTTCCAATCCCAAATGATGTGTTTTATTTTCATATACTCCCGTAAATATCAGGTAGTTTATTCTAAAAAACGATAACTTTTACAGGCTATGGAATTAAATAAATTATCTCAAAAGCTCCAATTCCTACTAAAAAGTGATCTTCCCGGTCAAAGTAGTCAATGGAGAATGCGCGTTAAAACAGATAAGATCTTTAATTTCAACACGACTGAAGAAAATGCCATTCAATCTGCCATATTAATTCTTCTTTATGAAAAATGTGGTAAAATATATTTTTTATTAACTGAACGAACTCATACAGTAGAACATCATCGGGGTCAAATTTCTCTGCCTGGCGGAGTAAGAGAAATTAATGAAAAACTTTCATCTACGGCGACTCGTGAAACTAATGAAGAAATTGGTATCAATGCAGATGATATAGATGTTATGGGTGCACTTTCTCCTTTATTTGTTCCGGTTACAGGTTTTATCATCCATCCGTTTGTTGGCGTAATAAATAACAATTTTGAACTACATCCCGAACCGGGGGAAGTTGCGAATGTTTTTGAAGTTGATGTTGATGAACTTATAAATGATGACAATGAACTTGAGGAAAAAAGAAATCTTCGCGGTTATGACATGGATATACCTTATTTTTTATTATCAAAACATAAAGTTTGGGGCGCTACTGCAATGATATTATCAGAATTTAAAACAGTATTAAAAGAGGTATTTGATGCATAGGATAGGTATTGATCTTGGCGGAACAAAAATTGAAGGAATTCTACTGGATCAAAACAACGAAACAATTTCTCGAAAAAGGGTACCAACAAATCGGGAAGATGGTTATAAAGCTATTATCCATCGTATATCAAAATTAGGAAATGAGTTGCTGGAAAAATCTTCTGGAGTCGAACGTATAGGTATTTGCACTCCCGGCTCCGTAGATCCATCTGAAGGAGTCATGAAAAACAGTAATACTTTATGTCTTATCGGGGAACCGTTGCAGAAAGATTTAGAAAATAGTTTTGACCTTCCTGTCTACATGGAAAATGATGCAAACTGTTTTGCATTAGCTGAGACAGTAATGGGGGCAGCAAATGGGTATGGTGTTGTATTTGGTGTTATTATGGGTACCGGTGTTGGAGGCGGAATTATAATTGATGGTAAAATACACCGGGGGCCAAATCATATTGCAGGTGAATGGGGTCATCATGTTCTTTATCCTGATGGGCGAAATTGTTACTGTGGAAATAAAGGCTGCACAGAGTCATATATCAGCGGCACTGCTCTTGAAAAAGAATGGAAAGAATTAACCGGGCAAAAAGAAATTGTTACAAACATCATCGAAAAAGAACTTTATAAAGAGCATCCTGAGTGGAAAAATAAATTTTTCCTTAATTTTGGACGAGCATTAAGCCATATAATTGACATATTAGATCCTGACTGCATTGTGCTTGGAGGAGGCCTGTCAAAAATTGATTTACTTTATTCCGAAGGGAAAGAATCTGTTTATAATGAAACGTTCAGTACTCATGTAATCACTCCAATTTTGAAGAATAAACTTGGAGATTCCGCTGGAGTATTTGGAGCCGCTTTGTTAGGAGAAACGTAATGAAATTCGGGCGTTGGCTGAATTCTTTAACATTTATTGATCATGTCATAATTTTGTTAATATTTTCAATATCTTGTTGGCTGGCTCACATATCAATGAAAGGATTTAGAAAACTTGTTGAAAAAACAAACCAAAGTCCCTATGCCGCAGAATTTCGCTCCAGCCCATTTATTATATTTGTGATTGCAGTCCCTTATACAGTAATTATATATAGGATTTTTGGAATATATCTAACTGAACTTCTAAAATCTACTTTTTAGAAGTTCCTTAAGCATCCATTCCTGTAAGTAGATTTACAGGTTTTCGGAAGGTAAAAATAAAAATAATCGTAAACTTGTGTTCAATCACTCGTTAAAGCTTTTAATAGAATAATGATTCCCATGACAAATCCAAAATTATATTTCCTTCCAACATTTTCTGACTCATACAAATTGATACTTGGTTTATATTGACTATAAATAAACGTCAAGGGTAGAATAAATCCATGAACAAAACCAGGCCAAAAATTAGCGGGGAAATTTTTGTATTTTGAGTTAGGCCCCGGCATGTATTTTTCAAACCTTTGGAGAAATTTTGGGGCTTCATTACTCTTTTCCATTTTAAAACCTCATTTTTTAGATTTCTTCCGCATAGCATCCATGGCTTTCCATGCCATTTTCGGCATTCTTTCAAGTTCGTTGAACTGACCTGCTCCTTTAAGCCATTCACCGCCATCAATCGTAACAACTTCTCCATTAATATAACCCGCTTCATCGCTGAGTAAATAAGACGCAAGGTTTGCCAATTCTATATGTTCACCAAAACGTTTTAGTGGAATTCGATTTTTCATTTTCTTTTCAATTCCAAGTCCCGGGGGTGTCAACCGACTCCAGGCTCCTTTGGTTGGAAAAGGTCCCGGTGCAATGGCATTTGATCGAATGCCATACTTCGCCCATTCAACAGCTAAAGAACGTGTAATTGCTAAAACACCTGCTTTTGCTGCTGCTGAAGGCACAACATATCCGGAGCCGGTCCAAGCATACGTTGTAACAATGTTTAATATTGAACCACCATCATCATCGATCATTTCTTTCCCCACAGCATGAGTGCAATTGAATGTTCCATTGAGAACAATATCTACTACAGCTTTAAATCCATTGGCAGATAAATTTTCTGTAGGACTTATAAAATTCCCTGCTGCATTATTTAGTAATACATCAATTTTCCCAAATTGTTTTTTAGCAGCATCCACCATGCCCTGAACGTTTCCGGGGTCACGAACGTCGCAAGGGATGCCTAAAACGTCTGCACCAGTCTTGCGCAACTCGTCGGCGGCATCTTGAATCACCTGCTCTCTCCTGCTAGCGATTACAAGATTGGCTCCCAATTCACCAAAGCGAGTTGCCATGGATTTTCCTAATCCTGTACCTCCGCCGGTGACAATAATTGTTTTGTCTTTTAGTAAATCTTTTCTAAACATGTGTAATTATTTCCTGTTATTGATTCATAAAGTTAGTAATGATTTTGTTAACTAGTTCCGGTTGTTCTAACATAACCAGATGAGATGCTTTTTCAATTATTTTTAATTCAGCATGAGGTATTTCAGCTGCCAAAAGCTTTGCTCCGGCTACAGGAGTTAATCCATCCGTTGCTCCATTTATAATCAATACTGGAATAGAAATATCATTAACATTCATTGCTGGCATTTCTTTCATCCCATTCATCAACGCCTTCATCATAAACATGGGATTCTGATCACTGATCGCCCGTTCCCTGTTGATAAAATCCGGATCTGAATCAGAATGAAAAGCATTTTTCGCAAAGCCATTACTGAAAACCGGTCGAAGCCATTCGAGCATAAATACCGGAAGATTCCAAAGACCTACACCTGTAATCGGTCGGGGTTTATTTGCTCCGATTAGAATTAGTTTTTGGATTTTGTGCTCATTATTTAATGCGAGTTGTAAGGCAAAAGCAACACCGTAAGAATGAGCAATTACAATATTATTTTCGCGTTTATATTTAGTATATATTTTTTCTACATCTCCCATTAGTTCTGAAAATGTATACCCGGTTTTAGGTTTTGGGCTCTTGCCATGACCCAACAAATCAAATGCTACAATCGTATATTTATCTTTTAGAGCATTGATTTGGTGGTACCACTGATCAGCACGACCGCCGGCGCCATGAATGAAGAAAATTAATGTATCAGAATCCGTTCGGTGATGATAGATCTCAAGTTCATGTTTTTGGCGAATTTCTTCTGTAAAATGATGATTTATTTCATGATTCATTCTGAAACTTCTGGTATATACTCCATTTAAACAAATAATAACTGATAATATCAGTACAGATAGGCTTGGTTTGATGGAAGTCATCTGGCTATATTTTATTCATAATATGTATTTAGAAAATAGATTAAACCAAACCCAATAACAACCCGTGCCTAAAACCAAGTCTAAAACAAAACTATTTATCCTGGATACGAATGTAATTCTCCATGATTCCGAATGTTTATATAATTTTCAGGATAATGATATTGTTATTCCTATTTCCGTTTTAGAAGAATTAGACCAATTCAAAAGGGGAAATGAACAAATCCATTACAATGCCCGGGAATTTTTACGCCAGTTAGATACATTATCATACTCAGATACTAAAACGGATCATAAAATTTTGGAAGACCACCAAGGGACTGTTCGTGTTGTCGTAAATCATAATTGGCATCCGGATGTTGAAGCATCTTTCCAGGAAGATAATCCTGATCATCGTATTTTAAACTGTGCTTTCAAACTGGCAGAAGATAATCCTGAACGAGAGGTTGTTTTAATTTCTAAAGATACGAATATGCGTTTGAAAGCCCGGTCTTTACACCTTCATGCAGAAGATTATACGACAGATAAAATTGAAAGTATTGAAAAGATTTATAATGGTGTTAGACTGATTGAAAATTACCCAAGCGAAGCCATTGATCAGTTATATAGTGATCAAGGATTTATTGATTCAGAATTATCGGCCAAAATTGATAGTCCAATTCCCAATGAAAATTTTATTTTACGTAATGGGCAAAAATCTGGACTAGCAACTTACTGTCCCAAAAGTGAGAACCTGGTACATGTAGATAAATTACACTCTTACGGTATTAAACCTCGTAATGCCGAACAATCGTTTGCAATTAGAGCATTATTGGATTCTGATATAAAATTAATTTCTATAACGGGCAAGGCGGGGACAGGTAAAACATTATTGGCCTTGGCAGCTGCTTTAGAACAGCGGTCTGATTATCGCCAAATATATTTAGCACGGCCTATTATTCCTTTAAGTAATAGAGACATTGGTTTTCTTCCGGGAGATATTCAATCGAAGATAGATCCATATATGAAACCCCTATTTGATAACCTGTCATTTATAAAACATCAGTTCAAAAAGAATGATCCGAGAGCGAAAAAAATTGATGAATTATTAGAGGTTGATAAGTTAGTTATAACACCATTGACTTATATACGTGGACGCAGTTTTCAGAAAGTATTTTTTATTGTTGATGAAGCTCAAAACCTTACTCCTCATGAAGTAAAAACAATTATAACTCGTGCAGGAGAAGGAACAAAAATCGTGTTTACCGGGGATATTAACCAGATTGATCAACCCTATTTAGATAGTCTTTCCAATGGAGTGAGTTATCTAATCAACCGTTTTAAAGGTCAATCTGTTTATGCTCATGTAACATTACAAAAAGGTGAACGGTCAGCATTGGCTGATTTAGCTAGTAATCTATTGTGAGTCATTTCTCTGGTTTTTCAAATAGTGTTATAACTAATTGAATTTATCTTGAAATTCTTATGGAATATATTTGATATTAAAGAAGGAGAAGGCAAACCCCTTCTCATTCTTTTTATACATTTTTTTTGTTTTTCTGCAACGGGAATTACTGCCGGTTCGGCTCGTGATGCTTTCTTTTTAAACCTGTTTGAAAAAACGTATTTGCCCTTAATGTTTGTAGCTATCGCCATCATCATGGCGGGAGTAATTCCACTATATACAAAACTGACAAGAGGTAAAGATTTAACAAAAGTCATTATGTTTTCAGCTGTCATATTTGGCGGCAGCCTCATTCCACTGACATTCATGCTAAAAGGCTGGATTATTCCAATTTTATACATTTGGGTGGAGATTATCATTGTCCTTTCCATTGCACAATTTTGGATACTCGCCGGAGATGTGTTTGATCCTCGACAAGCAAAACGATTGTTTGGACTCATTAGTGGCAGTGGTGCAATTGCTTCCATTGTTATTGGCTCCAGCATCCGTCCTTTTGTTCATACATTTGGTTCAGATAAACTTCTATTTGCAACATCCTTTTTCATAGGTATAACTGTAATAACATCCTTTCTGATACGTCCCCATCGCATGCAATTAGAAAGCAGTCCAGTTATACCGGTTGCTACAACAAAAAGAAAAAGTGAATCGACGTTTGATCGTTATTTAATTGCAATAACAGTTGTGATTTGTTCGATGGCCATTGTATCAAAATATGTGGATTATCAATTCAAAATTACGGCATCAAATGCTTATCCAACACAAGATGAATTAGTCAACTTTTTTGGGTTATTTTATGCTCTGACTGGTGCGGCAGCTTTTATTGTGCAATTTTTTCTGACAGGCAGAATTTTATCTAGATTCGGTGTGTTGGTAGGATTGATTATTTTACCTTTAGCTATTTTGTTCGGATCAATCGGCTTTTTAATGGTTCCGGTCATGGCAGCTATTTTTCTACCAAAATTTGCTGATCAAGTTTTCAAATTCACAATAAATAATGCAACAATTCAATTGCTTTGGCTTCCTGTTTCACCTAAATCCAAAAAGGAAACTAAACCAATTATTGATGGAACAATTAAAGCATTTATGGAAGGTTTTGCTGGTTTATCTATTTTTATTGTTGCGACTAAATTAGGCGTCCCAATTCATTTTTTAAGTTTATTCGTTTTACTTGTAGCCGGAATATGGATTTATTTCACATTCAAAACAAAAAAAGGTTATGTCAGTGCGTTGCAAAAAGCTATTGAGAAACGCCAGCTGAATTTTGAAGAACTTGAAGTGGATGTAGCAGATAGTGAAATGGTGGCCACAATTGAAAAAGCACTTCGGGCAGATGAAGAAGTAAAACAGCTCTTTGCTTTGGAATTGATTGAAGATATTCCTCTAACACCTTGGGCAAAAACTCTGAATGAACTTTTTCATGGACAAAATCATGAAGTAAGCAAAACTGTATTGAAAATATCTGCAGATAATTCAAAAGTGATTTCGGATGATGAATTAATGGACGTTTTACAAAAACACGATTTTGCAGAAAAAGCTATCAATATTGCCGGCACACGAAAGTTGACATCTGCAGTTCCCATTATTGAATCATACTTATTAGATGAGGACCCTGAATTGCAAATCACAGCTGCAGCAGCTTTACAATTCATTGAATCAGAAAAAGCAGAAGAAGCTCGAAAACTGATTCAAGAAAAAATGAGCAGTGAAGATCCTATAATCCAGGCAATGGCCGTCAGGCATTTGGTTGACCAAGAAGATATTCTTACAGATGTATTATTGGAACAATTTTTGGAAAACCCATCAGAAGTAACCAGCAACGCTGCGCTTGCTGTGGCAGGAAAGCGTAATAACCCGGAGCAAATACCAGCAATTATCACCAATTTGGCAAATTCAAAAACATTACCAACTGCACGTTATATACTTTCGCAATTTCCAGAAGATAAAGTCATTACTGAATTAATATCGATCATTAAAAATGAAAAAATTGATCAAAATTTATTGCGAGGAATTGTTGTTACATTAAAAGTATTTAAATCAAATGAAACCATCGATGCACTGATTGCATTATTAGAAAAAAACGAAAAACGAGTTACGGGTGAAATTATTGATTCACTGCTTTCCCTGGCGCGACAAGAGCGTTTATCAGAGGAACATGAAAACAAACTCAAACTGGAAGTCAATAAAATTTCAATACATGCCTATCGATTAATTGATTTCTTACATGGCGTTGAACAAGTAGATAAAAAACATACACTTAATGAAGTCATTCAGCATGAGTTGTCAAAACAAGTTCCTCTACTTTTAAAATTGGGTATATTAGATACTCCTTCTACACCAGTGGAGTCATATCTGCAAACAATCAAAAAGCAAGATCAACGACAAATGCCCTTCGTTTTGGAAGTACTGGATAATATTTTTGATATAGATGAAAAAGAATTAATTACACCTTTGGTTGAAAGTATCTCAACAGAAGAACTTGCTAAAATTGGTGAAAAACATTTCGATGAAATCCCCATAGGATTGGAGAAACATCTTAGTATAATGATTTCCGGGGAGAAAGAATGGGCGGCAGCAGTGGCAACAGATTTTGCATTAAAACATCAACTCACAACCGTATTAAAAAACATAAATTGGAAAAATATCTCTGGATCCGTTGTGTTGAAAGAAATCATATCCAAACATAATAATGCAATTGAAGTGAATGAACATTTACAAAAATTTAAACTGAACAAAAAGGAGTTAACCATGTATTCTACATTGGAAAAAACAATCCTGTTAAAAACTGTGAATCTGTTTCAAACAATCCCCACCGAAGACTTATCTAAAGTAGCGCAGATCGCTGTAGAAGAACAGTTTAATGCAAATATACCTTTGTTTCTTGAAGGGGATTTTGGTGATTCATTATATATTATTATGGATGGAGACATAAAAATCCATAAAGGTGATCGTCACATCGCTTCATTGAGTAAAGGAGCATGTTTGGGAGAAATGGCGTTGTTGGATCAGGAACCGAGATCTGCAGATGCTACTTCAGAAACTGAAGCAACCCTTTTAAAGATTAAACAGGAAGATTTTTATGAAATTATGAGTAGTAATATGGAAATTATGCAGGGTATTGTAAAATTATTAACGGGGCGTTTGCGGGATGCCATTAATTAGGGGAAACAAGATCTTCTACTTTTTCATCCAGTTTTTCTTCAACAGCTTCACCCACTTTTTCTTTCATTGATTCACTGATTTCACCTGCTTTTTCCGATATGGATTCGCCAGCAGATTGAACCCCTTCTTTGATCCTATCCATATCTACTTCTTCTCCGGTCCATACAAGATAAGCAACATAAATCACTAATACTGCTGCCACTACTAATACGAGTTTAATCAATTTTCGAATTACACCAAATAAAATGACAATCGCTAGTACAACGGCTACTGCCAGATAAACGGGATTATCTATTAGTGCTTGAATTATGGTTTCCATTTTTCAGGTTTCTGATGTTTTAGTTTGTTGCGGTTTATATGACCGGTTTTTTGCTCGTATGAATTTATTAATTTCATTATATATGGATCATCAAGCATGTCGAGGGTCATGGTTTTTATTTTAGCAGATTTTGATATTATTTTTTTATCATCATCAAACTGAATTTTAATTATTCCAACATGATATCCTTCTTTTCCTGCCTGAACAATTAAGCTACCATTGACTACATCGCCAGAATCCAACTTTGTTTGTGAATGGCTGCCAACAATGATATCTAAACCGGAAATTGATTTCGCCAAGGAGACATCATTATCATGACCTTGATGGGTTAAACTGATAATTAAATCTAATGAATCTGAATTTTCTTTAATGAATAAGCTAATTGTTTCTTCTGGATTTTCCAGTTCAATATTTTCTTTAATTTCATTCGGATAAAACCGAAAGACAGCAGGATGAACGATTCCAATAATTCCGATTTTGTATTCTCCCCGCTTGATAATTACATTACTTTCTAATCCAAACTTTGAATGATTAGTTAAGTTCGCCGCTAGGAAAGGATATTTTAATTTTTCTGAATAATGAAACAAATTTTCCCGTGATAATTCCTGATCACCTGCAAGGACGGCGTCGTAAGGTAATGATATATACGCATCGATAATCAGGCTATCCAAAAAGGGACGATTGGTTACAGGAAAGAAATCTCCCGCATCTAAAACAAGTGTATTTGGATGATCGCTGATGAAATTATTTATAAATACAGATCTCTTTTCGATTGCGCCATATGGATGGTCGGGACAATAACAATTTTCCAATGCACCATTGGTATTATTTGTATGCAAAATATAAAGAGTATTGTCTTCTGCCACCATGCAGGAGACAATCAGGGACAAATATATAAAAATTTTCCTCATGACGATTGGTTCAAATTGCCGTAAAAGCATGTAGGATTCAAGAGAATTTTTCATAAACTTAATCATGCTGAAACCGATAATAACAGCTGTCATCATTGCCGTTTTTCTTTTTTTCACCAGTGCATATATTGCCCTAAAAATGGGTGCCCTTCCCTGGCCGATCATTTTTTCAATCATTGTTTCATCTGGAATTTTGAAATTAGTAAATGATTTGTCTCCGAACAGAATTAATATTGCACAGGCCGGAGGGTCAATCGGCGGACTCATGGCCGCTGCTGTTGTATTTACACTTCCTGGACTCATTATTGAAAATCCAAACCATTTTTCCCATGGTTGGTTGGTGTTGGTTTGCGCCTCTGGTGCTATTCTCGGGATTGGCTTATCTATTCCATTACGGGAAGAATATGTTATAAAACGCAATTTACCCTTTCCCGCCGGGCGAGCCGGTGGCGAAGTCATTAAAGCAGGATTCAATAAAGATCATCGCTTTGGACTTATGCTTATTTTTGGGATTCTTGCAGCACTATTTACATTAGGCAAAGATGCACTCGGTTGGAATTATTTCGACCTTGGAATTGTTGGCTCCCAACCCATTTTAATCTTGATTATGCCCATGGTCATTGCCACAGGAGTCATTTTAGGATCGGCTAATAGTTTTTCTTGGGGAGTTGGAGGAATTCTATCAGTTATTATTGGAATTGTTTTTACAGAAATGTTCAGTACTCCGGATATAACAGTGAAGATTCAGAATTTTGGAATGGGTTTGGTCATTGGATCCGGAATAGGGTATATACTTTTACATTCTGGCTCTACCCTTCCCTCAAAATCAATCATTTTCAAACAACAACCTTGGGTCTGGGGAATGGCAATCATCAGTGGATTGATATTATTTTTTATGGGCATCCCAATATTCGCTGTTGTGCTATGTTTAATACTGACCTTTTTTACAGTAAATCTCGCCAGCCGCATGACTGGATTAACCAACATCGATCCTTTAGAACAATTTGGATTATTGTCGGCATTATTAATCACATTTTTCTTTGGGATGGCCAATCTTGATCTTGCACTGGAACATCGTTATATCATTACGTTTTTTATTGCCACGGCCACTGCAATCGCAGGTGATATCGGCCATGATTATAAATCAGCTCAAATTGTCGAAACCGATCATAAACAAATTGTGATTGTCGATCTCGTAGCTGCTGTTTCAGTCGCATTGATGATACCCTTATTACTGGGAGTTATCCAAAGTCCGATTATTGCTGTTAAATTATTCACACCGGATTTTCCTGCACCTCAAGCACACATTGTTGCAATGAACCTGAAGGGATTACCTCATCCAACTATTTTTATAGGTGGATTGATATTGGCAATTATCATTGAAGCCTTTCGATCTCGAGGTAAACTTTTAGCCGTACATTTAATGCCGTTGGGAATTGGATTGTTTTTAGGATTCAACTTGGCTTTTCTCATTGCCATTGGTGGTTTAATAGCTATGAGGGTATCTAAAAAAAGTCATGAACACATGCTTACAGCTATCGTGATTTCTGCTGCAATACTTGGTGGAGAAGGAACCATTGGATTTTTGCAATCCACAATTCAGGTTTTCTTTCCTGAAAAAGCATCATTGGTTTTAGGATCAACATCTTTGCTGCTAATTGCTTTATTAGCACGCAGCATTAGAGGGCACGTTCAGAAATCATGAGAATTTTACTTCTAACTACTTTTTTACTATTTGCCCAATCAAAATATCCAGCGGATTCTGTACTGGCGTCACCTAAAGCTTCTCTATTAGAAAAAATGACAATACTTCCCATAGCAGCTTGGCAAAGGATTTCGCACAATGCTAATTTTTTGAACTGTCAATTTTATCCCAGCTGCAGTCAATACAGTGCCATCGCCATCAAAGAAAATAGTATTATAAAAGGAATTCCCATGACGGCAGATCGTATCGTCCGCTGTAATCCATCTGCATTTTTTAACCATTTACACATTCGCGGTGGATTCCATAAATCTGATGGTCGATTGATTGATCACCCTACATCACATTTAACTGTTTCGACCAAAAAATCACCTATTACAGCAGGACTTCTATCTGCGATTGTTCCCGGTTCCGGGCGTATGTATGCCGGTAGGTGGTTTGACGGATTTATGGGTTTTGTCATGGTATACTTAACAGCATCATCTGCAGTAGAAGCATCAAAAAAAGATAATGTATTAAATAAAGGATTTTCTTATTCCATGTTTGGTGTTTTTTATACAGGAGAAATTTACGGTGCTTACCGCACTGCTAAATATTACCAACGTCAATAGTTGATGAACGTTTAAATAAAATTGTATTTTCGCCGGTAATTTTAATGCCACTGTAGCTCAGCTGGTAGAGCAACGCATTCGTAATGCGTAGGTCAGGAGTTCGACTCTCCTCAGTGGCTCACCTTGTTATCTTATAGTTCGTATAACAATGAAAAACCAAAATAAATATCTTTTAAAATAACTACCCTATGAAAATTTATTATCATAGTAAATTATATATAATACTGGTTTTTACATTATTAAGCTGTTCTCAAATTCAATCCCTTTACATCAAATCTAAACTCACTGAATTAGAATGGATACTCGTTCCCGGCGGTACATTCATGATGGGGGATTTTGAAAAACAAACTGATAAAGATGCTCTTCCTCTTCATGAAGTAACTCTTCCGTCTTTTTATATGAATACCTACGAAATTACCTATTCACACTACGATATTTACGCCAAATTGAAAAATGTATCAAAACCGGATGATGAAGGTTTTGGCCGGGATGATCGTGCCGTTGCTATGGTCACATGGGAAGAAGCAAAAGCATTCTGCGAATGTTACGGAGCTCGTCTACCCACAGAAGCTGAATGGGAATATGCCGCTCGGGACGGCGGAAAAGATATTTTATATTATGGAACAAATTTCAAACACCGCATCAATGAATACGTCCGCCATGAAACAAATTCAGTTGGGTATTCATTTTATGTAGGGAGTAAAAAGCCAAACGGATTGGGTTTATACGATATGGGCGGAAATGTCTATGAGTGGGTCGGTGATTTTTACCCCCAATATCCCGATTCCGGTAAAACTCCGGTTTGGGCAGATTATTCCTGGTATGAATTACGCATCGTTCGCGGCGGGAGTTTCTGGTCACCAACATGGCCGGCTTATAAACGTATTGGAATGTTATTTGATTTACCCTACTCCCAAACAGGTTTCAGGTGCGTAAAGCCAGTAAAATAAATTATTTCAAGGTTTTTTCGTATAAAGAATTAGACTATAATTTGCAAATCGTTTTTGATTAGCTGACGGTAAGAATCCGTGAATATAACGGTGGGAGATAATTTTTAAGCCAGCATTTTTTACATCATCACATAACCGGTTATAGCCGTATTTACGCACGTGAACATTTATATATTTTCCCCGACCCCAATTTAGAATATTTTCAAAAATAGCGGCATCGCCTCGAATTCGTTCCAAGGGGACGCTCAAGGCTAAAATACCATTATCCGTTAATAGAGATTTTACATCTTTTAGCAATGCGATGGGATGATCCACATGTTCCAAAACATGCATGAGAGTAACAGCACAGAATCGTCCTTTATTTTCTTTATAAAATCCATTACTGATATGGTGAAATTTATTTTGAAATAGTGTTCTGTTTCGCACAACTGAATCGAGGTGAATATCGGCGCCATGGACACGTTGATTTCCAAATCGCAAGGACAATTCTTCCACCATGTGACCAGTGGAACAACACATATCTAATATATGACCATCGTTAACATTCGAATGAATGAAGTCGGTAATCTGATCCATTTCCCATTGTTTGTAACGCATGATCTTTCGTCCAAACATTACTTTTGCCTTAATCGTATATTGATAGGGCAAATTGTATATAGATCGATAATTGTTTCTTATTTCATTGTTCAATAAATTGTTCTTGATTGCCTAATTGAAGAAATTTCTACTGCGATTCTCATTGGAGTGTAACTATTCTACACTGAGTAAATCCACTTCAAAAATAAGAACAGAATTTGGCGGAATTACGCCCATATCCTGATTGCCATATCCTAATTCAGGCGGAATGGTTAATCTTCTTTTTTCTCCAGTTTTCATTCCCAAAACACCTTGATCCCAACCGGCAATAACTTGACCCACTCCGAGTGTAAAACGAAAGGGTTCTCTTCCCGGATTAAGAGAAGAATCAAATACAGTTCCATTTTCCAAAGAACCGGTATAATTCACAGTTACAATACTATATTGCTCTGCAGTAGGCTCTTCCCCTTCAGTAAGTATTTCTATTATTAACCCATTTTCCATAGTAGTCCTTTCGTCTTGACAGCCTGACATAATTATTAGGCAGCCTATAAGTATTAAAAGTCGTTTTGTGTATATAAGCATTTTTTAAGCGTAATTTCCACCGGAGTTTACAGCACACTATGGCAAAAACAGAAAATATGTTTTCATCTACCCACCTTCCACCACTGGCAGACCGTATCCGTCCCGTCAACTTGGAAGAATTCATCGGGCAAAACCATTTGGTGGATGAGGATAAGATCATTTCCAGTTCCCTGGAACAGAAAAAAATATTCTCCATGATATTTTGGGGGCCGCCCGGTTCAGGCAAGACCACATTGGCCAGAATTATTGCCAATACGGTGGATGCAGATTTTCATGAATTATCTGCAGTTTCAAGTGGAGTAAAGGATTTAAGAAATATAATTACTAAGGGTAAAACGAATTTAGAAACTGGGATTTCAACAATTCTATTTATTGATGAAATTCATCGCTTCAGTAAATCTCAGCAGGATGCGTTACTCCACGCAGTTGAAGAAGGAATTCTAACACTTATTGGTGCTACGACTGAAAATCCGTCATTTGAAGTCATCAGCCCCCTTCTTTCCCGTTGTAGAACGTTAAAACTAAAACCCTTATCAGATGATCATTTAACAACTGTAATAAACAGAGCCTTTGAAATGGACATCCTTCTGTCAAAAAACAATGTTGTAATAGAAAATGATGTAAAAGAAAAACTTATTCATTCTGCCGGTGGGGATGCCCGAAAATTGCTAAACACTTTGGAAGTGGCGAATAGTTTAATCAACGAAACCGGCGAAATTACGGATAAAATTTTGCAGGAAGCGCTTCAAAGCAGAACACAACTTTACGATAAAACCGGCGATTATCATTATGACACTATCAGTGCATTTATTAAATCCGTCCGCGGCAGTGATCCCGATGCGGCTGTGTATTGGCTGGCCGTTATGCTGGAAGGCGGAGAAAAACCCGAATTCGTTGCCCGGCGATTGGTGATCTTGGCATCGGAAGATATCGGCAATGCCGATCCGCAAGGGTTAACTCTTGCCACATCGGGTTTCCAAGCCGTTCACATGATTGGTATGCCGGAAGCAGCCCTAATATTATCCCAAGTGACGACATATCTCGCCAGCGCTCCAAAATCAAATTCTTCATATTGGGCCATAAATAATGCCATGAAAAACGTAAAAGAACATGGAACTCCCGGGGTACCTCTGCATTTACGAAATGCCCCCACAGGACTTATGAAAGATTTAGATTACGGCAAGGATTATAAATATCCCCATAGCCACCCAGATCATTTTATAGATGAAAACTATTTCCCGGAAAATGTGCAGGAAACTTTTTATAAACCAACTCATTTAGGTTATGAAGAATTTATATCTAAACGATTAAAAAAATGTTGGCCCAACCGCTATAAATAACGTTTTCTATTGAAGGGTTTCTACTCAATTTTATTTTTTTTTCTTTTATCACTGCTTGCAGCTCAAGATAATCGTTTACGTCTACAGCAAGCCGATCTTCTCGAAAACAAAAATATCAATGGGAAATCCACACAGTTTTTAACTGGCAATGTTGTGTTTGTCAAAGGAAAAATGACTATCCGTTGTGACAGCGCCCGATACGTTGAACGCACGGAACAAGGGATATTAACCGGACATGTAGTCATGGATAAAGAAGATCAGAACCTAAGGGCAGATTCCGTCCACTTTGATTCTCCCAACGACAAATTCACTTGTTACAATAATGTCCATATTTGGGATGAAGATTATGATCTGAAAGCTGATACGGTTATCTATTATTCAGAACTGGACAGCGGTATTGCTAATGGTAACTCTAAAATGATTCAGGAAAGTCAGACCATAACAGCCCATCATTTACTTTATGCCAAAAACGAAAGTGAAGATGCTGTTTCATACACGGCAGAACAAGATGTTACCATCGTTGAAAATGGGCGTGTAGCTACCTGTGGATTAGCTATTTATGATGTGAGTCATGACAAAACATGGTTACGTATTAAACCAAAATTGGAAGAAGAAGATCGTGTCCTTGAAGGCAGCGAAATCCAGATGTACTATTCAGATAATGTTCTCGATTATGTATATATCCCTGAAAAGGCACATATAGTAAATACAGCATCAGGTTTTCGTGAAGTCGAATTAAATGAACTCGATTCAACCATCATAAAACGATTATCTGTTTCATACGACGATGATATGACCGGTTCAGCACTAAAAGGATATTTTATAGATGGCAGTTTAGATTCCGTGCGTTTGGAAGGCATGGCAACAACACTATACCATATTTTTGAAGATTCAGTGTACCAGGGGAATAATCTGGCTTCCGGAGACACAATTGTTATGTCATTTTACACTGTAGACAGTGCAGAAGTACAATTAGATGAAATCCATGTTTCAGGTGGATCACGCGGTGTATTTACTCCCGATACAAGCAACAAGGATATGGATGCGCCAATTACCTATACATCTGATGAGATATTATACGATATGCAAACTGAAAAAACAAATTTGACGGGTGATGCAAATATCAAATATACTGATGTGGATTTAACATCCGGATTCATCAATGTGGATTGGAATGGGAATTTGCTAAAAGCATTTCCTACACCACCGGCAGATTCAACTGTGGAATATAAAAAACCCACTATTGTTGAACGAGGTCGAGATCCCATGGTGGGAGATACTCTGGTCTATAACTTGAAATCCCGTAAAGGACGTGTTAAGGAAGGACGTTCCAAAGCAGATGATGGTTATTATACGGGCAATGAAATCCGTAATAATGACAAAAAAATATATTATATCGAGAATAGTTCTTATTCCACGTGTGACTTGGAATCTCCCCATTTTCATTTTGAAAGTATGAATATGAAAATCATCAATCAGGACAAGGTTATCGCACGTCCCATTGTTTTATACATCAGTCGGATTCCCATTATTGCATTACCCTTTGGCATTTTTCCCCATAAGAGCGGAGGTCGTCATTCCGGATGGATTATGCCTGGTTATGGTGAAAATAGTGTTCGAGGACAGTATATCAATAACTTGGGATATTTTTGGGCACCTAATGATTACTGGGGAACAAAGTTCACCATGAGTTTTGGTGATCGTCAGGGCTTTGTTTTCAATTTGAATAACCACTATAAATTGAGATATAAATTTAATGGATCACTTAATTTACAGAGCAGGCAATTATTGTCGGCTACGGATAACATTACTGATATTGGTACAGACCGCAGTACGAGCTATCAAGTTCGTTGGCAGCACACCCAAAATTTGCGTCATAACCAAAATTTTAATGTGAATGCTAATTATTCCAGCAGTGGTGAATTCAACCGTAAATATAATTCAAATCCTCAACAACGAATGGATCAACAGCAAACCATTTCCAATACCACATATTCCAAACGCTGGCCTTCTATCCAGGCTTCCTTGAGTATGAATTTATCTTCCACAACAAACTTGATGGCAGATGATCGCATTGATTCATCATCCGTTTTTTACTCAAAACCAGCCCATGAGGGTATGCAAACAAATATTACAACATCTACATTACCCTCCATGAATTTTAATCTTGGCCAGCGGAACTTCTTTCCAAGCAAGGGTAGAGATCCAAAATGGTATAATAATATTACGTGGCGTTATAATTCTTCATTGACTAACAAAGAGCGGCTGTACTATGAATCAGAAGAAACGATCATTGATGATACGTTGAGTGTTTACTACTGGAATGATGAAAAACAAAATTTCAGTGATAATGTTATGCGCCATTCATTATCACTTAATTCCCCTACAAAAATCTTTCGATATATTACGTTCAATCCAAATGCCAGCTTTAAATCAGATTGGGTTAACAGAACTTTTTCAGGGAGATTGGATAGTACAACCAACACTATTTTAACGACAGAAATCCCCGGATTTGCCACTCGAACTACGGGAAGTTTTGGTGCATCTATTAATACACAGATCTACGGCCTCTTCCCTATCAATTTGGGAAATATGATCGCTATACGCCATGTAGTTTCTCCTTCAATTGGATACTCTTTTAAACCCGATTTTTCTCAACCCGTTTTTGGGAACGACTTGGGTTATTTTGAATCTATAGTGGACACATCTGGGAATACATTATATCACGACCGTTTCAGCGGTACCATGGCCGGCGGTACACCGCAAAGTGAATCACAGTCCATGACCTTTAGTGTAAACAATAATTTTCAAGCCAAAATAAAAGAGGGTGAAAAGGATAAAATTGTCAACCTGTTTTCCTGGCGTTTGGGAACGAGTTATAATTTTGTAGCGGAAGAATTCAGATTGAAGAATCTATCTTCATCCATCCGTTCAAAGATAGGTCAGTCAAGTGTGGACCTGCGCATGACTCATGATTTTTATGAATATAACAAAGAATTGAACCAGCGTGTCAATACAATCAAACGAACTGAAAATGGGATACCATATCCTCGTTTAACCCGGATGGACTTATCAACAGGTTTTCAACTCTCCGGTCAGCGAATGGGAACAAAAAGTGCATCTACAGATTCGACGGTTCTTCAAGATAGCCTGGCGACTGTTTCTTCATTGGCAAATAACAATAGTGGTTCAAAAGGTAAACTTTGGAGTACACGATTCAGTTTAGGTTACTCTTTACAGAAAAGTAATCCATCACTGTCTAATGAAACATTCTGGCTCAATACAAATTCAACAGTTAATGTAACAAAAAAATGGCGTGTAGGGTATTCCGCACGTTTTGACTTGATGGAAAATGAACTCATCAGTCACCGCTTTACTATTTATCGTGACCTGCACTGCTGGGAATTGGCCTTAGATTGGACACCAAGTGGATATGCAAATGGATTCTACCTGCGCATTAATGTTAAATCACCTACGTTGAAAGATATACAATTTGAATCACGAGGCGGATTTAATCGTATCGTACCTTATTAATTCTTTTTTTCTGTTTTCTGCAATGGGATAACTAAAAAAGTATTAGGCAAGTGTAAAAAGTCTAACATATCATAAATAATTTCTTCTCTATTCTTTTTCCCTTGATGGAAAAAGAACCAAAAAGATCAAGGCTGGACTATATTTGCTAAAACTTCAGACAGTTTTACTAAAAGAAAAAAACTCGTCCGCGTGTACCGATTATTTATTTTATCTGTAATGATAAAATACGAACTTTAAACAGTTTTTCTTTTTTAACGTAAAACTATTTTCGTTTCTTAACGCAACTAAACGTCAGGCCACTTTTGTAGCCGTTTTCTTTGCGTCAAAGAAAATGGTGTGAGACTTTTTTTTACGACAAATATAACAAAAAAGCCACTTTTTGATCATTGAGACACTCATATCTTCATTTCTCCCCCTGTATCTTACAAATTGAATCACGAGGCGGATTTAATCGTATCGTACCTTATTAATTCTTTTTTCATTCTCTAACAAAATCATCGCAAATTCAATCATGGAAAAAAACGATTTTAAGTACTGTCCTGAGTGCCAAGCAGAATATAAACTCCAAATTGAGATTTGTTCTGATTGCAATGTGACCCTTGTTGATACACAACCATTTGATCAATCTTTAGAAAAAATTACATGGATAAAAATTGCTCAATTTTCCGGAAAAGTATATGCTGAAATGGCGGGTGAAATTTTATCAAAAAACAATATTCCCTACTTTTTGAAATCAGATTTTTTTGCTTCTGCATTTAGTATAACTCTAACAAATGTTCCCGGTGCTGTGGTTAAATTACTGGTCCCAGAAGATAAAAAAGAACAAGCAGAAAATCTCATTATAAATATATCAGAATAAATTCATGGCATTCCAAACCATCAAAGGCACACACGATATTCTTCCGGAAGACAGTACTCGCTGGCAGGAGTTGGAAAGCATTATTCACGATGTTGCAGTTCGTTTTGGTTATAGTGAAATCCGTACGCCTATTTTTGAAGATACAAGTTTATTTTCCAGAAGTGTCGGAGAAGATACGGATATCGTTTCGAAAGAAATGTACACGTGGGATGATCGTTCCGGTGGATCTTTAACACTTCGTCCCGAATTGACTGCGCCTGTGGCTCGTGCATTCATTCAACATAATTTAGGTAGCAAGTCTCCAGTGCAACGCATGTATTATCTGGGACCCTTGTTTCGCAGGGAACGTCCGCAAAAAGGCCGACAGCGGCAATTTCACCAATTCGGCATCGAAGCGTTTGGTTCTGAGTATCCTGAACAGGATGCTGAAATTATTGCAGTTGGCCAGACTATTTTTTCAGAATTAGGTTTAAAAGATTTTTCCTTAAAATTGAACAGCCTTGGTTCAGGTGAATGCCGCGGTCATTATAAAAAAGCATTGCAAGATTATTTCAATCCACTCAAAAATCAATTGTCTGAAACCAGCCAAAAGCGGTTAGAAACCAATCCCTTAAGAATCCTGGATACAAAAAATCCCGAGGAGCAAAAACTTCTAGCGGGCGCTCCATCTATTGCTGATTTTTGGACTAGAGATGACGCAGAGCATTTTTCAAACGTTCAAGACCTTTTAAGTGTTTTGGATATTCCCTTTGAATTAGACCCTCAAATGGTGCGCGGGTTGGATTATTATACTCGTACAACCTTCGAGTTCATTTCAGGAAATCTTGGAGCTCAAGATGCTATTTGTGGTGGAGGTCGCTATGATGGACTCGTTGAAATATTGGGAGGGAAACCAACGCCTGCCATGGGCTTTGCCGCCGGAATGGAACGCATATTAATGTCCATGGAACAGAATGGAAAAAAAATTGAAGGAAATTCAGTGTATTTGATTAACCTAGTGGAATCTGCCCGTGGAAAAGCGTTACAGATCGCAAATGAAATACGCGAGTTAGGATTTACCTTAACAATGGATACATTACGGCGCAGTTTAAAAGCTCAATTACGCGATGCCAACAGGATTGGTGCAGTTAAAGTTATCATCATGGGAGATGATGAAATAAAAAATCAAACTCTTCAAATTAAAGACCTCACCACGGGGGAACAGGAAGAAATAGCAGAAAGTGATCTGGTTAAACATTTCGCAGTTTGACTTTTCTGAAATTTATTATACATTATAATACGCGCACGTAAACAATAAAAATCTCGGAATTATTTTATGAACAAACCACTAATTATAGTTGAATCCCCGGCTAAAGCACGGACAATTGAGAAATATCTCAGCAATGAGTATGAAGTTTTTGCTTGTGTAGGGCATATTAAAGATCTTCCTCGCAAAGAATTAGCTGTAGATGTTGATAACGAATTCGCCGCTACATTTGTTGCCATGGAGGGCAAAAAAGATATCATTAAAACGATTAAGAAAAAATCCTCCCAAGCCCCGGAAGTTATTCTAGCCACTGACCCTGATCGCGAGGGTGAAGCTATTGCTGCACATATTGCAGAAGAAATTATAAATGAGTCTGTTTCAAGAGTTCAATTCACCGAGATTACCAAAGAAGGAATCATGGAAGGAATGGAACAACGTCATGAAATTGACAAATTTCTTGTCAGTGCTCAATATACCCGCCGTGTAATCGATCGACTCGTGGGGTATAAATTATCTCGATTATTATGGAGCACTCTCCAAAAAACAATGAGTTTCGTAAAAGGATCTCTCTCTGCGGGTCGTGTACAATCTGCAGCATTGAAAATGATCGTTGATAGAGAACGCTTGAGAGCACTATTTAAATCAACTACATATTTTGATCTCCAAGCTGAATTGGAGACAGATGCATTAGAAGGTTTTAATGCTGATATGATCAGGTTGGATGGAAAACGTCTTGCGGCGAGTAAAGATTTCGACAGTAATACAGGTAAATTGAAAAAAGATAATGTATTATTACTTTCTTCATCTCAAGCAACAGCATTAGCTGAAGAGATACAAAATGGTCCTTGGATTGTAAGCAGTGTGGAAGAGAAGCCCCAGACTTCTAATCCCTATGCACCATTCACAACCAGCACGCTGCAGCAGGAAGCGTCGCGCAAAATTCGCTTTTCTGCTCGTAAAACCATGCGTATGGCTCAACGCTTGTATGAAGCAGGGTTTATTACATATATGCGTACAGATTCTATTCAACTTTCGAATGAAGCATTGACCGGCGCGCGTAAAGTAATTAAAGATCGTTATGGTGATGAATTTTTACCTGATAAACCGGTTATGTATAAAAGCAAGGTCAAGAATGCACAGGAAGCTCACGAAGCAATCCGTCCTGCCGGTGTTATTTTCAGCGATGTAAAAACAGTCAGTGCAAAAATTGGCAGTGACGAAAGTAAATTGTATGATTTGATCTGGAAGAGGACCGTCGCCAGCCAAATGAAACCGGCAAAGCTTAAGCGTACTAAAGTTGATATTGAGAATAAAAATACAGTTTTTCGCGCTCGCGGCCGGGTGATTCTTTTTCCTGGCTATATGCGTGCTTATGTGGAAGGCAGTGATAACCCGGATGGCAAATTAGCCGATCGCGAACGATTCCTTCCTGAGATGAAAAAAGGTCAGCGTTTGGAGTGTAAAAACCTCACTCCGGAAGAACATAATACAAAACCACCGGCCCGGTTTACGGAAGCATCCGTAATTAAAGAAATGGAGAAACAAGGTATTGGTCGCCCGTCAACTTGGGCCAGCATTATTGGACGTATCCAGGAAAAAGAATATATACAAAATAAAAAAGGGGCTCTCGTACCCACTTTTCTTGCGGTTGCAGTTACGCAACTATTAGAGAATCATTTTTCTTCACTTGTGGATTCCCAATTCACATCTAAAATGGAAGATGAGTTGGATTCAATTTCCAGGGGAGATTCAGATTCACTTCCTTTCATGAAGGGATTTTATTTTGGTAGCAACGAGAACCCCGGATTTGAGAAAATGTTGGAAGATGAAATCGATATACGTAAAGCATGTACCGTTTTAATCGCCAATGACAGCGTGGAAGAAATTGTAATAAGGGTTGGAAATTATGGTCCTTATTTAGAGCAAGGTGAAGAGCGTCGAAATATTCCCATGGAATTTTCTTTGGGGGATATTTCTATCGAAAAGGCCTTGGAAATATTAGCGAAAGAGGCATCGCAAACACAACTCCTTGGTGTTGATAATGAATCGGGACAATCCATTTATTTAAAAGAAGGACCCTATGGTCCTTATGTTCAATTGGGTGATTCCAAAACACGAAAATCCCTACCGAGAGGTACAGAAAAAGATGACGTAGATCTTGAATTAGCATCAAAATTACTTTCCATGCCGCGACTCCTGGGAACACACCCAGAGACAGGGAATGAAATCAGGGCTGATTTCGGCAGATATGGTCCTTATTTAAAAGTGGGCGATAAAAATGTTAAACTACCTCACCCCCACGATCCACTTATTGTTACATTGGAAGCAGCAATAGACGTCATCAAGAATCGCAATAAACCCAGCAGTGAATTAAAAACGCTTGGGAAACATCCAGATACAGGAGAAGAAATAACACTTAAAGATGGTCGTTACGGACCATATGTTTCTGATGGTAAATTTAATGCTTCACTGCCTAAAGATATTTCTCCTGATGATGTGGATCTAGACACGGCAGTTAGTTTAATTAATGACCGGCGAGCTAAAGGACCGGTAAAAAAACGTAAGAGGCGGAAAAAGAAATGAAGAAACTTTTAACATTCTTAACACTATCTGTTCTAATTCTATCCTCTACCAATGAAGATTTAATTATTGATTTAGAACGCAGTCTCATGGCGCCCTGCTGTTGGAGCGGAACTGTCTATGATCATGGTCATTCACAATTGGAAAATGAGATACAATCAATGGTTAATGAGGGGCAAACACGTCAGCAGATTTTGGATCATTATGTGCGCATTTATGGTGAAAGAATTCTCGCAATTCCTGTTGCCCAGGGATTTAATGTTATGGCATGGATTGTACCAATCATTATCGCTATTGCAGCATTGATACTATTTGGATTATTTCTACGAACACCAAAAAATAAGGATAATAAGTCTACACAGGTATCCTCTGAAGACACTTCAATTCCTTTTAATAATCAAATTGAAAAAGAATTACAGGAAATGGACTAATGACAGATAAAATACACTCACTGGACAAAATAGTTTCTTTGTGCAAACGACGTGGTTTTATTTTTCAAAGTTCTGAAATCTATGGTGGCTTTGGGGCTGTTTACGACTACGGTCCCCTTGGTATAGAATTAAAAAATAATATTTCAAACTTGTGGTGGCGTTCCATGACGCAACTCCACGAAAATATTGTTGGATTAGATAGTGGAATTATTATGCACCCAAAAATTTGGGAAGCGTCTGGTCATATTGCTGAATTTCATGATCCATTAGTGGACTGCAAACAATGTAAAGCTCGTTATAAAGCAGACCAATTATCAGATGAGAATCCCGATTATGCAGATTGGTCTGCCCTTCAATGTCCAAAATGTGGAACAACTGGAAAATTGACAAATCCACGGCAATTTAATCTTATGTTCAAAACCCAAATTGGACCTGTTGAAGATGAAGGATCTATTGCCTATCTACGTCCCGAAACAGCTCAGGGTATTTATGTTAATTATTTATTAGTACAAGGCTCACAAAGACTAAAGGTCCCCTTTGGTATTGCCCAGATCGGTAAAGCATTCCGCAATGAGATTGTGGCTAGAAATTTCATTTTTCGTACTCGTGAATTTGAACAAATGGAAATGCAGTATTTCGTAAAACCCGGAACGGATGATGATGAAATGAAAGCATGGAAAGAAGAGCGCTTTAATTTTTATACTGATGGTTTAGGAATCAACAAAGAGAAAATTCGATTTCATCAACATGGAGATGGGGAATTAGCTCACTATGCTAAAGAAGCATGGGATATAGAATATGAATTTCCTTTTGGCTGGTCAGAAATTGAAGGTATTCATAATCGGACGGATTTTGATATAAAGCGTCACCAGGAATACTCCGGGAAAAACATGCAGTATTCCGATCAAGTGGTTAATGAAAGATATTTCCCTTATATCATCGAAACATCTGCGGGTCTCAATCGCATGCTATTAACAGTGCTGGCTGATGCCTATTGGGAAGATACCGAAAATAACCGTATTGTAATGAAGCTGCATCCAGCATTAGCTCCCATAAAAGCAGTTGTTTGTCCTTTGACTAAAAAAGACGGTTTGCCTGAATTGGCTAGAAAAGTAGTCGAAAATCTAAAAAATCACCATAAAGTTTTATATGATCAGCAGGGTTCCATTGGCAAACGCTACTATCGACAGGATGAAGCGGGCACACCCTTTGGCATCACCGTTGACCACCAATCTCTCGAGGATAACACAGTGACATTACGACAAAGGGATACACAAGGACAAGACCGTGTTAATATGGATGCTCTCGTCGATAAAATAGATCTTAATATCTTAAATTATTCCTAAAAACACTCAAAATTTTATAAAAAATCCTATTTTTTTTAAAACTTGGTATTTTTACTATTTAGCCATATCTTCGCCAGAATTTGCCACTAGGCAAAAGTCAAAATGTGGGTAAAAACACATACAAATCAACTAAGCAAGGAGAAAATGATGAAAAAACTCATCAATATTATTTTTGCGCTTGGGATGTTTACAGGCCTCATAGCCCAGGGATCTTTCGTCGGTTCGGTAACGGATGCGGACGGAAATGCTTTACCTGGTGCTAATGTAGCCGTCGAAGGAACATCCTTAGGTGCAGCAACCGATGGAGACGGTGCGTATTCGATCTATGGCGTTCCCGCTGGATCATATACATTAACTGCTTCATTCATCGGTTATGAATCTTCAAGCCAAAGTGTGACCGTAGATGCAGGAGCAAGTCAAGTTGACTTTGCACTTGCTGTGAGCGCATTGGCTGGAGCTGATGTTTTTGTAACAGGTACTCGGGCTGCCGGTCGTACCGCAATGAAATCACCAACACCTATAGATGGATTTGATGACTTATCATTGCGTCGTCAAGGTAACGGCGATTTAACAGAAACACTAAAAAACCAAGTACCATCATTCAACGCTACGCCGCTTACAGGTGACGGCGCTGCATTCGTTCGACCTACGTCTATGCGTGGTCTTCCACCGGATAATATTCTGGTAATGACGAATTCAAAACGTCGCCATCGTTCAGCATTGATATCACATTTTGGTGCTGCAATGAATGTGGGTGCCCAAGCTGTTGATGTGGGTATGATTCCAAGCATTGCTATTCAAAAGCTAGAAGTACTACGTGACGGTGCTGCCGCTCAATACGGTTCAGATGCAATAGCTGGTGTTATGAATTTTATCTTGAAAGATAATTCATCCGGATATCAAGTTCATGTTACAGGTGGTAAATGGATGGAAGCGCCAAATGGTCGAGGTGGTGAAACAGATGTTACCTTAGCAGCCAATGTTGGTCTACCCCTTACAGACAACGGTTTCGTTAACCTTAGTTTTGAATATGCTGATAGACCTGAACTCTCAAGAGGTAATCAACATGCTTCTGCTTCTGATGGTTACAAAGGCTGGGATGCAAATGATGCAGGTCAAAGTGTAGATGAATGGCAAACAGCCATGAATTGGGGTCGTCCCATAAGCAGTGGATTTAAATCCGTCTGGAATGCCGGTTTAAAAATTAGTGAAAATGTATCGGCATATTCTTTTGGTAATTATGGTGACACGTTTGGCGAATATAGCTTTTTCCTACGTGCAGCCGGTAAATCCGGTGCATTAACAGCAATTCCACTAGATCCCACAGATCCTTCAAAAGGTGATTTTTCCTGGGGAGATACATATCCTTTGGGATTTACACCTCGTCTTGAAGGCCACGGAAACGATTTTAGTTCAGTTGTTGGTATTAAAGGTGATGACCTTTTTGGTTTGGGTTATGACTTTAGCGCAAGCTATGGTTCAAACCATATCCGTTATTATCTGAAAAATACACTGAACCTTTCTTGGGGTCCTTATTCACCACATAATTTCGACATTGGTGATTTAGAACAAGCAGAAACAAACTTGAATGCTGATTTCACTTATTCCTTATCGAATGCTATTAATTTGGCATTTGGTGCTGAATGGCGTGAAGAATCTTACACCATGTTTGCAGGTCAAAAAGAATCTTGGATGGCAGGACCATGGGCAACAGTTCATACATTAACATATGACTCTGCTGGTACAGGTAATATGGTCAATTATGGTTATACTGCTCCAGGATCAGCCGCAAACGGTATGCCCGGAACAAGTCCGGATGCTGCTGGTGTTTTTGCTCGTCAAAATACTGCTTTTTATGCTGATGTTGAATATGCCATGGGAGAAGCATTGCTACTGCAATTTGCTGCCCGTTCTGAAAACTTTTCAGACTTTGGCTCAACCAGTAATATTAAAGTTGCTGGACGATACTCATTAGGTGATTTGGTGACGTTACGCGGTGGTTATTCTACCGGTTTTAGAGCACCCACACCTGGCCAATCAAATTATACGGGTATTGTTACCTCATTTGATGGCGTCACAGGACTACAGGTACAAGAAGGTACAGTAAAACCAACTGATCCACTTGCAGTTCTGTACGGTGGTAAAGAACTTGGTCCAGAAAATGCAGTCAATACTAGTTTTGGTTTTACATCAAGCCCGATAGACAATCTGAATTTGACATTTGATATGTATCAAATTGATATTGAAGGTAAAATCTTGAAATCTCGTTCTATCTCTGTTGATGATCCAAATTTTTCAGAGTTAGCGTTTTACACCAATGCATTGGATACAAAAACGTCTGGATATGATTTGGTTGCAACATATAGAATGGGTAATACCAATCTTGGTCTTGCAATGAACCATAATGAAACAGAAGTGGTTAAACAAAATAAGGTTAATGGGCAAAATCCAGTATCTGATGGTAATGTTCAGAATCTTGAAGAAAATCTACCAAAAGATCGTATCACTGCAACAGTAACTCAAGACATTGGTGATGCTTTATCTCTTATGGTTCGCCTAAACAATTTTGGTGAGTCTATTGATGAACGCAGCGACAAAGATGTCATTGATCCCATAACATTCATTGATGTTGAATTGAGTTATAGCGTAAGTAATAACCTCAATGTAGTATTAGGTGCTAATAATGTGACCAATGCATATCCGAATGAGATTGATACACGTGCATCTCAAGGAATGCCTTACCCACGTCGTTCACCTCTCGGTTATCACGGTGGTATGACTTACATTCGATTAATGTACGACTTCTAAAATTGCTGAAGCAATTATAGTTTAAAAAGGCGGTGAATATTCACCGCCTTTTTTTATACATCAACATGTGCATTACATTTAATTTCAAATATGAATATAGATAATAGAACTATGATCGGAGTTGTTGGCGGTATGGGCTCCTATGCCGGGATTGATCTTATACAAAAAATATTTGATCAAACCAAGGCTGACACAGATCAAGATCATTTACCTGTTATCATGATATCTGTACCACATTTAATTTCTGACCGAACCGAATTTCTAATTGGAAAATCCGAAAATAATCCTGCTTTAGCAATAGCCGATGTAATTTGTTCATTATACAAACAAGGGGCAACTATCATAGGCATGCCCTGCAATACAGTGCATACAGAATCAATTTTCAACGAAATAATCAACAGAATACCGACAGAATTACAGCTGGTCCACATGATAGAAAAGGTAGCTGAATTTATCAATGAAATGCATCCATCAGTAAAAAATGTGGGTATTTTATCAACAACTGGTACATTTATGTCGAATGTATATCCAAAAAGTCTATCGAAATATGGTTTAAATGGAATTCAAGTTTCAGAGGTAATTCAGACAAATCATATTAATCCTGCTATATACAATCCAAACTATGGAATAAAAGCTCATTCAAATCCTGTTAAACATAAAGCCATGAATAAATTACATAAAGGTACAGAATATTTAATCAATAATGATGCTGAAGTTATTATTCTAGGCTGTACAGAAATCCCCCTTGCATTAAAAGATGATAAAATCAATGATATACCGCTAATTGATGCAACAAAGATTCTTGCTCGTACTTTAATAATGAAATCTTCACCTGAAAAACTTTTAGAGTAAAATGAGTAATTCTACTAATTCAACAATCAGCCATTTAGAATGCACAAGTTGTAATAAAATATTTCCCAAAGAACAATTATTAAATTTATGCACTGACTGTAGTCTACCTATTTTTGCCCGTTACGACTTAGATAAAGCCAAATATGAAATAGATAAAGACCAGTTGGTTCAACGAGAATCAACTATGTGGCGTTATAAAGAATTGATGCCAATTGAAAATGAAGAAAACATTGTCACATTAGGTGAAGGGTGGACACCTTTAGTCCACGCGCAAAGGTTAGGTGCATCATTAGGATTTTCAAATCTTTTATTAAAAGATGAATCTCTTAATCCAACAGGTTCTTTTAAAGCTCGTGGAATGAGCGCAGCCATATCTCAAGCAAAAGAAAAAGGTGTTAAAAAGGTTGCTATTCCTACCGCCGGGAATGCAGGCGGAGCCACAGCTGCGTATGCAGCAAAAGCGGGGATGGAAGCACATATTTTTATGCCTTCAGATACCCCTATAGCCTTCCAGGTTGAATGTGAACAGAATGGAGCACAGGTTGAAAAGATTGATGGGTTAATCAGCGACTGCGGTAAAATAGTTGCTGAACGGAAAGACGCGGAAGGCTGGTTTGATATTTCCACATTAAAAGAACCCTATCGTGTTGAAGGTAAAAAAACATTGGGGTATGAATTGGCTGAACAATTGAACTGGAATTTGCCAGATGTAATCATTTATCCTACGGGTGGTGGAACAGGTATTATTGGAATGTGGAAAGCATTTCAGGAAATGGAGGATATGGGATGGATTGGTTCAAAGCGCCCTAGAATGATATCTGTTCAAGCGGAAGGATGCGCACCTATTGTTCGTGCATTTAACTCGGGGCTTAATAATGCTCCGACATTTAAAAATGCAGAAACAGTAGCATCTGGTCTTCGTGTTCCGTCAGCTATTGGAGATTTTTTGATTCTCCAGTCTATTCGCGAAAGTAATGGATATGCAATTGCCGTCAGCGATAAAGCGCTATTAGAAGGTGTTCAATTATTGGGTAAAATGGAGGGAATTTTTGCCGCTCCTGAAGCGGGCGCAACAGTTGCTGCTCTATCTGGGCTTGTTGAAAGCCAACACATTAATCAAAATGAAAAAATTGTATTATTTATTACCGGAGGAGGGGCGAAATATATAGATGTTTTTATTTAGTTTTTTATATACTTATCTGCTAATTGTTTAAAACAAGCCATTTGTTCAAATGCCAACTCCTTTGATTCCCACGCGTGAAATGATTTGCAATCAAAACCTAGCGAATCTTTCATTATTTCATAAGCATAATCTGTAAAAACGACTGTTCCATCTTCTTTAATTTCTTCAATTGAATCAAGTTTTCCTGATTCTACATTCATTTTTATCGCTTCATCAATTGTTATCTCATTCGGAAGAATAACTTCTGCACCTGAAGCATTTAATAAAACTGGGTACCCCCCAGGTAACCCATTAGGACCCGGAGAATGAGTTCTTAAATTTTGATCATATATCATTGCTTTCAAATTTTTTAATGCTGATGAAGCAGACACCGTTGTAAATCCAATCCCTGTTCCATATAGTTTTACAGAATTATACATAACTTCATCTGTATCAAATTCAGATGTAACATCCTCTCCATCTATAAGAATTTTAAGAAAATAAGGTGCGCCTTCTTGATAACCAGCTTCACGGGGATAAACCCAATGCTGATGGTGACAGACCTGAAAAGTTTCAACTCTGGAACGTTCGATACCTTTTTGTTGTGCCACATAGGTTAATACTGCCGGCGCAATTAAGTCAACATTCCCAATGCCTATCGTTGGAGCCAATCCCACCTTTCCCATAACAGGATTCGTTAAACATGATAAGGATGTATTAATAAAATAAGGTGATTGCCCAGATTCATGAATTGATTTTGAAAAATTTAACCCCAATGCTAATTGACAGGGTAACCAAGCACCTAAACCAGCAGAACTAATCTTTGCATACAATTCATCAGGTAGTTGACGAATCAAATGCCACGTATGCAAAACTGTGCAATTGATAATAGCATCTGGTTTTTCAGACTGAATTAATTCAGTCGTTTCTTCAATATTGAATAAGTCAACCTGTATTGGTTTGAATTTTGGATGTTTTCCGTGATGAGCTGCTCCAATTTCAGCATTATTGCATGCCCAACGAGCTCTTTCTTCATCTACATCACCCACAATCCATTTTATATTGGGTTCATCTCGGGCGGCAAATTCTAGTAAATGTTTACCAACATCACCCGTTCCAACCATTAATACTTTTTTCATTCATTTTCCCTATCGCTTGTTTTCTACTAATATATAATTTTATGAATTTCAAAAGTTAAATAATAGTCTTTTTTATTTAAAGCAATTAACTAAACCTGTTAATTTCGCTCGACTTTTATGAATCAAAAACTCCAAACTCACCTTGAATCATTAGAACGGTCTGCCACATTGGCTCTCAATGAATGTAGTGCCGAAATGGCAGATGCCGGTCAAACCATTTACCGATTTGGGTTTGGCCAATCCCCTTTCCCTGTTCCGGAAATCATTGTTTCGGCATTACAGGAAAATGCTTACAGGAAAGATTATCTGCCTGTAGAGGGTTTATTTGAACTTCGTAAATCAATAGCAGATTTTCATCAAAATACAGACCAAGTTGATATAAATGCGGAAGGTGTGTTAGTTGCGCCTGGATCTAAAGAATTAATGTTTACATTACAATTAGCACTAGAAGGATCCACGTTAATTCCTGCTCCATGTTGGGTGTCCTATGCTCCCCAGGGACACATCGTAAAACGCCAAACTCATTATATTAATACTAGCTTTAAGAATTATTGGCGCTTACTTCCAGAGCAATTGGAATCTGCTGTAGAAAATATAGATGGTCCCCATTTACTTATTTTGAATTACCCAGGGAACCCTGATGGAGGCACATATACAATTGATGAATTAAACGCTTTGGCAAACGTTTGCAGAAAGAATGAAGTGCTTGTTTTATCCGATGAAATCTATGGAAGGCTTCATCACAAAGGTGAACATGTTTCTATGGCTCGCTATTATCCTGAAGGAACAATCGTTAGTTCAGGTCTATCAAAATGGTGCGGTGCGGGCGGTTGGCGATTAGGGCACTTTGCATTCCCAAAGGAATTATATTGGCTTAAAAATGCAATGGCATCCATTGCCAGTGAAACATATTCTTGTGTTGCATCCCCAATTCAACACGCAGCTGTCGTTGCATATCAAGATAATGAAACGGTAGATGATTACTTATTTCATTGTCGTCGTATTCTTAAAGCAGTTGGTCAATATTGCTCTGAAACATTATACAATGCTAATGTAAATGTAAATATACCTTTAGGCGCATTTTATCTTTTTCCTGATTTTTCAAATTTTGCTGAAAAACTACGCGTATGCAATATTAATGATTCAGCTGCTTTTTGTGAAAGACTATTAAATGAAACCGGGGTAGCCCTACTTCCAGGAAACGAATTTGGTAGACCATCCAATGAATTTAATGCTCGATTGGCATATGTTAATTTTAACGGAGGTGAAGCTCTTTCCATAAGTAGAGGGCTCGCTAACAAAAAAGATCTCTCTATTGAGGATTTAGGAGACAATGCAAAACGAGTAAAAAGTGGTATTAAAAATATCCTAAACTGGATCAATAATTAAAGTGAAAAAAAAATATCTGATAATTCTACTAATTTTTTCTACACTTTATGGAGCAAGTCCCGATCCCGTTTTTGCAGAAAACGGCATGGTAGTATCAACTAGTCGTCACGCATCTGAAGCAGGAATTGAAATCATGAAAAAAGGCGGTAATGCTGTTGATGCTGCGTGTGCAGTTGGATTTGTTCTTGCTGTAACATCTTCTTCTAACGGAAATATCGGCGGCGGCGGGTTTATGGTTGCTCATATGGCTGATGGTACAACAATAACGCTTGATCATCGTGAAATGGCTCCTTCTGATTCTCACCGAGATATGTTTTTAGATGCAGAGGGAAATGTAATTGAGAATATGTCTTTGAATACAAGAGCTTCATCCGGCGTTCCAGGTACCGTAGATGGATTATTAAAAGCATGGGAAGATTATGGTTCAGGAAATATTTCCAGAAGGCAATTGCTAGCTCCTGCCATTACTCTAGCTGAAAAAGGATTCGAATTAAGCCATTTTGAATCAAAAATGCTCAATAATAATAAAAATTTATTTTTAAATAATAAAGCTGCTGCTAAAATTTTTATACGTAAAGATGGCCGTCCTTGGGAAAAAGGTGACCGTTTCATTCAAAAGGATCTTTCAAAAACATTGAAGCGAATCGGCCGAATAGGTCGGGACGGTTTTTATTCTGGTAAAACTGCTGATTTGATTGTAGCAGAAATGAAAAATGGTAATGGATTAATTACACACGAAGATTTACAGAATTATAAATCTGTCTATCGTAAACCTGTAAAAGGCTCTTACTATGGGCATGATATTATTTCTATGGGACCTCCAAGTTCGGGTGGTACACTTTTGATTCATATGTTAAAAATGCTGGAACATTATCCCATTGATACGTTGGGTTGGAATTCATCGAATTATATTCACATTTTAACTGAAGTAGAACGACGTGCGTATGCAGACAGGGCAAAACATATGGGCGATTCGGACTATTGGGATGTACCCGTTCAAATGTTTCTTTCTTCAGAATATGCCGAACAAAGAATTAGTGATATTTCTTTGACTACAGCATCAGAAAGTGCTGATGTATATGCCGGACCACCCTCTCAAAATGAAAGCAGAGAAACAACACATTATTCTGTCGTAGATAAAGATAGGAATGCTGTTTCAGTTACATCAACTATAAATTGGTCCTATGGAGGTGGTTATTTGGTTGAAGGAGGCGGATTTTTTCTAAATAATGAAATGGATGATTTTTCATCCAAACCGGGTTCGCCTAATATATATGGCCTCATTGGAAATGAAGCCAATTCAATTCAGCCTGGGAAACGCCCTTTAAGTTCTATGACGCCCGTCATTGTACTTAAAGATAAAAAACCTTATTTGTTAATTGGATCTCCCGGAGGAGCAACAATCATAACAACTTCAATGCAGACAATATTAAATGTAATTATTCATGGGATGGATATTCAAGATGCTGTTTCTGCTTATCGAGTTCATTCTCAATGGCTACCAGATATACTTTTTTATGAAAAAAATGGCCTTTCAAAAGATGTTCTAAAAAACTTGAATCAAAAAGGACATGTAACTAAAATTCATCCATGGGTTGAATGGGGGCAGGCAAACTGTATTATGATAAATGAAAATGGATATTATGGCGGTGCTGACAGTCGTGGAGAAAATACAGCAGTAGGATATTAAAAACGTTGAAAATTGAAAATATCACATCAGATGATATTCCCCAGATTCTTGAATTAAATCAAATATCCCAACCACACCTTTCTTTTCTATCGCTCAAACGGTTAAATGAATTAGCTGAAATGACGTTTCATTTCCGAATTATTAGAGATAATGATTCTATAGCTGCATTTCTTATGGGAATGGAAGAAAAACAACCCTATGACAGTATGAACTACAATTGGATTTCTGATCAGTACGATTCATTCTATTATATTGACAGGATTGCTGTTGCTGAAAAATACTGGCGAAAAGGTTTGGGGAAAAAATTATATGATGATGGACAATCCTTTGCTTTGCACATGAATAAACCAATGATGGCGTGTGAAGTAAATATAAAACCCATGAATCAAGGATCTATATTATTTCATGAAAATTATGGATTTAAATCTGTTGGAGAACAAGATACTGAAGGCGGTAAAAAACGGGTTCGATATATGATTAAGAACCTAAAATAAGGAACTTCTGTTTTTGAACTTATAAATTTTAGATTATCATTTTACTGCTGTTACCATTATTTCAACAAGAGCGTTTAATGGAAGCCGCGATGCTTGTATCGCTGCTCGAGCTGGAGGATCATTTATAAAATAGGATGCATATATTCTATTCATTGCTCCATAATTATTTAAATCTGATAAATAAACCTGACTTTGCACAACATCTGATAATACAAACCCAGAAGCGTTTAATACAGCTTTAATATTTTTTAATACTTGATGTGTTTGTTCTTCAATGCCCCCTTGAACCAACTTTCCTTTAATAGGATCAATAGCAATTTGGCCTGATAAATAAAGTGTATTCCCGACTCGAACTGCTTGGGAATAGGGTCCAATTGCTTTAGGCGCTTCATTTGTGGAAATAATTTCTTTTTTACTGTTTTCTGCAGGATGAGCATGATTTCCTACCAACGCAATGATTAAGATTAGTATTTTTTTCATAATAATAATTCCTTTTTGATTATCAATTAATTTTTTTCAAAACATCTTTTAATGAACTCTTAAAAAGTTCAATGTCATTAATAGAATTAAAATATCCCGTAGAGACTCGCAAAGCATAAGATTTTTCCGAAGAGCCATAAGATGTACCCGTTTTTGGGATTCCTATAGGTCGAATTTGGATATTTCTTTTCAATAATGTTTCGGAGACCCAAGTAGCTGTTTTTTTATCTTTAATTGGAATTTGAGGTTGGTTCCACTTGAATGGATAAAATGTTGTTATCCCTGAAGTTAAAGCATTGTCTGTGTAGGGTGAAATAATACAATTTGGAGCAAATGTCAAAAAGAAATTTTTAACTTCATGAGATAAATTTAAAATGTAATCTTCAATAATGGTTGTACCACCTTCTTCTTCTACAAACTTCATTGCTCTAACCATAGCAGTAAATCCTGGTGTATTACTGCAACCTCTAATTTGGAGCGCCTTTGCTATAGGATAATTAGAGCTTCCATCCGTATATCTAATCATTCTTTGTGAGAGCGTTGGATAAAATTCTGGAGGTTGTATTTCTGAATTTCGAATATAAAGTACACCTGTACTAGGTGGGCCATTCAACCATTTATGACCCGAGCATGCGTAAAAATCACAATTATTTACACGTTCATTTACATTGTTTATATCTATCGCTCCAATTGCTTGGGCGCCATCAACGATTAAGTAAGTAATTTTTAATTCATCTGCTTTTTCTCTTAGTGCTCTTAATGGAAGCCGAACCCCAGTTGTAGGATAAACATGAGAAACGCACATTGCTTTAGCTCCTCTTAAAGCAGATGTATTAGGAAATAAAACATCAAGGAGTTCGTTTTGGCTCATACTTCTGATTTCTTCAGGAGGAGGAAATGATTGAATTTCTAAACGAAGTCCCTGTCTTGATCTCCAAATCTGTAATGGAGAAATTACTGACGGATGTTCTTGGTTGGTTGTTACAACTTTATCCGTAGACTTAAAATTTAATCCCATGATTGCCATGCTTATTCCCATGGTTGTATTATCTGTTAAACATACATTATTTTTATCAACACTTAAAAACTGGCCCACTTTTTCTCGATTATATTCCTGTCGCTTTCCAAGGTCACGGTCTAGTTCGTAAGAGTATGTAGGGTTACGAGTCCATTTGCTTAAATTAGTTTTCAAACTAGACATTACACATTCGGGCATAGTTCCTTCTGTACCATTATTCAAATAAATAAAGTCATTTGGTAATTCTGAAAAATCACAAAATTCTTTTAAGTAAGATAATGCTAAATTGTTTGAAATATTATTTTTTGCAGTCAGACCAGTAAAAAGAGCAGTGCTAGCCAGCCCTGCAGTTTTTAGAAATTTTCTTCGAGATGAAATATAAATAGGAGTTGAATTCGTTAATTCATTCTTTTTCATTTTATTATTTTCCTCTAAAAGAGCTTTATCCTGGTATTAGTTGGTCTTCGATCAATTGTACAAAAACGGAAGTCCCTACAAGCAATGCCCTTTCATCAATATCAAAATGTGAACAATGATGGGGAACACTGCGAAACGGTTGGTTTTCTGGAGCAGATCCAACAAAGAAAAAACAACCTGGAATTTTTTGAAGGTAATAACTAAAGTCCTCACCGCCCATGGATAAATAGGGATAATCAGCACCGTCTCCCACAATCTTTTTCGCAGAAGCCAACAGTTTTTCATACGCAGTTTCATCATTAATTGTTGGTGGATATCCGTCTCGATAATTGAATTCTATTGAAGCACCAAACGTATGGCCGATACCCTCTATGATTTCTTTCATTCGTGATTTTATCATTTGTCGATTTTCTTCTGTATAAGCCCGCGCAGTCCCTTTTAAAACCACCTCGTCAGCAATAACATTAAAATTATATCCCCCATTTACCATGCCAACTGATACAACTGTACTTTCCAAAGGATTTGTATTGCGACTAACTATTGTCTGTAACGCTGTAATCAAATGAGCAGAAACAATTACTGCATCTACAGATCCTTGGGGAGTTGCACCATGACCACCGACTCCTTTTATGATAATTTCAAATTCATCTGCTGCTGCCAGGATTGAACCTTCTTTCACGCCTACTTCACCGTATTTCTGATAATTCCATAAATGGATTCCATAAATTTCATCCACGCCATCTAAACATCCATCTTCGATCATATATTTAGCACCACCTTCTCCTTCTTCTGCGGGCTGAAATAAAAAACGCACTGTTCCATTAATCTGATCTTTTTTATCAGCTAACACTTTTGCGGCGCCCAAAAGCATTGCCGTATGGCCATCATGACCGCAGGCATGCATAACGCCATCATTTTGAGATATATAATCAATATCTCCTGTTTCCTGTATAGGCAATGCGTCCATATCCGTACGTAAGGCAATTGTAGGACCGTTTCCACCTTTTAGATCAGCAACTACACCTGTTTTTCCAATGCCAGTTTGGACATTCATTCCTAAATCAGATAATCGTTTAGCAACAATACTTGCTGTTCGATGAACTTCAAAACCCAGTTCAGGATGTTTATGAATATCCCTGCGGGTGGCGATGATTTCATCCGAAATTATTTTGACATCTTTGTGAATGTTTATACTCATTAATTTAAATTTATATACTCTTTCAATTTATTCAATTATTTACAGATGATTCCATAACTGCTAATTGCCCGCAACCGGCGGCAATATCTGTCCCCTTGCTCCATCGAACGGTCACGGGAAATGGTGCTTTTTCTAAAACCTTAATAAATGCTTCGATCCGTTCATCGCCGGGCCGTTTGTATTTTCCACCAATTTCGTTATAGGGTATTACATTCAGTTTACACCGCCGTCCTGATAATAGCGTCATCAACTTTTGTGCATCTTCTTTTGAATCTGTCACTCCGGCCATTAATACATATTCAAGTGTAACTGGGTGTCTGGACCGGGATGAAAAATGATCAATAGCTACCAATAGATCATTTAGTGGATATTTCTTCGCAATGGGCATTGTTTTCAGTCGCTTCTCTTGGGAAGCCCCATTTAAACTGATGGCTAGTTTATAACGATGTTTTTCCTCTGCGTAACGATTAATTTTGGGCGTAATTCCTACAGTAGAAATTGTGATTCGTTTTGCACCAAGCTTAATTCCTTTTTCAGCATTCATTAAATCAGCAGCTGAAATGACTCGATCATAATTCAAAAACGGTTCACCCATACCCATGAAAACAACATTTGTGATTGGAGCTGTTGATTCTTTACTCACCAGCAAAAATTGATCAACAATTTCTCCAACAGACAAATTTTTCTGAAAACCCATTGAAGCCGTTGCGCAAAAATCACAATCCACTGCACAACCCACTTGCGATGAAATACATATTGTCGTTCGCTTTCCTTCCTTCATGAGCACGGATTCAACTTTTTCTCCAGATTGCAATTCAAATAGGAACTTACGTGTTGATTCACCAGTTGAACCGGTTACATGAATCAATTTAAGAGGATGTATACGATATTTTTCTTCGAGACTTTTGCGTAATCCTGATGGTATGTTGCCCATATCTTCAAACGAATCCACGCGGCTACGGTAAAGCCAACCAAATAATTGTTGGCCTCGAAATGACGGCTCTTTCAATACATTAAGAATGGTATCCAATTCCCTACGGTTCAAGCCAACCAGGGCAATTTTTGATTCAAGAGAGGCCTGCATAAGCAAAGAATTTCGATTATCTTTTAGGGGAGCGCAAGACATTAAGATTGTTTCAATTTGAAGTGACCGTTAAGTTCGAGCCCATTAATTAAATAAATTCAGGAAAAAACATGTCAACACAAAATGATGCACAACTTGTACAGCAATTAGAACAGTTTCGCCAAGAGTTCATGGACGAGATTGGAAACGTAATTATAGGTCAACAAAATATTCTTGATCATTTTCTCATTGCGCTGATTAGTAAAGGACATACTCTTTTAGTAGGTGTTCCGGGATTGGCAAAAACACTTTTGATAAAATCCATGGCTGAATTACTTGATCTCAAGTTTAGTAGAATCCAATTTACGCCTGATCTCATGCCCAGTGATATAACCGGAACTGAAGTGATTGAAGAAGACCATGCAACCGGAAAACGGGAATTCAGGTTTTTTCAGGGACCCGTGTTTGGAAATATAATTCTTGCAGATGAAATTAATCGAACACCGCCCAAAACACAATCTGCGTTATTGCAGGCCATGCAGGAACATAATGTAACTGCAGGTGGACAAACCTACACACTGGATGAACCCTTTTTTGTATTAGCAACGCAAAACCCCATCGAGCAAGAAGGAACGTATCCCCTGCCGGAAGCACAATTAGATCGATTTATGTTCAATATTAAAATCGACTACCCCAGTCGCAAAGAAGAAGTGTCCATTGTGCAAACAACAACAAGCGGAAGTGAAGCTGCTTTAAAGCCCATTATTCCGAAAGATCAACTTTTGGCATATCAGGAATTAGTACGACGCGTTCCAGTTGCGGAAAATGTTGTAGAATATGCTGTAGACCTTGTTGGAAAAACCAGACCCAAAACAGATGGTGTACCAGACTTTGTAAATGAGTGGATCGATTGGGGTGCCGGGCCACGAGCTTCGCAATATTTAATTTTAGGTGCTAAAGGACGAGCCGTTCTTGATGGCCGCCCAACACCAGATATTACAGATGTAAATGAGCTTGCACTACCGGTATTACGCCATCGTTTGATTACTAATTTTAATGCCGAAGCTGAAGGTGTAAATGTGGATGAAATTATTTTAAAACTTTTAGGTTAGATGTTAGACAAAAAAAAATACCTCCATCCTGAGACAGTCGCAAAATTGGACAATATGGCTCTTCGGGCTCGATTAGTGGTTGAAGGATATATCATCGGCCAGCACAAAAGCCCTTATCATGGATTCAGTGTTGAGTTTGCCGAGCATCGCGCGTATGGCCCTGGAGATGAAATACGACACATAGACTGGAAGCTCTATGGTAAAACAGATCGCTATTATGTAAAACAGTACGAAGAAGAAACGAATCTAAAAGCGTATATATTACTCGATACCAGCAGATCCATGAAATATACCAGCGGAAAAGTGACTAAATTGGATTATGCATCATATTTATCAGCAGCGCTCTCTTACCTGATGCTTAACCAACGGGATGGAACAGGTCTCATTTTATTTGATGAAAAGATTCAAACGTATATTCCGCCCCGTTCAACCTCGAGCCATTTGAACACTCTCCTAAAACACTTGGAAAAACCTAAACTGGGATCTGATACTGAAATTGGTTCTGTCCTTCATGAAATGGCTGAACGAATTAAGAAACGTGGTTTAATCATTCTAATTTCTGATTTAATGGACAATCAGGAATCAGTATTAAGCGGATTGAAACATTTTAGGCATAATAAACAGGAAGTTATTCTTTTTCATATTTTAGATCGGAAGGAATTGGAATTTGATTTCAATGCTCGTACGCGGTTCAAAGATATGGAAAATGCTTCATTATTAACCACAGAACCTTGGCAAATTAAAAGTGGTTATAAAAAAAGAATTCAGTTGTTACAAAACGAATATAAAAAACAATGTCGTAAGCAGTTGATCGATTATGTTCCTCTCTTTACAGATCAAAGTCTGGATATTGCTCTAAACAGCTATCTAAATAAACGTCAAAAATTGGGATAAATAAATCCCCCGTACTCACGAGGGATTTTTATAAAGCTGGTAAGAATAATTCTTATTCAAATCTTTTGGATTTTTCAAAATATCGTTGAGCTTGATCTTGTTTCCCCTGCTGCAAAAGGACCCTGGCAATTCCACGGTAATGGGAAGCATTTTCAGGTTCTAGAAAAATAAGTTCTTTATAAAACTTTTCTGCTTTTCGCCATTTTTCATTACTCTCAAATGTCTGGGCCATCCCAATAATAGCTTCTACATCTTCAGGGTTTAGATCGAGGGCTAAAAGAAAATGATCCTCTGCTTGAACAAAATCTTCGACCTGATTATATAATACACCCAAATTGAAATGTAAATCAGCTTTTGCTTTCGAATCTAAAGTAGTTTTAATTGCTTTTTCGTAAGTTGCGATGGATTCATCTGTATTGCCAAGATCATAATACGTTTGCGCCAAGTTACGAATTGCCGAACTGTTACTGGGATCTAACTCCACAGCTTTCTTAAGATATGATAACGCATTTTCTGGTTGGTCATTCCGTGCAAAAATTTGCCCTGCAGCCATATTTGAATTGAAGTCTTCCGGAGCTAATTCAACTGCTTTTGCGATAAATTCAGTTGATTTTTCTCCCTCACCCAAATCAAAGTGACATGTTGCCAGCATCGTGTAATTTAAACTTTCATCTGACTTGATGATTAATGCTGTTTGAAATTCATCAACAGCATCAAGAATAATCGCTTTTCGATCTCGATCATCCAGACCTTTTGATGAGTTAAATACTTTTACACCTTTATTGTAGACATCACTCCAATATCCATACCTAGACATATCCACCATTTCCTGGACAGTAATTCCTTCAAGTATTTTGCGATTTGGATCAATTTCCAGTGCTTTGTTATACACGTCATTCATTTCAGTCCAGCGACCATCTTTTCCATAAATATGGTGCCCAAGCTGAAATGGTATTTCCGGATTATCTACTTCAATTGCCATAGCTTTGACAAGAAATTCTTCAGCTTTTTCTAAATCGTTTTGTTGTAAATATAACTTTGCTGATGTGTATTCTTCGCTAGGACACCCCCAAAAGATGAAGGTGCACAGCATTACCAAAAGTGTTTTATTTTGTTTGTGGTGAAACATACGTCCTCTCTTATAATTTTATAATATTTTTGGGCTTAGAAAATAGTGAGTAACCAGCGCTTTTCAAAGGTCTAGAGTCGAGACCATTAAAGAACCTCTTTTGGCCAAGGGATTTTTGTATTTAACTGTTTTATGACAGATATTTCAAATTGTGCTCCAGTAATCTGGATAATTTCTTCTGCTAAATAACTACCAATTTCCCCCGCTATTTTTGCACTGTACCCTTTACATAAAGCAGATAAAAAACCAGCTGCAAATATATCACCAGCCCCAGTTGAATCTCTCGCTATGATTGGTCGTGGAGAAATTTTGGATAAATTTTCATTTTCAACCACATAACATCCATCCTTCCCTAATTTAACAGCAGATATATGTGTCATTTCCCCCAATGACAGTGTTGCTTCTTCAATGTTTTCTATATCAAATAATATTTCTAGCTCATCCTTATTAGAAAAAACAATATCCGCCTCATCTTTGATCAATGTTAAAAATGAATCTTTAAATCTCTGGACAGCGAAAGGGTCGGCGACATCAAAAACTCTTTTTATTTTATTTTCTTTAGCAATTGATAGAGCATGTTTGATAGCAGATTTTTGTGAATCAGTATCCCACATGTACCCCGTAAAATATAAAAATTTTGATTTTGACAATAATGTTTCATCAATATCTGACATAGAAAATTCCTGACACATTCCCAAATGTGTATTCATGGTTCTTTCTCCATCGGGTGTTACAAGTATTATACTAGACCCTGTGGGTCCATCACCTGTTACTAGTCGAGAGATAATTCCATATTTATTTATTTGAGATCTATAAATATTCCCAAACTCATCTTCTCCCACTTTACCTGATATTACTCCCGGAATACCTAAACCAGTACATGTTATGAGTGTATTTGGGGCAGAACCACCCGGATGGTAAATGGGTGATTTATTTTTGAAATAATTGAGAATTTCTTTTTGACGACCTTCATCAACAAGATGCATGATTCCTTTTTCCACACCCAGGTTAATTAAATCACTGTCCTCAATTCTAAACACAACATCTATTAATGGGTTTCCTATTCCATAGATGGCTATATCATCAATTTTCATTTGGTTTATTTCTGTTCTTTTTAAGATTTAATAATAAATTGAAAATGAAAAACTGTTCTCTTTCCAAAACCTATTTTCCTACACCATTAGTTTACACGACTTGATGAATTGACAACAAGCATATCCTGCATTACTTGGCTTGTATCCATTGGTACAATACGGTAAATTGTTTACTTATGGCGGCTAAAACTTTTGCGATCATTACCGATATTCATTCAAATGTAGCCTCTTTGGAGACTGCATTGGGTATTATTGATGAGCGTAAAAATATCGATCAAAAAATTTGTTTGGGCGATTGTTTTGCCCTTGGACCCTCCCCGAAAGAAACGCTAGATATTCTCTTATCTATTGATAATTGTATGTTTATACGCGGCAATCATGATCGCTATCTCATTGAACGACTATGGGAACAAGAAAGGCCATCATTAGAGGGTATGAATCCCGATGATCCCATTTGCCAGGCGATAGTAGCCAATGAAGAATGGACAGCTAATGAAGTCGGTGATGAAGGTGTTGAGTTTGCTAAATCCATGCACATAGCCTACCGGGAAGTTGTAGATAATGTTCTCGTGGAATTGACTCATGCCTGGTATCAGCGCGATGATATACCGCCGACCTTAGAGGAAGCATTGATTTGGCGCAATCATGTGCAAAACGCCCATCAAGATGTTTCTCGCTTTGTTTTTGTCCATGGACACGTCCACACACCCCGCAATGAAACAGGAGAGAATTTGACTATTCTATGCCAAGGTGCCACCGGATTACCGTTTGATGAAGATCCCCGAGGATCTGTAGCATTTTTGACTGTTGAAGGTGATGCATTTGAATGGGATTTGGTACGCTATGATTATGATCAAAATATCACCATTAATCTATTAGAAGAACGGCAACCGCCCTTCTATCAAAATCTCCAGAATACTGTCAAATACGCTGCTATACGTAACGACGTGTAAGTAGTCTCTTTTTCGTAATTTCTACAGATAAATTCCTATAAATAATGTACTATTTTGATCATAGCGCCACCACACCCCTGCACCCAAAAGTAAAAGAACTCATGAGCGAAGTAGGCGAACTCCATTTCGGAAATCCGTCCAGTGTTCATGCATCCGGGCAAAAAGCCAAAACGCTCATAGAAACCGCCCGGGGGCAAATGGCTAAAGCAATTGGATGCAATTCCAATGAAGTCGTTTTCACCGGAGGAGGAACAGAAGCAAATAACCTGGTTCTATGGAATTTGATACACCAAATGAAAAAACACGTTATTACATCTGTTATTGAACATCCTGCGGTGCTAAATGTTTTAGATAATCTAGGAGAATTTGGCGTAACATATACTGCTGTAGGAGTGGATGAAACCGGAATGGTAAATCCGAATGACGTTCAAAATGCAATTACAGAAAAAACAGGCCTTATAACCATCATGCTGGCGAATAATGAAATGGGTACCATCCAACCGATTGCAGATATAGTAGCCATTGCCAAAAAACAGAGCATTATCTTGCATACTGACGCAGTGCAGTCAATTGGTAAAATACCGGTTAATGCGAAAGAACTTGGAGTGGATTGCATGAGTTTTTCTGCACATAAGTTTTACGGTCCTAAAGGTGTGGGTGCTCTGTTTGTAAGCAAAGGCTTAAAACTAAAACCGCTGATCATTGGCGGAAACCAGGAACGAAGAATGCGAGCCGGTACAGAGAATACATCCGGAATTGCTGGTTTAGGTTTAGCTGCAGAATTGGCTGCAAACAATATACACAAAACACAAACTCATTTGAATGAACTAGCCGATGCATTTAAATCACAGATTACTTACATATGTCCGAATGCAATCTTTAATGGCCATCCGGAAAAGCAGCTCCCGGGACTTATTAACGTTTCCTTTCCGGGTTTCAGAAATGATTTGCTCATGATTCATTTAGATCGTCATGGAATTGCAGTCTCCAGCGGATCAGCTTGTTCATCCGGCGATATTAAACCTTCACGAATTTTGTCTGAAATGGGGATAAAAGATGATATAAATAATTCAACCTTGAGAATCAGTTTTGGATACGGTAATACACTTAAAGATGTAGAATATTTAACCAGATGTATAAAATCTACCTTGGAACGAATTCGTTCCGCCGCCTAAAATGTCTGAACATATAATCGTGGGTATGAGCGGCGGCGTTGACAGCGCTGTTTCGGCTTTATTATTAAAAGAACAAGGCTTTGATGTGGAGTGTATTTTTATGAAAAACTGGGAGGAAGACAGTGAATACTGTACATCTGAACAGGATTATAAAGATGCGTTATTAGTCTGCGATGAATTGGGATTACCACTTAAAACCGTCAATTTTTGTAATGAATACAAAGAAAAGGTGTTTGATTATTTTTTAAAAGAATATGCTGCGGGTAGGACTCCCAATCCTGATACGCTTTGTAACAAAGAAATAAAATTCAAATCATTTCTGAACTATGCCCTTGAACTAGGGGCAAGCCGTATTGCAACAGGACACTACGCCCGCCTTGATCAGCAAAATAGTTCCGTTCTTCTACGTAAAGGAAATGATGGAAATAAAGATCAAAGTTATTTCTTATTTATGCTAAATCAGTACCAGCTGGAAAAAACAATTTTTCCCATTGGTGAAATGACCAAAAATGATGTGCGCACCTTGGCAAAAGAAAAAGGATTACCAAATCACGATCGTAAAGATAGCACAGGTGTTTGTTTTATTGGAGAAAGAGATTTTACAGAATTTCTGCACCAGTATTTTAAACCTAATCCCGGTGAAATGATAACAGTTGATGGGAAAATAGTTGGTCGGCATAATGGATTAATGTTTTATACGTTAGGTCAAAGACAAGGCTTAGGAATTGGTGGTGGTCATGGAAAAAAAGAAGCACCTTGGTTTGTAGCTGATAAAAATATAAAAGACAATATCTTGATCATCGCCCAAGGCCACGATCACCCAGATTTATTCCATTCTCAACTTAGTGTAGAAAACGTGCATTGGATTTCTGATGAATCACCCTCTACAAAAATATTAAATGCAAAAATCCGCTATCGGCAAAAAGATCAATCCTGTTCGATCGAAATTTCAAATGATGCATTAACTGTTGCCTTTAAAAATCCACAATTTGCTGTAACCCCCGGTCAAGCGGTCGTGTTTTATGATGGTGATATTTGTTTGGGTGGCGGAACCATAGTAAACAGGAACTAATTATTTTACAATGCATTAATTGGGGGATTGCAAAAGATACTTGAATAAAGCGAAATTAGTACCGTGAAAAATAATAAAATATTTACACATATTATAGTCATCGTCAGTTTGTTGACTGTTGTCCTTCCAGCTTACGGTCAGTTTAGGACAGATGTCCCCCATCAAAATATAAGGGAATCCATAACAGGCCGTCCTGAGATCCCTTCGCTCCTTAATGCTCAAAACTTTCAAATCCACCATAGTTTTTCCATGTCCATGATGAACTTGGGCGGTATGTCCGTAGGTGTAGGCGCATACACCAATTCTCTTTCTTTTGCTATTAATCCAAACTTGAGCATTAATACTCAAGTAAGTCTAGTCCAGCCAACCATGACCGAACTTCAAAATCAAGGCAATATTTATTATGGTGTAGGATTGAACTACAAAGCTTCCGAAAATAGTTTTTTAAGTTTTCAAATAAACAATTACCCCACATATTACCGAAGACCAAACCAACACTTTCAATTAAGAGGCTACTAGCACTTGGCCAGAATAAAACGTCGTAAAAAAAACAAATTCCTATTCAGCTCTAGATCCTCCCGTCCGGCTAAACGCAGGGATATTAAAGGGACATTGGTAAATTCAGCAATTGTTATCCTTTCTTTGCTACTTGTTGCATTTATTTTTTCATTTTCTAATCGGCAAGTTCAAACAGGAATTCCAATCGAAATAACATTCCCGTCTCTTCCGGATACTCCCAAGCTTGCTGTGGAGATTTATGAGCAAAATCCAATTTTGGATATTGAAGTTGAGATTTTGAATGGGTGTGGTGTTCCTGGTTTAGCAGGAAAAGTATCTGATTATTTGCGATCACAGCAAATGGACGTTGTGCGATCTGAAAATGCCGACCATTATAATTATGAACAAACAATGCTCATTTTAAGAAATGAAAATTATAAAGGGTTGAAAAAAGTCGCCCATTCTTTTGGGATTGATGAAGAAGACAATTTACGTGTTAAACACATTCCTGATAATAAGTTAAGTGTTGATATTACAGTTATAATTGGTAGTGATTTTGCCACGATTAAACCTCTGTTAAATTACTTAAAATAACATTGACACCCACCCCTTCTACGCCAAATGATGAGACTGGTGAACTGGTCTTGGACATTGCCAATCTTGCTATTGAAAAACAAGCTGATGAAGTCATTTCACTCGATGTCCGTGGAATTACAAGTATGACGGATCATTTTGTTTTTTGTTCAGCGGACACTGATGTTCAGGTGAAAGCAATCGCCGATAACATTCGCGAAGGAACGGAACATAAACCATGGAGGACTGAAGGATTTGAACAACTCAATTGGGTTTTGCTTGATTATATAGATGTTGTTGTCCATATTTTTAAAACACGTGATAGAGAATATTATAATCTTGAAAGTCTTTGGTCGGATGCACCCTTAACAGAGTATAAAGATGAAACTGAAGGAAATTCTACAAAGACAGCTGACTGAAGCTGCGGAGGAAGCTGGTTTTACTCCACACCTCGTTGTGATAACTTCATCAAAAGATGAGAAGCACGGCGATTTATCTTCTAGTCTGCCATTGTCGTTGGTTAAAGCAGCAAAAAAATCTCCCATGGAAATTGCAGAAACAATCATAGGCAAAATTCAGATTGATGATCAAATAGTTGCTGATATTTTTCCGTCTTCTCCCGGATTTATTAATTTTAAAATTAAAGCTTCATATTACCAATCTCTGGTTCCTGAAATAATAAAAGCAGGTAATACATATGGTCAATCCGACAAAGGAAAAGACAAAACTGCGAATGTGGAATTTGTTAGCGCAAACCCAACGGGTCCCCTGACGATTGGCCATGGCAGGAATGCTGTTATTGGTGATACAGTAGCCAATATCCTGGAAAACCATGGATATAACGTTATACGAGAATATTATTTTAATGATGCAGGCCGGCAGATGCGGATTTTGGGACAGTCGGTTGAAGCACGATATTTTGAACTTTTAGGCAAAGAAGGTGAATTTCCTGAAGATGGCTACGTAGGGAATTATATCAAAGAAATAGCTCAAACTATTTTGAATGAACATGGAAAAAATCTTCAAAAATCTGACTCACTATTTAAGGAAAAAGCAGAAAAAGCTATTTTTGCTGATATAGAAAAAAGTCTCGTCAATTTAGGAATTCAATTTGATCAATTTACCAATGAAAAAACATTTTATGAAAATGGCGAAATCGATCGCTTTATGGAAGAGCTTAAAGCCAAGAATCTTATTTATGAAAAAGATGGGGCTACCTGGTTTCGCACCACCGATCTGGGCAAAGATCAGGACCGGGTTTATATCAAGAGCACTGGAGAACCAACCTATCGTGTCCCCGATACAGCCTACCACAGGAATAAAATCAACAGGGGATTTGATCTTATTATTGATATTTTCGGCGCTGATCACGCCGATACATACCCGGATGTTTTATTGGCGCTTGAAGCACTCGGACTAAATACGGATCATATTCGCGTTCTGCTTTATCAATTTGTGACGTTACTACGAAATGGTGAAAAAATAAAAATGTCCACTCGAAAAGCAAATTTTGTTACGTTGGATGAACTGGTGGGTGAAGTCAGCGCTGATGTGGTCCGTTATTTTTTTATAATGCGTGGAATGAATTCACATCTCAATTTTGATTTAGATCTTGCCACAGACCAATCAGAAAAAAATCCAGTCTTTTATTTGCAATATGCTCATGCACGAATTAGTAATATAATTAAACATAGTGAAAGTCTCGGCGTAGATCCGCAAGCACATTATGATACGTCATTATTAACGAGTGACTCTGAATTAGCATTATTGAAAACAGCTGGCCAATTTCCAGAAATTATGGATACTGTCAATGAAACACTAGAACCTCAAGGTGTTGCAAATTATCTACAAGAATTGGCTGCGAAATTCCACAAATTTTATTCTGAATGCAGAGTACTCACCGATGATAACACACTTACTTCAGCACGAATTGCTCTAATTAATTCAGTAAAAATTGTTTTAGCAAATGGGTTGAAGATTCTCGGAATTTCTGCTCCGGAGCGGATGTAATATGCTTAATATATTTAACACCGAGATTGATTTTTTAATATTGTGTCTTTCGACACTTTTTACTCTTATAAATCCATTAGGTATCACACCCATCTTTCTTGCCATGACGGAGGGTTACAGTAATCAAGATCGAGTTACCATTGCAAAAAAAGGTGTATTTACCGGAACAATTATATTGATTGTATTTACTCTATTGGGATCACTTATTTTTTCATTTTTCGGGATTACGATAGAAGCATTTCAAATCATGGGAGGCATAATATTTTTCCGTAGCGGTATGCACATGGTAGATGCCAAAGTTGGGAGGACACGAACAACTGCCCAAGAACAAGAAGAATTTATTACAGCAAATGAGATTGCTTACACACCTATTGGTGTACCATTAATCACAGGTCCAGGTGCCATTACCGGAGTCATGTTATTATCTGCACAAACACAAACAATTATTAGTTTTGGTACATTAATATTTTCAATATTACTGGTATTGATTTCCGTTCTTTTTATCTTCATTGGTGGAGAAAAATTAAGTCGAAAAATTGGTGTTGCAGGTATGCGTATCATTCAAAGAATCATGGGGCTAATCTTGATGGTAATTGCAGTACAGTTTGTGATTAATGGTGTGACGGTTGTTTTTAAAAATATTATGGGGTAAAAAGGCAAAAAGTAAGTTTCTATTATAATTAACATTTCATTTATAGAAACTCAAAATGAGGGTTTATTTTCTATTCAGATGGGTTTGTTGCATATATTACTTTTTCTTCCTCATATAGTGATCTACGAATAATCGCAAATTCCCCCGGATTATTTTCTAATGGGAAAGCTCCTCTACCGGCTCCACCATGTATCCATTCAACCTTTTTCTTTTTGTCATTCCTTAATTCTGATACATGGACTGTTGCCTTTCCTTCAGGGGTAAACAGTTCTACTTTCGTTCCCACACTGAGCTTGTTTTTAATATCAAACCATAAAAGCCCGGTTGTTTTATCCCAATTGCAATTTATTCCTACAGCTTTATGTGATCGTTCTTGGGACATATTATCATGAAAATTTTCTCCGAATTCTCTAGGATTACGAGTATAAAATCCTGTGCTATATCCACGATTAGATAGTGCTGTTAAATCTTTCAAATTAGCTGTATCAAATGGCTTCCCTTCAACTATATCATCGATTGTTTTTCGATATGACCGAGTTACCATGGCAACATAATATTCAGATTTTGTTCTTCCTTCAATTTTGAAACTCATTACTCCAGCATTGCGAATATCATCCAAAAGCTCTACGGCACACAAATCTTTTGCATTAAACAAATACGTTCCATTTTCATCTTCTTCTATAGGATATTGTTCACTTGTTCGTTCTTTTTCCTCCACATAAAATTTTTCTCCTGGACTTTTGTAATTGCGGTCAGACGATAACGATAATTGACTATTTTCTAATTCAACTAACGATTCAGTCTTTTGCTGCAGGTTATATTCCCAACGGCAGGAGTTAGTACACGTTCCTTGATTTGCATCCCTGTGATTCATATAATTGCTGATTAGACACCGTCCTGAATAGGCAATACAAATAGCGCCATGGACAAAAGATTCCAGTTCAATATTTGGAACGCGTTTATTTATTTCTTGAATTTCTTTTAATTGGAGTTCTCGAGATAAAATGATTCGTTTTACTCCTATATTTTTCCAAAATTCTACTGTTGTCCAATTTGTAGCATTTGCCTGTGTGGACAGATGAATTGGAATCTGGGGAACCCGTTTTATGGCTTGATGAATTAATCCCGGATCTGCCATAATTAATCCATCCGGTTCCCATTCTGCAACTTTTTCTAGTTCACGAATAAAACCTTCAACTTTTGTATTGTGTGCATAAATATTTAGTGTAAGATAAACTTTCTTTCCAAAATTGTGAGCATAATGAATTCCATTGATAAGACTTTCTTCCCGAAAATCATTCTCCCGTGTTCGCAATGAAAATCGTGGTACACCGGCATATACTGCATCGGCGCCGTAGGCTAATGCATATTTCAGTTTTGACAGATTTCCGGCAGGGGAAAGTAATTCAGGAATAATGCTCGTTTTCATGGATTGGAAATTATTATACAATCAGTTTAATTAAAGAACACCTTAAAAATATTTATTATGATTTTTATTATTTTACAAATGAGGTCAACTTCGCTTTGTTGAGTAAAGTTGAGTGGAGGCGGGGAGATTCGAACTCCCGTCCGAAATAAATCCTTGAAAAACATCTACACGCTTAGTCTCCTGGCAGTATCTTATTCCGCATATGGCCAGGGACAGACAGTCAGCGAAACCAGCCCAAAAGTTCTTATTCCTGTTTTATGGGCAAAAACAGAAACCAGTCTGTGTAGTCGACGCCCTTTTATCTAACCACAGACACATTGGATAAAGGACGAGCCACAGTCTTAAGCTGCAGCCATGTAGCCGTAATCGGCATGTATGAATATTCGGATGTTTTAGGAGAATTCCGAGATCTCCGCATGCAGTTTAACAACGATCATATCCCGTCGAAACCGGTCGCCCCCATTTTCAAATAACAGTCTGAATTTACAACGAATATAAAAGACAATGGCTCCGAACGCCAACCCGGAGCCATATCACTTTTCACTTGCCAACCTCTTTAAACGTGAATCCAAAATCATGAATTCACGGCTCAAAGGCAAACCAAAAATACATGTCTGAAAAATTCTGAGCAATAGAGAAAATGCTAAAAATTCAATTTTTATTCCTCCCTTTGTACTCTTTCTCAATTTCTAGTGTGTCGTTTCAATATTGTTGGACTTAGGTAAACTGATATTTAACTTTGCCCGCTCGTTTATTAGAACAATAAGTCATTGTTCGTTGATTGAAGAAACAAACGGCCCCGTAGCTCAATTGGTAGAGCAGTGGCCTCTTAAGCCATTGGTTGAAGGTTCGAGTCCTTCCGGGGTCACATAACTATAACTAAAGGGAAAATATCATGGCAAAAGCAGAAGGGTTAATTCTTGATTTTGGCGGGGAAGAACTCATAAACCCGAATTACCTCGAAACGTTTGATTTTGACAGCCCTAATCAATACATCATAACAGAAACAGATGAATTCAGCGCTGTGTGTCCATTCAGCGGTTTACCGGATATGGCCTATGTAAAATTGGAATATTATCCTGATGGAAGAAAATGTATCGAACTAAAATCATTAAAATATTATTTTATTAGTTTCCGTAATGTGGGGATTTATCAGGAAGGAGTTACGAAACGGATATTTAATGATTTGAAATCGAAACTTGAAACAGATCGTTTGAAAATTACGACTGTTTATAATACTCGGGGAGGATTCGATACAACCTGCCTCGAAGGATCGTTAGAGTAATTTTCGGTTAAATCGTCGCTTCAGTTTTCTAATTGATGCTGCGATTTTTTCACTAACTCCTGAAGTTCTTCTTCCGTTACATCCATAATTTTGCTCATACCATCAATACTGTCACGTTGAAGTTTAATTAATCCTGATTGTTTTTCTGCAATGATCCATTCTCTATTTTCAATAAATACGGATGTTCCTACTTCATGTTCAAGTGATTGGCCTGTTTTATGTTCAGACACCATTTTTTGCTACACCTTTTACTTTTTTATTCTTTTACACTTAATAGAAGTAACATCTACTTAAATAATTTTGCAATATAATTAAGTGTAAAGTTCCAAGTCTTTTTCTGTGCAAATAGAGATGATTTCTTGTAATTTTCCGCCCCAAATTTTTTATGATTTGATCCGGTAGCTCAGTTGGTAGAGCAGCGGCCTTTTAAGCCGTTGGCCGTGAGTTCGAGTCTCACCCGGATCACTTTTGAAATACCCATTGGTATTATCAACTTACTGAAACAACGGTGTCACGAATATTTTTTCTTTTATTTTTAAAAATTGTATGTAATATAATAAGCTGTTTTAATTTCTTTTTCTTTATTGTTATCACCAAGTTGGTATTCATAAACTTAATATTCTTATGACACCTACTTCCCAAACACATAAACTGAATCGCGTCCTTTCTTTGCTTGATGCCACCATGATCAATGCCGGTGGTATTATTGGCTCTGGAATTTTTATGGTTCCCGCAGCTGTAGCCTTATTAACAGGATCATCATCATTAATTTTCAGTGTATGGATATTGGGAGGGATTATCAGTCTATTTGGAGCATTATCTGTTGCAGAACTTGGTGCCGCGATGCCCCGGGCTGGAGGTCAATATGTTTACCTAAACGAAGCTTATGGACCAATATGGGGTTATCTCTATGGATGGTCTGCTATTGCAGTTATCAATACGGCATCCATTGCAGCAGTGGGAGTTGCATTTTCGGAATATCTGGGTTTTTTCTTTCCACTCTCTGCTTGGGGTATTAAAGGAATTGCTGTCTTTTCTATTATAGTGTTAACCATTCTAAATATCGTTGATGTAAAATCAGGAGCAAGAGCACAAAACATCTTCACTTTTCTCAAAATTGGCGCTATTCTGGGTATTATTGTTTTGGGGTTGTTTATGGAAGGGGGAACCGGTTCTAACCTGCGTCCATTATTTTCTTCCCAATCCTTCACAAGTTTGGTTGGCCCGTTGGGATTAGCCATGGTGGCTGTGCTTTGGACTTTTGATGGATGGATATTTGTCACTTATGTAGCCGGCGAAGTAAAAAACCCCGGGCGTAATATTCCTCTCTCTCTAATCTTTTGTATGATAATAGTCACATCAGTGTATTTATTAATCAATTTTGTTTTTACCTATACCCTTGGTATTGAAGCTATGGGGGCATCATCATTAGTTGCTTCAGATTCCGCTGCGGTTTTCTTGGGAGAAAAGGGAACGGCTATAGTCACTATTATAATTCTTATTTCACTTATGGGAGCAAATAACAGTTTTGTGCTCACCAGCGCTAGAATCAATTTTGCTATGGCCAAAGATAAGCTCTTTTTCAATACTGCAGCAAAAGTGCATCCAAAATTCAAATCGCCAGCCAATGCGTTAATCATTCAGTGCGTATGGGCATGCCTGCTTACATTTACAGGAACATTTAACCAGCTGATAACCTACATCATTTTTGCTTCTTGGATTTTTTATGGAATGTCTGCAGGAGCTGTTATTATTTTACGGAAAAAAGAGCCAAAGTTGGAGCGACCTTACAAAACACCATTTTATCCGTGGATTCCCATTATTTTTATATTGTTTGCCATTTTTCTGACCATCAACACCATTATGGAAGCGCCGCGTGATGCCGCAATAGGAGCCGGGATTATATTGTTGGGATTGCCCTTGTATTACTATTGGAATAAAAATGAATGACCTGAAAACAAAAATCTCTAATGCTGTTGACGCTCAGAGTGATGAGATAATTGATTTTATCCAATCTGCAATCCGTCTTCCCAGCCTGGCAAATGACGAAGGGCCTTTGCAGGATTTCATCGCCGAAAAACTGCAATCACTTGATTTGAAGGTGCAAAAAGTACCCGTAGTTTTTGACGAACTTAAAAACCATCCTGCTTTCAATGATGATGGGTACTCCCCTGATTCCCGGTATAATATTGTGGGTCATTGGACAGGTAAGAACAGAGGAAAATCTCTGATACTCAACGGGCATGTAGATGTGGTCCCAACAGGGGCAGAAGAACTCTGGGATGACTCTCCCTGGTCCGGCAATGTGAACAATGGTAGAATCTATGGCCGGGGGGCTTGTGATATGAAAGCAGGTTTGAGTGCCGGTATTTTCGCTGTTCAGATTCTCCGGTCTATTGGCTATAAACCCCTTGGGAATGTCATGATTCAATCCGTGGTAGGTGAAGAATCTGGTGGCTGCGGTACGTTGGCTAATATTATAAAGGGCTATACCGCTGATGGTGCCATTATCCTGGAACCTACCTCCTTGAATTTATGTCCAATCCACTCTGGCGCTCTCAATTTCCGGTTAACCATTTCCGGTAAAGCCACCCACGGAGCCATGCGATGGGAAGGGGTCAGTGCTATTGAAAAATATAATTTGATTCATCAATCAATTCTTACTTTTGAAGAAAAACGCAACGCTGCTTATCAGTACAAATATTATAAAGAATACTCCCAGGCAGCACCCATTAATATTGGGACCATTCAGGGGGGAGACTGGCATTCCACCGTACCGGACAACGTTGTAGCCGAGGGACGTTTTGGAATTTTCCCCGGTGAAAGTAACCATGAAGCCAGACAGGCATTTGAAGAAAATATTCGTCAAACTGCTTTACAGGATGAATGGCTTAAAGAAAACCCACCCCTTGTGGAATGGGTTGAAGGTCAGTATGAATCGGGCTATACAGACCCTGCTCATCCTCTGGTTCAAACCCTTGTTGAATGCTATACCAATACCACACATAATGACCCAAAAATTGAAGGTGTTACCTATGCTGCGGACATGGCTCTTTTTACCAATTACTGTAATATGCCGGCTGTATTATTCGGCCCGGGAGATGTGCAAAATGCCCACGCCATTAATGAATATGTAAACATTAAGGATGTACTCAAAACTGTAGAAGTACTAGCAAAATTCATTGTGAATTGGTGTGGAGGTGATATTGAATAATTTCGGATGTCAAAATATGGTGGATTCTATAAAAAGAATTCTCATAAAACGCCCTGTTGACGCATATATAAATCAAACCAAGATAAATGAAGAGTCTCCCAAGCTCAACTATATCAGTACCCCTGATTTTGAGAAGGCACAATCAGACTACAATTCTTTTCAACAACTCATAGAATCATTTGGCATAGAAATTCATACTCTCCCTGAAAACAAAACAACTTCACTTGATTCCATCTATACACATGACCCTAGTGTTGTTACCAACGGAGGTGTCATTCTTTGCAATATGGGTAAAAAGGAACGGCTTCCTGAATCTAAAGAAATGGAAACCTATTTTACTGAAATCGGCATCCCAATTTTAGGACAGATCGAAGCGCCCGGCACATTAGAAGGTGGCGATGTAGTTTGGGTTGATGAGCGAACTGTAGCCATTGGCGAAGGATATCGATCCAATGCAGAAGGAATTCGTCAGTTTCGTACACTATTAGGCGATTTAGCAGATGATGTTATTTCAGTTCCTCTACCCCATTGGAATGGTCCTGATGAATGCCTGCACCTAATGTCCATGGTAAGCCCAATTGACCATGATTTATATTTGGTTTATTCAAAACTCCTACCCGTCCCCTTTCGACAATTTCTTTTGGAACAAAATATAAAATTGTTAGAAGTTCAGGACGCAGAAGATGAATCAATGGGCTGTAATGTCCTTGCTGTTGCACCACGCAAATGCATTATGATTGACGGAAATATTGAAACACAAAACAGACTGGAAGCGAATGGTGTTGAAGTACATACTTACGACGGAACAGAAATATCAATTAAAGGCGGCGGAGGCCCCACCTGCCTTACACGACCGTTTTTGAGAGTAGCCAAATGAGTTCCTCCAAACGCTTCGCCGCAGAAACACAGTTAAATTTATCTCCATTTTTTGAACGAACATCAAAGCTGAACGAATCCCAGGAATGGCGGCGTTGGTCAGGATATCTTTCTGCCACCAATTATGAACTCACCCACGAAAACGAATACTTCGCCATACGCACCAAGGCGGCTCTACTGGATATTACGCCACTGTATAAATACATTGTTGAAGGTCCTGATGCTCAAGCGTTTTTAGACCGTCTTGTTACAAGAAATATCAATATCTGCAAGGTGGGGCAAGTCATGTACACCCCATGGTGTGATGAGGACGGGAAACAAATAGATGATGGTACCGTCCAAAGATTAACACAAGACAGGTTTCGCATCACAAGCGCAGAACCCAATTTAGAATGGATTAACCACAATGCCGCAGGGATGGATGTTACGATTTCTGATGATTCAAAATCCACTGCCAGTCTTGCTCTACAAGGACCCACCTCAAGAGATATTTTGAATGCCTGCGCACAGGATTCCCTTGATACGCTCAAATTTTTCTGGATGATGGATACACAGTTTAGTGATATTCCTGTTTCCATTTCCCGCACAGGCTACACAGGTGATTTGGGATATGAAATTTGGATGAAACCGGACGATGCTTTGGCAGTGTGGGATTTGCTTTTGGAAAAGGGAAAACCTTTTGGCATCACCCCTACAGGGCTTCACGCTCTGGACATGGCTCGAATTGAAGCGGGGCTAATTTTACTTGATGTAGATTATATTTCGGCCAGACACGCTATAATTGAATCCCGCAAATCTTCTCCTTTTGAATTGGGATTGGGCTGGGCGGTCAAATTAAAGAAAAAAGATTTTATCGGTAAAAAAGCATTGGAAGCTGAAAAATCCCGCAAACCTGAATGGAAATTTGTAGGTCTCGAAATTGAGTGGGATCCTTTTGAAAAACTTCATCGAAAAGCAGGACTACCTCCAGGGCTTCCATGCACCGCATGGCGAACAAGTACACCCATATATAATGGGAAAAAACAAGTGGGATATGCCACAAGCGGAACATGGTCACCCATTTTAAAACGGTATATTGCATTGGCTCATGTAAAATCTGAATATGCAAAAGAAAATACACAACTTCATTTTGAATTAAAGGTGGAACACTTTAGAAAACTTTCTCCGGCTCGGGTGGTGAAAACACCCTTTTTCGACCCTGAAAGGAAACGGTCATGCCCGGTATAAAACAATATGATGCCATTATCATTGGCGGAGGACATAACGGCTTAACTGCCGCTGCTTATCTTGGACGAGCAGGAAAAAAGGTTTTGGTTTTGGAACGCCGTCATGTCCTTGGTGGAGCGGCTGTGACGGAAGAAATTTTTCCGGGATTCAAATTTACGGTTTGCTCTTATGTGGTCAGCTTAATGAAACCGAACGTGATGCGAGAACTCATGCTTCCACAATTTGGATTGGAACTCCTCCCCCTTGAAAGTACGCTGACGCCATTAGACGGAGATTATTTGATTCGCACCGCAGACAGCGATGAGACGTACAGAGAAATTGCCCGTCATTCACGGAAAGATGCAGAAGCCTATATGCGGTTTGGGCCAGCTATGGGGCAAATAGGTATGTCAGTACGTCCTATTTTAGAAACAATCGCGCCTAATGCTATTCGCCCTAGTTTGTCAGATTTAAGCGCCTTGAAAAAATTGCTGAACCATTTTCAATCCTTAAGCTCCGAACAATTTGAATATTTAACCAAACTAATGACCATGAGTTCGGCAGATTTTTTGGATGAATGGTTTGAGTTTGAGCCCCTGAAAGCCACCATGTCTGCCAGTGGAATTATCGGCACATTCATGGGGCCAAAATCTCCCGGTTCAGCTTATGTTATGCTCCATCATTACATGGGCGACATTGACGGTGCTTTTCGGGCTTGGGGTTTTCAACGAGGCGGTACCGGAGCAGTCAGTATGGCTATTGCTCGTTCAGCAGAACATTTTGGCGCAGATATCATGACGGAAAAAGCCGTTTCGAATGTCATTGTGAAAAATGGTAGAGCCGTAGGTGTTGCCCTGGAAAACGGCGATGAATTTTCAGCTGACATTGTTATTTCCGGTCTGGACCCAAAACAAACATTTTTGAATATGGTGGATGAAAACGATTTACCAGCAGATTTTGTGGATGATATCAAAAACTTCCGCATTCGAGGCTCTTCAGGAAAAGTGAATTTAGCTTTAGATGGCCTTCCAAATTTTACCTGTCTTCCCGGTGAAGGGCATCATCTTCGAGGAGCAATCTCAATTAGTCCAAGTTATGACCATTTAGAACAAGCTTACGACGATGCCAAGTATGGTCATTTTTCTCAAAAGCCCTTTATGGATATTATTTTACCGTCTATTCTGGACCCGGAAATGGCACCGCCCGGGAAACACGTAATGTCCTGCTTCGTGCAATATGCTCCGTATGATATTAAAGGTGGCTGGGATGATACAAAACGGGAAGCATTTGGTGATGCAGTAGTCAATACTCTTGCCAGGTATGTTCCAAATATCAAAGATATCATTCTCCACAGACAAGTAGTAACCCCTGCGGATATGGAAACAACATTTGGACTTACCGAAGGAAATATATTTCACGGAGAACTTTCTTTGCAGCAGTTATTTTCTTTTCGCCCTGCGGTTCGGTGGGCAGATTACACCACACCTATCAAGAATTATTTTCAATGCGGTTCCGGTACACACCCCGGTGGAGGCATTACCGGTTCTCCCGGTGAAATGGCTGCCAAAAAAATATTGGGAATATGGAAATGAGTCGTACAGATATTATCGTTATCGGTGGCGGACTAAACAGTTTGGTTGCAGCAGCGTTATTGGGCCAATCCGGAAAAAAGGTAACACTACTTGAAGCGAGAGGACACATTGCCGGTTTATCTTCTACTGAAGAATTCGCACCGGGATTTACGTGCAATGTAATAAATGATGTGGTAAAGTGGATAGACCCCAGAGTTATTCAAAAACTGAATCTTGTTTCCCGGGGTTTGAAATTGGATTCCCCGGAAGCAGTAAAGATTGCCCTGGATATTGATGGAAAGCATATCACTTTTTACACAGATACAGAAAAGACAGCCCATTCCATTTCGACTCACAATGAAAATGATGGTAAAAAGTGGCATCGATTTTCAGAATATATCACAAAACAAACTCGTTTTTTAGAGAAGCTCTATGATTTGACACCACCGAAAGTGCCAAATATCGGTTTTGGAGATGCATTGGATATGAGCGGACTCATCACACCACTTTGGAAATACGGCACTCGCGGTTTGACTGATTTGATGCGTACTGCCCCCATGATGATGCCGGAACTCATGGATGAGTGGTTTGAGTCCGAACTATTAAGAGCATCTATTTCTACTGCAGGAATACACCATTTATCCTTTGGTCCTTTTGCCGCCGGCACTGGTTATAATCTGTTGCATCAACATGTCCACAGCAATGGAGTCATTCATAATACCGTGTATATAAAAGGTGGAACCGGTGAATTAGCAAAAGCGGTGAAATCAGCAGCAGAATCCTACCATGTTGATGTAAAAACTAACGCCAAAGTTTCATCCATTATAATTGAGGATGGTGGGTGTACCGGAGTTCAATTGGAAAGCGGAGAAACAATAGCCGGAAACCGTATCGTATCCGGATTGGACCCCCATAACACTTTTATGAAACTGGTTGGGCCGACACACATAAATCCGAGATTTCTCACTCAACTAAAAAACATAAAATACAGGGGGAGTATTGCTCGAATCCATTTTGCTCTGAATGGCTTACCCAATATAAAGGGAATTCAAAAAGACCAATTTGATTCAGTTTTTTCTATCGCCCCTTCTGTTGAATATTTAGAACGGGCATCTGATTCTGTGAAATATGGACGTCTTCCTGAAAATCCTTATGTGGAATTCACCATATCCTCTATTCTGAATCCGGAGTTTGCCCCGGAAGGAAAACACGTCTTATCTGCAACGGTACAATATGCGCCCTACAGCCTGCGAAATGGAAGTTGGAATGATGAATTAAAACACCAATTAAAAAATAATGTGGTGAAAGTTTTAGAAAGCTATATACCTGCATTTTCTTCATTAATTGAATCAGCATCCGTTTTAACGCCGGTGGATTTGGAAAATCAATTTGGGTTAACAGAAGGCAATTTGAATCATGGTGAAATGACTTTGGACCAGTTTTTCTTTATGCGCCCAACCATAAGCACAGCACAATACAAAACACCCATCAAGGGGTTATTTCTTTGTGGGCCCGGAACCCATCCGGGAGGAGGGCTCCATGGAGCAAACGGATTTAATGCTGTAAGAGGAATATTGAAAAAATAAACGATGCTTGAATTAAAAGTCATTGATGATAGTCTGGTAGAAAAAATTATTGATGAAGCATTGCTCGTTCTTCATGAAACAGGGGTTGAAGTCCAATGTGATACTTTGATTAAACGAATGGAAAATGCCGGCCTCCTTGTTGATAAAAATACCAATCGGATTACGTTTCCGAAGGATATTGTAAATGCATGTATTAAATCTCTCCCTTCTTCTATTGATTTGTATGATAGAAATGGGAATCATTTTTCTACCATCGGCGGAAACACTACCCGTTTTGTCCCCGGGTCATCAGCATTAAATATTTTAGATTGGCGAACAGGAAAACGGCGGAGGGCACAAACTCAAGACTTTGTTGAGTACATCAAAGTAGCCAATCAACTCACACATATTTCATACCCGTCATCTGCTTTTAGTACCGATGATGTTCCCCAGGATATTGCCGATGCATGGCGGCTCTACCTGATGTTGGCTCATTCCAGTAAACCGGTAGTAACCGGTGCATTTACTCATCACGGCGTACCACCCATGGCGGAAATGATGGCCTGTTTCCGGAAAGATAAAAATGAGTTAATCCAAAAACCCATGGCTGTATTTACCTGCTGCCCAAACAGTCCATTACGTTGGGGATTAGACTCATCGCAAAATCTCATTGACTGTGTAGAAAATGGCATAATTGTCGAAGTGGTCCCTGTCCTGATGATTGGTTTGGCTGCCCCGGTTACGACTGTGGGAGCATTGGTTATGCAAACAGCAGAAGTATTAAGCGGAATTGTGTTTACTCAACTTATCAGAGAAGGTGCACCTGTGATTTTTGGAGGAGCGCCGGGAGCTTTTCACATGCAGTTCATGAGCGCACCCATGTCTGGAGTTGAAGCATTAAAACTTTATAGCGGCTATGCACAAATCGCCCGACACTTAGAAATTCCATCCCAAGGATATATGGGACTGGGTGACGGAAAATTTAATGACCCCCAAGCAGGTGCAGAAACTGCAAGTGGAGCTTATATTGCCGCTATGAGCAGAATGAACCAAGTGGCGGGCCCGGGAATGTTGGATTTTGTCAACTGCTTCAGTCTGGAAAAATTGGTATTCGACGATGAAATCTGTGGACATGTTCACCATTTCATGAGAGATATAAAAATCAAAGATGATTTGCCTGTCAAACCGTTTATTGATGAAGTCCTGGAAGAACAGCAAATCTGTACTCTGGAACACACATTGGAACATTGGCCTGTGGAGTTGTATTTACCGGGACCCACTGTAGACCGAACCAGTTGGGACCAATGGGAACAGTTTGGGAGCAAAGATTGGCAGCAAAGGGCAAGGGAATCTATTCAAAATTGTTTAGACGAATATTCTGAAAGTTCTCTGGAAGGGACTTTGGACCAAGAACTCCGTACAATAATGAGTCAGAATATTCAAGATTCAGGGCTATTACCTACCCTTCAATAATATTTCTATTTTATGTCTATTGAACCACTGGAAGAACGTCTGGCAAAGGGACCGGTTTTATTGGACGGCGCTATGGGTTCCCTCCTTATGGATATGGGACTTCATTCAGGACAACCTCCGGAAGAGTGGTCCATAAAATATCCTGAACGTATTGGTAAAGTGCACCAATTATACCACGAAGCAGGCAGCGACATATTACAGACCAATACTTTTGGGGCATCTTATTTCAGATTAAAAGAATGTGGAATTGCAGAATATCACGATTTAGTGAATCAACGTGCCGTGGAAATATGTCGTGAATATAGTGGAGGCTCATTGGTTTCCGGTGATATTGGACCTTCCGGATTATTGATTGAGCCTTTGGGACCGGCAAAAGCCACAGACCTAAAAGATGCATTCATTAGACAAGCTGATGTGTTAGAAAATAACAGCGTGGATCTTTTTAGCGTTGAAACAATGATTGATATCCAAGAAGCTGTTCTTGCAGTAGAAGCTATACGAGAAGTAAGCAGTAAACCCATCATTGCAAACATGACTTATGCACAAACCGGAAACGGGTATTTTACTGTTATGGGAAATCCTCTTTCCGATTGTGTCCAAAAACTCACTGATGCCGGCGCAGATATTATGGGTACAAATTGTAATTTAGACAGTAATGAACTTATAGGATTAGCAGAAGAAATATTAACTCTAACCAACTTCCCTGTGTCCATTAAGCCGAATGCAGGGCAGCCTATATTAGAAGGTGATACAGTTCATTATGAACAAACAGTCGAAGATTTTGTGGGGGGGATGGTTAAAATATATGAATTAGGCGTTAATGTTTTGGGGGGATGCTGTGGAACTACTCCTAATTATATTAAATCCTTATCTGAAGTTCTTCGGGTAAATTAAAGCGTTTTTTATTTTTCCGGGAAATTCACCAATTCCGCAAACACATCTGTAAAATCAGGGTGCATGCTTAAATCAATATGAGTCATTTTTTGTCTCAAATTTTCAAATTGGTTTTCAGAATTAAATAATGCCATTTTAGCTCCCAGAAGAGCTGTATTGCCTGCTGTTGTTATTTTTTTCTGTGGAAAATTTAAAAGACCAATCCTTCTGGCACTTCGTTTACTGATATAATTTCCAAACGCTCCCGATAAAAAAACTTCTTCAACATCATTCTCTGTTGCATTGAATTCTTTTAACAGTAAACGAATTCCAGTAGCAATGGCCCCTTTGGCTAATTGGAGTTCTCGAATATCTTTTTGGGTGATAACTACTGTGTCCTGCACCGTGATAGATTCTCCATTTGTAAAACGACCATCGGGTTTTATGAACCCATGATTTAAATACACAGATACGGCATCCACAAGACCGCTTCCACAAATTCCTTTGGCTTCATTCACCCCCAATACTTTTGGAATAATATCACCATCCCTTGTGATGACGCTGGAAATAGCACCTGTAACTGCACGCATTCCCATGGATATCCCTGCACCTTCAAAGGCGGGCCCGGCTGCAGTTGATGCAGTTAATATTTTATCTTTCCGGCCAACCATGATTTCCCCATTGGTCCCTAAATCTACCAATACCTTGAGCCCCCTGCTTTCCTCCATATTTTTTGCCCAAACTCCCATCAGAATATCACTCCCGATAAAACTTGCAACACCGGGAAGAAATTCTATGATAACATCTTCATGTAGAGGCCATCCTAATCCCGATGGTTTATAGACCTCAAGGTCATTGGAATTGGGTTCAAATGGATGAAATCCCATGGGTTCGACATCAATTCCACAAAAAATATTGTGCATCACCGCATTTCCCACAATACTGATACGTTTTAATCTGGATAATTTTTTATTCGAACTCCGAAACAAGGCCATAATCATGTCAATGAGTTTTGAGTGAATAATAGTCTGCATTTCATCCTGTTTATGTAAGCGGGATGCCGCATCAATCCGTGTCATAATATCTCCGCCATATTTTGCCTGTGGATTCAGTGCAGTCTCTACGGCGATAACTTCACCCGTCTCTCTATTAACCAATTGTGCGGCTAAAGTCGTGGTCCCCAAATCGATGGCAATACCATATCCTTTTTGGGAAGAAAAATTAAAATTTGAATCATCAGTTAGAATATCCGATTTCCATTGACCCAACTCAAGTGTAAGATTGTCCTTAACTACCCCTTGACAAGCGAGCCTCCAGCCCTCATCCAGTTCCTTATTATCCAGAATGTTTTTCTGGAGATTTGTAACAGGCAAACTGCCTTTCTTAATCTTGACCCGACATCCTCTACATCTGGCATGGCCTCCACAGGGGAATTCTACTCCATAATTAAAAAGTATATCATGGAGGTGAGACCCTTTATTTACATCAATACTTTGTTGTAATGGTAAAAGGGTGATTCGTTTGGTTTTTGACACTGAATTTTACACGGGTGAAACAGTAGCTGTTGTATAAATTAAATCATTATCCATAGACTGGGTCACAGTTGTACCGGGATTGATAATAAGAAATTCTGAATCTGGCCAGTTTCCATTAACCAATTGCTGTAATAACTGTACATTCCCTTTTAAAACATCAAAATTCCAATTATTATTTTTTGCATTATCTTTTGCTTTTATTTGATAATGGGTATTGTTTACCGTTCCCGTATCAATAAAGGCCATCTTCGAGTAATGCTTTGTTTGGTTCATCGAATCATTCAAATAATTAATATGTTTTTCTCCATATTTTTCTTTCAATTCCTCCTGAGAAACATCCATCCCATATAATTTTTGTATTGACCGTTTCTTTATGGATGGTTCATTTTCTGTATTTTTTAACCACCCAACTGATTGAAAATATGTTCCTGGGTTTTTGAAATAATAGTCCAGATATTTTTGTTTACTCCCCATCAAAATTCCAATACAATCATGGCTTTTGGGGATAACAATTTTTGTCTGTTGAGCAGATAAGCCAAATACCCATGTATTACATAAACCATATCCTAGCAGTATAGCATCGAACCCCAATCCTTCTGATTGGCGAATAGATTTTTCAATTCGATTTCGCATTTCAGCATTGCTTAAATCATGAATACCTTTAGCAATGAATTCAGCATCAATTATGTTTTCGGTGTTATCGATACAATGAAGCAGCTCATCCTTGAATACTTCGCAACTAATTAGTTTATAATGCATTTATTTTGTCAGGCCAAGTAACTCTTTTGCCAATACAACACCTGCACTTGCATTATCCTTATATCCATCAGCGCCAATATCTTTTGCGAATTGATTTGTAACTGGTGCGCCTCCAACTAACATGGTTACTTTATCCCTGATGCCTGCACCCTTAAATGCATCGATTGTTGTTTTCATTCCTGGCATAGTGGTGGTTAATAATGCAGACATACACACCAGTTTTGCTTTATGTGTTTCAACTGCTTCAATAAATTGTTCAGGGGAAACATTGGTGCCCAAGTCTACCACTCGAAACCCCCCGCCTTCTAATAGTGCACCCAATAAATTTTTTCCAATATCATGGACATCGCCTTTTACGGTTCCGGTTATGGCACATATAGAATTGTCTTCCTCACCTTCACTTATAAGAAGCGGTCTAATCAAAGCCATAGCGCCTTTCATGGCTTTGGCTGACATAAGTAGCTGTGGAATAAAATATTCAAACCGCTCGAACCGAGCCCCCACCTCATCCATGGCCCTAATCATATATTCGTTAATTAAAACATGGGGGTCAATTTTTTCTTCCAGGGCTTTTTCTGTAATTTCCACCGCTATGTCAGGATTGCCCTTCAATACAGCATCATGGAGTTTTTCAAGATAATCCATCGCTTCGCTATTTTCTCAAAATATTTTATAAAAGTTTTAGCGGATATAAACTGTTTTCATATTTGAAAACTCCCGAATCCCTGCTTCAGAAAGTTCCCGTCCATAACCAGACTCTTTTATTCCGCCAAAAGGTAATCGTGGATCCGAGCGTACAAAATCATTTACGAAACAACTTCCCGCTTTAATGTCATTTGCAGCAATTCTTTCCCCCTTTTCTACATCCCTGGTGAAAACTGCCCCACCTAATCCAAAAGGAGTTTGGTTTGCCAAGCGAATAGCTTCAGCTTCATTTTTTACCGGAACAATGGAAGCCACAGGTCCAAATATTTCATCATCAAAAGCGGGCATTCCCGGCTTCACATTATCGAGTAATGTTGCGGGATAATAGGCACCTTCCACGTTTGGTACTTTTCCACCCACCAATAATTTAGCCCCTTCTTCGATACTGGAAGTGACTTGTTCATGCACTTCATCTCGTGACCAAGTATTTACCATAGGACCTATATTCACATCTTCATCAAATGGATCCCCCCATTTTTGGGTTTTCATGGCTTCCAATAATTTAGTTCTAAATTCACCTAAAATAGGTTCAACCACTATAAACCGTTTTGCAGCAATACAACTTTGCCCTGTATTTAAAAACCGTCCAATCATACAGGCTGTAACTGCTTTATCCAAATCGGCATCTTCCAAAATGATGTAAGGATCACTGCCGCCCAATTCCAAAACAGTCTTTTTTAAAACCGCTCCGGCTTGGGACGCCACTGCTTTTCCAGCTGGCGTACTTCCTGTGAGAGTCACAGCTTTTATGTGGGGATTTTCAATCACTTCTTTCACCCTTTTTGATCCAATAATCAGCGTTCGAAAAACATTGTTTGGAAAGCCTGCATCTTGGAATACCTTTTCAATCTCCAATGCACACCCTTGTACATTGGATGCATGTTTCAAAATTCCCACATTTCCGGCCATGAGTGCAGGAGCCGCAAACCGAAGCACTTGCCAAAATGGAAAATTCCATGGCATAACGGCAAATACGATCCCAATTGGGCGATATGTTATATAACTTTTTGATGCATCCGTTTCTATAATCTGATCGCCTAAAATCCTTTCTGCATGATCAGCATAATATTCACAAACAGATGCGCACTTATTGGCTTCAGCTACTGCTTGTGAAAAGGGCTTCCCCATTTCTATTGACATGAGTTTCCCCAGGTCTTCCTTTTTGGCTTGGAGGATTTGGGCAGCATTATTCATTAATTGTGCCCGATGAGAAAATGATGTTTGTCGCCATTCCCGATAGGCAGAATTAACATCCGAAATAATAACTTTCACTTCTCCTTTTGTCATTTCTTCGTAAGAAGCTATTAATTCACCATTTGATGGATTTATTGATTTAAGCATTAATTACAATTTTCCCTTTTGTTTAAACAGAATTCAGTTATGGAGCATAATACTTATAGATTTCTTTCAGCAAATATTCTGTTCTAAAATTAATAAGAATGTTTTCTTGTTCAAATCTCTGTATTTACCTTTGTTGTCAACATTATTCATTTATTAATACTTTTAAATAAAAAATGATGACAAAACCCATTATTGGAATTTCAACTTGTTTTGAAAAACATAGTTTATTTCATTATCACCAATCAGGTGAAAAATATATTTCTGCAGTTATAAATGCTATGGGTGGATTTCCAATCCTTATTCCGGATCTTGCTGATAAATTAGATTATGATAAATTATTTTCAACTGTAGATGGTATTCTTCTCACAGGAAGTTATTCTAACGTTGAACCTCATCATTATAATGGACATTCAAGTAAGTCAAGTACTAAACATGATCTGCAAAGAGACGCAACAATTCTACCGCTTATACCAAAAGCTGTTAATGTTGGAATCCCATTGTTTGCAATTTGTAGGGGATTTCAGGAAATGAACGTTGCTTATCAAGGATCACTCCACCAGGAAGTTCACACTGTTGAAGGCAAGCAGGATCATCGTGAGGATTCAACTAAAGATATTGATGGGCAATATGATTTTGCACACAGCGTCACCCTTACAAAAAATGGAGTATTATCTCAACTTACCAATGAAAATGAGTTAAGGGTAAATTCTGTTCATTGGCAAGGAGTCGATGAATTGGGTGAAGGCTTGCAAATTGAAGCTGTTGCACCCGATGGGTTAATCGAAGCTATTTCAATTAAAAATGCCAAAAATTTCGCTTTAGGTGTCCAATGGCACCCAGAATGGAAAGTGATGGAAATACCCTTCTATAAAGCCATATTTGATGCGTTTGGAAGAGCATGTACTTCACACGCTGATTTAAAAAAATAAGCAAGTATTCTATAATAGTGTAATAAAAAAAAGGGCTCCGATGGAGCCCTTTTTATCAATTAAGAAATTGTCTTAATTCAGATTATTCTGTCTCGGGAATGGGAAATGTTACAATTGCATCTCCATCGCGATCTAGAGGCAATTCAGCTGTTCTTCCATAATGACGCATATCTTGTAAACGCTGTCCTTCTAAAAACAAGGAATAACGCTTTTCGTACAGAACGCGATCTTCTGCATTTGATGCATCTGTTCCTGTGTAATCAGCTAAACCAGCTGCTGTACGAACTACATTCATGTTGACTTCTGCAGAGGAATAATCTCCAGTCCCAATAAATGCCTCAGCCTGAAGAAGAATTAATTCTTCATTACGCATCACAGGAATCGGATCATAGGAACTTCCCCACACTGTAGGAGCCAGAAAACTTTCCAGATCATCATATTTAATTGTGTCTTCCCGTGTAGCAACTTTACTGCTAAAACGAAGGTCTCCAGTTTCTGCATCTGATGCGAATGATGGATGAACAGTTAATTTAATTACAGCGGCATCTGATGCTTCAAACATTTCGTTATCCTGATCATTTGCCGATGAACTGAACACATGAAAAACACCATCATCCAGACTACCTGATGCATCAAGGAATGAATTTCCTAGAGCAGTCAAAGCAGTACTGTAATCACTTTGCTGAACCGCAACTCGAGCTCTTAACCCACGATTAAACTTAGCAAAAGTAGCAGGTGTATCAAAACCGTCAAAACCGGTTGACAATGAAAATGTGAACGCATCTCCGGCAGAATTCAGATCACTATATCCGCCGTCAAGCAGACTTTCAATTTCGGCTAATACTGCTGACTTAGATGCAACAGCAACCGTTTTATCACCGTCATAATTCAACCGTGCACCGTTTTCATCCGTTAGACTCAACACACGCATTAATGCATAGGCATGGAATGTTTTTCCAAGACCTGATGCACCGGCATCGCCTGATTCTGCTAAACTCAAACAATTCTGGATAATTTTGTAGTTCGCATTCCAGGGTCGGTTACCCAAAAAACCTCCGGGGTCTATGGGGCCGCGCATCAATTCACCTGTATAACGAGGGTCAGCAGGCTCAAGATAATAGGCTTCTCTCCCAACGACCAAAAGGTCTCTGAGATATATGCCAATATCTATGCGTAAACCGGCTTCTGCACCTGTTACCAGAGATTGAACGGTAGCAGTTTCATCTGTAGGATTATTGGGATCCGGGAAATCCAAATCCTCACATCCGACCCAAAATAATACTGTTATTAAGGGAAGGATCTTTATCATTTTATTTGGTTTTAATTTCATTCTTTTATCCTCCTTGGATTAAATACCGACTGACAGGTTAAAATAGAAACTCTTCGACTGTGGGAATGGTGCTGTATCGACAGATCCTCCCACCGCTTCATTTCCGAACTGACTTACTTCAGGACTCAAACCTGTATAATCTGTGTCCATCCAAAGATTCCGACCGGAAATTCCTACTTGGAGATAAGAGACTCCGGCAGCGTCTGATAGACTTCTCGGAAGAGTGTAATTTAAATTTACTTCTCTCAACATGGTGTATGATGTCGATTCAACGTATGGCTGTGTCACTGAACCCAGACCGCCTAATCGATCTCCGCCATTTTCTTCATAATCTGCAGTTGTACCGCCCAGGTCGTAAATCAGGTTTGCCAGATTAATGGCTGCACCACCTTCTTTTTTATCGATGAGAAAAGAAAAATTAATGGAACCAAGTTTAAAACTATTGAAAAAGGAAACCTGGTAATCCGGTGTTTCATTTCCAAGTTCAATATATTCTCCATCTGCATCCGTTTCACTTCCGACAATCGCCGTAGGCGACCAACCTTCCGCAATGTGATACGTTCCAAGGAATGTAGCAAAACCACCATAATTATAGGCATCTACATTCAGTTTTGTTACTTCCGAACTAGTGGAATAATAATTGGTTCTGAACGTCCAGTCCACTCCGCCCAAACTCACTAGTTGAGTTGGATTTAAGGTAACAGATAGTTCTGTTCCTTTTGTAGTCATTGCACCACCGTTTTCCCAACTGGAACTAAATCCGGATGATGAGGGCATATCCACTTGTAAAATCAGGTCTGTAATATCCTGCTGATACATGGTTGCTTCCACAATGGCAAAACCGCCCATAAGTGAAAAGTCCACACCAAATTCAGTTTCAGCGGTTCGTTCTGGCTTAATTCCTGCATTTCCTTTAACAGAAGAAGTCAATAAACCATTTACACCGCCAATATTGGCAAGACCCATGGCAGAATATTTGGCACCCGGACTGGGCATATTTCCAGTTTCTCCTCTGGCAAAGCGAACTTTCAAGTTGTCAAACAACCCTGCAAATTCACCAAACTGATATGAAGCTGCCATTTTAGGATACCATTCCATTGTTTCCGTATCGCCCAAGGTGCTGGATTGATCACCGCGAGCTCCAAAGGCAACGTAAATATTGTCACCTACAGAAACTTCTTCCTGAATAAACAATCCTCTATCCTGTTGCTTCATTCTGTTGTGATACGCTGCTTGAGTGCTGGCTTGGTCCACATTTTGTTGTGTGGGGACCATTCCTGTTGCATGAACAAATACACTGTTCCAATCCCGAGTTTCATATTGCTGACCGGCAGTAGTATTAAAAGACATACCGCTCATTTTCATTTTATGAACCAGGTTAAGAGATAAATTCGTATTCAAATTATCTGTCGTTGTCATAACAGATTGACCAGCATCTGTTTTGCTTTCTTCGATTTGCAGGAATGGTGGTGAGAAAACAGTATTCTCCTGATTATAAAAATCCGCACCGGCTACAGCCATAAATTTTAGGCTTTGGGTAGATTGTTGAAAAATGCTGTAATCAAACTGCATGGAGCCTAAGGCTCTATGGGTCAATTCATTATTCACAAAATATTCAGCCGTTTCTAATGGATTCGAAGGATTCATAGGATGAGCTGGAAAGATACCATCACCATCTGTGTCTCGAATATCTATAAAGCTTGGTGTAAAACCAATGGAAAAACCATAGGTCAAGTTAGTATTATCATTACCCGTTACACCGCGATCTGCGCTAGATCTGACAATGTTAGTTGCAACAGAAACCTTTGCCTTTTCGTTGAAACGGTGGTCCACATTTACACGACCGGAAATTTTCTGGTATCCTGTATTTTTTATGATACCGCCTTCATCCATGTATTGACCACCCAAATAAAACTGAGTTCTTTCATTTCCACCGATAGCACTCAATGTATGTTCTGTGAGTTTTCCTGTTTCACCATATAGAATGCCTTCATAATCGAAATTATTATTTGCCCAGTTCCCATTGGCATCATTACCTAATGAAGCAACGCTAGCTCCATATTGATCTTCAGCTTCTTGGTAAGTTTCAAAAACACGATGTCCCATTTTATGCAATAGTTCAGATGTTCCATAACGTGCTGAATAATTGAATTTGGTTTTACCGCCTTTACCGCGTTTCGTATTAATGATAATTACACCATTGGATGCTTTTGCTCCATAAATGGCTGCAGCACTCGCACCTTTTAATACTTCAATGCTTTCAACATCATTGGGATTAATATCACCAATACGGTTGGTGGGCTGTCCTTGGGGACGTGAACTACCCGCACCTGTAGCAGCAGTTACAACATCAATACCAGATTGGTTGGCACTATTATTCACAATGACACCATCAATCACATATAAAGGCTGTGTTCCGCCGGTAAGGGTGGATGAACCACGAAGGTTTACATTAATTCCGCCACCGGGAGCACCTGTATTTCTGCGGATGTTGACACCAGCAAATTTTCCGCTCAATGCACCATCAAGTGTTTGTGTTGGGGCACTCACGAGTTCATCGCCGGTAACAACGGCAACAGCATTCGCTGCATTTCTACGTTTAACTGTCGTTGCCAGTCCCGTTACGATAACTTCATCCTGCCTCAAAACGTCTGTTTCAAGAGAAACATCCAGTACATCACCACTCACAGTGATTTCTTGTGTTTTGTAACCAATATAAGCCACCATCAGTACATCACCTGCAGTAGCGTCAATTGAAAAAGAACCTCTGTCATCTGTGGTCGTTCCCACAAATGTACCTTTCACAAATACAGATGTACCTACGAGAGGCTCACCTGTTTTTGCATCAGTTACTGTACCCGAAACAGCTGCAAACGCTGAAGCGATAAATAATGATGCTATTAGTATAGTTTTCAGGATACGCATATAGTCTCCTTGGTTAGTTTGTGTTAAAAATCTATTATGTGAAGCTAAAGAAGAATACTGGATATACTTATCCAAATGGCACTATTCCTTACTTCACCTCCTTGATGAATTAAAAGGAACTTCACCCTTACATTTAAAAAATGCAAGATATATTTAAAAAATTATTTTATTGGGGTTTTCTGTGCAAAGTTCTCACAATTTTGAATATTATCTTTTCGATTGTTTAAAACAAAAAACACTAAATTGTATACTTGATTTTAAACCTTTAAAAACTATCTATGTTTACAAATATCCCTCCCGCAGACATGTTCGTTAACCGTCACATCGGTTCAAACAACAAAGAAATAAACGAAATGTTAAACACCCTCGGGTTTAAATCACTCGAGGAGTTAGTACAAAAAACAATCCCTGGGGAAATAATGGATGATGCACCCCTCTACATCAGCGAAGCAGTTGATGAATTGAACACCATTAAATCGCTGCGTACCATTGCTGGAAAAAATACGGTAACTCGATCTTATATAGGTATGGGCTATACGGGCACAATTACGCCCCCAGTCATTTTACGAAATATCCTTGAAAATCCGGGTTGGTATACACAATATACTCCATACCAAGCAGAAATTAGCCAAGGAAGATTGGAAGCACTTTTGAATTTCCAGACCATGGTATGTGATATGACCGGTATGGAGATTGCCAATGCATCCCTTTTAGACGAAGCCACCGCTGCTGCTGAAGCCATGGCCATGATGGCTCGCTTGAGTCCAAAAAGAAACATTTTTTATGTGGTGCTGGATTGCCATCCCCAAACCATCGATGTACTCAAAACTCGGGCTGAACCCATGGGGATTGAATTGGTCATTACTGATAGTAAAAATTTTGAGTTTAATGATGAAACATTGGGTGTTCTCATTCAATATCCTGCTACTGATGGCCGGATTAGTGATTATTCTGAATTGTGCTATCGCGCCCATGAAAATGGTTCGTTGGTTGCTGTTGCAGCAGATATTTTAAGTTTAGCATTATTGAAACCACCGGGTGAATGGGGCGCTGATTTTGTTGTGGGCAGTGCCCAGCGTTTTGGCGTACCCATGGGTTATGGCGGTCCCCACGCAGCATTTTTCGCCACTCATAAAAAATATGAACGCAAAATCCCCGGTAGAATTATTGGTGTCTCTCAAGATGCGCATGGCAATCCTGCTCTGCGTATGGCACTTCAAACACGAGAACAGCATATTCGTCGGGATAGGGCTACGTCTAATATATGTACTGCCCAAGTATTATTAGCTATTATGTCTGGAATGTATGCTGTTTATCACGGACCCTACGGAATTCGCCGCATTGCAGAACGTGTTAATTATTTAACAGCTATGCTGGCCGGTTCATTGGAAAAAGCCGGTTTTGAATTCGTTCATGATCATTATTTTGATACTGTTCGATTTAAAGCTGATTCACATTTTGTTAGTAAAGCGATTGCAGTTGGTATGTTATTTGGGGATTATGGCGATGGTACAATAGGAATTACCATTGATGAAACGTCAAGTATTGAAGATGTTAAAGATATACTAAACGTATTTGAGGCTGAAACACTCGAACCAAGTGGTCAAACAATACAAAAAGATATTATTCGGTCATCCTCATTTTTAGAACATCCTGTTTTCAATACACATCATTCTGAAACGGAAATGCTCCGTTATATATATAAACTCCAGCAAAAAGATCTTTCTTTAGCAACAAGTATGATTCCCTTGGGTTCATGCACAATGAAATTAAATGCCACCACAGAAATGCTCGGAATTACCTGGCGGGAGTTTGCCAATCTCCACCCCTTCGCACCAGAAGAACATGCTCAAGGATATAAAAAAATAATTACAGAGCTAGGAGGGTGGCTATGTAATATGACTGGTTTTACTGGCTATTCTTTCCAACCGAATTCCGGAGCCCAAGGAGAATATACCGGACTAAAGGTCATTTCGGCTTTCCATAAAGCCAATGGCAATAAACATCGCAATGTATGTCTTATTCCCGCATCTGCCCACGGTACTAACCCGGCCAGTGCAGTAATGAACGGCATGAAAGTGATCGTTGTAAAATATGATGATAACGGTAATATTGATTTGGAAGACCTTACAACGAAAGCTGAAGCTCACAGTGCTAATCTGGCAGCGCTTATGGTAACTTATCCGTCCACCCACGGCGTTTTTGAAGCCCACATTATGGATGTGTGCAAGGTTATACATGATCACGGCGGTCAGGTCTATTTGGATGGTGCTAACTTAAATGCCATGGTCGGATTATGTAAACCGGCAGATTTTGGCGCCGATGTGTGTCATATAAATTTGCATAAAACGTTTTGCATACCTCACGGCGGTGGCGGTCCGGGCATGGGACCTATTTTTACGCAAGATCATTTAACAAAATTTCTCCCAGGGCACCCTATTGTCAGAACGAGCGGCGATGAAGGAATCAACGCTGTTTCTGCGGCTCCTTTTGGAAGTGCCAGTATATTGCCCATTTCTTGGACTTATATAAAAATGCTGGGTGGCGATGGGTTGAAAAAAGCAACCCAGGTAGCTATTCTCAATGCCAATTATATGGCAAAAATATTGAGCGAACATTTTGATATTTTATATACCGGACAAAATGGAATGGTGGGGCATGAATTTATTGTGGATATGCGCCCTTTCAAGAAATCCAGCGGTATTACTGATGAAGATGTAGCTAAACGGTTGATGGATTATGGTTTCCATGCACCCACCATGTCATTCCCCGTTCCGGGTACGTTGATGATTGAGCCTACAGAAAGTGAGAATAAAGCTGAACTGGATCGCTTTTGTCGGGCATTAATCCAGATTAAAGATGAGATACTGGCTATCGAAAATGGTAAAACAGACAAGGATGATAATGTATTAAAAAATGCACCTCATACAGCTCGGCACGTTTCTGCCGATGAATGGTCACATTCCTATTCAAGAGAACAAGCTGCATATCCTGCTCCATGTACAAAAGAAAATAAATTCTGGCCTGCAGTGGGACGAATAGATAATGCTTTTGGCGATCGAAACCTTGTGTGCTCGTGTCCCCCGATTGAGAATTACGGAAGTTAGTTAGATTAATTTGACTGAAGAGATGTCTGCTCTTCTATCAATTTTAAATATTCAATTTCCATCGATTTAATTTTGCCCCTAATTACCTTTGCTTTTGCTAACTTAAATTATTACATTTACTCAACGTATTGAGTATTTTTACTTAATGTATTGAGCAAAATGTATAAAAGATCCATTCATAAACAAATGCTTTCCCGACTAAAAGAGCCCCGGAAATTTATCCAGGTTCTGGCCGGTCCTCGTCAAACAGGAAAAACAACGCTGGCACATCAAGTGCTGGATGAGATGACAATTCCTGCACATTATGTTTCAGCTGATCAGCCATCTTTACAGGGGGATATTTGGATTGAACAACAATGGGAAATCGCACGATTGTTGATTAAAGAATCAAAAAAACGTACCGGTATTTTGGTCATGGATGAAATACAAAAATTGCCGAGTTGGTCAGAAACCATCAAAAAACTGTGGGACGAAGACAGCAAAAATAAAATTGGTTTAAAAGTTGTTTTGCTTGGGTCTGCACCTCTTCTCATTCAAAAGGGACTCACCGAAAGTCTGGCCGGTCGGTTTGAAATAATTTCAATCAACCATTGGTCATTTAAAGAAATGAAAGATGCATTTGGGTTTTCTTTGGATGAATATATCTTTTACGGAGGGTATCCCGGTGCGGCAGAGTTCATCCAAGACCATCAAAGGTGGAAAAGCTATATCAATGATGCATTGATTGAGACTACCATTTCCAGGGATATTTTGCTCATGAATCGAGTGGATAAACCCGCATTGCTGCGACGGCTATTTTTTCTTGGATGTGAATATTCAGGACAAATATTGTCTTACAACAAAATGTTAGGACAACTCCAGGATGCGGGCAATACAACGACCTTGGCTCATTATTTACATTTATTGTCCGGTGCCGGTATGGTAACGGAAATTAAAAAATATGCCGGTGAGCAAGTCCGTATACGGGGATCCAGTCCAAAATTGAATGTGATGAATGCAGGATTAATGTCCGCCATCTCCAATTATGATATAAAATCAGCGAAAGAAGATTCTGAATATTGGGGTAGATTGGTAGAATCTGCCATTGGAGCACATCTCATTAACAATTCAACACAATACAATATGGATATTTTTTATTGGCGACATATTAACCGAGAAGTGGATTTCATCATTAAACAAAACAAGTCCTTAATTGCTATAGAAGTAAAGAGCGGACAGCATAAAATGAGCCTGCCCGGAATCAAAACTTTTTCTGATCTTTTTAAACCAATGAAAGTTTTACTGATTGGAAACCAAGGAATCAAAATAGAAACATTTTTAGACAAACCGTTGGACTTTTGGATAAAATAGTTAGTCTTTTAACAGAGAGGGTTATGAATATCAAAACTCCTGACTTACCGTAGCTCAAGATGCTGCTATTTTGACATAAAACAATTCAATTCTAAATAAAGCACGATACAATATTCAACTCCTACGGAGTTGGTTCATTTTTGACTTAAGTTCTATAGATATGAGACTCCCCCGACCTGTGGTACGGGACTGTAAGCTAACCAAGTCAAATAAATTATTTATCTAACCAATAGATTCTCGGAAGAATAATCCCATAGGGATTACATATTTATAGAAAAGAGAAACAAACAAAAACCGAACTCCCTTAGGGTTTCAATATTCAGTCTGCATGGATTTATACGCGAGGATAAGAATATTTTGAAAAAATGTTAATACAATCAAATTTTGGTTTGCATTTCTTCTAAAATTCTGTCCAATTGTTCTTTGTCTTCAAAAATGTTAAACCCATCTGTATCTACTACAAATACAGGAATATCTTCAATACTGCTAATCCATTTATTGTAGGCCACATTCAACGTATGTAAATATTCTGGATCGATTGATTTTTCATAATCCCGGGAACGGCTTTTAATGCGGGTGAGTAGAGTGTCTGTTGATGCTTTAAGATAAATAATCAAATCCGGTTTTTGCAAATAGGATGTCATAATTCCAAATAAATCACGGTAGTTATTCCAATCTCTTGGATCCATAAATTTCATTTCCTGAAGGTTTCGGGCAAAGATTTCTACATCTTCATAAATTGTGCGATCCTGGATTACTCCACCATTAGACATGCTCATATCGTGATGGGATTTAAACCGTTTGTGCAAAAAGTAAACCTGCAGATTAAAACTCCAGCGGGACATATCCCCATAAAAATCACCCAAATAGGGATTATCGTCCACTGATTCATAGTACGGAGTCCAGCCTAGTTTTTCTGCAACAATTTCTGTGAAAGTTGTTTTACCAACACCAATATTTCCGGCTAATCCAACAAATGGTTGGTTTTTCAAATAATGATTCCTTTCATTTCAATAGGATTTTGATATATAATTTAAAGCTAAGTAAGCAGATGTTTAGAATGAAGAATCTCCTGCTCTTCCATCAATTCTAGATATTCAAGTTCCAGTATATTCATATTTTGCAAAGCTTGATTCAGTTTTTCATAATCATCTGCATAGTCAGGATTTTTAGTGATAGCTCGTTCCGTTTTTATTTCTTTTTCAATTAACTTAAATCGTTTTTCAATCCATGTAAGTCTATTTTGAATTTTTTTCCGTTCTTTATAATTAGCTTTTACTTTAGACTCACTTTTTATTTTTTGCTTTGGAGATTCAGCAGATTTTTCTTCCTGTTTTTTCCACTCGTAGTATTCGTAATTCCCTTCAAACAATCGGATACCCCCATCACCAACTTCGCAGGTGAAATTAGTTACATTATTTAAAAAATGGCGGTCATGTGAGATACAGACTAGGGCTCCGGTGAATTGAGCCAATGCTCTTTCCACAACATTACGAGATACCATATCTAAGTGGTTTGTGGGTTCATCCAATAACAATAAATGGGCTGGTTTTACCAGCATCCTTGCCAAAGCCACGCGTGCTTTTTCACCCCCGGAAAGTACCTTTATATATTTTTCAATTTCATCTCCTGTAAATAAAAAACTGCCAAGATAAGTTCTAATTTGGGTTTCACTCCATTCGGGACTTACACTTTGTACCGAATTAAACACTGTTTCATTTGGGTTAAGAATTTCCAGTTGGTGCTGGGCATAATAAGCACAACTCACACTATTTCCAATTCTGACTGCACCCGATGTAACTGGTTCTACACTGGCCAGTATTTTCAACAAGGTTGATTTACCCGCTCCATTATGTCCGACTAATCCAATTTTTTGTCCACGCTCCACAACCATATCCAAATTGTTAAATACTTCAATTTTCCCATAGTGTTTTGTCACATTTCTACAGGATGCCATATTTTGTGGTGGTCGACTTGGTTGGGGCAATCTAAAATTCATGGCATGATTTTGTTCCGTGGGTGCTTCAACTTTATCCATTTTATCCAGCATTTTCACCCGACTCTGAACCTGAGTCGCTTTTGTATTTTTTGAACGAAACCGTTCTATGAAGCGTTCTGTATCCTTGATCTGTTTTTGCTGATTTCGATAAGCATTTCTGTGCTGTTCCATACGCAACACTTTTTCTTCTGTGTATTTTGTATAATTCCCATGATATAACGTTACTTTTTTCAAATCTATTTCTAGAATGTTATTTATAGACCTATCTAAAAATGCTCTATCGTGACTAATCATAACTATCCCTCCTTTCCATTTGGATAAAAATGATTCAAGCCAAATAGTTGCTTCCAGATCTAAATGATTTGTGGGTTCATCCAGAAAAAGAATATCCGGTTCCTGTAAAAGAATAGAAGCCAATGCAACTCTCATACGCCACCCTCCAGAAAATACATCCATCGGTTCAGTGAATTTTTCATCGGAAAAGCCAAGGCCACTCAATATCTTTTTTGCCTTATCTTCAAGATTCCAACCGCCCAATGCTTCAAAACGGTGTTGTACATCGCCCAATTTGTTCACCAATTCCATATTATCATGGTCTTTCGAAATAGCTTCGGATAAGGCAAGAATTTGTCCTTCTAATTCACGGACTTCCGGATAGGCAACTAATACTTCTTCTAATATTGTCCGTCCCGTTCCAGCCACAATATCCTGCGCTAAATATCCGATGGTGGTCGATTTATCCACTTGTACATTCCCGGAATCAGGCGGTTCTTTTCTTAACATTATACGTAACAATGTAGTTTTTCCGGAACCGTTTGGACCCACAAGTCCGATACGCATTCCACGTTTAATTGTTACATTTACATTATTAAATAAATCTCCATCCGGGAAGGATTTGGACAGGTTTTCAAGTCGTATCATTAGATAAGTAAAACGTAAATATTTAAAGTGTAATTAAAAACAAGCTCATATTGAATAACATAATTACAGTCGGCCATCAATAAAATCGCCTTGATTTTTTATAAGTGATATTGGTTTAATAGTATTTATTAGATTTGTATTCCCATCAATTTGTACTTGAATGTAATTATCCGTATGGCCAATTACCTTTCCATTTTTCATGTTTTCAAATAATACTGGACGGTTTGATCCTACAAATTGATCATGAAAAAATCGCCGTTTTTTATCTGAAAGTATATGGAGCATTTTACTTCGTTCAGCTCGTTTTTCTTTTGAAACTATTTCACCCAATTCAATAGCTTCCGTATTGGGTCGCTCTGAATAGGTAAATACATGTAGATAGGAAATATCCAACTCATTCAGAAAATTATAGGTGTCGAGATAATCATCATCGGTCTCGCCGGGGAATCCTACAATCACATCCACACCAATACACGCATCTGGAATAATTTGCTTTATTTGAACGACTCGATTTTTATACAAATCTTGATTATATCTTCGGCGCATAGCACTCAAAATTTTGTCAGAACCGGACTGCAAAGGAATATGAAAATGGGGCATGAATTTGTTTGATTCAGCACAAAATTCAATAATTTCATCAGTGAGTAAATTCGGCTCAATGGATGAAATACGAATTCGATCAATTCCGTTTAGTCTATCCAAATCTTGGATCAGATCAAAGAATGTGTCTTTTGAACCTTTTCCATAATCACCAATATTTACACCGGTAATGACAATCTCATTAGCATCTGTTTCAGCAATTTCTTTTGCAACTTTCAGCGTATTGGAAATGGTATCACTTCGGCTCTCGCCACGAGCCAGCGGAATGGTACAAAATGAACATGAGTAATCACAGCCATCCTGAATTTTTAAAAAGGACCGCGTTCTTTCCCCTGAAGAATAGGATGGAGTGAATTTATGAACGTGATCAATATCGGATTGAATCACTTTTGTTCCACCGTTTAAATCAATCGAATCTAAATGATTCAATAAATTAAATTTTTCGTCAGTCCCTAAAACTAGATCCACGCCATCAATGGCGGCAATATCATTTGGCTTGAGCTGGGCATAACACCCAATCACCGCTACCGAAGAATCAGGATTACGACGCTTGGCTTGGCGAATCAACTTTCGTGCTTCTTTGTCGGCGTTATCCGTGACTGAACACGTGTTTAGGACGTAAATATCCGCTGTATCCCGGTAGTCAACTTTCTCAAATCCATGATGTAGAAAATCACGAGAAATAGTTGCTGTCTCGGAGAAGTTTAATTTACATCCCAATGTATGGAATGCGATGCGTTTGGTTGGTGTACTCATTTTATTAAGTGTTCAAGTGTTTAAGTGTGGATGTATTCATGTATCATGAGTACACGAATACGTTTTCACCTTAACACGTAAAATTTTTGGTGTGGAAATTAAGACTTATAAAAGAAAAATTTATTTATAGAAAAATGAAATTATACTCAAACTTCATCCAAGATTGTTTCTTTATCTAAACTTTGTATTTTAAATAATCTATAATTAAAACTATCTCTTAAGGCTTCCCAGCTGGCTTCAATTATATTTTCTGATACGCCAATTGTTGACCAACTGTCTTTTCCATCTGAACTTTCGATTAAAACACGAACCTTTGCACTGGTACCCTCCTGTTCATTCAACACGCGTACTTTATAATCTGTAAGTTTCACATCTTTCAGTGATGGAAAAAATCGGATCAACGCTTTCTTAATTGCATTATTCAACGCATTAACAGGGCCGTTTCCATCTGCAGCAGTATGTTCAATTTCACCATCCACTTTAACTTTCAGCATTGCATCTGCTTGACTATGACCTTTCTTATCATAGTTCACATTTACTCTTGAATCCAGTACTTCAAAAAATGGTGTAAAGTTTCCCTTCCGTTCTTGCAATATGAGTTCAAAAGATGCTTCGGCGCCTTCAAACTGATAACCTTCATGCTCCAAAGATTTAATCTGATTGACCAAATCCTTGGTTAATTGTTTATCACCATTTAATTCAACATTGAGTTCATCTGCTTTAAATCGGATATTACTTTGTCCCGAGAGATCCGAAACAAGAACTCGTTGATGACTGCCCACCTTTTTAGGATCAATATGCTCATACATATTGCTATCTTTCATAACTGCGCTTACGTGAATTCCACCCTTATGAGCAAATGCGGATTTTCCCACATAAGGTGCCTGGTCATCAGGATGTAAATTCATGAGTTCATAAACAAAATGGGTTAATGGAGTTAATTTTTTTAAATCGATTTCAGAATGCGTTTTGAGATTCATTTTCAAAATTAAATTAGGAATTATCGTCCCTAGATTTGCATTCCCACATCGTTCACCTACACCATTAATTGTACCCTGAACATGGGTTGCCCCTGCCATGACTGCTTCCAATGTATTTGCTGTTGCAAGTCCACCATCATTATGGACGTGGACACCGATTCGTGTTTCAAAATTTTGTGAAACGATTTGAGTAACTTCTTGAACAAAACCAGGCAAAGAACCACCGTTTGTGTCACACAAGACTAATGTATCTGCACCACCATTTTGTGCTGCTTTTAGCATCTTCAAAGCAAAAGATGGAGATGCTTTATATCCATCAAAAAAATGTTCAGCATCAAAAATAACCCGTTTGCTTGCTTTCACCAAAAAGGCTACTGATTTTTCAATAAGTTTGGCATTCTCATCTTCTTCTAACCCAAGACCTTTTTCTGAATGCAGCTGCCACGTTTTACCAAAAATTGTGATGATAGGTGTATTTGCTTCTAGAAGGGCATTTAAATTTGAATCTGATCCAATTTTGTCTGGCCAACGGGCTGTGGACCCGAACGCACAGATTTGAGCCTGCTGTAGATTTAATTCTTCAGTACGCTTAAAAAATTCTTGATCTCGAGGGTTACTGCCGGGCCATCCGCCTTCTATAATATTGATTCCAAAATCATCTAATTTTTTTGCAATTCGTATTTTATCATCTACAGATAAGTTAACGCCTTCACCTTGAGTACCATCCCGGAGAGTAGTATCAAATAGTTCGATCTTTTTTAATTTTTCATTTATCATGAAGTAAAAAGCCAAGGCTGCATTATTTGATGGTTTTTTTCAAATACTATTATTTCGTTTTCATGAGAAAGCGTCAAACCAATATCATCAAGTCCATTCAATAGCGCATTTTTTCTATATACTTCTAATTTAAACTCAAATACATTTCCTGAAGAATCTATTAGAATTTGATCTTCTAAATTCACAGTAAAAGTAAATCCAGTATTCTCTTCTGCTTTTTCAAAAAGAAACTGAATGATATCTTTACTAAAAGTGATTGGCAATATTCCATTCTTAAAGCAATTATTATAAAAAATGTCTGCAAAGCTTTCTGCAATTAATGTTTTAAATCCAAATTCTGCCAATGCCCACGGTGCATGTTCACGACTTGAACCGCATCCAAAATTTTCACGAGTTAATAATATTGATGCCTGTTGATAAGGATCCTTGTTTAATATAAAACCCTGATTTAATGGACGGTTGCTGCAATCTATTCCAGGCTCACCATGATCCAAATATCTCCATTCATCAAAAAGATTTGGTCCAAATCCAGACCGATGTATTGATTTTAAAAACTGCTTTGGAATAATTGCATCCGTATCAATGTTCGCTCGATCTAAGGGCGCAACAATCCCGGTGAATGTGCAAAATTTTTCCATTTTAATTTACCCATTCGTCATTGACGACATTTACAAAATATCCATTGATAGCGGCGGCGGCAGCCATTGGTGGGCTCACTAAATGAGTACGGCCACCCTGACCTTGACGACCTTCAAAATTACGATTCGATGTGGAAGCACATCGTTCACCCGGTTCTAATCTATCCGCATTCATGGCCAAGCACATAGAACACCCCGGTTCACGCCATTCAAATCCTGCATCTATAAATATCTTATCCAACCCTTCCTGTTCAGCTTGTTCTTTTACAGGACCAGATCCGGGAACAACCATAGCTAATTTGATTGAATTAGCTATTTTTTTTCCTTCAACCACTTTTGCCGCTTCCCTTAAATCTTCAATCCTGGAATTAGTACAGGATCCAATAAACACCTTATCTAAAGCAATATCTTTTATTCGTGTACCTTTCTCTAAATCCATATAATTTAATGCAGGTTCATGGATTCCATTTTCATTAAAAGGAATCATCCCATCTATATCTATCACCATTTCAGGTGATGTTCCCCATGTAACCATTGGATTGATGTCAATTGCATCCATTTCAACAATTTTATCAAATTCAGCATCGGAATCACTTTGAAGTGTTTTCCAATATGTTACAGCTTTTTCCCATAATTCACCTTTGGGAGCAAACGGTTTTCCTTTTACATAATCAATCGTTGTTTGATCTACAGCAATTAATCCAGCTCTTGCGCCAGCTTCAATGGTCATATTGCAAACAGTCATTCGTCCTTCCATAGATAATGCTTTAATTGCATCACCACCAAATTCGATTGCATAGCCAGTCCCACCAGCCGTTCCAATTTTGCCAATGATAGCCAAGATCAAATCCTTTGCTGTAATACCTTTTTTTAATTGACCATTTACCTTTATCAGCATATTTTTTGATTTTTGTTGGATTAAGCATTGGGTTGTCATTACATGCTCAACTTCTGATGTCCCTATTCCAAAAGCCAAAGCACCCAAGGCACCATGAGTAGATGTATGAGAATCTCCACACACAATAGTCATCCCTGGCAAGGTTAATCCCTGCTCTGGTCCAATTACATGAACGATTCCTTGGTTGGGATCAGTCATTTTGAATTCTTTGATCTGAAATGAATCGCAATTTTCATCCAGAGTGTCTACTTGTAATTTGGATATGGGATCAGAGATTCCTTTGTATCGGTCTTTGGTAGGTATATTGTGATCTGGAACAGCAACATTCGTTTCTGAGCGCCACAAAGAACGATTTGTAATACGCATTCCTTCAAACGCTTGGGGAGATGTCACTTCGTGGATTAGCTGCCGATCAATATAAAGTAAGCTCGTTCCATCATCATTTTCGCGAACAAGATGTGATTCCCAAAGTTTATCATATAATGTTTTTCCGCTCATCTATTAAACAGTTTCCGTGATCTCATCAAATACATTTTCCATATTCTTCATGGATTCATAATGATTGAGTGCTTGTAAATATGCTTTTGCACTAGCACGTATGGTATCCGTCGAAACGCCTTTTCCTGTATAGGCGCTATCATCAATCTTTAATCGGACGGTTACCTCTCCTTGTGCACCTTTTCCAGCTGTTACAGATCGAACTTGATAATGTTCTAATTTTGCTGTTTCTTTAAATCCAATGGCACGGTTGATGGCGCGGAAACACGCATCAACTGGACCATCTCCCGTTGCAGATTCTTCATACATTTTATCTTCCGTTTTGATTCGGACCGTAGCGGTTGCAATGGTGGTGGTTCCTAAGTTTACATGGAGATAATCTAATGTATAAAACCCCACTTCACTTTCAGCTTCATCTCCCATTAAAACTCGCAGATCTTCATCAAATATTTCTTTTTTCTTATCGGCCAGAACTACGAATCGTTCATAGATATTTCCCATCAATTCATCGCTGATTTCATACCCCAATGCTTTTAACCTTGATGATAATCCATGACGGCCAGAATGTCGCCCCAAAACAATTTTATTGTTCACAATACCTACAGATTCAGGTGTCATAATTTCGTAGGTATCCCTATTTTTCAACATTCCGTCCTGATGAATCCCAGATTCATGGGCAAAAGCATTTTCACCAACCACTGCTTTATTTGCCTGAACCAGCATACCCGTAAATCCTGAAACCATTCGACTGGAATTGTAAATTTCTTCCGTACTAATATCTGTATGAAATTCCCAAAAATTGGATCTTACATTTAAAGCCATAACAAATTCTTCCATGCTGGCATTTCCTGCACGTTCGCCTATTCCATTGATGGTGCATTCTACCTGACGTGCGCCATTGGCCACAGCAAAAAGTGAATTTGCAACAGCGAGACCTAAATCATTATGACAATGAACGCTAATTACTGCTTGGTCAATATTGCTCACTCGCAATTTTAATTCTGCAATCTTTGCTCCATATTCTGCCGGCATTGTATAACCTGTAGTATCAGGGATGTTAACTGTTGTGGCTCCGGCATCAATTACAGCCTCTATTATTTCACATAAATACCCAATGTCAGTACGACCTGCATCTTCAGCTGAAAATTCCACATCATCTGTAAACGTCTTTGAATATTTAACTGCGTCGCTTGCCATTTTTAAAATGTTAGCTTGTTTTTCCGAAAGAGTTTTACCGTAGCGATCTGCTGCAAATTTTCCGTTAATATGAATATCAGACGTTCCGATAAATGTATGAATTCGAAATTGGTCTGCACCTTTTAGGGATTTATAACATACATCAATATCGCCATTTATAGTTCTAGCTAATCCTGCAATAGTTGCATCCACTGAACCTGCAATTCGTTGCACTGCTTCAAATTGACCTTGAGATGAAACAGGGAAACCGGCTTCGATAACATCTACGTTCAATCTTTCAAGTTGTTTTGCAATTTCAACTTTTTCAAACACATTCAATGACGCTCCAGGTGCTTGTTCACCGTCACGCAATGTGGTATCAAAAATAATTATTTTTTCACTCATTTTTTTCCTTTACAAGTTCACGAGAATTTGAAATAGATTGATCAGTTTGTTTAAATGCTTTAATAATTTCATCTTTCATTTCTTCTGTTGTAACAATAATTGAATCCGATGATGCAATATCAATTGTCCTAATTCCATTGTCTAAAACTGATTCTATGGCATTATTTAAGCGATGCGCTGCTTCCGTTTGGTTTAAAGTGATTTCCAGCATCATTGCCACAGACCCAATCATCGCAATAGGGTTTGCTTTATTTTGTCCTGCAATTTCTGGAGCCGTTCCATGAACTGGTTCATACATGGCATGGTTTTCACCCAAACTAGCAGATGGCAACATGCCCATACTACCGGTGATCATGGCTGTAATATCACTTAAAATATCACCAAACATATTTTGGGTTACAATCACATTAAATTGCTTGGGATCACGAACTAATTGCATGGCGGCATTATCCACATACATGTTTGATAATGGAACATCCTGATAATCTTGATGAACTTCATGAACCACATTTCTCCAGAATTGTGAACTATCCAATACATTTGCTTTATCCACTGATGTTACATGTCCATTCCGTTTTCGAGCTAATTCAAATGCAACTTTAGCAATACGTTCAACTTCATATTTTTTATATCTTAATGTATTGAATCCTTCCTGTTCATTATGCCCACGTGGATTACCGAAATAAATTCCACCTGTCAATTCCCGAACAACCATTACATCCGATCCAACAATCACATCTTTTTTCAGAGATGATGCATCTGCAAGGGGTCCATAAATTTTTGCTGGTCGAAGATTTGAAAAGAGTCCCAGTACTTCACGGAGTTTCAATAACCCTTTTTCAGGTTTCTTCTCTTGGGGAAGATTGTCCCATTTCGAGCCACCTACAGCGCCTAAAAGAACTGCATCGGATTCTAAACAGGATTGCAGCACAGAATCTGTGATGGGTTCATTAAATTGATCTAGAGATGCTCCACCTGCTAATTCTGTTTTAATTTCGAAATTCAAACCATATTCATTGCCAACCAAATCCAATACTGCCAAGGCAGCATCCATGACTTCAGGTCCAATGCCATCTCCGGGAAGTGTTGTTATTTTGAATGATTTCATTTCAAGAATTCTAACATTCTATAGATTTTCAGGACGAAGTTGACGGAGCTGCTTCCCGGCAATCCACATTTCCTGGTTATTTACTTCTTTCAATTCTTTTTCTAGCTCAACACGATAATCAGATTTTGAATTGGATTCAATGGAGCGCCTTGCTTCTTCACCGCTTAACACTTTTTGATAACATTCTTCGATAACCGGTTTTAAGGTATCACGAAATTTTGGTGCCCAGTCCAAAGCACCCCGCTGTGCTGTTGTAGAACAATTAGCATACATCCAATCCATCCCATTTTCCGCAACAAGCGGATAAAGACTTTGCAATGCTTCTTCAATGGTTTCATTATAGGCTTCAGATGGGGAATGCCCATGCTCACGTAAAACTTCATATTGGGCTAAAAATGCGCCTTGGAGCAAACCCATCAAAACACATCGTTCTCCTGTTAAATCACTGTGGACTTCCTTGGCAAAGGTTGTTTCAAATAAATGTCCAGAACCAATGGCAAATGCGGTTGCAACACATCGTTCTTTTGCCCTTCCAGTAAAATCCTGGTGAATAGCAAATGAAGAGTTAATTCCACGTCCAGCATTAAAATGTGTACGAACCGTAAGTCCACTTCCTTTTGGCGCAACAAGAATTACATCAACATTTTCTGGTGGAATTATTCCCGTATCTTCATGAAATACAATCCCGAAACCATGTGAAAAATAAAGTGCATCGCCTTCATTCAAGTTTTCTTTCACTGTAGGCCAAGCTTGGATTTGTCCAGCATCTGAAAGTAGAAATTGAATGATAGTTCCCCTTCGAACAGCTTCAGCAATCTCGAAAAGATTTTCGCCTTCAACCCAACCATCATTCAATGCTTTTTCCCAACTGGGCCCACGACGCAATCCAAGAATTACATTGAAGCCTTTATCTCTCATGTTCATACCTTGACCGAAACCTTGGGGACCATAGCCCAATATTGCAGTCACTTCATTATCTAATATTGCTTTACATTTTTCTTGTGGATAATCTGACCGTTCAATTATCGTTTCAGTATATCCGTTAATATTTAATTCTTTCATTTTTACTCCGTGAATTTCATTTTATTATGAGAGAGCATCACTCAATTGCTGTGTAGCCCAACCCTTTTTCTTATCTATTTCTTCTATTTCTATCCGATGTTCATCTTGATTAACTTTCACCATAGCCATATTTCCGGAACGCATAATTTCAAGGATCTTGAATTGCTTAAGTGCATTTATTAGTGATTCTATTTCTTCCATTTCACCTGTTGTTTCAATAATACTAACTAACTTTCCACCATCAATTATTTTAGCATTACTTTTTTTTATTATTTTATTCAATTCTTTTGCCTCATCTTTCTGGATCTGGACTTTTATTAAAGCATATTCTCTAACAACACTCGGGACACGTGTTATATCCTGAACTTTCAAAACTGTATTCAATTCCTCAAGTTGAGATTTTATTAGAGACTGGTTATATTGATCTGAATGATTACAAACAATTGTAATTCTTGTTATGCCCATAGCTTCACTTCTTCCGGCAGTAATGCTATCAATATTATAGTTTAATCTATAAAAATGTCGGGAAATTCGGTTTAATACACCCGGCTCATTCTGTACTAATACTATAATTGTTTGTTTCATTATTCTCTATCCTCTTTTATGACTCATTAAATTTGATAAGCAGTTATATGATCCGGTGTCCATGATAAATCATCTGGTTTTGAGTTTATATTATTTGAAGAAACATTATGTGTCTTTCCTTTTCGCATGGCAATTTTTCCTGTACGAACAATCTCGGTGATTTCATATGGTTGTAAAACTGATATTAAATTGTTAATAACTGATTCTTCGTCTGTTGCTTCAACGATTAATGTTTCAGTTCCCATATCAACAATTCTTGCACCATATTGTTTTACAATATTATTTACTTCATTAAGTTTATCCGGGCTTATATTGATTTTAATTAATATAAATTCTCTAGAAATACACGGAAGTTTTGATACATCTTTTACAGCAATTACATTGACTAGTTTTAAGAGATTGAAATAAATATTCCCTCTCTTGCTTGCTTCAGGTTCGTTTGCAACAATTGTCATACGACTCACACCTGATGTTTCACTATGACCTACAACAAGACTTTCAATATTAAAGTTTCTCCGCCGAAATAAACTGGATATGCGATTCAAGACTCCAGGTTTATCTTCCACAAGTGTAATAAGAGTTTGTTTCATTTAACTTTTTCCTTTTCTTGTATTTGACCATTATTATTAACCTCATTCCATGGTCTTTGAATCATTTCATGAAGATCTGCTCCAGCGGGTACCATGGGATATACTATTTCATGTTCTTCTACTTTAAATTCTACAAGTGATGGTCCAGAATTTTTCTGTACTTTTTCCATAGTTGGTAGGATATCTTCTATGGAATCAACACGATATCCATTCATTCCATACGCTTCAGCTAATTTTACAAAATCCGGACTGGAAATTGGCGTTTCAGCATATCGGGAATCATAAAACATTTGCTGCCATTGTCGAACCATACCGAGGTAACCATTATTAATAATTGCAATATTAATATTGGTATTTTCCTGCATAGCAGTTCCCAATTCCATCATGGTCATTTGGATACTTCCATCGCCAACAATCACCCAAATTTCCTTGTCTTTCTCGTGGAAACTTGCTCCAATAGCTGCCGGTAAACTAAATCCCATAGTCCCCAGACCACCGGAAGTGAGTAATGTTCGAGGCTCTTCATGTTTATAATACTGAGCTTCCAGCATTTGATGCTGACCCACATCAGATATAATTAAGGCATTCCCCTTGGTTCCTTCCCAAATCTTGCGAATGACTTGGGCACCCAGTAATTTGTCAGACTTAATATTTAAAATATCCCTTCGTTTTGAATCGTGATGCCAGCCAGAAATAATATCTAGCCACTTCTTCCTATTCAATTTTATTATTTGGGGATTTACATGCCTCAACACAGTACCAAGATCAGCATGTATAGCTAAATCAACCTTAACATTTTTATTGATTTCAGAAGGGTCAATTTCAATATGAATTTTTTTAGAATTTGGGGAATAGGTTTTCAAATTACCTGTAACACGATCGTCAAAACGCATTCCGCATGCAATCAAAAGATCCGCCTCTTGAATAGCATGATTTGCCCAGGATTCACCATGCATACCCATCATTCCCAAAACAAGGGGGTGACTATCTGGAACACCTCCGATGCCTAGTAATGTTGTAGTTATGGGAATGGATGATTTTTCAGCAAGCTCCATTACTTCGCTGCATGCATTAGATAAAAGGACACCGTGCCCGGCCAAAATCACCGGTTTTTCTGCTTGGTTAACCATGGTTGAAAATTTGGTAATATAATCTTCCGACACATCTTCCGGTGGGTGGTATCCGGGGAGGATTAATTCATCTTCAGGATAAATAAATTCTATTGAATCATTTTGAATATCTTTTGGTATATCAATCAACACTGGACCTGGCCTTCCAGTATGTGCCACATAAAATGCTTCTCTTATTGTGGATGCTAATTCACCAATGTCCATGACTAAATAACTATGTTTTGTTACAGGTATAGCAGCACCTGTAATATCTATTTCTTGGAATGCATCACTGCCGATTACACTACTGGAAACCTGTCCGGTAATACATACAATTGGTGAAGAATCCATCATGGCAGTCGCCATGCCTGTTATCATATTAGTAGCACCTGGACCGGAAGTCCCCATAGCAACTCCCACTTTTCCGCTGACACGAGCATATCCGTCAGCCATATGAGTAGCCCCTTGCTCATGGCGGGATAAAACATGGTGCACTTTATTTCTATATTTATTCAACGCATCATACGTGGGTAAAATCGTACCGCCAGGATATCCAAAGACTACTTCCACACCTTCTCTGATAAGACACTCCCAAATGATTTCTGCGCCGGTAAATCGTTGTTTCTTATTACTCATAATATTCTTCCTATTAATATTTTAAAACAGCTCCTGTATTAGCTGATGTAACCATTTTTGCATATCTGCCTAAATATCCATGTTTAATTTTTAATTCAAATTTCGGGAGTTGTTTAATTCTCTTCTGAATTTCTTCTTCAGTTAATTCAACATTCAAACTTTTTTCAGGGATGTTTACATGAATAATATCTCCCTCCAGCAAAGCAGCAATTGGTCCTCGCACAGCTGCTTCCGGGGAAATGTGACCTATGCAAGCACCCCGTGTACCACCAGAAAATCTACCATCAGTGATCAGGGCTACTTTATCGCCCAAGCCCATACCCATAATAGCGCTAGTGGGTGACAGCATTTCGGGCATACCGGGTCCGCCTTTGGGCCCTTCGTAGCGAATTACTACCACATCTCCGGATTGCACTTCATGGTTTAAAATTCCAGAGATAGCTTCTTCCTGGGATTCATAAATGCGTGCAGGACCAGAATGAACCAGCATTTTATCATCAACGGCACCCGTTTTTACAATCGAACCTTTCGGTGCCAAATTTCCAAATAAAATTGATAACCCACCTTCTTGTGAATAAGGAGAATCAATCGTTTGAATAACAGACTCATCCTTGGAAAATGAATCCGAAATATTTTCGCCCAAACTTTGACCCGTAATCGTTGGGAGATCTAATTGCAATACATCTTCTTTTTTTGACAACTCATTTAAAATTGCAGAAATACCTCCGGCGCGATCTACATCTTCCATATGAACATTGGGTGTTGCGGGACTTACTTTGCAAATATAAGGTGTCTTTTTTGAAATTTCATTTAATTCTGTTAAATCAAAATCAATATCAGCTTCCTTGGCAATTGCTAATGTATGAAGCACAGTATTTGTACTCCCGCCCATAGCCATATCTAAAGCAAATGCGTTTCGAATAGATTCTTTGGTAATGATATCTCGTGGTTTTAAATCCTGTTGAATTAAGTCAACAATTCGATTGCCCGCTTTTTTGACTAATTCCAGACGTCCTTTATCCACCGCCAGAATAGAGCCATTCCCAGGCAAAGCAATGCCCAATGCTTCCATGAGGCAATTCATGGAATTTGCGGTAAACATACCGGAACAGGAGCCGCAGGTAGGACAGCCTTCTTTCTCCAGTTTGGTGAGATACTCTTCTGTTATGGTTCCTGATTTTACCTGGCCTACGCCTTCAAATACAGATATCAAATCCACTTTTTGTCCATTTATCTGGCCCGCTTTCATGGGTCCGCCGGAAACAAAAACGGTTGGAATATTTATACGAACAGCTGCCATGAGCATTCCTGGAACAATTTTATCACAATTGGTAATACACATGAGTCCATCCAGTCGATGTGCTTCAACCACCGTTTCCACACTATCAGCTATAAGTTCACGGCTGGCTAAAGAATAACGCATGCCGATATGTCCCATGGCAATGCCATCATCCACACCTATGGTATTGAATTCAAAAGGAATGCCCCCTGCTTCCCGGATGGCTTGTTTGGCAACCTTTCCGAATTCTTGCAAATGGACATGACCGGGTATCAAATCGATATATGAATTAGCTACCCCAATGAAAGGCCGTTCGAAATCGGACTCTTTCTGGATGACGCCCGTAGCCCGCAACAGACTGCGGTGCGGAGCGTGTTCAAATCCTTTTTTTATAGTATCTGATCGCATTCATTTTCCATTTTTTTTATTTCAATTGTACGCGCACATACAAGATCAGACTGGATACTTAATTTAGAAAGGAATAAAGATATGAGGTGTGAGTGTGTCTCCGCCGTCTTTTTCGCCTTCCGTATTTTAATATATTCAGTCAGGCAACTAGGACGGCGAGTCCAATAATCACTAGAATAAGCAAATTAATTAATAAAGAATTAATTTGCAGAGAATCAATATCAATACCGAAATCGAGCGCAAAATTGCGACTGCTGCTAATTTGTTTTACTGGTAATGTATTATCCATAATCATTCTAGTTATCTAAGTTCTCAATTGGTAAAAAACCTAAAGATAAGGTTACGTGATGATTTATACCTAATACAACACTTTTTTCTTGTTTAGAAAAAAAGTTTTTATGGTTTATTTTATTCCTGATAATCTTCTAATTCCCGCGCAGATGGGTCTAAAACATCGGTCCATTTAGGCATCCAAAAATGTGGAATTAATTTTTCATTTTTACCGAAGTAAGACTCAAACACTTTTCGATAATAATAACTCTCTTTTAAAACAGGAGTACAATGAGTGATCCTTACACTCTCCTGCTGGAATTCTTCATCACTTATCTTTTGGTCGACAAATGATTGAATAATGTGGTGCCACGATTTTTTTATTGAACTTACCCCATCTGAAAAAGCGCACTTCCTCCGCCACAATACATCCTCCGGTAAAAGTTTTTGATTTTCAAAAGCTTTTCTTAACAAATGTTTTTCCAAACGACGTGTACCATCTAATCTTTTCAATTCAGCCGGAATTGAAAGGTAATATTTTACAAAAACCTTATCCAAAAAAGGTGTCCGTGCTTCCAACCCATTGGAACTGATGCTTCGATCAGAACGAAGGACGTCAAAATAATGAATTTCCTTAACCAGCCTTTCGCTCTCTTTTTGGAGTTCAACTGGAGTTGGGGCGTTTCGTAAATAAACATACCCACAGCACACTTCATCGGCGCCGTCTCCATTGAAAATCACTTTACAGTTTGAATTTTCAGTTATGAATTTGGAAACAAGGTAATTACCTACACTCGCCCTTACCGTTGTAGTATCATAGGATTCAATATTGTAAATCACTTTTTCAATTGCAGATAAAAATTCCTGCTCTGAAACTTCAATCTGGTGATGATTTGTACCTAAATAATCGGCAACATGTTGAGCATAATCAAGATCCACACTGCCGGAGAGGCCTATTGAAAATGTGTTAAGTTTTGGACCATTATAATATTTTGCTACCAAGCTTGAGATTAAGCTGGAATCCAATCCCCCGGATAGCAAACAACCAATTTCCCTTTCTGCCATGAGACGTTTTTTTACAGCTTCTATCAGTAAAATCCTAATTTGATTACATATTTTATTTTCCGTGTTTTCTTTGATATGTTCTCCATTATAATGGAAATAAGGAATGAACCTATTTGGAGTATCTGAACACCACCACGTTCCCGGTGCGAATGGCTTTATTTCGCTACAATGGTTTATAAGAGGTTTAGCTTCTGAAGCAATCATAATTTCATTTTCATTCTCTCCGATAAATCCAGGACGGACACCCATGGGATCCCGCCCTGCAAACAGTTTACCTGTTTTAGAATCATGAATGACAAACATAAATACTCCATCTAATTCTTTAACTGTTTTTTCAATCCCGAATTCTTCAAACATGAATAAAATAATTTCACAATCCGATCCTGATTCTAAATGGAAATCGTATTTTTCAGCGAGCTTCTTGTAATTATAAATTTCACCATTGCAAATTAAAGTCAGGGAATTCTCTTTCGGGTGCTTCATGGGTTGGTCACCCAATTCCGTCGTACCCATAATCGCCAACCGGTGGAATGCAAATAAAACATTGTTTCCAATCATTTCGTGATGAGTGTTTTCAGGTCCGCGATAATTAATTAAATTTATATCCTTGGCCAATGATTCCCAACTATGTTTGCTGCCTTTATACAAAAATATTCCGCACATTTTTACTTTTTCCTTTCATTTTATTCAAAAAAAAACCCCCAAGAATAAATTTCTTGGGGGTTTATAATTAAAGCTTTACCAAGTGATTACAAAGCTTCGCCCCCACTTAAATTATTATTGTTATTGTTATAACAAATGTTCAACTGAATCATCTTATAAAGAGGTTTCCACCAGAAAATGTTTTTTAAATCCATGACTAATGTTATGAATAAAAACAAATGAAATCAAATCCCATTTATTTTTTGTTTTTAATTTCCTTTTATAATATCATTAATTTTATTCGCTGACCTGACAATAGCCCTGATCATGGCTGAACTAAACCCTTGATGTTCCATTTCATTTAAACCGGATATCGTAATCCCTTTTGGTGTAGTGACTTTATCGATTTCCGATTCCGGGTGCAACTTCGATTCTATAGTCAGGGATGCTGCACCCCTAGCCGTTTGAGATGCCAGTAAAATAGCCTCTTCTGCATGAAAACCAATTTCGGTCCCTCCTTGAGAAGCAGCCCGAATAGCACGTAAAAAGAAAGCTAATCCTGAACCGCATAGAGCAGTAGCGGGTGCAATCAAACTTTCTTTTACAACCAATGTTTGCCCCAATTGGTCAAATATCTTTTTTACAACATTCAATGAATCTGAATAATCATCATCGGCAGCAAGACAAGTCATAGATTCGCAAATAGCAACAGCTGTATTGGGCATGATCCTTATAATTGGAATTTCATCTCCAACAATGTTTTCAACAAAATTAATGTTAATGCCTGTAATAGTTGATACTATTACATGTTTATTTGGATTCAAGGCACCCTTAATTGAATGAAAAAGTTTTTCTGCATCTTGGGGGCCAACCGATACAATAATCATATTTGCTTCTTCTATTGCTAAAGAATTATCAGTGGTAATTTTGTAACCGGAGTCTACAAAATGTGATAATTCTTCAATATTTCGTTTAGTCAGTGAAATATCTGATGGGTTATATTGCCCTGATTTTGTCAGGCCTATAGCAAGAGCCTGCCCCAAATTTCCTGCGCCAATTATGGTAATTTTTTTCATTTCTCTTTAATCCAATTTTTATTCATTCTTAGTATTTGGTGTTTATCTGATTTATTAAAAGTTAAGTTATAATTTAGTTAATCATGTTTAAAAAATATTTAAATATTAAAATTATATGTTGACTTGGCTTAAAATCACTGTGTAAGCTTTTTGATAGTTAACTATGCTATTGATAATTCAGCACAGGATAATTTCTATCAAACGAAATTAATGAAAAATATTTTTTTGAATATTTACAGTTCTTAAAATAAGATTCAAAGCATTTAAATTCTAGAGTAAGTGCCATAAGGTTAACAAAAATCTATCCTAAATAATAAGTTCAATGACGAAACAAAAAAAAATATTAAAATTTGGCGGTTCATCCATTTCCGATCCTGCCCGTATAAAGCATGTAGTAAAAATCATTCAAAAAAGTTATGCCAATTATGATATATCTATTGTTGTTTCGGCATTTGGGGGTGTTACCGATCAATTAATTTCTATTGCAAAATCTGCTGCCAATGGTAATGAAATTGAAAGTCTTTTTCAGAGATTAGAACAGCACCATTTCAAAATTATTGATGAACTTTTTCCGGAAAACAACAAAGACATTCAATTTAGAATTGAAAATATTTTTCAAAAATTAAAATCCGATTTAACTTCAAAAACTATCAAAAAAAACCTGACAGCTAAAACCAAAGACAAAATACTCTCAAATGGCGAACTCATCTCCAGCGCAATTTTAGCACATTATTTGACCAATGAAGGTACCTCATCAGAATCATTAGATGCTCGGCAAGTTGTTTTAACTGATGAGCATTTTGGCAATGCATATGTCCATTATCAACAATCTTTTGACAGAATTCGATCTTACTATAAGAATAGAAATAAACTTCAAATTATTACAGGTTTTTTGGGTGCAACAGAAAATGGCGAAACAACCACTTTGGGACGAAGTGGTTCTGATTACACGGCTTCTATCTTCGGGGCAGCCTTAAATGTGGATGAAATTGAGATTTGGACAGATGTGAATGGTATTTTATCTGCAGATCCATCTGTTGTACACAAAGCACATACTATATCGCATATTACTTACGAAGAAGCAATGGAATTAGCTCATGCAGGAGCAAAAGTAGTATTTCCACCAACGATGATACCTGCATTATATAAATCAATTCCCATTCGGATTAAGAATACTTTCGAACCGGCAAATTCCGGTACGGTCATCACACAAAATCGGGAATTAGGCCACCATTTTGCTGTTGGAATATCATCATTATACAATGTGTCACTCATTCGATTCCAAGGTGCAGGTATGGTGGGTCGGTATGGTGTAATTGGTCGTGTATTTGAAGCATTAGCCCAAAAGAAAATTAATATTATTCTGGTTTCTCAAGTCTTTAGTGAACATTCTATATGTTTTGCTATTAAACCTGAAGAAGTAGAGCTAGCTAAAAAGCTTTTAAATGATGAGTTTTCTTTTGAACTAAGAAAACGATTTATCGATGCTATAAAAATTGAAGATAATTTATCTCTCATAGCGGTAGTGGGTGAAGGTATGCGCCATACACCGGGAATTTCCGGAAAACTTTTCAGTATTTTGGGTGAACAGAATGTCAATATAATTGCCATTGCTCAAGGATCGTCGGAAAGAAATATTTCATTTATTATTAAAAATGAAGAAGTGAAATCAGCTATTCGCTCTCTCCATGATTTCATATTCTCGGATAATGGGAAAACAAATGTTTTTATCGCTGGCGTTGGATTGGTCGGGTCTAGTTTAATTAGATTAATCCAAGATCAGTCATCCATTAATATTTGTGGAATCATGAACAGTCGCAAAATGATTATTAATCAAGATGGTATTGAAGCGGTCAATTATGAAGAAAAATTGGCGCAAGGAGAAGTAGCTGATATAGATACGTTTATTTCAAACGCCACCAAATCTCGAAACGCTATATTTGTGGATGTGACATCATCGTCGACTATTGCTGAAAAAACAGCAGATATACTCCAAAAAGGTATTTCAGTCGTTTCCGCCAGTAAATTGGCCAATAGCATGAATCAAAAATTTTATGATTTCATCAGAAGTAATACAAAAAAGAGTGGAGCGCTTTTTAAATATGAAACAAATGTCGGGGCAGGTCTTCCCATCGTGGATACACTTCAATCATTATTGAACACAGGTGATGAAGTTGAAAAAATTGAAGGCATTATGTCAGGAACATTGAGCTATTTATTCAGCCAATTTGATGGTTCAATCCCATTTAGTGAATTAGTCAAAAATGCTCGGAAAAGCGGATATACCGAACCAGACCCAAGAGATGATTTGAATGGATTAGATGTAGGAAGAAAAATTCTCATTTTAGCTAGAGAAACGGGAGCACAATTGGAAATTGATAATGTCACCATTCAAAGTTTAATCCCAGAAAAGATGGACCCAGCATTATCTATTGATGAATTTTTAGATCAATTATCTCAATATGATGACCAATTTCTCAATACATACACAAAAGCTAATAATGAAAATAAAGTACTACGTTATATTGCCACTTGGGATGGTCAAAATGCAAAGGTAGCCTTAAAAGCGGTTGAAAGTGAAAATCCATTCTATCAGCAAAATGGACGAGAAAATTTTATCGTATTTACAACCAAGAGATATAAAGATACACCCATGATAATTAAAGGGCATGGAGCTGGAGCGGAAGTCACAGCTTCCGGTGTATTAGGAGATATTTTAAAATGTCAGTAGAAAAAAACATTAAAGTAAGTGTTTTGGGGGCCACCGGAATGGTTGGTCAAAATTGTTTGAGAATACTCGAAAATCACCCTTGGTTCCAAGTGGTAGATGTAGCGGCATCCGAACGATCAGCTGGGAAAACATATGGGGAAGTCGTGGGTGAAAAATGGTATATGGAAACTCCAATCCCTACTTCAATTTCAGGTTTAATTGTTCGAGGTGTGCATGATTTTGATTCGATACCAGAAGATGTATCATGTGTATTTTCCGCGTTAGACTTGCAGAAAAAGCAAGATACTCGAGACTTTGAATTTGGTTATGCAAAAGCAGGATATGCTGTTATTTCAACAAGTTCTGCAAATCGACAAACCAGTGATGTTCCCATGATTATTCCAGAAATAAATGCAAATCATGCCGATGTAATCCCAATTCAACAGAAAAAGCGCAATTTACCCCGTACAGGGTTTGTAGCTGTAAAACCAAATTGTTCAATCCAATCTTATATTGTTGTTTTAGAAGCCTTAAAACAAGCTGGTTTTCCTGTGGATCGAGCCCAAGTAACCACGTTACAAGCATTATCAGGTGCGGGCTATAAGGCAATGGCCAATCCTGACTTAAAACAAAATGTGGTCCCCTATATTGGCGGGGAAGAAGAAAAAACAGAAAAAGAACCTTTAAAAATATTTGGCCAAGTCACGGAAAAAGGTATTGAACAATCCACAGAATTAAATGTAAATGCAGTATGTACACGCGTCTCGGTTATTGATGGACACACAGCAGTTGTTCATATTGGATTTTCTGATACAATCCCTACAATTGAAGAATTCAAATCCATTTTAGCTTCCTTTACAGCAGAACCCCAATTATTACAATTGCCATCAGCACCGGAAAATCCTATAATTGTATTGGATGAAATAGATCGTCCACAACCCAAATTAGATCGGGATGCTGGTGGAGGTATGGCGGTGACGATCGGAAGGATCGAAGAAGATAAATTTTTTGATATTCGGTTTATTGGTTTGTCGCATAATACAGTTCGTGGTGCATCCGGTGGTGCTGTTTTAGTCGCAGAATTATTGACAGAAAAAGGATTAATTTCATGAACAAATCTATTCGAATCAAAGGCAATGCTTCTGTTGCAAATGTATCTTGCGGCTTTGATTGCATTGGGTATGCTATTTCTGTACCAGGAGATTTAATTACATTAACCAAGAAAAATACGCCCGGAATAGATATAACTATGTCTGGATTTGGATCTGATTCCATTTCCTGCGATCCAAAAAATAACACTGGCGGGCAAGCTATTGTTTCTCTACTTGAAGCATTAACAAGCGATCAAGGGTTTCACCTACATATTGAAAAAGGAATTCCACCAGGAAGTGGGGTGGGTTCCAGCGCAGCAAGTGCGGCGGCGGCAATTGTAGGTGTTAACGAATTATTAAATAATCCTCTTACGCTAAATGAATTACTTGTTCACGGAATGGCGGGGGAATCAGCATCTGCTGGAGTCGAACATGCAGATAATGTAGCACCTGCGCTATTGGGTGGAATTATATTAATTCGGAGTTATAATCCATTGGATATTTTAGAATTACCTGTTCCAGATTCATTATTCAGTACAATAGTATTACCTGATCTTGTAGTAAATACTCGAGATGCACGCAATATACTCCCAAAAAATGTTCCTCTTAAAACCGCAATAGCACAAGCAGGGAATCTTGCTGGATTTTCCTTGGCGCTACATAATGAAGATTTTGATTTATTGGGTCGTTCAATGGTCGATCACTTTGCAGAACCTCATCGTGCAAAACTAATCCCAGGTTATAAAGCTGTGCGCAATGCTGCTTTGGATGCAGAAGCTATTGGTTGCGGGATTGCAGGTTCAGGTCCGGCTGTTTTTGCTTTATCCGATTCATTGGAAAAAGCAGAAAAAATTGGTTTAGCTATGGTGAATACATTTAAGAATTCAGGATTAGCAAGCCAATCCTACTGTTCGCCGATCCATACTCAACCTCCTGAAATACTGGGTTAACTTTTGCACTTTTACAGTACAAAAGATCCATCCTCAACTGTTGGTTTCAAGGATGCTTTATTCCAAGGTTTAGCTCCAGATGGCGGTCTATATATGCCTGAATCCATTCCAGTTTTAAGCTCTGATTATTTTAATTCCAATCTTACATATCCAGAATTGGCTATCGGTATGATTCATCCATTTGTGGAAGATAATTTATCACATGCACAATTAACTGACATTTGTGTATCTGCCTTTGATTTCCCAATACCTATTATAGATTTAAATGAAAGCGATTCTGTGCTGGAGTTATTTCACGGACCCACTTTAGCATTCAAAGATTTCGCAGCTCGTTTTATGGCTCGAACTATGTCACATTTTCTTGAAAATGAAAATCAAGAATTGACGATTCTTGTGGCAACTTCAGGTGATACAGGTAGTGCAGTAGCTAATGGTTTTTTTGGTATAGATGGAATCAATGTGAACATTCTTTACCCGTCAAAACGAGTGAGTCCTATCCAGGAAAAACAGCTTACTACTTTAGGTGGCAACATAACTGCCTTGGAAATTGATGGTACATTTGATGATTGTCAGCGTATGGTTAAAGATGCGTTTAATGATATTGATTTACGTAATCGTCGTCCCTTGAGTTCTGCCAACTCAATAAATGTTGCACGACTGCTGCCTCAATCGGTTTATTTCGCATGGGCCTGGAATCAATGTGGAAAGAATGAAGCAGTCGTTTTCAGCGTTCCCAGCGGGAATTTTGGCAATTTAACTGGCGGATTATTGGCCAATCGAATGGGTATTCCCGTAGAAAAATTTATTGCTTCAACTAATGTTAATGATGTCTTTCCAAAATATTTAAATAGCGGTAATGTGAACAATCAAGAAGCAGTTCAAACATTATCAAATGCCATGGATGTGGGTGTCCCCAGTAATCTCGAGCGAATTCAAAACCTTTTTCACGATAACATAGATCAGATTAAAGTTGATATTTCCAGTTGGAGTTTTAACGATGAAGAAACTAAAATAGCTATAAGATATATAAATGATGAATACAATTATTTGGTTGATCCACATACCGCTGTAGGGATACTTGGATTAGAAAAATATCGATATAAAACTCATTCAACAACAAAGGGAATTGTTCTTTCTACAGCTCATCCGGGGAAATTTCACGATGTACTTGAACCTCTTGTTGATGAAAAGATTACACTAACGGAACAATTGCAATCCGCCATGATAAAGGAAAAAGTCTCACATTATATGTCTAATCGATATTCAGATTTGAAGGAATTTTTATTAACAACTTAATTTTATAAGATTATAAGGAGTCACAATGAAATTCGATACAAAAGTTGTTCAGGCAGCAATGACGCCCGATCCTACAACTGGTGCCATCATACCACCAATATACCAAACAGCCACTTATGTTTTAGAAGAAGTGGGCAAAGATAAGGGCTTTGATTATACACGTTCTGCAAATCCCACCCGCCAGGTAATGGAGAATCAACTGGCAGCCATAGACGGCGGAAAATATGGAGTTGCTTTCTCTAGTGGTATGGCATCAGTGGATAGCTGTCTTAAGCTGCTTAAAGCAGGTGATCATGTAGTTTGTTCTGATGATGTTTATGGTGGCGTGTCCAGGCACTTTAACCAAATTTTGGTTAATTATGACCTGCATTTCACTTACGTGGATTCATCCGATACAGCCAATATTGAAAATGCAATTCAACCCAACACCAAACTTATATGGGTGGAAACACCCACAAATCCACTGCTAAAGATTACCGATCTTGAATCTGTAGACAAGATTGCCAAGAAACACGGTATCCTGTTTGGAGTGGATTCAACATTTGCAACTCCTGTATTTTTACGTCCATTGGAATTTGGTGCTGATTTGGTCATGCACAGCACAACCAAGTATTTAAGCGGACATAATCAGCTCATAGGCGGCGTGGTTATAACAAATCGTGAAGATTTGTTTGACAAACTAAAATTTGTTCAAAAAACAATTGGTGCTGTCCCAAGTCCATTTGATTGTTGGCTTACAATCTTGGGAGTAAAAACTCTGGATTTACGCATGAAAAAACATGCGTCAAATGCTCAGGCCCTAGCTGAATATTTGGAAGAGCATCCAAAGGTTTCTACTGTTACATTCCCAGGCTTACCTTCCCATCCAATGCATTCAGTTGCGAAAAAACAAATGTCCGGTTTCAGCGGTATGATTTCGTTTGAATTAACCGGTGGAATCCCAGCGGGAAAAACGGTCATGAATTCTGTTCAATTAGCAAAACTGGCGGAAAGCCTTGGTTCGGTGGAAACCATGATTACCCATCCAGCCACCATGACCCATGTTGATGTCCCCAAAGAAGAACGGGAAGCTCGTGGTCTGACAGATGGACTGGTCAGGATTTCAGTCGGTATAGAAAATCCAAATGATATAATAGCTGATTTGGAACAGGCGTTAGATCAAGCATAAATAATTACTGGTTGTAAATTCCGTTATGCATCCTAAAGAAAAAATAAAGATGCTCCGTCAAAAAATTGATGATTACGATGATCAAATATTGGACCTACTGATCAAACGGTTTTCTGTATCAAAAGAAATTGGTGCAATTAAAACAGCTAATGGACTTGAAATCGGCGACCCAAACAGGGAGCAGGAGATTCTCAATCGTCTTTCAAAAAATTTAAAAGGCAAACTAAATAAAGATGACATCACGGCTATATTTAGCCAGGTTTATCAAATTTCAAAAAATTTACAAAAAAAAGTATCATAATTTATTTCAAATATTTTTGACATCAATTTATACCGTGATTTCTTATTATATTTTTCAAATGGTTTTTATAGGTGTTTATCGTGATTTTAATCATCGATAACTATGATTCATTTACGTATAATTTGGTGCAATGTATCGGATTCTTAAACCCCGATATTAAAGTTGTATTAAATAATCAATTTAAAATCGATGATATTTCGGATTGGAACCCTTCCCACATTGTTATTTCACCCGGACCTGGAAGACCAGAGAATACTGGACTTTCTAAGGTTGTAATTCAACAATTCAATGAGGACATTCCAATTCTGGGTGTTTGTTTAGGACATCAATGCATTGGAACTGTTTACGGTGCTGAAGTACAACAAGCTAAACGAATTCTTCACGGTAAAACATCGCTGATTCATCATTCTCAAACAGATATATTCCAAAATATTCCTTCTCCTTTCCAAGGAGCAAGATATCATTCATTGTCTATTAATACTGTACCTGATCAATTCTATAAATCGGCTTGGACAAACGATGGGGAAATCATGGCTATTGTCCACAAAGAAAAAACAGTTTTCGGAGTTCAATTTCATCCCGAATCATTTTTAACACCTGTGGGATCAAAAATTCTCGAAAACTTTCTCAATGTTTAGCCAGATACCTGAAAAAAGTAAACCAGTAGTATTCGTTGGCAATCCAACCTCAGGCTGGGGAAATCTGGCAGCTTGGAATCCAATTGATTCTATTTCGCTCTCTTTGGATGATCCGCATGAAAAACTAGTTCATTTTGTCAAAAAATATTCAGGGAAATTCATTGCTGGTTTTATTACATATGAATATGGTGCAAAAAGACTTAATGCTCCCATTCATCCACTGAACAACCACCTGCCTGCAGTTCATTTTCGTACATATGAATCTTGTGAGAGAATAGATGAATATGAGCGGGTTGGGTTGGCTGAATGGCGCTCTTTTACTCCAGCTATTACAAAAGAAAAGTACAAATTAGACTTTTATCGAATCATAGATTATATCCGATGCGGTGAATTCTATCAAATGAATTATACATACCCAATGGTTTCTTCAACTGAACACTCCCCTAGATTACTTTTTCAGTCATTACGAGCAAAAAACCAGGTGGATTATTCTGCGTTTATGGAAGACGATTCGTGGATTATCCACAGCCTTTCTCCTGAACAATTCATATTCATTCAAGATGGAGTGATTTCGACTAAACCAATCAAAGGTACGGTGGCACGGAGTCTTGACTCGGAATTAGATAAATCGCTTCTTAATCAATTACTGAGGAGTCAAAAAGACCAGGCAGAATTATATATGATTATTGATTTACTGCGAAATGATTTGGGAAAAGTATGTGAATTTGGTACAGTGGAAGTCATAGAATCAAAATCAGTTCAAAAACTGGAAAAAATGTATCATACATATGGGCTAATTAAAGGAAAAATCAAAAAAGAAATTCATCCCATTGAAGCTCTTTTATCCATGTTGCCGGGCGGATCTATTACCGGCTGCCCTAAAAAACGTGTATGTGAAACAATATACAAACTTGAAGACCATCCCCGTAGTGTTTATACCGGCACTATAGGATATATCCTGCCTGATGGTACTCTCAATTTTAATATCGCAATTCGAACTATTGTCCAGGAAGGAAAGAAATTGACCCTGGGGGTTGGCGGTGGAATTACCATTGATTCAAATGTGGATGATGAGTATAATGAAACAATAGCAAAAGCATCATCTTTCCAACCATGATTAAAGCATTCATCAACGGTCAATTTGAATATATCAAGAATGATAATTTATTAATCGGTGGCAGTGAATTTGCGTATGGAAGGGGTGTATATGAAACGTTAAGGACATTAAATCATAAACCGGTATTTTTAAAAGAACACTTGGACAGACTCTTACGTTCTACTAAAATAATGGGAATAAATATACCCTATTCAATAAATGAAATTATCTCAAGACTAAATTCTATTATTTCGGATTTCCCTAATCCGAACCAGCGAACACGGATAATTGTTGCGAAAAATCATTTCATTATTTATACATCAAAATTAATAATCGATTCTACAATTTTCAATGGTGTTCACGTTTTAACCACTTTAACCAAAAGAAACACTCCTGAGCTTAAAACAACCGATTACTGTAATTGCCTTAAAGCGTGGAATGAAGCACAGAAATCAAATTGTTTTGAAGCCATATTAGTTGATGAGAACAGTGATGTTTTTGAGGGTAGTCGTAGTAATGTATTTTGGATTAAAAATGAAAAACTGATTACTCGAAAAGACAATGTATTACCTGGTGTCACAAGGCAGAAAATCATTTCAAACACTACTTATCCTTTTGAGTTCGGAAATTTAAACGTAAACGATTTTAATCTAATTGATGAATTATTTATTACAAACAGTGGATCCGGAATTGTTCCTGTTTCTCATATTAACGGTGCAATAATCGGAAACGGTGCAATTGGTGAAGTAACAAGAAATTTATTAAATGATTACACAAAATTGATTAAGAATGACATAAAAAGTGCGTGTTTTTAAGTTTAATTGGTTTATGTAATTAATAAATAACCAATGAAAATAAAATAGTGAACTGAATTAGGAAAAAATTTAAAAGGACTTTAATCTATCAAATCTCAAAAAAAATTCAAAAAAATAAAAAATACACTTGGTATCTGTTCAAACCATGTTTTAATATCCTCGCCATGATTAACATGAACATAGAAAAATTTTACAACTTTTACGGATATTTTACTCATGCAGGGGAAATGTAGACCCGGTAAATCTGTAATTGCTGACTACACTTAAACCCCGACAAAGATTGGGGTTTTTTTTTGGCTTAACTAAATAATTTTGAAAAATTATGTACAATTTATGAAAGGGAAATATGATTAAAATCGGTATACAAGGCGCAAAAGGTAGTTTTTCAGAAGAGGCTGCCCATGAATTCGCTAAGAATCACGGACTGGATGATTTTTCAATTGAATATTTAATTTCATCAGAAAGTGTTTTGTCTTCTGTAGAAGAGGAAACTGTGGATTATGGTATTTTTGCCATGGAAAATGCTCAAGGTGGAGTAGTAATAGAAAGTATTGAAGCATTAGCTAAACACCGCTGTGAAATTGTAGAAATGTTTTATATCACAATTAGTCAGAATTTATTGGGTAGACACGGTGTACATGTTGGCGATGTTACAGAAATACATTCACATCAGCAGGCGTTGAGGCAATGCAAAGATTATTTAAGTGAACATTTTTGGACCCGCCCTTTAATTGAAGAAGATGATACAGCAGAATCTGCTCGACGATTGGCTGAAGGGAAATTACCTCAAACTGCAGCTGTAATAGCGAATAAAAATTGTGCAGACCTTTATGAATTATCAATTCTTCAGGAAGATATCCATGATTTAAAACATAATTTAACCTTATTCCTTGGGGTGAAAAAACCGGTGAAATAATGAACAGTGTTGGAATAATCGGATATGGTCGTTTTGGAAAAGTATTGGCCAATATTTTACAAAAAGGATTTGCAGTAAAAGTCTATGATCTTAAAACTCAAGATTCTTCTCCTGATGTTGATTTTTGTAGTTTAGATGATGTGTTAAAAGAATCCTCTATTTTTATTGCTGTTCCAATTCGATCTTTTAAAGATGTTATTGCCTCCATTGCACCTAAATTAATCAACCACACCACAATTCTTGATGTTTGTTCTGTAAAAAAATATCCTGTAGGAATTATGGAGAAATTTCTTCCAAAAGAAACTGGAATAATTGCTACACATCCCATGTTTGGCCCTGATTCTTTTTTACAATCAAATCGATTGAACATTATGATGCATTCTACAAGAGACACAAATAATGTATATTCCTTTTGGAAAAATTATTTTTCAGGGCAAGATTTAAAAGTAATAGAAATTGATCCAGATACACATGACAAACTTGCATCCCATACTCAGGGAGTTACACATTATTTAGGTAGAACTTTGCGGTCGTTTGGAATTAAAAAAACGCAAATAGATACACAAGGTTTCCGAGATTTGCTGGACCTAGTTGATCAAACTTGCAATGATACCATGGAATTATTTTTAGATTTACAAAATTATAATCCTTACACAAAAAATATGATTAAAAATTTAGATGCTGCATTTAACCAAATAGCAGATAAATTAGAAAACAAATAAGTATGAAAAATCAATGGCAATTAGATTCCTGGCGTAATTATTCAGTACAACACGGTCCCAATTATGTAGATATTAAACAGCTCGAAGATGTGGAAAAAACACTTCGAGGATTTCCCCCGTTGGTTTTTGCAGGGGAAGTTCGTTCATTAACCAGAAGTTTAGAAGCTGCGTCTGAAGGGCAAGCCTTCGTCCTACAGGGCGGCGACTGCGCAGAAAGTTTCGCTGAATTTCATGCTGATAATATTAGAGATACATTCCGTGTATTATTGCAAATGGCTGTAGTGCTGACTGCAGGTACAAATCTTCCTATAGTAAAAATGGGGAGAATGGCGGGCCAATTTGCAAAACCCAGGTCCAGTAATACCGAATCTCAAAATGGTTTAGAATTACCCAGTTATAAAGGTGATATTATAAATGATATTGAATTCGATAAAAATAAAAGATTAGCCGATCCTTCAAGAATGCTTAAGGCATACTCTCAAGCTGCATCCACACTAAATCTTCTTCGTGCTTTTGCTGAAGGAGGATATGCGGATTTAAAACATGTTCAATCTTGGAATATGGGCTTTGTCAAAAGCGGGGCACAGGGAGAGAGATATGGACATCTTGCTAATCAGATTCAGGAAAACTTACAGTTTATGGAGGCGCTTGGAATAGACTCCGGAAATACACCACAATTACGTAAAGTAGAATTCTTTACCAGTCATGAGGCGCTATTGCTTCCATTTGAAGAAGCTATGACGCGAACGGATTCCACCACAGATGAAATTTATAATACATCTGCCCATTTTGTTTGGATAGGGGATCGAACACGGTTTCTTGATAGCGCACATGTTGAATTTTGTCGAGGGATTAAAAATCCAATTGGATTCAAATGTGGACCTACAATGAATCCTGATGAACTTATAAAACTTTTGGATGTTCTAAATCCTAACAACGACGCTGGCCGTATTACAATTATAACCAGGTTTGGTAAAGATAAAATTGCAGATTCATTACCAAAACTTATTAAAAAAATTCAACAAGAAGGGCGGTCAGTCGTTTGGTCTTGTGACCCCATGCACGGCAATACAATCAAAAGCAGCAGCGGTATAAAAACCCGCCCTTTTAATCATATCCTTGAGGAAGTAAAGCAGAATATACAAATACATCAAGCGGAAGGGACCCATGCAGGAGGTATCCACCTTGAAATGACGGGGCAAAATGTAACTGAATGTACTGGCGGTTTAGCAGATATTACGGAATCGGATCTATCAGACAGATATCATACTCATTGTGATCCCAGGCTTAATGCAAACCAAGCCATTGAATTGGCTTTCCTCATTGCTGATGAATTAAAAACAAATGGCCATTAAAGGAGAAATCTCCTTCCCCGGCGATAAATCTATTTCCCACCGTTCGCTCATGTTTGCAGCATTGGCGGATGGTGAATCACGGATTTCCAACCTGTCAACAGGAGCCGATGTGCAATCCACTCGAAAATGCCTCGAAGCATGTGGAATTAAAATATGGGATAATGGTAATGATGTAATTGTAAAAGGAAGAAAATTCTCTGATCCAAACCTACCATTGGATTGCGGAAACTCAGGGACAACGACTCGTCTACTTTTAGGACTACTCGCTGGACAAGGAATCAATGCTACATTTATCGGAGATGAATCTCTTTCGTCAAGACCAATGAATCGAATTCTAGATCCACTTTCTCAAATGGGTTTGAAATATAAAAGTAATAATGGGAAGTTGCCTATAACTATATATAGAAGTGAGTTAAATGGAATTAAGTATGATTCTCCCGTAGCTAGTGCACAAATTAAGTCTGCTGTTCTATTAGCAGGTCTGGGCGCAGAAAAGGACACATCAGTAACAGAACCAATTCTCTCCCGAGACCATACAGAAAAAATGCTGAAAGGACTAGGAGCAAATCTGACTTCCAATGGATTAACATCCACTATTTCGCCTTTAACTACTACATTATCCAATTTAAATATGACTGTCCCAGGTGACCCATCCACAGCTTCATTTTTTGCTGCTGCAGCTGCGATTACACCTGGTTCTGAAATAATTTTGCAGAATGTTTTACGCAACCCTACCCGGATTGGGTTTTTTGATACGCTTCAAAAAATGGAAGCGGGAATAGAATGTTTGGACCAATGGGAAGATTCGGGAGAATCTATTGGAACCTTGAAAGTAACCCATCAATCATTAAATGCAATAACAATTCATGATGATGAAGTACCGAGTTTGATTGATGAATTACCTATCATTTCCATCTTGGGCACACAAGCGCAAGGAGTGACCGAAGTTCGTGGAGCAGAAGAATTACGCGTGAAAGAGTGTGACCGAATACATGCCATTTGTAAAAACTTAAATAAAATGGGAGCCGATATAAGAGAACTTAAAGATGGCTTTATTATTAATGGACCCACAAAATTAAAAGGTGCGAAAATTGAAACGTTTCACGACCATCGAATTGCTATGGCTTTTACCATTGCCGGACTTGTGGCTGATGGAGATGTGGTTTTAGATTTTCCGGAATGTGTTTCTATTTCTTACCCAGAATTTTTCAATCAACTGGATCGCTTGAAATCATGAAACACTTTGCCGTTATTGGTGATCCCATTTCTCAAAGTTTAAGCCCTGTCCTTCATAATGAAGTTTATTACCAACTTGGTATAAAGGCTTCTTTTGAAAAAATACGGGTTCAACCTCATGCCCTTTCTGAGTTTATGGCTACACATCAATTAGATGGATTTAATGTTACCATTCCTCACAAACAAACTGTACTCCCTTTTTTGGATAAAATAGATGAAGCTGCAAAAATGATTGGTGCTGTGAATTGTATTTTTGGAAATATAGGGTATAATACAGATTGGATCGGATTTAAAAAAGCACTCCAATTGAACCATGTAGATTTGAATGGGAAAGCATGTCTTATTTTAGGTGCAGGAGGTGCAGCTAGGGCTATTGCTTATTCTTTAATTCAATCAGGAGTGTCATCTATTTCAGTTAACAATCGGACTCAAAGTAAAGCAGATGAATTATTAGATTGGATTCAATCTTTTTCCCCTAATATTATCAAGACTAAAAGCCCAGAAATCATTGCAAATTGTACTCCTGTGGGAATGTGGCCTGATATTGATTCTTCACCAAATTATAATATAAATAAGAACCACATACTTATAGATACCATTTACAATCCCATTGAAACAAAATGGTTGAAGATAGGAAATGAGCTAGGCGCAAAAACAGTGAGCGGTTTAGATATGTTTATTGCCCAAGGGTTAGCTTCTATGGATGTGTGGTTTGAAGAAGCCATATCAGAAAAAGTCAATATTGATTTGTGTAAATCAGTCTTGAGACAAGCTCTTGATTCGGTTTAAAGCATATTCTAATTTATTCAACCAATAACTCCAATGTACTATTTCGATGAATTTTCCCAGAAGCTGTTTCAGTAAACTTATCTATGAAAAGAACTTCTTTCGGCCGTTCATATTTATCCAGTGATTTAAGTTGAATTTCCATCTCATCCCCTTCTACCACTAACACCACTTTTTGCCCCAAAGATTCATCTGGAAATCCAGTAATAAAGAATCGCCGATTTGACATCATTGCACGTAACTTAGCTTCTACTACTTCAGGAATGGTCTTGATTCCTCCCGAATTAATCACATTGTCAAATCGCCCTAACCATTTGAATGAATAACTATCTATAAGTTCAATAATATCGTTGGTCACAACTGGTTCAGGGTTCAACATAGGCGCATGAATCACCAAACATCCCCGATCATCCAACCCAAAATAAATTCCATCTAATGCTTTAAATACATCTGATTTATTTAAGCCATTTAAGGGTTTGATAGCTACATGTGTTAGTGTTTCCGTCATTCCATAGGTCTCATAAATATTTGTCTGAACGTTTCGAAGCTTTTCAACCAATTGTGGACTCACTTGCCCACCCCCAACAATAATGGTTTTTACTTTATCCAAATCATTCAGACTATTCTCCAATTGTAATGGCACCATAGCAGCAAAATCAATTGTGTCATCCAATCCATACAAAGGTGTAGATGATGGTTCCACCACATTCAGATCCAATCCCAATTCTACCGCCCGGACCACCATCATTTTCCCCGCTACATATTTAATGGGCATACAAAGTAATGCAGAATCCCCTTCATTGAATCCAAAAGTTTTTGCTGTAAGATTAGCGGAATTTTTCATCCATTCTTTTTTCACAGATATAGATTTTGGTTTACCTGTTGAACCTGATGTTTGAAGAGTCATTTCATCTTCACCATTGAACCATTCTGAAATAAATTGGATGACATCTGTCCAAATTGGGGGCGAATCTGACGATAGGGCTCCTTGATACACTTTCAGTGGCGAAGGCAAATTATTGGTAAAAAGTTGCCCTGTGCCTAACCCCTGAAAGCCTTCGGGTTTGAGTTTGGATGTCCATTGAGCAATCGCATTTAATCCAATATTTGATTCCAAAGCTGAAGTAATCCACCAACCAATGTTTCGTTCTTTCGCCAATTGAATCCATTTCACAGATTCTGAAAATCCACCCAATAAACTGGGTTTTAAAACCAAATATTGGGGTTTTACTTTTTCCAATATTTCAATTCGATTTTTTTTGGTAATGACTGCAATTAATTCTTCGTCTAAGGCAATGGGTACTGGAGATGAACTACATAAATCTGATAATAATTTCCTTTGCCCCTGTTGAATGGGCTGTTCAATAGAGTGCAAATCTAGTGGCGCTAATTTCACTAATTTTTCATGGACGTCATTTTTGGTGAAAGCACCATTGGCATCTACTCGAAGATCTAATTCATCTTTATCAAATCTAGATCGGATAGATTTTAAGATGTCAAACTCTTTATCAAAATCAATGGCGCCAATTTTTATTTTAATACACTTCCATCCTTCTGACAATTTTTCTTCAACTTGGCGAACCATGAATTCTGCATCGCCCATCCAAATTAATCCATTTATATTTATAGAATGAAAATTGCCAAAATAATTTTGCCCACCACCATTTACTAAATCCAAATTGGCCATTTCTAATCCAAATCGTATGGATGGGAATTCAAATAATTGATATAAATCATTTATAAATAATTCTGGCTCTCGACAGACTTCCATCAATTTGGATTCAATCAGATTAAAATTATCAAGACTCAATCCGGGTAAAGGCGCACATTCTCCTATTCCCGTTATTCCATCTTGGTATAAAGTAATATACCAAATATCTCGAGTCTTCATTATACCGCGAGATGTGCCAGCAGGTTGTTTAAAATGGAGCGTCCGTTTAGTCCAATTAGCTTTCATTGAAATTCACAAATAAACCAAAACAATATTAGAAAGTTTCTATACCAAAGTGGTCTAATACCCGTAAGGCTCTCAAAGTATTCCATCTGCTCGGCTTTCCAGCTATCTCCATATCGAAATGAACCTGACCGGGGTATTTTGCATTCAAATTCCAGGTTTTATTTTTATTCCTTTTCTGCAATAATATGTCAAGTGCGGGTTGCATTCTTTCGTCATATTCAGTGTTTGAATATTGAAAATAATCCAATGCCCTTAAAATATCATAATACCATCGACTTGGGTAAGGTAACTTTAAAAAAGAATTATTTATCGTAGTACCCGTTCGATGTGAACGAAAAAGTTGATGGTGAAGAATAAATTCGATTGAAGATTGTTTTGCTTCTAATAATTCTTCTAATCGATAATTATAACTGTTTTTTTCAAATTCAGTAATGCCCTCTAATACCGAAATGGTTGAGTGTAATGAACTATGGACGGCACCCTTTCTACTATTATATTCACAATTAAACCCGCCATCCGCTAATTTCTGTGATAAAATAAAATCTATAATGGACTTTATTTTTTCCAAATCAGATTTAAAATACGAGGCATAATTCAAAAACATACCATTCAAACACACATCACAAATTTGGTCAGCTCCAATTGGAAGTATTCCCCCATCATTCCCTTTTTCGTTAGACAATACCATATTTATAGTTTTGGAAATCTTTGTATTAATTGGGTGGATGGAAAGATTGCGTAGATCTAAAAGTGTATAATGAGTAGATATCCATTTGGGTTGATAAAACTTTTTTCCCCAATGCCCATCTGAATTTTGTTTAGATAAAAACTGTGCACCCCATCCTTCTTCAGAAATTCTGTTTTTTAAATCACCACGATCATCTGACAGTAAATCTCGATAAACTTGGTATTGTATGGCAACATCACCTTCTAATAACCAATTAATAATTTCTGACATATTCATTTTTTGCATCGCATTTTTAATCTAAAGATTGGATATAATTACAAAAAATATTGTAAATAAAAATGTCGCAATAGCCTGTTTTTTAAGAAACGAATCAAGATTTTTAAAATCGCTGATCTTCAAAATATCCCTGCTTGGTTTGATAAATAAAACAAAACCGATCAGAAAAATCCAAATGGACTTTACATCCGAGATTAAGAACCAAATTATAAAAAATACTCCAAAAAAATTGAGTAGGAAATGATAGCGTTTTGCCCAACGAATCCCTATACGAACAACCAGCGTATTTTTTCCGGATTTCGCATCTGCTTCATGGTCCCGCATATTATTGATATTTAACACGGCTGTTGTAAATAATCCAATGGCTGATGCTGGAAGAAGTATTTTTGAATCGAATGAATGTGTATGTAAAAAGTAAGAACCAATAACACCCAACCATCCAAAGAACAGAAAAACAAATACATCACCCAGCCCCGCATAACCATATGGATTTTTTCCCATGGTATATTTCACAGCGGCGCCCATGGCGGTGAGCCCAAGGATGGCAAAAAGCAACCCCTTCGTCAAATTCAATCCGAGCGTCCCTTCATAAATGAGCCATACGCCAAAGACAGAACAGAGCAACGCAATCACCCACATGGCTCTGATCATTTCATCTTTAGTGACGAGTCCCGATTGCATGGTGCGGTCCGGGCCAACACGTTCATCATTGTCCGTACCTTTCACAAAATCACCATAATCATTGGCAAGGTTTGAAAGGATTTGGAGAAATAAAGTCGTGACCAATGCTAAAACAAACACAATCATATTTAATTGACCATCCGCCATTGCCAACCCACTTCCCATAATGATACAAGAGAAGGCTAGCGGTAAAGTCCGGAGCCTAAAAGCGTTAATCCATTTGCTCATAGCCACAGAGATCACAGAGTTTTAATTATGGATTTGGTAAGGATATAAAAAATTATCCTTGTTTAGATTCATCGGTATTAAATCTTTATTAATCATCGTTTTTTCTCTGTGCGCTCTGTGGCTCTCTGGCAATCAAGGAAATTTTGGATATTTCGAAAAGTCCGGTTTACGTTTCTCCATAAAAGCATTCTTCCCTTCCTTTGCTTCATCGGATAAATAATAAAGCAAGGTGGAGTTCCCTGCCAATTCCTGAATGCCCGCCTGTCCATCCAATTCTGCATTGAACGCTGATTTCAGCATCCGGATAGCTAATGGAGATTTCTCTTGGATTTTTTTTGCCCAAGAAATAAATGTATCTTCAAGTTCTTCCAGTGGAACGACGGTGTTTACTAATCCCATATCTAAAGCCTGTTGTGCATCATATTGATCGCAGAGAAACCAAATCTCCCGGGCTTTTTTCTGGCCAACGCTCCTGGCTAAATAAGATGCACCAAATCCACCATCGAATGAACCGACTTTCGGTCCAGTTTGTCCGAATCGTGCATTTTCTGCAGCAATGGTTAAATCACAAACAACATGAAGAACATGACCGCCTCCTATAGACCAACCAGCCACAGCTGCAATTACCACTTTTGGAATGGAACGAATCTGTTTTTGGAGATCTAATACATTGAGCCTCGGAACTTCATCCTTACCCACATAACCGCCGTGACCCCGCACGCCTTGATCGCCACCACTACAAAAGGCCTTACCTCCTTCACCGGTAAAAACGATGACTTCAATGTTAATATCATCTCGGCAAATATTCATGGCATCGATCATTTCCTTCACTGTCCGGGGTGTGAATGCATTATGCTTCTCCGGGCGATTAATGCTAATCTTCGCTATTCCTTCAAAATATTCGAAAGTGATTTCATCATATTCTCGAATGGTTTCCCATTTTTGTTTCCACTTCATAAATAACTCCTATTTAAATTTTGTTTTTAATTTTATTAAATATTTCTGTGTTTGTTTTCATATCTGTAAATATTTCCAAGATGCCCGGCTTCCAATCATGTATCTCTTCTAATGATGAAGCTGTTGAGTAAGCTAATCCAAATTCTTTCGCTGAGAGTTCGGCTGTGCGGTTATGGGGTGTTGTAAATAAATCGGTCAATCCTTCTTGGTTGGATGGCCCCGGGATCATATTAAAAATCCCGCCACCGCCATCATTTAAAATGACAATCTGTAAATTGGATGGTAAATCATGATTTAGCCAAAGTCCATTCCGATCGTAAAAAAAGGAAAGGTCTCCAATGATCAATGTATGTTTCCGTTCTGATTCTGCCAATGCATGACCCACTGCAGTGCTGACTACGCCATCAATGCCGGATGTACCACGATTGCACCAAACATCAATGGATGGATTATTTAATCCAATAAAATTGGCAATACGGACCGGCATGCTATTCCCCAAATGAAGAATACTATGATCCGGAAGATTCCGGATGATTTTTTGAACTGCGCTAAAATAATTGAAGTCAGAGTTATCTAAAGTAGAATGAAATTTTTTACCTGCTTCAATCTGGGTTTTGTTGAGTTTGGATTGATAGGACGTTTGATCATTCATATGAATGCCCCATTCTTTCCATTTATTGAAGAAAATGATGGGATGCGCTTCGAACGTTTTGGTCAAACTGCGAAATGGATCGCCAACTTTACCATAACCCATATGCCAATGAAGTTTAGGAGGATATTTTCTTAATAAAAGTTTCAAGTTTTTAGAAATGATAGATCGTCCAAATGTGATCAGAACATCTGGCGCCATAGAATCATTATCAAGGTTAAATACTAAATCGGATAAATTTATAACAACTTCTATTCCATGTAAATTGGATATCACATCACCAACAATGGGAATATCTAATGTCTCTAATTCTTCTATTAAATAAGGATCTTTTTCGTTTTGCCCACCAAGAATCATTACTTTTTGTGCTGATATTAATTCATGATCTAAAAGAAACCAATCTGATGCCATGAATTCATATACATAGGGTTGACCATAAATAGGCATTACAACAGGATTGAATGTAATATCATCCAAATTCTCCGGGTAAAATGGTTCATCAATGGGAATATTCAAATGAATGGGACCACCGCCATCATCATATAAATACCCGAATGTATGCGTAGCTAATTCAATATCATCTTTGTTGTAAGTGATACTATCAACAATATGGGGTTTATACATTTCTTTCTGATGAATGGTTTGACCATCCCATTGATCAATCCACTCTGCTGGGCGATCTGCTGTTAATACGATCAAGGGAACCTGCTGATAATAGGCTTCGGTAACTGCAGGAGCAAAATTTTGGGCAGCCGTTCCGGAAGTGCAAACCAAGGCTACAGGCGAACACGATTGCTGGGCAATCCCCAATCCAATAAACCCGGCGGACCGTTCATCTGTGATCGAAATTGTTTCAATGTCCGGATGCTTTCCAAACCCTATGAGTAGTGGAGCGCAACGAGACCCCGGACACACAACTGCTTTCTCCACACCATATTGAGCACAGAGATTCACCAAATCATAAATATGCTGGGTGTTTTTTATAGCCACAGAGTTCACAGAGATTCCTTTATTTTAGTATTTTCTTTTTCCCTGTGTCTCGGTGTCTCTGTGGTTTAAAATTTCCATTCATCACATCCAACAACGTCTGGCATTTCAATGCTGTTTCTTCCCATTCTTTCTCCGGGATAGAGTCGTGGGTAATCCCCGCACCAGCATAAAGGACAGCTCGTGTGTTTAGGATTTGCATACAACGAAGATTTACATAAAGACGAGTATTTCCATCCATATTGACTGGACCTAAATATCCACTATAAAATTCTCGATTCAAATGTTCATTGGCTGCTATAAATCTCAAAGCTGAAAATTTTGGCATTCCACATACCGCCGATGTAGGGTGGAGCAAATTCAACATAACTGTTCCCAATTCAGGAAAATGAACTTCATTTAAATCCACATTAAATTCCGTTTTTAAGTGAATCATATTCCCGGCTCGAACAGAACGTGGACCCGTTTCTACAAATTCTCGAAGGCGAATAGTTTTGAATTGTTCAATAATATATCGACTTACCATGGCTTGTTCTTCAATCTCTTTCTGATTCCAAGCCGCTTCAGATAAATCTTTGTCTATGAGATAAGGTTGAGTACCCGCGACGGCTGTTGTTCGAAAATGATCTGGAGATAATTCAATTAACAGTTCATTCATGGCGCCCATCCATGTTCCATAATTTGGAATTGATACTAAATTAACAAACGCATTGGGGTATGCTTTTTCCAATCGATTAAATTGATCTATGATATCAAAATTATCTGGCAAAGGTTCATCGTAAGTCCGGGCAGAAACCACTTTATCAAACTCTCCTTCTTCAATGGCTTTAATTCCATTTTCTACCATTTGGATAAAATGTGTTTTTTCACCGGATATCTCCGTATCGGGCCGTTTATTCAAATGATAGGATGGTTCGATTATATTGTCAGTCTTGGGTAAGTTTCCTTTTTCGATTGTCCATTGACCCTTTTCATCTTTGAAAGCATAAATATCCGGTTTTAAAAAAAGTGTTTCATTTCCTTCCGGATTCATGAATGGGCTTATAACAAACCCTGGATCTGTTGTTTGAAGATTAAGTCGACCTTTAGAAGGTGAATCAGAAAGATCCGCAAGAAAGAAGGTTCTATCTCCATTCGGACATCGCCACATAGCGACGGCGCCATTCTCTCTCATGGCATTTGACCAAAGTGATGTTATATCAATAGATTTATCAACAAGATTCTCAAGCATGATGAGTTATCTCTTTTTTACTACAGCAAGAGTTAATCGTGAAATACAAACCAATTGATCCTTTTCATTGGTGATTTGAATATTCCAAACGTGAGTTCTTTTTCCAATATGAACTGGAGTTGCAATTCCATAAACCCAACCTGATTTTGCGCTTTTAATGTGGTTTGCATTGATTTCAGCTCCCACTACAAATTCATCAGGATAATTAACATGATATGTGGCGCCTATACTTCCTAATGTTTCTGCGAAAGCAACAGATGCACCACCATGAAGCGTTCCCAGTGGCTGTTTTGTACGATTATCCACGGGCATTTTCCCAACAACTTTTTCTTTCAACACACCCGTAACTACAATCCCAAGATTTTGGGCCATGGTATCTTTTTCTAGTTCTTTTATAGATCTTAAAAATTCATTTTCAGTCATATTATTTCTCCGTTTAATCTTTTGTCACTAATCCTGTTTTTCCCCAATATATAAAGTACAAATCCCAAATGTCAGTGGGATTGTTTTACAGTTTTTTAATCCTATCGACTCCATTAGGAATATGAATTCTTTTCGCGTTGGAAAATTCATAATCGAATCAGCTAGATATTCATACGCAGCTGGATTATTTGTAAATAATTTCGCCAGTTTTGGTAAAACACCATTTAAATAAAAACTGTATATACTTCGCCAAAACCCCGGCTCTGGTGTAGTGAGTTCCAATACCATTACTTGCCCCTTTTCCACAATCACTCTTTTCATTTCGTTCAATGCTTTAATTTTGTCCGGGATATTCCGAATTCCAAACGCAATAGCTGATACATCAAAAGAATTATTATCGATTTCGAGTTGGGTGGCGTCGCCCCATTTTAACTCCACACGCTCTACTAATTTTTGCATGGAAACTTTTTCAACACCCTTATCTACCATCGCCTGAACAAAATCTACACCTGTTACTTTGACTTTTTCATAAGTGTTGGCACAATCCAGTGCTAGATCACCTGTTCCTGTAGCTACATCCAAAAACCGATGTGTTTTGAAAAATTTCATTTCCCTAACCGTTCGTTTCCTCCAAACCACATCTCTTCGACCAGATAAAAAACGATTTAAAAAATCATATTTATCAGTTACGGATGCAAAAATATTTTTAACTATACTAATTCTTTGTTCATCATTCATTTTGTCTACTGGAGGATATTCAATCATTTGTAAGCCATTCCATTTTTAAATATCCTACAAAGACTTTCTACCCAATGCTTCGCATTAATTGTATTTTGGGACTCGTGGGACACTTTTAAAAACCTATTCAATACACTATCCAGTATAAATACAGTTTTTTCAATATCTAAATTTTTGTCCAACTCGTTTCGATTTATTCCGTCCTGAATTATTTCCGTTAGATAGCCTCCGGAAAGTTTACGCAATTCCGGTAAAATTTCTTTGCTGTGGGGAGAATCTGTGGTGTAAAGCATGCGAAAGTAAATTCGGGACAGCCGTGGATGGTCTTGAATAAATGCAACCCCCGCAAGCATAATTTTTTCTAAACGAATAAAAAAAGAATCTTCTTTCGTTTTATCTTTCACTGTTCTCAAATAATCTTTTACATTTTCAAGGGCTAATCCATAAATATAAATGAATAAGCTGGATTTAGTATTAAAATAATTAAACAGTGATCCTTTGGCTATTCCGGCAGAGTCTACAACTCGGTTCATTGAAGCAATTTGATAACCATGTTCTGAAAATTCTTTAATGCTTGCATCCAAAATCCGATTCTGTTTGTCTGGCGAAAGCCTGTTAAAAGATTTTAATAATTGTTGTTCTTTCATAATAAATATTGACCGGGTGGTCAAATTAAGAATACTTTTGGTTTGTTCGTAACGAATTATTAATGAATGTTTGGGTTCAAAATATGTTGAAAAAAATAACATTTCTAACAGCTGGTGAGTCTCACGGTAGGGGTTTGGTTGGCATTATTGATGGAATTCCGTCAGGGTTACAACTGTCTGAGCATGATATCAATACTGATCTTGCCCGTAGGCAAATGGGGTATGGCAGGGGTGGTCGTATGAAAATTGAAGTAGATAAATCTGAAATATGGTCTGGTGTCCGCCATGGGAAAACCCTTGGGAGTCCAATTTCTTTGTTAATCCACAACAATGATTGGGAAAATTGGTCCCAAAAAATGTCTGTTGAACCAACAAATGAAGAAATTAAAAAAATAACACTTCCGCGTCCGGGTCATGCAGATTTGGCTGGAGTTCAAAAATATGGATATGATGATATACGAAACGTTCTTGAACGGTCTTCAGCAAGAGAAACAACTATGCGGGTAGGGCTTGCTTCTATTTGCCGAAAACTGTTATTAGAGACAGGCGTAGAAGTGGGTAGTCGTGTTGTCCAAATTCACAACATAGTTGATGAATCTCCAATTCCGGAAAATTTATCTCCATCAAAATTAAACGAGCTATCAGATGAATCACCTGTTCGCTGTATAAATAAAGAAGTAGAAGAAAAAATGATGTTTGCTATTGACGAAGCAAAAAAAGAAGGTGACTCTGTAGGAGGTGTTGTTGAAGTTATTGCAACCGGTCTACCCTTTGGTTTGGGAGCACATACACAATGGGATAAAAAATTACACTCTCGTATTTCTGCAGCTATGATGAGTATAAATGCATTTAAAGGTATTGAGATTGGAGCTGGTTTTTCGGGTGCAAGTAAACCCGGTAGTGAAGTTCACGATGAAATAGGATGGGATAATGAAAAATATATTCGTTATTCTAATAACGCCGGCGGGATTGAAGGTGGCATGAGTAATGCACAGCCAATTACGTTACGATTGGCAATGAAACCAATACCCACATTAATTAAACCTCTACGGTCAGTTGACATTGCAACAAAGGAATTGAAGGATGCTCATAAAGAGCGAACGGACGTTTGTGCTGTTCCAGCAGCAGCTATCATTGCTGAAAGTATGCTTTGTTTAGTACTGGTAGATGCACTAATGGAAAAATTCGGGGGCGATTCCATGGACCAGCTCAAAGAACATATGGCTGCAACTGCCAAGTATTAATGAAAATATATTTGATTGGCATGATGGGTTCCGGTAAGTCCACTGTGGGGGAATTATTGTCTGATAGATTAAAAATAAAGTTTATCGATCTGGATTCAACAGTCGAAACCAACACACAAAAAACTGTTTCAGAAATTTTTGAACAAGATGGTGAACTGCATTTTCGGAAATTGGAATCAAAAGCTTTGGAAAATACAATAGGTATTGATGCCGTGGTTGCCTGCGGTGGTGGAATTATTTTAGATGAAAATAACAGGTATTTACTTCAATCATCAGGGAAAACTATATTTCTTAATTCATCCATTTCTGAATTGGCAAAAAGATTGGAGTCTGCTAATGACCGCCCCCTGCTTGCTGATAAACACATCGAAAAAGAATTGGAGAAAATTTCGTCAGAAAGAATAAACCTATATGAAGAAACGGCACATTTAACAATTAATGTAAACAATAGAACACCAATGGAAATAACTAATCATATCTTGGATCAATTAAATTAAATGAAATCTATACAAGTACATCTTGGACCCCGATCATATGCTATACATGTAGAATCTGGGTTGATCAAAAAAATCCCACATATTTTATCTGAAAATAATCATGGGCAAAAATGGTTAATTGTATCTCAACACCGCCTAATGGAAATGTTTGGGTTTAAATTAATTAATTTGTTAAAAGAAAATAATTATAATACAGATTACATTACACTGCCCACAGGTGAAGCTGCGAAGAGTTTAAATGAATTCAGTCGATTAATCAGCCAAATGGTGGAAATGAAATGCGACCGTTCCACAACTGTCTTGGCTTTGGGCGGTGGTGTTGTGGGTGATGTAGCTGGTTTTGCAGCAGCTTCTTTTATGCGAGGTATTGACTATTACCAAATTCCCACAACTTTACTTGCTATGGTAGATTCATCTATAGGAGGGAAAACAGGAATAAATATAGCTGAAGGGAAAAATCTTGTTGGAGCTATACATCAGCCTAATGGTGTATTAATTGATACTGATCACTTAACCTCTCTTCCTAAAGAGGAATTAGTTGCAGGATTAGGCGAGGTCATAAAATATGGTGCTATCTACGACCGTGAATTCTTATTAAAAATTTCCGGGTGGTTGGATAATCTAAATACTTTTCCATTTGAAGAAGCTGTAGCTCGATCATGTGCAATCAAAGCAGATGTTGTTTCAGAGGATGAGCGAGAAAGAGGATTACGTAGAATCCTCAACTTTGGACATACTGTAGGCCATGCCCTTGAAGCTCATTTTGGTTATGGAAAAATGCGCCATGGAGAAGCAGTAGCTTACGGTATGTTATCCGCTGGTTATATTTCCAAAAAACTAGGTAGTCTTACTTCAAGCGAAACTGATCTGTTATTCGAAACTATTCAAAAACTTCCATTACCAGAAATAGGACAACAAAACAGCAACCATTTAATGGAATATATTCGCACAGATAAAAAAAATGAAAAGGGTGTATTAAATTTTGTTATACTGGATGGTCTTGGATCTGCTATTACATCAACAGCTGTAAATGAAGATTTGATAAAGGAATCTCTTAAAGTACTTTCATGAAAATATTAATAATTAACGGACCAAACCTGAATTTGCTAGGAGAAAGGGAACCAGATATTTATGGTCATGAAAGTTTGGCCGATATGGAGTTATGGCTTTCTAATCAACCTGAAGCTACAACCCATGAAATTGAATGGTTTCAGTCCAATCATGAAGGGAAAATTATTGATAAAATTCACGATGAAATGAAAACAAAAGATGGATTGATTATTAATCCTGGTGCATTTACCCATTATTCCTATGCTATCCGAGATGCAATTTCATCTGTTAATATACCAACTGTTGAAGTTCATTTGAGTGATATTGAAAACAGAGAGGACTTTCGAAGATTTTCTGTAATTCAAGATGTATGCATTGAACAAATAAAAGGGATGGGAAAAACAGGGTATTTAAATGCGCTTAAAATTTTATTAATAAATGATGACAAATAATTATAGTAAAACCCCCGGCTTTCGTTCCGTTCCCCGTACCGGAGTCATTTACGTTATGCACGAAGCTATAAAACATGGCTATTCCCCAGAAAAAAAGGAATGGGCAAATCTCGGTCAGGGCGCTCCGGAAACTGGAGCATTAGAAGAATCACCCGAGAGACGCCAATCGGTTGAAATACTGATAAACCACCATGAATATTCTCCGGTAGTAGGTCTTACAGATTTACGCAAAAAAGTGGCGGAGTTCTATAACTATTTTTATCGAAAAGGCAAATCATCTCAATATACTTATGAAAACGTGTGTATTTCGGGCGGAGGCAGAGCGGGCTTGACACGTTTAGCGGCGTCATTGAGCAACATTAATATGGGGCATTTTATCCCTGATTATACAGCTTACGAAGAATTACTGAATATTTTTAAAGCATTTGTTTCCATTCCTATTTTACTATCACCGAAGAAGCATTACTCCTTTTCAACCAAGGAATTAACTAAAGAAATTACCGGCAGAGGATTAAAAGCTCTGCTCATCAGTAACCCGTGTAATCCAACTGGAAAATTGATTTCTGATGAAGAACTAAATCAATGGGTGAGCTTATCCAGGAAATTGGAATGCACTTGAAACATTGTTGATTCATGATGATATTGTTGATTCATTTTTACCCTCAATGATTGATGAACTTCTTTCTGCTGGAGTAGAAATTCGCGGATGCAAAAAAACACAAGTATATTCTGAAAAAATTCACTCAGCAACAGATGAAGATTATAGAACTGAATTTCTTGAACTCATATTGGCCATAAAAATAGTGAAAAATGTTGATGAAGCTATTGCTCATATTCATCGCTTCGGCAGTGATCATACAGAAGGAATCGTAAGTAGCGATCCAAAATCAATTGACTCATTTATTCAATCATTAGACAGCTCTGCTATTATGGTGAATGCGTCCACCCGATTTAATGATGGCGGACAATTGGGATTAGGTGCAGAAATTGGAATTAGTACAACGAAACTGCATTCGTTTGGTCCCATGGGATTAAAAGAATTGACTACCACAAAATTTGTGGTAATGGGAGATGGGCAGATACGGGAATAAGCTTAATTAAGAATGGTATTCTTGAATTGATTTGACCACTATTTTACGCTTCATACGAATAGCACGAACTGCTGCTGCTGCTCCTGATAGTGTGGTATTTACCATTATTCCTTTTTGAATACATGCTCTTCCAATAGCTTCTTCATCAAATCGAGATTGAGCACCCAAGGGAGTATTAATAACCATATTGATTTTCCCGTTTTTTATACCATCCACAACATTGGGTCTTCCTTCTCCCACCTTGAAAATAGGTTCGGCAGGGATTCCATTTCGGTGCAATTCTCTTGCTGTTCCGGATGTTGCTACAATTACAAAACCGATTTCATATAGATCCCGCGCTAAGGGGATTGCATTCATTTTGTCCTGATCATTTACCGATATAAATATGCTTCCTTTTTCTGGGAAATAATTACCTGCACTAATTGTTGCTCGACGAAATGAGCCTCCAAATGTATCAGAAATGCCCATAACTTCACCGGTGGATTTCATTTCCGGACTTAAAAAGATAGATTCTTCAGGAAATTTATTAAAGGGAAGCACCGCTTCTTTCACCGCAATATGGTGAAAATCATCCCAAGATTTAAGATCCATATTCTTCAATTTTTCTCCTGTTGCTAATTTTGCTGCTATGCGCGCTAATGGGACGTTGGTTGTCTTGCTCACAAAAGGAACGGTTCTACTTGCTCTTGGATTTACTTCCAACACATATACTTGACCATTTTTATAAGCAAATTGCAGGTTAATGAGACCCATTACATTTAATTTTAATGATAATGCTTTTGTTATACGGATTATCTCATCCATCGCTTCTGTAGTAATTCGATATGGAGGTAAAACACAAGCAGAATCACCTGAATGGATTCCTGCCTCTTCAATATGTTGCATCACAGCTCCAATATGAACGGACTCACCATCGCATAAAGCATCAACATCAAATTCAAATGCGTCTTCTAAAAATTCATCAATAAGAATTGGATGCCCTTCTGTAACATCTGCATTCCGAGAAATATAATCGATGAGCTGTTCTTTGGAATACACAATCTCCATAGCTCTTCCACCTAATACATAACTAGGTCTTGCTAAAACTGGGAACCCAATTTTTTCTGCTACTACCACCACTTCATCCAACGTTCTTCCTGTACCATATTTTGGGCAAGTAACATTTAATTTATCTAAAATAGTTCCGAATTTTTCTCTGTCTTCCGCAAGATCAATATTTTCAGGAGAAGTCCCAATAATCGGGACACCTGCTTCAGCCAAAGAATTTGCAATTTTTAAAGGTGTTTGCCCCCCAAATTGAACAAGCACTCCATCCGGTTTTTCAAATTCTACAATATTGAGAACATCTTCAAAAGTAACCGGTTCAAAATAAAGACGATCCACTAAATCAAAATCTGTGCTGACTGTTTCCGGATTACAATTCACCATAATGGTTTTATAATCTAAATCTTTTAATCCAAAAACAGCCTGTACACAGCAATAGTCAAATTCGATTCCTTGTCCAATTCGATTGGGACCTCCTCCTAAAATCATAACCTTTTTCCCGCTTAAAGGAGAAATTTCATTTTCTTCATCATATGTGGAATAGCAATAGGGCGTTTGGGCCTCAAATTCCGCTGCACAAGTATCCACCACTTTATAAGAAGGTGTAACAGACTCTTTTTTACGACGTTCTCGTATTTCTAATTCTGTTTTCCCCCGTTGGCGTCCAATTTGTTTATCGGAATATCCATCGTGTTTTAATTTTATTAATGAAGTATCGTTTTTTTTGTTTACCAACATTTTAATCTGTTGTAAAAACCAAGGATCAATTTTTGTTACTTCAAATATTTCGTCAATCGTTTGCCCTTCCAAAAATGCTTGCCGAACTTTGAGTAATCGAAAGGCGGTTCCAAAGCGCAATGTGGACATATCCAAAGAACGAGCTCGGCTTACATCTGGATCTCCTTCAGCGGGCGGTTTGGGTTCCAATCCATCCAAACCAACTTCCAGAGATCTAAAGGCTTTTTGAACGCTTTCTCTAAAAGTTCGACCAATGGACATTACTTCACCTACACTTTGCATTTGTACACCAAGGTGGCCAGAAGCCGATGGGAATTTCTCAAAATCGAATCTGGGAACTTTTGTTACTACATAATCGATTGTTGGCTCGAAGGCTGCTAATGTTTTACCAGTAATATCATTAGGCAATTCATCAAGCGTATATCCTACAGCCAATTTGGCGGCTACTTTCGCAATTGGAAAACCTGTTGCTTTTGAGGCTAAAGCAGAAGATCGACTCACCCTTGGATTCATCTCAATCACAATCATTCTACCATTTTCAGGGTTAACAGCAAACTGTACATTGGACCCGCCAGTTTCTACACCAATGGTTCTCAAACATTGAATGGACCAATTACGCATTTGTTGATATTCTTTATCTGATAATGTCATTGCTGGTGCAACTGTTACTGAATCACCTGTGTGAATTCCCATGGGGTCTATATTTTCGATGGAGCATATAATAATGGCATTATCTGCTTTGTCCCGAACCACTTCCATTTCAAACTCTTTCCAACCCAGCAAAGATTCTTCCATTAATACTTCTGAAATTGGACTTGCATTCAAACCGTTTTCTACAAGATCTTGGAATTCATCATAATTATAGGCGACTGACCCACCGGTGCCACCCATGGTGAATGAAGGCCTAATAATGATTGGGAATTCCATCACATTCAATAACGCTTCGGATTCTTTCCAGGAATGGATAAAACCCCCTTTTGCAGTTTCAATGCCAACTTCATCCATGGCTTTTTTAAATCGCTCTCGATCTTCGGCTTTGTCAATAGCGTCAACTTGGGCGCCGATCAATTTGACATCATACTTTGTCAGAATACCATCTTTTTCAAGCTCCATGGCAAGATTCAAACCAGTTTGTCCGCCAACAGTTGGTAAGATTGCATCTGGTTTTTCCTTTTCAATGATGGCTGTTACATATTCTCTTGTAATAGGTTCAATGTACGTTGCATCCGCTAAATCTGGATCAGTCATAATCGTCGCGGGGTTTGAATTCACTAAAATTACACGGTACCCTTCTTCTTTCAATGCCCGGGTAGCTTGTGTCCCGGAGTAATCGAATTCACAGGCTTGTCCGATCACAATAGGCCCTGCGCCGATAATTAAAATGGATTCTATATCTGTTCGTTTAGGCACGTTTTATTTGCCACAGAGCCACAGAGGACGCAGAGATTTTAATTGTTGATAAATCTTTTAATTCCATCTTTAAGTAGTTTAGAATTGAAGTTTATTAGTAAGCCTAATGGATAATTCCCCAGTTTCATATAGGAGAGAATTTGTGCTTCAAATACTGGATCATGTCTTTCAACGCTCTTTAATTCCAACACAATTTTATTTTCAATCAGAATATCAATCTTAAAATGTCCAATAGATTCATTCTTGTATAATACCGGAAGTGATTTCTGCTGAATAAATTTTAGTCCTGCAAGATTTAATTCGATACACAAGGCTTTTTCGTAAACGCTTTCCAATAATCCGGGGCCGAGCCGTCTGTGAACTTCAATGGCGCAACCAATTATTTTTTCTGTTATTATATTTAATTCCATTCTAAGTGTTCTCCACGTTTTTGCTGTTATCCATTTTCTTTTTTATACATATTCACCTTTTTTTTCTCTGTGATCTCTGCGTCTCTGCGGCTATTCTTCAAATAATGAATCATCTAATCCTTTGTTAATTTTATACTTTGAAAATTTCATCACCATTTCACCAACAAATTCATCTTTATCTTTATCATATCCTGCGTTTTTTGCAATATTTTCAAAATCTTGTCTATCTGACCCTGGTCCTCCAAAATCGAAAGGGTTTTGTGTTGACCATCGGCTAATCCCTTTTATTCCTATTTTGAAAACAGTCTTTTCCGGAACCATAATTTGGCTTACTTCAATATAGCTTGTTTCAATTGTAAAAATATTTTCTGACTCTAAATAAACAGCCGCTTTGGTCATAACCCAATGATCCGCATCTACAAATACCTTCATTGAAATATTTGGAATTTCATCTTTTTCTGTCGAAATGGGAATTTTTAGTGAATCCCTATTTACATTTCCAGTTATTTCATACAAAGATTTATTATCGTGAGAAATGAGTTTGATTTCAGTAATGTCGGTAAACATATCTAAAAATTCATTGGGGTTCCCATCTGCGCCCGTTTTTGGTAATATTGCAAACCCTTTTGTTTTTACTTTCAGCTTATCCGGACTTTTATAATACAATTTGATTTTCTTTTTTGGCATACGAAAACCTGTCATTTTCACAGATATTTTTATATCAACTTGGTAATCTTCAATTTGAGAAAATTGATTAATGATATTGTCCCGTATTTGATCAATATCTGGGGTGCTCCCTCCACAAATTGTGGACAACACCAATAAATAAAAACTGATGAATAATTTCACGATTTAATATCTTTTTTTAGAAATACATACACTGCAATTCCAAAACATGAGACAGTATATACCCCCAACACTGATAGTTTTTTCACAATTTCACTCCAAGGAATTGGATCTTTAAAAGCATCCCACCATACATTAAAATATTTTACAAAAACGTAAGGCTCTATTTTCTCAAATATTTCCAATGGGATACCAATAATCATATAGCTTATGATGATGAGAAACATGGTCCCAATAATGGGGCCAACTGCATTATTGACCATTGTAGAAAACATAAAACAAAGAGTGGCAACCATGCACATAACTAAAATAGCTAGAGAAAATGATAAAGCCATTCTAATCCACGCCCGCGATTCGTCTAATATTAATATACCATTATCAATTACAATCAAGTCCCCAGTTCCAAGTACTATGCTTCCTATCCCCAGACTCCAAAATGCACAAAAAATCAGAAGAGCCGCTGTATAGATATAGCTGGCTAATAATTTTGAAACCAGAATTTTAAACCGACTTACAGAACGAGTTAGAGTAATTCTAAAAATACCATTGGCGCCATCAGCTGCTACGGAGTCACCAGCTGCTAACGTGATCAAAAAGGGAATATGGATCCATAAAGCATTCATAATGATATATGTAGCCAAAAATGAATTGATAATGGTACCCACAACCATAAAGGTGCCACCTAATTCCTTTGTATAATCTTGGTGAAGCTCTTCTCCGCCAACAGAAAAACCCCATAAAATGAGTGGCATAAGTAAAGAAATACCAATAAATCCTATATAGCTTCTCCAGCGACCAGTAATTACCAACAGTTCATTGTAAATTAAACCAGCCATTAGATTTGACTCTCTGTACCTAATTTTGATAAATACAGATCTTCCAGACTCGTTTTGGGAATAATAGTTGAAACTTTAATTTTATTTTCCGTCAATATTTGAATCATTTGTGGAATATTATCTAAACTAATCCCCACCCTTAAAACTCCATCAACAATATCACAACGATGCACCCAATCCCTGGTAGAAAGCAATTGAATGGCTGTATCCAGGTTATCCACTTGGACTTCTGTGGTTAAAAGGTCTGATTCTGTTAAAAGATCTTCCATTTTCCCAGCTGTTATTAGTTTCCCAAAACTGATCATGGCCACGTGAGAACATATCTTTTGTACTTCATCCAATAAATGAGATGAAATAAAAATGGTGATCCCTTCCGATGATAATTCTCCAATGAGATCCCGGACTTCTTTCATCCCTTGTGGATCCAAGCCATTGGTAGGCTCATCTAAAATCAACAATTTGGGTTTGGAAAGTAACGCCTGGGCGATTCCCAATCGTTGTTTCATCCCTTGGGAATAGGTTTTCACTTTATCATTTCCACGAGCGCCTAATCCGGTTCTTTCTAGTACAGGCTGGATGCCGGAAGAATCTATGCCGTCCATTCTAGCTAACATTTCAAGGTTGGTTTTTCCCGAAAGGTGTTTGTAAAAGTCCGGCTTTTCAATCAATGCGCCTACTTGACCCAGAGCATCATTCCCAAAAGATTGAACTGATTTCCCCTGGATAAACACTTCACCTTCATCCGGCGAGATCAAGGCTGTCATCATGCGGATGGTGGTGGATTTCCCACTCCCATTTGGACCTAAAAACCCATACACAGATCCATCCGGAATTTCCAGATTCAATGCATCCACTGCTTTTCTTGTTCCAAATGATTTTGTGAGATGTCTTGTCTCTAAAATCATGATTGCATTAAGAGAGTAAATTGTTCAAATAAGTATCTGCTATCATGTGGGCCGGGACTTGACTCTGGATGGTATTGAACAGAAAAAGCCTTTAATTTTTTACAACTAATTCCTTCTGAAGTATTGTCATTTAAATTTACGTGAGTTGCATCAACATTAGATGGAAGTGAATCCAAATCCACTGCAAAACCATGGTTCTGACTCGTTATTTCTATTTTACCTGTTTCTATATTTTTCACAGGATGATTGCAACCTCGATGTCCAAACTTCAATTTAAATGTTTTGGCTCCTAGAGCTATTGCCAATATTTGGTGTCCTAAACAAATTCCAAAGAGGGGTTTCAACCCTAATATATCTTTGACCATTTTAATTCCATAGGTTACTGCGGATGGATCGCCTGGACCATTACTTAAGAACACCCCGTCTGGATCAAAGTTCATTATTTCATTTGAAGTGACATTTGCGGGAAACACTGATACATCGCATCCATGATTTTCCAAAAGCCGTAATATATTATGCTTAATTCCAAAATCAATGGCGGCAACTTTAAATTGTTTTTTTTCTATTTCATTCCATCTATAGGAGGTTTTACACGTTACTTCTTTGGCCAAATCTAGTCCGGCCATTTGTGGCGCGTTTTTAAGCTTCTTTGTTAAAGATTCAATATTGGTATCCATCGTTGATATGATTCCATTCATAGCACCATTATCGCGGATGTGTCGTGTAAGCGCTCTCGTATCTATCCCTTGAATACCTACAATATTTTGTTCCCTAAGATAATCCCCAATAGATTGAGAAGAGCGCCAATTTGATGGAACATCCGTTTCTTCCTTAACTACAAATCCAGCTACATGAATTCGATTTGATTCCACATCGTTAGGATTAACCCCATAATTCCCAACATGTGGTGTTGTCATGGTTACAATTTGTCGACAGTATGATGGGTCCGTAAGAATTTCTTGATATCCAGTCATGCCCGTGTTAAAGCAAACTTCTCCCCTCGTTTCCCCGTTTGCTCCGAAAGATTTTCCTATAAAAAAACGGCCGTCCTGTAACAAAAGGACGGCCGTTGTAGGAATTACCATAAATGAATTTATTACCTATTTTTGGATTTATTGAAAATCAATTTCATCATTTTTTTGTTAATGCCCACGAACCATCCCAATTATCTCCTGGTGAATTATCCCGGTAATGTTCACAACGTGGAATATAAATACGACTGGGATTTGTTTTACGTCCAGGAAACATATCTTCTAACTCATCAGAGGTTTTAAATGCTTCAATTGCTTTATCCCAATCCTGATTTCGATACAAAGCAACAGCTTCGTGATATGCTGGTAGCAATTTATCATAGCCTTTTGGCATATTTCCTTCTTCAGCAATTAATTCAAATACTTGTGCCGGTTCTGTTTTTCCCATTACAATTACAAAGTCTAAATCCCTCCAAATGAATTTATCTTTACACGTTTTATATGATTCTTCCGCCACTTGAATATATACTCCATATTGCTTTGCTGATGCTTCTAAACGAGCGGCCAGATTTACCGTATCACCCATCATGGTATAATTCATGCGCATTGTGGATCCCATATTTCCTGTTACCATTGGGCCTGTGTTAATTCCAATTCTGTTTTGCATATGATGAACAATTTTCGGCCAACGATCACCTTCATTTTGCCATTTTTCTCTAAGCTCTGCCAACCGTTCCTGCATTTTTACTGCTGTTAAACAAGCCCAGTATTCATGATCGTTTACTGGAGCTGGGGCTCCATAAAAAGCCACAATTGCATCCCCAATATATTTGTCCAATGTGCCTTTATTATCCAGTAGGATATCTGTCATTTCCGTTAGATAATCATTCAATAGTTCTACTAGGTCAGATGCTGATAATTTTTCTGAAAAACCTGAAAAACTTTGAATGTCTGTAAAAAATGCTGTGTGATATCCTTCTTCACCACCCAATTGTGGTTCTTCCTTATTGTCATACATTTGATCAATTAATTCCGGTGATATGTACGTCCCAAATGTGTTTTTAAGAAATCGCTTATCTTTTTCTACAATCAGGAAATTATAGAGAAAAATTCCCAAATAAGTACTTCCCATTGAAATAGCAGGCCGAACAATCTCCCACATTACCAGTCCAGTGAGAAATTCATTATACGTGAAGATTATCCAAGCAACAATGGCTACTAAGGGCACCGGGAGAGTATATAATGGTTTCGAAGGAATGCTAACTAAAACACCGAGCAAAACACAGAGTATAATGATCAACCAAAGATTTGTATTGGCATCAGTGATGGAAACAAATTCATTCTGTAAAATACTGTGAATCACATTGGCATGAATCTCTACTCCGGCGAATGTCTCCTGTACTGGTGTATTACGTAAATCCATGAGTCCCGGTAGAGAAGCACCAACAATAGCTACTTTACCTTTCCAATAGGACGGATCCAACATTTCCGGATCCATGCAATACATGTAGGGTAAATAATAGAATGTTTTATAAAAACCGTAATAATTCACATACATCCGGCCTTTTTCATCAATGGGAATTTCCCGAACAATCGCACCAGTAGTATCCCGCATAGTTAAAATCAATTTCTCAAAATCATAGTCCAATCCATTATTTGGTACTCCAAGGATATCCATAGCGCCAGCCATTGTCAGTGACGGATATACATGATTAGGTCCTTCAAACCAGATAGCTGTAGGTGACCTTCTGATTATTCCATCGTCATCCTGGGGGAAATTGGCACTTCCAGTCCTGACTGAAGCTTGTAATAGATCTGGGTATGTATTTCCCAAACGATCAGCTTTAGGTAATCTTTTTGCTTGATCGTCTGGAATTTGTATTAAATGATCCGGGCGATCATAACCATCAGGTTCTGAATCCATTTTATAAATAAATATGAGTGTGTCTTCTTCCTCGAAGACTAAGGCATGATACGTTTTTTGGCTTTCATAGGTTGAATACACCATCCGTGTTGGATCGTTGCTTAAAAGAAATTGATCGGTCACATCAGCCAAGTATTCATCGTTGGGAGTATTATCGCTGTTAAGGGCATTGACCAAATCGAAATTAAACGTGTTTTCCGGATCAAAAATAATATCAAAAAGAAGCGCTGCGGGCTCACCGGAACTGACCACGTCGATGAGTTGTCCATGGTAGGCTTGAGGCCAGTTATAATATCGTCCCAATCCACCTTCATCAACAGGCAGGGTAGATTGCTGCTCAATGTCAATAATAACAACTGTATCAATTGATGCCTCTTCTGCTCCTGATACTCCAGATCGCATACGAGCGTCGTAGGACTGAAATTCATAGCCGTCTAATAAATCGGTCAGAAAAAATCCGTCAGCATTGGTTCCGAAACTAATGACTAGACTCGCTACAAGGCCGATAAGGGCACCGATGCCCAGACGTTTTAGAAAGTCATTCATGTATAATTAATTTCTGTGGGCTGTTTAAATCGCATTGTTGCATGAATTAAATTTCAGACTTCATTCTTTTGTGTGGAGAATGTATTTAATTCATACCACATTTGCCCTATTCCCCAGCAGCATCCAATTCCTTATTCCATTGCACAAATTCCAGATCGCCGTCTTTTGATTTATCAAACTCAAACATATGAAATTTCCCATCTTTGCGGACATTAATCTGCATGCCCTCGGCCAGAGTAACCCATTCTTCAAGGGTGACTTCATAAGGGCCGGATACTTGCGTAGGTGCTTTCGTTTCTGTAACTGGACCCAGGGTGAATTTGGGTTTACCAGTGGGCGCACCAGGAGCAAAGGTTTTCCGTTTTTCCTGCCGTTCGTCAATTACATTTTTGGCGGCATTTACATCTACTTTTCCGTTATATACCAATACTTCACTTTCATCATCCCCTGCTTTAGCTCTATACTTTGTACCTCTAATGGCGGCCACTGCTGTGGGGGTTCTTAATTGGACATTTTTCTTTTCACCAAATGCTGCTTTGGCAGAGACAAAAACATTTCCTTTTTTCAGTTTAGCTTTGAAATTTTTGGTCATAGGTTTTACATTGGCTTCATTCAATTCCAATTCGGATTTTTCCCCAAGACGGATTTTGCCACCACCTTTAAGAGTAATCTCCGCCCGGGATTTTGCAGCAGTGCGAATTATATCTCCTTCAAAAACCGGGCGATTAGGTTTTACTTTTTCCCATGAATCACTTCCGGAGGATTGAATTTCCACCTTGCCAAGGGGGAGGGAAATTTTACCGAATTGTTTACCGGCAGAATGTACTTCACCCATAAAAATCATTATTAACAAAAGTGAAAGAAAGGTTAGTCTAGATAATATTTTTAACATCAAAAACTCCTAAATTGAAAATTGGATGAAAGGTCGAATGAATGGAACGCTGACCATTAGTCACATCTCACTAGCTACCACTCAACCACTCCACAAACTTATTTCACCAATACCATTTTTTTTGTGTTCATGTGCAGTAATTTACCCTGATCATTTTTCATAACCGTCTGATATAAGTAAAGACCTGTAGGTACTTGGCGATTTGTATTATCACGTCCATTCCAGATAATTTGATGATAACCACTTTCAATGTATTCATTATTAACCAATATCGTCACTTCTTCTCCGAGAATATTGAAGACCTTCATGGAAACAATAGCATCTTCTGCCAACTGTAGCCTGATTGCCGTAACAGGATTAAACGGATTGGGGGCATTTTGAGCTACTGAAAATTCAGTGGGTAAAATCCCAAGGTTTTCTATGCTCTTCGATATATTTTCTGGGAGTCCCACAAAAACTTGAAAGTTGTGAGTCTCTTCATCACCAATACTTACATATTGATAGGAATTGCCTAAACGGAGATCATGCTGAATCTTATTATCCAAATCTACAAGAACAGCATCAAATTCACTTGGGATAGAAGAAATATCAATCGCATCAATTGCAATCTGACCGCTTATGTTCGATTTGACTGCAACATTCCAAATATTATGTGCATTGCCATCTTTTCGGATATCTTTTGCATAGGTTCCATTATCCTGCCAATCATTATTCTGGAACATCAGCTGAACATAATCACCAATAACCGGTGGTTCATGGGCATCCATTGAATCCCGTTCGTTTTCAGCAAGAGGATGGGCTCCCAATTTATTTTCAGAGTCATGAAATCCGTTAATGGCCGCAGACAGGTTGATCTCCCAACCGCCAGTCATTTGTTTCTGAAAACCCCCTGAAGCTGTGTGATCAAATGACAGGGTTGCGCCATCTTCATATGACCAAATCCAATAGCCTTCACCAGGTAACATTTCTGATTCAGAAAAATAACCGCTCCCGTCATACCCATAGAGAGTCATTTCCACATCCCCTGTTGCAGTAATATGGTCTGAAATATTCATATCAAATGCATAAGGATTTCCAATCATATTCCATCCTACATCAAGAGAAATTGAATATGGGTCTTCAAGTGTTGTAACCCGCCCAGAACCGCCATACAATTCATCCGAGGTGCTGGAAATTACCCAAAAGGCATTCCCTGCGGTAAAATTTCCTGAATTTTCGTCATAACTTTCACTACCAGCGTTATAACTGAAGGACCTCCATACGGTAGGGTCGTAACTGCCTAAATCATTTTCCAAAACACTTTTCACGTTTTTACTATCTAAATCACCGGGGAAAGAGACCATTGCATATTCTTCTGTATTCACTGTATTATAGATATAATCTGAAAAATAGACGGGGATTTCAATCCAATCTGATAATGTTTCATATCCATCATTACTCTTGGAAAAAATTTCAACCATCAATCCTTCCATGGTTACATCGTCTGCTGAAATGCTACCTGTCCACGTCGACCCTGTTTCTACCAAATTTGATTCAAGCATATTTCCGTCATCGCCCCCTTTATAGTATTGAATTTTTGCTTCGCTAATGCCCGTACCTGCATCAAGTTCTACAGAAATATCTACAGGCGCATCTCCATCGGTATAAGCATTGCCGCTGGTGATGGCAAAATTACTGATGACAGGATAATCAGCGCCGCCGCCACATTCATCCATTTCTACATTAGCATTTTCTTGGCTGCCTCCGTTTACATTAATATTTTCAACCAAACCCTTAAGATCCCATCCATCATCACAATCATCGGGTCCGGAATTAGGAGAATCCACCGCATCGATAAAAACAGCTACAGTATATCCATTTCCGTCTGGTAAATTAGTAAATTCATAATTCCAATGATCATCTGCTGCTAGGTTTACTGAAGCAGGAGCCGGCCCATAGTCCGGAGGTCCACTATCGGGATTATTACCTGGATTATAAAGCCCAATATGCACATCACCATTTATAGCTCTGTTTACATGAATATCGCAATTAATTTTGCCTGTATCACCGCTACCCGGTGGAACAAATAATAATTCGGATGATTCATACCGATGGACTCCATCTGACTCGTACATCCACAACTTATAGTAATAATTATTACCCGGTGCCACGTCATTATCTCGCCAGCTTAAAACATTAACATTTGTCTCACTTAAAATAATAGGTGAGGATGGAATTGCTACTCCAGGAAAGGTTTCTCTACGAATCTCGTATTTGTAAAATTCACCATCAGCATCGGGCCAGCGGTTCCACTCAAGATCAACATAATCCGAGGAATAATTAGTAAACCATAATCCGGTTCCACTATCGGTATATTTTCCTGTTTCTATCTCAGTAATTTCTGCATGACAACTATTGTTTTGATTTCCGCCAACTTGAGTAATGTTAAGCCGGATTTGATTAGTTGAAACTTCTGCAAAATTGTATTCCATTATTTTATTCGGAGTGGAATTATCAATATTAGCAACCCACATCCAGTCTTGGCTTCCGTTATTCCACACTTCTATTGTTCCTTCTCCCATCCAATAACATGGATTGTCACTTCCACTGGAAGTCGGAAATCCGTTTTCAATTTTTATTACATTTATTGATTGTTCTCCGTTATCTAAACTGAACTCATAATAGAAATCATCAACCCCACCCAGACCGGCGGAAGATTCAGGGTCTCCATCCACCATAGGATCCATCATTGTGGCATTAGCAGAATTACATGGATCATTATTTGCACTACCGCAAATAGGGGATAAAGGTTCAAAAATAAAATTGCCTCCTCCATCCCAGGGTTCATCATCAATCCAAGTTCCTGTACCAAACCCGCTTCCATTAAATCCATTACTACTTTCATCATTTAAGACTGTGCCACTGCCTTCATCGCAGTACCATAATAAATGTGTCTCTGTATCTGGCCCAAACCCATCTGACCATGGGTCAAAATTATTACCTACATGTCGAGCTACGCTGCTGATCCGAACTACGTCGCCCAGACCATTCATCTCCCAACCAACATCCAATGAATTATTTGTAGCTGGAAAAGATGCGCTTACAGGAACAGTTGCCATCACAATCCCATCAAAATAAATCCTAAGATAAACACCATCATATTCTGCAGCTAAATGATGCCATTCATTTGACACAGGACTTGTATTCCAGGTTACACTGCCTACACCTTCAATTTCAAAATAATATCCACCATTTTCATATTTAAATAATAGCCAATCATCCTGTCCTCCGCTATGAACACCAAATAAATCAAAAAATGTATCACCAGTATGCAGCTTAATAAACATTTCTACTAATATTTGATTTCCTGCAGGAAAATTAAAATTTGATACATTTGCACCATATTGCGGTGCTCCGAAGTCAAAAGAAAAGCCTCCGCTAACTCCACTGGCAAGTGTCAAGTTAATATCTGTCAAAACCAGACTCGCTGGGACATAAAGATTATCTACCATTACATAGGGTTCATCGCCTTCATACACATTGTTATTATTGGCATCAAAATAGGCCTCTATCACATATGGACCACCTTCTGTTATCTGGGGGTCTTCGAAAAAATAAACCATATTACTAAAAGGAGGATCTTCGCCCCAGTTTTGTTCCATAAATCCACCGCCAGGCAAGGTTAACTTCATACGAACCTGGCTAAATACCCATTCTTCATTCAACGTTATTGTTCCTTCAATGCGGCCATTAGAGCCGCCACCGCCTAAAGTTGCACCTTCGTCGATCCATGTAGAGACTAAATCAATTAGTGAAGATGATAGCTGGCCAGCAGGAGGCATAACATCTCCATATGTACCCGTATTGGCTAGTTTATTGTACAATACTGATTGGCTGGGGTCAAATGGTACAATGCGATTTGCAGGAGCATAATTTGATGAAACTGCCATAAGATTCCCATGGCTAACACCATCAGATAGATCCAACAGGTGCTGATTCCAATTGCTACTGGATTGATTGTGGCAGTTTATACAGTTTAAGTTCCAAATAGGTTGAATTTCAGTTTGGTAATCAACTTCAGCATTGATAAATATAGATAGTAATAAAAATAAAAGTATTCTCTTCATCGTCCACCTCCAAACATCAATCTAGGCGCTGATGGAGGATCCGGGGGTTCACCTAAATCTTCAAGAACTCCACCTTCGTCTTGTTGACTCATGGCATAGGCAGCACCGGCTCCTGCAAGCGTCAGAAGACCACCCCAGAGGAGCCATTTCTTACTACCGCTTTTTTTAACAATTTTGGGCTCTTCCAGGGGAATACCCGCTTTTTCTTTCAACGCATCAGGCGGTTCCAATCCAGCAAGATCCCAAGCGACTAATTCCACTTGTGTAATTAATCCGTCTACAGCACCTTTATACGTTTTATTCACAGCTCGTATAGTTTCGCTTGTTTCAACAGAAAACAATTTAGTTTCAATAGTGTATGTTTCACCTATTTTCCCAAACGAACCGGAAACCATCTGCTGTACACCCAATAAATTTCCTATTTCCACTGCACATTCGGCAGATGAACATCCTGATTGTTGGAAACCTTGTTCCTGCAGTATTTCTTCCATTTGGGATCGATCTACAAGAATAAATGCGTTTGTATTGACCATTTCCCCAGCCAAGCGCTGGGTGAGAGCAATTGATTCCATTGTTGTAATACCCAGGCCATCAAAATCCAGTACAGCTGTGGTCCTTCGAGTATCTGAAACTGATTCTGCATCTTGTGCGTGCAAACCAGCACATACAAAACTAAATAATATGATACAGTTTTTAACTTTCATTGTAAAGACCCCTATCTAATGGATAAATGGTTGATGTGAAAATATAACCTCAAACTAATTCAAATCCTGTGATGAAGGCAACATATAGGTTGAGTGGAAAATGGAATGATTGAATGATGGAAATAAGGATAAATTGTACAAAAAGGGCTTCCAATAAGGAAGCCCTTTTTTGAAGGTACTGGATTTACCTCGAATTTATTTGACCATTATCATTTTATTGGTCTGGTTTAAAATCATTTTACCGGACATATCTCTGATTTGAGTCATATAGAAATAAACACCGCTGGCGACTCGTTTCCCATCTCGATTCAGTCCTTTCCAAATGAAATTGTGATAACCGGCAGGGTACAGTTCGCTATCAGAAATACGTATCACCTCTTCGCCTAAGAGATTATATACGATTAAATCAATTGAAGCAATATCTTCCAACGTAATTAGAATCGACGTTTGTGGATTGAACGGATTCGGATAATTTTGGCTGATACTGAAGCGATCCGGATAGAGTTCCACCCCTGCGTTATTTTCTTGCACAAATTCCTTCGTCCCGGCAATAAAACGAATATCGTGAATTGCTTTCGGATTGCTAACCGCATAACGATAAATTGGCTTCCAGCGGAGATCCTGGGCTACGCCCAACGTAACATCAATGACAAACACATCAAATTCAGCAGGAATGTCAGCTAATCCTTCAAAATTGATATATACATTATGACGGTCATCTTCCGCGGCAATTTCCATATCCCAGAATTCACCGTCTTCTTTTATCGACCTGATATCCGTTGTATATGTATCTCCATTCTGTGCCCAATCGCGATTATCTATCCGCAGGGAAACACCACCGGGAAGCATGGGCGGTTCAAATGCATCCAACGCATCATATTCATCATTAGCAGTTGTCAGCACACCCACTGTGTTTATTTTATCTACACCCAGTCCATTTCTGGCACTAATGTCAATAAGCCATTCGTTTTCACGCAGAACTATTTCCGGATTGGCGATTTTTAGACCTCCGTTACTTTTTCGGGGTATGATTTTCAGCTGGTTCGCCGTTGTTGATTTAAATACATACCCTTTCCATGGGTCAAGCTTATTTGCTGATACCCACCCGTTAGCACCATCATACGTATAGAAATTAGGATCGGCTGCAAGGTTTGTTGAATCATCAATCGTTACATTTTCCAAGGGGATACTGAAATCAAAAGGATTCCCAAGCATCACCCATTCACCAGAAGTAAAATTGATTATAAAATCATCATCCGTAGTCACTGACCGTGTTTGACCGGTTGTAATATTAAATCCTGCATCTTTCACAATCAGGAAATATCCTACACCAGGATCAATGGTATTAATTGCAGCAAACTCATTCCATGTACCACCGGAATACGTAAAGAAACGCCATTTCGTGTCATCATACGCCAGTAAATCATCTACAAGTAAATCCGTGGGAGTTGCATTGGCGGCTTGTCCCGGGAATGAGATAATTTGATAACTGGATACAGCAGATCCATTGGGAATTCCCGTTGGCCAGCGATCTGTGCTGGAAAGTCCAGCGCCGGGAATAGTAACAGAAATTGAATAATGACCTTCAGTCGGTTTATAGGTTTCATTACCGGCAACATCACGGGAATAGATATAGTATTCCACACCAACTGATGTGACAAAACTACTGGCTATTTGATAGGTATTCAGCGTTTTCATATCTACTGGAGCCTGCCATTGAACCTCACCGCCTTTACGATAATACAATTCTGCTATATCAATTCCGGACATGGGATCATCAAACGTAGCTGTTATTGTCACAGGTGCGTTTTCTGAACCTTCCAAGACAGGATTATGAGAAATAACCGGATCCGTAAAGTCAATGTTTATTGTTTGCGGATTACTGGTTTCTGTGGCATTGCCAGCGCTATCATAAACCGTAATTGTCCATTGGTGAGTTCCTTCACTAAATCCATCAGGAATACTTATTTGCGTTGAATCAGGATGCTGTTGATATGTATTCGTTGAGTTAATTGTTACTTCATAATATTTCAAGCCAGCGGTTTCATCTGATGATGCATTCCATTCAAAATCAAGGAATTGTTGGTTATACCAGCCTGCAAGTGGATAAGTAACTGAAAAAGCATTCGGATTTGTATCGTCCCATTTGGCAACAATCGATACTGCGTTTCCAGACTCATCATTTCCGGCGTTGTCTTCTAACCAGACATCAAATGTAGAAAGTGCATTAGATGGCAGCGTTAGACCAGATAAAGATGTAATATTTTGCTCTTCTGTGAAAGAATCACCGTTTCCATCAATACTCACATGTGCACCAAAGATACCTGCATGATCGTAGGGATTACTCCACGACAATGTAAAATCATTGGTACTTGTCCATACGTTTGGGTTGATAGCCAGATCTGAAATTGGATCCGGAGCAGTCACATCATCTATATTATAGGTGCCGGTTGAACCGGTGATGCTTTCAGATGATAAATTCACCACAAAATCAAAATCCCACGGTGCATTCATCTCTATTTGAATATCACACGTCGCCTGACCTCCGGTAATACTGGCATTCGAATTAACAATAGTTACATAATTGTTTGCCGGTACAATCTCCCATACAACGGGCGTTCCTTCAGCAACTACGTTACCATACTGATCATAAGCAATTCCTACTATTTGAAATTGATCATCTAAAAGAACATCCACTGAATCTTGAGGGAGTTCAACTGTAGCAGTAACACCTGGTAAAACATGGATAACGGCTGTGGTGTCATCCAAATCATAGACAGAACGATCATCTCGATTCAGGTTGTTTTCATCCGGTGTATTATTACTAATTCTTACAGGGAGTGAAATTAGCGTGCTTGCACCGCTAATATTCATAAAATCTGATTTAGTATTACCTGATTTCTGATTGAGCATAATCCCTGTATCAGAAGCAGAATTTAGACCGCTTTGAGGTGTCCCCATCAATACAGAAAATAACGCATTTTCCGTCACCCAACCTCGAACAGTATAATCACTATTCGACACAGTTGACGTATTTAAATCAACCCAGGCAATTCCATTTACGTTAGTGAATGTCGAAGACGCACTAAGGCTTTCCCCTGTCCCTAAACCAGTAACAACTTCCCAATTGACTTCCACGCCTTCCAGAGCATTATCAAATGTGTCGATTAATGCAGCCTCAATATAAACGGTTGCTACATCTGCTGATATATCTATTTGGGCTTCTGTTAACTCTGTGGGCATTGTCAAGTTATAAATATCATCTGGTATAATAGTAATGACTGCACTTTCGTGTGTCCCTGTCCCTGATGTTGCTGAAACCTTCACTTGATCGCCCACAGCTAAACTATTTCCTGTTGGGTCTGTGCTTAATATAACATTCACAATTCCTCCTTGGGTGGATGCAGTAGAATTGTCCAATGTGAATCCATCTCCATTTCCAACAACAGGAACGATATTCCATGTGACTGTTTCATTGTCAGCAACAAGGTTCGAAAATTGATCAAATATAGTGGCTTCAAACACCAACGAACCCAGCTGCGTCATGGTCATATTCGTTTGTTCGTTTACCCAAACAGAATCTGGAGCACCGGGGACAATTTTAAAATATCCGCTTTGAGCTGTTACTCCATCTTCTGAAATGGTCATAGAATTCAAATCATCCGTTGCGGTAGAAGTATAAAATACTTTTTGAACAATTCCCTGTAGATTGGAAGTTGCACTATATTCGCTGGTAAAAGAACCATCCACAGGACCACCATTGCTCCACTGTGTATACGTATATGTTTTATAGTGCCCGATGGTGTTAAAGACCTGTGCGCTTACACTTAGGCCATATACTGTATTTGCGCTCGAGTCAGGGCTAACTAAAATTGTGTCACCAGAGACCGGATACAAGAAAACAATGGAGTCTGCCAGGTAACTGCTTTGGTCATGATAAAAACTTCCTGCATCGGCGAACGTATAATCAGGATCAATCCAATTTTCGGTTGTATCCAAATCAATGGCTGCCGCTGAGCTTAACAATGTAAAATCATTTGTACTGTAGCTAACAAATTGATCTGTGCTATTGGTAAATGACCCTGTTTCATTAATTGTACCACTACCTGACGTACTTCCTTCCAAGATAGAGTAATTCAAATCCACGGTTCCGCTGTTTACTTCTAATGATGTACTGTTATCATTACCGGCGATTGTAACGTGTTCAATGGTGGCGTCACCATTAATTGTCAAGGGTATAAACGCAGCCCCAACGTCCTGAATGACCATATAATAAAAACTGTCACTTTCATCGCGACTGCCGGTACCGGAATTAATAATAACACCGCCATAACTGGAATCGGGATCTGTACTTTCAAAGGAAACGGGATTTCCCGCAACACCGCTGGCTCCTAATACTCCATTCACTGTCAACGTTACGCCCGGATCAAAATATACTGTGGCGCCGGATTCGACATTCAGAGTATCGCCTGTATCAATGGTAAAATCCTGGGTTATAACAGCTGATTCATTATTGGTTACATTTACATTTCCATTGGATGTACCGGCGAGAAATTCCCGAATTAATGGGAAGGCACCCATATCTGTTACAGTGCTGTCACTGTCTAATATTGATGTAGAATCACCCGCATCAATACAGGGGCTGGTAATCTGAAGATTGAAGTTACCATTGGCTGCATCTACAAAAACAGGATCAGAGTTAATATTGCCTGTTCCGGTATAACCGCCACCTACATCAGAATAGGTGATAGTGGGAGTACCGTATGTTGCAGCAGTATTATTCCAAAGAATTGAATTAACAGCTGAAACAGTACCGGTAGAATTTTCATATATTCCTGTGGCATTGCCATAAATGGTCATGTTCTCCATGTAGGCAATAGCATCATTATTTACTGTTACGCCGGAATAATTGGAATTCGTAATCAACAAATTATACATGGTTACAACCGCATCATTGTTGATTTGCAGTGCATCGCTTGTTCCATTCACATTTGTCAAGTGCAGATCGTAAAGAACAGGGGAGCCGCCTATGATTTCAAAATAACCATCAATGGTTACATCGCTCGGATTGGCTCCGCCCACAACCAAGAGGTCCTTGCCCCAGTTATTGAGCGATTCACTGTAAACTCCGGATTCAATATGAATTTCATCATTATAAATGCTGTGGTTTAAGGCATGTTGAATTGTTTTAAATGGGTTTGTAATTGTTCCCATTTCAGCTGAAACAGAATCGGACCCTGCAGTGGATACATACCAAAGGTGCCTGGTATATGTAGAAGCAGCATCAAGTGCATTTTCATAGGCGCCCATATCCGGAATGCTATCAGAGCGGGCATTCCCTTCTAAATCATACAAAACGCCTGTGGTGGCGTTGGCTTGGCCGATGACCGGTGACCAGTCCTGTAAATGAAAATCGCCGTTTTGACCATCAATAAATCCGGGGCGACCGTTGTAGTTGCCAGTGCCAAGGTTTCCACCCGGCGCACCACCCTGCACATCTGAATAGGTGACTGAAATATCAGCATCTATATCACTATTTCCCCAGAGGATTGAATTGGTAATCGTTATATCGCCGCTGACGCTCACATCGTTATCACCCTTGTTGCCCACTGCTGTGACAAAGTCCACAACAACATCGCCACCGCTTACAGCCATGATGGCCGATTCTGCGGCATGGTTGCCGACGAATACACAGTTTACAAATTCTGCATTAGAATTTGATGCATATACCGCACCACCACTTGTAGATGCGGAATTATCCATAAATATAACGCCATCAAATATAGGATCAGCATCATCTATTTTAACTGCTCCTCCATCAACAGATGAACCGTTTAGGATCGTTAAACCGGAAATAATGGTTGAATCGGTAACTCCACTGTCAAATTCAAATGCTCTATCCATTCCTTCGCAATCAATCACAGTGTTTTCTGCTCCATCGGTGGATCGGATTACTTTATCAATACCATTAAATAGAATAGAACGGTTCGACTCTCCAGCATAAGTACCAGCTGCTAATTCAATTGTGTCTCGTATAACAGATTTGTTAAAAGCTTCTGAAAGTGAAGCAAAAGGTGTTGATGTGGTTAACCCATCATTGCTGTCATCACCATCTGTTGCTAAATAATAAACATGGCGACGCTGTTCCCATCTATGGTGTTCAATAGGACCCAAGTCAATACTTGAACCGGCTGGTTGGATACGATCATTGCCATAATAATCCGTTTCCATATAGTCACTAACGACTACATCATCATCTAAAATTTCTGAAAAGAATTCGTTCATTCCCGATCCAATTGAGGGTGAAAATTCGGTATCATAGGTTGTTGATATATCAGGAAAAACATAGTTATCGCCGGAGCTGAACACGGGACTTGTTTCCGACTGTAGAATGGTGTGATCCACATATGCAGGACCATCCACATCTCCATCGAGACCATTGGACAGAGTATTGTTGATGAATACACTATTTATTATTTCGGCGTACCCGAGATCTTGCATTATACTTATCCCTGCAGCTCCAAAGGTTGACTGAGTAGTATTATCTTGAAATAATGAATTAATGATCATCAAATTTGTATTCTGATCCTTATGAACGGCTCCGCTAACTTCATTTGCATTGTTATTAATAAAAATACAATTAGCTATAAATACTTCACCTCCGTCACTCCACAGCGCAACTGCGCCACCCCGAAAATTGCTCGAGTTGTTATCAAATTTAGTGTTCTCAATTTGAACAGGCTGATTCGAGTTTTCTACTAATACAGCACCACCATTTTGATTTGTGTTTGAGTTATCTTGAAAAACACAATTTTTTATACTAACACTTGAATTTGATACTCTGACCGCACCGCTAGAGCTGTTAGTAATCGTAAGACCCTCAATCCTGGAGTCAGATTCTCCATTTTCAAAATCAATAAAATCATTTCCGTCAAGATTAATTATTGTCGTATCTGCACCACCGCTACCCATAAGCGTAAGGTTTTTCACCCCGTTCTGCCAAATATCATGATTGTATTGAAAATCCAGATTACGATTCTTGGAGTGGTCATAGGTTCCGGGCATGAGCATAATGGTATCCCCATCAGCTGATTCTTCAATGGCATCCCGAATGTATTTCATGGGGTCCTCGGGGCTGCCCTCACCATTGGACGAGCCACCGCCGTCATCCACAAACCAAACGGGTCCCTGGAAGAAGGGAGATGTTTTTTGCTGGATGGATGCAGCACTTTCATAATCTGCCGTATCCACAGCTGTTACATAAAACCAGTAGTCATTCTCATTGGTCAGACTATCAATGGTGGTACGAGTTGAAAATCTACCGGAAACTGTATCCACAGCAGCAAAAGATATTGAATCTTCACTCATGTACGCCACATAGCTGACTACATCTTCTTCACTATGAAAATCCCATTCCAAAAGAACGGATTTATGGAGGGGTGTTGTAGTCATATTTTGGACAGCAGCTGGATAAGGTGTTAGGGCTAATTCATGCTCGTAGGCACCCAAATCGGGGTTGGAACCGGCCGGATTAGGGCGCACATTTCCAGCTAAATCATTCGTTGGCGGATAAATTACATTTCCATCTACATCTTCACTTTCCGAAAAGCCGGCGCCAATGGCAGGGCTGCGGTCGTGGAGGACATAGGTTGTATCAGCAAAGTCGGGATCTATATTAAATAAAATCTCATCACCGCCTAAATCATCATCGCCGCCGATTAGGGAATATGAAGCATATACATCCACATCATCATTCCAATCGAAAAACTTAACCTGATCAGTGTGGCTGGTCATGGGAGAAGACGAAGCATTTGTGACAATAGTGTTCCCATAGATAATACTGTTGAAAATGGTCAGCTGGGGAGCATTGCCATCCTGGTTCCAGTCTTCACCTTGGATAGCGCTTCCGCCATCTGTATAGTTGGTATTCGTCCTAATCTTGTTATCAACAATCGTTGAATTGATAATGTTTATTTTTCCACCACGGAATTTTATACCGCCGCCGGTTGAGGGATATCCACCGTCAGAATTGTTGTACCAAACATTGTTACCAGCCATAATCGTATTGACCAGTTTTACATCATTATCATTACTCCCGCCAACTGCGATGGCGCCGCCGTGAATGTATCCAGGTTGAGATGTTGTGATTGTATTATTAATCAGTTTTGAACGATAAAAATGTGCTGTGCTTGCACCTGAGCCCCAAGGATCGCCAACAGTAATTGCACCACCAAAGGCATCATCTCCATAATTAGTTGCATCAAATGTATTACCGGAAATTTCACAATCAATGAAAACAGCTTTCCCCGCATAAAGTTCTATGGGTGTATCTTCTACAGCAACATCTTTTATAAAACAATTCTTAAATGTAGCGCTGGAGTATGTAATAACCTCCTGATTATTCTGCCAGTAAGCTTGACCGTGAATCTTAATCATTGATCCATCGCTATCATTTTCACCGCCAGTACTGGCGGTTATTGTAAAACCAATGATCTGCAGTGTTGTATCAGTGCCGTCCACAATTTCAAACACTCTATTTCCTTTACCATCCAAGATGGTTGTTGCTGCCCCATCTCGAGATTTTAAAACCAGATTTTTTGGCTGACCCGCATTGGCACCGCTTGTATATTTAAAATAAAGTTCCTGATCACCGCCATCATTATAGATCCCGGGTAATATCAGCACCGTATCTCCTGCTGTAGCTGCATCTATGCCGTCTTGAATATCTTTATATGGTTTAGTTGGTGAGCCTTCTCCTGAAGATTGTGTATAACCATTATCTTCATCCACGTACCAGATTGGCCCCTGGTAATAGGGAGAAGTCTTCGCTTGAAGTGAAGCAGCACTTTCATTCTCCGCCGTATCTACTGCGGTTACAAAGAGCCAGTAATCTGTACCGTTTACCAAACTATCTATGGTTGTACGTCTTGTAAATCTGCCGGAAACGGTATCTACAGCAGAAAATGTTACAGAATCTTCGCTTATATAAGTGACATAACTGACTACATCATTGTCTTCATGAGTAGTCCATTCTAAAAGGACAGATTTGTGTAACGGTGTTGCTGTAAGATTTACGACTGGCGAAGGATAAGGTGTAACTGCCATTTCATGTTCATACGCACCTAAATCAGGTCTGGATCCCGCTGGATTTGGACGGGCATTACCAGCCAAATCATTTGAGGGAGCATAGATAATATTTCCTTCCGTATCTTCACTTTCCGAAAAGCCGGCGCCGATTGCAGGGCTGCGGTCGTGGAGGATATAGGTTGTATCAGCGAATTCCGGGTTCGCTACAAACACACTATCTTCAAAATCATTAACATCTTCTTCTTGTAAAATGGAATATGAAACAAAATGACTCACATTAGCCCATTCATCAATATGTAGCTGATTATAAATTGGCATATTACCATAAACAATACTGTTAAACACATTTAGTTTTGTATCAATTCCACTGCCATCACTAGACACATAAATACCTGGGCCACCATCTGTCTGATTCCCTGCATTTTCATTATCTACAATCGTTGAATTAATGATTGTTGCTGTACCTCCTCTAACGGTGATACCGGCACCACGTGAATTATTAAAGGATCCTGGTGTTGCTGTATTTCCAGCGATTATTGAATTGTTGACTGTCAGTTTATTATCATTCGACCAACTCATATAAACACCTGCTCCAGAAGCATCTCCTGCGTCGGCAGTGAGTGAATTATTAAGAATTTTCGTGCCAAGGATGGTTATTACGCTTCCTTCTCCGCCCCAGATTGCAGCTCCTTCTCCAGAATAATCGGGTTTAGAAACATGATTGTTTTCTATTACACAATTTTCAAATCGAACATTTGCCCGAACCAAATATATAACCGGCGGTTCTTTTGGAGTTGCAATTGACCCATTTTCTTTAATAATACAATCCTTGAAAATTGCACCGGAAGGCGTTGTTACATATTGATTGGTATTATTATCCCAAGTCTGCTGCCCTTCAATTTTAATTGCGTTACCCATACCATCATTCTCACCACCATTGGTAATGGTAAACCCAATAATCTGCAATGTGGTATCTGTGCCGTCCACAATTTCAAAAAGCCGCTTACTACCTCCTCCATCTAAAATAGTGGCTGTGGCTCCATCTCGAGATTTTAGAACCAGATTTTTTGGCTGACCCGCATTAGCACCACTTGTATATTTAAAATATAATTCCCTATCACCGCCATCATTATAGGTCCCGGGTAATACCAGCACCGTATCTTTCAATCCATCTGTTCTTGCTAATGGATCCGCTTTATCTATGGCATCTTGAATATCTTTATATGGTTTAGTTGGCGAGCCATCTCCTGAAGATTGTGAAAAACCATTGTATTCATCCACATACCATATTGGACCTGACCATTTGGGTGTCCCGGACACAAAATTTGATTTTCCGGATTCATACCCATCCAAATCTTCTGCAGATACAGCAAAATAGTATGTGGTATAATTATCCAAGCCTGTAGCCGTATAGGACGGAGTACCGGAAACACTGTCCAGTAATGTGTTTGCTGAAGCTGTACCGTAATAAATTTTGTATTCCGATAAATCGTCTTCACTATTGGCTGTCCAGGATAGAACAATGGTGGAGTCCCCTTCTGAAGTCACTATAAGATTCTGTGGTTTGGATGGAAAAGGTGTTGTTGACAACGTATTTTCAAAGGCACCTAAGTCCGGATTAGAACCATCGGGATTTGGCCGAGAATTACTATTATAATCAAAAGATGGTGCATCTATATTTTCATATTCATCTATTCCGGCTCCGATTGCAACACTGGCGGAAGACAAAGAATAATCTCCATTTCCAACAAAGCCAGGATCAGTATCTACAAGATCATCTTCATCCAGGCCCGTTTCAGCAAAATATTCAATAATTGAAAAATCAATGAGTGAATTATTGTCACTCCAACTTCCATAATTTGTTGCCAAATTAATTCGTGTTTGATCATCAACATTCGTAATTGAGTTATTTGTAATGATTGAATTAAAAATAACAACATCGTGGTTATTTGTCTGTTCACGACAAATACCTGCGCCTCCAGCACCTGCTACATCATAATTTGTCGGTGTAATAGAATTTTCTGTAATAGTAGAATTAACAATCACCAATTCAGCATCTGTAGAAAGATTGTTTGGAACATAGGTACTTAAATCTGTGGACCAGCGGATAGCGCCACCGACTGTTTCTATCCAGCCATCATCACTATTTGCGTAAGATGCATCAATGGAATTTCCAACCATCAATACATTTATAAATTCTAGAGCCGGAAATTTTGCAAAGATACCACCGCCATAAACAGCTTCACCTTTTATTTCGTTATAAGAAATAGACGTATTGATGAATTTTATTGCTTCACCACGACTCATATAATTATCTATATAAATACCACCGCCATAAGCATTATGATGACTATTCCAATTTGAAATACCAGTGCCAATGTCAATTTTATTGGAATCAATGCGTGTATCTTTAAATAATGGTAGTGCTCCAAAACCAACATAAATTGCCCCTCCTTTGAAATTGTTCGAATTCCAAGTATTTGAATATGTGTTAACAAGAGAATTTTCTGCAATCACACAGTTTTTGAAAACCGGGCGAAATGCTGCTGTATCCGTACTTGATTCCGTCCCTTTCATGCGAATAGGTCCTGCTATATCGTACCCACCGCCCAAGTCTTGATTTATAGATGTATTTAGATTTCTGAATTCACAGCCATCAAACACCGGTTCAGCATTTTTGATTTCAATTACTCCATGGAGATTATTATCGTTGGGGTCTATTTCATCAATTGTTGTATTGGTAAATCGACAATTTTCAAATGTGGGTGCCCAATTTAATGCACTACTCAAATTACTTGGTCCTTCAATATAAATTAGCGGTTCTTCATCATCCCCATTGGTAAATGTAAAACCAATAAATTTTGTACTGTTGGAATACCCTGTATATTCGTTTTCGTTTGCGTCCAGCCTCAATGCCGAATGACTGCCTTGGCCATCAAGAATGGTTGAATCTGGACCACTAATCGATTCTATTACAATTTGCTTACCCAAAAGGTCTATAATGGGAAAATCAGTGCTCCCACCATTAGAGGCGGAATTTATCCAAACATTCAATGACCAGCCTGATTGAAAGTTGGTTTGTGTCCCAATTTCAGCACCGGAACCTTGAGTTGTTCCGTTGTATAAATGAAATCCAATATTTGACGAACTGGTGGCTTCGAGATTAAAATTCCATTGGTCATTAAAATAGGTATTTTGAGTATTAATTGTCCAGCCTGAAACCTGATATTGAGAATTTGTATGATTGAAATTCAACGATGTAATCGCACCATTTGAAACAACGAATGTTCCCTGCTGATATCCCCAATTATCATTATAAGAAAATCCGTATTCATCGCCGGAAACAGCCCAATCTTCTGCATCAAAGACATAAGTTCCGGCAGCGACCAGAATCCGTTTCCCGTCTGTGACTGCACTATTAGTAATGGCTTCCTGAATAGAAACAAAAGCACTATCCAACGTACTACCATCCGGGTTAGATGCATTAGATGCACTATTTACATAAATGTCATCACCGGAAAATTGTGGTTTAGCTGTTACTTCATCTGAAAATGCACTTTCATACGTATCATCATCTATAGCTGTGATGCGAAAATAATAGGTAACATTATTGCTTAACCCTGTTACAGTAACCGACGTAGCATTGCTGACTTCTTGTTGCTTTACTGATGGACCAGAACTGGTACCATAATAAATACCGTACTTTGATACGTCTGATTCAGAACTGGCTGTCCAGGTAAGATCTACCTGACCATCGCCGGCTGTTGCTGATAATCCTGTAGGAGCATCAGGTACTGGTGTCCCGGAAAGTGCATTTTCCAATGCACCCATATCCGGATTTCCACCCCCGCTGCCGGGACGGGCATTTCCGACTAAATCTGTGCTGGAGATTAAATCGTCACCAGGATAGAGTCCTTGATTTGCAACAGCTCCTGCTCCCAATAAACTACTGCGTAGGCTCAATGTAAATACATTATTGTCTTCATCAGTAAATTCCGGGTTTTCATTCAAGTTACCGGTACCACTTGTTGCAACCTGTGCATTTGAATAATTCATTTGAATATTAGGGGAATTTTCACTGGCAAACATTTGCTCGGATGCATCAGTCGTGGACGCAGTGTTGCCCCAAATAATAGAGTTTATAAAATATGCACTTGAGCCGTTATTCCCATTCAACCATAATGCTCCTCCACGGCCGTCAATTGAAGAAGATGTATTGGTTGCGTTATTTTTCAAAATATTTGTATGGGTAAAATATACTTGGGCACCACCATCAATAGCGCCGCCGCCGCCTCTACTCCACCAGCCATTTGCACCGTCTCTCGTTAATTCATTATTAAAAATAATGGTATTAATAAAATTAACTGTGGACGATTGTCCAGACGCATAAAAACCACCGCCATACATATCATTCTGGTTACCGCTGGCAATTCCCGCATTACCTCGAATAACAGAATTTTTTACCGTAACAGTATTGGTATTATTATTGGTTATGTGTAAACCAACACCATAAACATTACTGGAAAAAATCCCTGAAGTCATATTTGCAACATTCCCTTTAATGACCGTTCCTGAAATTGTAACATTTGTTTGTGATATATGAACTCCTGCACCGGAAATCGCCCTATTCCCTGGACCAATAACACAATCTTCAATTTCTACATCCCCGGCATAATCAATTCTAATTGCACCACCGTTTCCATCATTTGACATGGCATTGACAATGGTTAACCCTTTTATTTTTAATGTCGAATACGTAAATGAAGAAATGTTAAAGCCATAATGGCGATTGTTTATACTTGCGTTTACATCAATCGTAACTGAATCGGCACCACCCATGCCCATAATAACCAAATCTTTTTGGGGATTAATATCGTAATTGCCATAACCGGTATATGTCCCCGGTTTTAATTTAATTGTATCATTAATACTTGCTTTATCAATTGCAAACTGAATTGTAGAAAATGGTCCGGATTGGCTTCCATCGCCCGTGGAATTATTGCCTGTTGGCGACACATACCAAGCGGGACCTTCATATATCGGAATGGATTTTTTTACAATCGAAGGCATACTTTCATAACCATCCGCATCAACAGCTGTAACATAAAACCAGTAATCATCATCATTTGTTAATCCACTAATTGTAGTGCTTGTTGAAAATCTACCTGTAACTGTATCTACTTTTGTAAAGGATCCCGAATCGGGACTCATATAAACATAATATTTTTCTACATCATCATCTATAGAATTAGACCAATCCAACTGCACGGACTTATACAACGGAGAAGCAGTAAAATTTTCAACGGGAGCTGGATAAAGAGTAGCGGCTAATGCATGTTCAATGGGACCTAAATCAGGATTCGATCCAGTGGGTTGTATACGACTACTGTTTAAATAATCCACACTGACAAATTCAGATAGTAGAATATTTGCTGCACTTATATTATCATAAAAATCAGTTAATCCAAGACCTATGGCTGGCGAGGATTCTATTAATGAATAATCTCCATTGTTGGGATCATTCAAAATATACTGCTCATCAAATACATAGTTTTCACCATAATTGAACACTGGGTTGGACTCTGATTGTAAAATATTATGAGCTATATCCATTGTATAACCTGATGTATTAATATCAGAGGATGACGATCCAGAGTTATCAGTATTACCCGTAAAAATACTGTTAATAATAGTGGTGTTACCACCATCCATTCCTGCAGACGAGTTGATGCCACCAGCCCCCCAACCATTTGAGGTATTATCGATAAAGAGTGAATTGACAACAACTAACTTAGTGTTATTATCCTGGTTAATGGCACCCCCATAATCATTTGCAGTATTATTATTAAAAATACAGTTAATTATATACATTTCCGCACCATCCTGAGTAAAATTAATTGCACCACCACTTGAACCTGCAAAATTCCCTTCAAATAAGGTATTTAAAACAGTTACAGGATTGCTTGTACCCTGTATTTGAATTGCACCTTCATTAGTATTGTTCTTAAAAATACAGTTTTTTATATCAACACTGGAGTTGGAAATTTGAATTGCTCCAAAACTACTATTTCTTATAGTAAGCCCTTCAATTCGTGAATTTGTTTCCCCATTTTGGAAATCAATAAAATCGTCCCCACTTAATTCTATGATTGTCGTATCCGCACCATATTGACTCATTAGTGTCAAGTTTTTTACTCCGTCTTGCGAAATGTCATTATTATATTGAAAATCTAAATTGCGATTACTAAAATAATTATAGGTGCCTGGCAAGAGCATTATTGTATCACCAGTTGCTGCTGCTTCAATTGCATCACGGATATTTTTCATGGGATCTTCCGGGCTGCCCTCTCCGCTGGATGAACTGTTTTGAGCCACTACATACCAAATAGGACCCGTATAGTCCGGCATAGCTGACACAATAGAAGATGCTGATCCTAATGAATTATCATTCCCTTTAAATTTTATAGCAAAATAATATGTGGTCCCATTTGACAAGCCTGTGATTATTTTGCTTGTAGTCGTCCCATCTGATGTACTATCAACAAGAGATCCATTAGTTGATGAAGTTCCCCGATAAATATACGTTTTGGCTACTCCACTTCCACTTGGAGTGTCCCAGGTTAGCGTTACCTGTTGTGAGCCGGCTGAAGCAGATAAGTTTGCGGGTGTTTCAACGATAGGTGTGGCTGCCGCAGGAGAGGACAGAGAACTCAAATCACCATCTTGTTGTTTTGTTTTAATACCATAATAATATGTGGTACCATTGGTCAATCCAACATCTGAATACGTCGTTACTGTAGAGGTAACAGAATCTATTTTTGTAGCATTGCCGCTACCTGTTCCTCTGAAAATCAAGTAATTGGCTATACTGTCAGATGTAGATGCTGTCCAGCTTAAATCTACTTGCTGATATGATGGAGTTGCTTCTAAAGCTGATGGTGGCTGAACTCCCGCTTCCTGAACTATTAATCGAATAGAAGCCACTTTTGAATCTGGGGACTGGGCCATGTTTGTATCAAAAGGATAATGGCCGGCTCCACTATCTGTCCATCCCCTGCGCCCCCGGTTTTGACCCGCATCGCGCATGTATACACCGCCGCCTGTTATAAAAGCATTATTGTCATGACTGTATTCTATAATGAGATTGCTAACTCCATCCCACATAATGGGTGAACTGAAATCAAATTGCACCCAGTTATTCGGTAGAAAACTGCTCATAGCATAGTTAGTAGGACCATAAACCACCGTTGTTGTATCAAAACTGGATAAAGTGGTATTGCTTGTCCAGTTGTAAGCAATGCGGAGACTATCTACGTCCCTGCCCGGGGTTTGGTTGATTTTGAATTTTATACCCGTAATAATCGATCCGGATAAAATACCCCCATTCCCTAAATCAGACGCATGGTATAGAGATTGGTGTTTTACATCATGATACCAGGTGTTAATTGGGTATCCCTGCTCATTACCACCGGTACCGGATTCTGTATTGCCTGTTAAAAGCTCGATTGAACCATCATCGTCGTTTGATCCACTACCCGTATTCGAGATTGAAAATGTACTGCTATACCATGTACCGGTTGAACCTAAATTCAATTCGATCTGATAATCTGAAGCGGTTGTTATTGAAGACGGTATAATCCATTCGTAGGATTGATTACCATAACTGAAATTTTGCGATGATTGTATTGTATGAACAAAACTGCCATTTTGATAAAGATTAATTGAACCATAAAATCCAGCAAAATCACTTGTCCACTGTATAGTAACCGTATCACCTGTTTCATACGTTTCGCCTCCATACGGCAATGTCCAGGTGACAGTATAGGCCAAAATAAGGACTGGTAAGAATAAGGTTGTTAGAAAAACTAATATCTTTTTATTCATATAATGTCTCTTAAGTTTATTTTTAAACCTGTTTTTATTATTTTATTCAGGCATAGCCGGTGGTTCCGGCAATACAGCAGGCGGCTGTTCTAAATTCAAATAATAATACGCTCCGCCACCGGCTGCGGCAAGTCCCAACGTTGTCCAAAGCAGCCAGCTGCTGCCCTTTTCCTGTTGAGATACTTGAGCTACAGGACCTTCAGGTTGTTTTTGTTTTGCAACTAAATGTTCCGGAGGAGTCAATCCCAGAATTTCCCAGGCTAATATTTCAATTTCAGTAATGAGTCCATCAATTTCACCTTTATAGGATTTACTCACCGTTTTGATAGTAGCACCGGATTCCACAGAAAACATCTTGGCATCAATTGTATAGGTGTTTCCCAATTTACCAAAAGCTCCCGAAATCATATTCTTAACTCCCAGCAATGCACCCACTTCAGCAGCACATTCGTCAGAAGTACAACCGGACTGCTGAAATCCCTGCTCATCTAAAATTTCTGACATTTGTCCCCGTTCTACCAAAATAACGGCTTCGGTATTGGCTAACTCTGATGAAAGGCGATCCGTTAGGGTGGCAGATTCCAATTGGGATATGCCTCGTCCTTCAAAATCCAATACAGCTACAGTGTACTTGCCGGCGGCTAAATCAGCGGCAGTTTCTTCGTTGAGTGACGGATTGCCCTGTGCCAATAAAAATACCGGCAACAACAATCCGATGAATGTTTTTATAATATGTTCCTTGGTTTGCATCATAATGCACTCCAATTTATTAAAGGTTGGGTTAATTTTTCAGTGCGCTGGAACACACTTTATTCTTCTTCAGCGATCAACTCATCAATCAGTGCGGATAATTCTCCTTCCAGATCTTCGCCTTCATGGAATCCCTGCCTTGCTTCACGGATCGTCTGGAATTTATCAATGACAAAGAGTCTAGGCAATGTTTTTGCACCATAGCGTTCTTTAGCCACTCCGCGGGTATCGAATAAGATGGGGATTGTAATTCCTTTATCAGCTAAGAATGGCCCGGCTTTAGGTGAATCTTCAAAACCAGGATTATTGCGGGTTGCTTCTGTAATATCTACCAGGAAAAATTTGACTGGCTCATTTTTGTAGGCTTGATATACATTTTCCAGATGTGGAAGTTCTTTCATACAGGGTTTACACCATGTAGCAAAAAAGCTTAATACCATAGGATAACGATCTGGCTGAGACATGAATTTGCGTAATTTTTTATCTCGCTCTACCGTCCAGTTTTTCAAAAATTCAAATTTCCCCGGAGCATACATAAGTGCCCATGATGGAGCTAAGTCTCCGGGTTTTAAACCGGGGTCTTTGGTTGTATCATCAGGCACAACAGCAACTTCCCCAACGTCTTGGGCGATACCAAGACCCCATGCAATTAATAGTATACTTATCCATTTAATTAGAATATTCACAATTAACCTTTCACTAATTTAAGTTTGCTTTTTATTCCTATTCATTAACCTATCAAAGGTTGCCTGTCCGCCTATCTACTGGAATAGAATGTTGAGTAAAAACCTTTGACAGTTTTTTACATCGGTGTTCTTTGAACAAGGTAATTTTAAAAAATAAATATTTCATTTAGAAAAATCAATCTAAAACAAAAAGTACTCGGCAGTCTCGGAGAACTCCATGCGCACTGTTAGCAGATTGTATTTTCATTACATCAGCGTTGGCGATAACAACATCCGCTTTATTTGCACCGCTGGCTGAAACACCTTTTATGACCAGAGGATTGCCTTTAACTCGGTCATCTGCAGATGCTTTATCAAGCCCTTTCGCATAGCCGGCTACACCATTTTGGATAGAATACTCCCGCGTATAATTTCCTGGCCCATAAACAACTCCGCCGTTTTGATCCAAGATTCTTGGTGACATGGCGGGGCGTAAACCTAAACCCCGAACATCAATAATTAAACCAGTGATACCCGAAGTTGTTGGTCCGCTTGTTTCAGATGTTTCTGGTGCTGTACCGGGAGCAAGTGATGGGAGAAAACCTGTTGGTGGTGTTATAACATCCGAAATTCCGCTCATAGGAACTTCATAAGTCACTTCAATGGATGTATCACTTAAATATCTCGGTTCACCCACTTGCCTTGCACCACGGATGGCACCTTGAACGCGGGACTTGATCACATCATCAAACATGGCATTACTCATGGTCGTCTCGCTGGTAACAACAACACCATTTACAATTTCAATCAACTGTCGCATGGCATCCTGTTTTGCGATTCGAAGAGCAGCCCGGCGAGCTTGTCCTGCATTGATCACATTTTCCGGAATAAATCCTATTCCCGTTGCTTGGATAGTCCGATCAGAATAATTAATAGATCCTCTGTCAAACTGTTCGCCCACAAAAGACGATTGTGCTGAAAGAAGACCGAAACAGAATAATATGCTAATTAGCTTTTTCATAACTTACCTCGCTGTTATTGAATGATTTCTACTGTAATTCTATTTCCGGAAAGACCGGTCACTTTAAAATCCAATCCATCGGGAGACGTTCGGCTTAAGCCCATGGCTAGCGCTTGGGCTTTCCCTTCGAATTCAACCTCAAATTCTGCTACACTTTCATTCAAACTTTTGGCGTAAGCATTCCTGATTCCCGAAACAGTCTGTGCGTTTAAAAATGATTCAAATGTCATGTAAGACATAAAATCCGCGTTATTCAAAACAATATATACTTTGATGAAATTGGATTGTTGTGTACTCCATTTTTGGATTAGCTGCCTGATTATTTCCTTCCCCAACTTCCCGGCGGCATCATTTGTTGCATTCACACCAGCCGTAGAAACTGAAATGTGTGGTTTTTTACCATGGGCATTTGGTACGACTGCCAAGATTTCACCTGTATCAGCGCGAACTATTTTACCGTTAATGTCGGCTTGGCCGGAATACATATTATACACCTTTCCACCGGATGATATCTTTGCCATACCAATAACAATCACTTCCGCTCCAAGTTGTGTTGCTATTGTTGCTGCGGCAGATACATTCCCTGCAAGAGCGCTTTCATAATCAGGTTGACCTTTTAAAGCTGCGACCAATTGACGATCGACTACATCAAACCCTTTTTCATAAAACATGCTTAATAATTTCGTTTCAGCAAAATCAGTGGGAGTATTGTCAATAAGATTCTCTTCCCTGATCATAAATATTATACGGGGACGATTCATGGCATTCAGCAACGTTTGGAGTGCGGCCTCATCCTGCATGACTTGATCCAGCATTTGAGTTACTTCTGCATTAATGGATATTTCCCAGAGGCCATCGGGCCCTTGGCTTTCAGAAACGATTTTAAATGTTTTTATAAACCCTTGGGCTTTGGAATATATATTATCACTTAAGGATGTGGCGGTTACGACTGTTTCAGAGGAAATAAACGCACCCAATCCTACTTCTACAGCATCTCGTTTCGCCTGTTCAATAGCTGCGTCTTTTGTTTGCCCATAACCAACTCCCTGGGCCGTTTGTCCCTGAGCCCAAATGAACGATATGGTTAAACAGATGGCTATACAAATCGTTTTAGTATGTAAAAAGGTCTTCATTCTTTATTAATCCCCTGCATTGAATATTGAGTTAAATTATCTAATTGTACTCCGATTTGCAATGATAAACATCATTACATGTGATCTATATCATATTATAAGATTCACAGGCTTTATTTTCTATCAATTTTACCCTATATTCCAGCAAGATTACTAACCAAAAAGGGTTCTACCATGAAGCATTATCTATATTTAACACTTGCAATCCTTCTACTTGTTGGTTGCAGTCAAAAACCCCAAAGTGATGTGGATACACCTGAATACCATTTTAAAGCGGGTATTCGAGCTGTAGAAACCGGGGAATACAATGCAGCATTAACATCTTTTCAGCGCTCAGTCGATCTCGATAAAAAATTTGCACCAGGATATTGCGGTTTGGGACTCGCACACGCACACCTTGGCAACGTCAAAGAAGCCAAGAAAAATGTGGATAAGGGTGTAAGTAAAGGGAAGAAAGATCCCGATGTTTTGGCCTTGGGCGCACGTGTTTGGATCACCTTGCGTGAGCATGAAAAGAAATGGTTTAAGCGGGCCACTAAACTGCTCGATAAATCTCTAAAACGAAAGAAAAATCACGAAGCATCCTTGTACTATTACGGCGTTGCTCACTTGTACAATTATGAATTTGAAGAAGCCGGGTCGTATTTCCGAAAAGTTGTGGCAAAGAAAGGTGATTACGCCGGCAAAGCAGATACCAAGTGGAATCTAGCCCAGAAAATTGTTCGGGCTATGCCGGGAACTCCCGTTGGGAAAAAAGTGGCACTCCACGAAAAAATAACCCGTGCTGATCTTGCTGTATTATTTGCCGAAGAATTAAAAATCAGCGAACTGTTTGCTAAAATGCCCCAGCAGAATAGCGGATTTCAGACGCCGGGGCAATCCAGCGTAAGCGGGAGTTCAGCAGCAAATCCAATTGATAGCCGCGGACATTGGGCAGAAACATGGATCAATGAAATGACTAAATACAGTGTCTTGGAAGTAAGCCCGGACAGAAAATTTTATCCGGAAGAAGTTATTTCAAGAGCTGAATATGCTATGGCTGTGCAACGTTTATTGGTCGTTGCGACACGAGATGCTGGATTGGAAACACGGTATTTCGGTGAAAGTCCTTCCCGTTTCAGCGACGTACCCAGTAGTCATTTTGCTTACAATGCCATGGCCCTTTGTGCTGAACGAGGCATTATGCAAGCGGATATGATTACCGGGAATTTTAATCCTTCAGGATTTGTTACTGGTGCTGACGCATTGCTTATTATCCGGGGGATTCAAAGTTCTTTGCGAATGACGTTTTAGTTTTAATTCAGACTTTTGTTTAAATTAAAGGCACATCAAATTGATGTGCCTTTTTTATTATGTTAAATATTATTGATAAACTGCTTCTACTCTACGAACTGCTCCTTACGGTGCACATACTGTTATTTAATTTTACAATCCCCGATTGGGCAGAACATCTTCAACTAAATTTTATTATTACTGGGTGGATATTTTTTTCAGCGTGGGCAGCTAACCATTTTAAGCGCCAACCATTTAAATTCCTCCACACGTTCTACCCGGTGTTTTTGCTCATTTGGCATTATCCCCAAGCGTGCGAATTACAATATTCAGTCATTCCTTTCAGCTTGGATCCAATGTTAATAAAATGGGATCTGGCTATTTTTAAATTGCCCCTTTATTATGTCATTCCACAAAAGTTAAATCTCTTGGGTCTGGAAATTTTCCACTTTTTCTATTTTGCATATTACCTGTTACTTGGTGTACCTGCTTGGATTGTTTATAAGAAAAGACATCCTAAAATAAGTGAATACATTTTTGTAATAATATTTACGACGACTTTACACCAATGGTTACTGATTTTTCTCCCGGCGGATGGTCCAATTCCTTTACGCTCAGAAATAATACCCCATGGTGTATTAATGATACCTATCATGAATTTGATTTATACACTCCATCCCGGCGGCGGTGCGTTTCCCAGTCTGCATGTTGCCGGAGCAATGATCACCTGTGTCTATGCAAATATATTTCTTCCCGGTCGAAAATGGTTATGGATCATTGCTTTTTTGTTGATCACTTTTTCTACGTTTGTGTGTTCTTTCCATTATCCAATTGACAGTCTTGTTGGAATATTTACCGGTTGGATTTGTTATATTTATGCACCTCGTATTTACGATTATGTTCGCAAATAATAAAATTAATTTTGTTATTCTTACCTTTGCTGGTATACTTTTCACCAGTTGTGTTGAAACGCTCATTTTTGTTTCGGTTCATCCAGATGGCCATTATACAATGAATTTCATATCCAAAGGTGATTCCACCGATGTTTTTAATAATGACTTTCCCCATCCAGCTGGCCTGGACTGGAATACCCATGTTACAAAAGAAAAAAGAGATGATGATGACATTTGGATTATGTCCACTAAAGGAATTATAACAAATTCGTATATTTTTACATCCAGAAATGATTCATTAACTGTCCTTCAGCATCCGATACAAATAATAAAAAAGGATGGATATTTTGCTACGCATTATATTTTACAAAACCTATTTAAAGGACGACAGGTTTATCGAAAATATCCTGCCTTCGGTAAAAGCCTCCAGGAAAGTGACTCCGATTCAACTCGCTGGTTGGATGAAGCCTTTTATTATATATGCTCTCATGGTCTGAAGGATTTACAAAATGATCCATCAACCACCATTGACAATGAACTGGCTGAACGAGTTGAAAACCATATTCACAATACACTGGCCAGAGTGAGTCAAAAGGCATTATTTGATGAACTGGATAATAAGCAATCCTTTATTGAGCAAATGCTAAAGCCTTTTAGCAGAGACTTGCCAATTGGTTACAGCACGTTATTAAGTAATGCAACTGACGTTTATGAAGAGGAGTTGGAATTGACAAGTGATTTGCAGGATGATCAATTTGAATATCGGGTACTATTGCCCGGAGTCATTACTTCTACCAATGCGGATACCATTTCCGGTGATACATTAAAGTGGTCATTCGGACTACAGGATTATATTAACGATGATTATGTGATTGAGGCAGCATCCGTTGTGTATTCACCACAACGTATTCAAGCTACAGTTCTTATCACTGCTGGATTATTCTTAATAATTTTATTTTTAGTTTACAAACGGAGAAAGTAAAATGAAAAAACTGATTTTATTACTTCTTCCATTATTGATTTTTGCCAAACCAAAATTTAATGATGCTGATTTAAAATCCATGACACCACGATATTTTCATCGCAACCATTCAGCTCCAAAATTGTTAGGCGTTAATATTTATAAAACCAGGCAAGGGCGTGTGTATCAAGTAGATATAAAAGTTGATCGTAATCGTGCAAATGAAGATTTGGAGTTTGCTTATTCTGCATTAACAAATATGGGACAATATGCCAAAAAACAGTTCAACCAGTTTATTGTTGTTATACACAGCGAAGTTCGCGGTGAACCACCCCTAGTATGTATAGGTAAAGCAAAATGCAGCATTGACTGTTTCATTCACCAAAAAGTCAGCTATGAAAAGTGGTATAAGGACTGTATTTATTTTAAGGAATTGTAGAAGTACAGAAAGTTATAGACATAACTTTTGAGAGAGTGAAAAAACATAAGAATTGTATTAGTATTTATTTTGATTATTGTTTACAATTTTCCATTAAAATTATATACCTTTTAAACAACTCTCTAACAATACTTAAAAACCATTACTATGCAAAAAGTCAATAATTCTCTTAACCTATTATCCAAAGTTGCGGCAGATTTTATCGGTCTGGATACAGTTTATAAAACCGCAGATGGTGAAAAAAGTCGCCGTATTTATTTGGATTCCACAGCTTCAACACTAATGATGGGTGTAGCCCATGATGCCTTGGAAGCTTTTTATGACCATTATGCAAATACACACAGTGTGCTGCATTTTTCTGCGCGCATATCTACAGATTTATATTATTGGGCTCATGATAGAATTCTTTCCTTTTTGAAGGCTGACCCCGATTCCTATGCATGTTTTTTCACTGGAAGTGGAACTACAGCAGGGATTAACCGCCTAGCCCGTGTATTTCGCGATAACAGACCCGATAGAGATACCGCTCTAGTTTCTTTAATGGAACATCATTCTAATGATCTTCCTCATCGCAAGCATATGAATAAAGTTATCCATTTACCACTGGATAATCACCAAGGTCAACCAGGATGCATTAATCTTGAAGCCCTTGAGTTTGAATTAAGCAAAAACAGTGAAAAAGTAAATTATGTAGCAGTAACCGGGGTAAGCAATGTAACAGGTATTATTAATCCCATTCATGACGTTGCGGAAATGGCTCATGAATACGGAGCCTTGGTATTAGTAGACGGAGCCCAGGCGGTTGCCCATATGCCTGTGCAAATGGCTGGTCATAAAAATCCAAATAGAAATATAGATGCATTCGTTTTTTCAGGTCATAAAACTTATGTCCCCGGATCCCCCGGAGTTGTAGTCTGTAGAAAGGATATTTTATTAAATATTGAACCTGAAGAAGTGGGCGGTGGAATGGTGGAAAATGTATACATTGACCGTTACGAAATTAAAAAATCGTTTCCAGACAGGGAAGAAGCAGGAACTCCAAATATTCCGGGAGCAATAAGTCTCGCTGTAGCAATTGATGTTTTGGATCGCATCGGAATGCAAAAAATCTATGAGGAAGAAGAAGAACTAATATTAATTGCCATGAAGAAAATGAAGGAAATACAGGATATTCTCATTTATGGGGAGCCAGATTGCAATGTATGCCCCAGGGTAGCCTCTATTTCTTTTAATATTAAAGGTATGGATCATGGCCTTGTTGCGGCTATATTGAATGATTACCATAATATTGCTGTTCGAAATGAATGTTTTTGTGCCCACCCATATGTAAAAGAAATGATTTTAGATCATCTGTTGGAAGCAACAGAATATGTTGAGGAAGAGAATTTTGAAGAGGAGTTTAAGTTGAAATCCGGTATGGTTCGTGCTTCTTTTGGTCTTTATAATTCCCTGTCGGATGTCAATGCTTTAGCAGATGCCTTAATGGATATTGTTACAAATAAGGAAAAATATTCTGCAATTTACCATGTAGATGTCAATGGTGAATATCGTCATAATTCATTTTGTGCTGAAAAAGAAAATCACTTTTCTGTTACGAATTTTATTGATCAATATTTTAATAAATAATCATCCGTTTTGAACTTTTTGTTCATATTATTTACTTCTCTTCTATTGCAATCTCTTCCACAAGATTCCATTTCACAGGTATTGCAACGCTCTTACAACATTACACCTCTGGTTTTTCATCATCCAGAAAAAGTAATATTTAATACCCGACCTTATGATATTGATCTATTTGTAGATTTCAAAAATGAGAAAATAAATAGTGTAAGCCTATTTATTAAAACAGATGTTAGCAATAGTTATACCGAACATTCAATGGGAGTAACACGCGGACGGTATCGATACAGGTTTGACCCAAACAAAACACCTGTAAAAAACATTGAATATTTTTTTATAGTTACATTAAAAGATTTTAGTATATATGCTGCACCTTTGGATAAAAATGGATATATCAAAACAGTTAAAAGAACATTGGTTGATCCTGCAAAATATTTTAAACAAAGACTAAATAAAAGACAATGAATATCCGCGACAACATTCAAAAATTACGTAATGAAATTAATGAACATAATTATCGATATTATGTGTTAGATGATCCCCTTATTTCCGACGTAGAATACGACAGGTTATTCAAAAAGCTGCAAAATCTAGAAAAAGAAAACCCGAATTTCATTACTCCTGATTCTCCTACTCAACGTGTGGGAGCACCGCCATTGGAAGGGTTTGGAAATATTAAACATCGTATTCCCATGCAGTCTCTAGCCAATGCTATGGATACAGAAGAGATTCTTGCTTTTCACGATCGATTGATACGCAGGCTGGGCGAACAACGAATCATTGAATATATTGCCGAACCCAAATTGGATGGGCTGGCAGTTGAATTGGTGTATGAAAATGGAAAATTTGTAAACGGTTCCACCCGTGGTGATGGAACAACTGGTGAAAATATCACTCGAAACTTAAAAACTATTCGCGCCATACCCCTCGCCCTGCGCGTGGAAGCGCATTCGGCTCCGGCGTTATTGGAAGTTCGTGGAGAAGTATTTATCCGGAAAGATGATTTTAATAAGTTAAACAAACAGCAGGAAACAAATGATAAACCTGTTTTTGCCAACCCCCGCAATGCAGCGGCGGGTAGCTTGCGCCAATTAGATTCAAGCATTACGGCCAAACGACCTCTATCCATTTTTTGTTATCAGGCAGGAGTAATTGAAGGTATATCATTTGAAACGCATAGTGAATTTCTGAAAGAATTGAAAAACTGGGGGTTTCCTGTAAATCCTGAAATCAAAATATTAAAAGGAATTGCAGAAGCCATCACGTTTCATTCTGATCTGGAATCCCGTCGAAATTCACTCCCCTATGAAATTGATGGTTCTGTCATCAAGGTCAACAACTATGCCTTACGTGAGGAATTGGGTGTACGCAGTCGTTCACCCCGTTGGGCAATTGCAGGAAAATTTAAGGCGCAGCAAGAAACATCGGTAATAGAAGATATTGTTCTTTCTGTTGGTCGGACGGGAGCCGTTACACCTGTTGCAAAACTAATGCCTGTGAAAGTAGGTGGCGTTGTTGTGTCTAATGTAACTCTCCATAATCAAGATGAAATTGATCGCAAAGATATTCGGGTGGGCGACACTGTATTAGTTCAGCGTGCAGGTGATGTGATTCCTCAAGTCGTGAAAGTAATTTTAGAAAAACGACCGACAAACACACAGCCATTTAAAATGTCGAACTCATGTCCTGAATGCAATCATGATGTATTTCGTCCTGAAGGCGAAGTGGTTGCTCGGTGCCAAAATTTATCTTGCCCTGCCCAAGTAAAAAGACGAATCGAACATTTTGTATCCAAGAATGCCATGGATATAGATGGTGTAGGCGAAAAGTTAATTGATCAGTTAGTAGAAAAGAAATTAATCAATTCTGTAGATGATCTTTTTAGCCTTACAGTCCATCAACTTTCCGAATTGGAAAGAATGGCAGAAAAATCAGCAGAAAATACGATTAATGCTATAAACAATTCTAAAACTACAACGTTTCATCGTTTTGTCCACGCTTTAGGAATACGCAATGTAGGAGAACACGGCGCTAAAGTATTAGAAAAAGCCTTCGCTGGGAATATAGAAAAGTTCATGAAAACAAATATTGAGGATCTCGAAACAATTGATGAAGTGGGCCCCATTGTTGCAGAAACCATTGTCACATTTTGGTTAGATGAAACCAATGTAAACATAGTCAATAATTGTTTTGAGCTGGGTGTTGTTTTGGAAAATAATCAAAAGAATTTGGATCAAATTTTCATTGGAAAAACATTTGTGTTCACCGGCTCACTGGAAACAATAACACGGAATGAAGGAAAAGAAATTGTCGAAGATAGAGGTGGCCGATCAGCCGGCTCTGTCAGCTCAAAAACAGATTATGTTGTAGCGGGCGAAAACGCAGGTTCAAAACTAAAGAAAGCTGAAGAATTAGGTATTCCTGTTTTGACAGAATCTGAATTTATGGATTTGGTTAAGTGAAGCATCTTTTCATTTTTCTGATTTCCATTTCATTTACTTTTTCAGAAAGCTACTTAACAAAAGCAGATGTTTTTTTAACATCTACTTTAGAAGGGAGTAATAACAATCCTTCTCTGGATATTGCCATGGAGGGATTGGCATTAGCTACGCCTTTTATTGAATTTGGAACTGCTGGGTTAAATCAAATTAGGAATGAAAATTTAATGCCTTCTTTTGCCGCCACCTTTGGAGTTCAACTACCTATTGCTTTGGGGAAATATATCTTTAAACGGAAACGACCTGAAAGAAACTATAAGCCCAAATTGTGGAATTCCCGCTTTACACCCTCTTTCCCTTCAGGGCACGCTGCAACAACAGCTGCCTGGGCAACATCAACAGCATTGGCTTCTCCAAGAATGATACCAGCGATGATTGGGTACGTTATTATAAGCGGATATAGCCAAGTCTATGTTGGGAATCATTATGTTTCTGATATTATTGCAGGGTGGGGATTGGGCTACGTAGTCGCTTCTTTTATCTATAAATTGTATTATAACAATCCAGGAGATTCTGGTGTAATTCCACAATTGAGAATTGCTATTCCATTACCATGAAATATATTTCCGTCATCTTATTTATACAGTTTTTGTTCTCTAACGAACTTAATCTTTCGTCAATTAAAATTGCCGATGGATTTTCCAAGCCGGTTTATGTATGCCAAGCCCCGGGTGACAATGAGCGACTATTTGTGTTGGAGCAAAAAGGGATTATAAAAATTATTGAAAATGGAAAAAAGAGCCGAAAACCATTTGTTGACATTCGCGATCGAGTCCATAATCCAGTTATGCCGGGAGATGAAAGGGGCCTTCTCGGATTAGCTTTTCATCCTGACTATCAATCAAATGGCTTTGTTTTTATTAATTACATTGATGAAGATGATAATACCATTATTTCAAGATTTTCTGTCAGTGAACATCCAGACAAATTGGACACTGATTCTGAAAAAATCTTAATGAAAATAAAACAGCCTTTTTCCAATCATAACGGTGGACATATGGTTTTTGGTCCCGATAATTATCTATATATTTCTGTTGGTGATGGTGGGAAATGGGGTGATCCTTTTAATAATGCTCAAAACCTGGAATCACTATTTGGTAAAATTCTGCGTCTCGATGTAAAAAATGGTGATCCATATACTATACCAGATGATAATCCATTTATAAACTTGGAAAATGCAAAGGAAGAAATCTGGCTTTACGGACTAAGAAATGTTTGGCGATTTTCATTTGATCGTGAAACGGGTGATATTTATCTAGGAGACGTTGGCCAGGATATGTGGGAGGAAATCGATTTTTTATCCGCTAAAGATGCTGGTGGACAAAATTTTGGTTGGAGCGTAATGGAGGGTAACCACTGCTACAACCCAAAAGAAGATTGTGATACAACCGGTGTTTTACCCATTTTTGAATATCCAAATGATGCGAATTATATGAAAACATTGGTGGGGATGGATGAGCCAAATGTAGATGGTTGTTCAGTTACCGGAGGATATGTATATCGCGGTTCTGCAATCCCAAGTTTACAGGGGACGTATTTCTTTGCTGATTACTGTTCAGGCAACATTTGGACTTTTAAAGAAAAAAATGGAAAAGCCACTGAATTTCAAAACAGAACTGAAGAAATCAATTTGGGTGGAGGTGATTTCACAAACTATATTTCATCTTTTGGAGAAGACAATGATGGTGAATTATATATTATAGATTATAACGGTGCTGTATATAAAATTGTAGGGAAAATATAAATTTTATTTTTTCATTCTTCTAATTTTTATTCCCAAAACCACCACTAAAAACGTAATGATCAATGAAAAGTAGAATAGTCCCTTCCGGCGAAAACCCAATTCGTTTAGACTGGCCTGAGCTCCCAATATTGCTGCTTGGGCAGCTTTAAATCCCGGGGCAGCATTTGTATCTACATATGCTGTGCTGAAACTATGAATATTCGTTCGGGTATGAATTAGTACTTTTCGAGCTTCTTCCAGATCAAAGAATAATTCACTGACAATCATCCCTTTATTCTCTGCTGAATCTATGATGCTATGTGCAAGTTTTAGATTTTCTTTCAGGCTATCAATAATTGTATAAAAATGGTCAGCCATTATTTTTGCTGATCCGCCGTCGAGGTGACATTTTATACATACAGAATTTTCTGACCAATCTAAAAAACTATCATCAGGTTTCAACACAGCATGATTTTCATGGCATGCTTCACATTGCCCAAATCCTTCTTTTGATAATTCAGAAAAGAGATGACTTTTCTGAAATAAATCACGGTTATTCACATGGCAAGTACCGCAAATATCCTTCACATGAACAACATCAGGTGGTGCTGCGCCATGATTTCCATGGCAATCATTGCAGGCTGGAGCAGTGATGTCTTCCTTCTCCAGCAATGCAACTCCATGTACAGATTTTTTGAATTGACTTAACTGGTCAATTGGGAGTCCTGAATCTTTCATATATTGCCCATCTGCATGACATTGAGCGCACGTAACAGGAACATTTAATGCATAAACAATAGAACGAGGATCCTGTACTGGTAAAATATCATGATAGCTGTGACAATCCGAACATACAGCAGCTTTTTGATTCCCTTTTACCAATGATTTTCCATGTTCACTTGTTAAATATTGACTTACTTGATCTGTCTTTATCGAAGCTGAAAACATTCTCATATATTGTGGATCACTATGACACTTTCCACACATATCCAGCTGGTCTTGTTTTTCCATATCAGCCAGAAAATTATCTACATCCCACATGGCTTCATCTTCATCATCAAATGCTTCCGGATCACCACCATGGCAGTCTGCACAACCTACTTCTTTCTGGGCGTGTATTCCAGACAAGTACTTAGCAACTATTTTATCACTCTCATCCCGTTCTTCGTCTAATTCTGAATGACAGGAAATACAACTATCTTCCGCAGATAAAGTTGTTATCAACATTAGGAGAAAAATGACATAGAAGCGCATCATACTAAATACCCCCAAATTGTTAAGATAATTATATATACCACTAAAAATATTCCAAACCAAGTCCAGAACCGTGATCGAATTCCCATATGAGATTTTTTATCTAAGAAGGGGACAAAAAACCAGATTAATCCTCCTACTCCAAAAAGCATAACTCCAAATAACTCACCTTCTAAAAATAATACATGGGCGGGAATCATTTTTAAAGTCTGGAACATAAACATAAAATACCATTCCGGACGAATACCTGCGGGCGCTGAAACAAGTGGATTTGCTTTCTGACCTAATTCCCAAGGAAAAAATACTGCTAATAGTGCAATGATATTCAATACAATCAGCCACACCATAAAATCGCGCAAAACAAAATCGGGGAAAAAGGGAATTGTTTTTCGCTTTTCTTCCGGAATTTTCTCAATTTCCGGTGGTACGCTCATCCCTTGGAATTGCACCATCATAAGATGCATGACCAATAATACAGTAAAAATGCCTGGGAGAATGGCAATATGAATTCCGTAAAAACGGGTTAGAGTTGCACCTGTAACTTCATCACCTGCTCGTAGAACTCGTAACATGAATTCACCAACCCATGGAATAGCTCCTGCAATATCCGATCCAACTTTTGTTGCAAAATAGGCTAATTCATTCCAAGGTAATAAATATCCTGAGAACCCAAAAGCGAGCCCTAAAACCAATAATAGCATTCCTGTAATCCAAGTCATTTCTCTTGGTTTACGATATGCTTTTGCAAAAAATACTGTAAACATGTGAAAAAAGACAAACAGGATAAACAAATTTGCTGACCAGCTGTGAATCTCTCTAATGAGCCATCCAAATTCTACTTTACTAACGATGAACTTTACACTTTCAAAAGCAGTTTCTGCTCCAGGTTGGTAATACAAAACGAGAAGAATTCCTGTCACAAGCTGAATTGCAAAAAGAAAAAGTGAAACACCTCCTAAATAATACCAAACAGTTCCATAAAAAATAGGAACACGTTTTTTCTTCGCAAATTTAATTGCATCATCCAGTTCCAATCGTTCATTAATCCATTGATAAAATTTGCTCATGCTAACTCTTGTTTCGTTATAATAACTTTATCATCTTTCAATGTAACATTAAACTGTCCCAACGGCCGAGGAGGAGGGCCGGAAATATTTCTTCCTTCTACATCATAAAATCCATTGTGACATGCGCACCAAATTTGTTCAGTATCCGTTTTAAATTGAACTGTACAATCCAGATGAGTACATGTTGCTTCCAATGCTTTGAAGTCACCATTCTTTTTTCGTAGTACAATTACAGGAATTCGCCCCATGCGAATAATTTTTGATGACCCTTTTGGAAAATCAGAAAATGTTCCCGCTTCAATTTGATTGATGTTTAATTCCGGCGCATCTGGTGGAATCATATATTTGAAGACTGGATAAAAAATACTGGCAAACCAGGCAGTCAGCCCGCCCCGTAAAAGCCAATCAATAAATGATCTTCTGCTTTGTTTATTTTTCGCCAAAATTATTTCGATTTGTATTTTGTTTTCTTTGATTCACGAAAACCATCAGGATACGGATGTTGAATTTCATGAAGCTTTTCTTCAAATTTAAATCCAGCAAAATTTGGGCTTTTTTCATTGTGACATTGCTTACAAGTGTCTTCTGTTGGAATGGTATACCCCAGTTTTGTCCCAGAAATATCTCCGTAAAAAATAGCTTCCATTTTAGTCTTTGATTTATATTTACTGCCCGGTCCATGACATGCTTCACAGCCAACCCCTTGTAAGCCTGTCATACGTTTTACTTCCTTTGTGGGTTTCCCTTTGTCAGTTATTTGAGACCAAAATTCATCACCCTTAATTTCATATCCTCCATTATCAAATCCTGTAACATGGCAACGAACACATTCTGGCGTTTCCCATGGATTGGTGTTTATTCCAAGTCCAATTGCTGTTTCAATTGCTTCTGGTGTTTTTAATGTTTCAAAGGCATTAGCATGTTTTGAATTTTCCCAAACTTTATATTGGGCACCACTTAATTTCTTTTTATGGCAGGATTTGCATTTTTTACTACCAACATATTCTTGTCCAAATAATATTGTCAGCATTAGAAAGAATACTATTTTTTTCATTGATATTGCTCTGTTATTTATTAAATAATAAGAATGCCTTACCGAAGTAAGGCATTCAAATTACGATATAATTACTATTCCTATAATTTACTTAAATAGTTTGGAGAAAAATCCTTCATTATCTTCACGAATTTCAGTTGCCATGTGTTTAATTTCGGTCAAATCCATAACCATTTCATTCCAGCCATACCATAATGTATAATCTGGATTATTGTGAAATGCGCCTTGGAATAAGCGCATACGGTGTTTCAAATGCATGACAAATAACGTTTGTTCAATAGGCGTTGGAGCATCATGAAAGGCAAGCAAATCAGGGAAATCATATGCATAATTTTCCGGTTTATCCAACAATCCTTCTTTATAAAGATCAGCAATAATTCGAATCGCTTCGGCTAGTAATTCATCTCCTCTACGGATGATTTCATCTCCTTTTTCTAACTCACTTCGAGCAAAATTCTCTGAGTGGCACTGGGAACAGGTTTGGATCATTTTATTGCGTTCCACGTCAAAAGCTTCTGCGCTCAAACGAGCGACGTCAGCACCGGCTACAACATCTAACCTTCCCGTAGGATTTCCATCGGGATCCAGCACACCCAAAGCTTGAAGAATTGTTACTCGATTTGCCCACCATTCATCACTTTCACCTGGATAAGGAGCTAATCCGTTTGTCCTAACCGCTAAGAATCCCCAAGCTGTTCTAACCTCATGATTCCCCTCTTGCATATGACATGTCTGGCATGTGGGAGCTGAAGATTCTTCGGGTAAAATACCATTCTGTTTCAACAAATACCGAACTCCATGTTTCGAAGAAGAATACATTTCCCACTGGGGGTGGTCGAAACCCATATGGCATGTTTGGCATGCTTGAGGTTGACGAGCTTCTTCCAGTGAAAATATATGACGTGTATGACAGGCATCGCAGGAAGCATAACCAAATGTATGCCCGTCTGATTTTAATTGTTTTATCTCATCTTCACCTTTTAATCCAATTTTATGACACCCGCCGCATCCTTTTCCCCCATCAATTAATTCCATGGGTTTAAAGTGAGTTGTGGGCATTGCTTTCATTGCTGCCCAGGCAAGAGAATGTTTCCCTTTTTTGTATTGTTCTACTTGATCTTCATGGCAGGAAGCGCAAGTTTCAGCCGTTGGGATTTCTGTATTAGCGAAATCATCCATTGTAATGTGATCTTCACCATGGCAGGCAGCACAATCTACCTCTTCATTAAAATGTTTACTAATTTTCCAGTCATTTACGACACCAGGCGATATCTTTGTGTGGCATTGAACACACGTATCAACAGCATTTACTACAGTCACCACGAGGAAGAAGAATGATATTACTATTATCCGTTTCATTGTTTTCTCCTATGTATGTTTTAATCGTATTGAAAGAATATATTATTTCAAAAGTATAAAGAATTTAACTAACTATATTGGGATATATCAATCCCATTATACTAATTTAATCATAAAATAATAATTTTAAGTTAGATAATTAGACCGTATCAGAATTCGGCTACATCATTTAACTTTGTCATTCAATTTAGGAGAAATTACACGTATGATGAAAATAGAAGAAATTGTTGATGACATTGTTTTACTCATTCTTTCAGAACATGATCCATTAAAAGAGCTGGGCATAGATCAAAACAAACTTTTTGCTAAAGTTGTGGGTTATGACGAAAATGGTGTTTGGATTGAAAATCCAGATTTTCAATTACCCGATCCATCCCAAAAAAAACCAAAAGCGTATAGGTCTGTGACTGTTTCTATACTAATTCCATGGGCGTACCTTTCTTCCATTGTTCATTTTCCCAATGTGGAGGGGTTTGATTTTCCAAGCCCTTTTAATTCAAAAATAGGGTTTGAACTAGAAAATTGAACAATCCTGCTGTTCATATTTCTGGTCTTCATAAATCTTATGAAGATACAATGGCTCTTTGTGGGGTTGATCTGACAATTGAAGATGGCCAGTTTTACGGTTTGTTGGGACCAAACGGTGCAGGTAAAACAACCACAATTCATATTTTAACCGGCTTGGTAATAAAGAATCAAGGTGTTACAGAAATTTATGGAAAAGATACGGTTAAAGATTTTCGTTTTACCCGCTCACAACTTGGAATAGCTCATCAGGAATTGCCCATAGATTGGTTTTTCCCTCTTGAAAAATTGCTCTATTTCCATGCCGGTTATTATGGTATAACTCAAAAAAATGCAAAACCACGTGTTGAAGAATTATTAGTACGTTTAGGACTGGAGGATAAACGTTCGGCGAGATTACGTCAATTATCCGGAGGGATGAAACGCCGTTATCAGTTGGCAAAAGCATTGGTTCATGATCCAAAAATTATCATTCTGGACGAACCTACTGCTGGAGTTGATGTAGAACTTCGTCATGAACTTTGGGATTATTTGCGAGAGCTCCATCAAAACGGAAAAACCATTTTACTTACCACCCATTATATTGAAGAAGCTGAATTACTCTGCGAAAAAGTAGGTATAATTGATAAGGGAAAAATCATTAAAGAAGGATCTCCAGGAGATCTAACCAGGGATTTAGGGAAAGCTGGAATAAATGTTCATTACACCGGCTGGAATGATGAATTGAACGATGCCTTATCTGATTTTTCATTCATACTTGAAGATAACCGACTTCACTTCACTGTTCGCGATCCTGAAGAAGTCATGGCCAGTATTATCCAAATTTTATCAAATCACGGATGTCATATTCATAGCGTTTCCACAGAAAAATCTTCATTGGAAGATGTGTTTTTGAGTCTAACAGGGAAAGGAATCAATTGATGAGAAGTATGAATTGGGTTGGATTGTATACTCTGACAAGGAGAGAAGTGGGGCGATTTTTTTCAGTCTACCGGCAAACGGTTTTACCTGGACTCATTTCATCGGGATTATATATTTTAATCTTTGGTTTTACTCTTGAACAACGCATTAGAGAAATCGATGGTGTCCCATATACACTTTTTATCCTACCTGGACTGATTATGATGAACACGCTCACCAATGCCAGTTCCAATGCCTCCTCATCCATGCTGCAGATGAAACTCCTGCAGCAACTTCCGGATATTCTTACAGCTCCTTTATCAAGCTTGGAACTTTCTCTAGCATATACCATCGGTGGTGCCGTCCGGGGTATGGTAAATGGAATATTGGTTTTGCTCTTGGGAGTTTTTCTTATAGATATGCCAGTCCAACAACCACTGGCCACCATTGGATTTATTTTTCTTGTTTCCTGGGCATTTTCAAGCATGGGTCTATTGCTGGGTCAATTAGCCGATACATGGGATCAACTTGCCATGATGCAGAATTTCTTTTTAACACCCTTGAGTTTTTTAGGTGGCATTTTTTATTCCATTCATATGTTACCGGATTGGGCTCAGAAATTATCATTGATAAATCCAATATATTATATGATTAATGGCATTCGCTATACAGTACTTGGAGTCTTTGATTCACCCCCCTTAAACAGTTTTCTCATGGCGCTTTTCATGACAGTATTATTTACAACTGCTGCAATTTTGTTAATGAAAAGCGGTAAAAAAATTAAACAATGAAACTTATATTATTATTTCTTGCTATCGCTCTGGTGTCTGGCGCAGAAGATATGAATTCAGCCGTTTGGTCCCAATACGCCCGCGGTGGATTATCCCATGATCGGGGAGTAAACGGCGGGCATGGTTATTATCGAATCAATCGCAAAACAGCAACCTCTTTCAGGGATTTACGTTTTTTTGGATATGGGCTGGGAAACGATTCTTATATTTACTTGCGTTATAAAAGTAGTTCTAAATATTCACCCCATGGAAAATTATATAATTTCACAACTGCATCGTATAAGAAAAATACACGGGCCGATTTGGCTATGCGTTACCACTTCAACCAAGGGTTTGGGTATTTTATGAATAAATACAAGAACGGGCATGTGACTGGGGAATTGGGTCATGCTTATGATATGTCTGACTTTCTCAACGATACTCGAAAAACATCTTACTTAAAGAGTGGGGTTTTTTGGGATCATGATTTGTGGGAAATTAAGACCAAGTTGGAAATAGAATGGTTCAAGCAAATAAGTGATGTGGTGACTGACGATTTATCACGTATTCAGATTTTTGCTGAAATATCGTATCAATTAACTAATTCACTTTCATTCATTATGGGATTTGAACAAGATTACTACACTTCAAACAATCAGATTCCCCTATCATATTATTTTTCCTTGGGTTGGCAGAAGTAATTCTGTGATATTCGACACAAACATAAATTTCAAATCATTTTAAATTTACGGTTAGCTTAAACGAATTATGATTAAACACATCGTCTTCTATTTCCTTTTTAATTTCTCTTTTCTTGTTTCCCAAGCAATCGCTCCTGAGGTTACAGATGAAAAGAAGCGCCTGCTAGTATTAACTGCTGACGAATCTAAACCTGACGATGCATTAGATCGTAAAATCTCAAAAATCGTTGCTGAAACGGCTTCCAGTCTCGGACGTTATGAAGTCATTGATCGTAATCAATTAGAGTCCATCATAAATGAACAAGCTCTACAGCAGACGGGAATTATTGCTGAAAGTGATATTATTAAACTGGGTGGCATTGCTTCTGCAAAAGAAGCCATGAAAGTCCAGATTACCCTTTATAGCCAAAAGGGTGTACCTCCTGAAGACGATGATGACGACGACGACGATGACCGTGGTTTTTGGGAAATGGTCGTTTATGAATCAGTCAAGGGTGCTATTCGTTTAGCAACAACTCCAAAAGAAGAAGAACCCTATGCCAACAACATGGAAACAATTATTCATGCTGATATCATATTTCTGGATATAGAATCAGGTAAAACATTAAACACTTTCCCAATCAGCGCTATGCATACCGGGGGAAGTCGAGGCGAATCTTTATCCAAAGCATTAACAATCGTACGTTGGAACGTTTCCCGGTCATTGAGAGAATTATATACGATTACTTCAGAAGTTTTAGATGTGGACGGAAGCAATGTTACTTTGTATCTAGGATCAGAAATGGGAGTTAAAAAAGGAATTGTGTATGAAATTTCCCGTTTGGATAAAAAGAAAAAATTAAGAGATCGTGAAGTTATTATACCCGGTAAATCTGTCGGTTTGGTTAGAATAGACAGGGTAAGCGAAGATGCAAGCACAGGAAAAATTGTGCGAAAATGGGGACGAGTTAAAGAAGGCTATAAAGCAGTGGAAATGATACATCCGCCTACAGTAGCATCTGGATTATACATTTCTTACAACTTAGAAAGATCGGGGTTAGACCGGGGAGGTGTTTCCTTTCAATTAAAACCCTTCAGCCGTTGGTCATTCAATGGTTTTTTGGGGGGTGGTAATATTATTGACAGCCGCAACAGACGTGACGGAATGTTGATGTTTGGCGGAGGGTTTATTTATCGTTTTCTCTATACACCAAAGTTCAATTTGTGTGCTACAGCTGATATCCCGTTTAATCTCGTATTTCGCAGTGATGATGAGGGACATAATGTTTCTACAATGTTAATATCTTCTCAACTTGGTTTACAAACTGAAATAATGCTGAACCGTAAACTGGATATCGTTTTCCAGGCGGGTGTTAGCAGTCCAGGTGTGCATGGAAATTGGCAGTATACCAAAGGGGATGGGGACGACTCCAAATCATTCGATGCGGAATGGAATAATTTTGAACCGACGCTGGATGCTTCAGGGATGTATGTGAATATTAGTATTAGGTTTTTAAATATAGATTAATCTTTTAGTACATCACGTATTTTCTCAAGTTTCCCATCAATTTTTTCATAGGGTTCAAACCCCAAAATTTCTGCAATTAGTGGATAGATATGAATATTTTCAATTGTCGGTCTTGAATAGCCATCCTTGAACGCCGGTCCATCTGCGATAAAAAGAGCATGCATACTGCGTAATTCATTATCATAACCGTGAGTACCGCCTTGCAAAAATTTCAAACTTAATTTATCAGCTCCATAATATTTTTTATCCAATATATACCAACCTTCATCTGCCACCAGAAGAACATCTTTTATGCGATAGTGATTTTTAAAATGATAACGATCGGGAATTTCATCTTTTTTATACACACTTAAATGAGGAATGGATTTCAGTTTAGCTATGATGTGATCCAACTTTAGTTGTTTTTTGCTGTAAAGAAACGCGTATGGACCTGAACTTTCTTGGGTAATGCCCTTTAGATTCACATAATCTGTTAAATCGATTGCTCGTTTTGGGCTGATTGCAGCCATGCCATGATCTGCCACTACAATGATATTCAATTTAGAGTAAATATCTAGTGTTTCCATTGTAGACATTATATTGCCCATTAGACTATCCAACGATTCAACCATTGATTTCGCTTCTGCAGACCGTGGACCATACTGATGGCCAGCTCCGTCAGGTTCATGAAAATATAGTGTTATTAAGTGAGGTCTTTTTTCTTCCGGAAGGCTGAACCATTTTGCTACGGAATCGATTCGGGCGTTGAAAGGAAAATTGTGATCATATTTTTTCCAGATGCTGGAATGGGCTCCCCCAATAGGTGCTTCGGTACCCACCCAAAAATATGATGCAGTTTTCATTCCCTGTTTTTCAGCTGTTACCCAAATAGGCTCGCCACCATAAAAACGAGCATCTTGCACTTTTGATCGATCACTAAGTGTATAAAGTTCATTCAGTTTATTATCGTAAAAATGATTTCCTATTAATCCATGATTTTCAATATACATACCGGTAGCAATACTGTAATGATTAGGAAATGTCTTGGATACAAAGACCGGTTTTAAACCATCTGCTTTTACACCTTGTTGTGCTAAACGGTCAAAGTTTGGTGTATCATACCAATCGAGGTAGTCAGCCCTGAAACCGTCAAAAGAGATTAACAGTACGTACGAATCTTTTGGGGCATTGCTAAAAAGGAATGTTAATAGAAATAAATGAAGATATTTTTTCATTCTTAATTGTTAGGGACAAACCCTAATAATGAACCGGGGAACTTATCCGTTGCTATCAAAAATCCTTTTTTATCCAATCTAACAAGTCCTTCCCAGTTTCTTGAACCATCTTCTTCCAACTCAATTTCAATCGGTTCATGGCCTGAAAATTTGATGGATCCATCGAATAATTTAAATTCGATCAAGCGTTCAACAGCTTCAGACTTTTGATGTGATTTTCCTTCCCCATATCTTTCTGATATGGTATCTTTTGCAGGTTTAAGTCTCTTTTTGTCCCCGGGCCATAAATAATTAATTGCCCAAAATCTATTTTCTGCATCAAGTCTGCTTACGTCAGTTATACGATACTCTAAATGAGGATGATCAATCTTTGAAACTGTTCGATTCTCTGACACAACAGGCTGCCATGCAGAATCACGAATGTTTATTCCATTGGCTTCATAAAATAGAATAATATTTTTTCCATCCACCAAAACACTTTCAAAGGTCATGTTATTTATTTGAACCGGCATAGGAATTTCTAATGGTTCTTGATCGGCTATCTTTGCTACTCTCGTTTTTGGATCAATGACACCCCAGGCAATATATCCATGCATGTCACCCTCATGTTTTGCCTCCAGAGTAACCACAAATTGGTCATCAAAAAACGCAATAGATTCAAATCCTTCAAAGCCAGGAATTAGTTTTGAATAATCCGGAGTTATAAATGGTGTTTGCCTTGGTTCGATCGGTTTAGGTTTTTTTGATTGAATAGATGAATATAGTTCATCTTTTGAAATCATAAATAAATACCCACCCAAATTCTCCGGCAAGAGGACTAGGTCATCCCCATACCAATCCAAACCTGAAATTTCCTGTTTTGGGTTCGTTATTAACCCTGATAAAGGAATATTCCTGTGTTTCATTTCTTGTGAACTTATAAGAGAAATGACAAATATTATTATCGGGAATAAATGTGTTGGTTTCATAAAATAATATGCAAATATGTTTAGAAAATGGAAATTACCGTTCGGAAACATAAAATAGAATGCATACTTAATCCGTTATATTTTTTCTTAACTTTTTAAACGTATTTATGGAAAATTTTCGCCATCAAATGGTACTTCAACAGATTCAAAATCGCGGGATAAAAGACAAAAATATAATTTATGCCATGCGTACAGTTCCCAGGCATCTTTTTGTAAATGATGATTTACAAAGCGAAGCATACAATGACGGTCCATTGCCTATCGGTTTTGATCAAACCATCAGTCAGCCTTACATCGTGGCGTTTATGACGGAAGTCTTAAAAGTAGAACAGCGTCATTCCGTTTTGGAAATAGGAACAGGCTGTGGTTATCAGTCTGCCGTTTTATCTTTATTAGCCAAACATGTTATTTCACTGGAACGTATTAAAGAATTGGCAGAATCTGCTCAATATCGACTTAAAAAGTTGGGTTATACAAATGTGGATGTTATCAATGCTAACGGTTGGAATGGGTATAAACAAAACGCTCCTTATGATAGAATAATCGTTACCGCTGGAGCAAAAACGATCCCAAAACCCTTAATAAACCAATTAGCCAATGGTGGCATCATGGTCATCCCCGTTGGAAAAATAATGTTCAGTCAAACGCTTCGAATTATAAGTAAAGACAGCAATGGAAACGTTAATAAAGAAATATCTTTGCCTGTCAGGTTTGTACAATTAGTCAATAAATGAAAAATATATTATTAATATTAATCCTATTATTACCCCTTCGTGGCTCAAGTTCAGAGTTATCAAAACCCGACCATTACGGACCCGTTTCAATAAAAAGTGTTAAAGTTGAATTTGGAGAAGAAAGTATAATTCATTTTGATGATGAATTGGGTTCAGCCCATAGAATTATCCCCCAAAACGATCCACATGATCAGGAATTAGATTTTCAGCGTCGCTCCATAAAATATATTGATGAAAACCCGGATATATTCAGAACACCCGAGGATGAAATCAAACTTGAGGTTCATGAAAAATATGGACATGTAGATTATGTTATTTTCCGCCAAACATTCGAACACATTCCTGTTTACCAATCGCGAATAGATTTTCGATATAGTAAAAATAAGCTTGTGTGGTTTGGTGCAGATACATATCCGGACATAGATATTAACGCAACCCCAAGCATTGATAGCGATATGGCTCTCCTTTTAGCTGAAGGAGAAATAGAATTTGATTCGGGCAATAAAGATTTTGTTATGAATGTACCTGAACTGTTTATTTATGCACACAGTCTCGGAGAATATCAGCTGGCTTGGCGGGTAGGGCTCTTTGTTCATCATAGGGATTCAAACCGTTTTGAGCGTTCTGTAAGTAATTTTTTGATTTGGGTAGATGCTCATAGCGGTGAAATCTTTTCTATCTTTGATCGGGTGGAAGAGTTGGAGATACAGGGAATTATTACAGGGATGGTAAAGGATGTTCCCTACGGTATAGAAACGCTACGCCCCCTTGAGGATGTGAAAGTCGTTGTGGCGAATGTGGGTAATACGTACACAGATGAAAATGGATATTACACTATTGAAGCTGGAACCACACCACAGCAAGTTTCTGTTGAGTTTTTAGGAAATTGGTTGAACGTGAATGCCAATAATGTCAACGATGCGTATGTAGCATCAACGGTCACGCCAGGTGATACATTTAACGTACACTTTTCCAATCTCAATTCCATTGCCGGTGAACGGGATACCTATTTTCATGCAAATGTAATTCATGACTGGATCAAAGATATCGATTCTTCTTTTTCAGGCGCAGATTACATTATGCCTGCGGCTGTGAATATCGATGATAATTGCAATGCATATTGGGATGGGACGGGAATTAATATGTATTCTGCCGGTGGGGGCTGCAGCGCAACCGATCAAATGGCTGATGTAATTTATCACGAGTACCAACATGGAATAACACAATTTGCCTATGATCCATTTGATTCACCTTACAGTTCGGGAATGGGTGAAGGATTAAGTGATTATTCAGCCATGACTCTGCGCAATTCTCCATGCTTGGGAGATGCATTCTTTGGTACACAGGGCGAATGCTTGAGAGATGGAGAAAACACACTTCAATATCCTGGTGACGAATGTGGTGGAAGTGTTCATTGTCTAGGACAATTATCCATGGGTTCTCTTTGGCAAATGCGAAAAAATCTTATAACTACTTTTGGTGATACAGCCACTGCTGCGGCTCATTCTGATTCACTGTTCCGTTTTGCTATGGCGGGAAGGCCTTATACAGTTCCGGACCTTTTAATTGAAATATTAACCGCGGATGATAATGATGGAAATATCATGAACGGAACACCTTATTTTCAGGAAATTATAGACGGTTTCGATCAGCACAGTGTTCCATCACCCTTGCCGGAATTTGGCATTATCCATGCACCCATACAAAATATGGAAACAGTGGTTGAGCCTATTACAATTGAAGCTATTATTCTTTCAATTAATCAGACAATTTCCACAGCCGAATTAGTTTACTCATTCGGAGCTGGAACGATTACCACAGCATTAACTCCCGGAACAGGTTCAAACGAATATTTCGGCATAATTCCTCCCCAACCGCCGGGAACTGTTATAATGTATTATATTCATGCAGTAGATGGTGATGGCAATGAATATTTTTCACCTTCGACCGCTCCTGATATTCAGCATTTCTTTTTAATCGGAAATACTTTGTCTTTCCCAGCATTATTTACGGATGACAGCGAAGCCGATCAAGGTTGGACTCTGGGCATTCCATCAGACAGTGCTTCTGCCGGTATTTGGGTTAGGGAAGATCCCAACGGTACAACAAATAACGGCCAGCCATTACAACCTGAAGATGACCACACATTTGATGGTATTACTGCTTTTGTCACAGGGAATGCTCCCTTTGACGGAACCAATGCCGGAGACGATGACGTGGATGATGGTGCAACCACATTAGTAACACCTACGATGAATTTACTTGGCGCTGTTAATCCTGTGTTTAGTTATTGGCGGTGGTATTCCAATAACCTGGGGAATGCACCCAATGCAGATGACTGGGTGGTACAGGTCACTGGTGATGGTCAAAATTGGTTTGACTTGGAACGGACTAGCCAGTCTGAAGCATCATGGGTTTATAAACAATTTTTATTGAGTCAATATATAGAAATGTCAGATCAGGTACAGGTGCGTTTTATTGCGGATGACAGCGGCGATGGATCTTTGGTAGAAGCTGCGGTGGATGATGTATTTGTATTAAATGGCATTAGTGTAAATCTCATATTTGGAGATGTGGATTTCGATGGGGAAGTTTCCATAAATGATGTGCTGCAAATTGTTGATTATATTTTTGGAGCTATTCAGCCAAACGGAATTCAAGTATATGTTGCTGATCTTAATCAAGACGGTAATTTAAATGTGATCGATGCCCTGGTACTTATTCAGATGATTTTGAATCCTTAAATATCAAAAGAGGATTCTTCACAATTATACATTCTTAAAAAATACGTGTCATCCTGATTCGCCTTTAGACGAAGAAGAATCTTAAGTATCATTGTTACCTAAAATGTTTGAGATTCTTCACTTCGTTTAGAATGTCATTGTTTTTTATATATTTACACTATAGAAAAAATTGGGTGTGAAGCGTTTTTAAAAAGGATTTACCAACGTTAGTCGAAAATAATTAATCGGAATTTTCTCATCTTGCCACCGGTTAAAATCCTGGGCAGTTCCATAAGCTATGAGAAAACCCAACACATTTACACGCAGTTCATAACCGCCGGTGAATAGCCAATCCTCTTTTTCTTTATCCGAAAACCAGACATTTCCAAAATCTAAAAATGCAGCAACTGATGCCTGTGCAGACCCAACTCGTGATTCAAGTGTTCCAAAAACCAGCCGATCACCCAACCGCCAGTCATTCCAGCCCCGCAAATGAACAACCTCATCCGTACCTAAAACATTGTTACCACCTATATAGATTGGTGTATCATTCGTAATCGCCGGCATATCTTGGGGCGGTGGTTTATCACCCAACATGGTTACTGATTTTATTCGGCCGAATAGAACAAAAGGACTTTTCTTATGAGGTAGAAAATTGATAAAGGCATCGGTTGTAATCCGTGTATAATCAAAATCTCCGAACAAACTGGAATTTGAATGATCTATTAATAATTGAAATCCATGTCCTTGTTTGGGTATCATAAAATTTTGCTTATGAGGCCTTCGATCCAGAAATGTATAGGATAAACTTATTAATCCTTCCTTCCCGGAAACAGGCATGGGTAAATAACGGGTTGTATCCAACGAAATATATTCATCCGTAACAGGATCAATGTCCCGGATAACAATTGCATCCCTGTCTGTGAATTTTAATCCTGCTTCAAACGAATGATTGGAAGACATGTTATTACCTGTGTTATATGGTAAAATTGTATTCAATGCAAGACTGGTATTTTCTTCGAGCAAGCCCCATTTTGAACGGTCGTAAGGTCTGGCTAACACATCTAATTCTGAAGCAAACGTAACAAACCACATGGGACCACCCATTGCATTAACATATTGCAGCAGCATGCGGTGAGTACCGTTTTCCGTAAAATCAACAAGTCCAAGCCCAAAAAAAATATGTCGGCTCATGGCATCCGCCCATTGAGTTATACCAAGTATCTCGTAACCCAATGGTAACACTAATGTTGTCATATGTTTAATCCCAAGCAAGGGTGTATAATCATGTGTTTCTACAATATTCACATCTTTCTTTGGATGTATATCCTCCAGCAAAACCTCGGGCCCGGCACTGCGCCAATCGGTGTAATGATCTCTTAAAATAAGTTCTTTTGTCGTTATATCACGATGAGGATTCACATTTACTATTCGTACCGTATCTACGTCTGGAAGAGTCCTTGCCATAATCGTACTGTCTACAGGCGACCATTGTGCAGCCCAAACAGCATCGCCCACATCGGACACTTGTTTCGATTCGCCGGTAGCAATATTCACTGTATGAATATTGGGCGTTGAACCGGCATGAGACGTATAGGAAACAAAGTCCCCGCCGGGGTGCCACACAGGATTATAGTCCGCTGCAGGATTATCCGTCAATTGACTGACCTCCCCGCTTGCCAAGTCCAAAATGTGCAAATCCAAGTTGGCTTGTTGATCTGCCATGGCAAATACAATGGAATTCCCATCAGGAGAAAAGTGGGGGTTAACGATCTGGGTGTCATAATCGTATTGAGTAATCTGCTGCTGGTCCGTTCCGTCTGAATTCATGAGAAATAGGTTCGCCACACTGTTTTCATGGGTTACATATACAATTTGATTTCCATCGGGAGACCAATCGGGATATGTTGCTCGTTTAGAATGAGTTAACCATGTTGATTCTTCTTTATCGAGGTCATAAACCTTTATATCATTTATCATGGACTGATATTCACCAAAATGGTATTTTGCATACGCTAGTTTGCGGCCATCAGGTGACCAATTTAAATATGCATGAAACTTTCCATAATCCACTTCATTTTTATCCCAGATGACTATGGGCTTGGGCTTTTTCTTCTTTTTTTCCTCTTTTTTGTCCTTGCCGAATAATTTTGCAATAAATCCAGGTTCTTTATCCTTTTCCTTTTCCAGCGCTTCTTGCCTTTTTTCCCGCTGTTTACGCTCTTTGGTTGTATCTCGTTGCAGAACATATAAGGACATGTCCCTTTGACCTTCATCATCTAATCCTGAAATGGCTATCTGTGTGCTATCTTGATGAAATGAAAAACCGGCTACTTTTTTCACCGGAAGGGTGACCACTTTACCAATTTCTTCGATTGCTTCCTTCTGTGCGCGATAGCCATAATAATAAGTATTCATATGGCGACGCCAGTCTTCATTGAACTGATTGACGGTGATACCGGTATGTTTTTTGAACGCATTCTCAAAATTAAATAGACCAAATGTAGTTCGTTCAGATAATGTATTAACGATTGTTGAATCGCCGAACCGGTCAGACCAATAAAGGAGTTTGGAATAACCATCGTGATGGGGATCCATTTCATCCATTTTATTTTTAAGGATGTGGAATTTATGATTCAACTCCGATCGATAGGGGCGCCAGCGTTCCGTTTCATATTCTGCCAAACCTTCCACCACCCAACCAGGGATTTTTGACAATAAAAATGACCAAGGCTCAGGCATCCATGTTTTGACTTTATGAAAAAAGACAATATGTTGGAGTTCATGGGACAACACTTGGTAGAGCCATTTTTCATCCTCCAGCCAGATGGCGGCATCATTCTGATCCACCCAAATAAAGGTCGTATACGTCCACAAAGCAAAACCATTCATTATCTCATCTTCCGTTGTAAAAATGATATCAATTATGGGGATGCTTTCCATGTCCAATTGTTTTAACAGTGTTGGTCGAACTTGTTCTGCCATGGAAGCACCTTCAAGAGCAATGTCCTCAATCCCCTGGTGATGATGGATGCGAAAATGTTCTGTTTCGATGGTGGTCCAATCCAATTCGCCGTGGGTTCTGCCCGTCCATTGCCATGTTTGCGCCCAGCTAAAAGATAGAATAAAAAGTAATGCTATTCGGTGTGTTATTTTCATTAAGTGTTTTTCCTTATTTCGATAATTAAATTCTATTTAGGACAAAGATGGGCAAGTTAGGTTGTCAAAAAATTGTAATAAGTGATTAATGTTCCATTGACAGTTTGGTATCATTCATAAACAATTTAACTTTAAATCATGTGCGTAATTTAATTCCATTTTCAGCAAGTTCTATTGATGTACTTTCATGATTATTGTAGAGAATTGTTTTAAACCCCAGTTTCTCTGCCTGTTCAACATTTACTTCAACATCATCAATTAATATCGATTCTTCCGGCTTTGCACCTGCTAACTCCAACACTTTTAGAAAAATTTCTGCATTTGGTTTCCTGCAGCCAAGATCAAATGAATAAAATGCATGAGTGACATTTTCTTGAAAACTGAATCGACTCTTCACTTCATGCTTAATGTGCCGGGGATTGGTATTGGATAGCAGATAAACATTATATGATTGTATTAACAGAGGAAGTAGTTCTACTGTTTCTGTTTCTGCTACAATCAGTTTAGTCCAGCCCCGCCAGAAATCATCTTCTTTCAGGCAGTTAGGTTGGGGAAGACTGTCTTTCACTGCCCGGAAAAATTCATGATCGGTTAATTTGCCTATTTCGTATTGCTCATGAATTTCATGGGGGAAATGATCTTTGAGATCATCAATTGACAGATCGGTACAATCGCTCCAATATTGTAATGACCTCACATGGTCGATTTCCAGCAATACGCCGCCGATGTCAAAGAAGATATGTTTGATTATTCCATTTTTTACCATTCAAAGGGTCCTTCTACCAAGCGCCACATATACCAAGATGCCAACGTGCGAAACGGTCGCCAGGGCTCGGCTGTCTTGAGCATGAATTCTTTTAGGGGTAGTTTATCCAGTTTGCAATAAAGCATCATTCCTTTTTGAATTCCCAAATCAGTAACCGGCAAAATGTCCGGTCGCTGCAATGTAAACATGAGGAACATTTCTGCTGTCCAAGGTCCTACACCTTTGATGGCAGTGAGGCAGCCAAACACATCTTCGTCACCTAACTCATCCAGATTATTTGGAATTGAACCGTTGGAAAATGCCTCCGCAATATTGTGGACATAAGATGCTTTTTGGTTGGACAAACCGACAGAGCGAAGTTCTTCATGCTTTTTATTTAAAACGTTTTGAGGTGTGGGGTATGTATTGCCTTCAAATAAATTTTTAAATCGTTCATAAATAGTGGAGGCTGCTTTTCCGCTTAATTGCTGGTAGACTATGGCTCTAACCAATGCTTCAAAATAATTTGATTCCTTGCGAAATCCCGGCTTTTCAAATTCGTTTATCAGACGAGCCATTTTCTTGTCCGCTTTTTTTAAATAATTTAAACCTTTATCAATATTCATTTTCCGCACACGTATATCTGTAATTGACTTTCGGAGCTTAATGGAGTTTTTTCATAATCGCTGTATTTTCCCCTGATTACTAAACCAGCGTCTGTTAATAATCTGTCCATTGTATCAGGAAAAATCATGTGCATATCAAAACTAAATAATTCAGGCTCATCTTTGCCTTCATAATTGAAATACCATTGAATGTGGTTGATCTGGGTTTCATTATCATATTCGTTTATTTCACTCACAATACAATGATCTCTACCTGGCATATCAAATTCCATAACATAATATCTTTGTTTATCTCTATATAGAAAAAGAGGATCGGGAATAAAAGTATCGATCAAAAAGGTACCATCATTCGTTAAATGTTTTTTAACGCTCTGGAAAAATGACAAGACATCTCTTTCATTCATTAAATGAAAAATGGAATTGAAACCGATGAAAATGAATTGGAACTTTTGATCAAGTTCAAAACTTCGCATATCACCTTCTAACATTGTTGCATTTTCACCAAATTGCGCTAATTTATTTTTTGCATACTTAACAAAAGCTGGGCTGGATTCAATTCCGGTATAGGCATGACCTTGTTTCAAAATAGGCAATGCCAACCGTCCTGTTCCGGCACCAAGTTCGAGTACGGGACCACCGAATTCATCAGCTGCATTGGCAATAAATTCTATATCATTCGTTTTCCATGTGTTTGCTGCATCATAGAGCCTTGGATCGGAATAAATATCTTTAATCAAAATTGTCTTCTTGGTTCTTTCTATAATATAACCAATAGATAATTTTAATATGTAATACTTTAAGCATATTTATTTTTTGTTTACCCTGTTCTTTCATTTTGTCTCCTTGGGAAATTTTATCTAATAAATCGAGGTGGAGTAAAGGATTAGAATGATTTAGTGTTTGAATCCCCGATGAACATCGGGGATAAGTTTTAAATCATTCCCTGAACGACACCGCAGATAGATAAAATTTTCCACAGCGACTGTTTCTTTTGTAGCTGTTTTCTTTGCGTCAAAGAAAAGAGCGATGTTGAATTATAAGATCAGGGTTTAAACCTTCTTTCATTAAATCGTTAGGTAAGCACCACCAATTCCTTGGTGGTTTTATTTAACACCTCACAGCTGTCTTCATTAATAATTACATCATCTTCAATACGCACTCCGCCCCAGCCTGCTAAATATATTCCCGGTTCAATCGTGACAACATTATTCGTTTCCAGCGTTTGTGTGCTTAATTGACTCAATCGAGGTTCTGTATGAATTTCCAACCCAAGTCCATGACCTGTTCCATGGTTGAAATATTCACCATAACCTTTTTCAGTTATATAGTCCCGGGTGATGTTATCCACTTCCTTACATTTCATTCCCGCTTTGGCTGCATCGCATCCCGCCTGCTGAGCGTCTTTAACAGTATTATATATTTCACGGTGTTTATCCGATGCTTCTCCCACCACTGGAGTTCGTGTCATATCTGCATGATATCCCGCATATTTCGCTGCAGCATCGATGACAATAAAGTCTCCTTTTTCAAAGGGCCTATCTCCCGGTACCGCATGGGGTAATGCACTATTCGAACCGCCTGCAACAATGGGAGAATACGCCTCACCATCGCTTTCCTGGCGATATCGTGTAACCAGTTGAATTGCTACTTCCTTTTCAGTTGTACCAATTTTGAGCATAGGTATAATTTCTTCATAAATGGCATCTGTAATTTCCACAGCTGTTCTAATTGCATCCAGCTCTGATTGATCTTTTACTGCTTGGAGGTTTTCCATAAGCATAGATGTGGATTCCCAATTAACATTTGAAAATGTGCCCTGCATTGCTTTGAATTGACTTACACTTGTATGATCACCTTCAAACCCTAGCGTTAATCCATTTGGTATCAAATTATTTTTGTCTAATATGGAAATATGTGTACCAAAATCAATAAATCGATCTAATCCCTTCACTTGATCTTTAGACTGTACATCGTAACGTCCATCAGAAATAAAGTATGAACCATCAGTTGTAATTAGGCAGGAAGCTGCAGATCCGGAAAACCCACATAAATAACGGATGCTTGTTAGGTTTGTAAGCAGAATGCCATCCACACCCATTTCAGCCAGTTTATTCTTTAAATTACTTTGTCGCTTGGTAAATATGTGTTCATTCATATTATTCTTTTAACATTTCTAAAATTTCTTGTTTTTCACTTTTAATGCGTTTTTTATCTGCACCTTTTTTCTCTAATATATCCAAAACAGTTAACGCTTGATAGTGAAGACCTTGATTGCGCAAAACTGTAACCATTGTAAATGTCGCCAACCTGGGGCTTATTTCTATACTATCAAATTGTTTTTGGGGATTTACTTTTTTAACCTTTTTCTTTTTTGTTCTTTGGAGTGGTTTTTTTGCTGTTTTTTTCCCCACCCAATCATGAGCTGTTTTGTTGCTCGGATCCCATTTCAATATTTGCTGCCATGTTTTATAAAGGATGGTTTCCGAACGATCTAATTCAGTTTGTATTTCAGCCAAATTTGTAGCTGCTTGTAAATGTATTGTTCCATTTTTTAATACAGATTTAAAGGATTGTTCAGCTTTCTTGAGTTCCCCATCTATCCGATCTGTTTTACCCAAAATAAAGAGTCCATCTGCATTCTCCGGATGGTATTCCAAACCAATCTCACAAACTTTTCGAGCACGGTCCAAATCACCATCTTTAAAATAATGTTCTGCTAGGACAGAAAATAAATGAGTTTCAAAATTATCAGCAAAATGAAGCTCCATGGCTGTACGGCTGGATAAATCCATATTTAGCGACGATTGGTCTGGACCCAATCTGAAATATAATCGATAGTTTCCTGAACAGGCGTACCGGGACCAAATAATTTACCTACTCCCACACTGGCCAATGCTGTCATATCTTTTTCAGGAATAATGCCGCCTCCTGTGAGGAGTACATCATCTAATCCTTTTTCCTTCATTAATTCCATCACTTTAGTAAAGATAGTCATATGAGCATTATTCAGGCTGGATAGGGCAATAACATCCGCATCCTCCTGGAGAGCTGCTGATACGATCATTTCCGGTGTCTGGCGTAATCCAAGATAAATCACTTCCATACCGGTATCTCGATAAGCCGACGCCAAAACCTTGATCCCGCGATCGTGACCATCCAGTCCTGGTTTAGCCATTAATATTCTGATTTTTCGTTTCATAGTCTTTATCTCGTTATCTGGAAAATTACAACTCTATTAGTGTTGGTTTCAGCCAAATTCCGATTTTAGATTTTTACAAATTAGTTTTTTTACTATCCAATACAATCGTAACAGGACCCTCGTTCTGGATATTCACTTTCATCATGGCACCAAATTCTCCCGATTGGATTGGAACGCCTTGATTTCTCAACTTTTTCATAAAATCTTCATAGAATGCATTAGCCTTTTCCGGTGGAGCTGCGTGAATAAAACTCGGCCGGCGGCCTTTTTGTGTTTCCGCGCATAATGTAAATTGGCTTATCACCAAGGCCGATCCGTGTACATCTTTAACAGATAAATTCATTTTACAATTTTCATCATTGAAAATTCGTAAGGAGGAAATTTTGTTTACCAGATAATCAGTATCATTTTCTTCATCATTACCCATTACACCCAATAAGATGACAAGTCCTTGATCAATGTGTCCAACGACATTATTTTCAATCGTTACGTTTGCGGATGTTACTCGTTGTATAACGGCGATCAATTAGAAACCCAGACGTTATCTTTACCATATACATCTCTGAGCTTTTTAATGAATTCCCGTCCGGACGAAACTCGAATATTGTGTGCAAATATGCGCTGATCTTTTCCTCCATTGCCCGACATATGGAACATTAATCCGCAACTGCCGTGATATTTTTGTGCCAATGTATTAAAATCATCCACATCTTTTGGGTTCATTTGATCAAGCTCAAATTTTATATTCACATGCTTGGCATAAAAATCACGGGCTTTTTCCAAAGCAACAATCTCATCTGCAATGATTTTAAGATCACTGAAATCAGACGTGTCTGTAGGTCGGCCGCTTACAAAAACAATTTCATCATTATCCAATAAATCTTTAAACTTATCAAATACAGAACTAAAGGTAAGTATTTCGGCTTGACCGCCAAGACATTCTAATTTGAAAAACGCCATTTGATTGTTCTTGCGGTCAAAATGAAGTCTGAATTCCTGAATAGATCCGCCAATTCGGACAGTGTCTAACTTTAGTTCTTCTATATTTTCAGAGAAATCAAAATTACTGAATTCCTCTAAGTCTTCAGCGTACTTCAATAAAGGATGGCCTGAAAGATATAAGCCCAAAACTTCTTTTTCTTTTTGCAAAGAAACGCTGTCTGTCCAACTCTCAGCACTAACTAATTCCGGAATCATGGATGATTCTCCATTAGATGCCTGGCCAAAAAGATCCACTTGATTGCGTTGCCTGTTTTCCTGGATTTGCTGACCATACCTCAAAGAAATATCAATGGTTGCAAACTTATCTGCTCGTGTTCCAGCTAAACTATCCATGGCTCCGGCCATTATTAAGCTTTCCAATACTCTTTTATTAACCGCTCGCAAATCCACACGAGATGTAAAATCAAATAAAGACTCAAAGGGACCATCTTTATCACGAGTTGCCAGTATATGCTCCAGTGCTTTTGATCCAACATTTTTAATGGCATTTAGTCCAAAAGAAATTGTTTTTTTATCCACCGGGCGAAAATTTATATCAGACACATTAACATCCGGTGCATCCACAGACATTTTTTGCTTTCTGCATTCGTTAATCAAAATTACTACACGGTCAATATTGGACATTTCGCTGGTCAGGTTTGCAGCCATAAATTCCGCCGGATAATGGGTCTTGAGCCAAGCCGTCTGGTAAGCCACATATGCATAAGCGGTAGAGTGACTTTTGTTAAACCCATATTCCGCAAATTTTTCAATAAGGGCATAAATTTCTTCGGCCGTTTTACGGCCGATATCATTCTCTTGGGCTCCTTCAACAAACTTTACTTTCATCTCGTCCATGAGTTTTTTAATCTTTTTACCCATGGCACGGCGCATGATATCCGCTTCAGCGAGAGTAAATTTGGCAATCTCGTGAGCAATCTGCATCACCTGCTCCTGGTAAACAATAATACCGTAGGTTTCGTTTAATATATGCTCCAGTGCAGGATGGATATAAGTAATCTTTTTCTTGCCATGCTTGCGCTTAATAAAATTATCAATATTTTCCATGGGCCCTGGTCGATACAAAGCATTCATGGCAATTAGGTCTTCGATTTGTGTGGGTCTCAATTTTTTCAGAAATTCTCGCATTCCAGAAGATTCAAACTGAAAAACGCCAATTGTCATACCCTTTGCAAACAATTTATATACCTTTGGATCTTCCATATCAATCTTGGAGATATCCACTTTTTCACCTCGATTAATCAACAGTTTCAAGGTGTGATCAATAACCGTCAAATTTCGGAGGCCTAAAAAATCCATTTTTAGTAAGCCCAAGTCTTCCAGGCCTTTCATATCATACTGACTGGTAATATCGCCTGTATTGGATTTGAAAAGGGGAGTGTAATCTGTCAGGTCTCCTGGTGTAACCACAACGCCTGCAGCGTGAGTGGACGCGTGGCGATTCATGCCTTCAAGCGTGAGCGCATGTTCAATTAATTCCTTATATCGTCCGTCGGCGGCTTCCCGCATTTCAGGATTTTGTTTCAGTGCCTGATCTAATGTTACAAACGGTCCAACAGGAATCATTTTGGCAACTTTATCTACGTCGCCGAACGAAAAACCCAGCACACGTCCTACATCACGCACAGCCTGACGGGCTTTCATTTTTCCGAACGTAATGATTTGCGTAACAGAATTATCACCATATTGCTGTTTGATATAATCGATAACTTCACCACGGCGCTCGATGCAAAAATCAATATCAATATCCGGCATGCTGATTCGGTTCGGATTTAAAAATCGTTCAAAAAGCAAATCGTGTTTCATGGGATCTATGGTCGTGATATCCAGCGCATAAGATGCCAGGCTTCCGGCAGCAGACCCTCGACCCGGCCCAACAGGAATACCGTTGTCTTTTGCATATTTAACAAAATCCATGGTAATGAGAAAATACCCGGCGAATCCCATTTTTTTAATTACACCCAATTCATGATCCAAACGACCTTGTAGGTCCGGTGTTATATCTCCATAAATGTTTCGAACACCATCTTCACATAAATAACGTAAATAATCATCCGGATCTTGAGATTGAGCATCATCAGGGATTGGGAATGTAGGCAGATGATAATCACTCATGGGTAATTCTAAATCGATACTGTCTGCAATTTTTCGTGTATTTTCCAGGGCATCAGGAAACTCCTTGAACAAATCATACATTTCATCTTGGCTTTTGAAATAGAACTCTGGGGTTGCATAGCGCAGGCGATTGGGATCATCTCTTTCCTTCCCCGTTCCTAAACAAATATGCACATCATGGGCTTCCGAGTGTTCCCGCTTGGCATAATGGGCATCGTTTGTGGCTACCAATGGTAAGTCCAATTCCCTTGCCAATTTTGTAATGAGCTCAACATTACGTTTTTCCTCATCAATACCATGGTTTTGAATTTCCAGGTAATACCGCCCCTGAAACATTTCTGCATACTCTAAGGCTGATTCTTTCGCTCCTTCCCAATTATCATTTAATAATTTTTCCGTTACTTCTCCTTTTAAACACCCGGAAGAACAAATTAATCCTTCACTGTGTTCTTTGAGTAATTCCTTGTCTACACGCGGGCGATAATAAAACCCTTCCAAATAGCCATGGGTAACTAACTTCATCAAGTTACGGTAACCGGTAATATTCTGGGCTAGTAAAATAAGGTGATTATTTCCCCAGCCGCCTTCCGCCCTTGGTTTCTTGTCAAAACGGCTGCCATGTGCAACATATATCTCACAGCCGATGATGGGTTTTACTCCTGCGTTTTTTGCAGATTTATAATAGGGAATTACACTGAACATATTGCCATGTTCTGTGAGTGCCACCGAATCCATCTTCAAATCATCTATGGTATTAACCAGCGTCTGCACGGTTTGAGCTCCGTCTAAAAGACTGTAATCAGAATGGTTGTGTAGATGGACGAATTCAGCGGACATAATTATCGATGAAAAAGGCCATTAATCCTGCAATAGTACTGAATTTTAATACCTCGGAAAATTGTTTCGCATGCTTTATTGCGGGCGATTTTAGAAACGAAAATACAATGATTGTCAAAGGTATTTCCACTCCTAAAACAAGGATAATCAAATAAGGAAAACCATAATAATTTTTGAAAAATGGAATTAACGCTACTCCGCCAATTATACATGCTGCAGAAATAGCAACTCTAGCTGATTTTTCTAACCCGGCTTTTACAGGAAATGTGTTTAATCCTGCCTGTGCGTCGCCTTCAATATCGGCCATATCCTTAACCAGTTCTCGTACAAAAGTGAGACCAAAAGCCAAACATGCAGGAATAATCATTATATTTATTTGTTCATAAGCTGCGCCGGAAAAAATGAATGCAAGTCCCAATATTATAGCTACTGTAGCATTACCGATCAATGGTGTTCCTTTAAGGAATTTGCTGTAAACTATCATGATGGGAAGAGCTAAACCAACGGCAATGAATTGTGCCAAATGATTTAACGTTAATGTCAACACGCTGCCTATTACGAATAAAATTATTGCCATATACAAAGCTGTTCTTTTTTTCACATGTCCCATCACCAAAGGACGGCTGGGACGATTTATAACATCCGTTTTATAATCCAATACATCATTGTATGCATTGGCGGCAGCATTATAACACACCACAACAAGTATAGTTATTAAAAGTGTTTTTGTATCATTTATTCCATTCATAATACTGGCACACACTACCATGGTAAAAATGGATATCACTAAATTTAAAGGGCGTAATAATTTAATATGCTGCGACAAATTCTTCATACAACTTGAACTTTGAGGATACGATCATCTGTATTATAATCAGCAATAAGTTCCAAATGTTCAAAACCGTTTCTTTCAAAACATTTCTTCACTTTTTGTGGATGGTTGCCAAGTCCTACTTCCATAATGAGCCAACCACCGGGGGAAACCCATTTCTTTGCTGAATCAGCTAAGTGTTGATAAAATAATAAACCGTTTCCATTATCCGTTAATGCCAAATTCGGTTCATGATCTCGGATTTCTTTTGTGAGGGTAACCATTTCTTTTTTCGGAATATAAGGTGGATTCATCAATAAGCCATCGTATATAGGTTTAGGTGGATTGTATCTCAAAAAATCTGTTTGTAAAAATTGAACATTGGCCACATTATTTATTGAGGCATTTTCTTCAGCAATTACCAATGCAGCTCTGGAGATATCCAAACCAAGTACAGTCGCGGCTGGTATTTCATCTGCGACTGAAATAGCAATACACCCGGATCCTGTCCCAATGTCTACTATATGAGGGCTTTTTAATTCTTGGAGTGAATAAATGGCCACATCCACCAAACGTTCTGTTTCTTGCCGGGGGATTAGTACGGATGTATTAACATTAAATCGGCGGCCATAAAATTCTGTCCAACCGGTTATATACTGCGCCGGAACACCCTGTATACGGCTGCTGATCCAATGTTCAAAAAGTGCACTCTGCTGTTTAGTTAACTCATTTTCCTTTATGTATAATTCAGATTTTGTACAGTTTAATAGTGAAGATAAAAGCCACTCAGCTTCTTGGGTATTATCTTCCAAGGTAAGTGCAAGTTCAGCTGTTGACCACTTCAACCAATTGTTGATTTGACCATCTTGGGGAACGGAAGCCACTTAATTGTCAGCCAGTCGTTCCTGTTGTTCCGCCAATTTCAACTGTTCAATTAATTCAGAAATATCACCATCTAAAACAGCATCAAGATTATATGCTGTATAATTAATACGGTGATCTGTAATCCGTCCTTGTGAAAAATTATATGTCCGAATCTTTGCAGACCTATCCCCGGTGGATACCATAGATTTTCGAGCATCAGCCCGTTCTTTAGCCAAGCGTTCCTGCTCTTGAGCCAAAAGTCTTGAGCGCAGTACTTTCATAGCCAATAGACGATTCTGATGCTGGGATTTTTCATCTTGGCACGAAACAACTAAACCAGAAGGTAAATGCGTTATACGGATAGCCGATTCAGTTTTATTAACGTGCTGACCTCCGGCGCCACTGGCGCGGAATGTATCAATTTTCAAATCGCCTTCATTAATGTCGATTTCAGCTTCTTCTGCTTCAGGTAGAACGGCTACTGTTGCAGCTGATGTATGAACGCGACCTCCGGCTTCTGTTTTTGGAATGCGTTGAACACGATGAACTCCGCTCTCAAATTTCATCAATCCATAAGCTCCTTTACCCGTAATTGAAAAAATAACCTCTTTATATCCACCAATCCCTGTATCATTCATTTCCATAATTTCTCGAGTCCAGTTGTTACGTTCAGCATAGCGGGAATATAACCGAAACAAATCAGCTGCAAATAAAGCTGCCTCTTCACCGCCTGTTCCTGCTCTTATTTCAACAATTGTATTTTTATCATCATTAGGATCTTTTGGAATTAGCATAAATTTTAAATCACTTTCCAGTGTGTCCATTTTTACCTTTAATTCAGATAATTCTTCCTGAGCTATCTCCTTCAACTCTGCATCATTACCGTTAAGAATATCTTCATCATCTGCTATTTGTTTTAGAACATCTAGATATTCCCTACCTTTCAAAACGATGGGAGATAATTGGCTGTGTTCCTTCGCAGTTACTTTTAATTTATTCTGGTCATTCATTACCACAGGATCAGCTAATAGTTCGCTTAATTTTTCTTGACGGGAGATAATTGTTTTTATCTTATCTTTCAACCAATGGCCTCTGCTGTATATTCTTTACCAACCATTTTTTCATATTTTTCACCAAAGGCTTTTTGCAACGCTGTAATAGCTACCGCCACCATTTTATCTTCAGGAGGTTGTGTTGTAATTCGCTGTAACCATAATCCCGGGGCTCTTAACGCGCGAAAGAATAATGATTCATCTTTCCGTGCTGTAATTTTAATGATTTCGTAGGAAATTCCTGCAACTAGGGGCATGAGAGGTAAATGAAATGCCAAGCGATGAAAAATGGTAATTTCACCAAAAATGGCCATGACAATTGTATCTATCAAAGCAAATACAAGTATGGCAGATAAAAGGACAATAAATAAAAAACTTGTTCCACAACGAGGATGATAGGTAGAAAAAGATTGTGCATTAGCAACGTTAACGTCTTTACCTGATTCAAAATTGAACACAACACGATGTTCCGCTCCATGATATCTAAATAAGCGTTTAACATCTTTCATCAACGAAATGGCAAGTAAATACAGAATGAAGAAAGTTATACGAAACAACCCAGAAACCAAGTTAAACGCTAATGCTTCCTTTTCTATATCCATCAACCAAGTAGTCAAAGCTAAAGGGGCGATTAGAAACATTCCTACTGCTAATAAAATAGCAAATAAGGTTGTAAAAAAATTCGCCAGTTTACCGGGTTGTTTTTCTGCTTCTTCAGGCATGGCGATATCTGCCGACCACTGTAAGGTTTTCATACCCATTTTCATGGATTCAAATAAAGCCATCATCCCCCGTAAGATAGGTTGTTTCCAAAATCCTGATATTTCTATTCGGGAAGTAAAATCATGTTTATCTACATGCACCGTTCCTTCCGGATCGCGAACAGCCGTCGCATAAGCGCCAGGGACGCGCATCATAACACCTTCAATGACGGCCTGACCGCCAACAAGAATCGATGGTTTCATTAGTGTTAATAATAAATGTTTCATATATAAAAAAATGGCTCCAAAAAGGATATACCTACTCCCGGAGCCATTATGTTTTTTGTATAGTTACTGGGCTGATTTGGCGTATTTTGCCTTGAATTTTTCAATTCGCCCAGCTGTATCCACTAGTTTCTGTTTCCCGGAAAAGAATGGATGGCAGACTGAACAAATTTCAATCCGTTGGTCACCTAAAGTACTGTACACTTCGAATGAATGACCACAGGCACAATGAACCTTACCAAGTTTATAATCGGGATGTATTCCCTGTTTCATAATAAAACTCCTTTTTATATCAATTTTTCTAAAGCGCTTGCCACCTTCGAAATACCGCGCTTAATCGTTTCTTTATCAGTGGCACACGAAAATCTTATATGCCCCGGTGCACCAAAACCATCTCCAGGCACCGTGACTACAGCCTCCGAATTTAATATATAATCACTCAGGTCGAAAGAATCCTGAATAACTTTTCCATTGGCTTGTTTACCCAAGTAATTTGAAAAATTTGGAAACGTATAAAAAGCACCTCCCGGCACCGCACAGGATACTCCAGGGATATCATTTAACAGTTGTACCATCAAATCCCGCCGTTCCATAAATTTCAAACGCATATCTTCTACGGGCTGCTGATCTCCTGTAAGTGCGGCTATCCCGGCTCGTTGACCGATAGAATTAGCGCATGATGTTGCTTGGCCCTGAATCTTACTCATTGCCTTTATAATAGTTTGATCCCCAGCCGCATAACCAATTCGCCAGCCTGTCATAGCATATGTTTTAGAAAGACTTAAACACGTGATCACTCTAGCGCCGATATTTTGGTCACGGTTTAGTTTTTCGGTACTAATAAATTCGCCATCAAACACAAGGCGCTCATAACATTCATCAGAAATCACTGTCCAATCATGTTTTACAGCAAATTTAAGTAACCGAACAAGAGCTTCTGCGCTCCAAAGGCCCCCGGTTGGGTTTGATGGTGAATTAACAATAACTCCTTTTATAGCAGATGTTATCTTTTTTTCAAGATCAGCAAAATCTGCTTCAAACTGTTTATCCGGAAGTGTATCTACTAAAATGGGTTCTGCATCGGCAAGACGTACAAATTCAGGAAAAGACACCCAGTATGGTGAAAAGACAACTACTTCATCACCCTTATCAAACAACACTTGGCAGGCGTTGTATAAACTTTGTTTTTCACCATTGGAAACGAGGATTTCAGTTGGTTCATAATCCAAACCATTTTCCAATTTCAATTTATCACAAATGGCTTGACGCAGTTCAATCATTCCCGGACCGGCAGTATATTTTGTAAACCCTTCATCCATAGCAGCTTGCCCGGCAGCAATGATATGATCTGGAGTATTGAAATCAGGTTCGCCAACGCTGAAGTTAATTACATCTATTCCCTGGGATCGCATTTCTGCTGCCTTAGAAGCCATTTCCAAGGTAAACGAAGGCTTAACCCGTGCAACACGGGATGCTAGTTTTACAGTTTGGGATGCCACTTAGAGTTCGTGCTGTTTTTTGTGAAATTCAGGGCTGTTGAATTTATCATCTTCTGAATTGGAAGTTTCTTTTTTAGGCTGCTTTTGTTTTTTAGGCTTTTTAACCATTGGTTGTTCTTCCTCTTCAATTTCAAATTCTTCGGAAAGTACTTTTTTTGCGCTCTTTTTAGGTTGACGTTTATTAACTTTGTGACGTTTTGGTTTTGGAACATCTTCTACAGAAACCCCCTCCAAGTCTGATTCAGCCATTGCGTTAGATATAGATTCTTCTCCATCCTCTGCTTGTCCTTTCAAGCTTTCTTCATCAAACGAGAATGATTGGGGATTAAACATACCATATACTGCGCCATAACCTCGGGTAATACCATTGCCAATACCCAAATAATTTGGTAATAGAAAATTGGTTCTGAATTCACCTGAAAACGCTCCCCAATTACGTTCATCTACCGGTTTGGGGAACATGGATGTGAGGTTCACTTTTGTAAATATTTTTTCTTGTAGTTCTACTCCCATCTCCCGGGATAAAAAGACAATATTTTGACCCAGTAAGCGATTCAAAAACCCAACACGTTCCATATTATTCAAAAATCGATAGCGACTTCCAGTGGTTTGATTCAGCGCTACCCACGGTGTCAACAACCGATAGCGAATCAATCTGTCCACAGGTCTAAACTGATCATCTTTTACGTCCACTTCCGTATCAAAGACTTGAAAAGTTATATTTCCAAAATCCAGGATATCCAAATGTTTGGCTATATCAACAATAGGATCTACCCCTTCATTTATACCAATCATGTATACTTGCTCATTCAGTATTTTTATTTGAACACGAGGGTATAAAAACCGGTTTCGATATGTACCATCCATCATAGGGACTATTTCTAAATCAGGATATTGGCGCATAAATACACCTTTTACCTGATATGGTGTTTTTCTAACAGGTTTATCAGTTATTACTCGAGCAATAACTGTCCGAATTGTAGGACTGCTATATTCCATATATATACCTCTTACACTTGTTTATAATTGAAAAGTGCTACACCTTTCACTGGAAATTAAACCTATTGGTTCATTGTTTCCATAAATTCTTCATTTGATTTAGTTCGCTTCATTCGTTCATGCATGAACTGCATTGCCTCAATAACATTCATCTCGTTTAGCAGTTTACGCAATATCCACATTCGAGCCAATGTTTTCTTATCCAGCAATAATTCTTCTTTTCTTGTCCCCGAGCGAATGATGTCAAAGGAAGGGTAAATCCTGCGATCACTCAAACGCCTATCTAACACCAGTTCCATATTTCCAGTTCCCTTAAACTCTTCGAAAATGACTTCATCCATACGACTGCCTGTATCAATTAGAGCTGTAGATACAATAGTAAGGCTGCCACTTTCCACAGTATTGCGAGCTGCACCAAAAAATTGCTTTGGTTTTTTCAACGCATTGGAATCAACTCCACCTGAAAGAATCTTACCACTATGTGGGATTACTGCATTATGAGCCCTCCCCAAACGGGTTAAACTGTCCAGGAGAATAACTACATCATCACCATATTCTACCATACGCCTTGCTTTTTGAAGAACCATGTCAGCGACAGCAACGTGGCGTTCAGGCGGTTCATCAAATGTTGAGCTAACCACTTCAGCCTCTACATGACGCTTCATATCTGTCACTTCTTCAGGTCGTTCATCAATCAGTAAAATGATTAATTTTACATTTGAATGATTTTTCAAAACAGAATTAGCAATTTTTTGCAGTAATATTGTTTTACCTGTTTTTGGCTGGGCAACAATCAACCCTCGCTGTCCTTTGCCTATAGGTGAAACAAGATCCATTATTCGAGTAGACAAATCTTTTGGATCTGATTCAAGGTTGAATTTTTTTTCAGGATACAGTGGTGTCAGGTTATCAAAAAGAATTGCCTGTTTAACTTTTTCCGGGCTTTTATCATTGACCGTTTCCATTTTTAATAGCGCATAAAACCGTTCTTTCTCCTTGGGTTTACGAATCTGTCCATAAATGGAATGACCTGTTCGAAGCCCAAATCGTTTAATTTGGGATGGGCTTACGTAAATATCATCGGGACCGGGTAAATAATTAAAGTCTGGACTACGTAAAAAACCGTAGCCTTCCTTTAACACTTCCAGAACACCTTTGGCGTGTAATACGCCTTCTTTTTCATTTTGTGTTTCAAGTATTTTGACAATCAATTCCTGTTTATTCAAACCGGAAAATCCTGGGATTTCCAGCTCATGGGCCTTTTTTGCCAATTCCTTGATGTTTAATGATTGTAGTTGATTAACATCCATATATAAATAACTCCAATAGAATATGTACTAATGTTTAATTGTTGAAATCTGTTTTAAAAAAAGATGCCCCTGCGGGAGCAGGTGCTTACGACACTGGAAATTACTCTAAATCATTCCAGAGTCAAAGGAAAATTGAAAATGCTCAAAAACAGGTTCAGCTATGTAATGGGAACCAAAAATTACTCCTGGATAATCGTCGTGCAAGCAGGATGCAAAGTCTTTTATTCGTTTTATAGGCGTTGCCTCTATTCCAAGTTTACTTAACTTTGATGACAATGCCACAGATCTCATTAGCAATCCTTTTTCATCATCAACAACAAACAGTTTTTCAAAATGACCACGAATAGCGTTTGCAATAAGATCAATTTCCTTCTCTTCTTTAAGAGCACATAATCCAATTGGCTTTTTCCTGAAGATTTGATTTGTTGCTTTTAGAAGAGATTTTATGCCGTCTTCGTTATGTGCCACATCATAAATTATATACGGTTCACGAGATAACACTTGAAATCTACCGGGCCAAACGGCATTTTGTAAACCGGTTCTAATGTGATTTTCAGAAATTTCTCCACTTAAATGATTTATTACTGCAATAGCCAAAGTTGCATTCTGTGCTTGATGTTCACCCAAAAGGGATAATTGATAGTGTGAACCACCGTGATAAAAAACTGTTCCTTCGGTTGAAACAGTACAATTTTCAGGTGAATCAACAAATGAAACCTGAGTATTCATGTCTTTGGCTTTTTGAACTAATATTTCATGTACAGGTTTTTCCTGTCGGGTGGTAATTACAGGAATGCTTTCTTTAATAATTCCTGCTTTTTCCAAAGCAACGTTTTTTAAATTATTCCCCAGCAAATCACGATGGTCAAGGCTCACGGGAGTAATTACAACCGTTTCAGGAGTAATAACATTGGTAGAATCCAAGCGTCCTCCTAATCCAGTCTCTATCACAGCAATGTCAACTTTTTCCTTTTCGAAATACCAGAATGCCATGGCAGATGTCGTTTCAAAAAATGTGCTCTCGATGCGCTGAATATCATCAGAAAATAATTGCATGAATTCAACGATTTTTTCATCAGCAATGGGAATTCCATTTATTCGAATTCTCTCATTAAATCGTAATAAATGCGGTGATGTATACAATCCAATTTTTAACCTGGAGATACGCAAAATTGAATCTATTAATGCTGCAGTTGATCCCTTGCCATTGGTACCTGCCAAGTGAATAAATTTTAAGCGATTATGAGGATTGTTGCAGGCGTCAAGTAATTGATAAGTATGTTCCAACCCTGTTTTAATTCCCAAGCGCTGCAAACTGTATAAATCCTGTAAAAGAGAATGAAAATCAGATGTCATGGACGGTTTGGACATGATCCATGGGGGAACCTAAAAATCGTTGGCCAACATCCTCAAATCGCATTGGGATATCTGTTACATAACACATCAACGTTCCTTTTTCATCGCCATCATACAGTTGATTTGTTTCCAACAAACTCTCCTTAACTGCTCTGGCAACTGCTGCAGCTGAATCAATTAATATTGTATCATTATTTACCTGATTTGCGATTACATCTTTTAATAGAGGATAGTGAGTACAGCCCAAAATAAGTGTATCTATCTCATTATTATTCAATGGTAATAAATAATGCTTTACAATTGAATTAGTTACTTCACCTTCCAACCAGCCTTCTTCAGCCAAAGGGACCAATAATGGGCACGCTTGTGAACTCGTTTTTATATCTACATTTAATCCTTGTAGCGCTTTTTCATACGCCTTGGATGAAACGGTTGCCACAGTTCCAATAATACCAATATGATCATTTTTTGTTGCTTTAATTGCTTCTGCTGCTCCCGGATTTATTACTCCAATAACTGGTAATATGCAATGCTGTTGTAATTCATCTAAGGCTAAAGCTGAAGCGGTATTGCAGGCTACAACAATCATTTTTGCATTATGCTTCATTAAAAAATCAGCGATTTCAAGGGAATATTCTTTGATCAATTCGCGACTTTTATTTCCGTATGGTACTCGAGCAGTATCACCAAAATAGACAATTGATTCATTAGGTAAAAGTGTTTGTAACGCTTTGGCGACCGTCAAGCCTCCCAGTCCAGAATCAAAAACTCCAATGGGTCGTGAATCTGCCATTAACCTTCAGCCAATAATTCTTCACGAAGGGATCGAAATTTTACAATAGCACTAAAAATCCCTTCCGCAATTTTTTGACGATAAGATGCCTGTTTTAAATGTTTTTCTTCCGTTGGATTCGACAGGAATCCTGTTTCAATTAAAACGTTTGGCATACTGGCTCCTATCAAAACCACGAACCCTGCCTGTTTCACCCCGCGGTTTGGGGAATTCAACCGGTTACCAAGCTCTTTTTGGATAAAAGCCGCTAGTTCTTCACTCTCCTTCAAAAACATGGATTGTGCCATAGTGGCTATAATAAGATTTTCACCTGTTAATTCTTTATATTTATCTCCACTGTGTTCTTCAAGCTTAATAACGGCATTTTCCCTGGAAGCCAATGCAATTGCATCGTCTGATTTCCCTTGTTTGAGTAAATATGATTCAAAACCTCTTGCTGTTCGATTGGGATTGCTATTAGCGTGAATACTGACAAATATTTTACCATTGCTTTCATTGGCTATTTTAGTACGTTTCCAAAGGGGAATAAAAATATCTTCTTCCCTTGTATAAACAACATTAATATTTGTTTTCTTCTCCAAAAGCAAGCCCAAACGCTTACTTATATCCAATACAATATCTTTTTCTCTGGTACCGTTTCTTCCAACTGTACCACCATCTTTGCCTCCGTGACCAGCATCCAGCACAACCGTATCTAATCTCCAACGATTGCGCAATACACGTGTACGATCTGCGCTCTTATCAAATGGTGTGCGTAGTGTAATTACAATTGTGTTGGGGTCAGGGCTTTGGAATACTTCATGACCTATGATACTTGAACGTAAACGTATCGCTATTTGAGCCGATTCCGAAAATTGGTTTGCAGTCACTTTAGCAACCACTCCTCGAGTATCGGTTTTGTTGATTCGTGTTGTATCTACAATGCCATCTTGAATGGTTAAATAAAACCAACCATTATCATGTTCAAATGAACTAATATGTCCTTCTAAAAACCTTTCTCTGGTATAAATGGTTAAAATTGTGCCGTTTGTTTTTTGTTCAATATCAAGATCTGTAATATTGAACTTCACAACATCAATATCCAGTCGTTGTTTTATGGGATCATAAGTTAATCCTGGTAAAACAGTTTGCTTTAAGATGTTAAAAATATGAACAGCGGGGAGATAAATATCATCGTCTTTACCTTTGGCGAAGACTGGCATATGATATACTTCTTCATCCACGAGAATATAACTGGAATTACTGGAAATTTTGATGCGAGTATCAGAAAAATACAAAACCATCTTCATACGCTCTTTGTTTATAAACGGAAGGCGTGAAGTCAAAACTCTGGATAAATCATTTGCAGAAACATACGTTACATTCGAATTATCTAATATTTGCAGTTCATTTTCTTTTTGGTTAACTCTATTGACAACCAGAATATTGGCTGTCAAGTGAACATTCAAGAAGAATGATAGAATTATGATTTTATAAAACGTAAACATAAGTGGTAAATTATAATATCGAAGTTAACTCTGGCAATAATACCCTAGAAAATTATTTGGATTGCTAACGCATATCGTTGGTCTGCTGTTCCAGAAAAATTCATGGATTTCCATGCAGACCTCCAGCGCATATATATCTGGTAGTTGTTTGTGCTCTTCATCTTAATTTTAAGGCCTAACAATTGTTTATTATCTGATACAGCCAAACTGCGCATTTCTCCGGGAAGATTCATGTCCCAAAAATAGACCCTTCCATTATAATCATCAACATTAGCTGTAATCCAGCTTCCTGTAATGACAAAGTTAGATATTTTCCAATTAAACCATGTTTCAACTCCTAACCCCTGAGATTCATCGTTATAAAATGTTGAATTAATTTGCCAACGTACCCCTAAATTTTTAGTCGCTTGATACTGGTATTGACCTTTAGCTGTTGTGCAATTAATATCGTAATCGATTTTATTTGGAAAATAAATTTGAGTCGTTTGCAATTGGTTACTCTTCCTTAATTGAGTTTTGAAACGATGTTTTTTATTATGCCATTGCCACCGTATACCTGATTCATATTTTATATTATTGATGGTTGTTATTGTGTTATCAGCAATTTTTTCAGCTATATCGCTATACAATGAAATAATATGTTTTTCAAATTTTAACTGTACATTCTGAAAGATTCCTTTTTCACCCTCTTCCTGTCCTTGCCATTCTGAAAAAGGTTGTGTTCTATACGTTCTGAAATTAGTTGGATAATAACGTAGGGATATTAGGTATTTTATTGAACCGTTACTAAATAAAGTTCCTACCAATATAGCCGCTGACGAATGATTATTTAAGGCAGTTTCTCCAAACCAATGCAAATCATTTTGTCTGCCAAACGTAAAAATGGATACCGACCTGTGCTGAATCTTGCCACCTTCATTATCTTCCACACTTTGTGCATTCAATAAAACACCTAACTGATATTGGGTATGATCGTTATTCCACATAACTGTCGCTGCATTTTCAACTAATTGATTTTGCTTTAACAAGTCGTTTTGGGTTAAATGAAGACCTGTTTTATCCAATTTGATTTCCTCACCCGACAAGTAGCCATCCTGAAAAGTTCTACCCAACGAATATGTAAATTTACCATATTGAGTTTGCTGTTCACCTCCAATCCCCCGTGTACTCCAATATTCATTGCTTGAACGATAGCCCTTTATTCCTTTCCCATGGCGTGGAAGTGTATTTATAGTCTCAAATCCTTTATGAACCGAAGTTGAACGCCAAGCAACCAATCCATAACCTCCTATCAACTGGTGGTCACCTGCAATGAAATTCATATGCGAGGAATTCCATTTTAAAAAAATACTATTATGATCAATGATATGTAGTTCGCCTGGATCTTTTTCGAGAAGAATTCCAAAGTCATAATTTCCGAAACTACCAATTGCCCGCCAATCATGGCGAATGCCATCCTGAAATGATATTTTCTCCTTAATGGATAATTTCAATTGATTCCTAACAACTATTTGAATGCTATTAATCAGTTGTTGAGTTGCGTTTGATAAATGGATGTTTGATTTAAGATCATTCATATCTTTTGCTTTAAGAATTATATCTAGATCTGACACAGGTAAAACAGATGTCCCCGCCAATATTGAGACAACATCAGCATAAGCAACAGGTGTGTTGATTAAGTGTTGAATATCAGTCAAATCTTCTTCAGGGATGGATGACTCTGCGTCATACCCCAATAAGACAAACCAATCTTCAGCAGAATGAATTTTTTCAGTGGATGGTAAGCCCCACACCAAACCAGTGAGACAAATCCAAATGACTATGTGATGATACCGCATAATTGATATTTAAATGTTTATAAAATATTTCTACACCTGCTGTTGTCTGGTCCGGAGATGAAGCATGCCCTGTATGAATTACTACCCATGGTAAGAGTTTAAATCCTCCTCCAAACTTCAATCGGCTTTCAAATAAAGTGTCTTGTTCCCACTCCATGACTACCTTTGCTTTTGGTGTTGGATTATATACCAACGCTGAAACAATGACTTGAGGGATAACATCCTTTGATTGACCTATAGTTGGTCCATTTATATTTCGCCATATTCCTCTCCATTTTAAAGTTTCATTCAACTCCAGCCGCCACCCGATATTGACTCCCAAACTACTGGCCCCGCCATAATTTTTAATTTGTAAATCATAGGCCATTAGTCCCATACCAATATTTAATTTATCCGATAGTTTCCTGCCCAATGCTAAACACCAGATTGTTTCACCATACAGCTTATTTCCAAGAAAGCTGGCTCCTACAGCAATAAACCCTTTTTTAAATGGCTGTGCTATTGCTGTGCTATGGTGCCGAAGGAGATTTAACCCAAACCTTTTACCGGATGAAATAGCAACGTTTCTTTTTCTAAACGCTGTAACACTCGCTGGGTCTGAAAACACACCTATTGCATTTGCATATATATTGACATTGAGCAGACCGGATCCAACGGCAGCAGGATTGGTAGGATAATGTTCAAATGCTGCTGATAAATATGTACTAACGTACAATGAAAACGTAACCAACGTCGCTTTCCGGAATAAAATTTTAATTGTTTTTATCTTTTGTTCAGAAAAACACACAGCATTTTAAATTATTTAATTTGGTAAAAATAATATTAAAAGAATTCTTTTCAATAAGACTCATGTAAACAACTGCGCCCCGTCAAGCGGGGCGCAGTAAGTAAAATGGATATTGGTTGTGAATTACTTTTTGGAGTTCATAGCAACGAGAAAAATCAGTGCCAACAGACCTGCAAGGCCCGCATCACCAAATTGTCCCATTATTCTACCAACTCCTGCAATCACGCCAAATGGATCGTCAAATAAAATTCCTATGACGATACCGAGGACCACCAGCGTTTTCAGCAGGTCGGTTATTTTGGCTATCCATTCATTTACGCTGTCAAAAGCATTCATATTTCCTCCTATGATGAGGTTAGCAGGACATAGGGTTTCGATTTTATAAAAGAAACCCTATTAGTTATCCTGTTAATTATCACACCATCGATACGAGAAATAGCAGTGCTAATAAGCCAGCTAATCCGCCATCTAGAAATGTATTTACCAGATCGACTACACCACCAACAGGATCAAACCCTGTTGAGTATAGGATATTAGCAAAAACAAAGAATACAATTAAGCCTTTAATTAGACTTACGATTCCTGAGATGACGCTATTGACAGTTGAACTCACATCAGCCATGATGTTCCTCCTTGGTTTGGTTATTAGTAAAAACGGAGACAGTCCGCCCCCGGTTGGTATGTTCTTCGTTTAGATTTGACTTATATACCTTCAAATCACTTGAATTTAAGCACAATTCGATATTTGTCAACATTTTTATTATAATAAGTAAATATTGTGTTGAATTTCCTTTTTCACCGACGATAAACCGTTCTTGCGCCCCGAATGACCGCATCAATAACCAGATACCTAGACAGCCAATAACTATTGCAAAAATGACGTGTTTTTGACACCAAAAAACGTACGATAGGATTAAATAGTAGATATCCTTTTATTGATATTATCCACTGTCCTCCTAACTCTGTTTTATACTGGGGAAATTGCTCTAATAACGACGGTAGATTTGTTTTTCCATAGCCATACATCAAATTACAATAATCATTTAATTCACGGGGATGGTGATGTTCACAAGTTGCAGAAAACGAAAAACGCAAACCATCTGGATATGCTTCCCAAAGTCGTATTGCCAGTTCGGTATCTTCTCCTCCGTATGATATAATATTTTCATCAAAAAACTCAATAACATCAAAAACTGAACGCTTCAAGGATGTATTATTCAGTAAAAAATAGGGGAATCGAATTGGTGTTCCCTCCTCAAAACGACGAGCGCCTCTTCGCGGATCATATAAATAACTATCAAGCTCGTTGGGTTTGTTTCCCTGTGGAAGTTGTGAATCACCAATAACACCCACAACATCATTGTTCCTTAATATACTTAAATGATTAGAAACCCAATTTGGTTGAACAGTCATATCGCTATCCAGAAAAATAATAACCTCTCCAGTTCCCGATTTTATCCCTGTGTTACGGGCTGCAGACAAACCTCTGTTCTTTTCATGATGAATTATATTTATATGTTGATGATGTAAAAATGTATCCAATATTTCTCCAGTTGCATCTGTAGATCCATCATTAATCAGGTATATATAAATTTTATTTTCATCGTATTGCTGTTTTAATAATCTGGATACGCATTGTTCAATTACATGAGCAACATTGTAACAAGGGACCACAATGTCTACTGAAGGTGACCAATTCAAACAAAACCTCTTTCCATGTAATAGCTATATAAAACTTCAGATGTATTATGTAAATCATGATATTTAATTATCCATTCACGGCTTTTTATTCTATGTTCCATGATCTTTCCCGGATTTGTTACTAATCCTTCCAACGTTTCTTTTAAGTTGTTTCCATTTACATTTACAAAGGGGTGGTCTGGAATAAATTCAATGTATTCATTCACCAGTTCTGTTACACAGCATAGCCCCATAGACATTGCTTCAACGGAATTCATCCCATATCCCCAGCCGCCACGGTTATGAATCTGGTCGATTAAAATATCGCATGATTGTTTAATTTTTTGGGTTTCATCATGAGGCATATTTTCAATTAACACAAATTCTACATTTTTCCTTTCAGCTAGTTTTTCACAGATGGGTATTATTGTTTCACTGCCCTTATAATAACGATTTGTAGGGCTGTGACATATTCTTATTGTATCCTTGGTTTTGAAAGTTGGTAGATGTTGTTTTGTATTAAAAGGCAAAAACAGATATTGTATATCAGGGTGTTTTTTTAATAAATCAAGTTCGCTGGTTACGTTGAGGTTGCTGGCTTTATTTATAGCAGGGATCACTCCTCTAGTGCGTAAATCTTGACCATGATATGTACATACAATTGGTTTTCCAGCTTTTTGTAATCTTTTCACAAAACGACCATCGCGGTAAAACTCCAACCCCCAATCCAAGTGAATTATGTCATACTCCAGTAAACCGTATTCTTTAATTACTTTTTCAACTTTGAAACTCCAGAACCAGTCACGGAATTGAAAATATTTCTTTTCCACAAACGAGTTCGGTTTCCACACGGGTGGGCAGCCTTCTTTTTCCTGGTAATCTCCTTTTCCTCCTCGTGTTAGTTTATAATATTGATGACGGCTTTTCATATACAATGGATTAGCATTTACCAACGGTAGGTTCAAGCAAATTCCTGGGTCATAATCGTGTTTTGTTTGATATAAGGTGATGAATGTGCATTCATTCCCTCGGGCTTCATGAGCCTGTTTCCAGAGACTTAATGTTCCAACTGTATTTTCAGGAGCAATGATTAATATTCTCAATATAATAAACCTTATATTGTTTTCTTTTTGAAAATAAATGCATGATCATCAAAACTGTCAGAATAACTGAACATGCCCCAAAATTTATGATATACAAATTCAAATAATGTATCAATTAATAATTTCTTTGTCCGATCAAAATATATGGGATAACCATACACCAGTTTTGCCCATAGTCCATAAGACCCCTTGCGAAATCTTTTTAATCTTAAATTTTTTCCATTTCGAATCATTTTATTTCTTATTGAAATCCCTATCTAATATTTTTACTATTGAAATGTATAATACGCTCATAATTGTACTGTACTGCTTTGGTATATAATCTGTAATGTCCAATAAAATTAATACACTTTAATGATATGATAATTCTATGAAGCAGCAAAAAATAATTCCTCAAATTTTTACGTTATTTAAATCCACTTTTGACAATGTGCATTTATTTGGCATATTAGGAATAATTTTTGCTCATACATTTTTTCTCATAGAAATTGTTGAATTTGTTGGATTTAATTTTTTTCGAATTATTTTTTCAATCGTTGCTTTGACAAATTTCAGTTTACTTCTTTTTTCTATATTTCAGAATTACCATCTACGGATTTTCGGAACAGCTGTCTATCTTTTATTATTATGGTCAAATGTACTCCATTTTAGATATTTTGGTTCCACGATGCATCTTGGTACATTGTTAAATATAGGATTTCTACCGGTTCTTGGGTCACAAATTATGTACCTAATTCAATGGATAGATATTGTCTATTTATTATCGTTAATTGCTGGAATCTTCTTCTTTAAAAAATCAAAAAAAACATATATAACTAATCGTATTTCTGCAATATCATTTTTCGCCGGAGTGTGGTTGTTTTTACAAGTTTTTCTTTATTATGCAACAACACAAAGCCCGATTAACTCTGCCAAAAAATACAACGAACCATTTACCCGGTGGAATGTCTACAGAGAAATCCGTTTTGATAGTCGTGACCATACCGGCAGCGTATTGTATTTCGGTTTTATCTGGACATACGGGATTGATCTCTACCGGATCAACAAAAATCCGGAACTAGCAGTAGAAATTCCAGAATCAAATTTTACTATTACTATCCCTGAAAATAAAAAAAGGAATATTATTGCTATTCAAGTCGAATCTCTCGATAATAATGTGATTCATCACATTGTGGATGATAAACCGATTATGCCTTTTTTAAACCATCTAACACAGCATTCAATATATTTTTCAAAAATATTTGCCCAGCATACTAGTGTGGGCGGTACGTCTGATGCGGAGTTTTGTGTACTTACTTCCCAATATCCTTTGGGCCATAAAGGCACTTTTTTCGCTATTGGTTTAGAGCGACTTCCTGCCATTCCCGTTATTATGAATAATAATAAATACACGACATTAGCATTTCACGGAAATAGTGGTTCCTTTTTTAACCGTAAACAAGGTTTGTTAAATCTTGGGTTCCAACAAACATATTTCAAAAAAGATTTCACCATAAACGATCCTGACAAATGGCATGCCTTGAAAGACATGGGTTTCTTACTTCAGGTTCAACAAAATCTTGCTGATATAGACACTCCCTACTTTGCTTACATTCTAACATTAACCAGTCATACACCGTTTGACCTCATTGATGAAAAAGATTATGTGAGCGAATATCCTGCAGAAGATCCGGTTGTGAAAAATTATTTGAATTCCATGGCCTATGTAGATTCAGCTTTGGAAAAATTCATAACGACTATACATCAAATTGACCCTAATTCGCTTATCATTCTTTTTGGAGATCACTGCGCTAATATCAATGAACCAGAATATGCTTCCTACTCGATTAAAGGACTGGAGCCTATTCCTTTTTTCATATTAGATCCTATGAATCAATCGAATAAAGTTATATCCGTTGCCGGAACAACCATTGATTTTGGACCTACATTATTTGATTACCTTGGAATAGATATTCCAGAGTTTTGGCAGGGAAAATCACTGTTCGATAAACATAATAAAAATACATTCATTCTTAATTCACCATACTATTTTGATAGGCAAAATAATATGCAAAAAATATCGGATCAGCCAGTTGATAATGAGGAAATGTACAGAATACAGAATTATATTTGGTAAAAACTATTTGAGTAGAGTTGTATATATGTCAAACAATTGTTTTTCCTGAGCTTCCCAGTAAAATTTTTCAAGAAAGGAATTGTAGCCATTTAACTTATAAGTAGAATATGCTTCCCTATTTTCAAACATGTTCATAATTCCTTCAGCCAACGAATGATGGGAATCAGGTTCTACGCAAATACCACAGTTGACGCTTTCAATATATTTTCTGGAGGGAGGGAGATCAAAAGAAACAATCGGAAGTTTGCACGCACTATACTCAAACATTTTGATTACAATATTATTGCGGAATTTGTCAATATTATAAAAGGGTAAAAGCCCGATTCTACTTTGTGCTATTCTATTGGGTATTTCCAAATGAGGTATTGAGGCAGAAATATTAACATTGCTTGTTAAGCCATATTGTTCTAGTAGTCGATGACTTAATTCTTCTTCAGCAGGATATGAAAAATGGCCAACTAAATCCAAATAAGCTTCCGGATATTTTTCCGCAACTAATTTCATAGCTTCAATCATCAAAAACAACCCTCTTTCCTTGCGCAATTGTCCATGATGAACACAGGAAAATGGTCTACGAGAAACAGAATCTAAATCAATGGAAAATATTTCCTGATTAGGATAATTATAGATTAGTGTACATGGCCCTTTAGCACTGTAATAATCAAACAACCAATCGTCGCTGGCAATGAAATGATCCATTTTGGAAAGAAACCAATTCTCATATTGACGTATTCCAAACCCCAGTAATTGAGGCAGGGGTACAGGTTTTCTTGAAAATTCTCTGTACATGGCACGCCAATCTTCCGCAGGATCATAAATTACTTTTACACTAGTATTATATTTGTATTTAACTGCGGGAGAAAGCAATAGCGGTTCTGTGACCTGAACAATCTCCGGTTTAATCATTTTGAGTTGTTCAATGATCCATAATGAGTTACTCACCGGCGATGTATTGTCGTTTCCTATAATTGCAACACCGTCAATCTCTTCTGAAGAAACGCGTGGATTAATTATCGATACATCAGATATTTTATTAAGAGATCTTGCCAGTTTATAATAAATACGATCATCGTATGGATTTGGATTTGATGTTAAAAGACAGATTTTCATTTTTTGAATTTGAATTTTGATCGAATATAGTGTTTTTCATTTTCTGTGAAAAAATTGAAAATCAACAACAGAATTGGATACAAAACAATGTTACTTAATCCAATAACCCAATTTTCGCCGGTAATTTCCCAGAAAAGAAAAAGGATTCCTGAAATAATTGTAATGATTAGTACACGCTTCCTTTCCCACGTTAAAGGATAAAAGCCCTTGATGACATAATATTGTAAAACAACCATAACACTATAACCAAGTAACGTAGCCACTGCAGCCGATTTATATCCATATTTCGGTATAAGTATAAAATTTGCCGCAATGTTTATGAGCGCCGCTATTCCGTTCAATATAGGAATCCAACCGTTTTTCTTCTTGATATAAATTCCCGGAAGCTGCACAAGAAATACTCCTAGAAAAATATAAGCAAGAAGCACTATCGGAACTATGCTCAGGCTGTCCCAGTAAACGGGATTTATTATCGAATTACTGCCAACAGGAATTTGAACTAAATATTCAATAAAGAATGATAAAAAGAGAAAAAGAAAAGATGTAACTAATAGAAAATATGTTCCAGCTCGTGCAAACAATTGAGGCGCATCTTCCTTATCTGCTTGCCCTAAAAAATAAGGCTGCCAAGCAAACTTGAATGCCATGACTATGATCAGCATAAAAATTCCAAGACGATAACTAGCGCTGTAAAGTCCAACAGCCTTTTCGTCAACCAGCCAATTAATCATATAACGGTCAATTAGTTCATTGAGGATACTGGCAAGACCTGAAGGAATGTACGGTAGGGCAAAAATGAACAGCCCTTTCCACCATTCAGGGTTGAAGCGAAATTCAATCGTTTTTATAATTTTGGGGACGATCAGTAAAAAAGTTAACCCTGATGCAATAAGATTGCTAATAAAGATATAATCAATGCTTAACTGCTGTATTCCTATCCACCAGATATTCAGACCCAAAACAATAATCACATGAGCTAATTCCAGAAAGACAAAATGATACGGTTTATTCTCCAATCGCAGTAACACTTTCGGCAACGCAATCAACGTATCAAAAGCCAGTATTCCAATGGCAAGTTGAATTAGTTTAGTATACTTGATTCCGACCGTTAATGTGGCAAGATTTTGTGAAACAAAATACATAAGACTACCCAACAGCAATGTCGACATAAGAAGCCAAATAAAACTGGTGGAAAAAATAGTTTTTTTATTTTCTTCTGTTTTTTCCAGACCTTGAAAACGCATGTATGCTACGTCCATTCCATGAGTGAAAAGGATATTCGCAAACGCAATAAAAGCATAAATGAGGGAAACAACACCATATTCTTCGGGTGCTAAACGATGTGTATATAGGGGCAATAAAAGAAAATTGATAAAGCGAGTTATAAAATGACCGAAGCCATAGACAATACTTTGTTTTCCGAGTTGGATTAAAGACATAAAAATAAAATGAAATGTTTACAATTTGATTTCCAGTGTATCCCGATATTGCCCACTGGCACCAAAATTTTCTTTAAAACGAGCTAAACCCAAATTGGGTTCTTCGTTTACAGTAAAAATACCAAAATCAAATACACTATATTTCTTCTGAATTGCCCATTCGAAAATTTTGTAGAACAATAAATTAATCGGACGGACATCCTGGTAAACTTTGTCATGACTAATATAAAACGCCAATACCGCATTTTCCGTTGTAATAAAGTTTACGACACCGGCGACCATTTTCTCCTTTATATATGCACCAAACAAATTGATTTTATCAGGAAAAATTTCTTTAAGGTATAAAAGTTCATCTAATGTATGTGTAGGTTTTACATCATGGCGAATACTCAAATTCTTTTCAAGAATTTCGTAGAACGTAGCAAAATCATCTGTTTGTTTTACAATCACTCCCGATTTTTCAGCTTTACGGACGGCAGTACGATGAGTCGATTTAAATTTGGTTAAATTTTCATCAATTGATTTTTCTAAAAACAGAATGCTGGAAATTTCTCTTTTTGCATACTGAAAACCATTTTTCTGAAGTGCAAAATCAATATAATGAGAAAGGCGTTTGCTGTAAATCGTGGGTGGCTGTGTTAGTTTTATTCCATTGATGTTTTCTCTTTTTGAATATTCTATTAATTGTTCTACCATTTCCAACGCATCTGCAAAGGCTAGTCCCACCGGAACCACAAACGAACCGACAGAAGCACCAGGATGAGATACCAATATGCGTCTATTTTCAGTTTCAATAATAGCTGCAGGAAAAACACCAACTAGTTTTCCTTTTTTGTAAAACTCTAGACTATGATCATTAAAGCGTCCTTTATGATGATAGTTTAAAAATTGACGTGAATGAAATAACGTGCCATTATTTGCCGAGGAAACGAAGTTATCCCACGCCGGAGAATTGTTATTGAATCGTTTAACAGTAATCATACGAAAAATTCAAACGAAAATTAGGGGGAGATGTTTCCAGAAACAAATCCTGATTGATTTACGTTTGCAACGATAAAATCAACTTTCTAACTTGTTTACCTAATTTAAGGATATTTCATGTCGGATTCTCATATAACACACATTCACGCTCGGGAAATACTGGATTCCCGCGGCAATCCAACCGTTGAAGTTGATATACAATTAAATGACGGCAGTTTTGGTCGGGCAGCCGTTCCATCCGGAGCTTCCACTGGGGAACACGAAGCGGTTGAATTACGCGATGGCGGAGTTCGATACATGGGTAAAGGTACACAACAGGCCGTTCAAAATGTAAATGAAACAATAGGCCCCGCATTAAATGGCCAAGATGCGCTGGATCAACGCATCATAGATAATGTGATGATTGAGTTAGACGGTACTGATAATAAGTCCAAACTTGGAGCAAATGCGATCTTGGGAGTGTCCATGGCTACAGCAAAAGCAGCAGCAGACCATAAAGGGTTGCCTCTATTTCAATCCTTAGGCGATGAAACTGCTTCAACTTTACCCATCCCCATGATGAATATTTTGAACGGAGGTAGCCATGCGGATAACAATGTAGATATCCAGGAATTCATGGTATTTCCTATTGGCGCAGAATTATTTTCTCAGGCGTTGCAGATGGGAACCGAAATTTTCCATAATCTAAAATCTGTACTTAAAGCGAAAGGATTAAATACTGCCGTGGGAGATGAAGGTGGTTTTGCTCCCAACCTTCGCAGCAATGAAGAAGCAATAGAAGTTATTTTAGAAGCGATTGAAAAAACCGGCTATTCATCCGGAAAAAATATTTTTCTGGCATTGGATGTTGCAGCGAGTGAAATATATAAAAATGGAGCATATCATTTAGATTCAGAAAATAAAGTTTTGTCTGCAGAAGAAATGGTTAGTTATTATAAAGACCTTTTGAATAAATATCCAATTGTATCTATAGAAGATGGTCTCGATGAAAATGATTGGAGCGGATGGCAGAAAATGAATGCTGAATTAGGTGATAGCATTCAAATTGTTGGCGATGATTTAACCGTAACTAACATCCCCCGATTACAACAGGCTATAGATGAAAAATCCATGAATGCTATTTTGATTAAATTGAATCAAATTGGGACGGTGAGTGAAACAATTGACACCATCGCTTTAGCCAAAGCAAATAATTATGGTACAATTATTTCCCATCGTTCTGGTGAAACAGAAGATACAATCATTGCGGATTTTGCAATCGCTATGAATGCGGGGCAGATTAAGACTGGATCTGCTTCCCGGACAGATCGGATTTGTAAATATAACCAACTCTTGCGAATCGAAGAAACATTAGGCAATAGAGCAAATTTTCCTGGAAAAGAGGTTTTGGGTTAATAATGAGACGTTATTCCTCTATGCAGCGAAAACGCAAGAAACGGCCAAACCAAGCTCTTGAACTCCAAAAAAAACTGGTTCGTGCTGTATTAATTCTTGGTGCTATAGTACTATTAATCATATTCTTTTTTGGCGATCACGGCGTCTATCAGCTTTATCGCTTACAGCAAGAAAGATCTGAAATTCAGCAAGCTATTGTTAAATTGAGAGATGAGAAACTGAAATTGGAGGCTGAAAAAACACGGTTGGAAACAGACTTTGAATATATTGAACAACTAGCTCGGGAAAAATACCGTATGGCAAAACCAGGGGAAAAAGTTTTTAAGGTTGTGCCGAAAAATGCAGGTGAGTAAGCTGGTTTTTTGTATCGAGTGGTTAGAATCCTAAATTATAATATACTCGATCTCCATTTAATTTACCGGTGCAAATCAATTCAACATTTTTTGGTTTTGATTTGAAATCATAAACCAATTCAGCTGTGACTGATGCATTAGGTTTAATAATAGCAAGACCTTGGTGCTTTCCTTCAAATGGATTTAACTCACCTTTATTTTCTCCCTTGCCAATAACTTTCACAAAAGCCATAGCTGAAAAATCTAGTTCTTTTTTTACATGAGCATTTTTTATTTGAAGGGATATTTTTATCCTTTTTCCTTCTTGTGTTGCTTTTAAAAGTGTGTATTTTGCATTATCCGCTATCTGTTCCACCCCAACGAAATGTGATATCCGACCTTCTTCAAGAGACTCAATGGGAATATAAAACTCAATTGTCGCTTTTATGAATTCCCCGGATTTATCTTTTTTTAGTTTTATTAACTCTACGCCGGGATATAATTGTCCAATAGATACCGTTTTTGATTCTTTAGGCAAAGAAAATATTTCTGTTTTTTTGATTGTTTCTGTTTCTTGAGCTAAAATAAATATTGGTACAAGAATGATAAATAAATTTTTCATAATGTATTAGAGTGTAAGAGTGTTGGTCTTTATAAAAGCGTCCAGATAAATTTCAACTCTTCGATTTTTTGCTCTGGCCTCTTCAACATCTAATCTGTTTTTTCCAACTGTATTCATATTAACAACCGGGCGATATTCCCCGTAACCCATTGCGGAAAATTTATTTTCGGATATCCGAGAAAATTCACTTAACAGTTTTACAATATTTAACGCCCGGGCAGTAGATAAATCCCAGTTACTAACAAAATTCTTATTATCAGGAAGGGGCAAATCATCCGTATGCCCTTCACATCGGATTTCTACATTTAAAAATCCACCTCGTTTTTCGATGGCTTCCAGTAATTTATTATAATTTGGATCATCATCTACATTTAAGACTTTTGATACACGTATAATGCCCCCTATTTGCTGTAATAGTGGATAAACCATTTTTTGTACTTCAGCGTCCATAGACTGGAATAGTTTACCGCTTGCCATGGTAATTTTTACCCCTTTTGTCACCCGCTCTACTGCTACATAAGACGATTCCACGCTTTCCTTCAGTTCTTCATACGTTTGGTCCAAAAGCAAGTTAATGACTCGGTCAATGTGTTTTTCTGCATCGTTCAAAATAACGAGCAGTAGAATAAAAAAAGTTAAAAGTAATGTAACCATATCTGCATATGTCATTGCCCATGAAGTGCTTTTTGCCCGTGCTTCTTGAGCAGAAACAGCAATTGATTTTTCTAACAAAGTTTACGCCTCTGTTTGCCGCTCTGTTCGAGGAACAAATGTCATTAATTTTTCTCTGATGAGTATCGGATGATCTTTTTTATGAATACTGATTATACCTTCCACAACTATATTTTTCAGCATCATTTCATTTTCCGATTTTCTTTTCAGTTTTCCTCCAATGGGCAGAAAAAGAAGGTTCGCAAGTAAAACACCATAAAATGTTGTTATAAGAGCCAATCCCATTCCAGAAAGTAATTGTGCAAATTTCTGGGCAACGTCAAAGGCCATGGTATTAATTTCCTGGCCATTGCCAGCACCGGAAAAATTATTCATCATTATAATCAAACCAATGATCGTTCCCAACATTCCAAAAGCAGGAGCATAAGCACCCATATAAAAGAATATTTCTTGTCCCATGGAATGCCGTCTTTCAATATTACTCAATTCAAGACGTAAATATGTGCGCAATAATCCGGAGTCTCTCTCGTTTATAGCTAATTCAATACCATTCCGTAAAAAAGTATCCTCAATTTTGGGTAAATCTGCTTCCAGAGCAAGAACACCGTTTTTACGTGCTTTTTCAGCCTTTTCCACGATTTGTTCAATCATATTTTGATAATCGTACTCTTCACTGGTAAAAACATTTTTCGCTACTCTAAAAATGTTCATAACATGCTTCAAAGGATAATTTACCAATGTAGCGGAAAATGTTCCTCCAACTACAATTAGAATTGAATTAAGGTTAAAAAACCAGAAAAGATCACCGCCGTTGCGTACAACACCAACTGCAATTATCGCCATCCCGGCTAAAAGTCCGATAGCTGTTCCAAAATCCATATATTTTCCTTGGCTTAACTAAATATTATTACCAAAAACCCTTTTTGTTCTATTTTAAGTTAAGAAATATTTTATGTGGAATGGGTTGAAATTGTTTAATTAAATAGATATACTGTTTAGGACAAATGAGCACATTTTTGAATATAACTGGTGTTTTTGCTGTAAATCTCTTGCAAAAGATTAAAATTCTTATATTAATTAAATTTACATTGAGTATTGGATGGAGTCTTTCTACTGGTGATATTGCATTTACTGCCTTCAACGCTGATGGTGATGATGATTTCGCAATTGTTGCTTTAGCAGATATCCCCGCTAACACGACAATCTATTTTTCCGATAATGAACCCAACAGTGATGGAACAGGATTCCTAGATTATAATGAGGGACAAATAAAATGGGCAACAGGCGGTTCAACAATTAGTTCCGGAACAATAGTTGTTTTTACTGATACTAACAGTGATGCAAATTCATCCTTTGGTGCTTCGACGGGTACATTAAGCGATCCTTTTGGAAGAGATCCTAATTTATCAGCTGACGGAGATGCTCTTTACGCCGTAGAGGGAAGCGATAATGGATCAGCGATTACAGTATCTGCATGGTTGGCCGGAATCCAAAATGGATCCGGCAATGAAGGCAGTAATTTTAGTCAAACTGGACTAACAACAGGATCAACTTTCATTGATTTTTACAGTTCTGGGAGCCCGGATGGTGGATATTATTCTGGAGATAGACAGGGACAATCTTCATTTTCAGGATATTTAACTCTTTTAGGTGACAATTCAAAATGGACCACTGAAACCTCCACCGGTGAAAATATATTACCTATTTCAACGATAGCATTTTCTTTAGGTATAACCATTTCTGGTTCTTCTAATCATTTCCGCATGATGTCGAGTCCGGTGGCTGGACAAATCTACAGCGATTTGCTTGCAGAACTCTGGACACAAGGAATGACTAGTGCAGACGTAACCAGCGGGGATGCAAATGTGTGGACATATGATGGTTCGAATTGGAATGCTTTGAACGATATAACTGGTTCAGGTAGTGGAGCCAGTTTAACTGCAGGGCAAGGGTTTTTAGTATATGTGTTTGCAGATACAGACAATGATGGTACGGATGATTTACCTGTAACATTGAGTGTAAGTGGGACAGAAAATAGTTCCAGTGCTACCGTACCCAGTTCCGGTTCAATCGCCGATACAGTATGGGAGTTGGCTGGTAATCCCTATGCATCTACTATTGATTGGGATTTGGTAACCCAAACAAATGTAACTACTTCTGCTTATGTATGGGATAGTCAGGCAAGCACTCCTGCTTATATAAGTTGGAATGGGTCAGCTGGAAGTTTAACAGATGGGCTCATTGCACCTTATCAAGGTTTTTTTATTCAAGGTTCCGGAGGATCAGGTTCCATTACCATAGAGACGGCTGATAAATCTTCTGTTGCTGGTTCCTTCTACAAAACCATGAATGATAACACAGGAAGTATACGTTTTTCCATTTCATCCGGAAATTATAGTGATGAGACATTTTTGTCTTTTACAAACGGTGGAGTAGAAGGCATGGATAATTCCGATGCGTATAAACTGCTTCCCATGACACCAAGTGAGCGGATAGTTGGATTAACCTATACAGAAGGAAACGGGTTGGATATTAACAATCTTCCATATATTCATGATGGCTTGATTGATATTCCTTTAGATTTAATGTCTTTAACGGTGGACGCTGATTATAATTTTGTGACCAATGAAGAAGCTATAACCTTGAATTGGGATTTATCCAACTTACCTGAAACAGTCATTGGACTAACTTTAACAAAGAATAGTACAAATGAAACAACTGATCTGTTACAATCAGACAATATTACAGTAACTACTCAGGCCAAGGGTAGTTTCCCCGCCTATGGTTCAGGCGGTGTGAATATATATCCACAAGTGGGGGAAAGTCAGTTTACTTTCACTGTACAGTACAGTGCATTATCCTCTAATGAAGAATCCATTTATCCGAAAGAATTTGCCATGCATCAAGCATACCCAAATCCTTTTAATCCAACAACAAGAATTTCCTTTGATGTTCCTGTTAATTCAACAAATCTAACATCTCTACAGATATTCAACATTAAAGGCCAATTAGTGGAAACGCTCGTGGAGGATAAATTTTCCGCCGGAACACACACCATTCAATGGAATTCAGTGAATATTTCATCCGGTGTTTACATTGTTCAGATGAAAGCAGGAGAAAAAGTATTCAATCAGAAAATAACGTTTATAAAGTAGAGTTCATCATGAAACAATATATTACAACATCTATCCTTTTCTCGCTTCCTTTAATCTCCCTGATCTCTGCCCAACCGAGTTTTCCTGGCGCGCCCGATCAAGCACCTATCGGTGGACTTGGACTTCTGGCTGCTGCGGGAGGAGTTATGGCATTGAAAAAATTGTATGATAAACATAAAAAATAGATTTTCACCCTTAACAGTTTTTCTCTTTAAAGCAGGAAGCGTATACGCTGCCTGGCAATTGATTTATGATCTGGTTGTCTTACCCGATGGCAGACTGGACACATGGTTAAGTTTCACAGGCGTAAAACTCGCTGCTGCTGGTTTATCGTTTTTGGGTTGGGAGATTGAGACTGCCGACCGTTTTATTGCCTGTGTGGGAAACAGGGGGGTGGAAATTCAAAACGGCTGCAACGGCATGGATTTACTCGGTCTTTATGCCGGTTTTATTATTGCTTATTCCGGTGAGATGAGAAAAAGAGTCATGTTCATTATCGGCGGAATTGGATTAATATTTATTGCGAATGTTTTTCGCATTGCTTTTTTTGCATTATCTAATTTGTATTTTCCTCAATATTGGGATCCGGTACACTATTATAGTTCCTATGTCTTTTTCTATCCAATTGTTTTAACATTGTGGTATCTATGGACCACCGTGAACGATCATTCCGATATCTTTTCTGGCGGAAGCTTTGCATCAGCCTGACCGCTATCGGTCTTATTTATATATTATTTATTCGCCCTGTACAGTCCTTTGTGGTTCGAGAATTTATCCTGCCGGCTTTTGATTCTTTCATAACACCTGAAAGTGAAATCGTATCATCGCCCGGAGTGGATGAGTTTTTTCTATCATCACTATCTGATTCATTCCCTAGAGTAAAAATCGAAGTTCCTTTTAACGGTTATTTCTGGCTGGCAATGTCCATGATATGGCCCACAAAAAACAAACAATTCGGACGGGTTGTTTGGAATTATAATTTGGTGTTATTTGCAATTATTCCCCTTTCTGCTTTGGGAATTATTCATGGCTTCACTTGGTTAGCACCTGTAGTCAATGTACACGAGAAAGTGTATAAAGCGTTGTTTTTGATCTTGGGTATTTTAGCAGTTAGAAAAACAGATGAATTGCTAAAAAATTAATCTTTTTTTCTTCCTTTTGAAAAGTCTTTACTGGCTTTATAAAGCAAATCCTTTTCTTCATCCGTAAGATTATCATAACCTGTTTCATTAATCTTATCAAGCAAGTGATCAATCTGTTGCTGCATTTTCAACGTGTTTTGATCTTTCCTGTCTTTAATCGATATCTTGAATTCTTTTAATTGTTTATACACAGAAAATCGAATATCCTTCCAGTGCCAATAATAACGTAAATAACCAAAACCGATTACCATTCCGGATAAATGAGTTATATGGCTGATGTTGGAGTGATTATTAAATGAGGATAAAAATGCAACTGCTCCCAGAAAAATCACAAACCATTTCACTTTAATGGGAATCATAAAATATAGGTATACAGTGCGATTGGGAAACATCATTCCATACGCCAATAAAATTCCATATATGGCACCGCTTGCACCAATTAAAACAGCATATGACTGGCCCATATTGAATAATAACCAGATGATTCCTGAACCAACACCTGTCAGAAAATAATAACGTAAAAACTGTTTTCGTCCCCAAATGGATTCCATTTCAGAACCAAACATCCATAAAACAAACATATTAATTAAAATATGAAATATATCTCCATGAACAAACATGTAGGTCACCGGCTGCCATATCATGGGCCAGACTGTATTTGGTGACAATCCAAATATTCTGGCTAAGTCAATCTGGCTTTGTGAAATAAATTTTAATACAAATAGCCCTGCATTAATCCCGATAAGAATTTTAATCGCCTCTGTAAATATTTTGGGCTTGAAAGACATATTACCCTGTTCGGATTGAAATTGATATCTCATATCAAACCTGCAGCGATTAATTTTTTATGCTGTTTGCGGTGTTTAATATTCATTAAAGGAGTTAATACTGAATAAGGAGCTTCCGGCACTTTTAATTGCGGCATAGTATAAAGTTCCAGATTTATGCCCATATTCTCCTGTTGCTGATGTATGTTATAAACTGTGCTCACAAACAAATCTCTCGGAAGTATTCCATTGATATTCTTAAAACCATATTTTATTAGGCCATCCCTGATTATTGTTGAACAACTCCTGGTAAAAAAACTGAAATCTGTATATTTCTCCGGTTTTTTGGGATCAACAGGTGTCTGATGAATAATATCCAATTCTTCATTTAATATACTGCTTAATCGGTCTGTATCCATGCCTCTGATTCGTAATACATGGATTGACCGCATAAAATTACGACCAAATTTATCATAATAAACTCTTCCGTCATCAAGTATCTCAAATTTACCATTAATCGGTGATGGAGCAAATTCTCCCAAAGCCGGGCGATAAAAAAATTCTTCCTGTGTCATAATTTCATTTTCATTCATCAAATGTGAAAAATTGTAAATATTTCCATTAATATTTATGGCATTATGACCAAATAACGAAGCGGGATATTTTACTAGTCGCTCATTATAATAAAAATCAACAACCGGTTCGTCGGGCTGTAATTCATTGGGCCACATAATAATAATGGGCTGATCAGTTTCATAATCCAATTGTGATAATTCCCGAGCACACACATTTTGATCTAACCAGTGTGTGAGGTATCCTTCCCAAATTAATCTATCTTCAAAAAAAGATTCACTAGAGCAATCAATAAACGATTTCCCATCTTTGCTGCACAATCGTCCCTTTATTAATTCACTATTCATTTTAAGCGAGGAGTTGTCTTAATACATTTAATGATTTCATGTTGCGGCAGGTATCAAAATGATATTCAAGATTTGCTGAAATATAATTACCAATAACATGCCTGTCCTTTGCTGTAACAACTTGATCGGACAAATCATCCAAAAACGAAGCATCATAAATATTGGCGTGAATGAGATATTCAAGAATAATGCGGCTATTGGGTCCACCGTTTGGATCGGGTAGCACCATTCCTGGGAATTCTCTTTCCGGTAAATGAGGCTGAAATCCTAATAATTTTAACAAGCGTAATTCAAAATACCAGAAACATAAATTGAAATGTTTTTCACCATCATGGAAAAATGATAATGTGGCTACCAATTCATCAAATAATTCTTCATGGGGATCGTGGTCCGTAATTGTTTTATCAACAAGTTCTACAGTAGCCAAGGCATAGGATAACGGTTTCAGGTTATCCTGAAACCGTATCCAATTTTTAATAAAGCTGACTTTAGATAAGGTATGCATGTCTCTGTTTGGCTTATAATAAAATAGTGTTTCCAAGTAATTAGCCGGTTGAAAATAAGCACTGCGTGGTGATTTTTTACGCTGTGCACCGCGGACCATTATACTGATTTTTCCGTAATCCCGCGTAAAGCCATGTGCAATAATACTTGTATCGCTATAGGGAAACCGTTTTAAAATTATAGTTGGAGTTTGAACGATCAATAATCGTCAATAATCAATACGCTTTTGCGTAAATGACTTCATGCTTAGCAGGTTTTCCGGAATAAATACAATTCAAGCCATCTGGTTGTTCATCAAAAGGTATGCAACGGATTGTTGCTTTGGTTTCATTTTTTATAGCCGTTTCTGTTTCAGGATCTCCATCCCATCCACACCGTATAAATCCTCCTCCGACAACAGCATCTTTAAATTCATCATAAGTCTTAACAAAATGCGTGCTATTTTCACGAAAGGACTTCGCCTTCTCAAACAGACTTGCTTGTATTTTATCTAACAATTTTGGGATGTGGCTATTCAAATCAGCTTTTTCAAGTGTGAGTTTTTCATTTGTATCTCGCCGCACCATGACTGCCTGATTATTTTCCACATCCCGGGGGCCAACCTCCATCCGCAAAGGTGCGCCTTTCATTTCCCAATCATTGAATTTATAGCCAGGAGAATTATCGGTCCAATCTTCAAATACACGAATATTATTTTCTCTTAAACCAGACACAATCGGTTCAATAAAATCTTTGATCCATTTTACATGATCTTCATTCCGTGCAATTGGGACAATAACAACTTGGTATGGAGCAATTCTTGGTGGTAGTCGCAACCCTTTGTCATCACCGTGGGCCATAATTACAGCTCCGACCAAGCGGGTACTGACTCCCCAACTGGTTGCATATACATGATCTTCTTTATTATCCTTCGTTTGAAACGTTACATCAAATGCTTTAGCAAAATTCTGACCAAGGTTGTGGGATGTTCCTGCTTGAAGTGAGCGTTTATCACCCATCATAGCTTCAATACAATAGGTTTTTTCAGCTCCGGCAAATTTTTCTGCTTCTGTTTTAAGCCCGGTTAAAACAGGGATGGCCAAATAATCTTCTGCCAACTGGCGATATAATTCAAGAATATTCAGCGTTTCTTCTTCGGCTTCTTCAGCTGTTGCGTGAGCTGTATGGCCTTCCTGCCAAAGAAATTCCGTTGTTCTCAGAAACAATCGCGTTCGCATTTCCCAGCGCACAACATTGGCCCATTGATTAATTAATAGGGGGAGATCACGGTAGGATTGAATCCATTTTTTATACATGGACCAAATGACTGTTTCGGATGTGGGACGTACGATAACTTCTTCATCCAAGCGTGATTCGGGATCCACAACAATACTCCCATCGCTGTCCGATTTCAGACGAGTATGGGTTACAACGGCGCATTCTTTGGCAAATCCTTCTATATGTTCTGCTTCACGAGCTAGATAAGATTTTGGTATAAATAAAGGGAAATAAGCATTCACGTGACCTGTTTCCTTGATCATTCTATCAAAGGATTCTTTTATATTATCCCAGATGGAAAAACCATATGGTTTAATAACCATGGTTCCTTTTACTGGACCATAATCAGCCAAGCCTGCTTTTACGATAACGTCCGTATACCAGGCTGCATAATCTTTAGATTGGGGTGTTACGCCTTTAGACATAGTGATTGCTCTGTATAAAATTGAAGGTGAAATTACCGGGGTTCGTTGAGGCAATCAAACTGTTTGTTAAGGCATAATATGATAACAAAAGCAAAAACAAAACATATTCGTTCATTACAAAAAAGTAAGGGACGCTATTCACACAATCAATTTATCATTGAAGGTCGGCGATTAGTTCAAGAAGCTGTAGATGCGGATCATGAACTGGTCATGTCATTTTTTACACGTGAATTCAAAAAACACTATCCGGAGATAGTTGCAGGTGTAATGAATATATGTCCAACTGCGCAGGAAATTTCATCCTCAGAGATGCAATCCATTTCTGCAACTAAAACACCGTCGGGGATATTTGGTGTTTGCATTCTTCCAACTCCTCATGTATTTAACGATACGCATCATAGCAATTGGCTTTACCTGGATAATATTTCAGACCCGGGAAATATGGGTACACTTCTTCGGACAGCTATTTGGTTTGATATATACAACATTGCGTTGTCACGGGATTGTGTAGATATTTTTCACCCAAAAGTAGTACGGAGTGGTATGGGAGCTCATTTCCATATTTCATATATATTGGATGCGGACATCACTCAATTCAATTCTACACATACATTATATGGTGCAGACCCAGATGGTAAAAGTCTGGATGATTTTGATATAGAAACACCCTGGGCACTTGTTTTGGGAAGTGAAGCTCATGGAATTTCCAAAGGGATTAGAAAAACAATTCATGGGTATATTGCCGTTTCTAGGTTAGGCGAAGGTGAATCTTTAAACGTTGCGGTGGCAGGAGGAATAATTATGGACAAACTGGTAAAGAAATAAAAAGCCCTCTCGATTACAAGAGGGCTTTTTAAGGTGCTGGTTTGAATTATTTAACTTAATTGAGGCTGGAAACATATATATGCTTTACTATCGGTTACAATAGAAAATACAAGGACTCTTTGCTTTTCCATTGACCTTCCGTAATTTTTTAGTCTGAAAGAGGGATTTGAAAAACCTATTGCACAAACTAAAAAGTTTAAAATTCGCAGGCTTTTCGTTGAAAAACTTGTTCATAGTACCACTATTGACTACATTTTTCGCCTTAAGCTAACAAATGTTACATCTTTTTTCTTCACGCATAGGGTTTTACAAAACCCTCTACGAATCCAACAGAACCAAACCCTTTGTCGAGGGAATTAAGATATGAACAGCACTTTAACCATAAAAAATGTTTTTGGAATTGTCATTCTGTCCGTGCTTTCAGCGCTGCTGGTGGGCACAATTATTGCATCAGTTGGATTAGTATATCTTCCAGAAAACAATAATCAGGTAACAAATTTCCTGGCATTATTTATCGGGCAGGGATTTATGGTCGTCCCATTGATTTTATTTTTAACTGCCCGAAAAGAATCTCTCCTTGACCGATTGAGAATTAAGAAAATTTCATCACCGATTGTTTTTGCAACAGTCGTTTTTTCTATAGGAATTATTGTGTTAGTAGATGAATTTGACCGTATAGCCAGTTTATTATTTTCTCCACCGGAATACCTGGATCAAATAGGATATATGCTCAAATTTGATACGTTTAATATGGCAATTTTTCTAATGTTTGGTATCGTGGTGCTGGCTCCTTTGGGAGAAGAATTATTGTTTCGTGGGTTTCTCCAAAAATTTCTTGAAGAACATTGGAAAGACATTACGCGTGCCGTTTTAGTGACCAGTTTATTTTTTGCCATTATTCATTTAAATCCATTTTGGTTAATTCAAATCTATGTCCTTGGCGTTTTATTGGGTTATCTCGCATGGAGGACAGGATCAATCTGGGCTGGGTTCATTCTTCATGCGGCAAATAATTTTATGGCTTTAATATTCACAAATTATAGTCAGGTTCTTGATAAATTTTATACATGGCATGGCCATGTAGCTCCTTGGTTTTTGCTTATGGGTTTCGTGTGTGTTTATTTTGGATTTAACCGACTCAATCATTCCCTGAAAGTACAATCATGAAACAACAAATATTTGAACGGGAGATTCATGTTTTACGTGATACGTTTCGCCGGTTAATGCGTCGCCACGCTCGCACAAATTTGATCAAACTCATTGATAAAACACATCCTGCAGATATGGCTGTGTTATTCCGTTATTTCGATTTAGCTGAACAAGAACAACTTTTTGCTTTGATGCGTCCTAACGAACTTACAGGTGACTTTTTGACTGAACTGGATGAATCCATTCTACAAGATCTATTAGCTGAAATATCAGCTGATCGCATCGCTGAATTAATTGACCCCATAAGTGCCAGTGATCAAGCTGAAATTCTGAGCCATCTTCCGGATAAACAGTCTCATGATATTATTGACCTATTAAAAAAGGAAGAAGCGGAAGAACTAGAGGAAATCCTTGCTTATCCGGAAGACAGCGCAGGATCGTTGATGTATACAGATGTGTTTACTCTCCACGAAGAAACCACAGCCCGTGATGCCATTGCTGCTTTGCAGCACGAAGAAGAGGCTGAAATGGTTTTTTATCTATATGTCACAAATGATGATAACCAATTAATGGGAATTATTTCTCTAAGGGATTTGGTTACAACTTCACCGGATACGCTGTTAAAAGAAATAATGATAAGAAAAGTTCATACTGTTAGACCTGACACAGACCAAGAAGAAGTGGCTCAAGTTGTTTCTCAATATAATTATCTTGCAGTACCGGTTACAGATTCGGATGACAATCTTTTGGGAATTGTCACAGTAGATGATGTCGTTGACGTTATTCGTGAAGAAGCTACTGAAGATTTTTTGAAGATGGCCGGTGTGGGAAAAGATCGGGAAATACTTCTCAAATCTTCATGGGGCAATGCCAAAAGTCGGTTGCCGTGGCTGTTTGCCAGTTGGCTTGGAGGTATCGCTGCTGCAACAGTCATTGGTTTATATGAAAATATCCTTGAAGTTACTATCGCCTTGGCTGCTTTTATTCCTGTTATTATAGGTATGGGTGGAAATATCGGCACACAGACGTCAACTATTATTGTACGTGGATTAGCCACCGGTAGAGTCAATGTGGGTAATAATATGAAAATATTATTAAAGGAAATTCGCGTGGGGCTTATATTGGGAGTCCTCTATGGAGTTTTACTTGGATTGTTTACGTCAATTTGGTTTATGGATGTGTCTCCAAATCTGGGGATAGTTGTTGGATTAAGTATCACTACATCTATGCTTATTGCGACTACAATTGGCGCGTTTGTTCCTTTATTTCTTTACAAACTTGATGTAGACCCTGCAGTCGCTACAGGTCCGTTTGTTACCACTAGTATTGATATTTTGGGTGTAACACTTTATTTCCTGATTGCCTCTCTTTTATTGCCGTTAGCATGAGTTTTTTATTCTATACTCAAGTGTTTTGTCAAGTGTGTAGGGTGCTAAAAGTCGCAGGAGTTTTTGGTGATAAAAAGGTGAATATTTTTTGCATAGCCGGAAGTTATGGTTAAGATATTCAACAAAACTATCATCTAAAATTACAAAGCTTGGTTGCGTTAATACATGGTTGACACAATACTCGTAACAAGCTTGGGTATTTATATCCTGTTTGTTCTTTTCTTTCTAACCGGTCTGTTGCGTTTGAAGTTCAGTAAAAAAACAATCATCAATTGGCCCACGGTCTCAATCGTTATTGCGGCTAGAAATGAAGAAGAAAATTTGCCTGATATTCTTCAGGATTTAACGCAGCTCGATTACCCCAAACAATTATTACAGATAATAGTTGTTGACGACCGTTCCACGGATAAGACATGGCAACTTATTGAACATTTTGCTGAATTGCATTCAAATATACAAGGATCACGAATTGAGGATAAATCCACAGAAATGGCTCCAAAAAAATATGCTCTTACCCAAGGGATCGCCCAAACGGATGGAAAGATTATTTTATCTACAGATGCCGATTGTCGTATTCCCCAAGGATGGGTTAAAAGTATGGTAAAGACCCTGGAAAATGGTGTCGGTATTTCAGTGGGTTCATCCAGGATTGATATCCAAAAACCATCTTCCTTCACCCATTACCAACTCGTGGACTTCCTGGCTCTGACTACAGCAAACGCCGGTGCCATGGGCTGGGGATTTTTCTGGACAGGTTCTGGACAAAACCTTGCTTATAAGAGAAAAACATTTAATGACATTGACGGTTTTAATCCTGTTCGAGATCGAATCTCCGGAGATGATATCTACTTAGTACAATCAATAGGTAAACGCTATGGTTGTACATTTAATACTGACCCCGACAGTTTTATCAAAACCAAGCCTTTATTATCCATTACAGAATTTATGAATCAACGTATTCGCTGGTCTTCTAATTCAAGACTCGCAGCAAAAACAGACCTCTTTTTCCTGTTCTTTTTATTCAATGCATTCCTACTAAACTCAACGTTACTGGTTGGAATATTTATTCCTCTTTCATATTCAATCCTGCCTGCGGTTTTCGGCGTCAAATTTGTATGTGATGCATTGGTTATTTATTCAGGCGCCTCAAAACTACACCTTGCATTTCCATCTATCATTTTCATTTTCTGGACTATTTTACAACCCATTTATATTCCTTTTATTGGTTTAGCCGGATTAGCAAACAGATTTAAATGGAAACCATAATGAAACTGTTTTTGTATGTCTTAATTTTTTGTATTTCTTTAATCAATGCTCAAGAGTATACGATTACTTTTTTTGGATTTCCTGCTGTAGATGTGAAGATGAAAATTGATTCCAATAAAATTGATTTCAATACTAAAACTGTTGGGTTTATTGACTTAATTTGGCCTACCTCAAATCATTATTCAGTGGAATATGATTTGAACCATTATGGCATTTTGGAATTTGAAAAACATATCCGACAGGGTTCAACAAAATACACTTCATCCGCAAACTATAGTTCTTCCGACAGTCTTTTAAACTATGAGAAGCGGGCACTAAAACGCATACCGGAAATTCAGTCAATTTTTACGCTACTTGTCCAAGTACAAAAAGAACCTGTTGATGCATTGGATACAAAATGGTTTTCCATGGACCATGATGGAAAATTATATTCTGCACGATTCCTTTGGGCAGATACAAGTACGATTTCACTTGCTGACAGTGTAATTATATGTGATCATTACCGGCTGGACATCAAAGCAGAAGAAGACGTAACATCTCTACCAGAGCAATCAGACTATTTTATGGATAACATCATTGAATCAAAAGCAATTCGCCAAGTATGGGTAGAACAATCTGGTCGGCGCAGAATTATTCAAGCCGCTGTAAAGGTGTTCGGGATTAATATTATTGCACGGATTAGACATGTCTGAACCAACCTTTCTGCAACTCTATAAAAAACATATTATAATCTGGCTGTTAATTGCTGCATTCATTATGGTTGCGCTTAAGTTAGGTATCGACGAAAAATTTATCGTATTTGTAACGCTGGTATTGGGACTATTTACTCAACTGTTTGCAGGATTGGGTGCGTTGATTGCTATGATCCCGTTTATTGGTCCATTAATCGTTAAGGTGCTGGCCATCCCTTTTTTCTGGATTTTAAACGGTTTGGGCTATTTTGTGGGTATGTTAGCCATTAAGCGGGGATATTCCGGCGAATTCATGAAATCACGTGTATTGACACTTGCATTACTAGTCGGTATTGTCGTGGGATATATTATTGGACACATTATACCTTTAAGGTAATCAATGGAAATCCTGGTATTACAAGGCCCAAATCTAAACCTAATCGGTGTGCAGTCTGCCCAGGCAGGAGAACGTATAACATTAGATAAAATTAACAAAGAATTACGCCGGCATGCTCATAGTGTCAGTTTAGAAATCCAACTTCGCTTCCTACAAACTCATAAAGCTGAAAAGGCTGTTTCGTTCATCCAACGTAATCGTAAAAAAGCACAGGGAATTATTTTTGCTCCAACATCCTGGGGGCGATATGAATATTCAATATTAGATGCGATGAATTTATCTGATGTATCAAGAGTACAAGTTATACTCGACGATCCATATTCATCGTTGAATAAATCAGATTCCATATTTACACCCATTTGTAATGAAACAGTTGTTGGCCATCCATTGTCTGTATTTAATTCTGCGCTTGATACATTATTAAAACATATTTCCTGAATAACATTTTCCTTGTTTAAACATTCAACTCAAACCTGTTTTACTGTCCTACTGTTAGGTTGGTTTTTCCAAAGTTGTGCCCCTTCTATTCCTAAACAAGCTGAGCAGTATGAAACAACGCCTATTATAACCGTCGCTGAAAACCAGGAATCAGTACACATCCTTTATCCCGGGCCTTTAAATCAAAATAATCAAGCCTTAGTGGACAATGCGTTAAAAAATGCTTTAGAAGGTTTCATTTTCAATAATGTCAGTGAATCTATAAAAGATGATTCTCTAATTCTATTGATAGTGAATTATATTCATAATAAGATTCCTGAAAACACCCGATTTTATTCTATAAGCGATTTCTCTTTTTACAATGATACAGTCAAAATTAAATATGAATTAAATGTTCAATTTATCGATCATTTTGTTGCACCCGCTTTAGAACAATATGGCTTCCCCGGGGAAAAACCCATATTCCCGTTATTTACACAAAATCATGAACCACCAAAGGTAGAAGCAATAAAGAATTTAAAATTATTAATACCCTGCAATAACGTTGAACTGCCTAAACGTGCATTATTGCTCCCCAATGCTCCCCGTGAATATCGTAATGGTATTCATCGCGGGATTGATTTTGTTGTAAACTGGGGCACACCTGTTAAAGCTGTAGCAGAGGGTATTGTTATCCGAGCGGATCATCATTTTAAAGAAGTCGAACCGGAATTCAGACAATTGCTTCTGGCAGAAGCAAAACAATTGGGACATACTCCTTCCGATGTTTTTGAGCATATATTAGTGGGGCAGTCCGTTTATATTGATCATGGATTTGATCTGATTTCCGGTTTCCGCGCAGTGTCTATTTATGCACACTTATCCCATATTAATCCGGAAATAAAACCGGGGTCATCGGTATCCGCAGGGCATCAAATTGGTCTTTCAGGGAACAGCGGGACAGAGCCTAGCACATTGGGAACACGAAAAGGCGCTCACCTTCATTGGGAATTGATTTTACAGGATGCGGGGGGTGAGTATTATTTGGGGCAGGGAGTTAAAAGTGATTCGTTGTATAAATTATTTAAACAAGTATTCAGAGACTAAACTTAAATACGGTTCAATCCCTTGGTTGAATAACGGCTAATTTCAATATTGCGTCGCCTACGTCTGTTTCAAAATGAATAATATACATTCCACTGGATACCCTGCGTCCGGCAAAATTTGTTAAATCCCACGTTTCATATTGTGTTCTATCAGAATGCTTGATGATACGAACTAAATTTCCCGCCAAATCAAAAATGCGTATGGTGGCTGTTTCCGGTAAATGTGTAAACATAACTTTTCTTTCCAACGGTGATCGTTCTTCCGGATTATAAGCAAAATATGGATTCGGCCATATTTTAATCATATTCACTGAATAATCAAGATCCGAAGGTTTTAAACTGTCTGTACTGAAAAAATAGACATCATTATTATTCAAAGGATTAGTCGTTGCAATCCTAAAGATTGTCCCTATCTCAGGTGACTCTGCAGAATAATCTGCAGGAGATGTTGCTGTGGTTACATCTCCACCATTCCAAATCATGAATGTTGTACGTGAAAATGTATTCC
>NNSG01000020.1 GCA_002256485.1 Fidelibacterota bacterium 408169
TGAACTGGGTACTGTGACTGATGACAGTGCTGAAGCAGCTATTGCTTCCGGTTATTACGGAATTTATTGCTGGGATATGTTCTCTGATCCCGCTGCCTCAATTAAAGTGGATAACTGGGTTGTGGAAACTGTAGGAACAGTTGGAATTGATGAACCGGTGAATAATATTCCTAACCAATTCTCATTGAAACAGAATTATCCAAATCCCTTTAACCCTACAACAAATATTGCATTTGAACTCAGTAAAGCAATGAATGTTTCTCTGGACATTTTCAACTTGAATGGTCAATTGGTCAGGAATTTGATTCATGGAAACTTTTCGCCAGGACAGCAACAAGTTGCCTGGGATGGGAAAAACAATCGTGGTGAAGATGTACCTACCGGAGTTTATCTATACACACTCACTGGTAACTCACAAAGAGTTTCCAATAAAATGATTTTCCTTAAATAAACCCCCGAGAAGGCGGGTACAATTGTTAAATTGTGCCCGCTTTTTCAATCCAATGATTTTTAAATATTTACAAATAACAACCCTATTTTTGTCTATTTTTTCTTTTGCTTACGGGGGAGTAGGAGGAAAACTAGCAGGAAAAATTACTAATGAAAACAATGACCCTCTTATCGGTGTAAATATCATAATTGAGAATACTGATTTTGGTACAGTATCTAATAATGATGGAGAATATTATATTTTAAACATATCACCCGGCCATTATAATATCAAATTCATGATGATCGGCTACAAAACATCAATACAACAAGATGTTGTTGTCATGTCAGATTTTACCGCTCGGTTGTCGGTTGTTATGGAACAGACAGTTATTAGTGGAGAAGAAGTAACTGTAATCGCAACCAAACCATTGATTCAACGCGATGCAACATCTTCCGTAAAAGTAATTGATGCAGAAGATATCGTGGATATGCCTGTGATTGACTTTAAAGATATATTGGCAACACAAGCTGGATTTACTGAAGATGCATCGGGTGGGATTCATGTACGTGGCGGCAGAACAAAAGAGATTCTTTATATGATTGATGGTGTCGTTGTAAAAGACCCGTTACAAGGCGATTTTTCTGGTTCCGTAAATCAGAATGCAATTCAGGAAATGACAATCATTAGCGGAACTTTCAATGCAGAATACGGCCAAGCAATGTCCAGTGTAGTGAACATTGTAACGAAAGAAGGTGGTGAAGAATTAAAAGGGAAGATTGAATTAATTTCACCTCAATTAACAACATCACCTTATCATTTTTCAAATGTATTTAGTACAGTTTCTGATTCAAATTACGTTTGGACAAATTTGAAGGACCCTCTTTTTAACTATCTTAAAACAAATCTTAAAAATTCCGTAGCCTCTCCTCTCCTGCCCTTGTTGAATTTACCTGTTCAGGGCTCAACGAGTTTAAATATCGGTGGTAAAATACCCATGGGAAATTCCCGCTTTTTTGCTTCTGCATTTTATAGCTCGAATGATGATTATCTTCCCCATGGAATTGATATTAATCAGGATATTCAATTAAAACTAACAACTCAAATATCATCTAAAATAAAACTGGCGGCTCATCTACATAGTTCAAATCGTTTATACCAGCGTTATTCTCATAAATGGAAATATAGACCTTTGTATCAAGCGCATACATTTAAGACCAATGACAGAATTGCATTAACGCTTACACACTTTATAAGTAAACCAATGTACTATACATTATATCTTACGAAACAAAATGTAGCTACACGGACAGGTGTGATGGATATGATACCGGAGGAATATGAACGTCCACTTACGGATGAAACAGTCTATTTTTATGATACTGGAAATCAAGGGATATTTGTTGATAACCAAAGTACAACTTATTCAGCCAAACTGGATTTTACTTACCAATTAAATAATATTCATTTGTTAAAAACCGGTTTCACTTTTACACCCCATACTTTGGATATTTATACTGAAGAAAACCCCTGGGTTGGCGGTACGAATTTCAAGGATGATACTACATTTACTCCCAAAGAAGGATCTTTTTATATTCAAGATAAAATTGAACTCGATTATATAATACTTAATCTTGGATTACGTTGGGATTATGTTGACCCAAATGCTACAATGTGGAAAGATATAACACGATTTGTTGAATGGGATTCTACTAATAATGTTTGGATGCCTTCAGAACTTACAACAGCTCCTTCCCAATCAAATTGGAGTCCAAGGATTGGTATTGCATACCCAATTACTGACAAAACTGTATTTCATTTTTCTTACGGTCACTTTTTTCAGTCACCCACATTTGATGCATTGACGTATAATGCTGAAAAAGACGTTTCAGCATCTCTCCCTCTTGTTGGGAACCCTCGAGTTCAAGCACAAAAAACTGTCGCATTTGAAACAGGGTTAAAACAGGCTCTTTCTAATCATGCAAGTTTGGAAGTGAATCTCTGGTCAAAGGACATTCGTGATTTACTTTCCACAGTTCAAATTCGTTATTTATCAAATATGTATGTTGCGTATGCCAATACAGATTATGCCAGTGTGAAAGGGCTTGATATTTCATTAGACAAACGGTTTACTGGAATGTTTGGTGGTTCAATTGCCTATTCTCTTGCAGTTGCAAAAGGTAATAATTCTTCTCCAATAGGAGGTTATTTTTCTGCATATGAATTGGAAGAAGTACCCCACCAGGAATTTTATCTCGACTTTGATCAAAGACATGATGTATCAATTTCAATGTATATTAGAACTCCATCCAAAACGGGTCCTCCACTTGCAGGATTCTATCCATTTTCAAATATGAATACAAATTTACTCATTAATGCAGGAAGCGGACTTCCGTACACACCCTATGTGGATCCAACCCTTAGAGTGGATATTAATTCAGCCAGAAAACCTTGGACTTTTTCTGCAGATTTGAGAGTAAAAAAACAAATGATGTATAAATCAGTTGGATTAACTTTTTTCGTTGAAATAATCAATCTGACTGATTATCAAAATGTATTCTATGTTTATTCCCGTACCGGCAAACCTTTTGATCCTGGTTTTTCAGGAGTTGGTACATCAGTAGATGCTAATCATAATCCATCTCATGTTGGACAAGGAAGAACGTTCAAAGCAGGAATTAATTTCGCATTTTAGTGATGAAGAAAAATACCTCATTTAATTTAGTTACAATCGTATTGTTATATTATTGCATTCCAGCAATGCTCTTGGGAGTGGATTGCAGTAGGTGCCACGACAAAATTCCAGGGAGATCTTCTTTCAAATCTTTTGGTTTCAGTGAAAAAGCTGTGGGAGTTATGGATAAAGGTCAGCTTCAAAATAATACCAGTAATTTTGGTGACCTATCCAATTTTCACGTTTGGTTTACCAATGCAGGTCATTGGCCAAGAACAGCTGATGAAGATCGGCAATATATTTACGGACTAGGATTAGCCGTCGCTATTAATGAGCATAATGTAATTGAAACGGTTTCACAAGCTATGTCGAAAGTAGTCGATTGGCTACCTCCGGACTATGCAGCTGGGCGTCATTATTCAGGAGATATACGAGCTGAATCCGATGACACACCTTTTCAAGCGTCGAGTGATTTTTTAGAAACATGGCCGTATGGATATTATGATGACGGAGTGTGGGTATCTTCCGATGAACGTTATTGGCCAGGATATTTTCGTGTGGATGTAGGGAATCTTGATGAAGAAACCTTGAATGAGCATCCCGATTCTTACTTGTTACCGGACAGAGAAAATGAGTTTACTTCGGATAGAGATATTTTTTGTATATACAACGATGATAATAATTCTCAAGGAGCTGTTGGAATAGAAGTTGAGCAATCATCATACAGCTACGGTAGACCTTATGCTGAAGATTTTATATTCTGGGACTTAAAGATTCATAACAAAAGTGATACAGATTTAGACAGTATTTATATCGGTTTTTATTCAAAATTTCGTCCAGACTTTGATATGCACGATTATATCAATTTTATAGATAGTGATGGCGATGGGGAAAAAGATTTTGTTTATGTATATGATTTAAATAATGTCCGCAATAAAACCTGGGCAAATACAGAATATCCATTAGCTATTGTTGGCTTAAGGATTTTTGATACACCTGAAAAACTGGGTATTACTGATTTTCATCATTTTGCCAGAGGTGTTTCACCTACTACTGACGAAGAAATGTGGGCATTGATGACCAGTAAGAAAGATTCAACTGTCCTTGATTCTATTCCCTGGTATTTTCATGGAGATGATCAACGAATTGACAATACAGATATAGAATCTCTTGGAACCTTTTATCCAAAGTGGTACGATGAAGACAGCGGTGTTGATTTAGAAGGCGATGGTATCAATTTTATTGTTTCCTGCGGACCTTATCTATTAAAAGGGGATTCAACTGTTACTATTTCACTTGGATTAATTATGGGCAATTCCGGAGATACACCCTATTCTCCGGATACAACTGATTTAATGAATAATCTGCGCATGGCTAATGAAATGTACAATCTGTATTTCCAGGGGTCAGGACCTCCAGATCCTCCCCGTGTATCTGCCGCAGCTGGAGATGGGCGCGCTACCCTTTTTTGGGATTCGGAACCATCAGAAAATTCGGTCGATGTATTAAAGGGGATCAAAGATTTTGAGGGGTATAAAGTTTTTCGGAGTACTGATTTTGGGAAAACATGGGGAAACCCAATTACCAATGCACATGGTATTCAAGTAGGTTGGGTACCTATTGCAACGTTTGATTATACCCTTGATGAAGATACGGCTCGATATGGAGTAGATGTGTCCGGATTAGATCCCGCATTTCCACAATTTTTAGGTACAAATTCTGGCCTTGTTCATACATTTACTGATTCAAATTTGATTAATGGACTAGAATACTGGTATTGTGTAACTGCTTATGATAAAGGTATTCAAACTCCAGATAGTTTGGAACAATCCTATATGTATCCTCTTGGGTCATCTATTTTTGAACAACATACTGTATCTGTTATCCCCGGTATAATCCCAAATAATTTTTCAGAAGCAGTCGTTCCTTTAGATCAATTACAACCAATTGGTGGGCTCTGTGATGGAATTGTTAAAATTGAAATTGCTGATCCAACGGCAATTACAGGGAATGGATATAAAGTTACATTTACAGATAGTATTTTATTTATTGAAGAAGGCGATTCTACTTATGCCAAAACATTTACTCTTGTGGATACCACAGAGATGGATACACTTTTCTATAATCATATATTTTCAGATAACACCAGTGATAATATACCTGTAGTGGATGGATTTAGGATTACAGTCCATGAAGCACCTGCCGGAATCAAGGAAATGGGCTGGACAAAAGTGATGAATGATACGTCTACTTTTGATTGGAGATTTGAAACTAAATATCCCAACCTTATTGCTACCAATCAGGCATTTGGGGAGAAAATGAATACAATTGATGACTTCAGAATTACTATTGACACTAGTGCTAATGGTGGATCTGCAGCAAAATGGTTTGATATTTTTTCTGATGAATGGGCAGGGAATTTGCTGGATGAAAATGGACTTCCTTTTGATTCAATACAGCAGCTTCCATTAAAAATAGAAATAATTAGTGATCCAGATAATCCTATTGATGTAAGTGATTATTTAGTGCAATGTGATTTTAATATTACTCAAAGTTGGGAAGATTATCGCCATTGGTACTACAGCCCATTGGGATGGGATTTAGTGCCGGGTGGTAAAGGGTTTACAGAAGGTAGCAACAATAATGGTTGGTGGTACGAACTTCATGTCGATATCCTTATTTTATCGGGTAGTCCAAATACGTGGGATAATTACTTCTATTTGTTGACCAATAATTTCCCAGAAGAATATATTACCAAGGATAATGAATTTGTTTCCCAAACTCCCCATCCACCTTCTCATGGGGACCAGTTTACCATAAAAACTTTTAAACCTATTCGAGAAGAAATTTCGTATTCATTCGGTACCACAGGGATGGTGGCAAAATCTGTTATAGATTTCAATACTCTAAAAAATATTCGAGTTGTACCTGATCCCTATGTTGTAACAAATATTTGGGAAAACAATGAATTTGGTAAAAAGCTTCAATTCAATCATCTCCCGGACCAATGCACTATTAAGATTTATACTCTTGTTGGAGATCTGATTGCAACTGTGGAACATGATTCTCCCACTGGATATGAATTCTGGAATATGCGCACAAAAAATGATCAATTCATTGCCCCAGGTGTTTATTTATATTATGCCAAAACCCCAAGTGGCGATGAAAATACCGGTAGATTTTTAGTTATAAAATGATTAAGCACGTTATTAAAATCATATTAATCTCTGGATTAGCTTTGGGTGATCATAGTTTTGATAAGGTCGGCACTACATCAGCCCAATTTCTAAAATTAGGTGTAGGTGCTAGAGCTATGGGTATGGGTGGTGGCTTTGTTGCATTGGCAGATGATGGGTCAGCAATGTATTGGAACCCCGCAGGTATGATGAATCAAAAAGGATTTAATACATCTTTTATGCATAATGATTGGGCCTTGGATATTTCCCATGACTTTGTTGGAGTAACTTTCCCCGCCGGAAGATCTGGTATATTGGGGTTCTCACTTACTGCGCTTTCTATGGATGAACAGGAAGTAACAACCGTTTTAGAACCTGATGGCAATGGGCTGACATATACTGTACTTAATATGGCATTTGGTGTAAGTTATGCACGCCAAATCAGTGACCGTTTTAGTTATGGCCACACGGTAAAAATCATTAGACTTTCTGCTTATAATGAAGTAGCAAATACAGCTGCAATTGATATTGGGATGCTGTTAAGAACCGATTTTCATGGATTAAAAATTGGAATGTGTGTTTCAAATTTTGGCGGTGAAATACGATATGAAGGGCGAGATTTAATTGAAAAAGCAGATATTGACGATGATCTTGAAGGAAATTATTTAACGGATGTAAACCTAACCACAGAATCATGGCCTTTACCTCTTTTAATCCGCATAGGTGTAGCTATAGACTTAATCGGTTCAAGTGATCCCATTAAATCGAAAAGCATAAATCGTTTAACAGTTAGTCTTGATGCGGAACATCCCAATGATAGCCGGGAACATGTGAATGCCGGTTGTGAATACTCCTTTAAAAATATCTTCTTTTTAAGAGGGGGATATCGGTTTAATTATGATGAAGAAAATATTACGTTTGGTGCCGGATTAAAATTGAAATTAGGAGCTCTGGGTGAAACATATATTAATTATGGTGTAAAACCTTTTGGACCCTTTGGAAATATCAACCAAGTATCAATTGAATTACAGTTAAAATAGAAAAAAAGAAAGGATATAATTGAAATGCTAAATAAGATTGTAATATTCACAATTGGATTATTATTAATTAGCGGTTGTGAAACGACAGCCCCAAAAATCCAACAAATATCTCCTACGGTAACTAAAGTAGAAGAAGTAGTGGAGCTTCCAGTGAGTATGATACCAAATTTAACTAAAGCTGCCGAGGCATATTTTTCCCCTGATGGAAAAAGTATTATTTGCAATGCTGTGGTTGCTGATGATGATGAAGTTCATCATGTTTATACGGCAAATATCGATGGAACTGATATTCGGAGAATAAACCACAAAGGTGAAGATGCCTGTTCCTATTATTTCCCATCAGGAGATAAACTGATTTGGACATCAACACGAGATTACCCTGATCTCCCAGTAGGTGATTGGTCAATACCAACTATATATCCACAAGGTGCTGAACTTTACACAAGTGACTTAAATGGTAATAATATTGTTCGATTAACACATAATTTACATTATGATGCTGAAGTATCTGTTTCACCCGATGGTGAATGGATTCTATTTACCCGACAAGTAGATGGGAATTTGGACCTTTGGAAAATGAAATTTGATGGCACTGATGAACATCAGATTACATTTACAGATGAATGGCAGGAAGGTGGCTCATTTTATTTGCCCGATAGTAAAACGATACTATACAGAGCTTGGAAAAAAGAATTTGATGAAGCACGGGCTAAGCCTATGACTATTTTTACAATAAATCATGACGGGACAGGATTAAAACAAATTACATTTGAAGATGATGAAACCAATTGGGCGCCCCATCCTGGCCCAGATGGAAAACATTTCGTATTTGTTAAAGTTCTTCCTCCCCACAATTTTGAAGTATATATGATGAATCTTGAAACAAGTAAACAAACGCGGTTGACTTATAATGATGCCTTTGATGGCTTCCCCGTATTATCACCAGATGGAAATACACTATTATTTTCATCCAGTCGTAATGCCAAACCAGGTGATAGAAGTCTAGCACCCTTTATTATGGATATCAGTTCTTTAATGAAATAAATCAAACATCAAGAATAAATATATGTAAAAAACGCCATGGTATTCATGGCGTTTTTTACTTGTGGGCGATGAGAGATTTGAACTCCCGACTTCCTCCTTGTAAGGGAGGCACTCTGACCAGCTGAGTTAATCGCCCTTTTTAAAATAACATTTTTTATGTACGAAGCTGGTCTTTGCCAGCTGCCTGT
>NNSG01000021.1 GCA_002256485.1 Fidelibacterota bacterium 408169
TCCTATTACATGAGGGGCACATTCTTGTTCCTGTTTTAGATTGGGTGTCGTAGACTAAAAATGAAATACTTGATAAAAATGTGAAGGGATTAATGAGACTATTTTTTTGGAAACTGGCCATAGATGTAGTGCAGACATTCCTGTCTGCACTACGACAGACAAGAATGTCTGTCGTACAACACGCTATGGTGGAAATATAAATGGGTTTAGTATTAAAAAAGGTTCCTACCCATCCGGTAGGTGAGAAAACATCTAAACTTCCCGGTGTTAAATATATCCTCCCGCCCACTCCACCGATTGGCGGATACGAACGGACAGGCATGAGAGGCATGCTCTTTTTATTAGATATTTTTGATGTAATTGGGAATAGATGTAGTGCAGGCATTTCTGTATGCACTATGACAGACAAGAATGTCTGTCGTACAACTGAAAAGTTGGAAAGAGTTAATGGGGGTTGGGACGAGCTGGGGTGCTTATTCATATGAAGACTGAACCATTTTGGACGGACAAATTTGCCATACCGGATGAATTACCGATAGCCAAGGAATTACCAACGAATATTGATGTTGCCATTGTGGGCAGCGGCTATTCTGGACTTAATGCTGCGAGAGTTCTTGCAAAATCCGGATCATCTGTTGCAGTGTTTGAACGCAATACAATTGGTTGGGGAGCCAGTTCCAGAAACGGCGGTATGGCTACCCCGGGATTGAAATTGGATATCAGCAAAATCTACAAAAACTATGGAGCAGAATTAGGCAAGGAGTTTTGGCAGGCTTCTGTGGATGCTATTGATCTTTTGGACGCCATTATCACCGAGGAAAAAATAGACTGTGACTGGCAACGAAAAGGTCATTGTTCACTTGCGTATAAACAATCCCATTTTGATGAGATGGAAGAATATGCTGATTGGTTAGACAAAGAATTTGGACATAAAAAAACCTTAGTTTCAAAATCTAAACTCAAAAGTGAAATTGGTACGGACGCTTTTTACGGCGGACTGTCGGATGAAACAAGCGGCGGACTCCAACCGGCGAAGTACGTGTTTGGTTTAGCCAAGACAGTAGCCAAATTGGGAGTTCTTCTCTATGAAAATTCCCCCGTTAATACTATCCAAAAAAGGCCAAATGGATTTCAGGTATCAACCTCCAATGGGACAGTGCAAGCCGATGAAGTTATCATGGCAACGAATGGTTACACAGACCTGCTGGTTCCGGGGCTAAAACGAAGAATTTTCCCTGTGGGGAGTTACATCATTGTTACCGAACCACTAACAGAAGATCTGCAAAATAAATTGAGTCCAAAAAACCGCATGTTTTATGACTCCAAAATCTTTATTAATTATTTTCGCCTGACACCAGACGGACGATTACTATGGGGTGGGCGGAATAATTTGAGTACGGACTTGGATTTAATTGATAGCGCCGATCGGCTTCAGAAACAAATGGTGTCCGTTTTCCCTGAATTGAAAGATGTTTCTATCACCCATTCTTGGACAGGGAAATTGGGTGTCACATTTGATTTGATGCCCCATATCGGACGTATAAATGGTATTCATTATGTAAACGGTTATTCCGGACATGGGCTTTCCATAGCCACGTATTTGGGGACAGAATTGGGGTTATTACTTTCGGGAGAAAAAGACAGAAGTCCCTTTGAGGAAATAAAAACCAGAATGATGCCATTCTATCGAAACAAAACGTGGTTTTTACCGATTGCTGAAAAATATCACCGGTTTTTAGATTGGATGTCATAGAATAAAGATGAAATACTTGATGAAAAAGTGAAGGGATTAATGAAACAATTTTTTTGGAAACTGGCCATAGATGTAGTGCAGACATTCCTGTCTGCACTACGACAGACAAAAATGTCTGTCGTACAACACGCTACGTTGGAAATATAAATGGGTTTAGTATTAAAAAAGGTTCCTACCCATTCCCCAGGTGGAAAATCACCTCTTATCCCCGCCCTATTTAGTTTATTGAGACGTGTAGGACTATAGAATAATGTATTCACTCGCAACAATCGATTATATTATAATTGTCATTTACCTTTTTATGATGGTGGGCGTAGGTATATGGTTTTCTAAACGTCATTCAAATTTTGATGATTATTTCCTGGCAGGACGATCATTGACTACACCTATTTTAATTACAACATTGATTTCCACTTATTACGGTATTGATGTTCTTTTTGGTGACTCACAACTTGCCTTTACCGATGGTGTTGTGGCCTGGTTTGGCTATGCCCGGCCCACATATGCATTCTTTCTCATTGCTGCTTTTTTGTTAGCGAATCGTTTGAAAAAAGAAGATTTTCGCAGCCTCCCTGAGATTTTGGATAAATATTATGGGAAAAAGGCTCGGTATATTGGTGCATTAGCATCTTTTATTTATTCACTCCCAGCATTGTCCCTGTATGGATTTGGAATGCTGGGCAATGTTATTATGGGCTGGCCGCCTTTTGTTGGCATGCTTATTCTTGGTGGAATTGCCTTGGTCTATACACTTACCGGCGGATTTTGGGCTGTGGCATTGACCGATTCCATCCAGTTTGTAATGATGTGTGTTGTATTGGCCATTGCTGTCCCTTTTGCATTTAATATTATTGGCGGTTTTGATACTATGATTGAAGTTCTGCCTATCGCTTATTTTGAATCTATGGGCGATTTGTCCATCTGGCTGATTATTATTTATGCATCTACTGGGCTCACTATTCTGGTTGAACCAACATTTTATCAGCGCATCTTTGCAGCAAAATCTTATAAAAATGTGCGGAATGCACTTGTGATTGGTATTTTCATTTGGGGTTCTTACGATTGGGTGGTTACTATATTGGCTATGGCGGCGAAAGCGGGAGCCATTCAGGGCATTATACAGGCAAATGTTGCTCCCGATGCTTCTCTGTTGACCATTATGGTGGTTGCCCTGCCGGCAGGTGTTTTGGGTCTTTTTATGGCAGGGGTACTTTCCACTGAAATGTCCACGCTGGATTCTTACTGCCTGGTGGCCGGGGGAAATGTAGCATATGATTTTTATAAACCGGCACTGAAACCGGATGCCGGCGATGATGAATTGATTCAAAAAACCAGATGGGGTGTGGGACTGTCCTGGATTTTGGGATTTATCATGGCTATTTCTTTTGATCAAATGTTGGGGCTCTGGGTGTTTATGGCATCCATTTTGATTTCCAGTGTACTCGTTCCCATTTTGGGTGGACTGTTTTTTCCTAAATTCCATAAACCACTGGCGGGGCAGTTGAGCGCTGGGTTGGGACTGGCTTCCACCATTATCCTGAATATGTATATTATGATACAAGGAACATTTGTTGTGGCGGAAGAAACCTATGTACTTCACATGGGATCATTGGAAATATTTCAGGAATATCTTATGTATTTAACTGTACCTATTTCTTTTATGGGATACATGCTGGGTATTATATTTGGGAAGGAGAAACGATCATGAGCGGCTGGGAAATATTCACCTGGATAAGTGTAATTATACTTGGGTTTGGATCCATCATTGTTTTTATACTTTTTTTAAAAGATGTACCAGAATTGTTAAAAAAATCTGAAAAGGAACCATCATGAAAAACCAAAATTTTATAAACGGTAAATGGACCCATGCTCACAGCGGCAAGACCTTGGGTGTGGAAAATCCATTTACCGAAGATATTATAACTGATGTACCCGCGAGTGATAAGACAGATGTAAATCACGCTGTTGAGGCAGCAAAAAATGCGTTTGAAAGTTGGCGGAAAATATCAGCGGCTGAACGGTGCGAACTGATGAATGATATGGCAACAAAATCACGAAATCATGCTGAAGAACTGGCCAAAACAATTACAGCTGAAATGGGAAAACCGTTTAGCGAAGCCATGGAAGAAATTGACACCGTAGCAGACTATTTGGAATATTACAGCCAGTTAGCCAGAGACCATGTGGGACGCATCGTAGCCCCGGTGGATTCACATTCCATGTCGCTGGTGAAATATGAACCCTTTGGTGTTGTGGGGTGCATCCTACCGTGGAATTATCCACTCTCACTCATGGGCTGGAAACTGGCACCTGTTTTGGCTGCGGGAAATACAATTGTCATGAAACCATCGGAAATTTCTTCCCTTTCCATCCTTCATTGGATTGACATAGCAGGCGGAGATATGCCCGCCGGTGTTATGAATGTTGTTACCGGATATGGGAAAGAGGCCGGGGAAGCATTGGTGAAACACCCCGATGTTCCTGTCATTACGTTCACGGGATCCGTGGTGACAGGGAAAAGAATCGCCCGACTTGCTGCAGATAATTTGAAAAAAGTGTCCCTGGAGCTGGGCGGAAAAGACCCGGTCATTATTTGCGATGATGCAAATATTGACGTAGCGGCCAAAGGTACATCCTGGGGTGGATTCTTAAACGCTGGGCAAGTGTGTACATCCATTGAAAGGGTGTATGTTTTTGATACAATCGCAGATGCATTCACCGATGCATTGGTGGCCGAAGCTAAAAAAGTTCGATTAGGTGATCCAATGGATGAAGCAACAGATGTAGGACCCATGTCATCTGAAATGCAGTTTGCAAAAGCCCATGAAAAGGTTGATTTAGCAATAAAAGAAGGTGCACGGGTTTTGACCGGCGGACAGCGATCAGATAAATTCGACACAGGATATTTTTATGAACCAACCGTTTTTGACCAAGTAACGTCTGAAATGGACATTGTAACAGAAGAAGCATTCAGCCCTGTGATTCCCATTCAGCGCGTTGGATCTATCGAAGAAGCCATTCAATTATCGAACTCCACACGCTATGGATTGGGATGTACCATATTTACACGGGATATTGAAAAAGCACTCACAGCGGCGGATGATATAAAATCGGGTACCTTCTGCATCAATAATCCCCTCATGGAAAATATTGCTGCACCCTTTGGGGGTATGAAACAATCGGGTATCGGCCGGGAACACGGCATTGAAGCGCTGGAAGAATTTCGGGAAGCGAAACATATTTTTATTGATTACAATCATACACAAAAGGAATGGTGGTATCCCAATGCAGAATGATCAAATGAATCTGGAACATCTATGGATGCCTTTTTCAGCTAACAGGGATTTTAAATCCGCCCCGAGGCTGATGAATGCAGCCAAGGGTATGTATTACCAAAAACCGGATGGATCTCCTGTGTTGGATGGGACAGCAGGTTTGTGGTGCTGCAATGCGGGACACGGTAATGAAAAAATTGTCAAAGCCATCCAAGAGCAAGCGGCAAAAATGGATTTTGCCCCCTCATTTCAAATGGGGCATCCTTTGGGATTTGAAGCAGCACAAAAATTATTGGAGCTTGCACCCGGCAATGAGTTTCAATATGCTTTTTTTACCAATTCAGGTTCAGAAGCGGTGGATTCTGCACTGAAGATTGCCCTGGCTTACCAACAGCATCGTGGAGAAACAGAACGCACCATACTTGTGGGTCGGGATCGAGCCTATCACGGTGTCGGATTTGGCGGCATTACTGTAGGGGGAATGCCCTTAAACAAAAAATATTATACCCTCTTGCCCGATGTGGATCATATATGTCATACCCACGATTTGGAACATAATGCATTCAGCAAAGGACAACCGAAGTGGGGGGAACACCTTGCAGATGATCTAGGGCGCATCATTGAAAAACACGGTAGAAATAAAATTGCAGCTGTAATTATTGAACCTATTGCCGGTTCAACAGGTGTATTGATTCCGCCAACAGGATATTTAAATCGGATTCGGGAGATATGTACAGCCCATGATATACTACTTATTTTTGATGAAGTGATTACGGGATTCGGTCGACTGGGAACATCCTTTGCCGCCCAGTATTTTGATGTGGAACCAGATATGATCACCTGCGCCAAAGGACTCACCAGCGGAACGGTACCCATGGGGGCTGTCATGGTAAAAAAGAATATGTATGACGCCTTTCAGCAGGGAGATCCGAAAGCAATCGACTTGTTTCATGGGTATACATATACAGCTCATCCCCTGGCAGCTGCTGCAGCCATTGCCTCAATGGATGTATATCACAAAGAGGGCTTGATTGAACGTGCTGCCGGTATGGCATCTTACTGGGAAGAAGCATTGCATTCACTGCAGGGTGTTGGTTCCATTATAGACATTCGTACTATCGGCCTTATGGCCGGTATTGAAATGGAGTCACGAAAAGGAAAAATAGGTGCTCGGGGATACGATGTTTTTACTGATGCGTTTCATGGGTATAATTTATTGATCCGTATTACGGGGGATACTGTTGCCTTGTCGCCGCCGCTAATTGTGGAAACAGAACAAATTGACCGGATGGTGAGTATATTGAGAGAAATCATTCCGAAACATTAGCTATTTTCAATTTTATTGTAGAGTCCACTGCGAAAAGGTCGTAATTGAATAAATTTCATCATTTAAACCGTACGATAGACATTCCTGTCTGTCGGTGTGCAGACAAGAATGTCCGCACTACATTACAAAGTTGAACGAAATTAGACCTTTTCGGAGTAGACTCATTATAGCATTTACAATTATTTCCTCATGAAAGATTCAGGTTAAATTCATCCAAAATTATAGAAAAGAAAATCATGAAATATCCAATCGTAGAAAATATTATTAACGGAAAGACCACAACATCTAAAGGTAAATTACTTAATGTGTTCAGCCCCCTGAACAGTGAGGTTATTTCCCAAGTTAAAATGTCCGGGAGTGAAGATATTGACGAAGCAGTGAAAGCAGCTCAAAATGCATTTTCTGATTGGTCAGGAAAGACGCTGAAAGAACGTGTTCAGGTATTTTTCAAGTATAAGCAGTTGTTGGAAGAAAACATGACTGAATTATCCGAACTCATTCATGAAGAAAATGGAAAAACTCTCGTTGAAGCTCAAGCTGAAATAGAAAAAGCAATCGAAGTGACGGAATTTGCCTGTTCTTTACCTCAGGTATCATCCGGAGAAATTCAGGAAGTGAGCCGTGGTGTGGAGTGTCGTATAGATCGTGCGCCGCTGGGCGTTGTTGCATCTATTACACCATTCAATTTTCCATCCATGGTTCCTAACTGGACGATCCCAAATGCCATTGCACTTGGCAACACCATGATCCTCAAACCATCAGAACAAGTCCCTTTGAGCGCTAATCGCATTGCCGAACTCTTGCACGATTCCGGCTTGCCTGATGGTGTATTGAATATCGCCCATGGCGGACAAGAAGCAGTGGAAGCCATCTGTGACCATCCCGGAATCGAAGCCATCACTTTTGTAGGTTCCACCAAAGTGGCTAAAAT
>NNSG01000022.1 GCA_002256485.1 Fidelibacterota bacterium 408169
ACTGTGGAATACTGCGCTCAACATGTGCCCAAATACAGCCCCGTGAGTATTTGTGGTTACCATATTCGGGAATCCGGCGCCAACCCAATTCAGGAAATGGCTTATGCTTTTTCCATCGCCAAAGCTTACACAGACGATACTTTGAAACGGGGCATTGATATTGACGAATTTGCTTCACGGCTGTCGTTCAATTTTGATATTTACGGAAATTTATTTGAGCAAATAGCCAAGTTTCGCGGAGGGCGCCGTCTTTGGGCAAAAATTATCAGGGAAGATTATGGCGCAAAAAATGACCGCTCATCTTGGATGCGCATGATTGCCGGTGGCGGCGGAGGTGGGTTAACTAAAGAACAGCCAGAAAATAATATTATACGCAGTGCCTATTACGCATTAATCAGCGCCTTGTCTGGGACCCAAACTATGGCGCTGTGTTCATACGACGAAGCTTATACGATACCCACAGAAAAAGCCGCCGAACTCTCATTACGAACCATGCAAATTATGATTCATGAAATGGGTATTTGCGATACGGTCGATCCGTTGGGTGGTTCCTATTATGTAGAAGCATTGACCGACCGTTTTGAAAAAGAAATCAAAGAAGAAATGAAAAAAGTGGATAAAATGGGTGGAATTGTTGAAGCTGTGGCAACAGGAAAAATTCAGGAAAAAGTCTCTCACCAAGCGTATGAACGGGAAACGGGCATTCAAAATGGAAATATACCCAAAGTGGGTGTCAATATGTTCCAGCGAGACGAAGACCCTAAACCGGTTGAATTCCATCCTTATAATTCGGATGCAGCCAACTACCAGATTGAAAAATTAAAGAAAATTAAAGGAAATAGAAATAAGGAAATTGTTCAATCATGTCTTTCAAAGCTTAAAGCTGATTGTGAAAATAATTCAAATTTGATGCCCGCTGTTATTGAAGCAGTAAAAGCCTACGCTACTGTTGGTGAAATCATTCAAGTGATGAAGGATGTTTACGGTGAATATGAGGAGCCGATTTTCTTTTAGTATGAACAGCCGGAAAACGATACTATGCCTTGAACAAGCGCTAACACTCCCTTATGCAACACAAAGATTTGTACAGTTGGGCTGGAGAGTAATTCGTATAGAATCTCCAGGAAAACCCGGCCAAAGTAATCCCGGCGATCCAAATCGTTATATTGGAGAAGACACTGGTGAAAAAGATTTACATGCTTACTATATTGCACCAAATGTTGGTAAAGAAGCTATCACCATTAATCTCCGAAAACCGGATGGTCAGTCACTTTTGAAACGAATTATTAAAGAGTTACATGTAGATGTATTTCTTTGCAATACTTTACCTAAACGCTATGAGCAACTAGGAATTAGCTACAATTTACTGAAAGAAGCACAGCCGAATTTAGTCTGGTGCGGAATTTCGGCATTCGGTCCGGACTATCCTGATCGTGCAGGATATGATCCTGCCCTGCAGGCGATGTTCGGATATATGCATCTCACGGGTGATCCTGATAGAGACCCCATGCTTTGTGGTTTACCCATTATTGATTTGAAAGCCGGTGATGAAGCATTTTCCCAAGTGCTTCTTGCTATGATGGAAAGAGAGGAAACAGGGCATGGTAAACGGATTGACATTTCCATGGCCCAATGTGCTGCTTCCTGGCTCATTACTGCTTTACCACAATTAGAATTTGTGGAAGATGAAAAAGAATTATTTACCCGGAGCGGAAATGAGCACCGTAGCTTTGTACCGTCCAATTGTTATCCTACAAAAGACGGCTATGTTTATTTAGCAATCGGAAGTGATGGACAGTGGGAAAAATTAACTAAAATTAAAGGATTTGCACATCTTGCGAAAGATAATCGAATTACCAATAATGGTAGAAAAGAAGATAGAGAGAATATTTACACAGATATAAGAAAAGGTCTTCAATCTTATACAACCAATGATTTTATTGATGTATGTCTGAAAAATAATTTGGCTGTTGCTCCTGTTCATGATGTTAAGGACGTGGCTGGCTTAACTTTCGTTGATGAACTCATGGTGAAAACAACCTTGCCAAATGGTAAAAATGTAAAATTATTCCCAGCGCCTATGAAGACAGACTATTTGGCAAAACAAAACAATTCTCTTCCATGCTCACCAAAATTAGGTGAACATAATCGGTCAGTTTTAAGAGAAGTCGGTTTGACCAATGAAGACATTGAAAACTTAACTAACCAAAAAATAATTTAACGATTTATGAATAAAAAAATCGAAGCACAAATAAGCGCACCTGCTGGTACTGCCTATATCATGCAGGGGAATGCAGCCTTTGCCCTGGGAGTCATTCATGCCGGTTATCATGCAGCAACCGGATATGCTGGTACGCCAAGTACCGAAGTGATTGACCGCACGTTAGCTCATGCTCAAAATGTTATGAAAGTGGGCTGGTCTGTAAATGAAGCTGTGGCTGTTTCTACGGGAGTGGGTCATGCCATTGCCGGCGATGATGCATTGGTTACTATGAAAATCCCAGGTGTTTTTCAGGCAGCAGATGCCATTACTACCTCAGCATTTTTCAGTGGAGATTCAGGAGCGCTTGTTATTTTTGCCGCAACCGATTATGTTCCGGCCAGCACTCAACATGTTATTGATTCTCGACATTTTTTCGCATCCTCCCGGCTACCGGTATTAGAACCACGAAACCATCAGGAAATGTACGATATTTCCCGTGCAGCAGCGGACTTAAGTAGAAAATACAATACACCGATTATTATTTTAGCTTCGGGGATTTTGTGCCATTCCGAAGCTTTGATTCGAACGAATAATCCGCGAAAAATTGAAAAAAGGAAACTCCCGGACACACTGCATGACTGGATGCTTTTACCCACAATCGCTCGACAAAATTATAATAATACCACCCGGGAAAGAATCCCCGAAATTCAAAAATGGGCGGAAACATCAGAACTGATTTCGGAATCAAAAGGGACAGATGATTGGGGAATTATCGTGTGCGGCAACACGGAAGGCATTGTCCGAGAAGCATTAAACGGTTTAAATCTGAATCCATCTATTTTATCCCTTGGAATAACAAATCCCATTCCCCAAAAACGTATTAGTGAGTTCTGCAACCGGCTATCAGGTAAGATATTTGTTATTGAAGATGGTGACCGATTTTTAGAAGAGAAAATTCGTCTTTTGGGACTAAACATTGTTGGAAAAGATGATCAAAGTGTACTCACGATTTGGACACCGGAAAATGTGGTTGAATATTTTACCAAGCATTTGGATTTGCCTGAATCACCAAAGATTCAGATACCAAATTTAGAGCCTTTACCGCGTCCGCCATCCATTTGCCCAGGGTGTTCTTATAAAGCATTTGCCCTGTCTGTGGCCAGATTGAAAAGACAAAAAAAGATTTATGCATCCTTTGGCGATATCGGTTGCTCTACCCTATTATTCTTTAATAATGCTTTGGATACGGTCTCCTGCATGGGCGCTTCCGATCCCATGCGGCAGGGATTTGTTCTGTCTCGACCTGATATGGCTCATAAAGTAATCAGTGTTATTGGCGATTCAACAGAATGTCACTCTGGGATGGATGGAACTCGGAATGCCATTTTCAGAAATATTCCCGGAGTAAAAGTAATTTTGGATAACTATTCAACAGCCATGACAGGACAACAACCTGCGCCCAGTTCTAAAGAAAATTTATCGGGACAGCCAATACAGTTTAATCTTCATAAGGCCATTGAATCGGAAGGTGGCCGAACAGTTGTTGTGGATGCTTACAATGTCAAAGAAGTTGATAAAGCATTAAAAGAAGCTTTAAAACTCGCTGAAGAAAAAGTATTTACAACCCTTATTCTTGAGGGTGAATGTATTCATAATATAGAAAAAAGTAAATTAACCCGAGATCTTGAGTTTGATTATGATAATTGCAAAAATTGTGATTTATGCAATATTTGTCCGGGGATTGAAACAGACGATGAAAAAACACCCAGCTTTACCAGTTTATGTTCTAATTGCGCATCAAGTTCACAAGTCTGTTTGCAGCAATGTCCCTTTGACGCCATTAAACTAATTAATGAAAACGGAAAAAATAATATTGATATTCCACTCATAGAAATTCCAACATTTGCCAAACCGGTGAAAATGGATATATCCAAGCTGCCTGAATCATTGAAAATTGCCATCCGGGGAATTGGCGGACAGGGAAATTTATTTTTTGGTAAAGTGTTAACGGAAGTTGCCATGAGAACACCTTATGCAGATACCCATATCATTAAAGGTGACACATTGGGAATGGCTCAATTGGGCGGATCTGTCATATCCACTTTTAGTTGCGGGAATGTATTTTCATCGAATTTAGCTCCCCATTCAACTGATGTTCTTGTGGTAATGGAACAGAGCGAAGTTCTGCGTCCGGGATTTATTGACTTATTGAAACCCGATGGCACCATTATTTTAAACAAATTTTCAGCATTGCCTATCAATGCCAAAAAAGAGGATTATCCTAATATCAAATCTATCAAAAAAGTGTTGAACCAATATAAAATTATCAATATTAATGCTAACCAAATAGCTTTAGATATGAATGATAAATCTGGAATATCAACGAATGTTATCATTATTGGGTTATTATCTATGATTGATCCTTTCAGTAAAATTCCTACTGAAATCTGGCAGTCATCAATTTTGGAATTATCACCCAATGATTATTTTAAATCCATGAACCTATCAGCTTATTTTAGAGGCAGAGAATTGTTACAAGATCGAAAAGTAACAGTCTGATTTTCAATGACAAATTTTCAAAATAATAAAATTTCATTTTCGCTAAACGGCAGGAAAATTGAGCAAGAAATCCCTTCATCCATGCTTTTAATTGATCTCATTCGGGATCAATTGAAATTAAAAGGCACCAAACCTGGTTGCTTGGAGGGAGAATGCGGTGCCTGCACCGTATTGGTGGATGGCCTTGCCATCAATTCCTGTCTTTACCCTGCCATAAATATTCATGGTAAAACTGTTACCACAATTGAAGGTCTTTCCGGTGGAAAAAATGCTTTAGATGAAGTTCAGCAGTCTATGGTAAATCATGGTGCAGTACAGTGTGGTTTTTGCACTTCCGGTGTGGTGATGGCTATAAAATCTTTTCAAGAGCAATGTAATAGAAATAATCATAAACCTGAAAGAAACGAAATCAAGAAAAGTTTGGAAGGAAATATTTGCCGCTGTACGGGATATGTTAAAATTATTGATGCGGTGGAGGCATTGTTTTGAGTTATAATATAATAGGCAAGCCAACACCAAAGCTCGATGCTGGAGAAAGAGTAACCGGCAAATCTGTTTATGGTCACGATCTTGAATTGCCAGGTATGCTGCACGGTGCTATTTTAAGGGCAAAGTATCCATCAGCGATTATAAAGTCAATAGATGTTTCAAGAGCAAGGGAATTAGCGGGCGTCCATTGCGTCATAACTGCGGACGATGTGGATACTGAAAACCTCAGTTACAGAAAAGATCATCCAGTTCTTAAAAAAGGTGATGTTAATTGTATACGTGACGAAATTGCTGCTGTGGCAGCAGATACAAAAGAAATTGCTGAAAATGCCTTAATTTTAATTAAAGTAGAGTATGAAGAAAGAAAGGGTGTTTTTGATCCTGAAGAAGCATTGCAGGAAGATGCACCCCAAATTAATCGGTTCAGCAAAGGCGATTATGGCAGTAAAAATATTTCCGAATCTTTTCATTATGAACATGGGGATTTAGACGCAGAGAAAAAGAAAAGTACCGTCACCGTTACAAGGAGATATACCTTACCGAAAGTCGCTCACGCTTGTATGGCACCCAGTAATATTACTGCAGATTATTCAAAGGCAAATGACCAACTGACACTTTACAGCTCCACCCAAGTTCCTTTTCTTTATCAAAGGGAAATATCACAAGTACTCAAAATGGAACCATCTAAAATCAGGGTTATTCAGCCTGTAATTGGTGGAGGATTTGGGAGCAAATTAGATCTGCATCCCTTTGAGCCCATCTGTGCATTGTTGTCCATGAAGACAGGAAAACCGGTGCAAATATTGTTTAGCAGAGAAGAGGAATTTCAGTATTCTGCAATTCGTCAATCCATGGTTATAGATTTAACTACCGGCTGTGATAAAGATGGAAAATTTACATTTCGAGAAGTGAAAATTATCAAAGATAACGGTGCTTATACTTCTTGGGGAGCAAGAACATCCTTCGTTATGATGCAGACGTTTTCATCATTATACAAGGTACCAGCATGCGTGTATGACGCACATGCGGTCTATACAAATAATGTATTCGCCGGCTCATTTCGGGGCTTCGGAAATCCCCAGGCAACCTTTGCCTTAGAACGAAACATTGACTTGATGGCCGATGAATTGGCTATGGACTCCGGCAAGATTAGGCTCTTGAATGCAAACTATCCCGGAGAAGTAACCGGGCAGGGTCTTGAGTACCATTCCTGCGGACATAAACCTGCATTGGAAGCGGTCATTGAAAAAAGCGGGTATTCTAAAAATAGCTCTCAGCAGAAATCGGAGGGTAGATATAAACGGGGAATCGGTTTTGGCTCCATGCTTCATGTGGGTGGCGGCGCTAAAATTTATCCGTCCGACGGCTGCGGTACAACATTGAAAATGGACCCCTACGGATATTTGACGATGCTTACAGGTTCAAGTGAAATTGGACAAGGGTCAGAGACAGTTCTTGCCATGATGGCAGCGGAAGAGTTGGGAATTCCTCTTGACAAAATAAACGTGATTAATTCCGACACAAATATTAAACCATGGGATGTAGGTGTCCATGCTTCTCGAACGAGTTTTGTTGCCGGAAATTCCCTGTTGGGAGCAGTGAAAAAATTGAAAAAGAAATTGGGTGCTAGAGCCGCGCAACTTCTTAATACTAATACAGAAGATTTGCTTTTCCAAAATAGTGAAATTCAATCAGAAAAATCCGGCGATTCTCTGAAAATAGATAAAGTTGTGCGAGCCTTGCATTTTAAACCACCCAATGAATTATGCGAAGTTTCCTATTTTTATGAACCATCCAGTAAATTTCAGGATAAGGAATTTAAAGGAAATGTGTCCGGATGTTATGCCTTCGCCGCCCAGGC
>NNSG01000023.1 GCA_002256485.1 Fidelibacterota bacterium 408169
GTTTTCCATCTGTCAAAGATGGTGTCCATTTCCTTCTGAAATTTTACAAATTCAGGATGAGTAAAAATCGTCTCCTTAATAGCATCTTTATCTACTTTGAGCGTGCTGTATTTGTTGCGTTCACTTGAACCAAACAAACTGTTTTTAAGCGTTGGATACACTTTCCAATACTCATCCAAGTCATCCACATCCACCGTTGGAATATCACCCCGTAAATGGGCTTCAATATCCTGGATATCTTCGGTATCCGTGCTGTCAATATAGCGTGGAATATTTAGGTTGTATTCGTTTTGCTCAATTTCTGTTACTGATACCATTCGGCTGTAACCATCCAATTCAATAAAACCGTTAAATACATCCGTAATCTTTTTGATGTCTTGCTCACGCAAACGATTCTTATTGCCGTCCTTGATAAATCCTTTGCCAGCATCAATCATAAAAATACCTTTACGATTGTGGGCGTTTTCTTTGTCCAGCACAATGATAGTTGCAGGAATGCCCGTACCGTAAAACAGATTGGCAGGCAGTCCGATAATGCCTTTGATGTATCCCTTTTTGATGACATTCTCACGAATAACTGCTTCTACATTACCACGGAAAAGTACACCGTGCGGTAGAATGACAGCACCTTTGCCGTTGCGCTTTAAGGAACGAATAATATGGAGCATAAAGGCATAATCACCATTCTTTGCAGGTGGTACACCATAATCAGAAAACCGATTGTATGGAGCATCTTCAGGCAGGGATACACCACTACTCCATTTTTTATTACTGAATGGTGGATTCGCCACCACATAATCGAATTGCTTTAGATTACCGTGTTCTAAAAATAATGGATTGGCTAACGTATTGCCTTTATGAATAACAGCAGTGGCATTATCGTGGAGAATCATATTCATCTGTGCCAAACCAGAAGTGGCTAAATCCATTTCCTGTCCATATAGAGATACAACTGTATCGGCTTCTGCGCCAACCTTTAGTAGCAATGAACCCGAACCACAAGTAGGGTCATAAACAGTGGTATCAGAACGAGAGTGCACTTTATTGATCCCAATGACTTGTGCCATTGTTCGGCTCACTTCCGCAGGCGTATAAAACTGCCCTTTACTTTTCCCACTTTCCGTAGCAAAGTGACGCATTAAAAATTCATACGCATCGCCAAGGATGTCATCCCCTTCTGCACGATTGCTACTAAAGTCCAGTTCTTTCCTATTAAATACATTCACAAGACTGGTGAGCCTATCCACCATTTCTTTACCAGAACCCAATTTATCTGTATTGTTAAAATCGGGCATTGTGGTAATTCGGTTATTCTCAACCAGTGGTGCGATAATTCGCTTATTAATTAAATCACCAATATCAGATTTACCCCGAAATTCCAGCATATCCTTAAAGCTTGCTCCTTCAGGTATGACAATTGGAGAAAAAGGTTTTCCCGCCCATTTATCACTAATATATTTTATAAAAAGAAGTGCCAACACATAATCTTTGTATTGACTGGCATCCATACTGCCACGCAGGTCGTTACACGCATCCCAAAGACTACTGTATAATTCAGATTTTTTTATTGCCATTGATTATCATACATTTTTCATCATTAATGCGCTTCAAACCACGACTCGCCAACACCGGAATCCACAATTACGGGTACATCAAGTTTGAGGGCTCCTTCCATTTCGGCCACCACCATTGCTTGTAAATCATCCAATTCATCTTTTGACGCTTCAAATAATAATTCATCATGTATCTGTAAAACCAGCTTTGATTTCATTTTTTCACTTTTTAAATGTTTATGAATGCGGATCATGGCCAATTTAATCATTTCCGCAGCTGTTCCTTGAATGGGCATATTTATTGCCATTCGTTTTGCTGCTTCGCGATGCATATGATTATCACTATTGATATTCCACACCGGACGTCGTCGACCCAGCATTGTTTCCACAAATTTATCATTTTCAGCTTTGGCTATTGTCGATTCAATATAATCACGAATTCCGGCAAAACGCTCGAAATAACGATCGATAATTATTTGAGATTCAGCTCTGGGAATTCCGAGCTCCTGGCTCATCCGAAATGGTCCAGCTCCGTACATAATTCCAAAATTAACAATCTTGGCAACTCGACGCATTTCCGGTAATACATCTACGATGGGAACACTGTAAATGTCGCTTGCAGTTCGAGCATGGATATCCTCACCATTTTCAAAAGCAGATTGTAATCCTTTGTCGCTGCTTAAGTGAGCCATGACTCGCAATTCAACTTGGGAATAATCAGCGGAAAAAATGATACTGTTTTTATCCTGTGTTGTAAACGCTTTTCGTATCTCTCTGCCCTCTTCAGTACGAATTGGGATATTTTGGAAATTGGGATTGCTGGAGGAAAGTCTTCCTGTGGCTGCTATTGTTTGACTGAATGAACTGTGGATCCGTTTAGTTCCCGGATGAATATGCTGAGGAATAGAGTCCAGATACGTATTTTTCAGTTTATTCAATTTCCGATATTGGAGCATGAGCCCCGGCAATGGGTGTTCATCTCTTAATCGTTCCAATACATCTTCTGCTGTAGAACGTTTTTTAATTTGCGGCAAGCCTAAAATATCGAATAAGATATTGGCCAATTGTTGTGTGGAATTAATGTTGAACTCTGTCCCAGCATGTTTAAGAATATCCGCTGATAATCCATCCAACTTTTTTCCAAACTCTACTGATTTATCTAATAGTTGTTTTTCATCTACATAAACACCATCATATTCCATATCCACCAATACCGGGACCAAGGGCAACTCTACTGTATTATAAAATTCTGACAGATTTTCATCATCGAGTTTTTCTTGAAATAATTCAGTAAGCTGCAATGCTATATCTGCATCTTCAACTGCATAAAACGACGTGCGTTCTAAATCCACATCGCTCATGGGAATTTGGTTCTGCCCTTTGCCAATTAAGTCTTCGATGGGGACCATTCGATAATTAAGATATTCGAGACTCAAATTGTCCATTTTATATGAACGACCTTCCGGTTTAATGAGGTGGGCTGCCAGCATAGTGTCGAAATGGATACCTTCAATATTTACACCGTGATTTTTCATAACAAGGGCATCAAACTTAATGTTTTGTCCCGTAATCTTGATTTTGGCATTTTCAAGGATGGGTTTAGCAAGTTCTAAAACAATTTTAAGATCATCATTTCCAAAATTGTTTTTAGACTTATCTCCATATTGGATCGGTATATAAACACCTTCATCTTTTGCAGTTGAAAAACTCATACCCACCAAGGCTGTTTGCATGGGAGAAACCGAATCTGTTTCAAGGTCAAAAGAAACAAGTTTCTCTTTAGACAATCCATTAAAGTAGGACTTTAACTTATCGCTGTTTGTAATTGTATTATAATTTTTATCAGCTTTGTTTTCTTCAACAGCAGGGCTTCCGCCAAATTCCTCTAATTGTTTAATAAGTGCATTGAATTCCAATTCAATAAATAGATCCAATAATGTGTCAATATCAAAATCTTTACGTTCAAATTCCGATATTTTACAATCCAATTTCATATCTGTTATGATCGTAACCAATTCCTTACTTAAATGGGCATTCTCCTCGCCATTTAGTAAACCTTCACGCACACGTTTATTTGAAACATGTTTTGCATTCTCCAGTGATTTTTCCAATGATCCGTATTCATGAATCAATTTGGCTGCTGTTTTCTTACCCACACCCATTACACCGGGTATATTATCTGAAGCATCACCCATAAGCCCCAGATAATCAATCATCTTATCCGGAGGAACGCCCCATTTTTCCTTGACTCCTGCAGGATCAATTATATTTATGTCTGTTGACCGAACAATGGGTGAATAGAGAAAAATGTGATCCGTAATTAATTGAGCAAAATCTTTATCGCCGCTAACAATATATACATCTAATCCTTCTTCTTCCCCCTCTTTGGCCAATGTGCCGATCACATCATCCGCTTCAAATCCAGCTTTGCTGATGTTCGGTAACTTCATTGCGTCCAACAGTTTCCAAAGGTGATCCAATTGATCTTGAAGTTCCAAGGGCATTTCATCACGATTAGCTTTGTATTCAGGATATCGCTCGTGTCTAAACGTCTTTTCTTTGCGATCAAAAGCTGTAGCAATATAATCGGGGTTTTCCTGGCGAATGAGACGGAAGATCATATTGATGAAACCGAAAAGTGCGCTGGTATGTTGACCAGAAGTCGTGATGAGTGGATTTCGTATCATAGCATAATGAGCCCGAAAAAGCAATGCATAGCCATCTATGAGGAAAAGTCGTTTACGCTGGGATTTTTTGGCGGACATAAGGTTTGGAAATTAGAGACTAGAATGATGAAAACGGAAATAAACATTTATCAAAAAGAAAAGACATTTAATACATTGAACTATACACATTATTTCGTGTATATTATGGCATATAAAAAATAATTATTATGGAAAAACATAATAGAATAAACATTACCCTTCCTGGTTCTGTATCTGAAGAACTGGATCAAGTTGCAGAAGAACTTAATGACAAGAAAAGCCGAATTATAACCAAAGCGCTTGAATTATATTTCGACGAACTGGATTTAGAAATTGCTGAAAAGCGTCTGCAAAACCTCAAAAACGGAAAAGAAGAATTGATTCCCGCAGAGGATGTTTGGGCAGAACTTGGTCTTGACTAATGTTCAAACTGGTTTTTCTACGGAGAGCTAAAGAAGAACTAAAAAATATTGACCCTGTTTGGCAAAAACGGATCAAATCAAAACTATTTATTCTTGCTTCTGATCCTGTACTTTTAAAAAATAAAATCAAATCCCTTAAAGGGAAACAAAAAGGATTAGCCAGATTAAGGGTTGGTGCTTACAGAATCATATTCCAAAAGAAAAATAAAGAATTGATTATTACCATAATCAGAATTGCACATCGCAGAAAGGTTGATAGAAGATGAATCAATATTCTATTAATTCCATAAACAAAGTAAAAAGAATTTCTAAAAAAGCTGATTACAGCAAGAAAACGATCCATCAGATTATTGATGAAGCTTTGTTTTGTCATATTGGAATTATACACAACGATAAACCGATAGTCATTCCCACGATTCACGCCCGGATGGATGATCAGTTGATATTTCATGGTGCAAATGCAAGCCGCTTGATCAGGACATCAGATCAAAGCAATATTTGTGTAACAATAACACTATTAGACGGACTGGTAATGGCCAGGTCTCATTTCCACCATTCAATGAATTACAGATCTGTGGTATTATTTGGCAAAGCGGAGATCATTTCTGATGAACTAGAACGCATGGATGCATTCAAAGCAATTACTGAACATGTTGCTCCCGGACGCTGGAACGATGCCCGAAAGCCCAATGAAGTAGAATTGAAGCAAACAGCTGTTTTGAAAATGCCAATTGACAATGCTTCAGCAAAAATAAGTGCAAAATTTCCTACAGACGAAGATGACGATTATGCACTGGATTACTGGGCGGGAATTATTCCCGTTAATCAATCTTATGGAGAACCTGAAAATGATCCCGATTTAAAAGACGGAATTGAATTACCTGAATATTTGAAAAATTATACTAGAGATTAAAATATTGAAAATTTACTAAAATTTACGTACCTTTTTACGTACGTTTACAACAAATTTGAGTGTATTATGAAAACAATTAATGTGACGAAAGCAAGAGCCAAACTTTATCGTCTTTTGGAAGAAACGTCAGAATCCCATGAGCCGGTTCAAATTACAGGAAAAAACAGTAATGGAATTTTAATAGCGGAAGAAGATTGGAACTCCATTCAGGAAACCCTATACCTCACATCCATTCCGGGCATGCGTGAATCTATTATTGAGGGAATGAATACGCCTGCTGAGAATTGTGATGAGGAAATTGAGTTTTGAGTTGGAAAATTGTTTACACAAAACATGCTCAAAAGGATGCAAAAAAAATTTCACAGGCAGGACTGAAAAATAAAGTGGTTGAACTTATGGATGTATTGAAGAAAAACCCATACAAGAATCCACCTGGATATGAAAAACTAATCGGTGATTTGGAGGGAGCATATTCCAGAAGAATAAATATAAAACATAGATTAGTATATCAAATTTTGGCTGATATAAAAGTAGTTAAAATATTAAGAATGTGGTCACACTACGAATAACACACAAGATAAGCGGGCTATATTGCATTTTCGCTGTATAGTAAGTAGTTGGTCGGTCGCTGTGCGCCCGACCAATGGCGAAACTTTGACCAGTCTGGTGGCTGGTTCAGCGCAAGCGCCTCCCAACAACCACTGGAACAGAAGAATCAAATGAACGAACACATTCGTCATTTAATCTCCGATCAGTTTCGCCGTTATGCGTGCTACGAAATACAATAATTTAAAGGAGAAAACAAAATGAAAAAAACGATGTTTGTTGTAGTAATGGTGGTAATGACGGTGTTTATGACATCTCAGAGTTTTGCTGAGATGCATCAGTT
>NNSG01000024.1 GCA_002256485.1 Fidelibacterota bacterium 408169
TAAATCTTTAATTGCCATTTTTAAATCTCATCCAGTTTTTTTAAAACTCATACAGTTATTTATTTCTCTATCTATTATTGTGAAGCAGTCCAATCTATGTGCAGAAACGTGATCCAACTCACCCAAAGATATATTAAACCTCGTTACATAGTTGTATTCTGCAATCATATCCATCATCCAGGGTTCTATAAAAAAATTACAGTCAGCAAATAGGGGAATGACATGATATAGGTTTTGACCGGTAGAAAATTTACTATTTTCTTCTTCAAGTCTTTCAAGTTCAGCCCATAACTCTTTTTCATCGTACCTCACACTTTTATATAAAGTAGGCGAGGTGGCGGTATAAGGGAGGGATTTGTATATGTCAGGCGATTCAGGAGTGCTGAAGTACCAGCACCAAACCGCTAACGCCACCCCGCTTAATCTTTTTTTTCTAAACCCAAGTAATTGACAAAAACGGATTGTAGAACCTGGTCTATTCCAGCCATATCCAAGCCGGAAAAATCAGATTCATTCAATCCGCTTATTTCCTGAACATCCTCCAAAAGATCGTAATACTTTTCGACATCCATCTTTCCTTCCCACCAAACTAACGCATTTTTCTTGTGAAGTTGTCTCCGTTGCTTATATGTGCAATCTTCTACTTCGTATTCTTTTTTATCAACTTTAACTATCATAAACCCTCCCTATTTATTAGGTTAATTTCATTGTAATTAACGCTGCTGAAGCCTCGGCAGTACCAATGAATGGTAACTCTATAAATACTCCATCCTCATCATCGCTTCTTGTATGTCCGGTATACTTCGCAGTCGGAATATCAAAGTCAATCGCCGATCCATCCCCAACTGAAACATTAACTGAATCACCTGAAAGGAAATCGTCAATTTCAACAACTGAAACATCATCCATTTTTACATTAATTGAACCGCTTACATTAATCTGACCACCACGATTATAACTTTCAGGTTCACCGGCATTACTATTAACAGTCTTGAATCCAACCCTTGTTGCAGGATTAGAAATTGTTACTGAAAATCCTTTAAGAATTACAGTACTACCGCCTAAAGTATTAGTCGTGCAATCATATAGACCTTTGGTATAATTAACAGCCGTAGCGTTGGGTGAAGTTGATTCAGCAGCAATTTCCGGTCTATAACCAGACCAGAATGTTCCACTCGCCACAAGCCTTCCGCCATGTGTACCGGCATCCATACTTAATGTAAGTTCTTGAAGAATAGCCGAGTGCATCAGCCGATCCTTATCTGTATCGGGTGAACTGATTACCACATAACCATATTCACCGGTAGCAGAACCTTCGTCGTATGTTACCGTCGCCTGATCTCCTGCAATCGCCGTTGTAACGGCCGGGGTAGTATCTTCTGATACCAACTGTAATAGAACTTGCAACGCTGCTTCGTTTTCAATTACATAATCTGAAAAAGACCATGTATAACTACCTCCACCCCTAACGGCTATGTGATCTGTGGGGCGGAGAACTCTTTGTCCCGACCGTTCAACATCACTAATCTGCACACCGGCAGAAAAATCAATATCTTCAACGGAGGACATTCTCATCTTATATAGCGTATCTGAAACATTAACGGTATTTTCACCAATATTATTATTTTCAGTAAGACCGAAGTATGCTTCAAATTGCTTTCCTGAATAAGCCATTACTTATCTCCTGTTTGTTTTTTAACAAAGCCACGATCTAAAGCTAAATCCGGCTTCTTTAATTCAACCGTTTCTCCTCTTTCGAGTTTTTGAAACGCCTCTAATCCGAGTCCGCTATAATTGTCCATAGCAGTTATCTCGCTAAATTTTTTACTCCTTATATACTTCAAAAGTCCTCCGTAGTAATTACTTGATAGGTTAATCTTCCCACATGAAGATTGTTTACATCTTCAAATTCTTCTAATGGCGAATCCAAATCCATGTCCAATACATCGCCATCATGCCAATAATAAGTTCCTGATTCTGTTCGGTGGTTATTATTGTTTAATGTTCGTTCTAATTTGTCAATCCTTCTTGAAAGGGCATCCAATATTTTTAGTTTATTATCACCGCTTAATACCATATAATAATTGATTTGAAAGGGATAGGTACGAGCTACCGCACCGGATAGTCTTGAAACAAGATCGGAAGGAAGAATATCTATTGATATAAATTCATTTTTACCCTTCCCATTTTCAAAATCCCAATATATAGGGGTCGGTAATCCAGCTTCATTAATGACTTTAATTAATTGATCCATATTATTTTTTAATTTGGTTGTATAGCTCATAGGAATATTCTCCCATTTTCTATATTCAGTTTCCCAATTACTATAAATATTTTCCCAATTAGACACATTAAATCCTCGTTGCTTGTGCTGTTTTAATTAATGGATTTTCAGCCCGATCACCGCTAACTTCTAATTCCCATTCGTCATTAGCAGTCAAGACACCCATACTAAAACGTACAGACATACCAAACCCTACTGAATCCCAACCGCCTGTAATGAGTTGAGCATCCACAATTAATGAATCTTTAATAGATTGATTTCTTCCCCAAACTGAATAGGTTACAGTTGAATTAGCGGTCCCGGCCGTTAAAGTTCCTCCAGTTTGTATCTGAATTTTAAGAACATCCCAACTAACCGAAGGCTCACCTCTAACGTCTACAATACTTGCAGTTGTGCTTGAATCTATTGAAACCTCTCTTACACCTTGCTGACCTTCACTTTGGAAGGATAGTTTATACTCACCTCTTTTAAGTCGGTCTAATAAACCCATGTCTGTTTCAGTATCAATAATTCTCTTTTCCAATGAATCGGCTAATTCAGGATCGGAAGGTCTTACAAGTTCCGCACAGGCAAGAGTTGCATTAGACTTAATAATGATCCAATCATAATCGCGAGAGGAGGCCGATTGAGTACCTACACCCTTTCTCTGTAATATTGGGAACGGTATATAGCCCCTAATCCTTTCAGCCTGTTCGTCTACTACTCTTTGCTTTAATGTTTCCCAGTCTAAACCAGATTCCATTCGATCTTCGTTTGGAGAATTTGAATCATTGTAAAAATAGACCACATCATTTGCAGAATCGAAATACCATTCATCATTTGTATCTACCGCAGCAGATGAAGCTTGAGCAGCTCCCATTTCTTTTCCATTTTTATATAGCATGGAAATATAACCGCTTGAATCAGCTCTGTAACGTGCCCCGGAATCAACAGTCCAATCGGTGATTAAATGTTTTTGATCGTAACCTTCCAAACTTGGAAGTACACCGATTAAATCAGTGTTTATATTGCAGTATGCTTGAAAATATGTTGACATAATTATTCCTATATTTCGATAGTTACCATGATAAATTCATCTTATCGCCTTAAAACCGCCTTAAATCGCTTTATTTCGCTATTATTTAGCCTCGTTTTTAATATCTTAAGTCTTATAAACAATCGTAATTCTTCCCTGATTTACAATTTTTTCAAAATATTCACATGGTTTTTTATTAACAGTACATTTACCGACCATATTTTTATCAATGTACTGGGATAAATCTTTATTTATACACACACCCAAGCAATCACCATTATAGTAGTTAGCACATTCTTTTTTCCAGATCATGCTTCACCTCCGTATACAGTAGAAAGATCAAACGGCTCTATTTCTAATTTTTTCACCCTCCATAAGAGTTCGGCTAATAAATTCATTGTCCTGGAAGATGGATCAATTATATCCAGTATTTTAATTTCATCCGCAATTACTCGTATACGAGCAACCGTTTGAAATATATCCATTTCATCAAATTCATTATTCATTGCTCTTTGAAAAAGATTATGATTCAATCCTTTTTCCCCAAACTGTTGTTTTTCCGTTTATAATTTCTACAACCTCTAATTTAAAATCACCATTTTCAAACCAATCTATAATACCAAATCCATGCTGCCAATTATGAAGCCTTCCCCTTAACCAGACATTTTGTTCTCTCGACATATCTTTTATACATCCCATTGACCAAGAACCGATAGTCCCACCCAACTTTGTAAGCGTATGCCTCTGTATATCGTGTGTGTGTCCGTATACAACCGACATTCCATACGCCTCCAAATGTTTCTTTGCATGATATACATTTGTAAAAGCACCATGAATAAAACACACCTTTCCAATTTTTAACGGTTTATTATAGGGTAGATATTTGTAACCCCTTTCATCAATCCTACAGGCTTTTCTAAATGTGTAATCTTTCATGTAGGGATGTTTTTCAACAAATTTATCCAACCACTCATCATGGTTACCGGCTAACATATATTTATGCTCAATCTTAAATTCATCAAAAAGGTCTAACCCTTGATTCACCGCTTCAATTTCATTGTCAATAAATGGGAGTTGATACTCCAAAGGAGGGAGTTTCTTTCCTTTATACTTCCAGGCTGAAACACTCTCCCACTCCCCAACATCACCGAGATTAATCAATGTGTCAGGTTTTACTAAATCTATCGCTTTTAAAACAACATTGACCGCCTTCTCATCATGGATCGGAAAATGTTGATCCGGTATAATAATACCCCTCCTGTTTTTTCGCATATATTTTCCTTAATAAATTTCATAATGAACCAAATCCTTGAACCTTGTATCTTTGACTTGTGTGTCATTATTCCAATCACCACCCCAACGAATCTTAAAGTCCATTTGAGAAGCAACACCCATAACAAACCCTGCAAAATAATAAAATCTTTCCTTGTCATCCCAATCTATCGGATAGGGAGAAACATCAATAGCTTCAGAAGGAATTTGATTATGTTTCCCTTTGGGGAATTTGACTTTAGTCTTTCCTTCATTGTAAGCTCGATCCTGTTTTTCCTTCCCCCTGAATCCTTCTATAACAGAACAATCAAAATGCTTAACCACTTCTTTGAATAATTCCTGCAAATCAGGATGAACCGATTGTAACTGAAATAAACTGCCTTTACCAAATCGAGGCATTATTTTTGCCCATCTGTGAGTGCATTATCAATCCCTTTTCTTAAATAAATAGGAATCAACGGCATTAATATTGTAAGCCCAAACTGCATTAATAACTTTAACAATGGAGATAAATCAAAAATACCTTGATAGTCAGCCTGCAAGAGTACCGCTATCAATCCCGCTACAATACTTAATACAATCGTTCTTTGACCTTTTATCCAAATCATATTCTCCCCTTAAACAGCCAAGCTATAAACCCTGAAAAGACTACACTCAATACACCGCCGATTGCTGTGATTGCTGATAATGCATTTTCAGTCTTTCTAACTCTGCCATTTTGTTCTTTTAATAAAGTTTT
>NNSG01000025.1 GCA_002256485.1 Fidelibacterota bacterium 408169
CCATACCCATGTTCGAGAGATAAAACTGCCCCATTGACGATTGCGGCAAATTTTTCAAATATACCGCCAAAGCTATGATGCCACGGAAGGTAAGATAAAAATCGATCAGTGTGATTTAAATCCCACAATACTTTCATGGCTGCTTGCTGGGAAAGAATATTTTTATGGGTTAATTGTACACATTTTGGTAAACCCATTGTACCGGATGTATACATCATTAATGAAACAGTCTCCGGATGAATATCTAACCCCATAATATCATTGGATAGTGAATCATGAGTAATCAAATCTGAAAAGGGGATAAGGTTATTTCGACTGTCATCTTCCATACTTGAAAAATGAATTATCTTCTTTACATTATCTGGAGATTTAATTTTTAAAAATTGATCGTGATCAGAAATAGCTACGAAAGTGGGTTCGCAAAATTCTAATAATCTATCGGCTTGGTCAGGTGGATATCCGGAAAAAATAGGGACAGAAATACCGCCCAATGCCATGACAGCAAGTTCAATCTCCAGCATTTCTTGGCAGTTTTTGGAAAGGAAGGCCATTTTGTCACCTTGTTTAAATCCGTTTGACAATAGCCAACTTTGAATAGCTTTTACTCGAGAATAAAAATCATTCCATGTTAGCAGAGTAGGCGTATCATTTTGGACATCTTGGAAAATAGGATAGTCAGAAAATTTGGTTGCATTTGTTTTCAGTAAAACAGCCATATTCACAGCATATTCAGGCAGCTGAAGTGAACTGGAATATATTTTCATTTCCGCCATCACATCATTTATTTGGACGAGTCCAGATTGTTTTCATTTCGTCACCGCATGACTCAAAGCAAGCGTCACATTTAGCACCTAATGGTTGGTCATTTTTTTCCATTGTTTCCAGGTGGATTTCTCTACCCATTTCTTTAAACAATTCACAGGACTCAGTTAAGCGTGGCTCACCACAGGTAAATTGTTTACTCCAGCCATCCGTTATTAATTGTTCATCCCGGGACGAAACGGCTACACCACAGAGTTCGGTCATGCTTCAGCCTTAATTTTTTCTAAACGCTGAAGCGCCAATGTTGCAGCGCCCAATGCTGTTGTGAATTGCACCATGTCACCTTGGGGCACATTAATTTTTTCTTCAACATTTTCTGTCAAAACATCGATCATTGTTTTAAAGCGCATGATGCCGCCCGTGAGTGTGATCTGGGATTCCATTTTCACACGTTTTAATAATTGTATGGCTCTTTTTACGAGCGAAGACATAGCGCCATGCATAATATCGGATGGTGCAGACCCAAGAGACAATTGGTTGATCACTTCTGATTCTGCAAATACCGCACAAACTCCGGAAATAGGAACATCTTCTTTTGATGTTTGAACCAATGGTCCTATCTCTTCTGTTTCATAACCCATATAGCGAGCTGTTTTTTCCAAGAAGGCTCCCGTTCCAGCAGCACACTTGTCATTTAGTCGAAATGATTTAACCTTAATGTTTTCATCAAGGCGACTCGCCTTCATTGTTTGTCCACCAATATCTAATACAGTACGTGTGCCTGGAAAAAAATAATTAGATCCGCGGGCGGTAGCCGTTAAATCTGTAACGGTAATATCACGATAGGGGACCATGTGCCGGCCGTAACCTGTAGAGATTGCATACCCAATTTCATCTTTAGTCAATCCCGAATCTTTCAGTATTTTATCAAACACCTTTTCCGAAGCTTTATCTAATTTAAAACCGGTTGAGGTCATGGCGTGCCCAACCACTTCTTTTTCCGGAGAAAGAATGACTGCTTTTGTATAAGTAGATCCTACATCTACACCAATGACATAACTCATGCTTGACCTCCTGCTGGAATACGGCTGGTTTTAATATGATCCATGGCAAAAAGAGCCGCACCTAAAGCTCCCATAAAATGAGATTCGTTACTGACATTCAATTCCTTACCAATATTTTCATTCAAGACTTCCACCATGCCAATATTTTTTGCAACTCCCCCAGTAAATGTTATTTGTTGATTTAATCCTACTCGGCGCAATAATGAAATGGATCGGGATGAAATTGATTTATGGACTCCCAATAGAATGTCTTCAATTTTCTTCCCTTTTCCAAGCCATGAGAGCACCTCTGATTCAGCAAAAACAGTACAAGTTGTACTGATCTTTACCGGCTTTTCCGATTTCAAAGCTGTTGAACCCAATTCATCTAAAGGTATATCCAATGCCATAGAAGCAGCACCCAAAAAACGCCCCGTTCCCGCAGCGCATTTATCATTCATGCAAAAATCCACTATTTCGCCTGTTTCACTTACAGCAATGGCTTTTGTATCTTGTCCACCCATATCTAGAACGGTTCTCGTATCAGGAAACATGTGTACAGCACCTCGTCCGTGGCAGCTGATCTCTGTCACCTGTGTATCACCAAAAGTCACTTTATATCGCCCATATCCTGTTCCAATGACATAAGCCACTTCTTCTTCTCTCCGTCCGCTGTCATTCAAGGCATTCAAATATGCTTTCTCTGCAGCCTGAACGACATTGGCACCTGTATCGATTAAGGATCTTCCAACGATTTCCAATCCTTCATTTATAATCACTGCTTTCGTTTGCGTGGAGCCTACATCCACGCCTGCTGATAATGCCATGCTATGCTCCTATTGCTTCTTTTGCTTTACGGGATGCCAGACCTTCGAAAAAAGCGTCGATTCTGTTTTTCATTTGCGCTTCTCCCACAACTCTTGAATCCATCATATCCGATTCAATGAATAGACTGGGCAAATCGCTTCTTTCCATTAAGGCTCGGCGATTATCAGCCATACCGGCTGATGTAGTCCTGCAGCTTTTGATTGGATGATATACCACTCCATCAATATTATAATCATATGTTTTATCAAGAACAGTTAGTTCTGGGTGGAACATGGAATCCATTGCATCGCGAACACTAATAAGCACGCCTTCTGCCAAAGAATCCATAGGATCGTCTAAATCATATTGTACGCCCAAATTCGTTCCACCAGAAGCAAACCATAAGTATGTGGACATAACAAAAGCACCACCCCATTCGGTAAACATTTCATTGAATCGACGAAAAATGGGATAGCAGGGGACACCAATGAAACTTAATCGATATTTTTCATCTGTAAGTGTTCCAATTCCATTAGCCGACATATATTCCATTTCTTCCACAAGCTTGGTAAAGAATTCAGCACCTTCTGGTGTACCTCGAAATACATTGGACATGCCCAAATAAACTGTTCCGTCTGTTAATGCATTAAAGAGTGACGGTCGACTTTGATTCAATTCCATAACCCGTTTCCAACCGGTACTCATGGTATTGACGTGCCCTAAAATTTCCCGAAGTTTGTCAATATCAAATTTCTTTCCTGTCATTTTTTCACAGATTTCAATCAATTCTTTTAATTGAGTTTTTACATATTTCTTTTCCCGCTCAAATTGTTTATCTCCAGGCCAGGTTCTTGTACCAGCTTCTCGAGTTGCTGGCACATCTATAGATACCATGGGAATTTCATAAATGCGTTCCCAGATTTCACCCCATTTCAGGTAAGTGTTGCAGGCATTTGTCAATACAGCGATGCCCGGTTTTGGAATCTGTCCCATGGGATGTTTCCCATTCTGCATTTGCATGGCGAAATCAGCCTTTACGTATCCGCAAATATCCGGGGAATAACCATAATCTTCAGCCACATTTAAATAGTCATCCGCCACATGACGAACCGCCGTTTGCAATGAATGAATTTCAGGAAACACCATAGGCAAATCAAAAACACGGAGAATTTCTGCTATGCTTCCCATGACAAACACATAGGCTGCAGTTTCCCCTTTCTCTGCTTTGTCAGTCAAGTCCTGAAACCAATCTCTAAATAGCGCCGCCCCTTCCCGAGTACCACGGCCAACCATTTCTTTATTTTTTATTTCATTCATTTTTTACCTCAATCAAACATTAAGTTTTCGACAAATGTTTCCAGTTGAATCTCTAAATGATCAAAACTGGTCATATTTTCTTCAAATTCACTCACAAAATAAGGAGTATCGTCTTTTTCCAATTCTTGGGTGTATGTTACCTGTTCTTCCAATCCAGGCTCACACATTTTAGCCGCTGTGATGATCACTGCTTCTGCCTCTGCATTTTTGACACGATCTCTTAACATTTTTTCTTTCGGTTTACGAAGGTCGTGCTGTACAGGACTATAAGTAGATTTATGGATATAGGCTTCTGCCATGGCATTTAATGGATCATTGCCTACATCAACGTCCTCCAGTAAATATCGAAGCCCTATCAATAAATCATCATCTACCACATAGCATGAACGGCCGACAGTCCGGAGCATATCCAATGGTGGTTGTTCACAAAAGCCTCCCTCGAAGACAACGCGAATACGGTCTTGTTTACGAGCCGTTCTTTTTTCAATCAGAGGAATAACTGTTTCGAGGATTTCGTTATGCTCTTCCCGCGGAATCATACCTCCTATTGCAACAAGGGTATAGGCTTCATTGATTGTAATGAGCCAGGGCTTTTCCCTTTTTATATCATATAATTTTCGGAGTAAGGCACGATTCGTATTAAATATGGCAATAGAATTCCTTAAAGCATCGTCTGTTATTTTATTACCCGAAACTTTTTCGATGATACTTTGGATTCTTTCATATTCTTCTTTTAAATATTGAACGGAGTAACTAGAGTTTGGATTTTGGGGTAAATATAATATTTGGCAGGGGTAATCAAAATTTCGTCCCCAGATAGGAGCCAAATTTCTGGCAGCATCGCAGATTGGATGTGTTACGAACATATCTAATTCAATACGTCC
>NNSG01000026.1 GCA_002256485.1 Fidelibacterota bacterium 408169
CCAAAGATTAAAAGCGTAACGAGTTTAAGTTGCATTTGCATATATCTTTTTAACCCAACAAACTTTCTTCCAATTCCAATGCTTTGGGAAATAAGATATTGTTCTCCAAATGAATGTGCATATGAATATCATCTTCCAAAGCCTTTAAATTTGCATAAGCAGCACGATAAGTGTTGCATCCATCTGCAGGTGTTCTGTATCCACTAGAAAGTTCACTCATTTTTTTCAATATATCACCAGCTGAATCATGTTCGGCTATCATCACCGATATAGGTCCATTTACAAAAGCGTCATGAGAAGAAGATGAATTAACCATTTGCTTGATGTGAGGGAAAAGAATTTGTTCTTCTTTCATCATGTGTTGCTGCAATTCAGCTAAAAGGACATTATATAGCTTTGCCACTTCGACTGTTTCAGGATGGCGTTTACCATGAACCCGAGCCACTTTATTGATAAATTCAATCGTAATAGGACCATTTTCGTAAATGTATTTATGATGAGTCTCAAAAATATGATTTACCAAATCATCTAATTGCATGGATTGATAATTTCTCGTTGATTTATCATCATTCAAGACTAATTCTAATTCGGTCACAATTTCATCAAAATTGGCACCTTTGTTTCTGCACGCCGCTTCGAGTTTTTCTCCACCACCACAACAAAAATCCAAGCCGTATTTTTTGAATACATTTGCTGTTCCAATATTATCGGAAACTATTTCGCCTACTGTTTTTTCTTTTATCATATTTTTCCTATATTTTGGATTGCATTGACTATTTCAATGCTAAATCGATATAGTTGATTTTCTCCAAATTCATATTATGGATTTTTATAATCTGCTTTGGGTCCCAAATAATACCAATAATTCAATACAGCACAAACTGCATAGAAAACAGCAAAACCATACATGGCTACTTCTGGTGTTCCCAATTTCATATTTTCACCAATGACCTTGGGAATTAAGAATGCACCATAAGCTGCAACGGCAGAAGTCCATCCCAAAACCGGACCAGCCTGTTCTTCATTAAAAACCATTGAAATAGTTCTGAATGTGGAACCGTTTCCTATTCCTGTTGCTGTGAACAAAATCACAAGTAGCACAAAAAACGGCATGAAAAAGTCTTGCGGTGTGGCTGACTGATAAGCCAATTTTGAATAATATCCCACACCTATAGCAGACAACACCATCACTATTGCTACTATTTGTGTAACAATCGCACCACCAACCTTATCTGAAATTTTTCCACCAATTGGACGAATCAATGCACCAATAAATGCACCGACCCAAGCAAACATAAATGTAGCAGGTCCCTCAGGATTCGCTACATGCTGCCAAACACCATCTGCCCCAAGAATATGCTTAACACCAAAAATAAATTTAATGGATAAGCCAACTGCTGCCGAAAACCCAATGAACGAACCAAAAGTCATGGTATAAATAATGGTCATGACCCAGGTATGTTTATTGTCAAATATCTTGAATTGCCGTTCCAGATTTTTCTTTATTTCTCCCGGTGAGAGCGATTTCATCAAATAGACGGTTGCTGCAATCACAGCAGGTAAAACAATCCATTTTACCCAAGTCAATGTTTTGAATGCTAAAATAAAATACAGTCCCACAGCAGCGGTTGTAAATCCAATGAGCAATAACCATGAAATACGGCCAAAGGAAACCAGTGGACTTTTCAGCCCCGGCGTAACAGCATCGGTGGTTATATTGTTCAATCTTCTCCAACCAAAATAAGCCAAAGGAACGAGCCAAAGCATCCATACCCAGCCTGCATTTGCCAGCCACGTTTCAGAACCGGCAGCAATCCGTTTAAAAATGGTTCCACTATTACTTTTTAGAATCATGGAACCACCACTGAATGCACCTAACATAGGAAAGGTCATCACTAGAGGGATCAAAATTTGCATGGTGGTTACACCAAAATTTCCCAATCCGGCATTCATTCCCAGGGCGTAACCTTGCATCCGTTTAGGAAAGAAAAAACTGATATTGCTCATAGACGAAGCAAAATTTCCGCCTCCGAACCCAGACAAAAAGGCCAATATTTGAAAGACCCATAGGGGCGTTGCTTTATCTTGCAAAAATACACCTGCACCAAATGCAGGTATCATAAGTAGAGCCGTAGTAAAAAATATGGTATTTCTACCACCAGCCAATCGTATGAAAAATGAACTTGGGATCCGTAATGTTGCTCCGGTTAATCCTGCAATAGCTGTTAATGTAAATAACTCTGTTTGTGAAAAGGGAAATCCGAGATTTTTCATCTGAACGGTAATTATCCCCCACATCAGCCATACTGAAAATCCAACCAATAAACTTGGAATTGAAATCCACAGGTTTCTTGTTGCTATTGCTTGTCCTGTAGAATCCCAGAATTCTTGGTTTTCCACATCCCATTCTTTTAAATCAACTTTACTCATACTATTTATCCTTTATCCTTTATTGGTTTATTATTCTTCGTCAAAAGATCCTTTTGGTTCTTCCAGGAAAATCCAGCAGTAGAAAAAGCTTAAAAATGCACCACCAGCAATAATGAAGAAAAATGTTTTTGCATCTACGATTGAATAAATGACTAGATAGATAACTGCACCAACATTTCCATAAGCACCTGCCATTCCGGCAATCTGGCCAGTCATTTTTCTATTAATCATGGGTATGACTGCAAAAGTTGCGCCTTCAGCTCCCTGTACAAATATTGAACAAATAATTGTAATAATGATAGACAAAACAAGCCAAGAGACTCCATCAAACATTGGGACCACAGTTTGAACGCCATTTACCACAGGTCCCCATTCTCCAATGTGAGCCATTCCTAAAAAGCCCAAAGCAATACCCATCATATAAATGAGCATTGTTTTTTTTCTGTTTTTCATTGTGTCGGAAATCAATCCACCTAATGGTCGTGCAAACAAATTTACAAATGCAAATGAAGAAGCAATAACGCCGGCCAAAGTTGCTGTCATGATTAAATTACCATCAGAATTTTTTATCATGGAAAATGTTGTTTCAAAAAACATTGGAAGCATGGATACCACTGCTAATTCAGCACCAAAATTTGCAAAATATGTACTGTTCAATGCTGCCACACTGGACCAATGATATTTTTCATTTTCAGGAACTCCCTTTTTTAAATATGGCAGGTTGATTTGCAATGTTTTGAACACATGCCCTAAATAAATAAAAGTAAGAATACCATACACCATAGTTAAAATATCCGACGAAATGAGTGGAACACCATTGACATTGATATTTCCTATTCTCCATGCCAATACTCCCATGGCTCCAACTAAAGGGAATGACCAAAGCAAATATTGAAATAAATCCACATAAGATGTAACCATCATCGGTTCTGTTTTTTTCGTTTTAGGGATTGGTTTGTCAACAGCATGATCTTTTACAAGAAAATAGTACATGATTCCATATATAAATGATACAGCTGCATTTAGAATTAATGCATATCTCCAAGCATCGCCATCCAATCCTAACCATTCCTGGAAAACATGTATTGCTATCCATGGTAAAGTCATGGCTGCCCATGCGGAACCAAAATTTCCCCAACCGGCGTAAAACCCTTCTGCTCTGCCAATCATTTTTGGTGGAAACCAATTTGCAACCATTTTAATACCGACAACAAAGCCGGCACCAATTGAACCTAATATTAATCTTGAGATTAATAACTGAGTGAATGAATTGCCTAAGGCAAATAGCCAAGCCGGTATTGCCATAATGACCATTAATCCAGAAAAAACAATTCTTGGCCCATAACGGTCAATTAGAGCGCCAATAATTATCCGTGCTGGAATTGTTAGCGCCACATTACTTATGGCCAATACTTTTAAATGTTCTTTGGTCAACCAATTGACATTTTTCAACATGGTGGTCGCCAATGGCGCCATATTAAACCAAACGTAAAATGTGATAAAAAATGCGATCCAAGTGAAATGCAAAACGCGAATACGTTCTTTACTAAAATCAAGTAATTCGGGTGTTTGTCTTTTATTGTTTCCGTTAGCCATTTGGTACTCCGTATTTAGTTTTAATTAAGAATTATTTTCAGTAGTGCGAATTTTTTTTCTATCCCAATACCATCGAGCTAATTGCGGTTTTCGCCATAAATAAGGATTTGGTAATACTAAAATGTGTACCAATCTTGTATATGGGAATAATAGAATGATTGAGAACGCACCAACTATATGTAGTTTTATTGTAATAGGCATGGCAGATACATAAGATAAATCAGGACTTAACTTAAATACAGACCATAAGTATGGGGCGA
>NNSG01000027.1 GCA_002256485.1 Fidelibacterota bacterium 408169
TACATCGTCAATTTGGATTGGATTATTTTGATCCGAAAGATCAATCGTCCTGCACAGCTTGGAATTATTATGCATCATCTACGTCCAATTCTGCCGCTCAAGCGGCTATTGCTGTGAGAAATTTTGCACAAGCTAAATTGGATGGATATTTTCCACTCATTCATTGTGGCACCAGTTTTGGGCATTATAAAGAGACACGAGAAGAAATTATTCATCATCCGGAGTTGCGAGATCAAGTTCGTCGTATCATGGATCGATTGAAAATGCCATTCGTTTTCCCGGAAGAAATTGTTCATTATTCAGAATGGGTTCATGCTATGCGCCATCGCATCGCAGAACGACAAGTGTTAGATTTCAGTAATTTGACGATTACAGTTCATCCTGCCTGCCATTACCATAAACTGGTAGTGGAAGATGCGATTTATGATCGGGAATTATACGATGGTCAGAGAACAGCCATTGTAACAGGATTGGTGGAAGCTTTGGGTGCGAATGCGGCTGATTATTCCACTTGGCATGATTGCTGCGGATTTGGGTTTCGCCATATTTTGGTGAGTCGTGATTTTTCACGATCCTTTTCCACGATACGAAAAATTGAACGGATGAAAGAAGAAGCAGATCCAGATATAACACTAACCCATGACACGGGTTGTGTTACCACGTTGGATAAAAGTCAATTTGCAGCCCAAGCCCATGGGCGAAATGTGGGAATCCCCGTTATGTCTGATGCGCAATTTGCAGCATTATCCATGGGAGCTCATCCGTATAATGTGTGTCAGTTACACTGGCACGGTGTAGATAATAAACCTGTCCTTGAAAAGATGGGTATTGACCACGCCAAAGCGTGGGGTGAATTTGAAGCCATTGCCGAACGAATCGAAAGTGGCGAACTTGATTTTATGACCTGGGAGGACGCAGATGTCAACTAAACCAATTTTAGTCATTGGAGGTGGCCCCGCTGGATTGGAAGCCACACGTGGAATTGCAGACCTTGGATATCATGCCATTTTGGTGGATAAATCTGATGTGTTGGGAGGGAACCCCATTTCTGCTCATTATGCAGCGTTGACGCCGGATATGAGAAGCGCCGAAGATGCCATTGGCGAAATGATAAGCGATATTACGGATAATCCATTGGTGGACATTCGGTTGAATACATCTGTGGTTGGGTCCGAAGGCGATGCACCCAATTTTAAGGTTACATTGAAAAATGGGTCCAGCGAAGAAATAGTGGATGTTGGGTCTGTAATTGTTTCTACAGGATTCCAGCATTTTGATCCGGGTAAAGAAACGCAAATGTATGGTTATTATGAACATGATGATGTTATCACTTTGGTGGATGCAGAAAAAATGTTGAAAGAAGATAATTTTGTTGTTCCATCCACTGGAAAAAAACCGGAGCAAATTTGTTTTATCCAATGTGTAGGAAGCCGTGATCGCCAAATTGGAAATCAATGGTGTTCAAAAGTGTGTTGCGGAATTGCATCCAAACAGGCAATCGAAGTGAGAGATATATTGCCCGAAACGCGTGTATTTATTTTTTATATTGATATGCGTATGTATGGTTTCTGGGAAGATGAAATTTATTGGAAAGCTCAAGAAGAAAAGAATGTGAATTATATTCGTGGTATTGTGACTGAAATCACGAAACGCGGTGACAAACTCTTGGTGAAGGGTGAAGATACAACCATGGGTCGCCCAATGGAAATTCCCATGGACATGGTGGTATTATCTGTTGGGATGGAACCCAGTGAAGGAACCACCCAAATGGCGGATACATTTAAAATTCCCCTTGAGTCCCACGGATTTATTGAAACAACGGGTGGTGCGTTAAATACGGTTCAAACAAAAGTACAGGGTATATTTGTTGCCGGTGCGGCTGCTGGACCAGCTGATTTGGAAGACTCCATTTCCATGGGCGGTGCCGCGGTAATGAAAGCGTGCGCGTTTTTAAGGAAATCTGAACTACAGTCTGCCTAAATGCTTTACGACGAAATCAATGTTCAAGATGTGGTGGATTCGGAAGCTGCCATGGAATTCATGAAAGAAGCTACCAAATTGGCCACTTCTACTGAATTAGAAGATATTGGCCTAAAGTTGGAAAAAAAGGCCAAATTATTTTCTGATTTATTATCAGAAGACCATATTTCTGATTTGACAGAAGATGAATTCCGACAATTGGTCGGTTCGATCTTTTCCATAAAACGGAAAGCGAATCGCATTTTAAAAGCCAACGGATTTGAATCGCTTCAACAATCCATAACCGATTTGTTATATAGCGATGATAACATTGATCTACGCTTTAATAGATTCATTGATTCAGTGGACAAATTAGATGGTCCGATGCGAGTGAATTTTGCCAGTGAATTACTGCATTTTTCCAATCCGAAAAAATATTGGTTATGGACCAATTGGATTTGGGATTCGAAAACAGGAACCGGTTCACTGCCATTAATTGTTCAAGAAGGTGTGGACCTATCTGGGCAAACAGATGGAGAAATATATGGGAAGGTGGGGCAATCATTAGCGTTGGTAAATGCAGTAGGGCATAGTATTGGGTTTTCCGATTCTGGAAAAGGATTATTTGGGACAGATGTTTTTCTCGCATGTGTGTATGCCGTTTATATGTATACCGTTTTCCGTGTCAAACTTTCTCAAGAATTCAATAGAATTTTACCCGAATTATCAGAATTAGCCCAAAGAGTTTTGGGCGTTTACAAAATGGAGATGAATTAAGTATGTCTGAACATAAATACGAAAAATGGATTCAAAAAGATAATGTCGTTATCGATGGGATTGATATTTCCGGTGAATGGAATAAAATGTATGAACCGCGGGAAATTACGGAATACGATATTACTGGATTGGAAAAAGTTCGGGAACTGCCCGGTGGAGAATCCATGAATTGGTGTTACCAATGTGCCCAGTGTATCGGTGTTTGTCCTGTAGATAATGTGGGTAGTTATGGTCCACGGAAGATTTTTAGAAAATTGCAAACTGGCATGGATTTATTCACTCATGACGATTTGTGGATGTGCACAACCTGTTCCAATTGTTTACGAGTTTGCCCCAAAGAAGTAGATATGATGAAAATTATGCCTGCTGCACGGGAACAAGCTGTGTTAAATGGACATGTTCCAGCTGAACTTCAAGATATGCTCCAAAATGTAGCAGAATATGGAAACCCCATGGGAGATTCGGCACGGAAACGCGTGAAATGGCTAAAGAAATTTGATGAACCGGTTCGCGATTTAACCAAAGAAAATGACCCCCAACCTGTTGATGTTTTATGGTATGTGAGTGATTATTTTTCATTCCATGGTCGTGGAAATGATGCAGCAAAATCTATGGTACGCGTTTTTAACCGTCTCAATGTTGATTTTGGTATATTAGGGAAAGAAGAAAAATGTGATGGTGATTCCCAAAGATTGGTGGGTGAAACGGGATTATTCGAAGAATTAGCAGAACATAACGGTGCGCAATTTGATAAATATGACCATAATAAATTGGTGGTAAGCGATCCACACGCATTCAATGCGTTTAAGAAATTCTATCCAGCTGTGACGGGGAGTGAATATAATCTTCAACATTATACTCAATTTTTGGCTGAACAAATTGATACTATATCCAAACTCATGAAGCGACCCTTTCCCAAGAAAGTGACTTTTCATGATCCATGTTATTTGGGTCGTCATAACGGAGAATATGATGCACCACGGAAATTGTTAAATGCGATTCCTGGAATTGAATTTTCTGAAATGTATCGTTGCAAAGAACAAGGCTATTGTTGTGGCGGTGGCGGCGGCGGAATGTGGCTGGATGGCTTGGTGGCTGACCACACCACTGAACGCTTATCGGAAAATCGAGTGAAAGAAGCCATCGAAGTGGGTGCCGAAGTATTGGCTGTATGCTGTCCGTATGAAGTATCTCGTTTTGAAGATGCTGTAAAATCCACAAATAATGATGGAAAATTGAAAGTTATGGATATAATTGAAATCATGGATTATTGCATGGGAGATGACGCAGAAGCCTAATCTTTTGCCACATAGAACGCAAAGATAAATGAAAAATATTAAAGTTGATGCACACATAGAAACAGGGGATTGCGGAATGGGCATGCCCGTGATACGGTCCTGGCAAGCCATGAAAAAATTATCCATTGGAAATATTTTACAATTAACCAGTTCTCATCCATGAGC
>NNSG01000028.1 GCA_002256485.1 Fidelibacterota bacterium 408169
GGAATACATTTTCACGTACAACATTCATGATTTGGAATGGTGGAGATGTAACCACAGCAACATCTCCTGCAGATTATTCTGCAGAGTCACCTGAGATAGGGACAATCTTTAGGATTGCAACGACTAAACCAAATACTGTTAATGATGTTTTTACACTCAAATCATCAGATTATAAAACAGGTGAGGTTGCATTTGATCCTAAAAGTATTAATGTATGGCCTAACCCCTATTTTGCAAACAATCCGGAAGAACGATCACCGTTGGAAAGAATAGTTACGTTCACGCATCTACCAGAAGAAGGAACGGCAACAATTCGTGTGTTTAACTTGGCCGGTGAATTGGTTAGAAAGATTGTTCATGACAATGAAACGCAATATGAAGTATGGGATTTAGCCAATAACTTCAATATTCCTGTTGCCAGTGGAATGTATATTGCACACATTGAAACAAGTGCTGGAAATAAAATACTAAAGATAGCTGTTATTCAACCTGAAGAACGCATAGACGTCTATTAACAGCAGCAAAAGGAGAAAAACAATGAAAACAAAATACACAAGTATAGTTGTTGCAGGTGCGTTACTTGCTACAGCCTTTGCTGGGACAATCAAGTCGAGAGGCACAGCAGGTGCAATGCAATTATCAGTTCCTGTAGGAGCTCATGGAATTGCGTTAAACGGTGCAAATCTTGCAACTGTTAGCGGTGTTGACGCGCTTTATTATAACCCTGCCGGTGCATCCAATTTCGATAAATCATTCGAAACAGTTTTTACAAATATGTCCTATCTTGCGGACATTGATGTAAACTATGCCGCTCTTGTCGCCAATGCCGGTAAAACCGGTGTGTTTGGCTTGAGCATAAAATCGTTTGATTTTGGAGATATTGTCAGAACATCTTCAGAAAACACAGAAGGAACAGGTGAAACATTTTCACCTGATTTTATGACTGTAGGCGCTTCGTGGTCAAAGGCATTTGCTGACCGCATGCGTTTTGGGGTGAATTTTAAATTCGTCCAGGAACGAATTATGCGTACGTCTGCCTCCGGGTTTGGTGTGGATATGGGAGTTCAGTATAGCTTTGCTAACTTTCCTGTTAAAATTGGAGTTATGCTGAGCAATCTGGGTTCAAAAATGCAATATGCAGGTTCAGACCTTGAACAGAAACATACTCCCGAAGAAACAGGCGAAGGTACATTGGATGAAAGTTTCCAAATTGTTTCTGAAGGGTTTGAAATGCCAGCTGAATTGAACATGTCAATCAACTATGAAGTGATACCAAATCTTTCACTTATGGCTTCCTTCAATAACAACAGTTTTTCAAACAATCAGACCCGCATTGGTGGTGAATATAATCTCGCCTTTGGTGCTTCATCTGTTTGGGTTGGCGGTGCCATAGCTATGGCAAGCGTTGACGATGAAAAACCTGAAGATATTGATCAAAGCGATTGGGATGAATATGCCGGTTCAAATTTTGGAACGACATTTGGTGCAGGAATCAATTATCCTATTGGAAACATGGTTGTTTCGCTGGAAGTTGCACAACGATCCGTTGTAGACTATTTTGATAACAATATGGTTTACTCACTGAAGATCGCTTTCTAAAGCATTTTAGAAAACAACTATTAATTAAAAAAGCTCCTCTTGTAGGAGCTTTTTTAATTATACATTATCGTGTAAATTCTTTCTACACTTTATAACCTCATTAATCTTATTAAAGTGAACCATGAGGTATTATGTTATACTATATATATAAAACTGTGAACAGGGTTCTTTTTGGGCTTTTTATATGTTCAATTATATTTCCTAAATCCGGTCATTCTCGTAATTCCAAAACCGCAGATATCACCATCAATGATCAAGGCCAGTTTGATGTAAACAGAATCAGATCAGACATGGAAAACAACGGCATGTTTGTTTCACACCGTATTTCTGGACATTCATGAATGGAATGGCCAAAAGGAGAAAGTACATATATTAATTATGCCTCAGGCATTTGGCTGGCTGGAAAAGTGAATGGAGATATTCGAACTGCGGCGGCTGAATATGGGTCTGAATATTCCCCCGGACCTACCGGGAGCGATCCAAACGACCCCAAACATCGTTTGTATAAAATTAATCGCGGTGCTCAAATAACAACAGATGTGTTAGAATGGCCTATTGAGCATGGGGCTCCATGGATAGACAAAAACAATGACGGTGTATATGATCCGTATTCAGGAGATAAACCGGACATATTGGGAGACCAGATGATTTGGTATGTCATGCATGATTTGGATACAACTCAACACACAATATTTAACTCCCTTCCTTTAGGTGTTGAGGTCCAAATGTCCATTTGGGGGTATGATAATAATACGATTAGTGCTGACATGATGTTTGTAAAAGCACTCATAATTCACAAAGGGAATGTCCCTATTGATTCAGCTTATATTAGTTTATGGGATGATCCGGATTTAGGCGCTGCCGGTGATGATTTTGTCGGTTGTGACACAACTCTCAGTTTAGGCTTTTGCTACAATGATGGAGCTGATGCAGATTATGGGTCAGATCCCCCCCCCGCAATTGGTTATGATTTCTTTCAAGGGCCTATAGTACCATCATCCGGAGACACTGCTATTGCATTTGGAGAATATATTTCGAACTATAAAAACATTCCCATGACATCATTCGTAAAATATATTGGAGCTGCTGTGGGCTGGGAAGATCCAAACGATGTGTGGGACGTTTATAATCTAATGCAGGGCTATCACAACAATGGCGATCCGTTCATAAATAGTGAAACGGGTGAAATTACCAAATTTGTATATGCTGATGATCCTAATGATAATACAGGATTAGATGATGGTGTTTGGGTTGACTCAGACGATCACCCTTCCGGTGATAGACGATTTATGATGAGTTCCGGTCCATTCACCATGGAGCCGGGAGATTCTCAAGAAGTCATTTTTGCTGTCATCATTGCCAGAGGGACGGATGAATTGAATTCCATCACAGAACTTAAAAAAGCCGATGTTACAGCCCAGAGAGCCTTTGACAGAAATTTCAAATCTGATTTACCATCAATAATGGATCAAGTATCAGCAACATCTTACCGGGAATCGATTCTTTTAAATTGGGAAACAAATGCTGATGAAGCAGAATCATTTACAGCAGAAGCGTTATTTGGTGAGGATTCAACGGGTAATTATGCAATGTATACTTTCCAAGGGTATAATGTTTATCAACTGGAAACAGCCTATGGCGCAGGTGAGATTGAGCGAATTGCAACCTATGATATTGTTGATGGTGTTACAGAAATATGGGACGATGTGTATGATGAAACTTATGGAAACTATGTTTATGTTAGAACGCAATATGGTTCCGACATCGGGCTTCAGCACCATTTGATGATTGATACGGATGTTTTAAAAAACGATACCTCCCTGCTTCCCAATAGAGAATATTATTATGCTGTGACGGCTTATGCCTATTCAGAATTTGCTCAACCAAAAGCAATTGAAAGTGAAATAGAAATAATAAGTGTACGCCCGGGGATATCAACTCAATTTGAAGAAAACAAAGACTTCTCGCATTTCTTTTATGCAGATCATATCTCCGGATCATCGGATGGAAGCGTGTCTGTCGTCGTCATTGATCCTCATGAAATAACTGGCCATGACTACGAAGTACGTTTCAGGCAGAATGATTCAAGTTTAGTTGTGTGGGATTTGTTCAATATAACAGATAATCGTCAATTAATTGATGGTGAAACAATACAAGGCGGGATAGATCAAGAAACAGGTTTACAAGTTGGGATGGGAGCCAACCCCATTGTTGAAGGATTACAGATACAAGTTACGGGTGCGCCTGATGACTTGAAATGGGTTGGCGTAACCGCTAATGCTTCAGGCGAACTGGCGTCACCAGTTGATGCTCTAGCATATTGGT
>NNSG01000029.1 GCA_002256485.1 Fidelibacterota bacterium 408169
CTCTGCCAGCCGATTGGGAAAAAAGGCACTGAAGAATAATAAGTAAAAGTGTAATGCTGTGTTTCATCGGGACAAAATGGTTAACCCAATATAAATAAATACAGTTGTTCCCATGATTGCGACGGATGCTTTTTTGGCGGACGCCCAGGGTGTCATATCCACAGGGGCCGGGTCCCTCTGATCGCTGATGGCGATCTCTTCTGCTGTCTTCGGTTTAAGTTTCCCGATCAAAAGCATCACAAGCACTGATCCGACAAAACTGATAAAATAACCGTGAAGCCAGTGCAGATCGCCATCGCCATTGGCAAAAAATGGATGGACATCCGTAATGTTGACGAAGGTGAAAAAGGCGTAAGCGCCCATCCCAACCAACATTCCCACTTTCGCAGCAATGGCTGGAACGTGTTTTGTTCCGATACCCAAAATAAATATCCCGATAATGGGAACGCTGTATAATCCATTGACTTTCTGTAAATATTCAAAAATGGACTGCATTTGGGCCAGCATGGGTGCGATCATGATGGATGCAATGGCAAGCCCGATACCGAATTTCTTACCCACAGACACGATCTCTTCTCCGGACGCTTCCTTGTTCAAATATCCTTTATAAAATTGAAGAGAGAACAATGTGGATGCACTGTTCAATGCTGAATTGAACGAACTCAATATGGAACCCATCAAGACAGCAGCAAATAATCCCAATGACCAATCCGGCAGGACATGTCTTACGATAGCGCCGTAAACCTGATCCTGTTTATCAATGGTCAAGTCTGTCATGTGCAATGCAATGATCCCCGGAAGACACAACATGATCGGTCCCACTAATTTCATAGCAGAAGCAAACAAAACACCCTTTTGCCCTTCGGCCAAGCTCTTGGCCGCCATGGCCCGTTGTACGATCACCTGATTCGTGGACCAATAAAATACCTGTATGAACATCATTCCGGTCAATAAAGTGGGCCACGGAACGGAAACGACCTTATTGTCCACATTGGTTTGTGTCATGACTGCTAAATATTCCGGATTGTTATTGATTAAAACTGATAAGCCGGAAACGAATGAGCCTTCTCCTAATGAGACCAATGCCAAGAATGGAATGGCCAATCCTCCGATCAATAATCCGACACCATTCAGTGTATCACTGACCGCCACTGATTTCAGGCCACCAAAAATGGCGTACGAACTTCCCAGAATTCCTATAGTGGCAACAACCATCCATAACGGAAGATTGAGGTCAAACATACCGATTAGCGCTAATGAACCCGTGTACAAAACCACCGGCAGAAGAACCGTGACATATCCAAAGAGGAAAAGTCCGGAAACCATGGATCGTGTTGTCTTATCAAACCGTTTTTCTAAAAATGCGGGCGTCGTGGTGAATCCGCTGGCGAGATATCTGGGCAAAAAGATCAGCGCTGTGGCGATCATGGCAAATGCCGCCAACGCTTCCCAGGCAACCCCCACCAAAGCCTTGTCTCCAAAAACAGCCCCATTCAACCCTACTAATTGTTCCGTGGATAGATTGGTCAGCAGCAATGAGCCTGCAACCACAGGCCAAGCCAAGGCTCTGCCACCGGTGAAATATTCTTCAGCGGCATTATCAGACTTTTTCATTCTATGGACGATCTTGTAGGTGAAGAAGCCCACAGCACCTGTCGCCAGAATGAAAGAAATGATAGAAATATTATTCATTGATTTTTCTCCTTATTTTGAGAGATTTATAAGGTCAGTTCCGTTTGTGAAGGGGATCATTTTATAGACAAAAGAATATTCACCGGGGAATATCATATATTTGTCGTGGGGTTTTGCTCCCCAGCTGTTGTCACCGCCCACTCCCATTTGCTTCATATCGATGATCCAATTCACCACATCTTTTGGTTTCAGATCAAGTTTTCCGTGCTTCTGTCCTTTCGGAACATAATCCAGATCATCATAGGGATATTGATGAACGCTCCCGTCAAACGTTGGACTTCCTTTGATCATAAGGCCTACGTCGTTGTTTGTTAATGCCATCCATCGTACGTCGGTTTTATTACCTGTTTCCTGGGGACGAACATATTTAAAGGATTGGTCCCAGACTGAACCTGTGTATACATCAATTGGTGCTGATGTTTTTCGATCCACATAAGATTCATGGGGACCTCGGCCGTACCATGTAACCTCATCAAAGCTCCCTGGAAATTCCATTTTAATCCCTACTCTTGGAATTTCCGGCAGAGAATCATTCATGGAATAATGGTGGGCCGCATCGATCATTCCATTTCCATACACTTTGTAAGTGGACTTTATGGATAAGGTTTTATCTGCTGTACTTCTATTCACATCGATTTGAATAAAATTCATTTTAGTGTTAGCGCTCAAAATTTCAGCACTCAAATCTTCATGGATCGTGCTCCAAATGCCGGTACGTTTCGGCATTCCATTCCCAAGGTCATTGTCGTTGGGTGCTCTCCAAAAATTGTCTCTAATGGGTACCGTGATCAGATCCTGATCTTTAAATGAATAATCACTTATAAGTCCGGAATTTCCATCAAAGAATACTGAAAAATCTTCGCTGCTTATTTTAATTCCCGTATCCAACTTTTCAACTGAAGGAATGTTGTATTCAGGCTGTGAATCATCAACAACATTATTAAAATTCAGTTTGAACTGTTCCCAGGCAACAACATGTCCTTTTACAATCATGGGCTGTGATCCATGTGTCTTGGCTCTAACCGTTAGAAAAAATTCCGTATTCTGTTCCGGTATGAATCCTCCAAAATTTAGAGTCAGTCGTTTTTCAGCACCAGCTTCAAGATCAATGCGGCCAATCTCACCTGAAAGAACCACATTCCCATCTGCTTTCAGATGCCAATCCAGATCCAAATGATCCATGGAAATAAAATCATACTGGTTGGTAATGACCAATGAGCCGGGCTGTTGATCCTGTTCAAACTTGATGGGCTGATAGACTTTTTTCACTTCGTGCATGTGTGGATTAATGGTCCTGTCAGCAGCGATCAATCCATTGGCACAAAAGTTGGAATCATTTTCTGCATATTCATCTCCAAAATCTCCGCCGTATGCCCAATATTCATTTCCATTTTCATCCGTTTTCAAAATGACCTGATCCACCCAATCCCAGATGAAACCGCCCTGAAGCACATCATATTTTTCAAACGTATCCCAATAATCGACGAGATTCCCCACGCTATTTCCCATGGCATGGGCATATTCACATAAGATCAACGGTTTCCCATGTTCATTCTTTTCAGCATACTCCGAAATAAAATCTGTATTCTTATACATGGGAAAGACCACATCTGTATGATCCTCATAGCCATGGCTTTTTAATTTCTTCGCCAAATTGCCTGAACCGCTGCCTACATCCAGAATGGACCTCACACCATCAGGGACATTGTCAATGATCAATTGAGAATGGCGGTACTGTGCTTCAGCAAAGTTTTGCGCTGTGGCAGTTTTATCATCCGGCCAATATCCATAATGAAGATCTTCCGTATTCATAAAGAACCTGCCGATCAGCAATCCAATATCCAGTCCCACTGCTTTTGAGTCTATTTTTT